>CAVQME010000002.1:0-613086 GCA_963713545.1 uncultured Actinomycetes bacterium | reverse complement strand
GACTCAATACGACATGGAGATGCTGCGCGAGCTCGGTTACTGCAGCGGCATCGAGAACTACTCGCGCATCCTGTCGGGACGCAAGCCGGGCGAGCCGCCCTACACGTTGCTCGACTTCTTCCCCAAGGACTTCTTGTGTTCATCGACGAGTCGCACATGACCGTGCCCCAGTTGCACGGCATGTACGAGGGCGATCGCAGCCGCAAGAACATGCTGGTGGAGCACGGCTTTCGCCTGCCTTCGGCCCTGGACAACCGCCCGCTCCGTTTCGACGAGTTCATGGAACGAGTGCCGCAGATGGTGTTCGTCTCGGCCACACCGAGTGAATGGGAGACGTCGGTCTCCAGCCAGGTGGTGGAGCAGCTCGTGCGGCCTACCGGTCTCGTGGACCCGTACGTGGAGGTGAGACCCACCCGTCACCAGATCGACGACCTCATGAACGAGATCCGCAGGCGCGTCGAGAAGGGGCAGCGCACCCTGGTGACCACACTCACCAAGAAGATGGCGGAGGACCTCACCGACTACCTGTTGGAGATGGGCTTCCGCGTCCGTTATCTGCATTCCGAGGTGGACACGCTCGAGCGGGTGCGCACGGTGCGCGAGTTGCGTCTGGGGGAGGTGGACGTGCTGGTGGGCATCAACCTGCTGCGCGAGGGCCTCGATCTGCCGGAAGTAACGCTCGTCGCCATCCTGGACGCCGATAAGGAGGGCTTTCTGCGCGGAGAGACGGCCCTCATCCAGACCATAGGCCGGGCGGCGCGCAATGTGGAGGGGACGGTCATCATGTACGCCGACAAAAGGACGGCGGCCATGGACAAGGCGGTATCGGAGACCGAGCGCCGGCGCGCCACCCAGCTGGCCTTCAACGCCGAGCATGGGATCGAGCCGCGCAGCATCGTGAAAGGGGTGTCCGACATCGCGGAACTGCTAGGCATCAGCGGCACCGTGCCCTACAAAGAGCGGCGCAAGACCGCCCGGGGAGAAGCGATGTCGGCGGAGGAGATCGAGCGGCTCATGGCTACCCTGGAAGAAGAGATGTTCGCGGCGGCCGAAGAGTTGCGCTTCGAGTATGCCGCCAAGCTGCGCGACGAGATCAGGGACCTCGCCCGCGACCTGAGTCTCATGCGCAGCGGAGCGGCCGGCGGCTCTCGCGCCGGCGACGGTTAGCGCGGTCGGGCTGCGCCACGGCGGCTCCGGTTAGCGCGTCGGGGCGGCTTTGATCCCCAGGGCCGCCGCCGTGCGCGCGAGGCCCCTATCGAGAGTCGCGAGGGCGACACCCAGTTCCAGCGCGAGTTGCAGGTATGAGGCGTCGTAGGCTGTCAAGTCCTTGTCTCGCGCCAACCTGACGACGGCGAGCCAGGAGGGCTCCACCAGCCTTACCGGCACGCGAAGACCGGCTGCGAACGCCTGCTCGACAAGCGGTGCGTCCCCTCGCCCCACGACGCACTTGCGGACCGCCACCTGTGCCATCTCGTACCGTAATAGCGAGGGCGCAAGCAGCCGTCGCGAGCGCGTGACCGCGTGCGCTTCGGAAGATCCGGGCTCACCGAACACCATCGCCGCGAGCACCGAGGCGTCGCAAACGACGGCGTCGTCAACGCCCATCGCGGAGTTCCCGGATCCAACCGGTGGCCTCGTCAGGCGTGGACAGGCCTGACTCACGGACGTGCTGTATCAAGTCGTCCACCGATAGCTCGGCTTCTCCGAAGGCGGCCGCCTCTACTATCGCCAGAAGCTCCTTCTGAAGCGACCGGTGGTTCCGCTGAGCCCGAGCGCGCAGGCGCTGGAGTATCTCTTCGGGCACGTCCTTGATCGACAGACTGACCGCCATGGTGTCCTCGGCCTGGAAGTGGTTCTGTAGTAGCGCCATTTTAGCACCGTCAGAATCAGTCAGATTGATTCTGCGGACACTATGCCGCCCGCAATTGCGAACATACCGGGACTTTGGACCGAGGCGGTCATTGAGTCGGCAGGGATGGAGTGCCCCTTATCACGCCAGCCCAAGATCCGTCCAAAGTCGGATGCGAGCCAGGGCCTCGCATGTGTATGCTTCGCGCTCGGCTGTCGCCACGAAGAGGGGCTGCGTCGTCTATACTCGTTTTCAGAAGGCAACAAGATGCGAGCGTCAGAAGTGAGGTCCCATCTCCTGCCACCGGAGACGGCGAACATGTATCTAACGGCGATCGTGGAAGAAGATGGCGACGGATTCGTCGCCCTGTGCCCCGAGCTTGATGTCGCCAGCCAGGGCGAGAGCGTTGAGCAGGCGACGGACAATCTTCGCGAGGCCGTCGAACTCCTCCTCTCGTGCGCCGATCCTGCGGAGATCTCCTCGAGGCTGAAGGCTCGCGTCTATGTGACCCACTTCGAGGCCCGCGGTGGGGCGGCTTAGGGTCCTGTCCGGAGCCGACGTCTGCCGCATTCTCTCCGATCAGGGCTTCACCGAAGCAAGCCGCAGGGGAAGTCACGTCGTGATGCAGAAGGGCACGCCGGACCGCACAGTCACGGTGCCCGTTCCCACTCATGCTGAACTCAGACGAGGCACACTCGCCTCAGTCGTCCGCCAGTCCGGACTCCCTCGTTCCCTATTCGAAGAGTGATCGCGACGTCGGTGGGGCGGCGCCTCGACCCACCTAGTCCACGCTGACCGACCGCACTTCTTCCAGTTCTGCGATGAGAGCGGTCAGCTTGGCTCTATCGAGGCCGCGCGGCATCTTCAAAAAGAGATGGATGGTGTCGCGGTCATCCTCGCCCGGCACCACGGCCATCTCCTTGACGATCACGTGGGCCGCATGGAGCATGCCCAGGAGTTGAGCGAGGGATGAAAAGCCGGGAGAGCGGAAATGGATCCGCACTCCTACCGCTTGTCCCAAGCGGGGATAGAGGATGCGGTTCTCGATGAGTCGCAGAACGTAGAGACTGACTATCACCACTCCCGTGGTGATCAGGGCCGCGGAGTAGAAACCCTGGGCAGCGAGTAGTCCCACTGCGGCCACGGTCCAAAGACTCGCAGCCGTGGTAAGGCCCCGCACCGAGACGCCGTACCGGATGATAGCTCCGGCGCCCAGGAAGCCTATCCCGGTCACCACCTGGGCCGAGATCCGGTTGGGGTCGAAATCCGTTCCCTCGAGACCGTACGACGAGGCCATGGTAAAAGCGGCTGCCCCCACCGCGACCAGGATGTGAGTCCTGAAGCCCGCCGTGTGCTCCCGGATCTCTCGCTCTATCCCGATCAGTCCACCGAGCACGCCGGCGAGGAGGATACGTATGACCACGTCCAGAGTTGACACCGGCGTCTCCCGCTGAGTTGCGGTCCAAGTCGCTTCTCATACTAGGACCGGAAGAGGGCGGCATCAAGATGTCACAGGCGACCGAGGGCGCCCGATGGGCGCAATCGTGTTCAGGTTCTCGTCAGCTGTTCGCTACAGGAACGTTACTCACTTGTGAGAAACTATCGATTACGCGAAGACAAAGCCCGTGCCGGGGTCAGCTACTTCTGCTGGCCGTCATCCCACGTATGAGACGGACCTCCGTCGGTCTCTGGAAAGGTGGAGTGATGAGGTCCACGGAAGCGATCGGTCAGGCCGAACGACGGTATCTGCAGGCCGTCCACGATCTCGTCGGCGGTGAGGCGAACACCGCTGTATCGTTCCGCGATGTCCAGGAATACCTCTCATATACCGACGATGAAGCAAGTCACTGCAGCGATCTTTGGACTCGCTGCGGAGCGGTCGAGTGGCCGACTTTGGGTCACTTAGCTCTGACACAAATCGGGCTGGCTCGCGCCAGGCGCATCGCGACGAGCATCCCGGCTGCCTCTTCCTTCGGGCCGGGTGTATCCGGAGATCCGCGAGACAAGGAGAGCAGCCCTCGGACAATTGAAGCTGGGGCGATCTCCGTTGTGATCCCAGCTCTCAATGAGGCAGGGACCATCGGTCAGCTCGTGCGGCTTGTCAGAAGCAGCCCCAAGGTGCTCGAGGTTCTGGTGGTTGACGACGGTTCTGTTGATGGCACCGCAGAAGTTGCCGCGCAAGCGGGCGCCCGGGTGATGATGAGTTCGCTTTTGGGCAAGGGTGCGTCCATGGAGGACGGGGTGAGGGCTACCCGGGGAGAGATCGTCCTCTTTCTCGACGCAGACCTCCTGGAGATCAGCGAGGATTTCGTCGAAAGGATGGTCGCTCCCATCCTCGCGGGGGAGGCAGATCTGGTGAAGGCCAAGTTCACGCGCGACTCCGGCCGCGTGACCATTCTGACCGCCCGCCCACTTCTTGGTGCCTTCTTTCCCGAGTTGGCCAGGTTTGATCAGCCACTTGGAGGGATCGTCGCCGTTCGACGTTGGTTGGTCGGCAGCCTTCGGCTCGAGAATGACTACGGTGTCGATGTGGGCCTGCTGATCGACGTGGTGGCCAGGGGAGCTCGGGCAGTGGAGGTCGACATCGGTCGGATCGACCACGAAAGTCAGCCGCTCGAGGCTTTGGGGGACATGGCACGACAGGTCACCAGGGTCATTCTCGACCGGGCGTGGAGACACGAGCGTCTGAGCATGAATCTCGTGCTTGAGATGCAGGAGACGGAGCGAAGAGCCAAAGCTGAGCTTCTCCCACCCGTAGATTCCCCCGCCGATGGACGGAAGTTCGCCCTGCTTGATATGGACGGCGTCCTCCTGGATGGTCGTTTCGTTGTAGCGCTGGCCGATCGGATCGGAGCTCAGTCCGAGCTCCCACTGCTCCTGGATAGCAAGGTCTTGCCTGACGGCGAGCGGACCAGGGCCATCGCGTCATTGTTCACCGGGGTACGCCGGGAGGTTTTTGAAGAGACGGCCTTGTCCATGCCGCTCATGGAGGGCGCCGTGGACCTTGTGGTCGCTCTTCGCAAGGCGGGCTACCGGGTAGGCATTGTGACCGACAGCTTCCACGTCGCGGCGGAGACGGTTCGCCGACGGGTCTTTGCTGACTTCAGCGTAGCTCACGTGATGCGGTTTCGAAACGGCACGGCGACGGGGGAGATCACGCTGTCGCCGTTCATGCTCGGCCCCGGGGGGTGTCGGGAGCACGATTGCTGCAAGTCAAACGTGATCAGGCGATTGCACGAGTCGGCCGGGCTCGTGCCCGAGCAGACCCTGGCGGTGGGCGATGGGGAGAACGACATCTGCATGCTACGAGACGCGGGCATTTCGGTGGCATTCCGACCCAAGTCAAGACTGGTGGAAGAAGCGGCCACGCATAGTCTCGACGGCTCTTTGCTCAGCATACTCGATCTGCTTGTCCCAGCGGAGCCTCCTCCGCCATCTGCCAATGCGGGGTCGATCGGGAGGGAACAAGCTCGGATAGGTTCTCTGGCGGTCTGACCTTTCGAGAGATATGCAGGCTGTCATCCATTTGATACAGTCAGCATGTGCTCATCAGGCAAGCCGGCGGGGGACCGGTGAGGGCCGGGTCCTGCCGGGGAAAGCAAGAGGAGGGCGGACAATGAAGAAAGCGTTGATCCTAGGGTTGGTGCTGGTGTTCGCGCTTACGATGTTGGGGCTGGCCGCTTGCGGCGAAGAGGAGGAGACAACGACGAGCGCCGCGCCCACCACGGCGGCGCCCACGACGGCCACGACCGGGGCCGCGGAGACCACCACTACGGCGGCCGCCGAGACCACCACGACTTCGGCGTATGCTCCCGGAACCTGGAAATTCACCTTCAACACGTTCTTCCCGGCCACGAACAACATCGCGATCGTGGGCGAGATGTGGCAGGCTGAGATCACCAAGCGCACCAACGGCGCGGTGGAGTTCGAGTACCTGCCCGGAGCCTCTCTCACGGCCGCCAACAAAGTCTATGACGGCGTGGTGACCGGTATCTCCGACCTCGGGTTCTCGGTCATGGCCTATACCCCGGGGATCTTCCCCATCATGGAATTCGTCGACTTCCCCCATGGCTATCCCGCCGGGTACGTCTCGACCATGGTGGTGAACGACTACTACAACAAATTCAAGCCGGCCGAGTTCAACGACGTGCATCTGTTCGCCTTCTACGGGACAGGGCCTCAGGTGGTCTTCACCACCAGCAAGCCGGTGAAGACGCTGGCGGATAACAAGGGGATGGTGCTCAGGTCCACCGGCGTAGGGGCCACTATCGCCGGCCTACTGGGAGCCGAAGGGTATGCCGCGCCTCAGAACGAGGCCTACGAACTCATGTCCAAAGGTGTCATCGACGGGAGCATCGCTCCTCGGGAGGTGTTGCTGGGCTGGAAGCAGGCCGAGGTGGTCAAGTACGTCACCAACTGCTTCTCCATCGGCTCGTGCACCGGCATGTACCTCGTTATGAACGGCGACAAATGGAGCGAGCTGCCGCCGGATATCCAGCAGATCTTCACCGACGTGAGCGCGGAGTACGTCGAATACTGGGCCAAGGTAGCTTCGGCCTACGACTACGACGCCATGGCCTTCTTCAACGAGCAGGAGGGCCGTGAGGAGATCGACCTGTCCGAAGAGGAGAACGCTGCCTGGAAGACCGCCGTCCGACCGATGATCGATGAGAAGAACACCGCTCTCAAGGACGCGGGCTTCACGGACGACTATGAAGGGTTCATCCAGGAGCGGATCGCCTACTGGACGCAGAACCAGGTCTCCGAAGAAGAATGCTCCGCGTGGGTCAAGGAGAACATCAAGTCACCGTCGGCTAAGTAGGAGCCCGGATCCAGCGACCGGCAAGCTACAAGTAGTGAGGAAAACCAGCATAGAGGCGGGGCGCAAGCCCCGCCTCTATGCCTAAGCGGTGGTCGTACCCCAAGGAGGTCCTATGGAGATGCTTCCTCCCGAGATGGAGCCGCTCCCGGTCCGGGAGGTCGAAGCTGAGAACGGCCCCCTAAAGACCGTAGATAGGTACATCGTACTCTTCAGCAAGATCCTGTTCTGGATCGCCGGCGCCGGCCTCGTTGGGATGCTCGTTCTCATAGTCGCCGACGTCATCGGGATCAAGATACTCTCCCGCCCGGTGCCGGGAGGCATCGAGATCATATCTTTCTTGGCGGTGGTGGCGATAGCCGGCGCAGTCCCCTTCACGCAGGTGATGAAGGGGCACGTGGCGGTCGACTTCATCGTGGAGAAGTTCCCCCGCCGCTCCAAGCTGGTGATCGACGCCATCATGGTCTTCTTCAGCATTTGTCTGATGGTATTGCTGACCTACTACAGCTTCAAGTACGCCGGGAAGCTCAGATCCACCGGTGAAGTTTCCATGACCCAGAAGATCCCCTTCTATCCCTTCGTGTACGGGATGGCGGTGTGCTTCTTGGCGCTTCTGCTGGTCCTGATCATGGACTTCATCAAATCGATCACCAGGGCGGTCAAGACATGGACCCCGTGACCATCGGGATCATAGGGGTCGCCGTCCTGGTGGTCATCTTCCTGCTGGGCATGCCCGTGGGCTTCACCATGGCCTTCGTGGGATTGATCGGGTTCGCGGCGGTCAAGGGGCCGGAGGCCGGGCTGAGCATATTGGCGCGAGACTTCTGGGAGATCTGGTCCAGCTACAACCTCACGGTCATCCCTATGTTCGTCTTCATGGGCTCGGTGGCATTCTATGCGGGGATGAGCGGCAGGCTGTACCAGGCCGCGTATATCATCTTCGGCAGGTGGCGCGGGGGACTGGCTATGGCCACGATCGTCGCGACGGCCGGGTTCTCGGCCATCTGTGGCTCGACGAGCGCTACCGCGGCGGCCATGGGCAAAGTGGCCATACCGGAGATGCGGCGTTACGGGTACGACCCCGGTCTGGCCTGCGGCACCATGGCCGCGGCCGGGAGTCTGGGGATCATGATCCCGCCCAGCACCATCTTCATCATCTACGGCATCCTTTCTGAGCAGTCGATCGGCAAGCTTTTTGTGGCCGGGGTGGTCCCCGGTCTGATCCTGGCTCTTTTCTTCATCTTCGCGGTCTACATCTGGACGGTGTTCAAGCCGACCTCAGCTCCGGCTGGGGGCGGTACCACCATGAAACAGAAGCTGATCGGTCTGACCGGTCTCTTGGAGATGCTGTTTCTCTTCGCATTGGTCATCGGCGGCCTGTTCGCGGGGCTTTTTAGCCCCACCCAGGCTGCCGGCGTGGGGACGGCGGCCGCCATCGTCATAGGAGTACTCAGAAGGTCGTTCGACCTGCGGAGGTTCTGGCTTTCGGTCAAGGACACGCTGCTGATCACCGCCATGATCATGACCATTGTCGCGGGCGCGACGGTGTTCGGTCACTTCATGGCCGTTACCGGGATACCCGGGGCCGCTGCCGATTTCCTCGGCGGTCTCCCCGTCCCCCCGACGGTCGTCATGATCATGATACTCGCCATGTATCTGGTCGCGGGATGCTTCATGGACTCCCTGGCCATGGTCACGTTGACCGTCCCCATACTCTATCCCACCGTCATGGCCCTGGGCTTCGACCCCATCTGGTTCGGCGTCATCATCGTCCTGGTGGTGGAGATGGGCGTCATCACGCCGCCGGTGGGGATAAACGTCTACATCATCAAAGGAGTGGCGCCGGACGTACCCATGGGAAAGATATTCAAGGGCGCGGTGGCGTTCTTGGCAGGCATGATCGTCCTGGCGGCACTGCTGCTGATATTCCCGCAGATCGCTACCTGGCTGCCTAGTTTCGTCACATACTGACGGCAATACTCATAGGGTCCTAATCGGGGGACTGCCCTGCAAGGGCAGTCCCCCGGTGACGGATGCCCTCAACTTGCCCCGAGCATCGGCCGTGTGCTCCCGGGTCTCTGCCAAGGGCACAGACGCCGGAGACACGGTCGTGCTGAACGAGCGTGCACGAGAGGTATCTTGGGATAGCGGAGTCGCTGGAGAGAGGCCGAGGGATAGAGAAACGGGGCTGTGATGGAGGTCCTCATATACATCGCAGCGGCGATGACCGCCGCATGGGGAGTCGCGCACCTCTTCGCCACGCGGGGGGTGGTGGCAGGCTTCGGCGAAGTGACGGCGGACAACCGGCGCATCATCACCATGGAGTGGATCGTAGAGGGAGTGGCGCTTGTCTCGACGGCCGCTTTCGTAACGGGGGTGACCGCGGTCGACTCAGAGGCCACGGTCTCGGCGGCAGTCTACGCCGTGGCGATCGCGACGCTACTCGCTCTCGCGCTCGTGTCCCTGTTCACCGGCTTCAGGGTCGCCTTTCTGCCCTTCCGGCTCTGCCCGGTCATCTTCACGGTCTCGGCCGTTCTGATAGCCCTGGGCGCTTGGCTCTGACCAGCGCGAGGCCGGCGCTAAGGCAGGGTTCAGGGCAGCGTAGCGAAGCCTTCCTGGCGGAAGTGCTCGTCGGTGGCGATGGCGGCCTCTATCCTCAGCCGCCGCATCATCACGAAGCTCAGGCAATCGGTCAGCGTGTACGTCTTGTCCGGGCGCTCGAGGAAGAGCGCCCATGCTCGCAGCTCCTCGGTCGCTTCGGGGTGCTCTACTCTAACCTCCGCTGCCGAGCGGATGTGCGAACCTGCTCTGGCCGCCGTCTCGTGGTCGCTTCGGGTCAGAAGCAGGGCGACAAGCTCGTCGAGCACATAGGTGCTGGTCACGAAGACCGCATCTGGCTGCCGCATGAGCCGCACGATCTCCTTGTGCTTGGGGGAACCCGCGAACAGGAGGTCGTACCAGCCGGAGGTATCGACGAACAGAGGCCTCATGGGCGATCGGTACTCGTGCCGTCGGCCGACGTACCCGGCCGGTGGCCGTAGAGGACGGCGTCGTGATCCTTGCCGCTGAAATCACTCTCGCCGATGAGGCCGGCGGCATCCCAGATGTGGGGCGCATCCTCGGCTGCACGCTGCATGCGTTCCCGAACGAGGCCTCTCACCACTGAGGACAGGCTGGACCCGCTCTCGGCGGCCCGGGCTTTGAGGAATCGATACTCCTCTTCTTCCAGCATCAACTGCGTTCGGGTCATGCGTGCCATTGTTCTCTCCTCGCGGGACTGCGCCATCGGACCTTGGTCCGAGATATGCAGCTTGATGACATATTACATCACATGTCACCATGTCTTGAGGTGGTGCGGTGGATGGTTTCCGCCGCTCTGAACGGCGCGGGTTCGCCTGCGGCTGGAACCAACGTGTGGGGCCGTCTTGACGCCATCATCGATCCAAGGTTGGATTGCCCACCGTCGGCTACTCCGCGTAGGCTTTCCTGCGAGAGTCCCAGGGGCGAACACGACCCGGGGAGTTTGCGCCATTTGGAAACCGTTATCACAGAAGGTAACATTAGTCATGTCCAAGGTCCGGCGAGGCGGATATGTCTTCCTTGTCTGGAAGGGCGATCACTCGCCCCGACACGTGCACGTCTATCGGAGTGGGCTCTTCGTCTTGAAGTGGGACCTTGACGGCCACAAGCCGATGGCCGGCAGGCCATTGCCGAGAGTAGTGGAGTTGATTCGCCAACTGGAGTCTGAGGGTCTGCTGTGAAGATCAAGTCGGTCAGATACAACAACCACAGGCACGTGTTCGCGGTCACAACGTCTCACGGAGAGTTCAGCTTCCCCTACTCGAAGGCCGCGCCGATTCCCAGCGCAGCCGATCCGATCGCTGATATCGGGATCGATGCCGAGCTTGGGGGAGAGGGGTTCACCTACCGCCTGGTCTCTGGTTTGGAGGGCTCGGTGCACATCGAGCAGGTTCTTGAGTACAATCGGGACCCCGGCTACATGCGCGACCTTCTTCTCTACAGACTGACTCTGGAGGCTATCAAGCGCGTCGAGGACAGCCCCCTTTCCAAGCGCGAGATCATCCGGAGGCTTGGCACGTCTCCGACACAGTTCTATCGGCTCCTCGATCCCACCAACTACCGCAAGTCGGTCGACAAGGTGCTTGCCCTCCTTCATGTGCTGGAATGTGAGGTCGATTTGCTCGTGGCCGCCAAGGGTTCGCGTTCACGGTGTCCCCGTGGATCTGAATTCTCTTGATCGTTGGTATCTTCGCTGTTTACTTCTTTGGAGGCCCCGGTTGCCCTCAGTGCGGGCCCGGGTGTGATCGGATGCTGTGGCGGTGACGGTAATACGGAGTTTGGCGCCGCGCGATGGGGCTGGAATAATGGGTTCCGGATCGGGTCGCCGCGGTCTCGCCGTCGAGGACCCTGACGCCAGGTAAGAGACGAGGAACAGAGCGGAAGGACGGCGCATGGCGCGCAAGTACGATCCGGAGCAGATAGAGACCAAGTGGCAGAAGGTCTGGGAAGAGCGGAAGACCTTCGTGATCCCAAACCCGCTGGAAGGGCCGGCTCTCGGCGAGCTTGAGACCCCTGGCTCCGGGGGGTCTGGCCCTGGGCGACCGAGGCCGTTGGGCAAGGGGCAGGATGCCACCTATGTGCTCGAGATGTTTCCCTATCCATCGGGGAGCGCGCACATGGGTCACGTCAAGAACTACACCATGGGCGACGTCATCGCCCGCTTCCGCCGCCACCAGGGACAGCGTGTGCTCCACCCCATGGGCTACGACGCCTTCGGCCTCAACTCCGAGAACATGGCCATCAAGACGGGAGAACCTCCGAGCAGTTTTACCGAAGCGGCCATCGTCACCATCAACCAGCAGCTACGCCGGCTGGGCGTGTCTATCGACTGGACCCGGGAGGTGGTCACCTGCCGGCCGGTGTACTACAGGTGGACGCAGTGGCTCTTCCTGCAACTGTACAAGAAGGGCCTCGCCTACAAGAAGGAAGCGCCGGTCAACTGGTGTCCCTCGTGTCAGACGGTCCTGGCCAACGAGCAGGTGATCGAGGGGACGTGCGAGCGCTGCGACAGTCTGGTGGAAGCCAAGAAGCTGACCCAGTGGTTCTTCCGCATCACCGACTATGCGGAGCGGCTCCTCGCGGATTTCGACAAGCTGGAATCGTGGCCGGAGCGGGTCCTTACCATGCAGCGCAACTGGATCGGGAAGTCGACCGGCGCCGACGTGGTCTTCGCCATCGCGCCCCTTGAAGGGGCCGGGGGAGGCGGACAAGAGGGCGACGCTACTCGTAGTGCTGTCGGCGATGCCCGCGACACCCGCGACGCGCGTGAGGCCCGTGAGGCTGGCGGGGCCGGCGCCGCCGCGGGCGCGACCGAAGTCACCGTCTTCACCACCAGGCCGGACACGCTCTTCGGCGCAACGTTCTTCATTCTGGCTCCCGAGCATCCGCTGGTGGAAGAGTTGTTGCGCGGCCTGCCGCAGGAAGAGGAGGTCAAACGCTATGTGGCCAAGGCCATGGCCACCTCCGCCATCGAGCGGGCCAGTATCGAGAAGGAGAAGACGGGAGTCTTCACCGGGCGTTACGCCGTCAACCCGGTCACCGGCGGGAAGATCCCCATCTACGTGGCCGATTACGTGCTAATGGACTACGGCACCGGGGCCATCATGGCCGTGCCCGGGCACGATGAGCGCGACTTCGCCTTCGCCCGGAAGTACGGGCTGGAGGTGATCGAGGTCATCGAGAGCCCGGCCGAGTTCAAGGATGCCGAGGGCGGGCTCGTGCAGGCCTACCCGGGCGATGGTCTGCTGGTCAACAGCGGCGCGTTCGACGGCCTGGCGAAGGCCGACGGCATCGTCAAGGTCACCGAGTGGCTCAACAAGCAGGGCAAAGCCGACTTCGCGGTCAACTACAAGTTGCGCGACTGGCTGGTGTCACGGCAGCGCTACTGGGGCGCCCCCATTCCCATCGTATACTGCGATGCCTGCGGGGAGGTGGCTGTGCCCGACGATCAGCTACCCGTGCTTCTTCCCGATATCACCGACTACGCGCCCAAGGGCAAGTCGCCTCTGGCAGCGGCCGAGCAGTGGGTCAACACAGTCTGTCCGGCCTGCGGCGGCGCGGCGCGGCGGGAGAGCGACACCATGGACACCTTCGTCGACTCCTCCTGGTACTACCTGCGGTACGCCTCGCCCTGGCGGGACGACGTGGCCTTCGACCGGGCGGCGGTCGACTACTGGCTCCCGGTGGATCAGTACATCGGGGGAGTGGAGCACGCCATCCTCCACTTGATGTATTCCCGCTTCTTCACCAAGGTGCTCTACGACCTGGGGCTGGTGGGCTTCGAGGAACCGTTCAAGAACCTTTTTACCCAAGGGATGATCTACCACAAGGGCGCCAAGATGTCCAAGAGCAAGGGCAACGTTGTCAATCCCGACGAGCACGTAGCTCGCTATGGCGCCGACTCGCTGCGGAGCTACATCCTCTTCATGGGCCCGGGAGAGAGCGACGTCGAGTGGAACGACCAGGGGATCGAAGGCACCTATCGCTTCCTCAGCCGGGTGTGGCGGCAGGTGACCGAGGCGATCGACGAGGGGCTGTTCGACCGGGAGGCCGGCGCCGGGGCTGGGGCTGGGCGCGGGCCCGCCGCGGCTGGGGCGGATCTCATTGAGGCGGCACTTTCGCCGGCGGAACGCGCCCTCCTTGTAAAGACC
Source organism: uncultured Actinomycetes bacterium (assembly GCA_963713545.1). Classification (GTDB taxonomy): domain Bacteria; phylum Actinomycetota; class Thermoleophilia; order RBG-16-64-13; family RBG-16-64-13; genus CAVPLM01. The sequence goes on along the minus strand of CAVQME010000002.1, from coordinate 599,687 downwards.
AACCAGGTGGTGCAGAAAGCCACCGTGGATATAGGGCAGCGCTTCCACTTCAACACCGCGCTCGCGGCGATCATGGAGCTCAACAACGATATCGGGGCCGCTCGGACCGGGGGGTTGGCGGCGACCGTGACGGGCCGCGCGGTGCTTGGCCTGGCCTTGGAGACCATGGTCCGGTTGCTGGAGCCGTTCGCACCGCACATGGGCGCCGAGTTGTGGGAGATGATGGGCAAGGAAGACATCTGGGACGCACCCTGGCCGGAACCCGACCCGCGCTTCCTCGCCGCTGAGACGGTGGAGCTGGCGGTTCAGGTCAACGGCAAGGTGCGGGACCGGGTGGTCGTGTCCCGGGATGCCCCGGCGGCGGAGGTATTGGAGGCGGCCAAGGCCCTGCCGGGTGTAGCCAAGCACCTGGAAGGAGCGGTCCTCCTGAAGGAAGTGGTGGTGCCGGGGCGGCTGGTGAGCCTGGTGGTGAAATAGACCGAATCGTGCCGGCGGCCATTGCGGCCGCCGGAGTGGCCGTCGTGTGAGGAACGGGACGGGGCCCTCGAGCGTCTTTCCACAAGGAAGATACGAGGGGAGGGGAGGGTGCTCCCAGGGATTCGGTCGGTTTTCGTGGTTGTCGCGCCAGTGCTGGCCACCGTACTGATGGCCGGCCTGGCGGTTGGATGCGCGTCTGCCGCGAGCACGGCTGGCGGCGATACGACAGTTGGCAGCGTCATTGCCACGACGATCGCCTCCAGCTCTGTTTCGGCGTCGTCTGCGGTGAGCCGGGCGGACGTCGGAGCGACCACCCAGACCTCTCACCCCCCAGCCGACGAACCCAGGGCGTCGTCGGAGCCGCCGACACCGTCGACCACTCTTCCGCCCGGCGTCATGACCTTCGCCTCGTTCACCATGCGTTTCGAGCAGTTGGTCGAGCGTGAGGATCTCGAGGGAACGCTGCCCTATTCGGTGATGGCGGGCGGGGAGACGGCGTGGCTCATCGATGCGGCTGTGCCGGTCCCGGTCGACGAAAGGCGGGGTTACAGGTTCGCGAACGGCGATCTGGTCTTTCTTTTCTTCATAGGACCCGTTTCGGGCTCGTCTGCGACCTGTGAGGATCTTGCAGCGGTTCTGGCCACGACGGCCGTGGACAGATACGCGCAAGATGGGCGAGATGTCGGAGTGCACGTCGGCGGGAGTTTCGGGTACGTGACCGTATCCCGGGACTACGGCGATGAGTTGGATCGGATGGCTCTCTGGGCCAGGGTCGCCCATCAGAAGTTGATCGACGGGACGTAGAACCGCGGTTCCGAGCAGGCCCGATCTCTTTCCAAGCTAGCCTCTTGGCTCCCGGTCTATCCTTGGTTGAGAGCAGCCACCACTGTGATCGAGTTGGAGCCAACCAAGCGGGCGATGCGTCAGACGGTTGAGGTGAGGCGGGCTGCTGAGGAGACCTCATGAAATGCAGATTCCCAACCTTGGCCACGGTCCTAGCGTGCGTGCTGCTTTTCGGGACGTGCCTCACCCTCTGGGCGTGTGGCGAGCAGCCGGCCGCGGATGCCGAGACCGGCGTGTCTACGTCGACCAGCGCGGTGGAGATGACCACCGCACCCCCAGAGCAGGCCGCTGGCGACTACGTGAGCGTCCTCCATCCCTACCACAATGCATTCCTCGATGCCCCCACCTATCTCATTCCGGAGAGTGTCACCCTCGCCCACCCCTTGCCGGAGTTCCCGGAGAGTGTCCCGGCGCAGAAGATCACCTCCGAGACCCTTCCCGGCACCGACCTGAGCTTGGTGCCCAAACCCGTCGCCACCGGTCACTACCTTTGGTTCGGTCCCGGCGGGGACCTCTCGCCCAGCAACGTGCCTCTCAGCTCCCAAGACGTGGCGGCTGAGGTGGCCCGTGCCTTCCTCGATGAGCACGGTCTCTGGGACGAAGGCTATTCCGCCCCCCAGGTGAGCGTGGGTTCGAGCGAGAGCGGGCCCGAGGGCACGTCGATCACCAGCTGGGCGGTCCGGTTCGATCGCGAGCCGGTGGCGGCGGGTCTGGAGCGGTACGTGGGCGTGCGCGTGGCTGGTAATGACGAGGTCATCCAGCTCTCCCTGGCCATTCCGCAGCTGGAACCTTTGGAGGGCAAGCTGGTCCGCCTGCGCCCAATAGCGGAGGTGGTCGCGGACCTGGAGGCGTGGCAGACGGGCGGCTCGGGAGCGCTGCAGAACGAGATCCAAGGCGAGGTCGCCGTCGAGATCCGCAGCGTGTTTCTTGCCTACGCGGATCCCGGCTCGGGTGATGAGCCGATAGCGGTGCCCGTCTATCGCTTCGAGGTGGAGGTCCGGGGCTCGGAGGGAGACGCTCCCAGGACGGGCTTCTGGACGGTGGTGGCGGCTGCTGACGTGGTGAGGGATTCCAGAGAACTGGGAACGGTCACGGCCCCTGAGGCGACAGTCGCGGTCCCTGAGACGACGACGCACAAGGCGTACACGACCTCCTCCGTCGTGTCGCGCGCAGATGGCTCGTTCATGTCCCTGACACCCGAGGAGTTGGCCTCGGCAGTGGTCGAGATTCCCCCCTATCCCGAGCGGGGCGAGGCGCGGCGGATCCTCGTCGATTTGGACGACGGTCCCAGTCGTGAAAAGTTGGTCAGGCTGGTCAACAGCCTGAAGATTTCACCGGAGCCGGCCGTGGAATCGATGGCTCGGATCTCGCTCCACGTCACTCTGCAGAGTGGCCGCGAGTTCTACGTGATCTGGTTTGAAGGATATCCGCTACTCTTCAAGGACTTCATCGATGGAGAGACGGTTACCCACGAGGCAGTCGACTCGGCGGAGATGTCGGCGTTTCTGGCTCAGTATCGGTAGACGGATTCAGCCACGAAGCTGTGGGAGAGAGCATGAAGAGACTCCTGATACTGGTCGTCGCTCCGCTTGTCGTCGTCTTAACCCTGGTCTGGGTAGCATGGGGACCCTTGCTCGTCACGTCGCCCGAGGAGGCGCTCGCGAAGGCTCAGGGCCACCGGACGGCGTCCGGCCAGACGTATGCTGATATGGTTTCGCTTCACGAGGAAGCGACGGGCAAGCAAGGCGAGTGGCGGGTTGTACGTAATGGATCGTACGACTCGCTGTTCGAGGGCGATCGAGGAGGGTTCCTTTGGATCGTTACCTGGGGCCCCCCGCAAGCAGACAGCGAGTTAGATTTTGGTCTGGAGATCTGGGTGAAGAACCTCACTGGGCTAGTCTCCGGCCCACATGGCTCTTTGCAGAACTAACCGGACAGGGATCATTCTGACGGACCAAGCCCACGACCCTTGGGCCTCTGTTCTTCTTGGCGCGATTACGAAAACCGTGGGAAGCGCGGACCTACGTGGCCTCGTCTTCATCCGCTGCCTTCAGCGCAAAATCAGCGCGCCCAGAAAAGTCCGTTTCTTGCAGCGTCTTTCAGCACTTTCTGTAGACAATGCGCCGATGAGGCGGACTTCCTCCAATCCCACAATCTGCTCAGGACCAGGCCCGACTGATGGCGTCGTCGAATGGACCTCAGGGGGCCGTCGCCGGGGTTCAAGCCACTCGGATTGCCTAGGGTTCTCACGCTGACAAAAGGGGCGGCCTTGCGGCCGCCCCTTTTGTGTCTCACTCGCCGGCGCGCTCGCGCGGCCGGTCGTCAGTCGCTGGATTACTGGTGGTAGCGGTTCTCCACGAGGTCGTCGACCACGTGCGGGTCGGCCAGGGTGGAGGTGTCGCCCAGATCGCCGATCTCGTTGGCCGCGATCTTCTTGAGGATGCGGCGCATGATCTTACCGGAACGGGTCTTGGGCAGGCCGGGGGCCCACTGGATGACGTCCGGAGTGGCGATGGGGCCGATCTCAATGCGGACGTGCTTGACGAGTTCCTTCTTCAGCTCGTCCGTGGGCTCGACACCGGCGTTCAGCGTAACGTACGCGTAGATGCCCTGGCCCTTGATGGGATGGGGCATGCCCACGACGGCGGCTTCGGCCACGCTGTCGTGGCTGACCAGCGCCGATTCGACCTCGGCGGTGCCCATGCGGTGGCCGGAGACGTTGATGACGTCGTCCACGCGGCCGGTGATCCAGTGATAGCCGTCTTCGTCGCGGCGGCAACCGTCGCCGGTGAAGTACAGGCCGGGATACTGGACGAAGTAAGTCTCCTCGAAGCGCTCGGGATCGCCGTACACACCGCGCATCATGCCGGGCCAGGAGCGTTTCATGCACAGGTTGCCCACGCCGGGACCGGTGATCTCATTGCCGTCTTCGTCGACGATGCACGGCTCCACCCCGAAGAAGGGGAGGGTGGCCGAACCAGGCTTGATCTTCATGGCGCCGGGCAGCGGAGTGATGAGGATGCCGCCGGTCTCAGTCTGCCACCAGGTGTCGACGATCGGGCAGCGTCCTCCACCGATGAGGTCGTGATACCAGAGCCACACTTCCGGGTTGATGGGCTCACCCACCGTGCCCAGGACGCGTAGGGAGGAGAGGTCGTGCTTCGTGACCCAGTCGTCGCCTTCGCGGGCGATGGCGCGCAGCGCGGTGGGAGCGGTGTAGAAGACGTTGGCCTTGTACTTCTCCACGACCGTCCAGAAACGATCCGGGGTGGGATAGCTCGGGACACCCTCGAAGAGGATGCTGGTAGCGCAGTTGGCCAGCGGGCCGTACACGATGTAGGTGTGGCCGGTGACCCAGCCGATGTCGGCGGTGCACCAGTAGACCTGGCCGGGATGGTAGTCGAAGATGAGCTCGTGGGTCATGCTCCCGAAGAGGAGGTACCCCCCAGTGGTGTGCATGACGCCCTTGGGTTTGCCCGTGGAGCCGGAGGTATAGAGGATGAAGAGCGGATCTTCCGCGTCCATCTCCTCGCAGGCGCAGTCGGTGGTGATGTCGGAGGCGGCGAGTTCCTCGTGATACCAGGTGTCGCGGCCTTCGGTCCAGGGGATGCCCTCGACGCCGGTATGCTTGACCACGATGCAGTTCTTGACTGCCGGAGCTTCGGCCATGGCGGCGTCGGCCGAGGTCTTGAGAGGAGTCGGACGCCCGCCACGGAGGCCCGTGTCGGCGGTGATCATGATGGTCGCCTCGGCGTTCAGCACACGGTCGCGCAGAGCTTCAGCCGAGAAACCACCGAACACCACGCAGTGGATGGCGCCGATGCGGGCGCAGGCCAGCATGGCCACGGGGAGTTCCGGGATCATGGGCAGATAGATGACGACCCGGTCGCCCTTCTTGACGCCCTTCTTCTTGAGAACGTTGGCGAACTTGGTGACTTCTTCCCAGAGCTGCTTGTAGGTGATGGTGCGGGTGGATTCCGGGGAGTCGCCCTCGAAGTAGTAGGCGACCTGGTCGCCCTTGCCGGCCTCAACGTGCCGGTCGAGGCAATTGTAGGAGACGTTGAGCTTGCCGCCTTCGAACCACCGGACTTTGGCCTGAGCGAAGCTGTCGTTGTTGACGCGGTCCCACTTCTTGAACCAGTGGAGTCTCTTCTCGGCTTCTTCGGCCCAGAAAGCGTCGGCGTCGTCCAGTGAACGCCTGTACATCTCTTCGTACTGCGCCATGCTCGAGATCCAGGCGTCCTTCTGGAACTCGGCAGGTACGTCGAAGATCTTCTCGTCAAGGGATTCGTTTGCCACCATTTCCTCCGCTTTTCCAGATTTAAGGACAACAACAATCGACCCCCGGCTTTCCCGGGGGCGAATGCGCACGGACGTAGAATAACATACCGCCTTGAGAACGCCGTCCGGCCCGGTGTGAGACAGTATGTTCAGTCAGGCCCGGGCTGTGGTTTTTGCTGCGCTCGGCGGGACGGAACCGCGGCACGCAAGGAGGTCGGATGTTCCTGCAGGTCATCGGGGCGGCTCGTGAGGTCACCGGGTCGTGTTACGTGGTCGAGGTGGGTGAAACCCGTTTCCTGGTGGATTGCGGGATGCACCAGGGAGGGGACAGGGAAGAGGCTCTCAACTTCGACCCGTTCCCCTTCGATCCAGCGGAGCTGGACTTCATGCTCCTGACCCATGCCCACATCGATCACTCGGGAAGGATCCCGCGGCTGGTGAAGAAAGGCTTCGCCAAGCCTATCTACGCGACTCTGCCCACCAGCGACCTGGCAGAGATCATGCTGCTCGACTCGGCGTACATCCAGGAGAACGAGGCGGAGTGGCGCACCCGCAAAGCTCGCCGGGCCGGACGCCGGGACATCGCCCCGCTCTACACCGAGGACGACGCCCGCCGGGCGATCCGCCTCTTCGAGCCGGTGGACTACGGCGCAGCCAAGGAGCTTGCTCCCGGCGTGAACGTGGTGTTCCACGATGCCGGCCATATCCTGGGCTCGGCCTTCGTGGAGCTGCGTCTGCAGGACCGGGGCCAGGCGGTGAAGGTGCTCTTCAGCGGCGATGTGGGTCAGCCCGACCAGCCCATAGTGCGCGATCCCGAGATCATCGAGCAGACCGACTATCTGATCATGGAGTCCACCTACGGCGACCGCCGCCACGTCCGCGACGGAGAACCCGTCGACGAACTGGCTGCGATCCTGGCCGAAGCCAAACGCACCGGAGGGAACGTCATCATCCCGGCCTTCGCGGTGGGGCGGACCCAAGAGCTGCTCTATTTTCTGCGTGAGATACTCGACAAGCGCGGGCTCGACATGCCTGTCTACGTGGACAGCCCCCTGGCCACCCGGGCCACCGAGGTGTTCCGCCGGCACAGAGAGGCCTTCGATGAAGAGGCCTGGAAGCTGGTGGGCGAGCCGGGAGGAATCTTCGACTTTCCGCAGCTGCGCTACACCACCAGCGCCGATGAATCCCGGGCGCTCAACGAGAAGAAGGGCATCGTCATCATCTCCGCCAGCGGGATGGCCGAAGCCGGGCGCATACGGCACCATCTGAAGCACAACCTGTGGCGGCCGGAGGCGCACGTGGTGATCGTCGGCTTCCAGGCTCAGCACACTCTGGGCCGCCGTCTGCTGGATGGCGACAAGCGAGTGCGCCTGTTCGGGGAAGAGATCGCCGTCAAAGCGCACATCCACGAGATCACCGGGCTCTCGGCCCACGCGGACCAGCAGCAGCTGCTCGCCTGGGCGTCCCATTTCCGGCCCCCGCGTCTCACCATCCTCACGCATGGAGAGATAGACGCGGCCTTGGCCCTGGAGCGTCTGCTCGAAGACCAGCTTCATTTCCGGGTGGTCGTAGCAGAGAAGAACCAGATCTTCGAACTCGAAGGAGGAGCCGAGTGACCGCCGACGCCGTGTGTGGTATCGCCGTCTCCGAGCGGGACGCGGTGGCCGCGTCCTTCTATCGTGGCCGGGTGTATCTCTTCTGTTCGGAGGAGCATCGGGACCTTTTCAGCGCCGACCCTGAGCGCTATGCGGAGAGCGTGGAAGTCATGGCTCTCAAGGTGGGGGTCATGGGGGCGGCGTCGGGTGACTTCACCCCGGAAGAACGGGCCAAAGCCCGGGAGCTGGGCCGGGTGATCGCCGCACGCGGCATGGTGCTCATAAGCGGTTCGGCGCCCGGCTTGCCCCTGGAAAGCGCGCTTGGAGCTCAGGCCGCGGGTGGCCTCTCGATAGGCATCTCTCCCGCTCTCAGCCTCGACGAGCACATACACGTCTACCACTCGCCGGTGGAGGGCTTCGACGTTCTCATCTACACCGGCAGCGGTCTCATGGGAAGGGAGATCGTCAACATCCGCTCCAGCGATATAGTCCTGATCGTCAGCGGGCACTCGGGAACGCTGGGCGAGTTTGCCATCGCCTACGATGAGGGCAAATTGATCGGAGTGCTCCAAGGCAGCGGTGGCATCGCCGAGATCGTGCCGGATCTGGTGGAAGCCATCGACAAGGACACGGGAGCCGCGCTCGTCTACGACAGCGATCCCGAGAGACTGATCGATCGAGTCGTCGATTACTACGTGAACGTCCACTTCCGCCGCCCGTCGGTGTTCGTGCGCGAGGGCGAAAGGGAAGAACCACGGGTGGTGGGTTAGGAGTCGGGGCCGCGAGTCCCCGGGGAGGCGCGGGTGTCTCATCTGATGCGGGCGATGCTTCTGGATGCCGCCGGGTACCCCCTGCGGCCGACGCAGGTGCCGGTGCCTTCACCTGCACCGGGGCAGGTGCGGGTGAAGGTGCAGGCTTGCGGCATCTGCCGGACCGATCTGCATGTGGTCGACAGGGAGTTGCAGCACCCCAAGTTGCCCCTCATCCCCGGTCATCAGATAGTGGGGGTGGTCGAGTCCCTGGGAGAGGGCGTGACCTCGCCTGCACCCGGCGAGCGGGTGGGGATCCCCTGGCTGGGCTGGACCTGCGGACGGTGCCGCTACTGTCTGAGCGGGCGCGAGAACCTCTGTGACTCGGCCAGGTTCACCGGCTACGACATCGATGGCGGGTTTGCCGAATACGCCGTAGCCGACCATCGCTTCGCCTTCCCCATACCTCCGGGCTATCCTCCGGCCCAGGCTGCGCCCCTGCTCTGCGCCGGGCTCATCGGCTACCGCTCGCTGTCCATGACGGGCGACGCGGAGCGTCTGGGCATCTACGGTTACGGGGCCGCAGCCCACATCGTCACCCAGGTGGCTCGTCACCAGGGGAGGAAGGTCTTCGCTTTCACCCGCCCGGGCGACGTGGCCTCGCAGGCGTTCGCGCGGGAGATGGGAGCCTATTGGGCCGGGGACACCGAGGAAGCAGTACCGGAGGAGCTCGACGCGGCCATCATCTTCGCCCCCGCCGGTGAGTTGGTTCCGGCCGCTCTGCGGGCGGTGGCCAAGGGCGGGCTCGTGGTGTGCGGGGGGATCCACATGAGCGATATCCCTTCCTTCCCCTACGAGATCCTGTGGGGTGAGCGCGTGGTCCGCTCGGTGGCCAATCTGACCCGGCGGGACGGCACGGAGTTCCTGGCCCTGGCTCCGCAGGTGCCGGTGCATACCGAGGTGGAGCTCTTCGCGCTCGAAGAGGCGAACGAAGCTCTCGAGCGGCTTCGCCGGGGAGCGATCCTGGGTGCCGCAGTGCTGGTCGTGGAAGGCAACGACGAATCGCGGGCGGCGACCGGGCCGCCGGACACAGGGAGGTGAGGACGTGCCGAGCCGTCCTTTGGTCTCGTACGAGATAGATCGAGTGGAAGTGCTGAGCGAGGAGGGCCTCGTCGACGAGGCCCTGATGCCCGATCTCGCACCGGCGCAGATACAGCATCTCTACCGGCACATGGTTCTCACGAGGCAGTTCGACGAGCGCATGTTCAAGCTCCAGCGTCAGGGGAGGCTGGGCACGTACCCGCGGGTGGCGGGGCAGGAGGGCGCACACGTGGGGGCCGCGCTGGCGTTGCGGCCCGACGACTGGATGGTCCCCGCCTTCCGGGAGACGGGGGCGCTCATGCTGCGCGGCGTACCGATGTGGCAGCTTCTCCAGTTCTGGGGCGGCGACGAACGGGGCTCCGGCTGGCCGCGGGAACTGCGCACACTCCCGGTGTCCATCCCCGTGGGCACCCACATGCTGCACGCGGTCGGTATCGCCTGGGCAATGAAGCAGGCGGGGGAGAACGTGGCCGTACTCACTTTCTTCGGAGAGGGAGCCACCTCAGAAGGCGATTTCAGCGAGGCCATGAACATGGCGGGCGTGTTCCAAGTGCCGGTGGTGTTTTTCTGTCAGAACAACCAGTACGCGATCTCGCTCCCCTTCACCAAGCAGACCGCCTCCCCGACGGTGGCGCAGAAGGCGCTCGCCTACGGGATGTTCGGCGTCCAGGTCGACGGGAACGACGTGTTCGCGGTATATCGAGTGACCGCGGAGGCGCTGGACCGGGCGCGCACGGCTCACGAGCCCACCCTCATAGAGGCGCACACCTACCGAGTGATGGATCACACCACCTCCGACGATGCCCGCCGGTACCGGGAGGAGAGCGAGGTGGAGCCCTGGCGCAAGCGGGATCCCATCGAGCGCCTGGCCCGGTATATGCGGGCGCAGGGATTGCTGGACGATGCGGCCGCGGCGGAGGCTCTCGCTGATGCTGATCAGCAGGTGGCCGAGGCGGTGGCCGTCTTCGAGGCGATCCCGCCGCCGGGGCCGGAGGAGCTTTTCGCGCACGTCTATGCCGACCTCACCCCGGCGTTGGCCGAGCAGAAGGCGGAGCTTCTGGCCCGCTTGGCCGGGAGGCGATGAGCATGGCCCGCCTCAACATGGTGGAAGCGATCGACCAAGCCCTCTCTCAGGAGTTGGAGCTTGATAAGACAGTGGTCGTGCTGGGAGAGGACGTCGGCCGGGACGGCGGGGTGTTCCGGGTGACCGACGGTCTCGTGGAGCGCTTCGGCGAGAAGCGTGTCATCGACACACCGCTGGCCGAGTCGGGGATCGTGGGGATGGCCATCGGCATGGCCATAGCCGGGTATCGTCCGGTGGCCGAGATCCAATTCTCGGGGTTCGCCTATCCCGCGTACGACCAACTCGTCTGCCATGCCGCCCGCATGCGCAACCGCAGCCGGGGCCAGCTCACCGTTCCCCTGGTGGTGCGTATGCCCTATGGCGGCGGGATCAGGGCGCTGGAGCACCATTCCGAGAGCATGGAGGCAGTGTTCGCTCACGTGCCCGGGCTCAAAGTGGTCATCCCGGCCGACCCGTATGAAGCCAAAGGCTTGCTTGCTAGCGCTGTGCGTGATCCCGATCCGGTGGTGTTCTTCGAGCCTGCTCGGGTGTACCGGGCCATCAAGACCGAGGTGCCCGAGGAGCCGTACACTCTGCCTCTGGGCAAGGCCCGCCTGGTCCGCGAGGGCGGGGATGTCACCGTACTGGCCTGGGGAGCCCACGTCCGCACGGTGAAGGAAGCGGCTGCACGCCTGGAGGCTGACGGCATCGCCGACGCTGAGGTCCTCGACGTGCGCACGCTGTCGCCGTTCGACTACGAGACGGTGATCGCCAGCGTGACCAAGACCGGCCGGGCGGTGCTGGTGCACGAGGCTCCCCGCACATGCGGCTTTGGCGCCGAGATCTCCGCCCAGATCATGGAGAGGGCGGTCCTTCACCTCAAATCGCCGGTGCTGCGGGTCACCGGGTTCGATACGGTTGCCCCGTTGGCCAAACTGGAGGACTACTATCAGCCCGACGTGGACACGGTGGTCGAAGCCGTGAAATCTGCCGTCCGGTTCTAACCCACCGCGTTCGTCCATCACGGTCTATCATCACGGTCTATCACAGGAACGACTACGAGAGCTAAGGAGTGCAAGGTGCAATACGATGACTTGCTGGAGCTGATCAAGAGCCGGCGCACTCTGCGGGCCTTCAAGCCCGATCCCGTACCCGATGAGATGATCGACAAGCTGCTCGAGGCGGCCCGCTGGGCGCCTACCGGATTCAACATGCAGCCTCTCGAGATGCTGGTGGTCAAAGACCTGGAGCTGCGCGAGGCCATCAAGAAGATCGTCGACGAGTACAAGAACAGTGACTTCTTCGCCATGGAGGCTACGCGGGAGGAATGGCAGGGCTCGCCCTGGGCCATCGACACCCATGGCGAATGGGATTGTCCGCTCGCACCGGTGTTCATCCTGGTCATGGGGGATACACGCCGCCGCGTAGGGCTGCCCATGGCCGCCCGCTATTCGGAGCAGAAAGGTGACTCGATCTTCGAGTCCTCGCTCTCCAACGCCTTCATGTACATGTGGCTGGCGGCTCACAGTCTGGGCCTCGCCGCCCAGCCGATCTCCGGCGTGAAATACCCGAAGGTGCAGGCGCTGGTGAAGCACTTGCTCAACCTACCCGACTTCATCTACGTCTATGACATCTTCCTGGTGGGGTGGAACGCCATGGACGAAGGCCCGTCGGCGAAGCTCATGCGGCATCTCGACGAGATGGTGCACCACGATCGGGCCAAAGACGACGAGTTCATGAGCGAGAGCGAGCTCCGGAAGCAGATCGTGAAGCTGCGGGCCGGCAACGTGGCCCGACATGTGGAGGCCGAGAAGTTCAGCGAATAGGGCCCGACCAGCCGGCGCGGCGCCCGAAGTATCGGGGGAGAGAGGGATCGACGTGGAATACGAGGATCTGCTCGCATTGGTGAAGAGCAGACGCACCATCAGGGCGATCAGGCCCGACCCGATACCGGGGGAACTGGTCGACAAGATGCTGGAAGTGGCGCGATGGGCCCCCACCGGCTTCAACATGCAGCCCATGGAGTTCCTGGTGGTGCTAGACCCGGGACTCCGCACTGAGATCAAGAAGATCGTCGATGACTGGATAGACAGCGACTTCTACGCCTTGGAGGCCATCCGGGAAGAGTGGCAGGGTCCAGCCTGGGACCCGGCGACGCAGGGGCGATTGGAGTGTCCGCTCGCGCCGGTCTTCATCCTCATCCTGGGCGACACGCGGCGGCGCGCCGGTCTCCCCATGAACGCTCGCCTGTCGAAGCAGAAAGGCGATTCCATCTTCGAATCGTCGCTCTCCAACGCCTTCCTGTACATGTGGCTTGCGGCTCACAGTCTGGGCCTCGCCGCCCAGCCGATCTCGGCCGTCAAGAACTCGAGAGTGCAGGGCCTGGTCAAGCACCTGCTCGGCCTCCCGGACTTCATCTATATCTACGAGCTCCTGGTGGTCGGTCGCAGCGCCATGGAGGGAGGTCCGTCGGCCAAGCTGATGCGCCACTTGGAGGAGATGGTGCATCGCGATCGGGCCGGCGCGGGGGACTTCCTCTCCGAAGAGGCCCTGAGGAAGCAGATACGTAAGCTCAGAGTGGGCAACGTAGCCCGACACAAGGAGGCTGAGAAGGCCAACGAGTGAGTGATCGGGGCGGCGCGCCTGCGTCTGCAGGTGCGCCGCCCCCGCCCCACCCGGCGAGAGCGCGCAGCGCCTCGGCCGGGCCCACCGCGATCAGGGAGTGGCAGTCATGGCTTACGAGTTCAAGTTCCCCGACATCGGTGAAGGGATCACCGAGGGGGAGCTCCTCGCCTGGAAGGTGAACGAGGGCGATATCGTCGCGGAAGACCAGACCCTGGCTGAGATGGAGACCGACAAAGCTGTGGTAGAGCTGCCCTCTCCACGGGCCGGCCGGGTGAGCAGGCTGCACGCCGCGGAGGGCGACATCATCCAAGTGGGCGACGTGCTTGTCACCATCGATGAAGGCGCGGCCGCCGCGGCCGGGCCTGTGGTGGCTCCGGCCGCGCCGCCGGTTGCGGGAGAGCCGCCGCCTCCAGCGCCTGCTCCCCCGATTCCCGTCACACCGGCGGCGGCCATTCCGCTCGTTCCCCCTCCTGTCGCCCAAGAGCCGGAGCCCTACACGGGCTCGGTGGTGGGCTTTCTCGAGGAGGCCCCGGAAGAGGAGGAAGAGGCGACGGCGGCACAGCCGAAAGCCGGGACGCCCACGCCTGCCGTCGAGATCCTAGTGATGCCTTCCGTCCGGGCGCTCGCCAAGGAGCTGGGAGTGGACCTCACCACCATCCGCGGGACCGGCCCGGGCGGCCGGATCCTCAAGCAGGACGTCGAGGATGTGGCGGAAGCCATGGCCTATGGAGTCCCCGCTCCGGGAGCGCCTGGGGCAGGCGCCCCAGCTTCGGCGGCGGGCACAGCTGCCGCCGCGGCGATCCCCCCGAGCGCGCCCGCGCCGGTCGCTCCAGTCCCGCCCACTGTACAGGTGGCGGCGACGCCCGTTGCCGCCCCCTTGCCCGGCGAGCCTGTGCCCACCGAGCCTGCCCCCGGCGAGGCGCCGGTCTTGGTCCCTGTCCTGGGTGGAGCCATCCAAGCGGACGCGTACGGCCCCATCGAGCGCGTGCCCTTCCGCGGGGTGCGCAGGACCATGGCTCGGCACATGGCCGAGTCGGTGGCCAAACAGGCTCAGGTTACGACCATGGACGAGGCCGATGTCACCATCATCAAGCGCATCCGCGAGAAGGAGCGCAGCGTAGCCGCGGAACGCGGGGTCCGGCTGACCTATCTCGCCTTCGTCGTCAAGGCGTGCACCGCCTCTCTGAAGCGCTTTCCCCGATTGAACGCCGTCCTGGAGGAATCCGGGGAAGAGTTCGTGCTCAAGCGCTACTACAACGTCGGTATCGCCATCGACACCAAATACGGGCTGGTCGTTCCCAACATCAAGGATGCCGACAAGAAGAGCATCTTCCGGATCGCCGAGGAGATCGTGGATCTGGTCGATCGGGCCGGCGAGCGCCGCCTCGAACTGAGCGAGTTCCACGGGGGGACGTTCACTATCAGCAACTACGGGGCCGTGGGGACCACCTTCGCTACCCCGGTCATCAACTATCCAGAGGTGGCCGTCCTGGGCATGGGGCGGGTCCGTGAGCTGCCGGTGGTACGAGAGGGGAAGGTGATCACCCGGCTTATGTTGCCTTTGTCTCTCACCTTCGATCACCAACTGGTCGACGGCGCGGAAGCGGTCCGCTTCCTGAATCTGGTCATGGGATACGTGGAGGATCCCGATCTTCTGCTCTTGGAAGGAGCTTGATGGAGCTGGCAGGCTGCGAGGGACTGCGCGAGGTCACCCGTGGTTGCCGGCTGGTCCTGCTGACGGCGACGGATGCCGAGGCCGAGCCGGTGCTGCGTGAGTTCCAGAAAGGTGAGACCCACGGCCTGGCCACCAAGCGCATAGTCGTCGGCATCGTCGGGGCGCCGCGAAGGGGCCCAGCCGGCGTGGGGCGAGACCCCGCGACTGCGGAAAAGGCCGACGGTGCAATCCGTGCCGTGCTCGCGGTCAGCGGGTGCGACAAGGCCAACGCGGCCCACATCCTGTCCTGCCTTCTGGTGGCAATGGATCCCCGGCCCTCTCTGGTGCTTCAGGTGGGCGTGGCGGGGGCCTTCGCGCAGCCTTCTCAGCGGACGGGCCTGCAGCCACTGACCGGATCGGCACCCGGGTCCGAGTCGCCGCCCGGGTCCGAGTCGCCGCCCGGGGTCGGTGACCTTGTCTTGGCCACCGAGGAGATCTACTCCGACACCGGGAGTACGAGCCCGGCGGGCTGGCTGGCCGCAGGCGAGCTTGGACTTCCGATCGCCCTCGTGGGAGGATCCGAGTCGGCCGGGCGTTTTTGTCTTGACGCCGCGCTCGTACGCGCGGCGGTCGACGTGGTCCGAGCGGGCACCGAAGGCGATCGGCCTGAGACTCGCCCCGCCGTCTTCGCGGGGCCGTGCGTGACCTCCTCAAGGGTCACCGGCATCCAGACCGAGGGCGAGGCCATCACCCGGCGCTGGGGGGCGTTGGCGGAATCCATGGAGGGGGCGGCGGCGGCCCACATCTGCGCGCTTCACGGAGTGCCCTTCTTGGAGGTGAGAGGCATCAGCAATCTGGTCGTCGACAGGGACCGCTCGTCCTGGGAGGTGGAACGAGCCAGCGAAGTGGCCGGCCGAGCCGCTCTCGCGCTGGCTGCGGCCCTCGACAGACTGCCCCTGCCGGGGGCTTGATGTGGATCGCCTGCGCCTCGCCTATTCCCCCTGTCCGAACGATACCTACATCTTCCACGCCTGGGTGCACGGCCTCATCCCCGGCGCGCCGCCGGTCGAGGAGAGGCTCGAGGATATCGACGCGCTCAACCATTCGGCCCTGCGAGGCGACGCGGACGTCGTCAAGGTCTCCATGCACGCCTTCGCCCATCTGCGGGATAGCTACGCGCTCCTGCACTCTGGAGGAGCCCTGGGCCGGGGCTGCGGACCGTTGGTGGTGGCCCGAAAAGATTCGTCCCTGCGCCCGGTTCAGTCGGTTCAGCGGGTAGCCGCCCTGGTGGACCACCTGGCACAGGCCCGGGTGGCCATCCCCGGTGAACTGACCACGGCCGCCCTTCTTCTCGGCCTCTTCACGGGTGGCGTCTCAAGGACGGTCGTCATGCCGTTCGAGCAGATCATGCCGGCAGTGAGCGCGGGGGAGGTGGACGCGGGAGTCATCATCCACGAAGGGCGGTTCACTTATGGAGCCTACGGTCTCCGCAATCTCGTGGATCTGGGGGAGTGGTGGGAAGAGACCACCGGGCTGCCCATCCCTCTCGGGGGGATCGCCGTGTCCAGGACCCTCGAGCGGTCGCACCAGCAGGCCTCGGAGAGGGCGATGAGGGCCAGTGTGGAATTTGCCGCCCTCCACCCCGACGCGGCGCTTGATTACATCCAGGCCCACGCTCAGGAGATGGACCCGGCCGTGTGCAGGGCTCACATCGACCTCTACGTGAACGAGTTCACGCTCGACTACGGGCCCGAAGGTGAGGAGGCCATCCGGAGGCTCCTGGGGACTGCGGCCGACCTGGGGATCGCGCCAGGATCGGACAAAGGTCTCTTCTGGGACGACTAGGGGATCGTTCTTCAGTCCACAGTGGCGCCCGCCTGGTAGTCCGAGCCCGGCCTCGGTCGGGCGGGAGGCCGCCAGGCTGCTATCCTACCGCCCTGATGCTGCATCTCACCGACATCTCCAAGTCGTTCGGCACCCAGACGGTCCTGGACCAGGCCAGCCTGCACGTCAAGCCGGGCATGCGCGTCGGTCTGGTCGGTCCCAACGGCACCGGCAAGACCACTCTTCTCCGAATGATCGTGGGCGAGATATCGCTCGACGGGGGAGAGATCAGCTCCCGCAAGGACCTGCGCGTCGGCTTTCTGCCCCAGGAGATCGAGGAGATCTCAGGTCACGCGGTCATCGAAGAGGTGCTGGCGTCGCATCTCGACATACTGTCGGCCGAGCGGCGCATCGTAGAACTGGGCGATGAGATCGCCCGCGCCTACGCTACGGGTGACGGCGCCGGCGGGAACAACGGCGGGGACGGGGGGGACGCAGGGGACACGACCGGCGCTGACCCCGACGAGTTGCTGCACGAGATGGGCGCACTCCAGACCGCCTTTGAGAACGCGCACGGATATGAGCTCGAGACCCGGGCTCAGACGATCCTCAGAGGGATGGGCTTCCGCGACCACGACTTTGATCGCCCGATCGCGGAGCTCTCGGGTGGCTGGCGGATGCGAGTGGCCCTATCCAGGCTCCTTCTCGAACAGCCGGATCTACTGCTCATGGACGAGCCCACCAACCATCTGGATCTGGAGAGCCTGCTCTGGCTGGAGGACTTCCTGCTCACCTGGCCGGGAGCGCTCGTCGTTATCAGCCACGATCGCTACTTCCTGAACCGGATGGTCACCCACATCGCCGACCTCGACCGGGGGATAATCGATCTCTACGCCGGCGACTACGACCACTATGAGGAAGAGAAGCGGCAGCGGTACGAGGCACTGTCCAACGCCGCCAAGAATCAACAGCGCGAGATCGAGTCGGCTGAGGCGTTCATCCGTCGTTTCCGGGCTAAAAACACCAAGGCCAAGCAGGTCCAACAGAAGATCAGACAGCTGGAGCGGACCGAACTGATCGACGCTCCCACCCTCGAGCGAAAGACCATCAAGTTCCGGTTCCCCCAGCCGCCCCGCACCGGGAGGGTGGTGGCTGAGGTCAAGCATGTGCGCAAGGCTTATGCCGACAATGTCGTCTACAAGCGGCTCGACCTTGTTATCGAACGCGGGGAGAAGATCGCCCTGGTAGGACCGAACGGGGCGGGGAAGTCCACGCTGCTCAAACTCCTGGCCGGGGTCATAGAGCCAGATGGCGGTTCGATCAAGCTGGGGTACTCGGTGCGGAGGGAGTATTTCGCCCAGCACCAGTTGGAGGTGCTGCATCCCGGCCGGACGGTGCTCAAGACCATGGAGGAAGTGGCCGGGCCGGCGGGCCGCCTGCCCGAGGTCCGGGGCTACCTAGGCACGTTCCTCTTCGGGGAGGATGACGTGACCAAGAAGGTGGGCGTCCTCTCGGGGGGTGAGAAGGCTCGTCTCGCTCTGGCCAGGATGCTCATGGACCCCGCGGGACTGCTGTTGCTCGACGAACCGACCAACCACCTCGATATGGATTCGAGCGCGGTGCTCACGGAAGCGCTCCGCCAGTTCGAGGGCTCGGTGGTCTTCATCAGCCACGACCGCCACCTCATCAACGCCATCGGCACCAAGGTGATCGAGGTGCGCGACGGGCGTCTGACCCATTATCTGGGAGACTGGGAGTACTACATGTGGAAGAAGGCCCAGGAGGCGGGGCCCTCGGCGAAGGGCTCCGCTGGAGCCTCGCCGGAGGGGCCCGCGTCTCCTTCGACCCGGTCGCGCCCAGCGGCTGACGCGGCCGCTCCCTCAGCACACTCCACGGCCCCGGTCCCCCCGGCTGCCGATACGCCGGGGGCAGGGAATTCGGCGGACCGCGCTCAGACGGTGGAGTTGGGCTACAAGGAGCGCAAGGAATTGCAGAGCCGGTATCGCAAGTTGGAGAGGCGGATCCTCGCGGCTGAGGCTAGACAAGCCGAACTCGCCTCCACGCTGAGCGACCCGGAGCATGTTTCCGACTACGAGCTTCTGGCGACGGCATCGGCGGAGGCGACCGCTGTCGCCGACGAGATAGTTGCGCTCTACGAGGAATGGGGCACGATCGCCGAGTCGCTCGGAACGACGGTCGGATGATGGATCGAGTAGTTCTCGATCCGGAGCGGGTCCATCTCGAACTGCGGTCTTTCGCGGCCGATCTGATTCTTCCGCCCGGTACGGACATCCTCCGCACGAGCGAGCCGGAGGCCCTCGCCGACGTGCCGGCTGCCATCGCCGAGGTTCTTGCCCGGCCCATCGGTAGCGCGCCGTTGGCCGAGATGTGTCGGGAGACGCTCGACCGAGTCGCGGACCCCAAAGTGGTGGTCGTGGTTTCGGACAACACCCGGCCCGCGCCCTACCGGGGCGAAGACGGCATACTCTGGCCCCTAGTGGACTTCCTCCTTGCTGCCGGCTTCTCTCCGGCAGCGATCACCGTTCTGGTTGCCACAGGCACTCACCGGTTGCTGGCCGCAGAGGAGATCTGGGCGCTTCTGGATGAGCGGGTGCGCCGGGCTGGAGTGCGGGTCTCCTGTCACGACGCGACCGACCGGGAGAGACTGGTCCATGTGGGTCGCTCCGCTCGGGGGGTCGAGGTCTCGATGAGCCGCGAGTACGTGGAGGCCGACTTCCGCATACTCACCGGCCTGGTCGAACCACATCTCATGGCCGGCGTCTCCGGCGGCAGAAAGAGCATCTGTCCCGGCCTTCTCGACGTGGAGAGCGTGCGCGAGTTCCACGGCCCCGTGACTCTCGCCCATGAGAAGGCGACCGACCTCATCCTGGAGGGAAACCCCTGCCACGAGGTCTCTCTCGAGATAGCCGGCATGGCGGAAGCGGACTTCATCCTCAATGCCACCATACGCCAGGACGGCAGGGTCGCCGGAGTCTTCGCAGGGGACATGGTGCAGGCCCACGTGGCGGCGGTCGAACACGTGCGGAGCTTCGCTCAGATCCCTCTTAGTACCGGATACGACGTGGTCGTCACTCACTCGGGGCTGGTGGGCGTCAATCACTATCAGGCCGAGAAGGCAGCCGCGGTCGCGGCGAAAGCGGTCAACAAGGACGGCTATGTGATAGTGATCGCCGATACGACCGAGCCCGATCCGGTGGGCACCGAGTCCTATCGTCGGATGCTCCGGCTCATGGCCGACATCGGGCCGGACGCGTTCGTCCGGACGATCATGTCTGAGGACTGGCGGTTCGTTCACGATCAGTGGGGGGTGCAGGTGTGGGCCAAGCTGTTCGCCGACGTCCCCCGCGAGCATGTCTTCTACTTCAGTCCGCAGACCGCGCTGGAGGACTACGCCATCCTCCCCGGCGTCCACCCGGGGCCTTTACTCAGCGGCATCCCCGGCGGCGAACAGGGCGGACCCGGAGCCCGGGTGGCCGGGTTCGTCGCCGCAGCCGTTGCGCAAGCCTGTGAGGAGTCCGAAAAGGCTTTGGGGCGCGGGCCGTCAGTGGCCTACCTGGCCGATGGCCCGCACGGGATACCGATCATCGGTACTTGACCAAAGTGGGGTAGGGGTTGATCGCGGCCCCGCCCCCCGGGCGTATCTCGAAGTGCAGGTGGACGGCGCCGCCGCTCGCGTTGCCGGTGTTTCCCGCGTAGCCGATGACCTGTCCGATATCCACCCTCACCCCGGCTTTGATGCCGCTTTCGATAGACGAGAGGTGGGCGTAATAGTAGACGTTGCCGTCGTCACCGGTGAGGTAGATGGTGATACCTCCGAGCCCCGAATCGGTGGGACTCGTCTTTCGGATGACCCCGTTCGTCACCGCGACGATGGGAGTGTTCCTGGCAGTCATGATGTCGGTGCCCTTGTGGGTGCGGCCCCCGGACCGGGGCGCGCCCCAGGTATCCACGAAGCTGTTCGGACCCTGTACCGGGAAGACCCAGCCGCCGCTTGTGTCGATAGCCGGAGGGGGAGTCTTCTTCTTGGTGGTCGTGGTGGTCTTGGCCTTGGTGGTGTTCGTGGTCTTAGCCTTGGTGGTGGCCGTGGAGCCGTTGTCATTCGCCGCTGCGTCGGCCGCTGCTCTTCTCGGCCGCTGCTTGTTCCGCCGCCGCCTTGGCCGCCGCTATCCGGCGAGCCTCCTCCTCCTGGCGCCGGCGCTCTTCTTCCTCGAGCGCCGCTACGCGTGCTCGGAGGGTGTTGTAGTTGTCCTTCGAGGCCTCCAGGGCCTGGAGCGTCTCTTCCCGGGCTGCCTCGTATTCCGCCGTCTGCTGCTGCTCCGCTGTCTTCTGCTCCTGTAGCTCGGCCTGCAGTCGATCCAGCTCTCCGAGCCGGTCCTCGACCGCGGTTATCACTTCAGCGTCGGTCTCGGCTGCGCGGTTGACCAAGGCCAGCCGCTCGAGAACGCCGGTGAGGGACATGTCGTCGCTGGAGAAGATCGCCGCTAGGGCGTCGAGACCCTCCGAACCTCGATTCTTGTAGATCTCAGCCAGCCGGGCGGAGAGCTGGTCTTGGCTCTTTGCCAGATCGGCCTCGGCCTTCTCGGTCTTGGCCTGCACATCCTCCATGCGCATGCGCGTGTTCTCGAGACGGGTCTCCGCGTCGGCCTGCTTCTGGGCGAGTTTGTCGAGACGAGCCTGCTCCGCCTTCAGCTCGGCTTTCGCCTCCTTGAGAGCGGCGCGGGCCGACTCGAGGCTCGACAGAGCGGCCAAGGCAGGGGGCGGGCCCAGCTGTGGGGAGGGGAAGATGGCGGCGATGAGGCTGCCGACAAGAGCGGCGACCATCACCCAGGTGGCCAGATGCGCTGCTCGTGACCTCGGGGCGCCGGACAGTCCAAGTGCTCTGAACAGACCTGCGACGCCCTTCCGTTTTCCGTCAGGCGACATAGGAGGCAGTGTACCAAGGTCGGGCCTCAGTTGCCACCCGGGCCCGGGCGTGCGGTATGCTGGGTGCCCTCAGTTCTTGCTCAGGAAGGAGGAAGAATGCCGTCTTTCGATGTGGTCAGCCGGGTGGACATGCAGGAGATGGACAATGCGGTCAACCAGGTGAAGAAGGAGATCGGCACCCGTTTTGACTTCCGCGGCTCGAAGACCCAGATCATCCTCGATCGCAAAGAGGGCAAGATCCAGTTCTTGACCGAAGACGAGATGAAGCTCCGGGCCATCAAGGACATGCTGATCGCCAAGGCCGTGCGCCGCTCCATAGAAGCGGAAGCCCTCACGTTCGGGCCACCGGAGAAGGCCGGCGGGGACATGGTCCGCCAGACCGTCTCGGTTACCAACGGCATCGACGTGGAGACCGCGCGAAAGGTGGTCAAGCTGGTGAAAGACACCAAGCTCAAGGTGCAGGCAGCCATCCAGGGTGATGAGGTCCGGATCACCGGAAAGCAACGAGACGACCTCCAGGATGTCATCGCTGCGCTCAAAGAGACCGATCTAGGCATGCCTCTGCAGTTCGTGAACTATCGGGAGTGAACGGGTAATGGTGGGAACCGGTGCCCTGAAGCCACCCACTTCGCCCATGGCGTCCCGGCAGGAGCAAGTGGTGGGCAAGGTCCAGACCGTGCTGGGCCCCGTGGACCCCGGCTCTCTAGGAGTGGTCCTCCCGCACGAGCACCTGCTCTGCGATCTGTCCGCCTACTTCGTTGAGCCGACCGAAGCCGGGAAGAAGGCGGCGGCAAACGAGCCGGTGTCGCTCAGCAATCTGTTCCGGGTCAGGCGGAGCTACTTCGAGAACAGGGACAACCTTGACCTGTCCGATGATTCGCTTGCCATCGAGGAAGCTCGTGCCTTCGGGCGGGCGGGAGGTGGCACCATCGTCGAGGTGAGTAACGTCGGACTGGGTCGGGATCCGCGGGGTCTGGTGAAGATCGCCCGGGCCACAGGTCTGAACATCGTCATGGGATGCGGCTACTACATCGGAGTCTCTCACCCGGCGGACGTGGGAAGTAAGCCCGTCCAGGAGATCGCGGGGGAGATGATCCGCGACGTCCTGGTCGGAGTGGGCGACACCGGCATCCGTTCCGGCATCATCGGGGAGGTAGGATGCTCCGATCCGCTCGAAGCCGATGAGAAGAAGGTGCTCGAGGCGGCAGTCTTCGCTCAGAGAGCGACGGGGGCCGCACTCAACGTCCATCCAAGTCCCTTCAACGATGCGCTGGCCCTGGAGATAGTGGAGATCCTTGGGAGTGCCGGTGCCGACCTGGACCGGGTGGTCTTCAGTCATTGCGATCAGTGGTGCTACAGCCTGGAGACGCGCCGGAGGATCGCCGATGCTGGATGCTTCATAGAGCACGATACCCTGGGTTTCCAGGCGGACATGGAGTACTCGTTCGGGAGATGGCGGTACCTGCCGAGCGACGCCCAGCGGCTGAACGACATTAGGCAACTCATCGAGGATGGCTATCTCGGCCGGCTTCTGATCTCTCACGACAACTGCACCAAGCACCGTTTGCGGTCGTTCGGGGGTTGGGGGTATGCCCACATACTGGAGAACCTCGTGCCCGTGATGCGAGCGAAAGGCTTCGCCGAGGAGCACCTGCACGCTTTGCTCGTCGAGAACCCGCGGCGTGTTCTTACTATCGCTCGCGCCAGAGGGCGGCTGCAAGAAGGGGTGTGAGTATGGGGGACGTGACGTTCCTTTCCGACGACCTGCTGGCGGGGATCTACGAAGAGCCGGAGGGGGAGAAGGCCTGGGGTGGGGTGGTGGTGGCCCATCCGCATCCGCTGCACGGCGCGACCATGGCTCAACCCGTGGTGTATCGAACGGCGCAGGCCTGCCGGGCCCGGGGGATGGCGACCCTGCGCTTCAACTTCCGCGGCGTCGGCGAGAGTGGGGGGGCCTACAGCGGTTTCGACGAGTATCGGGACGTAGAGGCTGCAGCTCGGTTCCTGCGGGGGCGTTTGGACGCCCTGGACGGTGAGCCGCGGATCATCCCTCAAGACCGGCCTCTGGCGCTGGCCGGCTACTCGTTCGGGAGCATCATGGCCGCTATGGCCGTGGCGGGGCAGGTGCCGGTGCGGGCATTGGCGTTGATCGCGTTCGTTGTGAGCTGGGAGGACATGCTCCCTGACGTGCTGCAAAGGCTGTCCGCTTTCTCCGGACCGGTGCTCGCCGTCTGCGGAGAGAACGATGAGATCGCAGCGCCCGAGAGGGTGGAGAGGGTATTAAGAGAGCTAAAGCTTGACTTCAGCTTGAGTATACTCGAGGGCGTCGACCACTTCTTCGGCGGTCGACACCGGGAGGTGGGCGAAAGGGTCGCCGCCTTCCTTGACGAGGCCATGAGGCCGTGAGGCCACGACTCGCGGAGACCGTTCGCTGACGATCCCGACTGACGGTTCTGGGCGGAGCCGATTGGATCGGCGGCTGCAAGGGTAGTCTCCTCGTAGCCGCGCCATAGTCCGACCCGATCGGCGGGGCCGGTGCCACGACCATCGAGAACAAGGAGTGTCGATCTATGGACATGAAGGGCTCGAAGACAGAACAGAACCTGATGAAGGCTTTCGCCGGCGAGTCGCAGGCCCGCAACCGCTACACCTTCTTCGCCCAGGCGGCCGCGGAAGAAGGTTACGTGCAGATCTCCAACATCTTCCTCGAGACGGCCGACAATGAGCGGGCTCACGCCTACGGGTTCTTCAGCTTGCTCGAAGGGGGCGAGCCTGAATTCACCGCGTCCTACCCGGCCGGCCCGGTGAGGACCACGGCTCAGAACCTGCTGGCCGCCGCCGAAGGTGAGTTGGCGGAGTGGGGCACCCTCTATCCCGATTTCGCCGAGGTAGCGGAACAGGAAGGTTTCAAGAAGGCAGCAGCAACGTTCCGCGCGATCGCGGGGGTGGAGAAGTATCACGAGCGTCGCTACAGGAAGTTGCTGGCCAACCTGGAGGGCGACAAGGTCTTCCGTAAGGAAGGATCGACTCTCTGGAAGTGCATCGAGTGCGGACACGTCCACGAGGGCGACGAGGCGCCCAAGGTCTGTCCGGTGTGCGGCAAGCCCCGGTCGTACTTCGAGGTCTACTGCGAAGCGTATTAGATGATCTCTTGAGGAGTGAGCCGGGGGCTCGGAGCGGGGAGCCGCTCCGAGCCCCCGGCCTTTGCGGCCTGACGCGATCGCCCGGGAACCGAAGCGATCGCGTCGGCCAAATTCGACCCTAGGTCGTAGGCAGGTTTCCTGGTTCTGGCGATAGCCTTCGGCCATGTCTGCCATCCCCACAAAGCGGATCCTTGTCTACGTGATCGCCGGGACCGTAGTGCTCGTGGTCGGGACGCTGGGCGTGCTCTCCTTGCGTGACGGTCGCACCCGGGCGGAGAGCGGGCGCGGGGAGGTCCTAGCCGCGACCGGCCTTAGCCTGGGTGACGCCTCGGCCCTCGACGTTACAGGCGCGGAGGACCCGACCGCCGCCTCCTCCTCTACCACCACCACGGCGGCTCCGCTGATCTACGTGCAGGTGGCCGGAGCCGTACGCCGTCCGGGGGTGTATCGAGTCACGCCGGACGCCCGCGTGTTCGAGGCGGTGGCAGAAGCGGGAGGCTTCACCGACGAGGCCGACCAGCAGGCTCTCACGCTCGCGGCCCGGCTCACCGACGGTTGCAGGGTGTACGTCCCCCGCGTCGGGGAGACGGTGGCGGAGCCGGTCACGCCGGCGGTGGACGAGAGCGCCGGTGTCGGCGACGGGGGTGCCGGCACGGGTCCAGGGGTGGTATCGCTCAATTACGCCACTCTCGAGCAACTCGACTCCCTGCCTGGCGTCGGTCCTGCCATCGCTCAAGACATCATCACCTACCGGGAGGCCAACGGCCCCTTCACCTCCGTTGACCAACTGGCGGAGGTCCCAGGCATAGGTCCTGCGAGATTGGAGCGACTTCGTCCGCTGGTGGGGCTCTGAGCAGGTCTCGAGACCCGACCGGCTGGTTTCTACGACGGGCAGGCCTTGCCAGAGTGACGACCTTCGCCTGCGCACTTGGCCTAGCGCTCGCGGCCATCGTCGGTGCCCGGCCGACGATGGCCTTCGTGGGCCTGACTGTCGCTCTTTGCTCCACCCTCGGAGGCCTCGCCTTCTCTCGCCTGCGGCGTGCGACAGTCCGTCTTCCCTCACCTGTGGCGGTCTTCTCGGTGGTCCTGATCGGCCTCTTTGCCGGCTATCTTGGAGGAAGCCTCAGGGTGGCGGCGTCGACCGACAGCTATCTGAAAGACCTGGCCGGGACGTCCATCCGGGCAGAGGTGGTGATCACCGGCCAGGTCCGCTCCAATGCCGGCTGGCAGAGCGCGATCGCGGTCGCCCGAGAGATCCGTGCCGGCGCCCTAGGTTCTCCTGATGCGTCGGGCACGGCCCGCGCTGCAGTCGCCACAGAGGCTTCCGGCGGCGCTGGCGAGAAGGTGCTTCTCGAACTTGCCCCGACGGACGGGCCCGGTACTGTGACGTTGAGTCAGGGTGAGATCGTCTCCTTCGCCGGCACCGTCCGGCTTCCGGACGGCCCCTCCGCGTCCGGCTTCGACCAGGCGGCCTACCTGCGCAACCAGGGCGTGCAGGTGGTGCTCGAATCCGAGAGCGACGAGATCTCGGTGATGGGCCGGCGGGGTGGGGTCTCGGGCTGGTTCGATCGCCTGCGCTCTTCCGCGTTGGACCAT
Organism: uncultured Actinomycetes bacterium; assembly: GCA_963713545.1. Classification (GTDB taxonomy): domain Bacteria; phylum Actinomycetota; class Thermoleophilia; order RBG-16-64-13; family RBG-16-64-13; genus CAVPLM01. Next base: position 573,792 of record CAVQME010000002.1, on the reverse strand, counting down.
CTCAGCCGAGGTCCGGATAGACGGCTGGACGAGGTTCTCCAAGGGGTCGTCGTCGGCGAGACGGCCGGCATAGACGAGGCTTGGTCGGAGGCTTTCCGACGGTCCGGGACGGCCCACATGCTGTCGGTGAGCGGCCTGCATGTCGCCAGTCTTGCCGCCATCATGATCGGGCTGGCGGGGCTGGCCCGGGCTCCCAGAGGGGTCGGCTTCCTGCTTGCCGCAGCTGCCGCTCTCCTTCTCATCCCGTTCGTCGGGGCTTCTCCGCCTGTGGTGAGGTCCGCGGTCATGATCGTCATCGTCCTCGGCGGTCGTTGGCTGGGCAGGGGACGGGACCAGTGGCAGGTGCTCGGTCTGGCCGCCTCTGTGGTGCTTGCCCTGAACCCCTTCGCCATCAATGATGTGGGCTTCCAACTCTCTTTCGCCGCCTTCGCGGGCATGGTGGCCCTGATCGGGCCGCTGCAGAAGGCCTTCAGACGCCTGCCGGACTGCATCAGTTCAAGTCTCGCCGTTTCCATCGCGGCCACCCTCGGAACGGCTCCGATCTCGCTGGTGGTATTCGAAAGAACGTCCCTGGTCGCTCCACTGGCCAACCTGCTGGTCGTACCTACACTTCCCCTTGTCACCGGCCTAGGCATGGCCAGCGTGGTGATGGGCTTACTTTGGGATGGCTTCAGCACCGCGCTAGATTACGCAGCCTCTATCCCGGTCGCCTGGACCGTCCAAGCCTCTAGGTTCTTTGCCATCGCCCCCGTCTTGGGGTTCCAGGATGTGGGTAGGGCTCTCTTGGCGGTCGGCGCCGGCGCCGTGGTGCTGCCGGTCGCGCTGGCGCTGACCGGACGGGCGGTCACAACGCCGTTCGGCCTCCCGGTCCCCCTCTTCGAGCGCACCCTAGGCTGGTGCCGCACCAGGCGACCGCGTGATCGGCGATGGGCGGGGATCCTTGGAGCCGCAGTGGTCCTGGGGGCGGCGCTGCTCGGGGGCGCGGCCTACCCGTCGCTCGTGCGCGGCGTGGAGACCGCGACCGCCTACGCGTCGGGGGAAGGGTGGCCGGATGGGACCGAAGTGCGGGTACTCGACGTCGGCCAAGGGAATGCCGTGCTGGTGCGCACGCCGGGGCACCACGCCCTGCTCTTCGACGGAGGTCCCGCCGACTGCGGTCTTGCTTCGCAGTTGCGCAGGCTCGGGGTGAGCCGACTCGACTTGGTGGTGATATCCCATCCGCACGCCGACCACTTCGCGGGGTTGCTCGAAGGCCTCGATTCGCTGGAGGTCGAGTCGCTCATCGATCAGACGATGGTGGCCGCGGCCCCGAAGTCGGTGTCCGCGGAGGGAGAAGAGGGAACGGGGTCCGGATCGCGGGAGGCAGCACAATACCTGGCGCTGCGACGGAGCCTGATGGCAAGCGGCTGCCGCTATGCTCGAGCGGTGACAGGATCGACAGTGTGGCTCGACGGCGTGTCCATACGGTTCTTCGCTCCGAAACGGCCGCTCACCATGGTCGACGGACCAGAGCCGTGGCCCTCCGGCCAGCCCACCGGAGACGATCTGAACCGTAGCTCACTGGTGGCCGTCGTAAGCATCGGGGACATCGAAGTGCTCCTGCCGGGAGATGCCGAGGCGGACGCGCTACAGGCCTACGGTCTGCCTGCGACCGAGATACTCCTGGTGCCGCACCATGGTAGCCGGGGTGCCGTGTCGGCCGATCTCCTCGACCGGCAACAGGTGGATGTCGCCTGCATTTCAGTGGGGGAGGGGAATCCCTTCGGTCACCCGGACCCAGCCGGCGTGTCGCTGCTTCAGCAGGAAGTCCCTCGCGTGTCGCGCACGGACGAATATGGTTGGGTATCCTTTACCGTACATGGAGAGAGTCTGGTGATCGCGAGCGAGAGGGGGTCCGGGCGGTGAACGAGGAGGCCGGCAAGCCTGACGACGGGTCGCCGTCCGGTTCGACCCGCTCCCCGCTCAAGCCCGCCTATCTCATCTTGGGCGATGATCTGCCCAAGGTCGAATATGCCCTGAGGCGGCTCAAAGCCAGGATCGTGGAGCAGTCCGGCAGCGACCTCAATATCGACGAGTTCGACGCGGAGGAGCACGACGCCCCGGAGATCGTGAACGCGGCCAACACCATGGCTTTCTTGGGGGGCACGCGGCTCGTGCTGGTGCACAACGTGCAGGCGTGGCTCAAAGCCGATAGGTCCGTTGTCGCCGGATATCTGGAAGCTCCCGCACCCGATGCCTGTCTGGCTCTCGTGGCCCAGAAGGTTCCTTCCGGGGATGTGCTCCGACTGGCCATGGAGAAGCACGGAGAGGTGCTGGAGTTCCGAGCCCCTAGAGAGGGGGAACTCCCCCAATGGTTGGTGCGGGAGGCGGGCCGGCGAGGTATGAGACTGGGGATGAACGAGGCCCGCTTCATGATCCGCCGCTGCGGGGACGATCAGAGCATCTTGCTGCAAGACGTTGAGAAGCTACGGATCTACGCCGCCGGCGAGCCGGTGACCTCAGACGACATCCGTGCTCTCACGACGGCCACCATCGAGGCCAGTGTCTTCGACCTGCTCGATTCCCTGGCTCTCGGGCAGGGTGGGGCGGTCTTCTCAGTGGCCGACTCGCTGCTGGCATCGGGGGAGGCGCCCGCGAACCTTTTCTACCGGATCCTGAGGCATTTCCAGAATCTGAGCCGAGTGGCGGCTTTCCGGGAGGAAGGCATGAGCCGAGAGACCATCCAGGCCGAACTCAAGATGAAGTCCTATCCAGCGGGCAAGCTGGTGGAGCAGGCGGCCCTGCTCGGTGCAGACGGGATAGCCCGGAGACTGGCGGTCTTGGCCGAGACCGATGCCCGCATGAAGGGTGCGGGTACGTTGCCGCCGGAGATGGAGCTAGAGCTGTGCCTCGGCCGGATGCTGGCCGCCTGAAAATGGCTTCGTAGCGCGCAGGTATCGCCTCAGTGCGGACCAGATCCTCGCCAGGCCTTGGTCCGGCGGACCCGCCGGGGCGTAGGGTCTAGAGCTGGGAGAGGAGACGCGCCACCCTCGACTTCTTGCGGGCCGCATTGTTGCTGTGAATGGCGTTGCGGGCTGCCGCTTTGTCGATGGTGGAGGTCAGCTTCTTGGCCGTTTCAGCAGCGGTATCGGTGTCGCCGGCGGTTACGGAGTCCTTGAGGCGCCGGAAGTGGGTCTTGATGGACGACTTGTAGCGCAAGTTCTCCAGTCGTTGCCGCTGAGCGATACGCACCCGTTTACGCTGCTGCTTGGTGTTAGCCAATCTTCATTCCTCCCGTCTTCCCTTCAAAGTCGCAGGAGTTTAGCATAGCGCTTGCTCATGGGCAATGACACGAAGAGACGTTTGGCGACCGCGGCCGCCTTCTTGGTGCTGGCGACCGCCGGTTCCCGGGTGCTGGGTCTGATCCGGGAGATCGTCATGGTCTCGTACCTAGGCCTGGGCGACGAGATGGGAGCCTTCACCGTCGCGAACAAGGTGCCCAGCCTCATACGCACCCTCTTGGCCGACACTGCTCTATCGGCCGCCTTGATACCGGTCTTCTCCGCGCTCTTGGAAAAAGGGCGCAGCCGCGACGCCTGGCAAGTGGCCTACACGGTGACGGTGCTTGCCACGGGAGTCCTCGGGGTCATCACTGTACTGGGAATGATCTTCGCGCCTGAAGTCGTGAGCCTGGTGGCCCCTGGATTCAGCGACAATCCGGAAATCGTGGCCCTGACCGTCCATCTGATGCGCCTGATGTTCCCCACAGTAGTGATTCTGGGCATCGCAGGTGTCTTCATGGGCATCCTCAACTCATACAACCATTTCACCCTTCCGGCCCTGGCTCCCATCGTCTGGAACCTGGTGATCATCGGAGTGGTGGTCGCATTCTCGGCGGGTTACGGTGTGGAGGCTCTTGCTTGGGGGGTCCTCATCGGCACGATCGTCGAACTGCTGATGCAGGTACCGGCGGTGTGGCGGCGGCGATGGCGCCCGACCGCCACCGCCGCGCCGAACGTGGGCGACGCCGCGGGCCCCGAGCCCCGGCCCGAACGCTCACCCTGGCGTCTGTCACTGCGCGATCCTGAGGTACGGCGCGTGGGCATCCTCATCGGGCCGGTGATCCTCAGCCTGGGAATCATCAACTTCAACGCCTTCATCGGGACCGTCATCGCAACTCTCATCAGTGTCCCGTCCCCGGCCATTATCGAGCGGGCTTTCCGCTTGTTCCAACTTCCTCAGGGGATCTTCGCGATCGCTATCGGCACGGTGCTGTTCCCGGCCTTCTCGCGCCACGCGGCGGCCAAACGGATGGCTGAGTTCCGCGAAGACCTGTCGACCGGCATTCGCCAGATCTTCTTCATGACCCTGCCGTTCGCCGCGTTCTTCTCGGTGCTTGCCGTTCCTACCGTGCGGTTGATCTACGAGCATGGCAAGGTCACCAGCAGCGATACCGAGTTGGTGGCCTCCGCCCTTCTCTTCTTCAGCGTGGGCATGGCCTTCGTGAGCGTCAACACCTTGCTCAATCGGGCCTTCTACAGCATCCAGAAGCCCTGGGTGCCGCTGACAGTCGGAGTGGTCAACCTGGCGCTCAACGCAGCTCTTATGCTGTTGTTGTACAAACCGATGGGGGTCGGCGGCATCACCCTCGCCACCTCCCTGGTGAGCCTGTTCAACTTCTTTGCTCTCATGCTCCTCCTCGGCCCGCGCATAGGAGGGGTGGACGCGCGCCGGGTGGCTTGGTCGGCAGGCCGGTCGATCATCGCCCTCGTCCCGTTGGCGGCTGCAGCCTATTGGGTGTGGTGGGGATTGGACGCTGCTCTTGGGCGCGATCTCTGGGCGCAGATCATTTCGGTCGGCCTGGCCTACGTGGCCGGAGGCGCTGTTTACTGTCTGGCCGCCTGGTTGATGCGGATGCCCGAACTGCGAGACGTCCTGAACGTGCTGCGACGACGGCGCGAGCCCCGTTCGACCGACGAGGTGATCGATATCGAGGGCGGCGGCTAGCGGTCCCTGCGCACGGGTTCGCCGGGCGATCGTGGTTGACAAGACGTCCGAATCGTCGACAATTATCAGTAGGCGGGTGAAGCGCGGTGCAGGTTCGGCGGAAGGATCGCCGTTCGCGGTTTCAGCGCCCGAAGGAGGTAGTACCGGGTCTCGTGGGTCTCGTCATATCGGTGGTCGTCCCGGCGGCCGTTCCCCACGTTTCGTGAATCGCCGCCTGTCGCCGCGCTCCTTCCGCTCGAGATCCCGCCCGGAGAAAGGACGTGATCATGACCCATATTCACGACAGCATCATCGTCAACGCGCCTGTGGACAAAGTCTACGCCTTGGGTCGGGATCCGCGGAGATGGGCGAACTGGTGGGTCAATCTGAGCGAGCCCCACAAGATCAAAGGCGATGGGTCGGCAGGCACAGTGATCGAACACGACTATCTGGTGGCCGGGCTACAACTGCGTCTCAAGACCAAGGTGCTGGATGACCAGTACGGGGCGGACGGATCCGGTCACTGGCGAGGGTCTTTCGACGGCTCGATGCACGGCGAGCAACGCTGGGACTACGAACCGGCAGAAGGGGGGACCCGAGTGACGGCCGACATCGACTACACGGTCCCCGGGAGCGTGCTCGGCAAAGTGGCCGATCGCCTCTTCGTGGAACGGATGGAAGAGCGGGCCATCCATCAGACTCTGGAGAATCTCAAGTTCATGGTCGAGCACTAGGCAGCGGGCGCTGCCACGGGCACTCGCGGAACCCGGTCTGGGTCAGGCGTCGGAGCCGGCCGGGCCGGGCTCCGCAGCCGCCGACAAGGTCAGGCGATGGAGGTCGACGAGGCCGTGCGCGTCAAGGCCCCAGCCGATATAGCCTCCGGCGAGAACGAAAGCGACCGCGGCCGCCTTCTGTCGACACCACTCAAAGACAAGGGTCTCCCGGGCGGCAAGGATGCCTCGGGTGATACCTTCCAATCCTCCGGTGGAGCACCCCTCGAACGGGTCCATCCCGGCGTTATAGAGGCAGAGATCGAAGCGCAGCACCCTGCGCCCCACTTCCTCCAGCCCTCGCTTGATCGCGTCCAGGTACTCGCTGCTCCTGCCTACGAGCTGTAGCGAGACTCGACTCCCGCTGCCGTCCCGGTCTGCGCCGTCCTGACCCCCGAGTGTATGGCCGTAGTAGTCGAAGCTGTCCACCGATACGTCCACCTGCCAGATTCGGGGCTCTGCTGCGATCAAAGAAGCGGTCCCACCGCCGCAGTGAGCGTCGAGGTCCAGGATCAGTACCGATCCTGCCCCGGCCGCCAGAGCTTCGCGGGCGGCTATGACCAGCCCGTTGAAAGTGCAGAAGCCCGCGCCGGCGCCGCGCCGGGCGTGGTGCAGGCCGCTGGAGAGAGAACCGGAAAGTCCGTGTTCGAGCGCGTCCAAGGCGGCGGCCACTGCCCCGCCGTTGGACGCGAGCACCATCGGCCAGAGTCCGGCATCCCACGGGAACCCCTGGGACTCAGCCAGTCCGGGGGGAACGCCCGTCTGAACCGCGCGCGCGTACTCCGGATCGTGCACCTGGACGACCTGCTCCCACGAGAGCGACTGCGGCGTCACAAGCTCGATGCCGTCGATCGGAGAGTCCGCGAGCGAATCGGCGACCCACTTCGCCTTACGCGTCGTCTCGAAGGCGTAGGCCGACCCGACGTAGTCAGGGCTGTAGAAAAGGTTCATCGTCTGCGCAGTCTACGACACCTGACTCGACCGCGCTCGACCGATCGACGTCGAACGTATGCGGGAGATCTCAGAATGGCTTCGCTGCCGCTGCCGACGTCGCGGGCATAGTCCAAGCCCTGCGCTAGAATACGTGCCCCATGGGACCTTTTGAGCATATCCGCAATTTTTCCATAATCGCCCACATCGACCACGGCAAGTCGACGCTGGCCGACCGCATCCTGCAGATCACCAACACGGTGGCCGAACGTGAGATGCGCGAGCAGGTCCTCGACCGTATGGATCTGGAGCGGGAGCGGGGCATCACCATCAAGGCTCAGGCCGTCCGCATCTACTACCGGGCGGAAGACGGCCGGGAATACCAGTTCAACCTCATCGACACTCCGGGCCACGTCGACTTCACCTATGAGGTCTCCCGCAGCCTGGCAGCCTGCGAAGGGGCGATCCTGGTGGTCGACGCCACCCAAGGGGTGGAGGCGCAGACCCTGGCCAATACTCTCCTGGCGCTGGAGAACGACCTCGAGATCATCCCGGTGCTCAACAAGATCGACCTACCCGGCGCTGAGCCGGACAAACGAGCGGACGAGATCGCCAGCGTCATCGGCTGCCCGCGGTCCGACATCCTCCATATCTCGGCCAAGACAGGGGAAGGCGTGCCCGCTGTGCTGGAGGCCGTGGTGCACAGGATCCCACCACCCGAGGGCGACGCGGGTGGGGCTTCCCGGGCCCTCATCTTCGACTCCGTGTACGACCAGTACCGGGGCGTGGTGGCGTTCGTGCGCGTGCGGGACGGGAGTTTCCGGAAAGACGATCCCCTCCTGGCCATCGCCACCCAACGCCGCAGCGAGATCGAGGAGGTGGGCATCTTCAGCCCCGACATGCTCAAGACCGACGTGCTTCATGCGGGCGAGGTGGGCTATATCATCCCCGGCATCAAAGAGGTGGTCGATCTGCGAGTGGGCGATACCCTCACCGGTGGCCGGCACCCGGCGACAGAGCCGCTGCCTGGCTATCTGGAAATCACCCCCATGGTGTTCTGCGGTCTGTTCCCCATCGAGGGGGAGGATTATCCGGAACTGCGCGACGCGCTCGAGAAGCTCAAGCTCAACGACGCCTCCCTCCATTACGAGCCTGAGACTTCCAAGGCTCTCGGCTTCGGCTTCCGTTGCGGGTTCCTCGGTCTGCTCCACATGGAGATCATCCGGGAGCGCCTAGAGCGTGAGTTCGGGCTCGACCTGCTCGCCACCACACCGAACGTCCGCTACGAGGTCGAGTTGGTGACGGGAGAGGTGCTCTCCATCAGCAATCCGGTCGACTTCCCCGATGCCGGATCGATCGCGGAAGTCCGCGAACCTTATATCGCAGCCACCATACTGGTCCCAGCGGAGTACGTGGGACCAGTCATGGAGCTCTGCAACGACAAGCGGGGTCGCTACGCCCACATGGAGTACCTGACGTCCGACCGGGTGCGGCTCGACTACGACCTGCCCTTGGCCGAGATCGTGCTCGACTTCTTCGATCTGCTCAAGACCCGCAGTCGCGGTTACGCCAGCCTCGACTACGAGCTCAAGGACTACGAGCCCGGCGACCTGGTGCGCCTCGACATCCGCATAGCCGGGGAGATAGTCGATGCCCTCAGCCTTATCGTCCACACCGACCGGGCATACACCATCGGGAGAGGATTGGCCGAGCGCCTGCGCAAGAAGATCCCCCGGCAGATGTTCGAAGTGGCCATACAGGCAGCCGTGGGCAGCCGGATCATCGCTCGGGAGAGCGTCGCTCCGCTGCGCAAAGACGTGCTGGCCAAGTGCTACGGCGGCGACATCACCCGCAAGCGCAAGCTGCTCGAAAAGCAGAAAGCCGGCAAGAAGCGTATGAAAATGGTGGGAACGGTGGAGATCCCACAAGAGGCCTTCCTTGCGGTCCTCGACCTGGGCGAAGGGAAAGAGGGGAAGAAATGACGGTCGAGTACATCGTCTTGGGAGTCATCCTGATCATCATGGGAGCGGTGCAGACCTGGCTGCGACACGGTCCAGGGGCCAAGGACCTGGACCAGGCCGGCCGCTCGGGGCAGCCGGCGACGGAGGACGGTACCGGCCAAGAGGCCGAGAGCGAGGCGGGGCGCGGGGGCGGTGCTGCTCGGGGCGGTGTGCGGAGCGGCAGGGTCTGGGAGTCGTGGACGGCTATCCTGGGTGTCGTGAGCATCGCTCGTGGGCATCGTGCTGGTCGTATTGGGAGTCATGGGTCGCTGAAGGACCTGCCGCGCACCTCTACGTCCACATACCTTTCTGCCGCTCTCGCTGCGCCTACTGTGATTTCGCGTCCGAACCGCTAGGACCGCACGTCCGCGCGGGGAGGGTGGAGCAGTACTTGGAAGCGCTCCGCGCCGAGCTTGTCGAGCGTGGGGCGGACATCCCCAGGAGCTTCGAGACCGCCTACCTTGGCGGCGGCACTCCCACCGTTCTGCCTGTCGATGAGCTGGCGGCCTTCGTGGCGGATCTGTCTCCATATCTCGGCGGTCCCTGGGCCGAGGTCACAGTGGAAGCCAACCCAGGGACGGTCGACGCCGGTGCGCTGGGCCGTCTGGCCGCAGCCGGGGTCACGCGGCTCTCCCTTGGGGTGCAGTCGTTCTCGCCGGCTCTGCGGACCGCGCTCGGCCGCCGGGTCACGCAGGGAGAGATCGAGGGGGCCCTGGCGGCGGTCGCAGAGATGGGCTGGCGCGAATGGAACATCGACCTCATCTTCGGGATCCCCGGCCAGGACTGGAGCGACGCTCTCACCGACCTTGATGCGGCCGTAGCCGCCGCGCCGACCCACATGTCCCTTTACGATCTGACCTACACCCCCTCGTTCAGCGCCCATGTGGCTGCGATATGCGGCGGCGGTGATGGAGGGGCGGCCGCCGTCGGAGCGGCCGCCGCCTGGGCTGATCGTCACTATGCCCGGGCGGTCGCGAGGCTCGAAGAGGCCGGGTACCGGCGCTATGAGGTGTCGAACTTCGCCCTTCCCGGCCACGAGTGCCGGCACAATCAGGCGTATTGGAGAGGCGAGGACTACGTAGGGATCGGGGCCGCCGCCGTGTCCACGGCCGGCGGCGAGCGCCGGACCAACCCGCGGTCGGTCGAGGACTATCTGAGCGGGGCCGCACCCTCGTTCGAGGTCCTGTCTCCCACTACACGGCTTTGGGAGAAGGCCATGCTGGGTTTGCGCACGATCGACGGGATCGACGAGAACGAGGTCGCTCCGGTACTCGACACGACCGCTCGGGACCGCCTTCTTACCCAAGGCTGCCTGGAGAGGCACTGTGGTAGACTTCGCTTGAATCCAGGGTTTTTGGATATCAGCAACACCGTCATCTCGGCTCTTCTGGTTTTCCCAGAAGAGTCAAAGCTCACATAGGCGCCGGCAGGCGATGGCACTCACAGAACGACAACGAACGATCCTCAATAGCGTCACGGAACGCTACATATATACGGGGGCGCCGGTCCCGTCGAAGGAGTTGGTCGGCGCGGCCGGGCTCAACGTCTCATCTTCGACGGTCCGGAGCGAGTTCGCGCTCCTCGAGGAGAGGGGTTACCTCATGCATCCCCATACCTCGGCCGGCCGGGTCCCGACGGATCTTGGTTATCGGGAATTCGTCGACCACCTCATGAGCGGAGCTGCGCTCCGTCAGAAGATACGGCTGAACGCTCCCCCGAGGATTCTGGACACCGTATTCTCCGAGGAACTTGCGGGCGAGATCGACACGGCTTTGCACCAGGCCACCGACGCGATGTCCAAAGCCACCAACCTGCTGGCTCTAGCCTTGGCGCCCAGGGTCAGCGGCGCCCGTCTGTGTCACGTGGAACTGCTGGCCCTGCACCCCAACCAGCTGATGTATGTGTTCATCGTGTCGACCGGGGGCGTCATGAAGGGGGTGATCGACTGGCCGCGAGCCGTCGATCCGGGGCTGGTGGAGTGGGCGCGAACCTACCTGAACGAGACCCTAAACGAGCACACGCTGACCGCCCGGCTCATCCGGCGGGCCCTCGACAATCCCGAGCTGAGCCTCCGCGAAGCGGACTTCCTCCGGGCTCTGGCGCCCGCCTTCGAGAAACTTGTCGACGAGCAATCGCAAGAGGAGCTCTTTGTGGGTGGGGCTTCCCGTCTGTTGGCCGAGCCGCGCCTCCAGGACGTGTCTTCGCTGCGCGACCTGCTCTCTCTGCTGGAAGAACGCTTCCTTCTACTCCAGGTACTGAGGGCCGCCCTAGGGGCAGGGACGGTCGTCGTGAGGATCGGCTCCGAGCACCAGGCGACCGCTCTGCGGCCGTTCTCGGTGGTGGCCGCCAGCTATGGTCTGCCCCAGAGGCGCCTGGGCAGCGTGAGCCTGGTGGGCCCTACCCGCATGGACTACGAGACGGCCATTGCCACCGTTAGGGAGACCGCCCAACGACTTTCCGACCTCGTCGGAACTCGCTACGAATGAGCCGCGGCTAGATGAAACGTGACTACTACGACGTGCTGGGAGTCCAGCGCGACGCAGATCTCCAGCAGATCAAAAGAGCCTACCGGAAGCTGGCGCGGGAGCACCATCCCGACGTCAACCAACACGACCCTGAGTCTGAAGAGAAGTTCAAGGAGGCCACCGAGGCCTATGAAGTGCTCTGCGATCCGGACAAGCGCAGGCTGTACGACGCCTACGGGCACGAAGGGCTGCGCGGGGGGGCCGGGGGAGCGGGTGGCTACGGTTTCGACGGCTTCCCAGGGTTCTCCGACTTGTTCGAGAACCTGTTCGGCTCGTTCGGAGGGGGACCGTTCGGGAGTGGAGGTCCCTTCGCGGCCGCTCAGCCCACGGGGCCGGCTCGAGGCGACGACCTGGCGATAGAGGTAGAGCTGACGCTCGAGGAAGCCGCCTTCGGGGTGGAAAAGGAGATCAGCTTCAGAGCGCAGGCCGCCTGCCCGAGTTGCGAAGGCGCGGGCACGACCGACCCGTCCTCCGTGGAGACGTGTTCCGAGTGTCACGGTGCCGGTCGGGTGCGGACCGTGCGACGTACCATGCTGGGACAATTCCTACAGACCGGGCCTTGTCCGACGTGCTCAGGGCAGGGGCTTGTCATCAAATCGCCCTGCAAGGAATGCCGGGGTGCCGGGAGAGTGGTGGCCGAACGCAAGGTCACCGTGCAGGTCCCCGCGGGCGTGGACGCAGGACAGCGCATCCGGGTGTCGGGACGGGGAGGCGCGGGGGAGCGAGGCGCACGTGCGGGTGACCTCTACGTGCGAGTGCGGGTGGAGCCGCACGAATTGTTCGAAAGGCGCGGTAACGACATCCTTTACGATGTGCGACTCACCATGGTCCAGGCCGCTCTGGGAGCCACGCTGACCATCCCGACCCTCGACGGCGAGACTGAGGTCGAGTTCCCGCCGGGCACGCAGCCGGGAGAGATCAAAGTACTTCGCGGCAAAGGGGTCCCGCACCTGAACGGGCACGGGCGCGGCGACCAGGAGATACTCGTCAACGTGCTGATCCCGCACGATCTGGACGAGCACCATCGGCAGATTCTCCGGGATTTCGACGATGCCGTCTCCGCAGAGCAGTACGACTCCAAGCCTGAGGGAGTGCTTCACAAGCTGCGCAACCTGTTCAACGGTTGATGGTCGACCTTCCGATCGAAGCTCGCCCGGTCAGTGGCGGCGGGATGGACCGTGCCGTTCGCGTCTCGGTACCCGCGAGTCAGGCCGAGGTCGTGGGAGCGGTCCTCATGGATCTTCTCGGTCCCTTCGAACTGCAAGAGTCCGGTGGGGACGAGGCAGGTCGGACCGTCGTTCTCGTGTTCTATCCGGACCCCGGTGCGGCGCCACCGCCCGGCGAACTGCTCGCCGCGTTGCCCCCCAACTCCGAGAGGACGATCCGGATCTCTTCAGCATCGAGGCGAGGAATGTTCCTCGCGATTGGGTGGAGGGCTGGAGGGACCACTTCCGACCTATCGTCGTGGGGACGGTGCGCATCCGGCCCCCGTGGGAGCCCGCAGCAGCGGGACCCGTGGACGTGGTCATCAACCCCGGGCTCGGGTTCGGCACTGGGCTTCATCCCACCACGCGGGGCGCGTTGCAGCTGTTACAGGAAGGAGCGGCAGCTCGCGGGCAGTCGGCCCGAGGTCGGTCGGCCCGAGGGCCGCTGGTGGACGCCGGCACGGGGTCAGGCGTTCTTGCCATCGCGGCCGCGAAGCTCGGTTGGACGCCGGTCCTTGCCCTCGACAACGACCCGGTAGCTCTGGTGTCTGCCCGAGATAACATCGAAGTGAACGGGGTAGAGGACTCGGTCGAGGTGCACGAGATTGATGTGGCCGATGCCTCCCTGAGCTCCCTCAGCGGAGCCACCGTACTAGCGAACATGACTCTCGAACCGGTCTCCATCTTGCTGCGGAGACTTGGAGCGGAAGTAGTACCGCCGGAGCACAGCGTGGGCGCTCTGGCCGGTGCGGACGCAACGCCGGCAGGGGCCACGGCTGTGGCCCCGGCCGCGTCACCCGCGAATAGGGGTTTGCCTACCCGCATGGTGGTGTCGGGCATCCTCGCGGGTGCGCAGGAGCAGGAGCTCCTGCGCACCGCTCGGGCGTCGGGCTTCATCCCCGGTCGGCGGATCTACGAGGACGAGTGGGTGAGTCTGGAGCTTCTGCCGGCGCCGGCCGCCGCCCACAGGCCGGCGGCGCGTGAGGACGATCCTCCCACCGTGGCGGGCGGAGGCTAGGAGCGGTGGCGCGGCACACCCCGGGTCGCAGCCGCTCGGACCGCCGTCGGGCCACCCTGGTCCGGGCCGGACTCATACCGCCGGGAGATCCCACCGGTCGCTCGTCCAACATCGCGGGAGTGATCGTGCGGCGAGGCAAGAGCCTCGAGGTCGAGCCTCTGTTCCAACCCGGTCCTGGGCTACCCGTGGAGCGGGGTCCCTACAAGTCACAGCCCGGCGATCTGGTGCTCTTCACGTTCTCCTACGGATTCAAGGCTCAGATCGTCCGTCTTTTGGGCAAGAGCCACGTACTGGGCGATGTGCTCGAAGCTCTGCTGGTCGACAGCATGGTCCAGCGGGGCTTCAGCCCCAAGGTCCTGGAGCAGGCAGCCGAAGCAGCCGAACTCCAGTCTCGGCACGACTCCTATCGGGCCGACCTCCGGGATCTCTACACTTTTACCGTCGATCCGGTCATGGCCCAGGATTTCGATGACGCTCTCTCGTTCGAACGGACCCCCGAGGGCACCACGATCGTGTATGTCCACATCGCCGACGTGTCGTATTTCGTGAGCGAACAGACGGTGCTCGACCGAGAAGCGCTCCGACGGGGAAACTCGGTCTACGTGGCCACGGGTGTGGAGCCGATGCTTCCCCCGCAGTTGTCGTCCGGAGTGTGCTCACTACGGCCGGACGAAGACCGCAAGACCGTGACCGTGGAGATGGAGGTGAACGATCAGGGGCGGGTACTGCAGACCCGTTTCTACCGATCGTTGATCCGCAGCGACCGACGCCTGGACTACGAGCAGTTGGAACGCATGTTCAGAGGGGTCGAGTCGCTGGATGAGGAGCTGGCACGGCCGGCGGAATGGGGGAGGGCCCTTGCGCGGACGCTCCGCGAAGCGAGATACGAGCGGGGTAGCCTGCGCATCGAATCCCCAGAGCCGGAATTCGAGTGGGACGATCAAGGCCAGGTGATCGCGGCCGATCCGAGCGAAGAGCTCGAGAGCCACTGGTTCATCGAGGTGTTCATGGTGTTGGCCAACGAGCAGGTGGCGTCATTCCTGGAGCGAGAGCACGTCCCCACCGTCTACCGGGTGCACGATCTCCCGGACCCCTTTCATCTCGATCACCTGCTGGACGTGCTATCGAGTCTGGGGCTCCCTACGCCGGTGTTCGATCCCATGGCCGCTACTCCGCAGGAGATCCGTCGCGTCACCCGGGAGACCTCGGCCTGGGTCGACCGCCTCACGCCCGCGGGCAGGGGCAAAGCCGCGCTGGTGCAACAGGTGCTTCGCGCCCAGGCTCGGGCCGTGTATCAGACCGTCAATATCGGTCATTTCGGGTTGGCCTCCCAGACCTACTGCCACTTCACGTCGCCCATCCGCCGCTATCCGGACCTCATGGTGCATAGGGGACTGCTGGGGAGACTGGGTGTGGGCCCGGAGCCCACCACCTCGGTACTTGCCGATTGGGCGGAGCACTGTTCCCAGACCGAGCGCGAGGCCGCCAAGATCGAACTGAAGGCCGACGACATAGTGCTGGCCTGTCTGCTGAAGCGGCGGCTGGACGAGGAGGGTTGGGATGGGAACCGCTTCGAGGGCCAGATCCTCAACCTGACCCGGCGAGGGATGTTCGTCCTTTTCGAACGCCTGTTCCAGGGATACCTCTCGGTGAGCGAACTGCCGCGAGACCAGTATGAATTGAACGACCTGGAGACGGCTTTGGAGGGCAGGCGATCCGGCAGGGCGTACAGGATCGCCGATATCGTCTCGGTACGGGTGATCGCGGTGGATGAGGCACGGGGGAGAGTGGATCTCACCCTTGCCGAGGGCGTTGACGGAGAGGACGGTCAAGGTGGTGGCGGGACCGGGGGCGCGCCTGGCGGGTCGTCCGGCCGGGGGCGCGGAAGCCGGGACGGTTCCGGCGCACGCCACAACGGGTCCCGCAAGACCCGGTCGCCGCGGACCCGCTCCGCGCGCACGACCCGGCCGCCCCAGGCTCGCGGCAGACGATAGGGGTAGCCACCTCCTGGTCGGTGCCATCGCCGTCGCGTCCCGCACCATTGCCGCCGCGCCCTGCTCCACTGCCGCCGTGTCCGACGCCCGCGGCGGTTCCAGATGCCGTGCCGGGCGCATGCAGCGGGCGGCCTGGCGCGCGGGTGGCTCCTGCCCGCCGCGCCTGGGCACCGGCGCCTTTGTCGGTCGGCTATACTCCCCGGACCATGAGACCCATCGGCATCAAGCTCATCGCACAGAACAAGAAGGCCTACCACGACTACCACGTCGAGGAGACGTTGGAGGCCGGCATCGCCCTCACCGGTACCGAGGTCAAGTCGCTCCGCGCCGGGCGGGTCAACCTGCGCGACTCCTACGCGGCCGTGGAGAAGGGCGAATTGTTCCTTATCGGGACCCACATCAGCCCCTACGAGCAGGGGAACATCTTCAACCACGACCCTCTGCGGTCCCGGAAACTGCTGCTGCATGCCCGTGAGATACGTCGCCTGTACGGAAAGGTGCAGATGGCCGGCTACACCTTGGTGCCCACCAAGATGTACTTCAAGGATGGCCGGGTCAAGGTGGAGATCGGACTGGCCAAAGGCAAGACCACGTACGACAAGCGCCAGACCCTGGCCAAGAAAGAAGCTCAGCGCGACATGGAGCGGGCCTTCCGCTCGCGCGGCCGGGAAGAGTAGCGGGAGGGGTAGCGGGCGTTCTGGAGGAAGGGCTCACAGAGGGCGGTATACATCGGCTCGATGCTCGATTCGTACGACCAGCACGAGCTTCGCATCGTCATCCACCGCATACACCACCCGGTATGCACCTCGGCGGGCCGACCAATATCCTGAGAGTTGCCGGGTGAGCGGTTTGCCGACCCGCGTGGGTTGCTCCACGAGACCGCCCGTGATGAACTCCACAAGCGCCGCCGCCACCGGGCCGGGAAGACGTTCCAGGGACCGGGCAGCACCGGGCGCTACCCGGAGTTCGAAGGGGCTCACCGCGCCGGGAAGCGCGCGCGCAGCTCAGCGGACGTAAGATAGGCGCCGGCTTCGAGCTCTATGCGCGCGGTCTGGATCTCCTCGAGAGCTTTGGGGTTGGAGAGCAGATCGAGAGTCTCCTCTAGAGCCTCCAGGTCGTCCGGGCTCATGATGATCGCCGCGGCTCGGCCGTTTCGCGTCAGGATCACTCGATCATGCTCGGCTTCAACTTGGTCGACGATCTCCGAGAGATGAGCTTTGACTCTCGCCAGAGGTAGTGTTCTATCCATGACCATAATTATAGTCATATCCTCTCCGCGGGTCCAGCCGCTATGATCTGATCTCCACTGACCCGGAACAGAGATTAGCCCCGGCTCCAAGGCGCGCCTTGCAACAAAGGGCTGAGTCTGGCGCGGTACCGACTGCTGTCGACCGAGCGTGTGCGCCAACGCCGGCTTTGGCCGGTCGGCGGAATCAGGGTGCTGTATACTTACATAGCTCAGTCAGCGCGGTGTCAGGAGCCGCGTGTCTGTGTCTCGTGGGGGCGACATGGTTTCGACGGGGCTCATGTCTGAGTTTGGGTAGCGAGCCGAGATCCCGGCCGTTCTCGTTAAACAGGCTGGAAAACAACAATTGCCAAACCTGAATTGGCTCTGGCCGCTTAGTCTGACTAAGACTTAAGCGCCTGTCGCGCCTCCCGTGCCTGCCGGGGAGGGCCGCGGCATAAACCAGGCGGGCTCACTCCCGACGAGGGCCGCCGGCGTCGGGGGGACATTCAGGTGGTTGGCCGGACGCACCCAGCTCCTACGGGGGCGCGAGGCGAGAAACGTAGTAGGGGCTACGCTCGTAGAAACCTGGGCCAGACGGGTTTCGGACGGGGGTTCGATTCCCCCCGCCTCCACCAACCGGGGTCGCCTTCCCCGGGGGCTACAGGCATCCGCTGGGCCTGCCTCAGCTTTCCGGCATCTCCTCCCGTCGACTGGAAGCAAGCTGGGATCGACCGCTTCTCGCGTCCGTGCCGACTCGCGCCTCGCGGATCCGCAGGGGCGATCCAGTGTTACAGGGGAATCACCGTCTTTGTCGAAGTCAAAAGCCCAGTCTCCACCGAGTGGAGGCAGTACCCGAATCGGATCAGGCGACTCGGAGGAGAGGGGTATGACCAGGGGCACAATCACGGTGCTGGCCGTGATCGTCGTAATAGTGTTGGCTGCTTTGGCGGGTGGACTTATCTGGGGATGTGAGAGCTGCGGCACGGACGAGACGAGCGGTACACCCACCACCGGTGGTACCAGCACGACCGCCGCAGCAGTGACGACGACCGCAAGCCCGGTCACCACCGCAGGCGCCGCCACCACATCGAGCGCGCCCAGTACCACCACTACGAAGTCGACTACCACGACGGCGGGTCCTGCCACATCCACTACCACCGTGACGGCGAGTCCCGGCACCTCCACCCCGGCTCCGAGCGACATCACCGCCGGTGGCGGCGGCACGGCGGGTATTGGGGCCGGGATCTGGGCCCTCATCGTATTGGCGGCGGTACTCTGCGTCGGTCTTTTCGGGTCCGCTGTCCATTTGTACCAGAAGGGATAGCCGCCCTGGAGTCTGCGTCGATCTTCGGCAAAGCCGGGGAAGCCGGGGGCCCGCGCTACTTGTTGCCGCAAACCGTGGCTCACTCCGTTAGCTCTGGATGAGAAGACTGGAATACATGCGGGCCCTGAGGCGCCGCAGGCGCAAGAGAATTGCGCTTGCGGCCCTCCTCGTGGCTGCGGCGTTCGTGGTCGCAGGGGTCACCACGGGCATAGTGATCCGCGAGTCCCGGGCTGCGGAGGCGCTGCCCTCTACTCCCTCGACAGCGCGGCCCGCGACCACCACCGTCCCACCCTCTTCCACCACCACTACGAGCGGCCCCGCTCCCACCGCTCTCTCGACGACTTCCACAGCGCCTTCGACCACCACTACTACGATCTACACGCACGAGATCCCCGACCCGGTCCGGATCGTCATCCCGGCGATCGAGGTGGACGCGGAAGTCATCAGCGTGGGTCTGCTCGAGAACGGCGACATGGACGTGCCTCCGTTCGGCCTGGCCGGCTGGTACAACCTGGGACCGGCGCCGGGTGCCAAAGGTCCGGCAGTGATCGTTGCCCACGTGGACACCAAGAAAGGGCCCGACGTCTTCTACCATCTGAGGGAACTCGGATCCGGCGACGAGATTCTGGTCTACGGTGGGGACGGCGACGTGGCCACCTTCGTCGTGGATTCCAAGGAGCAACAACTCAAGAGCGAACTGCCGACCGACCGCATCTGGAACGACACCTGGCAGCCGGTGATCCGGTTGATCACGTGCGGAGGGGAATTCGACCGTGACTGGGGTCACTATCTCTCCAACGTGATCGTTTACGGGCACCTTGTGAAGTAACGCCCGTCCGTGTTCCCACCCACGTCTCGGCCTGCTCACCAATAAATGCGTTGAGTGAGGCGCGAACTGCTTGTTGCAGGCGCGCCTGGGCCCTATACTTCGAGTCTGAACAGGCAGCTCCAGCGCGCTTGCGAAGGCGCGTACGGAGTGTTAGCCGGGCTTCTGGCAGCGAGCACTTTAGCTCTGCGGGACGTGATGTTCCTGCAGGGCTTTTTGCGCGTTTGGGGGAGCACAGATGAATACAACCAAAAAGAAGACCAGTGCGGCCATCCTGTCGGTGGCCTCGAACAGCCTGCTCATCATACTCAAGGTGGTCGTCGGCATGTCCATCGGTTCGGTGGCCATACTGTCCGAGGCCATACACTCTGGCGTGGACCTCATCGCCGCCTTGATCGCGCTTTTCGCGGTCCGCGCCTCCGGCCGCGCGGCGGACGATCGCCATCCCTATGGGCACGGAAAGTTCGAGAACATCTCGGGTACCGCAGAAGGGCTTCTCATCTTCCTAGCTGCCGGCTGGATCATCTACGAAGCAGTGAAGAAGCTGATCGATCCGCAGCCCATCGAGATGCCCGGGTGGGGGGTGGCGGTCATGCTGGTGTCGGCGCTCGTGAACACCTTTGTGTCGAGGCGTCTGTTCAGAGTGGGCAGGGAGACCGACTCCGTAGCTCTGCAGGCGGATGCCTGGCACCTTCGTACCGACGTCTACACCTCGGTCGGGGTCATGTTCGGACTGCTCGTGATCTGGATCGGAGGCTCGGTATGGCCCGGAGCGAATCTCAGTTGGCTGGACCCGGCCGTGGCCATCCTTGTCGCTTGTCTCATCATGAAAGCTGCCTATGATCTAACTCGAGATTCGGCCCGCGATCTCCTGGATGTGGGACTCCCGGGAGAAGACGTCGAGTGGATCCCCGGTTTCGTGGCCGAAGGTTGGCCCGCCGTCCGCAGTTTTCACCACCTGCAGACGCGCAAGGCCGGGCCCACCCGTTTCATCGACTTCCACGTGGTCGTCGACGACAAGATGTCGGTGGCAGAGGCCCATGCACTCGCCGACGAGATCGTGGTGGCCATCAAGGAGCGGGTGTCGGAATCCCGAGTGCATATCCACGTGGAGCCGTGTGACTTCGGCTGCAAACCCCAATGCGTCTGCGGGTGCGCTGTGGACGAGGAGGCGCGCGAGCTGGGGAAGGCGCAACAAGCGCCAGAGCCGGGTCAGCCGGTGTAGCCCCGGGTTCCGCGCGGACGCCGTCCGCGATCCGGTTTCAGAGCGTGTCACCCGTGGGCATAGTTATACCCTGTCCAATCACACCAAGGAGGCGGCAGTGACCAGCAGCGGGCCGGGACAGGGGTCGGGACAGGGGTCGGCCCAGCGCGACGTGACCGTACCGAGGCTCGCTGCCGCCCCTGGACGCGCCTTGATCGAAGACACGCTTAGGACCGGCGCCCCAGCTCTTGACGAGGACGCCGGCAAGCAGTTCTTCGCAGCCTACGGTATCGCAGTGCCTCAAGGCGGGACCGTCAACTCGGCCGACGAGGCCGTGCGGCTGGCAGAGGAGATAGGCTACCCCGTCGTCATGAAAGGGTCGTCCCCCAAGATCCAGCACAAGACCGATGCCGGGCTGGTGCTGCTCCGCATCAGCGATGAGACAGAGGTCCGCGAGGCCTATCGGACGCTGGAATCCCGGGCGGCTGCGGCGGGGGCCACGCTCGAAGGCGTCCTTGTGGAACATATGGTCAGGGGCAAGCGCGAGTTCGTGGTAGGTCTCATCCGCGACCTTCTGTTCGGTCCGGTCGTCATGTTCGGCCTGGGCGGTATCTACACGGAAGCGCTGCACGACGTGGCCTTCGCGGTCGCTCCCCTTTCCGAGGACGATGCCTACGAGCTCATGGACCAGATCGAGGCGAGGGTTCTGCTGGGCTCGGTCCGAGGTGAGCCGCCGGTCGACCGGACCGCTTTGGCCAAGATCATCATGGCCGTGGGGCAGATGGCGGAAGATCACCCCGAGATCCGGGAGATAGATGTCAATCCCCTGCTGATAGACGGGGCAGACCCGGTGGCGGTGGATGCCCTCATAGCGGTGGGCGAACCTGTCGAGGTTTCGACGCGCCCCCCGGCCGACATCTCGCGCCTCGGTTCGCTGGTGGCCCCGCGGAGCGTGGCGGTGGTCGGGGCTTCGGCGGATACGGCCAAGTGGGGCGGCATGCTGGTGGCTAACCTGAGACTGGGTGAGTTCCCGGGCCCGATCTATCTGGTCAATCCCAAGGGGGGGACGATCCTGGGCCTTCCTGTCTACGCCAGCGTGTCCGAGCTTCCGGAGACGCCCGATCTAGTGATAGTGGCCGTACATTCGTCGCTGGTCAACGGTGTGATGGAGGAGTGCGGCCGCAAAGGGGTGGGCGCCGTCGTGGTGGTGTCCGCCGGATTCTCCGAGGTGGGTCCGGAAGGCAGGGCGTTGGAGGACGAGATGATCGCCATTGCAGAGAAGCACGGCATGGCGCTGGTGGGCCCTAACTGTATGGGCGTCATCTCTTCCCACCACAAGCTCTACGGGACGGGGTTCATGCTGGTCCGGCCGGCGCCGGGCGGCGCGAGCATGGTCTCGCAGTCCGGTAACCTGGGCCTGCAGCTGCTGGTGTCGGCCGACCGGCGCAAGGGTGGGGTGGGCAAGTTCATCGGCGTGGGCAACGAAGCCATGATCGACGCAGTGGACTTCATCAACTACCTGCACACCGACCCCGAGACGAACACCATCGTCGCCTACATGGAAGGCTTCGACGACGGTCGTCGCCTTCTGGATGTGATGAAGCGCACCACGGTGGACAAACCGGTGGTGGTGCTGCGGGGCGGGATGAGCGACTACGGCAAGAAGGCAGCCGCCTCCCACACCGGGGCACTGACCTCGTCCACGGCCGTGTTCGAGGCGGCAGCCCGCCAATCGGGCCTGATCGTCGTTACCGATCCCGACGAGTTCATGGATCTCACCTTCGCTCTCGCCTACATGCCGCTACCTCCTGGCAAGAGGGTGGCGGTGGCCACTCTGGGCGGAGGTTGGGGCGTGCTGGTGTCGGACGAGATAGCCCGCTGCGGCCTGGAGCTGGCGGAGTTGTCGCCGGAGGTCATAGAAGGCTTGAACAAGGTGCTCCCGCCGTTCTGGAGCCACTCCAACCCGGTGGATATGGTGGCCACTGTGACCCCGGGAGTGCCGGAGACCGTGGTGGAGACGCTCGTGGCCAGCGAGGGAGTCGACGCCGTGATCGTCATGGGCGTAGTGGGCTCCATGAGCGAAAGCCGCCGAGCCATCACCGAGATAGAAGGCCTCAAGGCTACCTGCGAAGGTGCCGCAGGCGCCGGCATCGGCGCCTGCGGCGACGAGGAGACGGCCGAGCCGGAACTCAGCGAGCGGGAGTTGGCGTTCATCCGCCAGAACGCGGAGCTGATGGACCGCTACTGCAAGCCCATAGCCAACATCTCCCAACGGCCCATGAGCCAAGCCATCTTCTCCGTCGGGGGACGCTACGCCACCTTCGTGCTTCCCTCGCCGCTGCGGGCGGTGAGGATCCTTGGCAAGATGGCGGCCTACAGCGGCTACCTGCAGAAGAAGGGGCGGAGCCTGCGCTGCTGATCGGCCAGGGCGGCGACGGGCGCACCTGGGGCGGCGCACCTGGGGCGGATCGGAAGGGGTCAGGAAGACCGGTTCAGGGAGCGGGGGCAACTACGGTAGGAGTCGCACCCGGAGCAAAGACCGCTCGGTCCCCTGATCTGGTCAGCTCCAAGCCCAGGTCGGCGCTCAGCCGAATCAGACGGTTCAGGATCACCTCGGCCTCCCGTCCCGTGACGGGGGCCGGGACTCCGGTGGCGTCGTCCAGATAGACCGGGGTGGCATCGACGGTCGGCGGCCCATCGGCTGTCAGCGCCACGTGAAGCACGAAGGTCTCTCCGGTTTCCCGGGAGTTGTGGTCCCAGACGAAATCGCCCATGCTGTAAGCGATCAACCTGTCCTTGTAGAGCTCCAGCCCCTGGATCACATGGGGATGGTGTCCCAGGATCAGGTCGGCCCCAGCGTCGATCGCCTGGTGAGCCAGTCGGCGCTGATCCTGGTTGGCTCTGCTCGTGTATTCGGTTCCCCAGTGGAAGCTCACGATCACGAAGTCGGCCTTCTCTTTGGCTGCGGAGATGTCGGCCAGAAGCCTCTTGCGGTCTGGCGTGACGGGATTGATGCCCGGTCTATCGGAGGTGGCCGGGAAGCCCGGATGAATCAACTCGGTGAAGGCGAGGACTGCCACGATGCCCGCGGGAGTGATGAGCAGAGCCGGCTCCCGCGCCGCTTGCGCATCGGCGCCGGCTCCCGCGTGGTTCACCCCGGCCTCGTCAAGCAGGCGAATGGTATCGAGCAGCGCGGCCGGGCCGTAGTCGACGGCGTGGTTGTTGGCCAGGCTTACCACGTCGATCCCGGCCGACGTCAGGCCGTGGGCCAGAGCGGGGCGGCCAAGGAAGGTGTATTCCTTGTGCGGGTCGGGTGTGCCCCGTTCGGAGAGGGGCGATTCCAGGTTGACGAAGGCCAGTTGTGCCGTTTCCAGAAGCGGCCTGACCTTCGCGAAGACCGCCTCGCCCCCGTTCTTGTCGACGAAGGAGCCCACTTTACGGTCGCCGAGCACATCCCCACTCGCTGCCACCGTCAGCGCGGGAATGGGAGCCTCGGTCGTGGTGGTGGAGGTAGTGGTGGTGGAGGTAGTGGTGGAGGAGGTCGTGGTCGCCGGAATCGTGGTTGAAGAAGCAGCCGTCTCGGAGGTTGCGGTCGCCGAATCGGGGATAGGGGCACCGGTGTGCGAACTGGTCGGCGCTATCCCCTTCGTGGTCATGGGGCCGGAAGTGCTGACTGCCGGGCTCTCCGCCAGAGCCTCTGTGGAAGGGGTCAGCGCTCGGCGATCGGCGATATACAGCCCGGCGATCGCGACCGCGGCCAAGCAGAGCACTACCGCAGGTATCAGCAACCTGCGATCGCTCAGACGCACTCTTCGCCGTGTTTTCTTGCGCTCCACGCCTGTGAGTATAATAGCCGAGCCTGCCCGGTAGGCGACTGCGGTGCCGCGGCGGAGAAGGTTCCAGAGGGTTTCCGTCACTCAAGGCCTCTGAGGAGCAATGCGACCGGTCGGCAGAGGAGATAGAGGCAAACGCGTGGTGGACGTCCAAACCCGTCTGGCCGCCCTCGACTACTTCTTGGGCCGTGAAGGCGCCGATGGACTGTTCGGTCCTCACACCGAGACTGCCATCCGGGCGTTCCAACAACAAAGGCTGCTGCTCGCCGACGGCGTGGTGGAGGACAACACCTGGACCGAGTTGGTTGAAGCCGGATACGAGCCTGGAGAGCGCCTGCTGTACCTGCGTGTGCCGTATATGCGGGGAGACGACGTGCTCTATCTGCAGCGCAGACTGAACGAGCTGGGATTCGACTCCGGCCCGGTGGACGGCATCTTCGGCCCGACGCTGGAGGAAGCCGTCACCGAGTTCCAACGGAACGCCGGGCTGAATGTCGACGGGATAGTGGGGGAGACCACGTTGGACCGGCTCCGCCGCCTCCGCCAGGTGAACCACCAGGAACACGTCGGTAGTATTCCCGACCGGATGGACGGCTACGTGGGACGGAGTTCGCTTCCAGGTCTTCGGGTGAGCATCGAGCCTGCCCCTCTTGGCCTCGAACGAGATTCTCAGGGGGAGGCCGATCGATCCGAGCGGGACCTCAGTCTGGCTCTGGCCACGGGGCTCGCCGATCTGCTTGAAGACGCAGGCGCGCTTGTCTACCTGCTCCACGGAGAGGTCGATATCCTCTCCTTGTACGAGCGGATCGAAGCCGCCAGCGCCTGGGAGCCCGACGTTCATGTCGGTATTCACCACAGCCACAGTCCGCGCCCGCGGGCGCAGGGGGCCGCCGCCTTCTACTTCGCCAATACTGTCTATCACTCTAGGGCAGGAAAACGTTTGGCGGGCTATATCGTCGACGCATTGAGCGGGGAACTGGGCCGAGTCGACCTGCACAAGCACGGCCGCAACTATGCCTGCCTCAGGGAGGTGAAGCCTCTCTCAGTGCTTGTGGAACCAGGGTTCATAAGCCACCCGGAGGAAGGTCCGCAACTGGCCGATCCGGTGGTCATCGGACGCGAAGCGGCTGCGATACTGCACGGCATCGAATCCTATCTGGCGCGACTGTAGGCGCCCGCAGGGGCACCGCCGCGAGGTGGCCAAGCGGAAGGTCTGTAGCGGTGCCGGTTGGTAGGTGGCCAGGAAAATGGTAAAGTGCCTCGAACTTCGAGACGAGCGGCGTGAAGCGGCTCCGGCCCCGTAAGCGACCAGGGAGGCTCCGATAAACACCGGCACGTCAGGCGGCATCGGGCGACGTCTCATCCCAATCCTTCTCATCCTCGCAGTCATCACATTGGTTTGCAGTGAGGCGGCACGGGCTGAGCCCGCTGCCATCACCAAAGCCAAGACTGAGGCCGAGGCCCTCGCGGAGCGCATCGACGAACTCAACAATCAACTCGAAGCCGCCGTCGAGGACTACAACTACACCACCGAGAAGCTGAGCCAGACCAAGGCGGCCATCGAGGACAAGCGGGCCAAGCTCGAGCAGGCCGAGTCCGATCTTGAAGTCCTGCGGGCTCAGTTGACCGAGCGGGTGGTGCAGATCTACAAGCAAGGCGACCTCAGCGCGCTCGACATGCTGGTCGGCGCCAACTCTTTCTCCGATCTCATCAACCGCCTCGACATGCTCGAGCGGATGAGTGCCCAGGACAACGAGATGTTGGAGGAGGTCGAGGCCTATCGGACCAGAGTGGCCGACCGAGAGAGCGAATTGTCGGTGCAACTCGAGGAAGAGAAGGTCTTGGCAGCTGAGGCCGAGTCCGCCAGAGCCAAGGTGGAAGAGACCCTGGCCGCGAACGAGAAGGCCCTGGAGGGCAAAGAAGCTCAGATAGCCCAGTTGGAGAAGGAAGAGGCCGCCCGTCAGGCTCGGCTGGCCGCGGAAGCCAGAGCCAAGGCCGCGGCTGCCAAGAAGGCGGCCGTCAAGAAAGCGGCGGAAGCCGCCGCGGCCAAGAAGGCCGCTGCGGCCATCAAGCCGGGCTCGAACGGCTCCACCCATGTCAACGTCTCGGTGCCCGACTCGGCCAGCGCGAGCGATGTCGTGTCAGTAGCCCTGCAGTATGTCGGCTGTCGGTACGTATGGGCGGGCTCCAGTCCGGACGGCTTCGACTGTTCAGGTTTTGTCATGTACGTGTACAACAAGGTGGGCATCAGCCTGCCCCATTCCAGCCGCATGCAATACGGCTGCGGTGTGGCCGTGTCGAGAGGCGACCTCAGGCCGGGTGACCTGGTCTTCTTCTACAGCCCTATCCACCATGTGGGTATCTACATCGGTGACGGGAAGATGATCAACGCGGCCGGGGTGGGCAAGGGTGTACGCATCGAAAGCGCCTTTCGCGGGAGCTACTTCGGCGCCTGCCGGATCATCCTCTAAGCGCTTCCTGGCATGACCGTTCCGGCCGTCTACTACCACCCGCTGTTCCTGAAGCACGAGACGGGGGACCATCCCGAGAGCAAGGAGCGTCTCGTCGTCGCCCGGCAGACTCTGCTGCAGAGCGGGCTGCAACTGGAGTGGGTCACTCCCGAACCGGCGTCGGTAGAGGCGATAGCGCGGGTGCACGACCCGGCCTATATCGACTCCGTCCGGGAGACGGCGGAGTGCGGCGGAGGCTGGCTGGATTGGGACACCGCTGTGTCCCCTCACTCGTATGAGGCGGCTCTCCTCGCTGCGGGCTCCGGGATCATGGCCAGTGAGCGTTGTCTTTCCACCGGGCAACTGGCGTTCATGCTCGTGCGCCCCCCAGGGCATCACGCCACCCGTTCCCGGGGGATGGGTTTTTGCCTCTTCAACAACATCGCGGTGGCTGCTGCCTTTGCTCTCGAGGAGTTGGGAGTGGAGCGGGTGCTCATCGTGGACTGGGACGTGCACCACGGGAACGGCACCCAGGCGGCGTTCTACGACGATCCCCGCGTCCTCTTCTTCAGCGTCCATCAGGGCGGTCACTATCCCGGGACGGGGCTGGCGCGGGAAGTGGGCAGCGGAGAGGGTGCCGGGTTCACGGTCAACGTGCCGCTGCACGCGGGCGGCACAGATGCGGCGGTCCAGTTCGCCTTCGAGTCGCTGCTGGTCCCGTTGGCGCGCGCCTTCAGACCTCAGCTTCTCCTCGTCTCCGCCGGATATGACCCGCAGAAGGGGGACCCCCTGGGAGATCTGCGGTTCTCAGAAGAGGCGTTCCAATGGATGGCCGCCCGCCTGCTGGCGCTCGCTCAAGAGGTCGGCGCCGCCGGACCCCTCTGTTTCCTCGAGGGCGGCTACGTGCCCCAGATGCTGGCGGCGTCGATAGTGGCCACCCTCAAGGGTCTGGGAGGAGAGACCCCACCCTTCGAACGCAAGGTCTCCGAGGACGAACGCGCCGATGTTATGGAGGCGCTGGCAGCGGTCAAGCCCTACTGGCAGGGGGTGCTGTAGCTCAGAGTCCTCTCAAGTCGAAGGCGTTTTCCACCGACACATGGAGAGGATGCATAGTCGAGTCGCGGACCCTGGAGGGTCTGGGGTTTATGAAGACTATAGATGAGCTACTGCAGAAGGTCGTCCAGGCGGAAGCCTCCGACCTGCACCTCAAAGTGGGAAGTCCTCCGACGATCCGGGTGGACGGTGAGCTCACCGAGCTTGACGAGCCCTCCTGCACGCCCGAGGACACCAAGGATTACGCTGCGTCACTGATGAGCGAGAAGCAGATCCGGCGGTTCAGCGAAACCAACGAGATCGACTTCGCCTACAGCGCACCCAGTGTCGGCCGTTACCGGATCAACGTCTATCGCCAGCGGGGTACGATCTCCATCGCCCTCCGCCAGGTGGTGACGCGCGTACCGACCTTTGCCGAACTCAACCTACCCCCGGTGGTGCAGAAGCTCGCCCTGGAACCGCGGGGCATGGTGCTGGTCACCGGGACGACGGGCTCCGGCAAGACCACCACCCTCGCGGCCATGATCGACCACATCAACCACCGGTTGCGCAGGCACATCGTCACTATCGAGGACCCTATCGAGATCCTTCACCAGGATCATCGCTGTATCGTCAACCAGCGCGAAGTTGGGCTCGATACCGAGAACTACTCGTCGGCGCTCAAGTACGTCCTGAGGCAGGACCCGGACATCATCCTCATCGGCGAGATGCGGGACCAGGAGACTGTGCGGACCGCCCTGACGGCAGCCCAGACCGGTCACTTCGTCCTCAGCACGCTCCACACCATCGACGTGGCCGAGACAGTCAACCGGATCATCGACTTCTTCCCGCTCTATCAGCAGAAGCAGGTGCGGATCATGCTTGCCGGCTCGCTCCGGGGCATCATCTCCCAGCGGCTGCTCGTGCGGGCGGACGGCGTGGGCCGGGTCCCGGCAGTGGAGGTCCTGGTGATGACCGGCCGCATCCGCGACCTGATCCTTGATCCCGGACAGACCCACAACATCCGGACGGCCGTCCAAGAGGGCGACTTCTACGGCATGCAGACCTTCGACCAGAGCCTGCTCGGTCTGTTCGAGCGGGGTATGGTCACCCTTGAGGACGCCCAGCTCATGGCCACCAGTCCGCATGACTTCCGGCTGCTGGTACAGTCCCACGGCCACGAGGTGCCGGTCCTGGATTAACAACTGGTTTCAAAGTGAAGCCGCGGCCGCCTAGTGCGCGCTGAGCGGCACAATGCATCGTCCTCAGTCGCGTGAATAGCGCTGCTATTGACGCTCTTTGCGTCCTTGCCTTGCGCTTACCCAGCGCGTCCCTGGCGGCGAAGCTTCATTTCGAAACCAGTTCTAGGTCTGGGTCCGGGCTACGCCCTCGTCCTCGGGCTCTTCGCTTCCCCCTCGCGCACAGTGCCGGTTTCCTTCCGGCGCTGTGCGCTCGCGCGCTGTTTCTCGTTGCTCTTGAAGCCGATCAGCCAATTGATCGTCCCGGAGACAAGGGAGATGAAAGCTGCCACGGCAAGCACCCATACGAAACTCTGGGCGGATAACGCCTGTCCGATCCAGATGAACACTTGGAGCACCAGAGTGTTCACGAGTACGGTGAGAACGGCGCTCGACAGCGCGACCACAGGTTTGCTTCTCAGCCGGCGAAGCGGGCGGGCCAAACTGTTCAAGAAGCCCAGGAGCACAGCGGTGATCACCGCCGCCCATATGGCTTCCACGCGGAATCTGCCACCGGCCACGGAATCGACGAGGTAGAGCGCCAGGTAGATGGCGATGCTGTTCGCCGTCCAGCGCAGCCAGAACTTCACGCCGTGCTCCTCGAATACCGGGCAAGCAGCGAGGCAGCCGAGTCTCTGACATGCCGACGGGCCGAATCCGGCCGCTCGAGGACCGCATCCCCCAAGAAGCGGATGATTTCGCGGGCCATCCAGGACTCGTCGAGATAAGGGATACGAGCCACCAGAAAGCCTTCGGGTACGGTTTCCCAGCCAGTGCCCCGGTCCTCCAGATAGGTCCGCCACTCGGGAGCGAAACGGACCGTCGCCCAAAGGGCTCGACTATCGGGCGAGAACGCCTGTCCCTGCCGGCGCGGGACGAGGTCGATCTCGGGGCGGGGGACGAAGGTGGTCGCCGTGTCGCGGGCGCTACGGATGCGCTCCAGCCGGAAGGTCCGCTGCTGACCTGCCTTGAGGCAGTACGCTTCCAAGTACCAGCCGTCCCGCGACCGGAAGAGTAGATACGGCTCCACCTGGCGTTCGCTCAGTTCGTCCCGAGAGGCGGTGAAGTACTCGATGGAAGCGATCTGCCGGTCACGGATGGCGCGACTGAGGACTTCGACTATCTCGGTCTCCGGCGGCAGAACGTCGTCGACGATGATCGCCGACTCCTGGGGGCCTTCACCGACGAGCGCTCCGACTTTCACCCGTACAGAGCCGAGAGACTCCGTGCCCTTGAACGTGAGTGCGTCCCCCAGAAGATCGAGGGCCAAAAGGAGCGCCCGGGCCATGAGTGGAGACAACCGAGCAGGCTGGTCGAACGTCTCGGCCATGACGTCGCGGACCACCTCGACGCCCTGATCGGTGGCCTCGGCGGTCAGCGCGTACGTCCCTCCTCCGAAGTTGACGAGGTTGATGAGCGACAGGTCGGCCTCCACCTCGGCCCGGGTGAGGCCCAAGTCGGCCTTCAGCGCGCCCCAGGTGATCAGCTCCGGCCGGTCCTCGTCGACCAGGTAGTTGAGCAGGGCGATGGCCCGCGCGAGGTGCTCCGGTGCGATCGGCCCGGCCTTTTCGCTGGGGGTCGGGATGGGATGGCGAGGACGTGGGGGGAGGGCGCTTGCCACCACCCCGGCATCACCCGTCGCGTTCTCAGTCGGTCCTAGTCCGGCCGATGTCTCCTCATGGGCGGCGCGAACGCGCTCCAGGCGCCGGCGCAGCTCCTCGCGCAGATACTCAGGTTCGAGCAGTTCGCCGCAGCCACCAAGGCCCACCACCCAGGAGAGAAGGACGGTCTCCTCCGCGTAGGCGACTATGAAACAAGTGCACCCATCATCGTCATCAGCGAGCCGTTGAACGTGCGGCTGCAACCTTGTGACCCACCAGGCCAGGTCCTCGCCCACCTTGACGGTGGCCGAGCCTTTGACGGCGCCGAGGAGCCACGGCGGGCGGGCACGGTACTTCTCGGGATCGTAGTCGGCCGGGACTAAGAAATCGCGTGCTTTCTCAGTGCAGAAGCGGACGTTCCCCTGGATCCTACCCACGCGGAACGTGCGGACGGCCTCACGTTTGCGATCGAGACCCACGACATACCAGCGACCTTGGATGAAGAAGAGACTGTATGGTTGGAGGGTCCGTTCCTCGAGCTTGCCCTCCACCGAGGGGTACTGAAAGCACACCGATTTGCCTCGGGTGACCGCGTCTTCCAGACGGGCCAACTGCTTACCCGCCCGCTGAGCGTCCTCGTCTGGGGCGAACGCGATAGGCAGTTGTTCCAGCTCGTCCTGGATCGGGTCCGGCCTTCCGTGTGAGATCGCGGTAAGCGCAAGGCGCAAGGGCCGTGCGTACGCGAAACGGCCGTCCAGCGCGGCGAGGGCTAGGGCCAAGGCCCGCAGCTCGGCCGGCGTGAGATCCACCTGGGGCAGGTGAAAATCCTCCGCGGGCAGACAGTAGAGTTGCGCATCGGCCGATTCTGGGTCGGCCAAGCTCTTGATCTCTATCCCGATGTCGGCCAGATCGGCTCGATCACCAAAGAAGCGCCGCGCAAACGTTTCATCGCTCATCTCCGCATAGCCTTCCACCGACTCTTGGATCTCGCGGCCGGTGAAAGGGCGCGATTGGCTGAGCAGGAACGAGACGAGCGACAACTGGCGTATGAGCTTGTCCTCATCGCGACTCATGCCGTAAGACTAGCGCAGAAGTGGCTGCCGGGTCAGCACCCGTCCGGCGCGGGCTCTACAATGGTGGCCAAGGTGCATCCATCGGAGGACACGAGAGCAAGGACCGGCGGGGCGGCCGGCTTTCAGGCGGCCGCCAACGACCGGCCGGCGCGCGACAGGTCGGCGCGCGACGGCCCCATGCGCGGTGACTCCACGCACGACGGAGTGTGCGACGCCCTCGAGTTCAGTGCGCCCGTGGATGCCGGCGGCGGGCATCACGAGGCCGAAGGCGACGGCTTTGCGCCGAGCCGGCCGGGGCTCACTCTGGTCCTAGGACCACCCAATTCGGGAAAGATGGGTCTTGCGCTCCGGTGGTGGAAGGAACGGCTGCCTCTTCGTCCGGTCGTGGTGGCGCCCACCGCGCCGGACGCTCAGGGGCTAACCTTGGAGATGGTTCGGTGTGTGGGCGCCTTGGTC
Source organism: uncultured Actinomycetes bacterium (assembly GCA_963713545.1). Taxonomy (GTDB): domain Bacteria; phylum Actinomycetota; class Thermoleophilia; order RBG-16-64-13; family RBG-16-64-13; genus CAVPLM01. The sequence continues at coordinate 542,120 of CAVQME010000002.1, read as the reverse complement.
GGTCAGTCGGCTGCCCTCACGTTCGATGGCCTGGTCCGCACCATCGTCCCCCGGCCTCTAGAGTATTCGGGGGAGTTCGAGCGCGCTCTCATCATCGGTAGGGTACTCAGAGAGACGCCCCTGCGTTCGCTTGCTGGGATGGCCGCCATGCCGGGGGCCGCCGCCAGTCTCGCGAGGATGATCCGACAGCTGGGCGACAGCGGCAAGAGTCCTCCAGAACTCTACGAGATCCTGGACCGTTGGGTCGCCGTGGACCCGGGTGCGGCCGGCTTGGCCGCCGACATGCGCCATCTGCACGAAGCCTATGGGGATGCATGTGCAAGCTGGGGTTTGGTTGACGGCCCGGCGGCGGCCCGGGAGGCGTTGGCACTGGCGGGAGATTGGACACGGCCCCTCGTCTTGTACGGTTTCACGTCTTTCACCAGCGTGCAAAAGACCCTTATCCGCAGACTTTCTTCGAGCACTCAGGTCCTCGTCACGCTCCCTCGCGAAGCCGGCAGGCCCACGAATCTCTGCACGTCCGAGGAGGTGGGAAGCTGGAGAGCAGTCGCCGACAGGGTGATCGAGCAATACCCGGAGGTGGGGGCCTATTCCTCCCCGGCGATCGCGTATCTGGAGCGCCACTTCCTGGGCGATCCGCCCCCAGCTGAGCCTCCGTCTCCGTCGTCGGGTCCTCAAGGGGTGCGGTTTCTGCTTGCCTCCGGGCAGAGGAACGAGGCCGAGTTGCTGGCCCAGCACATCGCTGCTCTCATCAGGGAAGGCTTCAGGCCGGGCGACATCGGCGTCATCGTGCGCCGCCCGCGGACCTGGGGGAGTCTGCTCGGGCAGGTGCTCGGTTCGTGCGGCATCCCCTACCAGATCGATGACGCCCGGTCGTTTGGTGAGACCGGGTTCGGCCATTCCCTGCTGAACCTCCTGCGCGGTTTGATGCGGGACGATGCTGAAGCGGTCTTGGTCTATCTTCGCAGTCCCTATAGCGGTATGGAGCCGGAGACCGTAGCCGACGTAGAGTTGCGCTACAGACGGGGGACTCGATCGGGGGTCGGTGTGCTCGCCGAGGTCGCGGAACACGTGTGCCCGGGATCGCTCGGTCCCATCTGGAGCGTCCTCGGGACGGATCCAGCCGTTGCCCGCATCGAACCGGCCGGGTTGGACGGTCTGGGCCGGTGGATGCTGGGCGCCGCAGTCCGGTGCGTGTCTGGTGGAGAGCTGGAGCTCGAGCAGGACGCCCGCGCCTTCCGAGCCCTGGCCGCGGCCGTGTCGACTCTGAGCAGGCTGGGCCTCAGCAATGGCGCAGCGTGGCTCGGGGCTCACGATGTGCTGAACTCCCTTGCAGGGCTCTCGATCCCCGGTAGCCGGGTCGAGGATACCGACGCGGTGCAGGTTCTGAGCGTCCAGCGCGCCCGGGCCCGCCGTTTCGCAGTGGTCGCGGTGCTGGGATTGACGGAGGGTGAGTTTCCCGGGCATTCCGACCCTCCTTCCCTTCTCACCGGGGTCCAGCGGGCGCGCCTCGACTCGCTGGCGGGCGGAGGTCTCTTCGTCCCGGAGACCAACCAGGAGGCGGCGCTGTTTCTGAGCGCCCTGTCTCGGGCCTGGCAGCTCCTGCTGCTGAGCGCTCGGGACGCTGATGACGGCGGCGGGGAGGTCATGCCCTCCCGGTTCTGGTGGTCGGCGAAGGAACTGCTCGCGGTGAATGAGCGGGATCATCAGACCCGGACCTTGGCCGAGGTCGTGTTCAGCCTCGACGCAGCGCCATCGCGTCGACACTACCTCCGCGCCTGTGCAGCACACGGCCGGTCTCCCCATCCGGACGTCTCTTCCGATTCCGGCCCGGGGAGAGTGAGGCCATGGCGGCGTTCCGCCGTCCGTCTCACCGCCCCGTCGATCCTCGACGAGCTGGCGGCGACAGAGAGCTTCAGCCCATCCTCGCTGGAGACCTACCTCACCTGCCCGTTCGCTTGGTTCGTTGAGCGGGTGGTCGGCGTCGAGGAATTGGAACCGGAGCTTGACTCGCGCTCTACCGGGCAGCTGTTGCACGGTGTTCTCGCCGAGACCTACCGGGAACTGGCCTCTCGCGGTGTGCTCCCGCTGCGGCTGGAGCGTGTCGCCGAAGCCGAGCGGCTGGCCTACGCAGCTATCCAACGGCTGCTGGCGGACGACGGATGTCCCGGGACTCCGGCGGAGAAACGCCTTGCTATCTGGAGGCTGAGGAGGATGGTCCGACGTGTCTTCCAGTTGGAGAGCACCTCTCGGAGCGCACTGGCCACGGCGGAGACCGAGGCGGCTGTGGGGGGCCGCGCCGGGGTCGACATCGGAGGAATCAAGATCAGGGGGCGCATCGACCGCATCGACGCTGATCCTGGTGCGAAGAACCTTTTTGTGTTGGACTACAAAAGCGGAAGTATCCCGGATCTCTCTAGTCTCGGCACCGAACGGGCGTTGCAGTTACCTTTGTACCTGATGGCGTTGGCCGCAGAGCGGCCCGACGCAGAGGTGATCGGCGGAGCCTATCTCTCTCCGCGTGAGGGCCGTCGTTCGGGCATGGTCCACGCGGGCTCGGAGGGACTGCTGGGCGAGGGAGGGCAGGGTTGCCGGGTGATGGACCCGGTCGACGCCCAGAGTCTGTTCGACCGTACTCGGGCTCTCGCGCTCGATGCGGCGGCCGGCATGCGAGCCGGCTCTATCGCCCCCCGCGAGCGCGATTGCCCGTCCTGGTGCGAGCTTGGGCCCGCGTGCCGCGCTCGCGCAGGAGGGTATCGCCCGTGAGCCCACCCTCGGATATGGTGCTTTCCGGTATTCAGGAGGAGGCGGTACTCGATCCCGGCAAGCGGGTCCTTGTCACCGCAGGCGCGGGAAGCGGCAAGACCCGGCTGCTGGTGGCTAGCTTCATACGCGCTCTCATCGACGAGGGCATTCCCCCTGACTGCCTGATAGCGGTGACCTTCACTCGGAAGGCTGCCGCCGAACTGGTGGATCGCATCCGCCGACGACTGCACGACCTGGGACGCCCCGACCTGGCCCTTTCCCTGGACGCGGCCACCATCGGCACCATCCACAGCCTCTGCGCGGGCCTACTGCGGGAGAGCGCTCTGGAGGCGGGAGTCGACCCGGCCTTCTCCGTCCTCGAGGCCGAAGCGGCGAATTTGGCCAAGCATCAGGTGCGAGACGAGGTCTGGAATCAGGCGGTCGAGGAGGCGGACGAAGCCGGTCTGGATGTTCTGGGCTCCCACGGGCCGCTCCTTCGGGAGGAGCTCATCCCTCTCTTCGAGCACCTGCGCGCTGCCGGGATAGAGCGGCCGCAGGTGGTGATCGCGCTTGGTGAGTCGTCGGAAACGGCCCGCGTGGCCCTGGCCGGAACCGTTCGTGAGGCTCTCAGAGCCGGATCGGTTTTCACCCGTCGGTCCGCCTCCCTCGAGGCCGATCTGGCGATACTGGAAGGATGCTTTTCCTGGATCAAGGGACCGGGACCCACACTCGATGTGGAAGATGCCCTGCGAAAGACCGAGGGCTTCTTCCCGAGCAGGAAGACTTCCGCCATGGAGCCCTACTTCGAGCCGCTGAGAGCAGCGCTGACCCACTATCGTCGTTCTCTCGCCGAGCAGCTCCTCCGGCCTGTCGTAGTGACCATGAACGATCTGCTTGTTCGCTTCCAACGCGCCTACCAGGCGTACAAGCGGGAGCGAGGCCTGCTGGACTTCACCGATCTGGAGCTTTGTGCGCGGGCCCTGCTTGTCGCCCGGCGGGGAGGGGTGGCGGTTGCCGGTGGACCGGGCCTAAGGGTGATGGTCGACGAGTTCCAGGACACGAACGAACTGCAGTGCTCCATCCTCGAAGGACTGGAGGCTTCGAGGCTGCTCATGGTAGGGGATGCGCGTCAGAGCATCTACCGCTTTCGCGGGGCCGATGTGGAGGTGTTCAGGCGCCGGGAAACAGCGCTCGGGCCGGCGAACTCGGTCCATCGGCTCGACGTCAACTATCGCAGTCGCCGGGAGATACTGTCCTTCATCAACCGCCTCTTCGCAGACGCTCGTTTCTTCGGTTCGGGTTATGCGGCTCTTGCTCCAGGCCGCGAAGAACGATGTCCCGGAGATCATGGACCAGCGGAGCGGCCGGTGGCTGTCGAGGTCCTGGCGGTGGAGCGCCTGGAGAAGCCTCGGCCGGAGACGCGGTCGCCCCTTATGCAGGAGGCAGAAGCTCGCGCAGTGGCCGCCCACGTTCGGCGGCTGACGGACGAGGAACACTGGGAGCCTCGTCAGATCGTGGTCCTCATGCCGGCCCAGACCCACGTCGACCTGTATCAGCAGGCTCTAATAGACCGGGGGGTCGAGGTGTACGTCGTAGGGGGCAAGGGCTACTACGGCAAAGACGAGATAGCCGATATGACGGCGCTGCTAAGACTGCTGATCAATCCCCATGACGATCTGTCTCTGGTCACCGTCCTCAGGTCGCCCATAGTCGGCCTCTCAGACGACGGCCTCTACCTGCTCGGACGCGAAGCGCACAGAAGAGGGGCCCGTTCCTTGTGGGAGGTCGTCCGCGAGGGAGTGCTCCCGGGCGTCGCTGAGACCGACCAGGAACTGCTGCCCGACTTCGTGACGCGGCTGAACATCCTCAGGCATCGGGTCGGGAGGCCGGGGCTGGCCCGCCTGATCGACGATGCCGTGAGCGACTGCGGCTACGATGTCTGTCTGCTCGCCTCGCCGGAAGGTAGGCGCCGCTTCGCCAACGTGCGGAAACTGATGCGCCTTGCCGACGACTACGAGGCCCTGCAGGGTCCCGACCTGGCCGGATTCGTCCGGGCTATCGGATCCATGGGCGACCTCAGCGACAGGGAGGGCAGCGCCCCCACTTTGGCGGAGGGAGAGAATGTGGTGCGGGTCATGACCGTCCACCAAGCCAAGGGTCTCGAGTTTCCGGTCGTAGTGTTGGCCGGGCTCGGCTCCGACGTGCCCCAGGGGAGCCGGCCTCGGTTCATCGTCGGGAGCGGCGGCCGCATGGGGGTCTTCCTCAAGGGCTCGGGGCGCAAGACCTACGAAGCGGGCGAACTCAGTTGGGGTCCGGCCGCCGAGATCGCCGATGAGGAGCGAGTCAAAGAGCGAGAGGAAGATGTCCGCCTCCTGTACGTGGCCATGACCCGGGCGGAAGAGCGGCTCGTGCTCGTGGGGGCCAAGCCTCTGAACGGAGGGATGGAGAGTTGCCGCATCGGCAGGATCATCGCGGCCGTGGGCTTCGACACGATGCCCGCAGCAGGCGCGACTCTGACGGTCGAGGGGCTAAACGTGATCGTGGCGGGAATGGCCGTCGCCGCAGAGGCGGGCGCGGCCTGGCCCGCCTCTGCGGCGACGGCCTCCTCCACCGAGGGGCCGAAGCATGTCCTTGGGCCAGGGCACCAGGGGCTTGACGGACCCCACCCCCCCCAGGATGCTTGTCCCAGCTTCTTGGAGTGGCCGCCCAGAAGCGTGACTCCGCGTCAGATCAGCTTCTCCGCACTCGCCGCCTACCAGCGGTGCCCAAAGCAGTTCTACTTGGAAAGAGTGCTCGGACTCCGCTTGGAGCCGGCCGGGGTACCACTGGCTCTGCGATCGCGGCCGGGCCCGATCGCAGACGATGAGGACGACGAGCCAGGGGCTGCTCTCGCGGACGAAGACCTCATCGACGAAGCGGATACAAAGTCCGGTCGAGCTGTAGGTCTCCTCGTCCACGCGCTCCTAGAGCGGCACGCGCTCGACGACGCGTGTCCCGCTCCCGATCTCCTCCACGACGAGGCGGTCGACCTTTCCGCTCACCGGGCTTCGAGCGACTCCAGTCTATCCGCGCTGTCCGAAGCCGATCTGGAGCGTACCGTCCTGCTGACTGGGGCTTTCTGGCATTCTCCGTTCGCCGGGGATCGAGCTCTTTTCTCCGCGACCAGGGAGACACCGTTCGTGTTCGCAGTGGGCGACACCATCGTGTCGGGGGTGATGGACCTGGTCTCGCAGAGGGATGGGGCCTGGCACATCGTCGATTACAAGACCAACACCCTGCGCGGGCGAGCGCCGGCCGAGGTGGTTATGGGCTACGAGTTACAGGGAGCGGTGTATGCGCTTGCCGCGCTGCGTGCGGGTGCCGAGTCCGCGCGGATGGACTTCCTATTCCTGGAGCAGCCGGACGCCCCCGTGACTGTGTCGTTCGACCGGGGCGATGAGCTTCGTTTGCAGTCCTTGCTGGAGTGCGAGCTCGACCGCATGAGGCGCGGGGACTTCACCGCGAAGCCCGGGGAAGAATGCCCTCGCTGCTCGGTCGCGGCCCTCTGTTCTGAAATGGCAGGCTCCGACACTCATGGTATACAATAGGCGCCCGCGCCGGGGCGGGTGGGCGTGACGGCGGGGTGTAGCGCAGCCTGGTAGCGCGCATCGTTCGGGACGATGAGGTCCCGGGTTCAAATCCCGGCACCCCGACCATGGACAGGAGTGAGCCGCGAGAGCGGCTCTCTGTCATTCCAGTGGAGGTCGAGTGAAGGCTGGCCCCGCGCGCCCTTGCCTCTGGGCGTGCCTGTTCGGATCACGCCCGGATCAGGGCTCCGGCACGTAGATGACGACGAGCACGTGAGTCCCCGCCTCAACGGCAGCTTCCCAACCGGTGCCGTCCTGCCCGCCCTCGGACGGAGGGAGGGTGGAAGTGGTGAAACTCCAGTTCACCACGGACGGTTTGAGGCTTCGATCGGCGAGAAGCTCACACAATTCGTGCCTGTGCTCGAGCAGGCGGGCGCCGGCTTCGGCGGTTCCGGCGGGCTGCCCCAGGATAAGACCTACCACGAGCCCCACCGATGCTCCGATGGAACGCACCAGGTCGACAAGTTGCTCCGCGTCGTCGCGGGGAAGGTAGGCCGCGAAGGTCGGTCCCCCGAGCCAGAGATCTACATCGAGCGGCTCTAAGCCGGTGAGAGTAGTGATCTGCGAAGCGACGTCCTCCGCCTGCTTGGCGGACACCGCAGCGGTCTCGACGGTCGAGGTCTCAACTGTGGATCCGGTGACGGTCGTTGAGGCCTCGCCCGAACCGGAATCGTCGGACTGCTCCGGGGCGGTGGCCATGAAGGCCAGATAAGCCGGGCTCTCCGCTGCGCGTAGCTCTGTGACCATGGTCTTGCGGTCCACCAGGACCGTCGGCTCACTACCCCCTGCAGCCATGACGGCGGCCGTGGTCTCCGTGGGAGCCGCGGTGGAGCCCGGGGCGGCCGTTGTGGTCGCCGCGGCTGCCGTGGTGGTAGCGCTGAGACTATCCTCGCTCCGGGCGGCAGTCTCGGCTGCCTGGTCGGCGATGGCCACGGTCGTGGAGGTGCCGACTCCCTCGGTGGAAAGCTCGTTGTTGGAAGAGCGGACCACGCCGTAGCCGGTGATGGCCGCCATGAGCGCGACCACGGCTATGGTCGCAGGGAGCCAGGGTCTGATCTTCTTGTTCCAGGTGACCGACCAGCCTCTTGGCTCTTCTTTTCGAGGGGTAGCTACCGGCTCGGAAGGGAAGAGGACCTCGCCGAGCACCCGGTCCTCGAGGTCCAGCGGGGGATCATCGAGGAAGGTCTCCTGCATGAAGGTCACCACGCTGCTTTGAGTGCGGAGCCGGGCGGCGCAATCGGGGCATTCCCGGATATGGCTCTGGACGGCAGCCTTGACCTCAGGCGCCAGCCGGCCATCCAGATAATCGACGGCTATCTCGGCCCAATCATCCACATGACCGGGAAGCGCGGATGCGGGCACCCGCCCGACACCGTCGTGTTCATTACCCCGTGACATCATCCTTCATCCCCTATCTTGCCCTGCCGTGTGACGCCGTCCCCTCGCTCGGGGTTCCGGGCGCTTGGCAAGTCATATCCACACTCGACAAGGGCCGTCGCCAGCGCCTCGCGGGCTCGGAAGATGCGGGACTTGATCGTCCCTTCCTGAACACCCAGGATCTCTGCGGCCTCGCTGTAGGGGAAGCCCAGCAGGTCGCAGAGCACCACGGCGAAGCGGAAGCCCTCGTTCAGGCTCATCAAAGCTTGTCTCAGGGGGTCGGACAGGCCATCGAGAGCGGGATCCGTACCCTGTCGTCCCGACCCCACGACCGCCCCGGATCCGGAGGGGCCGGAGAGATCGTCGATGATCTCTGCGTCCATCGGTTCCGGCCTTTGCCGACGCAGGTGGTCGTAGGCCGCGTTCACCACGATGCGATGAAGCCACGTGGTGAAGCGGGACTCTCCTTTGAAAGAGTCCAGGCTGCGAAAGGCCTTGATGAAGGCCTCCTGGGAAACGTCGGCCGCGTCCCACGGATTCCCCAGCGTGCGCAGAGCCAGGTTGTACACACGACGCTCATGGCGCCGGTAGAGTTCGGTCACAGCGTCGCTATCGCCCTCACGGGCCCGCTGGACAAGATGGGCGTCCGCATCCCGTACTTGTTCGGTCGCAGTCAAGCTCAGTCTAGACTCCCGTGGCTCGATCCGCCTGTGTGACTTTCCATTCTAACAGCGCCGCAGCCGCGAAGGTCCCGGGGACCACAGCGCCCGCGGCCTTTTCACACCGCGGGGGGTCGGTCGCTATAGTAACCTCGGGTGGCAACCATTTCTCTGAGGGAGGTGACGAGAGCCGTGGCCGAGGAGGAAGACAAACGACTCGAAGCGGATGAAGCGGCGATGATGCGGCAACTTCGCGAGGAACTGCAGAACCTGACGGTGAGCGACCATCTACTCTTCATGATGCACTCTCTGTCGGCGCTTGCCATCGACCGGATGGGTCTCAGCGGGGACGATGGACGCAGCGATCTGGGCGAGGCGAGGCTCGCCATCGACGCCTTCAAGGCCCTGGTCGAACTGCTGGAAAGGACGAGGCCGGCCAAGGAGATGGCGGCTCACCGCAGCGCGCTTTCGCAGCTTCAGCTCAGCTACGTGGGCGTGCTCAGCGGCGGCGCTTCCCCCGGGGGCCCCGGTCCTCAGCCGGTGCGGGACGGGACGGCCGCCGAGCCGGAGACCGGGGCTGAGCCGGAGACCGGGGCTGAGGCCGGGGCCGACACTGAGGGAGAGCCGGGGGCCAACTCGGAGTCCGGGTCGAAGGCCGAGAGCGAGTCGGAGTCCGCGTGACCGCTGGGTCCCTCGTGATACGCTGTCCGTCGGGCGTTCTCCACTGCCAGGTGGAAGCGAGCCCGGCGGGCCTCGTCATCCCGGCGACCGCGACGAGCGGCTCGGCGGCCGGTTATTGAAGGAGGGGCATGTCGGTTCAGATTGGCATCATCGGCGGAAGCGGGCTTTACGACATGGAGGAGTTGAGCGACCGCGACGAGGTCCGGCTGTCGACTCCGTTCGGCGAACCCAGCGGGCCCTATGTGACAGCTACGCTGCGCGAGCGGAGAGTGGCCTTCCTTGCGCGGCACGGAGCCGGCCACCGTATTCCCCCGTCCGAGCTCAACTTCCGCGCCAACATCTATGGCTTCAAGCTCCTCGGCGTCGAGCGGATCTTCTCGGCGAGCGCGGTGGGGAGCCTCAAGGAAGAGTATCCACCGCTCGACGTGGTCGTGCCGGACCAGTTCTTCGACAGGACCCGCGGGCGCATCAGCACCTTCTTCAGTCACGGCATCGCGGTGCATGTATCGTTCGCGCATCCTGTCTGTCCCGATCTCAGCCGGATCGCGTTCGAGTCGGCGCAGACCGTGGGCGCGCGCGCCCACTCAGGCGGCACCTATGTGTGCATGGAGGGGCCTCAGTTCTCGACTCTGGCCGAGTCGCGGCTCTACCGGAGTTGGGGGATGGACGTCATCGGTATGACGAACCTTCAAGAAGCGAAGCTGGCCCGTGAAGCCGAGATCTGTTATACGACGATCGCGCTTGTGACCGATTACGACTGTTGGCACCCCGATCATGATCACGTAGGCGTGGACATGATCGTCGCGAATCTCCTCCAGAACGCAGATATGGCGCAGAAGCTCATCGCCGAGGCTGTGGGCCGTGTACCGGACGAGCGCGCCTGCGCCTGCGCCAGCGCGCTGGCGACAGCGATCATCACCAGTCCCGACGCGATCTCCGCCGAGGCCAAGCGGGACCTTGCCCCGATCATCGGCAAGTACGTGGGGTGAGATGCGCATGAACCCTATTCTGGCTGTCGGTTCGGTCGCGTTCGATACCATCAAGAACCCTTTCGGGGAGGTGTCGCGAGTCGTAGGGGGCTCGGCCACCTATTTCTCCGTGGCGGCGTCGTTCTTCACCGACGTGAGGCTCGTGGCCGTGGTCGGCGAGGATTTCGCCGAGCGGGGCGCGGGCATGTTCGGGGGGCGCTCCATCGACCTCGCCGGTCTTCAGACCGTGCCCGGCGAGACGTTCCGCTGGAAGGGGGAGTACGGGTTCGACCTGAACAACCGCGAGACCATCTATACGAAGCTGAACGTCTTCGAGCAGTTCCAGCCCGTGATCCCCGACGAATACCGTTCTTCGCCGTTCGTGTTCCTCGGCAACATCCATCCCCGCCTCCAACTCGACGTCCTCGATCAAGTGACGGCTCCTCGCCTGGTCGCCGCAGACACGATGAACTATTGGATAGAGGGCACGCCGGACGAGCTACGCGAGGTGCTCAAGCGCGTCGACGTGCTGATCATCAACGACTCGGAGGCGAGGGAGTTGTCGGGCGAGGCCAACCTCGTCAAAGCCGCGCGCGCCATCCGCTCGATGGGTCCTTGCACGCTGGTCATCAAACGCGGGGAGAACGGCGTGCTCATGACCTGTCAGGGCGAGGTCGAGTTCTTCGCGGCGCCTGCCATGCCGCTCGAAGAGGTATTCGACCCGACCGGGGCAGGTGACACGTTCGCGGGCGGCTTCGTCGGGTATCTCGCTGCGTGCGGGGAGGTCACCGACGCCGCGATGGCACGCGCCATCATCTACGGCAGCACTCTCGCCTCGTTCGCGGTCGAAGACTTCGGCCTGGATCGTCTGTTGCGTCTGACGGAGGCCGAGATCAAGGAGCGCTTCCGACACTTCAAGCGCTTGACCTACTTCGACGAGGGCTAGCTCTCGGCCGGTGCCTCAGCAGGCTTTGTCTCGGCCGGAGCTTCCAGGGGTTTTGCCTCCTCCGGTTTGGCGTCGTCCGGCTTTGCTCCATCAGGTTTGGCCTCAGGTCGGGTCTTCCCTGACGGCATCCCCTCGGGCTTCGCCTCGACGGGATACTCCACCACCAGCTTGTCGCCTTCGCGACGTATGACGGTGTTCTGGATATGGGCCAGCACCGAGGACTTACGGGTCTCGTCGGACTCGCCGGCGAGTTTGGAGTCCATCTCCAGCACGTTCCCGTACAGTTGCTCGACGAGTCGGATGGACTCCTCCGGGTTCAGTTGGAGCGGCTTGAGGAGCGAGGCGACCTTGGCCAGGATGCCTTTGAGCGCGGTGAGCGATTCGCCTTCCTGGGCGTCGCTCTCACCCGTCCGGCGCTGCTGCTCGTCCTCCGGTTGACCGTCGCGTCGATCGTCGCGCCCATAGTCTCTTGTGCGGTCGCCGTCGCGCCGGTCCCTCTTGCTCACGGTCGCATCCCCTTGGTCTGCCTGCGGTAGAAATCCACTGCCTCTGCCACCCCTTCGTTCAGACCCACTTTCCATGTCCACCCCAATTCCCTCCCTGCCTTGGAGGAATCCAAAGCGATGTGCTCGACCTCTCCCGGTCGTACGGCGGTGAACACCGGCTGGGTGTCCGAGCCCACGGCGGCCCGTACGGTCTCGAACACCTGGAGGTCGCTCACCTCGATCCCTCGTCCCAGATTGTAGACGCCGGTGGCCGCACTGTTAAGGGCGATGACGTTCGCCTCGGCGATGTCGGCCACGTAGCAGTAGTCGCGGGTCTTGGTGCCGTCACCGAATATGACCGGCTGCTGCCCGGTCAGCAACTGCAGGGCGAAGATGGCCACCACCCCGGCTTCCCCGTGCGGATCCTGCCGGGGTCCATAGACGTTCGGATAACGGAGCACGATGTAGTCGATTCCGTGGTTCGCGCTGTAGGCGAAGAGGTAGTGTTCGACCGTGTGCTTGCTTACCCCGTAGGGAGAGATGGGATCGATGGGGTGGTCCTCGTCCACGGGCAGATAGCTCGGCTCTCCGAACAGGGCTCCCCCCGTGCCCGCGTAGATGATCTTTCGCACGCCGTATTCGCGGCAGCATTCCAGCAGGTTGAGGGAGCCCAGGATGTTGATGGAGGCGTCGTAGGTGGGCTCTCGCACCGACCGGGTGACGTCGATGTGGGCTGCGTGGTGGATGACGACCTCTGGACGGGCTTCGGCGAACACCGTGCGCAGATCCTGGTCGCGGATGTCGGTCTCATAGAAGGTTGCGGAAGCTGGGAGGTTCTCCCGCTTGCCGGTGGCCAGGTTGTCCACGATGACGACCTGATGACCCAGGGCGAGCAGCCGATCGCTCACGTGTGAAGCGATAAAGCCGGCTCCTCCGGTGACCAGTATCCTCAAGACCCTCCCTCGCTTTGCCATCGCGGCCGCCCTTCGACGGCTCCACTATAGTGCAGAAGAGCCCTGAAGGTCAGGCGGTCGGGCTATACGCTATACTCTCGCGGCCGAAGCCAGAGACACGCAGACGACGGGACGTGGCGCAGCCTGGTAGCGCACCTGCTTTGGGAGCAGGGGGTCGGAGGTTCAAATCCTCTCGTCCCGACCATGGTTCGGCTGTAGCAGCAGGGCATGCGCAGGCGGGTGTAGCTCAGTTGGCAGAGCATCGGCCTTCCAAGCCGTTTGTCGCGGGTTCGAATCCCGTCGCCCGCTCCTTCGCCGGTCGGATGCCACAGTGGCGGCGACGGTACGTGCGCCTGTAGCTCAGCTGGATAGAGCAACGGACTTCTAATCCGTGGGTCGCAGGTTCGAATCCTGCCAGGCGCGCCTTCGGACCGGTGCCGGGTCACCGGGGTGGAGAAACGTGGTGAACGTAGCTCAGATGGTAGAGCACTGGGTTGTGGCCCCAGCGGTCGCGGGTTCAAGTCCCGTCGTTCACCCCTCGGACGTGAGCGGGTGTGGCGGAATGGCAGACGCGCATGATTTAGGATCATGTGTCTTTGACGTGGAGGTTCGAGTCCTCTCACCCGCACTCTGATCGGTCTGGTATGTACCCAAGGAAAGGATGAACGTGAAGACCACCCTCAGCGAGCGCGAAGGAAACACGGTCAAACTTGCGGTCGAGGTCTCCAGCGAGGAGCTGCAGGAAGCCTTCAACATCAACCTGAAGAACTGGCGCGCGAAGCGCGCATCCCCGGTTTCCGGCCTGGCAAGGCGCCGGCGCCCATGGTCCGCCAGCGGATGGGGGACGAGGCCATCCTCGCGAACACCGTCGAGGAGTCTATGTCCAACTGGTTCACGGCGGCGGTCATGGAATTGGGCCTCGACCCGGTGGACCGTCCCGAGATCGAGGTCGACGACGAAGCGCTGGAACTGGGCAAACCTTTGAACTTTGCGGCCACGGTCACCGTGATGCCGGAAGTGGTCTTGGGACAGTACAAAGGGGTGGAGGCTCCCCGGGAATCGGTAGAAGTCGACGACAAGGAAGTCGACGCCCAGATGGAGCGGCTGCAGAACGAGTTCGCCGAGCTGCGGCCGGTAACGGGCAGGGCCGCCCAGAAGGGTGACTTCGTCACCGTCGATTTCCGCGCGACCCTGGAGGGGGAACCGGTGGAGGGTCTCGACGCCGGCGATTTCGTGTTCGACGTGGGCGGTGGACGCATCTTCCCCGAGATCGACGAGCAGGCTGTGGGTATGGAGTCGGGGCAGGAACGTGCGTTCCCCTTGACCCTTCCCGAAGGGGTCGGTCCGGAGGGTGTGGAGGGCAAGACGGTCGATTTCACCATGGTGCTGAAGGAGATCAAGGAGAAGGTCCTTCCCCGTCTATCCGACCAATGGGCGTCTGAAGTAAGTGAATTCGCCACCCTCCTCGAGTTGCGCATCGACATCCGCGACAAGCTCCAGTCCGGCAAGGCCTACGCCGCCGACCAGCGGTTCCGTTCTCTCGCTGTCAAGGCGGTCGCCGACGCCGCTACCCTCGATCTGCCCGACGTGGTGGTGAGGGAGCAGGCCGAGGAGATGGTGTCCGATTTCCAGCGTTCCCTCGAATCGCAGGGCGCTTCTCTACAAGCCTATCTCGACGCCACCGGCACCACGGTGGAGCAGATGATCGACGATCTGAAGCCGCAGGCGGCCAACAACGTGAAGACGGGCCTGGTGCTCGACGCAGTGGCGAAGGCGGAAGGCATCGAGGCTACCGAGGAAGAGATCAGTGCCGCCGTCGCTCAGATGGCCGCCGCCGCTCGGGTGGATGCCAAGGCGTTCGAGGCCCGGCTGCGCAAGACAGGCCGCATCGAGCCCGTGAAGTGGCAGATAGTCCGCGACAAGGCGGCCGAGCTTCATCTTCGCGAACGCGGTGGCCGTGGCGCCTGCCGCGGCGCCCGAGGCCCCGGCCGCCGAGGCCCCGGCCGCCGAGCCCGCCGCTGAGCCTGTAGCCGAGTCGGTCGCGGAACCGGTTGCGGTCGCACCCGATGAGCCGGTCGCGGAACCGGTTGCGGTGGCACCCGATGAGCCGGTCGCCGAACCGAAAGAGGAATCGGCCGCAGATGAGCTTGCCGAGGCCGAACCCGCTGCCGATACTCCTGCAGAAGGCATTTGAGTCCAAGGGAAAGGATGACGTCTTGAGTCCACTCATCCCGATGGTGATCGAACAGACGAGCCGCGGCGAGCGGTCGTTCGACATCTACTCGCGCCTGCTTAACGAACGCATCATATTCCTGGGCACGGCCATCAACGATCAGGTGGCCAACGTGGTCGTGGCTCAGCTGCTGCACCTGGAATCTGAAGACCCGGACAAGGACATCTCCCTCTACGTCAACAGCCCGGGGGGCAACGTCTACGCCGGACTCGCCATCTACGACACCATGCAGTTCATCAAGCCCGACATCTCCACCATCTGCGTCGGCATCGCCATGTCGATGGGCGCTCTGCTTCTTGCCGGAGGTGCTAAAGGTAAACGCTACGCTCTCCCGAATTCGAAGATACTGATCCACCAGGTATCGGGAGGCTTCGAAGGCCCGGCGACCGACATCGAGATCCATGCTCGCGAAGCGCTCAGCCTGCGCAGGCGCCTTGACGAGATCCTCGCCACGCAGACAGGACAGGACCTGGAAAAGGTTGAGCACGATACCGAGCGGGACTATTTCATGACGGCCGAGGAGTCTCTCGCCTACGGGATCATCGACAAGATTCTCGAGCATAGGTAGGGGGTCGACTGGTGCCGAAGTCACCTGGAGGGTCTGAACAGCTACTCTGCAGCTTCTGCGGCAAGAGCCAGCGTCAGGTCAAGAAGCTGATCGCCGGACCGGGCGTCTACATCTGTGACGAGTGCATCGATCTCTGTAATGAGATCATAGATGAGGAACTCGCACCGCCGACGTCCATCGACCTGGAGAACCTGCCCAAGCCCAAGCAGATCTACTCTGTCCTCTCCGATTATGTGATCGGCCAGGAGGAAGCCAAGCGAGCGCTGTCGGTAGCGGTCTACAACCATTACAAGCGTGTTCACATGGGCACGTTCGAAGAGGGCGATGTGGAGTTGCAGAAATCCAACATCCTCCTCCTCGGTCCCACCGGGTGCGGCAAGACTCTTTTGGCCCAGACTCTGGCCCGCATCCTCAACGTTCCGTTCGCCATCGCCGACGCGACCGCGCTCACCGAGGCCGGCTACGTGGGTGAGGATGTGGAGAACATCCTCCTCAAGCTCATCCAGGCGGCGGACTTCGACGTGAAGAAGGCCGAAACGGGCATCATCTACATCGACGAGGTCGACAAGATCGCCCGCAAAGCCGACAACCCTTCCATCACTCGGGATGTCTCGGGCGAAGGCGTCCAGCAGGCCCTGCTTAAGATCCTGGAAGGGACCACCGCCAGCGTGCCGCCTCAGGGCGGGCGCAAGCACCCGCACCAGGAGTTCCTGACCATCGACACCACGAACATCCTCTTCATCTGCGGCGGCGCCTTCGCCGATCTGGAGAAGATCATCGAGCGGAGGATCGGCAAGAAGGGCGTGGGTTTCGGCGCCGATATCGTGAGCAGGGATCAGCGCGATGTGGGTGAGCTGTTCGCCAAGGTGCTACCCGAAGATCTGCTGGGGTTCGGGCTCATCCCCGAGTTCATCGGCAGGCTCCCGGTGATCTGCAACGTGCATCAACTCCGCCAGGAGGACCTGGTCGATATCCTCACCGAGCCCAAGAACGCGCTCTCCAAGCAGTATCGCAAGTTCTTCGCGTACGACGGGGTCGATCTCATATTCGCCAAAGAAGCGCTCGACGCTATCGCAGAAAAAGCCCTGAAGCTGGAGACGGGAGCCCGCGGGCTGCGCTCGATAATCGAAGCGGCGCTCACCAACGTGATGTTCGAACTGCCCAGCAGAAGGGATGTGACCAAATGCGTGGTCACTCGGGAGGTCATAGAGAAGCGGATAGACCCTACCTTGGTGACCAGTACGGCACGCGAGGAGCTGGAGCTGGATCAGGAATCCGCATAGGCGGCGAGGGATAATGTCTGAAGTGCAGCGGGCAGTCCCGCTCCTGGCGACGCGTGACCTCGTTCTCTTCCCCGGGATGTTGGCGCCGATCTTCGTGGAGCGCGACAAGGGCGTCCGCGCTCTCGAGCAGACCAGCCAGTCCGGGGGGCTCCTGGTCATGGCGGCCCAGAGGTCGGCCGTCACCGACGACCCAGAGCCCGAGGACATCCATCGGGTCGGGACCCTGGCCAAGGTGGTGCAGTTCTCCCGCCTTGCCGACGGCACTCTGAAGGCCCTGATCGAGGGCCGGCAACGGGTGTTCATCGATCGCTTCGAATCGGTGGCGCCGTTCTTCACTGTGGCCTACCGTTCGGTGCTCTCCAAGCCCGCGGCCAGGGAGCCTCGCCTGCGGGCGCTCATGGACTCGGTCGCGCGGGAGTTCGCCAACTATGTCGGCCAGACCCCTCAGCTTCCCGAGGAGGCCGAGACCGCGCTGGAGGTCGTCACCGATCCCGAGGAGATGGTGAACGTCGCGGCCTCCAATCTCATGATCGGGCCCGACCGCCGGCAGGAGCTGCTGGAGGGGGAAGAGCCTGAGGCCCGCCTTCTGCTGCTACTCGAGACCCTCATCCAGGAGAACGAGTTCATCGCCCTGGAGAACGAGATCTCCGAGCGAGTGCACGACAACTTCGAACGTCAGCAGCGCCGGGTGTTTCTGCACGAACGCCTGAAGATCCTGCAGGAAGAGTTGGGCGAGGAGGGTGAAGAGGACAGCGAGCGGGGCGCCTACCTCCGCCAACTGGCGGAGAAGAAGCTGCCCGAGGGGGCGACGGCCGCGCTGACCAAGGAGATCAAGCGCCTTGGCGATCTTCCGCCCCTGTCGGCCGAGGTGGCGGTGGCCAAGACCTACCTCGACACCGCCCTGGGCCTTCCCTGGGGGGTGCTGTCGGGCTCCTCCACCCCCGACGTGGTCGCCGTCGCCCGGGTGCTCGACGAGACTCACTACGGACTCAAGAACGTGAAGGACCGGATCATCGAGTATCTGGCCGTCGCCTCGCTTCGGGGCGGTACGCCTCCCCACACCATCCTGTGCCTGGTGGGTCCCCCCGGTGTCGGCAAGACCTCGGTGGCCATGGCCACCGCCAAGGGTCTGGACCGGCCCCTGCAGCGCATCAGCCTGGGCGGGGTGCGCGACGAAGGCGAGATCCGAGGGCACCGTCGCACCTACGTGGGCGCGATGCCCGGCCGTATCATCGATGCGCTCAAGCGCGCCGGGGTGGACGATCCGCTGGTGGTCCTGGACGAGATCGACAAGATGGAGTCGGACTGGCGGGGTGATCCGGCGGCAGCCTTGATGGAGGTCCTCGACCCCATCCAGAACCGCACCTTTCGGGACAACTACCTGGAGCTCGAGTACGACCTGTCCCACGTGTTCTTCATAGCCACAGCGAACTACGAAGAAGACATCCCGGAGACTCTGCACGATCGGCTGGAGATCATTCGCCTGCCGGGCTACACAGACCGGGAGAAGTCGGAGATCGCCCAGCGCCACCTGGTGCCGAAGATCGCCGAGGAAAGCGGGCTGAGCGATTTGGGCAACGTGTTCACTCCGGCGGCCCTGCGCCTGCTCATACGCGAATACACGCGAGAAGCCGGGGTGAGGGAGGTCGCCCGGCTGGTAGGGAAGGTCTACCGGCGCCTGGCGCGTATGAAGGTCGAGCGTAAGCCCGTGCCGCGCAGGCTGGGACCGCGCGATCTTGAGCCGTTCGTAGGACCGGCCCCGTTCCTGGCTGCCCGGCTCGGTACCGAGCCCCAGGTGGGGGTCAGTCTGGGCCTAGCGTACACCGGAGCTGGGGGAGACGTGCTCCGTATCGAGTGCGTGGTCAGTCCGGGCAAGGGAGATTTCCATCTCACCGGGCAGCTGGGCGAGATCATGCAAGAAAGCGTCACCGCGGCCTGGGGCTACCTCAAGACCTCGCTGGCCCGAGACCCTGCCCTGGCCTCGCTCTGGCTGGATTCGCCAGGCCGGGCATACCTGCTCGACAACTACCAGCCTCCGGATAGCGGGGAGGACGCGGGCGCGCCTGCGCCGCCCGCCGACCGGAGGGAAGGGGAGACTCCCTGGGAGCCCGCCGACGCCCCGACGGCCCTGGGCAAGGTGATCGAGATAGGGGTGCGCGATCCCGGGTTCCGGCCGGGCGAGATCGGCGGCGATGCCGGACGCACTCAGGGCGGACGGGGTTCGGAGCGGCCGGGGGCGGAGTGCGAACCTCCGCAGCCCTCGGACCACGAGCTCCTGTCGGCCCTGGAAGTGCGCATGCACTTCCCCGAAGGCGGTGTGCCCAAGGAGGGGCCCTCGGCCGGGATAGCCGTGGCCACGGCGCTCCTGTCCGCTCTCGTGCAGGCGCCTGTCTTGCCCAAGGTGGCCCTCTCCGGGGAGATCACGCTCACCGGCCAGGTGCTCCCCGTGGGCGGTCTCAAAGAAAAGCTGCTCGCCGCGCTCCGAGAAGGGGTGCAGACGGTGGTCCTGCCGAGCACTGTGAGGCCACAGGTGCACGAGCTGCCCGCCGAGCTCAAGAAAGGTCTCGAAATCGTCTACGTGGACAACTTCGTCGACGTGCTCCCGCATGTATTTCTGGGGTCGAGCGAGCCGGAGAAGGCGGATAGATCGTGAGCGACCTGATCATGGCCGCGCGCTACGCGCCCCACGAGGTCGAAGACCGGCTCATGCAGCGCTGGCTGGATCGCTCTGCCTTCAGCGCCGCCGCCGACGACCCCCGTCCTTCTTACACCATCGCCATCCCGCCCCCGAACGTCACCGGCTCCCTGCATATGGGGCACGCCCTTAACGACACCATCCAGGACATCCTCATCCGCTATCACCACCTGCGCGGGTTGAACACCCTGTGGATCGTGGGCACCGACCACGCGGGCATCGCCACCCAGAACAAGGTGGAGGCCCAGTTGGCCGCGGAGGGCGTGCGGAAAGAGGACATCGGCCGTGAGCTCTTCGAGCAGCGGGTGTGGGAGTGGAGGCGCGAGTACGGCTCCACCATCATCCACCAGCTCAAGCGTTTGGGCTGCGCCTGCGACTACGAGTCCGAGCGTTTCACCATGGACGAGGCCTACCAGCAGGCGGTGGTCAAGGTCTTCGTGTCGCTCTATGAGAAAGGTGACATCTACCGGGACGTCTACCTGGTCAACTGGTGCGTCCGTTGCGGTTCGGCCATCTCGGACCTCGAAGTGGAGCATGAGGACCGCGCGGCCAAGCTCTACCACGTGAAGTACCCGGTCGCCGATTCGGGCGAGACATTGACCGTGGCTACCACCCGCCCGGAGACCATCCTGGGCGACACCGCCGTGGCGGTCAATCCCAAGGACCCGCGCTACGGACGCTTCGTGGGCGGGACCGCGGTGGTGCCGCTGGTCGGACGTGAGGTGCCCATCATCGCCGACGAGCACGTGGACATAGGTTTCGGGACCGGGGCTCTCAAGATCACCCCGGGGCACGACCCGGACGACTGGGAGATAGGTCTGCGCCACGGGCTGCCCAGCGTCTCCGTCATCGGCCTCGACGGCCTCATGACGGCGGAGGCAGGCGAGTTCGAAGGGCTCACCGCGACTGAGGCCCGGGAGGCGGTCCTCACACGGCTGGAGCAGCTGGGCCTGTTCGTGAAGGCCGAAGACTACAACCACGCGATCAGCACCTGCTACCGCTGTGGCACGACCATCGAGCCGCTCCTTTCTCTGCAGTGGTTCATGGACATGAAGCGCCTGGTGCAGCCGGCCATCGCCGCTGTGGAGGACGGCAGAGTCCGGTTCGTACCTGGACGCTGGGGCGAGGTCTACCTCGACTGGATGCGGGGCATCCGGCCCTGGTGTGTCAGCCGCCAATTGTGGTGGGGCCACCGGATACCGGCCTACTTCTGTGAGCGCTGCGACCACCTCATGGTGGCGGCGACGCCGCCGGCCGAGTGCGAGAAGTGCGGCGGGTCCATGCGCCACGAAGAGGACGTCCTCGATACCTGGTTCAGCTCCGCCCTTTGGCCGTTCGCCACCCTCGGCTGGCCGGAGGAGACGGCGAAGCTCAAGACGTTCTATCCCACCACGGTCCTCTCCACCGCTCGGGACATCATCTACCTGTGGGTGGCCCGGATGATCATGATGGGGCTGGAGTTCAGGGGGGACGTGCCGTTCAAGGACGTCATCATCCACCCGACCGTGCTCGCCGCCGATGGACGGCGTATGAGCAAGAGCCTGGGTACCGGAGTGGACCCCCTCGATCTCATCGCCGAGTACGGGGCCGACGCCACCCGCTTCGGCCTGGCTTACATGAGCTCGGTGCAAGACGTGCGTTTCAGCGCGGAACGCATCGAGATGGGTCGGAACTTCGCGAACAAGATCTGGAACGCCTCCCGGCTCGTGCTTCAGGGCGCCCATCCTCAGGCAGAGCCACGAGTGGAGCCGGCCACCCTGGCGGACCGCTGGATCTTCAGCCGGCTGGCGGCGGTCACACGAGAGACCGCCGGCCTCTACGAGAGCTACGAGTTCGACGACGTGGCCCGGCTACTCTACCGGTTTGTCTGGAACGAGCTTTGCGACTGGTACTTGGAGGTGGCCAAGACCCGCCTTTACAGTAACGAAGAAGGCGAACGCCTGCAGGCGAGTGGCAACCTGCTCTATCTGCTCGAGCAGGTCATGACTCTTCTTCACCCGCTCATGCCGTTCGTGACCGAGGAGATCTACAGCCACCTGCCCCAGGTAATCTCGGGACAACGTCCAGCGAGCCTCTTCGACGCGCGGTATGCCGACCCGCAGACCTCTTGGGTCGACCCAGGCGCCGAGACGGCGATGGCGGCCTTCACCGCTGTAGTAGGGGGGCTGCGGTCTGCACGGGAGGAGCTGGGCCTGGCCCGGGACATCGTGGGTAAGGTGGTGGTGCTCGAGCTGGAACCGGGTGCGGCTTTGGCTCTCGCCGGTCTCAAAGGCGCGTTCCGCCAACTCTCCGGATGCGAGTTGCTCGAGGTCGTCACCGGAGGCGAGGGTCCACCCGGACGCTATGCCTCCATCGAAGGTCCGGGGATCAAGGCTCTGCTCGACCTCGAGGGTCTGGTGGATATCGAGCGGGAGCGCGACCGTCTGCTGGCCAAGGCGCAGAAGGCGCACGGTGAGGCGGTCAAAGCCGGAGCGAAGCTGGACAATCCCGGCTTCGTGGTCAAAGCGCCCGAAGCGGTGGTGGCCGAGGAACGCAGCCGCCTCGCAGAGGCCGAGGCCGTGCTGGAAGAGGTGCGGCGGCAGTACGCCGAGCGTGTCGGCGGGGAGCTGCCCGTCGTGAAAGAGATGAAGAAGTGAGCGACGCGACGACGGACAGAGCAGCCGCGGACGGTTCCACGTGTAGCGTGGAGGAGGCGTGGGCATACGTGAACGGCCTCGAACGGCTGGGCATGCGCTTGGGCCTCGAACGCGTCACCCTTCTGGCCAAGTCTCTGGGGGAACCCCACAAGGCCTACCGCACCATCCACGTGGTGGGAACGAACGGCAAGAGCTCGACCACCCGCTTCATCTCTTCGCTGCTGCAGGCTCAGGGTCTGAGGGTGGGCGCCTACGTTTCTCCCCATCTGATCAGTCTGGCGGAGAGGCAGATGGTGGACTCTGTTCCCTCCAGCGAAGCTGAGTTCTGTAGATTGGTGGCCAGGGTCCGCCCGGTCGTCGAGGAGCTCGAGCGCACCTTCCCCGAGGGCGAGCGCCTGACCCAGTTCGAAGTCCTGACCGCCGTCGCCCTGCTCTATTTCAAGGAGCAGGGGTGCGACGTGGCGGTCATCGAAGCCGGTCTGGGCGGCAGGCTGGACGCCACCGCCATCATCTCTTCGGAGGTCCAGGTGCTCACCAGCATCGGCCGGGAGCACACCGAGCTGCTGGGTGAGACGCCTTCTGCCATCCTCAAGGAGAAGGCGGCGGTGATCCCCACGGACGGACGGGTCGTCGCCGGGTGGCTCGATCCGGAGTTGAAGGCCGAATTGAAGGCTATCTGCGCAGACCGGGGCGCCGTCTGCCATTTCCTGGGCGATGAGGTGGTGATCCTCACCGACCCGCGGGCGGAATCGTTCGACGTCTTCGGTCTCTACGGCTGCTATACCGATCTGCGTCTCCAAGTCCTGGGGGGCTACCAGCGGTCCAACGCTGCCATGGCGGTGGCCGCCGCCGAGCTGTTCGCCGGCGGAGAGTTGGACCCCGTCTTGGTCCGCGAGGCTCTTGCGTCCACCGCGGTCCCAGGCCGGTTGGAGGTCATCGGCACCCAGCCACTCTGCATCTTCGACGGCTCTCACAATCCTTCAGGTATGGCAGAGACCGTCGCCTCCCTCGATCAACTCCTCGAGCGCCGCCGGCTGATCGCCGTGGTCTCGATACTGGGGGACAAGGAGGCCACGGAGATGATGCGGCACCTAGCCCCCCGCTGCGACATCATCTTCGCTACTCAGAGCTCCTCGTCGCGGGCGCTCACGGCCGACGAGCTGGCGGCTGTGATATCGGGGTTGGGGAAGGGCCCAGAGGTGTTCGTCGATCCGGACCCGCGCTCGGCCATGGTGAGCGCTTACCGGCTGGCGACCTCCAACCAGGTGATCCTGGTGACCGGATCCCTGACGCTCATCTCCGATCTGAAGCGAGAGCTGAGTTGAGCGTGGGCGTGGTACCGAGCACGGCCGTGCTATCCTTTAGCGTCGAGTATGTCCTCAATCAGGTCTTGATCTAGGAGTGCGGGTTGGACGAGCTCTTCGAGACCGTCAACGGGATCATAAGCTCCCCTCTCTGGTTACTCGCCGGCTATGTCTTTGCCTTTTGCCTGGGGGTCCTCTGGCTGGCCCTCGTCTTCTGGACTTATAAAGACGCCCGCAAGCGCATCGACGACCCGGTGATCGTGGCGGTGGCCGTGCTGACCTCGCTGATCCTGCCTTTCATGGGCACCGTCGTCTACGCCATCCTCCGGCCCCCCGAATACCTGGACGAAGTCAGGGAGAGGCAGTTGGAGGTACGGGCTATGGAGCAGGAGCTGCAGATGCTGAGGGCCTGTCCCTCGTGCGGCGAGTTGATCAGGCCGGACTACTTGGCCTGCCCTAGTTGCCGGCGGCCCCTGCGCTCGGCCTGTCCCTCGTGCGACAGGGTGCTGGAGCCCGGCTGGAAGCTCTGTCCCTATTGCGCCCACGACCTGAAAGCCCGCAGAGTGCCGCCCCCGCTGGATGAGACCTCCGAGCTCATCGAGGCACGATGAGGGTCTGAGGGGCTTCCGTGTCTCCTGGTTCGCGCGTTCGGGCTCCATGGGAGCCCTTGTTGTGAATAGCGATTGATGGTCACCAAAGAGTATGGAGGAGAGAAGTGATCGAACGGACGCTGGTACTGGTCAAGCCAAGCGGTGTGGCCCGGGGCCTCATCGGAGAAGTCATCAGCCGGCTGGAACGACGGGGCCTCACTATCAAGGTCGCGCGGATGCTCATGGTCACCCGGGAGATGGCGGAGCGGCATTATGCCGAGCACAAGGGCAAGGACTTCTACGACGACCTGGTTCTCCACATAACTTCTGCCCCCATCTTCGCCATGGTCGTCGAGGGTCCGACTGCAGTGAGCATCGTTCGGCGAATGATGGGTGCCACCAATCCGCTGGAAGCGGCTCCGGGGACGGTGCGGGGCGACTTCGGTCTGGATATGCGCCGGAACGTAGTCCACAGCGCCGATAGCCCCACCAGCGCCCAGCGGGAGATCGAGATCTTCTTTCCGGAGGGCGGGGAACTGGTCCCCTGAGTGCTTCAGTAGACCGCAGCGCCAGCGAAGACGGTTTCTGTCCGGACCATGGATCAGATACCACCATTTCCCCCGGACTTCCGTCTCATTCTGGCGTCAAGGTCGCCCCGGAGGCATTCCTTGCTTCGGGATCTGGGAGTGCCCTTCGGCATTGCGCTGACTCAAGCCGAGGAGCGGAGCGACGGTTTATCACCGCAAGATATCGCGGAAAGGAACGCCCTGGCCAAGATCGATGCCGTCGGTCTACCGGCCGACCTGCCCGGGGGGGCCTTCGTCCTGGGCACGGACACCCTGGTGGTCTCGGGCGACCGCGTGATGGGCAAGCCACCATCCGCTGCAGAGGCGGCGTCGATGTTGGCGGTTCTTTCCGGTCGCACCCACCAGGTCGTGTCGGGGGTGGCGCTGCGAAGGTCGGCTGTCCCGGGCGATCGAGGTCGGCCCGAGGAGACCTGGGTCTCGAGCGCGTGGACCGATGTGACCTTTCTCCCTCTCGACGCCGACGACATCGACGCCTACGTCGCATCGGGGGAATGGAGGGGCAAGGCGGGAGCCTACGCTATCCAAGGTCTGGCCGGAACGTTCGTCTCAGAAGTGCGCGGGGAGTACAGCAATGTCGTCGGACTCCCTCTGTGCCTTCTGTCGCGGATGTTCAGAGCAGCGGGCTTCGATCTACTTCAGCGGACGCTGGCTATGAGCGATAAAGCCGTCACTCACTCAGCTGCGAACGCCGTGATTGGCGGCCTCTCGCCGCGCGCGCGAGTGAATGGGTATAATACCCGGGCGTTGCGCCCTGGGGGACGCGGACTTGTGAGCGCCCGTTTGGAGGACGCGCTATAGGTTTTGCTGAGTTCATCACCGGCTTTGCCGGACGGGATATGGCAGTCGATCTGGGCACTGCCACCACGCTGGTGTACGTCCGCGGACGTGGCATCGTCCTGTCTGAGCCCTCGGTCGTGGCCATCGATTCCAGATCGGGAGACGTGTTGGCGGTCGGTCACGACGCCAAGCGGATGCTTGGCCGGACGCCGGGCACCATCACCGCCATCAGGCCGCTCAAAGACGGGGTCATCGCCGACTTCGACGTCACCGAGCAGATGCTGCGGCACTTCATCCAGCGGGTCCACCAGAATCGCTGGGCGCACCCGCGCGTGGTCGTGTGCGTGCCCTCGGGGGTCACCGGGGTGGAGCGGCGCGCGGTAGAGGAGGCGACCATCAGCGCCGGTGCCCGTTCTGCCTACCTTATCGAGGAGCCGATGGCGGCCGCCATAGGGGCAGGTCTTCCTGTGGTCGAGCCTACGGGCAGCATGATCGTCGACATCGGCGGAGGCACCAGCGAAGTGGCGGTCATCTCGCTCGCCGGTATCGTCGTCGCGCAGTCGGTGCGGATCGGGGGCGACGAGCTCGACGAAGCGATCATCGCTTACATCAAGAAGGAATATAAGCTCATGATCGGCAGCCAGACCGCCGAGGAGCTAAAGCTGGAGATCGGCTCGGCGTTCCCGCTGGAGCAGGAAGAGGAGGCCGAGATCCGGGGACGCGACCTCGTCACGGGCCTGCCGAAGACTCTGGTGATCTCCTCCGAGGAAGTACGGGAGGCCATCGCCGAGCCGGTGGCGGTCATCATCGACGCCATCAAGGCCACACTCGACAAGACCCCCCCTGAACTGGCCTCCGACATCATGGACCGGGGCATCATGCTCGCCGGAGGAGGGTCGCTTCTGCGCGGCATGTGCGAGCGCGTGCGCGAGGAGACCCAGATGCCCGTGAATCTGGCGGAATCGCCGCTGACC
This sequence comes from uncultured Actinomycetes bacterium, assembly GCA_963713545.1. Taxonomy (GTDB): domain Bacteria; phylum Actinomycetota; class Thermoleophilia; order RBG-16-64-13; family RBG-16-64-13; genus CAVPLM01. Next base: position 516,033 of record CAVQME010000002.1, on the reverse strand, counting down.
TGCGTGGCGGTGGGCTCGGGCCGGTCGCTCGAAGAGTTCGATACGCTACATCGGACGTCACAAAAGGCGAAGAGACGCCGCTACTAGATAGCGGGGGCCGATATGGCGCTAGCGCGTAACGAGGTAGTCTGGAGACGGCTGATCTTCGTCGTCTTGATCATAGCGTCTTTGGCGATCCTGACGGTCTCGTTCAGGGAATCGGAGTCCGGTCCGGTACACGCCATACAGCAGGCCGGGCTCGGCATCCTCTCCCCGCTGCAGTCCTGGGGCGCCCGCGCGGCGCAGCCCTTCCAGGACGGCTACGCGTGGATACGGACCCTGTGGTCGGCTCACGAGGAGGCGCAGCGCCTGGCCGCGGAACTGCAGGCGCTCCAGGGAGAAGCCGTCAAGCTGAAAGAGCAAGCGGAGGAGAATGCGCGGCTCAAGAGTCTGCTCGATCTGCGCGACAAAGGCACCTTCCCCGAGGGGACCGATTTCGAAGTGGCCCGGGTCACCGGGAAGTCACCCACTCGCTGGGAGGCCTGGGTCCAGATCGACAAAGGCTCGGCTGACGGCATCAAGGTCGACCAGCCGGTAGTCGGGGCTACGCCCATGGCTGGGGAGACGCTCGCCGGCAAGGGACTGGTAGGCAAGGTCATCGCCGTGACCCCTCATTCGGCCCAAGTGCAGCTCATCACCGACTCCGCGTCCAGTGTAGCCGCCAAGATCCAGGGGTCCCGGGCCGAAGGCATCGTGGAGGGCTCGGTCTCAGGGACGCTCACGATGGATTTCGTGGATCGCGACATCGTGGTGGATCCCAAGCTGGTGGTCGTGACCTCGGGGTTCGGCGGCATCTATCCTCCGGCCATCCCCATCGGCATCGTAGCCGACGTGGGCGAGGAGGACGTCAACATCTACAAGGAGATAGAAGTCCAGGCCTTTGTCGACTTCCGGGTGCTCGAAGAAGTCATGGTGTTGATCCTACCGGAGGGATGAGATGGCTCGCCGCCGGCTCGGGGCCGTAGGAAAGGTGGTGCTTCTCCTCCTTATCGCGGTGGCGCTACAGACGCTGCTCGTGTCGCGAGTGAGCGTGCTGGGAGTGACCGCTGATCTCTTCCTGATCTTCACCGTCGTGGTGGCCATGGGCCGAGGCTCCATGGAGGGCGCCATATTCGGTTTCTTTGCCGGCCTGGTCGCCGATATCGCCTTCTTCCAGCCCCTGGGGGTGCGTTCCCTCATCTATGTGCTCGCGGGGTATTTCGTGGGGATGTTCGTCGCCCGGTTCGGGGTGCTGACCCCCTGGGCCGTGCTCTTCCTGGCAGGGGGAACTTCCTTCATCGCCCAGTTCGTCTTTGGATTGTTCCAGTTCATAATGGGCCCGCAGGCTGATTTCCTCACCATGGTGGGCACGCAGATGCTGCCGGAAGCCGTCCTCGACGGGCTCATCGCCGTCCCGGTCTACGTGCTTCTCGTCCGTCTGCGGGTCATCAAGCCCCCTGGTGTGCCGGCCGCGGCAGGTAGGAGTGGGGCGGAATGATCCTGCACCCGGCCAAGAAGCGGAGACCACCGGAGGACGACTCCTTCGTGGGCATCAGAGTAGGCGTGCTTCTGCTCGTCGCCCTGGCCCTTTTTGTCGTGCTGGCCTTCCGCCTGTGGTTCCTCCAGATCCTCTCCGGCGATGAGTTCGTAAGCTACGCCCAGAACAACCGGCTGCGCGAGGTGGTGGTCGAGGCCCCCCGGGGCGTCATCTACGACCGTAACGAGCAGATCCTCCTGGTGGAGAACCGGGCTGGTCTGAGCGTCGGGCTGCTGCCCATGGATATGTACGATCCGAAAGACGAACCCGCGCAGTTCCAGGAGGAGATCGCCGACCTGGCGGACCTGCTCGAGGTCCCCGAAGCCGACCTGCTGAAGGCCTACGAGAAAGCCACCAAGGACCCCTATGTGACCTACACGGTCAAAGAGGACGTGTCCGAGAACTCGACGGTGGCCTACCTCAAGGAACACAGCCTGGAATTCCCGGGTGTAGAGGTGGAGAGTACATCTCTGCGCCAGTATCCCTACAAGTTGTTCGCCACCCACCTCCTGGGTTATGTGGGGGAGATATCCGAAAGCGATCTGGATCAGCCGGTATTCGCCGAGCTTGACGCCGGCGTCCACATCGGGAAGGACGGGGTGGAACGGACCTACGACTCGTTCCTGCGGGGCACGGACGGCTGGAAGACGGTCGAGGTCGACGCGGCGGGCCGGCCGAAGAAGTTCCTCGAGGACGTGGCGGCCAAGCCGGGAAACAACCTGGTCCTGACCATCGACGCGGAGCTCCAGGAGGCGGCCGAAGAGGCAATCGCTGAAGGGCTGCAGCGGGCGCACGAGGACCCCCTTTTTGTTGATGCGAACGCCGGGGCCGTGGTGGCCATGGACCCGCGGACCGGCCAGGTACTGGCGCTGGCTTCATACCCCGACTACGATCCGTCGCTATGGGTGGGCGGGATGAGTTCCGAGTCGTATGCGGAACTGACAGCGGAGGAAGCCGACAACCCTCTGTTCGACCGGGCCATCAGTGGCCTTTACCCGGCGGCTTCCACGTTCAAAGTCTTCGTGGCCGCCGCGGCGCTCGATGCGGGGATCGTCTCAGCCGACACCATCCTGCACTGTGACGGGAGCTTCGAGGCGAAAGGACAGAAGTGGAAGTGTTGGAAGGATGAAGGCCATGGCGACCTGAATCTGATCGCCGCCATAGCCCAATCCTGCGACGTCTATTTCTACAACCTGGGCTACCTCTTGTGGCAGCAGACCAGCGCTGTTCTTCAAGAGGGAGTACGCGAGTTCGGCTTCGGCAGGACCACTGGGATAGACCTTCCCTGGGAGACCAATGGGACCCGGGTCCCGGATAAGCTGTGGAAGCAGGAGACCGGCGAGAACGCTGAAGCACAGGCCTGGAAGCCGGGCGACGAGATCAACCTGGCCATCGGGCAGGGCGATCTCCTGGTCACTCCCATGCAGATGGCGGTCGCCCTGTCGGCCCTCGCCAACGGCGGCGATGTATGGGTGCCCCATCTTGGTCTCAAGATCACGGACTCATCCGGCAATGTCATCCACCAGTTCGAGAGTGAGAAGCGCGCCGAGCTCAGCTTTAGCGACGATATCTTGAGCTCGATAAGAAGAGGTATGCGGCTGGTGACCTCCGACCCATCCGGTACCGCCTACGCCGTGTTCAAGGATTTTCCCGTTTCTGTGGCGGGCAAGACTGGGACCGCGGAGAAGAAGCCTGATGCCGACTACGCCCTGTTCATGGGATACGCCCCGGCCAACGGCAACTCCGTGCCCGAGATCGTGGTCGTAGCCATCATTGAACAGGGCGGGCATGGCAGTTCCGTCGCCGCCCCGGTCGTCCGCCGCGTGATGGAGGCCTACTTCCACACCGAAGCCGGCGCGATCCAGAACGTCCAGGTGACCGAGTAGGGGACGGACCGATGAACCAACCCACCAGCGTGCTGCAGACCGGTCGAGAACGCCGCCAACCTTTGGGCTTCTCCCTAGGCACCTATCTCCGCAGTCTGGACTACGTATTGATGGCAGCCGCTCTGGCAGTTGCCGTCTTCGGCCTGTTCATGATCTATTCGGCCACTCACGGCGACTCTAACATCTCCAGCCCGTACTACTACGTCCGCTCGCAGGGCATAGGGCTGGTGCTGGGCTTCGTCTTCATGATCATCCTCAGCGTAGTGAACTACCAGTCCATCGCCCGCTGGAGGACCTATCTCTACGGGCTCACTCTGGTGCTGCTCGCCCTGACTCTCATCATCGGCAGCGGGGGCGAGACGGTCGGAGCCAACCGCTGGCTCGAGTTGCCCTTCCTCAGGCTGCAGACGTCGGAGCTGGCCAAGCTCTTGCTGATCCTATCCCTCGGGGCCGTGCTGGCTGAAGGGGTCGAGCTTCGGGGACGCCTGCGCTTCGTGATCTTGTGCGCGGTGTACATGCTCGTCCCGTGCGCACTCGTGTACCTGCAGCCGGATCTAGGGACGGCCCTGGTGTTCCTCGCCATCCTCATGGTCATGTTGATCGTCTGGGGCATCCGGCTGCCGCATCTGGGATTGCTAGCCGGAGTGGGAGTCGTCGCCACTGTGTTCGTCCTTAGGATCCTGCCCAGCGCCTTTGGTGTCAGTCTTCTCAAGGAATATCAGATGCAGAGGCTCACGACGTTCCTCAATCCGGACAGCGATCCCACCAACCTGGGCTATCAGCTGACCCAGAGCAAGATAGCCATAGGTAGCGGCATGTTCACCGGCAAAGGCTACTTGGAGGGCACCCAGACGCATCTGAACTTCCTGCCGGCCCATCACACCGACTTCATCTTCTCGGTCGTCGGAGAGGAGCTGGGCTTCATGGGGGCGATGCTGCTCATCGGGTTGTTCGCCGTGATCATTTGGCGGGCGTTCCGCATTGCCCGCATGTCCCGCCACCTGTACGGCACCCTGATCGCCGCCGGCGTGGCGGCCGTGTTCGTCTTTCAGGTCTTCGTCAACGTGGGCATGACCATTGGGATCATGCCGGTGACGGGGATACCGCTACCTCTAGTCAGTTTCGGCAGCAGCTCCCTGGTAGTATTCTTAATGGCTGTCGGCATACTCGAGAGCGTGCACGTCCACTCGGTGGCCGGCTCGAACAAGTAGGGACCTTGACTCGAGAGGGATCGGGAGGGCGCACGTGGCCAAGTTACCGCTAAACTTGTCGAAGACCATTGAGGCCTGGAGAGAGGCGTCTAGCAGGACGGAGCAGTCGGCAGGCATAGTCCTAGCTGGGGACGGCCGTCTGGTGGAGCTCGCCCAGCACCGCTTCTCGAGCGGGGGCACGGTGCCGGCCACGTGGGTCGGGCCCTTGGCCGAGCTGCCCGGGCTCATGCTGGCTCCCGGGGAAGTCCTGGTAGTGCTGGTTTCCGCCTCGGCTGAGGCCGAGGCCATGGACGCGATCGAACGGTCTGCGCCCAAGGGCGGGGCGATCATCGCGGTCGAGGACGGCATCCAGGCTACGAGCAGGGCGACCCATCCGGCCCTAGGCGTGACGAGGGTACCCTTCTCCGACACGAACGCCGGCTGGCGTCGGGTGTTCGCGGCGTGCGCAACGGCCTCAGGCAAGAGCTCGGTGGCTCTCGCCCGGCGGTATCCCGCGATCAGGACCGCCACCGCCCAAAAGGTGATCAACAGGACCGCCGGGCAGAACGCCCTTATCGGTCTGGCGTTCTTCATCCCGGGCGCCGATATGCCGGCCATGACCCTCAACCAGATCAAGATGGTCCTGTCGGTCGCCGGCATCCATGGGGAGAAGATCGATCTCGACAGAGCGGTGGAACTGGTGGCGGTCGTGGGCGTAGGCTTCGGGCTCCGGTCCTTATCCCGCACGCTCCTTCGGCTGCTTCCGGGCACCGGCTTCCTCCTCAAGCCTCTGATCGGGTACGGGGCGACCATGGCGCTGGGTCTGGGTGCGGTCCGCTACTTCGAGAAGGGCGCCCCTGCCGCCACCAGCCGCGTGGTAGATCTGGTACGTTCTCTCAGGAGTTGAGCGAGACGGAGGTCCAGTCTCGCTTCGAGGGAATCCTCTACCGTATCCGCCAGCCCGCTCGACTGATAGGAGAAGAATTCGGAGCCGGTCCCGGCTTCACAGGACGGGCAGGGGAGCTGCGCGTGGTACTGGGCTTCCCCGACACCTATGAGATCGGCATCTCGAATCAGGCTCTGCAGATCCTCTATCACCTCGCCCTACAGACCGAAGGGGTAGCCGTCGAGCGCACCTACCTCCCCTGGACGGACGCCATCTCTGAGATGAAGCGCGAGGGAGTCCCGCTCCTCTCGCTCGAGACCTGGAGCCCGGTGATCGTGGCTGACCTGCTCGGACTGACGCTGCAGCACGAGTTCAACTACACCAACGTGCTCGAGCTGCTCGACCTGGCCGGCATCCCTCTGCACGCCGACGAAAGGTCGGACCAGCACCCTATCGTGCTTGTGGGCGGGCCCGCTGTAGCCGATTTCCTGCCGCTAAGCAGGTTCCTGGACGCCGTGGCTGTCGGAGACGGCGAGGTGCTCTTCCCCGAGATCCTGCGAGTCCTCATCGAGAACAAGGACCGCGGCGGGGCGCGAGCCGAAGCGAAGCGTCGGCTCGCGCTGATCGATGGAGTGTACGTGCCCGGCCTCAGCACGAGCGTCGACCGGAGAGCGCTGCCCAGGCTGGAAGGCGCCCCCTACCCGGGGTCGTGCCTCGTGCCTCTGACGGCCGGGATCCACGACCGGGCCTGGGTGGAGGTCATGCGGGGTTGCACGCGAGGCTGCCGCTTCTGCCAGGCGGGCATGTGGTACAGGCCGGTGCGGGAACGGGCGCCGGCTGAGATCATGACCATGGCCGCCGCCCAGCTGGCGAGCGGCGGCCAGCAGGAGCTGGCACTGGCCTCGCTCTCGACGACGGACTACACGTGCCTCTCCGCCCTGTTGACCGAGGCGGCGCGATCGCATCCCGAAGTCAGGGTGTCGCTGCCCTCGCTGCGGGTGGACAGCGCCGCGGTCAGGCTCGCGCATCTGGCGTCTCCCACGGGACCCTCGCTGACGCTGGCGCCGGAGGCGGGCAGTCGGCGCATGTGGGATGTCATCAACAAGAACGTGACCGAAGCGGATGTCCTGGCTGCAGCTGAGGAGGCCCTGCGGTCGGGGCGGACCACGCTCAAGCTCTATTTCATGATAGGGCTGCCCCTGGAGACGGACGAAGATGTCGTCGCCATCGCCGATCTCTGCCTGCGCGTGCGGGAACTGGGCCGGCGCGTGCTGGGCGCCCGGGCGGGGAGACTGCAGCTCAATGTGAGCGTCAACAACTTCGTTCCCAAGCCCTTCACCCCCTTTCAGTGGGCTGCCATGGCGGACCGCGACACCCTGATCCGGCGGCAGGATCTCCTGCGTTCGCGGCTGAGGAAACCGGGGGTAAAGCTCACTCTCCACGGGGTGGACAAGAGCTATCTGGAGGCCGCTCTCGCCCGGGGCGGGGAGGAGATGGGCGGGGCGATAGAGGAGGCCTGGAGGCGTGGAGCTCGCTTCGACTCCTGGACTGAGCAGTTTCGCGGCGACGCCTGGACCGAAGCGCTGGCGGCGGCCGGCACTTCGGCCGAGCGCCTGGCTACGAACCCGATCCCGCCGGATGCGTCCTTACCCTGGGACGTGATAGAAGGCGTCGTGGATCGGAGCTTCCTTTGGAGCGAGTGGGAACGAGCCCTGTCCGGCGCGACCACGGGCGACTGCCGGTGGGAGGGCTGCACGGCGTGCGGGGCGTGCCCGACACCGCCGGCGAACGATCTCGCTGCGACGTTCCCCAGGCCGGTGGTCGCGCCGCAGCCGGACCGGATCTCCGTTATGCGGTTGGGAACGCCATCGGGCGGTCCGTCGGTCGAGAGGCCACGACTGCGGTATGTGCTCACCTTCTCGGTGACGGGGAAGGGCCGGTTCGTTGGTCATCTGGATCGGGTCGAGATATTCAGGCGGGCGGCGCGCAGGGCCGGGGGGCGGTTGGCCCTCTCCGAGGGCCTGAGGCCCAAGCCTCTGCTCAGCTTGGCCCTTCCGCTGGCCGTGGGAGTGGACGGCCTGCAGGAGCTCTGCGAGTTCGAACTGGCGGAGGAGCCGCCACCGCTCTTCTTGGAGCGACTATGCACCGCGCTACCCGCACACGTGCGGGTGCTCTCGCTTGCTCCGTACGATGGACCACGATCGCTCGCTGCCCGGGTGGTCGGGGCCACGTATGAGGTGGAGGTGCGCTCGCCGCCCCCAGAGACAGGCGCGACCGCTCTGCCCGGTGAGAGCGCGCCGCTGGTCAAGGCGGCGGCGCGGTTCGCTGCGGCCTCCGCGCTGAAAGTGGAAGAAACGCGCGAGGGAAGGGTCCGGGAGGTAGACGTCAAAGCCTATGTGGACCGCCTGCGGGTGGAGCCGGGAAAGGAAGGGGTGCATACCCTGGTCTTCAGGGCAGCGGTGACTCCTTCCGGCACCGCCCGCCCGGAACGGGTCGTCCAAGCGATGAGCGTCCTGACCGGCCTGGAGCTCGAAATAGTGCACATCACCCGAACGGAGATCGAGCTGGCATGAAGCAGCTTCTCATCTCGCGTGACAGCCTGGAGACTCGCGTGGCCCTGCTCGAGGAGGGGCGGTTGGCCGAGCTCTACCTCGAACGTCCAGGCCGTCTCTCGCTGGTGGGCAACATCTACAAGGGGCGGGTGGAGAACGTGCTCGCCGGGATGGACGCTGCCTTTGTCGACATCGGTCTGGAGCGCAACGGGTTTCTTTATGTGGACGAAGTGTCCTCGCCCGAGGGCGTGTCCGGGCAGACCCGCAAGATCACCAACCTGCTGAGGGGGGGCAAGGAGCTGCTGGTCCAAGTGACCCGTGATGCGATGGGGGGCAAAGGTCCCCGTCTGACCACGCAATTGAGCTTCGCGGGCCGCTACGTCGTGTACTTCCCTCTGGGCACCGCCTCCGGGGTCTCTCGCCGGCTGGACGATCAGGAGCGGGACCGTCTACGCGAGATATGCCGGGAGCTGAAGCCGGAGCGAGGAGGGTTGATCGTCCGCACCGCGGCTGAGGGCGCCGAGCAGGAGTCCATCGCCCGCGATCTGCGCTTCTTGCAGCGGGTCTGGGATGGGGTGGAGCGCCGCGCAACCGAGTCTCGAGCCCCGTCTCTCGTATACACCGAGGTAGAGGTGGCCATGCGCGCCGTGCGCGACCTCCTCGGCCCCGAGTTCGGGAGCGTCCTGGTGGACGACGAGAAGCTCAGGCGCCGCCTGGTGAATTACCTGCGAACAGCCGCCCCCGAGCTGGCAGAGCGGGTAGAGCTCTATCATGAGCCTCCGTCCCTCTTCGAGCGGTTCGGCATCGAGAGAGAGGCGCAGAAGGCGCTGACCCGGCGGGTCGAGCTGCCCTCCGGCGGATACATCGTCATCGATCACACCGAGGCGATGACCGTGATCGACGTGAACACCGGCCGCTACGTGGGCCGGCGGTTCCTGGAGGAGACCACACTCAAGACCAATCTGGAAGCCTGCAGAGAGATCGTCCGCCAGCTGCGGCTGAGGGACATCGGCGGCATCATCGTCATAGATTTCATCGATATGACCGCCCGAGCCAACAGAGAGGCCGTGCTTGCTACGCTCGAGGCTGAGTTCGCCCAGGACCGCACCAAGACCTATGTGGTTGAGATCTCGCCCCTGGGCCTGGTGGAGATGACCCGGCAGAACGTCACCCGGGGGCTGCTGGATGTCATGACCACCGCCTGTCCGGTCTGCGACGGCGAAGGGAGAGTGCTCTCCGAGGAATCCGCGCTCATCGAGGTGGAGCGACGCTTGCGGAATCTGGCGCTGTCGGCGACTCTGGAAGGGTTGCGGGTGGAAGTGCACCCGCGGCTAGCCGCGCTGCTGCTCAGCGGGCGGAGCCCGCGCATACGCAAGCTCGAATCTCTGACGGGCCATCGGTTCCTGATAGAGGTCGCCGACGACACCGTTCCGCTCGACTATCTCACGATAAGGCCGGACTAGTGGTCTCCCGCCGGTAGGCTTGCTATACTGCCTTGCTCGCGGCCGCGCCGCGCGGCCCGTGCATGAAGTTGTGAGAACGCGAGGTGCTTCAGATGTTCGCTATCGTCGAGATCGGCGGTAAGCAATACCGTGTAGAAGAGGGACGAGAAGTCGTGGTCGACCGGCTCGGCGCCGCCGAAGGCACCACGCTAGAGTTCCCCTCGCTGCTGGTGGCCGACGGCTCCAAGGTCAGGCTGGCCGGGGAGGGCAAAGAGGCTAAGGTCACTGCCCGGGTCGTCGAGCATTTCCGTGGACCCAAGATCACCATCTCGAGATTCAAGCCCAAGCGGGGTTGGCGCAAGAAGACCGGCTTCCGTTCTGGGCTCACTCGTCTCGAGGTGCAGAAGATCGCCTAGGAAGGAAACGAGAGATGGCTCACAAAAAAGGCGGCGGCAGTTCCAGGAACGGCCGTGATTCCAACGCCCAGCGTCTGGGCGTGAAAGCGTTCGCCGGCGAGCAGGTCAAGGCCGGTGCCATCCTGGTGCGGCAGCGGGGCACGCGTTTCCGTCCGGGGCTCAATGTAGGCATCGGCTCGGACGACACCCTTTTTGCGAAAGCCCCAGGCCGGGTGGTCTTCACCAAAGGCAGAGTGGGTCGCGTCATAAGCATCGTCGCCGAGTAGCGGTCCGCGCTCGCACGCGACCGGGCTCGCCTCTTTCCGGGGCCGTCCATGTTCTTCGATCAGGCAAAGATCCATGTGGCGGCCGGGAACGGCGGGAACGGCTGCGTTTCTTTTCGTAGAGAGAAGCACGTTCCCCGCGGCGGTCCGGACGGAGGCGACGGCGGCCGGGGCGGTGACGTCATCCTTGCCTCCGACCCACAGCTGCGTGACCTGCAGCAGTTCACGTACAAGATCCATTTCAAGGCCGGCGCCGGTCAGGCGGGCCAGGGCGCCCGCAAGCACGGCGCCAATGGGGAGGCGGTCCTCATCCACGTGCCTCTGGGCACTCAGGTCTGGGAGGACGATCGCCTCATCGCCGATCTTGTCCAAACCGGCCGGGAGACCCTCGTCGCTCGCGGAGGCAGCGGCGGTCGCGGTAACTCGCGCTTCACCAACTCCATACGCCAGGCACCCAAGTTCGCAGAACTGGGAGAGGAGGGCGAGAGCCTCTGGTTGCGGCTCACCCTGAAGCTCATGGCCGATGCCGGGCTGGCCGGACTGCCCAACGCGGGCAAGTCATCTCTGCTTCGCCGTCTATCCAACGCCAAGCCAAAAGTCGCGGCCTATCCGTTCACTACGATCGAACCCATGCTGGGAGTGGTCGACTGGTCTGGTGAAGGCGATTCGTTCATCCTGGCCGATGTCCCGGGCCTCCTAGAAGGCGCCAGCACCGGTGTCGGCCTGGGCCACGAGTTCCTGTCCCATCTGGAGCGATGCCAACTGATCCTGCACGTCGTGGATCTCACCGGCTACTACGGGTCTGATCCTCTCGAGGGATTCCGCATCATCCTGAGCGAGTTGGATGCTCATGGCCTCGATCTCGGGAGGAAACCCCAGGTAGTCCTCCTCAACAAGATCGACGTCGTATCTCCGGACGAAGTCGCGGAGCACACGGCGGTCTTTCGAACGGAGCTCGCCCGTCTCCGCGGCGCGGGTCACCCGGCCTTCGCGGACCCGTTGGGAGAAGAAGAGATACCGGTCGAACGGCTTGTCTGGCCCATCTCGGCTGCGACCGGGGCCGGGCTCAAACCGCTTCTCCGCTGGATCGGGCCGCTGGTGCGCTACCTCTCGGCCGGGCAACCGGCTCTGTCCGCGCGTGCGTCAGAGACGTTCCCGATAGAGACCACGCTGGCGTCCGCTGCTTTGCAGCAGGTGGTGACGGCCGGGGAAGACGGCGACCACGTCACCTACCGACCCGCGGGAGCCGCGGCGAGGACCTTCACCGTGCGCCGGGAGGGAGATCTGTTCGTGGTCGAGGGACGCGCCGTCCGGCGCCTCGTGAGCAGGTTCGATCTGACCGATGAAGAAGCTATCCGGTATCTTGGAGAACGACTCGACCGGCTTGGGGTGTATGCTGCACTCCGGGCCCAAGGGGCTCAGCCGGGCGACGACGTGATGATCGAAGGGCACGAGTTCGAGTTTCACTAGGGGTGAGCACGTGGCGGCCAAGCGCTCAGGCAAGACCGTAGTAGTCAAGATAGGTTCCAGCACGCTCACGAGCGAGCGGGGCACGTTCCGACTGGACCCCGTAGCCGGTCTCGTGGCCGAGATATGCGAGTTGCAGGCGCAGGGGAACAGGATGCTTGTGGTCTCTTCCGGTGCCGTCTCCTCCGGCATGGGAGTGCTCAGGCGCAAGCGCAGGCCGGTGGAAGTGGTGGACCTCCAAGCGGCCGCGGCTGTAGGCCAGGGACGTCTGTTCCACATCTACACCGAGCTGTTCGCCCACGAGGAGGTCATCACAGCCCAGGTATTGCTCACGGCGTTCGATGTGGCGGCACGGACCCAGTATCTCAACGCCCGCAACACCTTGAGGCGTCTGCTGGACTGGAAGGTGGTGCCTATCATCAACGAGAACGACACCACGTCGACCGACGAGCTCTGCTTCGGTGACAACGACGCTCTTGCGGCGCAGGTCGCGCTTCTCGTCAAAGCCCACATGCTGATACTCCTCACCGATACAGACGGGCTCTACACGGCCGATCCCAAGGAGGACAGCGACGCCCGGCTCATCGACACCGTCGCCGACGTGAGCCAACTGGAGTGCGTGCGGATAGGATCGGGGGGGACCTACGGCTCGGGGGGCATGGGGAGCAAGGTGAACAGCGCCCGTATCGCCACGAGCGGTGGGGTCGAGACCGTGATCGCCAGGGGCACTTTGCCGGGGGTCATCAAGGCCTGTCTGGCCGGCGACCGGATAGGGACTCGGTTCCCTGCTCGCGCCCTGGGTCTCCCCGACTACAAGCTGTGGCTACTGTACGGCAAGCCGGCCCGAGGCAGGGTGGTGGTGGACGAAGGGGCCGCCAAGGCCCTGCAGGGCAGGGGCAGCCTGCTCCCCGTAGGGGTCGTGGCTACGGAGGGCGACTTCATGGCCGGTGACGCGGTCATGGTGGTCGACGAGACCGGCAGCGAACTGGCCAAGGGCCTGACCGGCTACTCGAGAGAGGAGCTGGACCGGGTGAAGGGGCTCCACAGCAGCAAGGTGGTGAAACTGCTTCCCCAGGCCTCTCCGGAGGCCATCCACAGGGACTATCTGGTGTTGGTGTGTTGACAGACGCGACGTGTTGAAGGATCTGGAGGGGAATTGAAGACAAGAGAGCTTGCCACGAACGCCAAGCGGGCCTCTCGGTGTCTGGCCGTAGCTTCGTCGGCTGAGAAGAACCGGGCGCTGATCGCTATGTCGGAGGCGCTCGAGCGCCGCGCGCAGGAGATCCTGGTCGAGAATGCCGAAGACGTTGTCGAAGGCCGGAAGAAAGGCCTTTCGGCGGCGCTGATCGACCGCCTGATGCTGGACGAACAGCGGCTGCGAGGTATCGCCCGGAGCCTTCTCGACATCGCCGCGCTCCCGGACCCGGTCGGCCAGGTGGTCGAGGGCTGGCGCACTCCCGAAGGCCTGCAGATCGAGAAGGTCCGCGTACCCTTCGGGGTGATCGCCGTGGTTTACGAGGCCCGCCCCAACGTCACCGTCGACGCCGCCGCTCTCTGCATCAAGACCGGCAATTCCGTGGTCTTGCGCGGGGGCAGCGACTCCTACCGCTCCAACCGGATCCTGGCCGAGGTCATCACGGGGGCTGCTCTCGAGGCCGATCTGCCCGGCGATTGCATCCAGTTTGTGGCCAGCAGGGACAGGGAGGCTCTGGTGGATCTGCTACAGCTTCGCGACCAGATCGATCTGGTCATCCCGCGGGGCGGCGAAGCGCTGAAGGAGTTCCTGCTTGAGCATTCCAAGATCCCCGTTATCTACGCGGCCGGTGGAAACTGCCACGTCTATGTGGACGAAGACGCGGACCTCAGACAAGCGCTGGAGATCACCATCAACGCCAAGTGCCAGCGGCCGGGTGTCTGTAACGCGGCAGAGACGCTGCTCGTGCACGAGGCGGTCGCCGCCGAGTTCCTCCCGGTGGTGTTGAAAGCCCTGCACGAGCGCAAGGTGAAGCTGTACGTCGATGCCCGCACGCGCGACCTGGTGGGGGAGACCGAGCTCAAGCTCCTGCGGGCTACCGACAAGCACTACGCCACCGAGTTCCTCGATCTGGAGATGGCGGTCAAGGTGGTCGGGGGGCTCGAAGAAGCCATCGAGCACATCTCTCAGTATGGCACGGGGCATTCGGAGGCGATCATCACACAGGACCTGGAGGCAAGCCGTCGGTTCGCCGAGGCCGTCGACGCGGCTGCGATCTACATCAACGCTTCCACCCGGTTCACCGATGGGGGTGTGTTCGGCTTGGGCGCCGAGATCGGCATCTCCACACAGAAGCTGCATGCTCGGGGCCCGTTGGCGCTTCGGGAGCTGACGTCGACCAAATATGTGGTCACCGGCAGGGGTCACATCCGCTAGACCCCTGGCGGACCAGCCTGGGGTGGCGGAGTAGATATGGACGAGCAAGACCCTCTTTACCGGCTGAGCCGCCGCGCAGGGACGCGCCTGGGGATCATGGGAGGCGCCTTCGACCCGATCCACATCGCGCATCTGGTCACGGCGGAGGAGGCCCTGATGCAGTTCGGCCTCCATGAGGTGGTCTTTATGCCTGCGGGCAACCCTCCTCACAAGACCCGGCAGCTCGCTCCCGCGGAGTTCCGCTATCTGCTCGCCTGCGTAGCCACCGCCAGCCATCCCCGTTTCTCGGTATCGCGCTATGAGATCGACCGCGAGCAGGTGGGCTATACGGTGGACACGCTTGAACACGTGGTGGATGTGTTTGGTCCGGATACGCAGGTGTTCTTCATCACCGGGGCCGACGCTGTGCTCGACATCCTCACCTGGAAGGCTCCAACCAGGGTGCTGGAGCTGTGCACGTTGATCGCGGCCACCCGCCCGGGCTACGACCTTTCCCGCCTTGCGGGTGTCTTCGAGAAGCTCGGCCCAGCGGTGGCCGGGGCCGGTCCCGAGGCCCGAGTCAAGGCCATGGAGATCCCTGCCCTGGCGATCTCCTCCAGCATGATCCGCGAGCGCCTGGCCGCGGGGAAACCTATCCGCTATCTGGTTCCCGACGCGGTGGCGCAGTTGATCGAGAAGGCCGGATCCTATGCCGCGCCTGCGGACCCGACCGGGGCAGGGAGTGACAGCGGCCGATGAGTGGGGACCCTCGATGAGCGAGAGCGGTCGATGAGCGACGACATAGGAACCGGTAGAGGCACTCCCGCTTCCGACGGCGCCTCCACCGAGAGGCGCTCCTCGTCCACGGAGCCGACCTCCGCCGCCGAGCGCCTTTTGCCGCCCGAGCGTCCCCCGTCGGCGGAAGCTGGGGCTTCGGCGGAGCGCAGGTCTGGGTCCGCGCACAGCCACCGGACCGAACGCCGCTCCGCCCGGCGGGTCGCCCGGCGTCGGAAGAACATCACGCGACTTTCGTGGGTAGCCGGACCGGTGGTCATCCTGATCCTGGTGATCGTGGCTCTCTTCGTCTTCCTCGGCGGTCCAGAGAGCGCCGGCGGGGCAGAGACCACCTCGACGACGGTCGCTGCTGTACCGGCAGACGGTAGCAGCATGCTGTTCTTCGAGCAGGAGGAGACGACGCCGGCTGTGGTGATGCTGCTCCCGAGCGGGGAAGGCGGTCTCGCCCTGGCCATGCCTGGGAACACGCTCCTCAAGACGGGGAACGGCTTCAGGACCCTGGCCGAGCTTCGGGCCTCGACCGAGGAGCAGGTGCTGAGAGAGGCGCTCGCTCAAGAACTGGGCGTGAATCCCGGGGCCATCGCCTCGGTCCAGTGGCCGGACCTGCAAGCGGCGCTTGCCCAGCAGGGGCTGGGAGGCTCCCTGCCCGCCGAGCTCGAGGCTCACGGCTGGCGGCGCCGCTAGGGCCGCGGAAGCGGTGGTAGCTCTCATGGGCGCCTCTGCTGCGGGCGGTGGTTCTGCTACTTGGGACCAGCTGGAGATGACCGGAGATCCGGAAGTCTTCCGTGCTGCCGTCGAGCGGGCGGCCGGAGCGGCCGCCGGGGCTGCCTGGACGGAGGAAGTGCTTCCCGGCAAGACTGTCGAGGGGGTGGGGTTCGAGTACTTCGAGCCCGATCTCCAGCAGGCACGAGCCTTGCTGGGCGGCGAAGCTTCGGGTACCGCGGTGACCGTGGAAGTGCAGAACGGCTCCGGAGTGGTGGGTGTGGCTCAGCAGGCGGGCGGAATGCTGGAGCCCTTGGGGTACGAGCTGCTGCCCTTCCGCAACGCCGAGGACTTTCCCGATGTGAGGACCACCCGGATCATCAGCGGGCCGGATGCCTCCGCGGCGGCCGAGCAAGTGCGCGAGGTCCTTGGGGTGGGGAAGATCGAGGAAGACGGCTCTCTCGAGCCGGGTCGCCTGATAGTGGTGGTGGGAAAGGATTTCATCCCACCGGCGTCCAGTGAGACGGACGCGACGGGCTAGGAGGCGACTTTGGACCCGACACCATACGATCCCAACGATTCCGCCGATCCTCTCTACCGCTATAGCCGGCAGATACTCGTCTCTCGCATCGGCCGGGAAGGCCAGGAGAAGCTGGCCGCCGCCCGAGTCGGGCTGGTCGGCTGCGGGGCGCTGGGCTCGAACATCGCTAACAACCTTGTCCGTGCGGGGATCGGTCATCTCCGTATCGCCGACCGGGACTACCCGGAACTGCATAATCTGCACCGCCAGGTGCTCTTCACCGAGGACGACGTGGCCCGGCGCGTTCCCAAGGCCGAGGCTGCGGCGGCTCACCTTCGGGCCATCAACAGCGACGTGACGGTGGAGCCCCTCACGACCACCATTACCGCGGAGACACTTCCCGAGTTCGCCGCCGGCCTCGATCTTCTTGTCGACGGGACCGACAACTTCCCCACCCGCTTCGCGCTGAACGACTACGCGGTCCGCCAGGGCGTGTCCTGGGTCTATGGTGGCGTGATCGGGTCGAGCGGTATGACCATGACCATCGTCCCCGGCGATGGGCCCTGTTTGCGCTGCCTCATCCGCGAGCTTCCCGGCCGGGAGCAGTCGCCCACCGCAGACGTGGCAGGGGTGCTGAACACCGTGGTCGCCCTGATCGCCAGCGTCGAGGCGACCGAGGTGGTCAAGCTGCTGGTAGACCCTGGTACCCGAAACCGACACCTACTGGTGGTGGATCTCTGGGATGTAACGTTCGATAAGCTGGAAGTGCCTCGAGATCCCGACTGTGTCTGCTGTGGCAGCGGGCTCCTTACGGGTGCAGATGAGCGATAGCCAGAAGGCTCTGGAAAAGGTCCGGGCTCTCATCCGCGAGGAGGGGTCGCTGCTGGTTGCGTTTTCGGGCGGCGTCGACTCGACCCTGCTGCTCAGACTGGCCCTCGACGAACTGGGTCGTGAGCACGTTCTTGCCGTGACAGCACACGGTGATGTCCACACAGCTGAGGAGTTGGAGGCCGCGCGGGAGATCGCGGCGCTGCTGGGGGCGAGACACAGGGTCATCGATACCCACGAGCTGGCAGTGCCGGGCTTTGCCGCCAACCCTCCCGAACGCTGCTACCTCTGCCGCCGCGAGATGTATGGCAGGTTGATCGAGATCGCCCACCGTGAGGGATTGCGGACCGTCGCCGACGGGGCCAACCGGGACGACCAGGCGGACTACAGGCCGGGCATCAGAGCGGGAATGGAGCTCGGGGTCGTCAGTCCGCTGGCCGAGGCGGGGATTGGAAAGCAGGAGGTGCGCGATCTGGCCCGGCAGCTGGGGTTGACCAACTGGTCGGTCCCCGCGTCGCCCTGTCTGTCCTCGCGCTTCCCGTATGGCGAGGAGATCACGGCTGCCGACCTGCAGGTCGTGGCAGCTGCCGAGCGCCGTCTCAGGGAACTCGGGTTTGGCCTCTGCCGGGTCCGGCATCACGGGGATATGGCGCGGATCGAGGTGCCCACAGACAGCATCGCCCGTGCGGTCGAGGAGTCCGCACGGCGTGCTATCGTAAGCTCTCTGCGTGAGTTGGGCTATACCTATGTGGCCCTGGACCTGGAAGGCTTCCGCAGCGGCAGCATGAACGAGGCGCTCGGACAGAAGACCGGGATGGAGGAGGGCGGATGAGCGCACTGACCAGGGAAGACGCCTGCGCCCGGCGTGGTTCTTTCCCCATGACAGTTCTGGCCATGGCCGGTGGCGCCTACGCGTTCCTGCGCTTCACCACCCGGGGGAAGAGGCTGAGCGCGATCATGAAGCGTGACATCCAGGCCATCAAGGAACGCGACCCCGCCGCCCGGAACGATCTGGAGATCATCTCCTGCTATCCGGGGCTTCACGCCCTATGGGTCCACAGGCTTTCCCACACGCTCTGGCAGCGGCAGGTGCCCGTCGCGCCCCGGCTGATCTCTCAGTTGGGCCGGTTCTTCACGGGCATCGAGATCCACCCGGGAGCGACTCTGGGGGAGGGTCTCTTCATCGATCACGGGGCAGGGGTCGTCATCGGTGAGACCGCGGAAGTCGGGCAAAACGTCACCATCTACCAAGGAGTGACCCTTGGCGGGACGGGCAAGGAGACGGGCAAACGCCACCCGACTGTGGGCGACAACGCGGTCATCGGAGCCGGCTCCCAACTCCTGGGGTCGATCGTCCTGGGAGACAACGTCAAGGTCGGCGCCGGCAGTATCGTGGTACAGGACGTGCCTCCCGATTCAACCGTCGTGGGCAATCCGGGTCGCACGGTGATCATG
Source organism: uncultured Actinomycetes bacterium (assembly GCA_963713545.1). Lineage (GTDB taxonomy): Bacteria > Actinomycetota > Thermoleophilia > RBG-16-64-13 > RBG-16-64-13 > CAVPLM01. Next base: position 497,687 of record CAVQME010000002.1, on the reverse strand, counting down.
GGTGGAGCAAAGATCGGGATCCCCGACATCGACTACACACACCTTCCCGACCCGGTCGCGGAGGCGATGAAGTGCCTGGTGCGCAGGGTGGTGCAGTTGGAGAACGAGCTGGAAGAACTGCGAGCCGCGAGCATAGCTTCCGAAGCCGCCGAGCCCCAGGCCCCGCCCAAACGTCGGCGCACCCGCCGGCCTCTGCCAGCGGCAGAGGTACCTTGCGATCCGGTCCGGCTCGAGGGTACGCCCGAGATCTGATCGTTGGATCCTGATCTAGCCAAGGAACTCAACGACAGCCAACGCGAAGCTGTCTTCCACGGTGGGGGTCCACTGCTGGTCCTTGCCGGAGCGGGCTCGGGCAAGACCCGCGTACTCACCTATCGTCTGGCCCATCTGATCCGTAGCGGGCAGATACGGCCCCATCAGACCCTGGCGATCACCTTCACCAACAAGGCCGCCGGAGAGATGAAGGAGAGGGTCGCCTCGCTTCTGGGAGCCTCATCTCGGTGGATGTGGGTATGCACGTTCCATTCGGCCTGCGCGCGTATGCTCCGCAACGACGCCGTTCTTCTCGGCTATCGCTCCAACTTCACCATCTACGACGAGGACGATTCCGTCCGTCTTCTCAAGCACTGCATGGACGACCTGCGCCTCGATAGCAAGCGCTTCCCCCCTCGGGCTCTGCAGAATCTCATCTCCGACGCCAAGAGCAAGCTCATCGATGTCGACGACTTCTCCCGCCGGGGCGCCGACTTCCGGCCCGCTCCGGAGGCGCGTGGGGGCGGCCGGGGGAGTGGGGCAGGGGAGCGTGGCCGGCCCCACACGAACGACAGAGCCTCCGGGGACGACTGGATCGGCGAGGGGGCTTGGACCGGTGGGGACGATCGGGGGCTCTCCGGCTACCTGGACGTGGCCGCTCAGGTCTACCGGCGCTATCAGGCGCGGCTCTTAGAGGCCAACGCCCTGGATTTCGACGATCTGCTGATGCGGATGGTCGACGTGCTGCAACTGTTCCCCGAAAGGCTGGGCTACTACAGGGATCTCTTCCGTCATGTCCTTGTCGACGAGTACCAGGACACCAACCGGGCTCAGTATGTCCTTGTGAGGCTGCTGGCCGAAGAGCACCGGCAGGTGACCGTGGTGGGGGACGACGACCAGTCGGTCTACTCGTGGCGGGGGGCCGACATCCGCAACATCCTCCGGTTCGAGGACGATTTCCCCGACGCCAAAGTGGTCAAATTGGAGCAGAACTACCGCTCTTCCACTACCATCCTGGACGTGGCGAACGTTCTCGTGTCTCACAATCGTGGCCGCAAGGCCAAGAACCTCTGGAGTGAACGGGGTGTGGGCGAGCCGGTGGTGGTGCTGGAGTGCCGGGATGAGCACGAGGAAGCCCGGCTCGTCTGCGAAGAGATCCTGAAGACGCTTCGCGACCGACCCGCCTCCGATGTAGCCGTCTTCTACCGAGTCAACGCCCAATCCCGAGTCCTGGAGGACATGCTCGTGCGTCAAGGCGTGGGCTACCGGGTGATCGGAGGCACCAAGTTCTACCAGCGGACCGAGATCAAGGACCTTCTCGCCTACCTACGCGTCACCTTGAACGCGGGCGACGACATCTCACTCCTGCGGGTGATCAACACCCCTCGTCGCGGTCTGGGAGACGTGGCGGTGGGGAGGCTTCAGGGCTTTGCCGGGGAGAACACGATCGGCCTACGAGAGGCATTGCTCCGGGCCGGCGAAGTGGCCGGCTTCACGGCCGGGGCGACCCAGGCCTGCGTCGGTCTGGGTGAGAGATTCGCGTGCTGGGCCGCCGAGGCGGGACGGGCCACGGCGGTGACGGATGGAGCGGACATGGGCACCGCCGATTCCAGGGCAGGCGATCCCGCGGGTGCCCTGAGCACCGCGGGTATTACTGTGACGACGAACGAGACCCCATCGGTGGCCGCTCTGGTGCGCCGGGTCCTAGAAGAGAGCGGACTTCAGGACGCTCTCAAAGATGAACGGACGCTGGAAGCCGAAGGCCGCCTGGAGAACCTGGAAGAGTTCGTGGCGGTGGCCGAGGAGTTCGACCGTCTGAACCCGGACAGCGGTCTCGCCGAGTTCTTGCAGGAGATCAGCCTGTATGCCGACATTGACAGCCTGGAGGAAGGCCAGCCGGTCGTCACCCTGATGACTCTCCACAATGCTAAGGGTCTGGAGTTCCCGGTGGTCTTCATCACCGGCATGGAAGAAGGGCTCTTTCCTCACTCGCGGTCTCTGGACGAACAGCGCCTCGAGGAGGAGAGGCGCCTGTGTTACGTGGGGATCACGCGCGCCCAAGACCGGCTTCACCTCTCTTTCGCCAGGTCACGGACACTTCACGGGGGAGCCGGCTACAAGATCCCCAGCCGGTTTCTGAGCGAGATTCCGAGCAGACTCGTCGAGTACCGCAGCAGCTCGGCATCCGAGCGGTCGATGCGCCGGCCCTCCGAGTGGGTGGGCGCGGGTCGCGGTAGCGCGGCGGCGGCGAGGCCGGGGTTCCCGGGCGCACCGGGATCTTCGAAGGAACCCCGGCCAGCCGCATCATCCGCCGGCGATCGGGTCTCTCCGGCAGGTCTGGCGCCTGGCGACCGGGTGCTCCATGCCCGGTTCGGCGAAGGCGTTGTCCTTGGAGTAGAGCCGGGGGGGATCGTGCGGGTCTTCTTCTCCGACCAGGGCGAGCAGAAGAGACTGCTGCTCGAATACGCACCTCTTCGCCGTCTCTAGCGGCTGGCGCCAAGACCCCAGGTTTCCGCCTGCCACCCGGGCGCGAACCTCGCCGAAATAGCAATAGACGTTGCATAATTGATATAATGCATTCAAGTATGCGTACACCCACGCCCTCATAACGGGGAGATCAACGATCGTCCGGGCAACCTGAGCAGGAGTTTCTACGAAAATAGCGTATGGAGTGTTGCAAAGTGGGGAGAATTGGTTTAAAGTGGGGGACATGCAAGAAGTATTGCTATCTGGCGAGTTCGACCACACTCTCGACCCCAAGGGCCGGGTGACCCTGCCGGCGCGCTATCGCGACTACTTCAGTGACGGTGCTGTTCTCGTGCGTTTCCAGGACAGCGAGCCGTGCGTCCGCGTCTATCACCCGCTTTCGTGGAAAGAGTTCGATCAGAAATACCTGGAACCTCTCAACGTCTTCGAGAACGAAGCGGACAGTTGGCGCACCCGAACGATCTACAAGAATCAAGACACGGTGGAGGTCGATCGTCAGGGTCGGGTCCTTCTACCGTCCCAGCGCGTAAAGGAACTCGGGTTGGCCGGCAGGGTGAAGATCCTTGGGAACCGTACCCATCTAGAGATATGGAACCCGGCCACTTTGGCCGCGATGGAAGAAGAAATGGGAGTCGGCAATGTTTAGTGCGGCGGCTTCCCTCGTCACGGAGATGGACATGGCCCACGTCCCCGTACTGACCGATGAGTTGCTCGAGCTGCTGGACGTACGTCCGAGCAGCCGGGTGGTCGACTGCACGTTCGGGGCGGGTGGGCATGCCGAGGCCGTTGCGGGCAATCTCGGTCCCGAAGGTCTGCTGGTCGCCTGCGATCAAGACCCTATCGCTGAAGGCTATTACCTGGACATGAAGGCCCGCTTGCGCTGCCCTTCCCGCTTCTGCCTTGGCAATTTCGCCGACGTGCTTCCCCGGCTCCTCGAGGAGGGCTTCGGAGCTACGCATATATACATGGATCTTGGCGTCAGCAGCATGCAGATCGACACGCCGGACCGGGGCTTCTCCTACAGCTACGACGCTCCGCTCGATATGCGTATGGACCCATCTCTCCCGGTCACCGCGGCGGACATCCTGAACGGGTGGGGAGAAGCGGCGCTGACCGAGCTCTTCGGCCGGTATGGGGAGGAGCGCTACTCGCGACGCATCGCCCGGGCAGTAGCCGCGCGAAGGGTGTCTATTCCCTACGCCCGGACCTCGGAACTGGTCGATACGATCAAGGGGGCGATCCCCACCCCCGCTCGCTTTGGTGCCGGGAATCCCGCTCGCCGGGTTTTCCAGGCTCTGCGCATCGAGGTCAATGATGAACTGAACAGCCTCAAGCGGGTCTTGCCTGAGGCCTTTTCCCTGCTGGAGCCGGGTGGGGTCATGGCAGTCATCAGCTTCCACTCCCTCGAAGACAGGATGGTCAAAGAGTTCTTTGCCGCCAAGGCACGGGCGTGCACCTGTCCGCCTGAGTTCCCCGTCTGCGTGTGCGGTGGGGCGGCGACCGGTGAAGTGCTCTCTCCCAAGGCGGTTATACCCGGCACGCGGGAGCTAGAGCTCAATCCTCGGTCGAGCTCGGCGAAGCTGCGGGCCCTCAGGAAACTGTGATGGCCGGCACTACCCGCTCTACCTGGATGGAAGCCTGGGGAAGAGACCTGGTCCCTTCGGACGCGGCCCGGCGCAGCGCCGAGCGCGCGGCCACCCGCTCTCGCTCGGTTCGCTACTACGGGCGGGAAGCGACGGCTCGGCGCGTATCTCAGCCCGAGCCAGAGATCTCTGATGGCAAGGCTCTACCTGAGCTAAAGGTAGTCAGTAGACGGAGACCCCACTGGGGGGCGGTGGTCATCGCGCTGGTGTTTGCCTGCGTCCTTCTCGGAGTCTCCATCGTGGCGCCGATGCTCGTGAGCGCCGCGACCACCGAAGTCGAATCTGCCGTAGGCGAGTTCGAAGCCCAACAGCAGGATCTGGCCGCGACCGCTTCTGCTCTGTCGGCTCAAGTCTCTGCCCTTTCCTCTCCTGAGCGAGTAGCTGAACAAGCGATCCAGTTGGGCCTCGTTCCGGCCCAATCGGTCCATTATCTTCAGGCCGACAGCGGGACGGCGGCAGCAGAAGGTGATACCACGGTCGCCGGTCGGTGACCATGGGCCGTACCAACAAGCGCATCGCGCTTTTCATGGGCTTCGCCCTTGTATTCCTGGGCGCTCTCATGGCCCGGGCTTTCTACGTGCAGGTTATCGCTGCTCCTGGACTCCAAGAAAAGGCGGAGAGCCAGCATGTCCGCAACGTGAGCCTGGATGCACCTCGAGGGACGATCTACGACCGTGACAGCCAGCCGCTGGCGGTGTCTCAGACCATGGCCAGCGTCTACGCCAACCCGAGCCGCATCGACGACCCAGCAAAGGTGGCGGCGCAGCTTGCGCCCATACTGGGCCGCGCCGAGCAGGAGTTGGCGGCCGATTTGACCGACGACTCCTTCTCGGTGTGTCTGGCACGGAAGATCGACAAAGCCTCGGGAGAGAAGGTGGAAGAGCTCGACATCCCGGACGTCTGGGTGATCGCGGAAGACAAGCGGATCTATCCCAAGGGAGCTCTGGCGCCGCAACTGCTCGGTTTCGTGGGGACGGACAACGAGGGGCTCGCGGGTATCGAGCACGAGTACGAGGACGTACTCTCTGGCACCCCCGGCACCATGGAGGTCGTGAGCGACCTCTCCGGGAACCGTCTCTCCACGGTCTCGGTGCAGGAGGCCGTCCCAGGCGAGTCCATCACCTTGACGATCGACGAGGACATCCAGTTCGAGACCGAGAAGGTGCTTGCCGACGCGGTGGAGGAGTTTGAGGCGAAGCGGGCATGCGCCATCGTTCTCGACCCCGGGACCGGGGAGGTACTGGCCATGGCGAACACCCCTGTGTTCGACACCAACGAGTTCAGCTCTGTCGCCGAGCCCGACCGACGGAACATGGTGGTGAACGACCAATATGAGCCCGGGTCCACGTTCAAGATGGTCGTGACCGCGGCGGCATTGGAAGCGGGTCTGGTCACCCCGCAGACCACTTTCACTCTGGGGAAGGATATCAAGGTGTATGACCGCGTAGTCCACGAGTCTCACGCCGAGAGCGTCCCCGACAGGCGGGAGTTGACGGTCACCGACATACTCGCTCAATCCTCCAACGTGGGGGCCGTGACGCTGGGTCTCGAAGTGGGCAAGACCCGCCTGGTGGAGATGATCCGTCGCTTCGGGTTCACCGAAAAACTCGGCATCGATTTCCCGGGTGAGGCCGACGGCCAGATGCTCGCCGCGGAGAAATGGTCGGGCACGACGATCGCCAACGTACCCATCGGGCAAGGGATCGCCGCGTCACCGCTGCAACTCGCCGCTGCCTACGCGGCGATCGCGAACGATGGTCAGCTGGTGCAGCCTCATCTCGTCCGCGATTCCATCCAACCCTGGACGCGTCGCGTGGTGAGCTCGACCGTGGCGGCCGAGCTGCGAGATATGCTCACCGTGACCGTAGAAGACGGCACCGGCACCCGCGCCCAGGTCGAGGGCTACGTCGTGGCGGGGAAGACCGGAACGGCCCAGAAGGTGAAGGAAGACGGCAGCGGCTACGCCGGAGACCGGTACATCGCCTCGTTCGTGGGTATGGTCCCTGCCGAGTCACCGCGCCTGGTGATCCTGGTGATGGTAGACGAGCCGGCCAGCCAACACCTCGGGGCATATGTGGCTGCTCCGGCCTTCGCCAAGATCGCGGACTTCTCGCTCAAATGCCTGGGGATCGGTCCCTCGACCGCGGACTGACCGGTGGGGCACCAGGAAGACTCCGGACCAGACCCCACCGATGGTAGAATCCTCTCCTGTGATACTCAGTGACCTCTTCGCCAATGTGGAAGGGTGTCGTCTGGCCGGCGCCGCCGATATCCACATCAGCTCCCTCTCCTATCGGAGCGACCAGGCCGGCGAAGGCACGCTCTTCTTCTGCGTTCCCGGCTTCGTCCGTGACGGGCACGATTTTGCTCCGGATGCAGTCGCCCGGGGAGCGAGCGCCTTGTGCGTCGAGAGACGACTCGACCTTCCGATCACACAGGTCGTTGTGCCTTCGGTGCGGCAGGCGATGGGACCGGTCGCCGCTGCGTTCTACGGTCAACCCAGCTCGCATCTTCTTGCGGTGGGCATCACCGGCACCAATGGCAAGACCACATCCGCCTTTCTTGTGGCCCATCTCCTGGACCGGGCGGGCCGGAGAGCGGGACTCATGGGCACGGTGGAGCGCCGGGTCGGGGGGAAGGTCCTTCCTGCAGGGCGCACCACTCCCGAAGCGCTCGACATCCAGAGGGATCTGGCCGAGATGCTGGCGGCCGGAGACCAAGCGGCGGTGATGGAAGTGTCGTCGCACGCCCTCGATCTCGGCCGGGCTCGGGGGGTCGACTTCCGCGCGGTGGCTTTCACCAACTTGACCCAGGATCACCTCGACTACCACGAGACCCTGGAGGCCTATTTCGCGGCGAAGAGCCGGCTGTTCCTGGATCCGGAGTTCGCAGGCCGACGGCCGGTGGCGGTGATCAACGTTGACGATCCGTTCGGCAGGTCACTGGCGACTCAGTGCGACCCCGAGAGACTCATCCGATTCTCGACCTCGGGCGAGTGGGCTGGAGCGGACGCGGCGGACATGGAGTTGAGCGATTTTGTCATCGATGCCGGCGGCACCAAGGGCGTCCTCCTCTTGCGTGGGAAGGCCCTCGAGCTGACGGGTGAGATGACCGCCCCTCGAGCGCGCTTCGACGTGACGACCCGGCTAGTGGGGGCGTTCAACGTGGCGAACACTCTGACCGCCCTGGGCGTCGGTCTGGGGCTTGGTCTCGATCTGCCGGGGATGCTGGCCGCGCTTCGCGACTTCCCGGGCGTCCCCGGCCGGATGGAGCCGGTGGACGCGGGTCAGGATTTCGCTGTGCTGGTGGACTACGCGCATACGCCGGACTCGGTTCGGAACGTGCTGAGGACTGCGCGAGAGATCACTCAAGGCCGGCTCATCGCCGTGTTGGGCTGTGGGGGGGACCGCGACCGGGGCAAGCGTCCCCAGATGGGCCGCGAAGCCGAGAACGGGGCGGACCTGATGGTGATCACCTCAGACAACCCGCGCACAGAAAAGCCCGAAGCCATCATCGCGGATATCGTGGCGGGGTTGGAGCGCCCATCCGCGGCCATCGTCGAACCCGACCGGAGGAAAGCCATCCAGCAGGCGATCGCCGACGCAGGTGCCGGGGATGTGGTCCTGATACTGGGCAAGGGCCACGAGTCCGGACAGGAATTCGCCACCAGCATCATCCCGTTCGACGACCGCTCGGTCGCCCGGGAGGCCCTCGTCTCCAAGGCAGAGGACTGCGGGTGATCCCTCTCAGCGCAGAAGAGGCAGGGAGGGCGCTCGGTCTTGGCCGGCTGGCCGCGCCCGTGAGCGGCGTCTGCACCGACAGCCGGCGCGTGCGGCCGGGAGACCTGTTCGTGGCACTGCGGGGCGAGCGTTTTGACGGTCACGACTTCGTCACCGAGGTCCTGGCAGCGGGCGCGTCCGGAGCGGTGGTGGAGAAGCGCTGGTGGACGGAGAGCGGCGTGGGATCGGTCTCAGCGGCCTCCGCCGGCCAGGGAGGCTCAGTCCGCGCTCTTGCGGAGCGGCGGGAGGTCATCTATCCGGTCGACGACACCCTGAACGCTCTGGGGACGCTGGCTCGACAGGTGCGCAGGAAGTCCGTCGCCAAGGTGATCGCGGTCACGGGCAGCGTGGGCAAGACCAGCACCAAGGACCTTATCAGCGCCATGGCGCGCAAGGTCTGCCGGGTAGTGGAGACCCCGGCGAACCAGAACAACGAGGTGGGAGTGCCTCTGACGCTGCTTGCCATTGAGCCGGACACGGAACTGGTAGTCGTCGAGATGGGCATGAGAGGGCGCGGCCAGATCGACGCTCTGGCACGCGTGGCCGAACCCGACGTCGGGGTGGTCACCAACATCCATCCAGTTCACCTAGAGCTTCTGGGTAGTCTTGAGAACATAGCTGAAGCTAAGGCTGAGCTCTTGGCCTGCCTCGGGTCGGCGGGGGTTGCGGTGATCCCGGCGGATTGCAGTCTGCTGGGTCCATACGCGGGCTCTGCTGCGTGCCGGGTGATCAGATTCGGCTTCGGCGCCGGCTCGGGCATGGCTGAGGCCGGCGTATGGGACGTGGCCGGCGTAGGCGCCGAGGCCGGTGTGCCTGTCGAGGGGTCCCCCGCTTGCTCCGCCGAAGCCGCCGAAGTCTACGGCTGGCTGGGGCGGGGCAGCCCGAAAGGAACGCCGGTTCTTCACGTGCGCTGGCCTGAGGGTGAAGTCGAGCTAGAAGCACCGTTCGTCTCTCGGCACCGGCTTATGAACGCGGCCGCGGCCGCGGCCGCCTGTTACGCCGCCGGGTTGCCCGTGAGGCGTTGCGTCGCCGGACTAGAGGACGCGCGCTTCAGCGAGTCTCGCGGGGACGTTGTCCGGCTCGCGGGGCTCGTGGTGATCGATGACACGTACAACGCCAGCCCGGCTGCTGTGCGGGCCGCGTTGGATGACCTGATCGAACTGGCCGCGGAATCGGGGGGTCGACCGGTGGCCGTGCTGGGCGACATGCTTGAGCTGGGGCCGGAGGCAGAGGACTACCATGAGGCTGCCGGGGCGTATGGGGCCGCTGCCGGAGTGAAGGCCTTGTGGGGGGTGGGTCCCCTGTCCGAGTCGACCGTGAGAGGCTTCCGGCGAGCCTGGGCAGTGGCGGGGACAGGCACGACAGTGAGGACCACCGCTGATGTGGAGGCAGGAAATGTGCGCTCGGCCGACGAAGCCTCCCCCGTACTAGCCGGTCTGCGCCGGGGCGATGTCGTCCTTCTCAAAGCTTCGCGGAGCATGGGACTGGAGGTCCTGGTGCGGCGCATCATGGAGGCGGCCGCAGCGGGGGCGTGGGCCGGCGAGGAGGACGCTGAAAAGGGTGGGGCGACGGAGGGATCACAAGCATGACGAAGGTCATGGCGGCAACGTTGGTGGCGATGGTCATCGCGATGCTGGTCGGCCCGCGCTACGTCCGCTGGCTGCAGCGGCGTGGCATTGGGCAGAACATCAGGGAGCTCACCCCCGAGCGGCATATTCTCAAGGAAGGCACACCGACTATGGGGGGTGTGCTCATCCTGGTGGCGGCGCTGATCCCGTACCTCATCTTCGGCAGCAGGACGGCGCCCAGTCTGGTGGTGTTCATCGTGGCCTTCGGCTCGGGTGCCATCGGCCTAGCCGACGACCTTATCAAACAGCGCCGGCAGCGCTCATTGGGGCTCAGCGCCAGGATCAAGCTCTTGCTGCAGGTGCCGCTGGTCGTGTTGGCCGTCTTCATCGCGCTCCGCTGGGGAGGGGTGGACACGAACCTCACCCTGCCTTTTGTCAGAGAGGGCTTGGCCATCGGCGGGTTCTACTACGTCTTTGCCTTCTTCCTCATCGCGGGTTTCTCCAATGCCGTGAACCTCACCGACGGGCTGGACGGGCTGGCAGCGGGTACCGTCGCGGTGGCCATGTTCGCTTACGCCGGGATCGCTTTTCTGCGAGGGGAGACCGACCTTGCCGTGCTCGCTTCCTGCCTGACGGGGGCCTGCGTCGGCTTCCTCTGGTACAACACCCATCCCGCCACCGTCTTCATGGGGGACACCGGCTCCCTGGCGCTCGGGGCGGGTCTAGCCGGAATAGCCGTTGCCACCGAGATGGAGATCCTGCTCCTGCTGATCGGGGGACTGTTCGTGATCGAAGCCCTGAGCGTGATGTTCCAGGTCCTAAGCTTTCGCTTCTTCCACCGGCGCGTCTTCCTGATGGCCCCGCTCCATCATCATTTCGAGCTCAGGGGCTGGTCCGAGACCAAGATCATCGTGCGCTTCTGGATAGTCGCCGCGATCCTGGCCGCGGCCGGCTTCGCCCTCTACTACCTCAGCAACACCCGTCTGCCGGTGGTCTGACCGTGGCCCCTCTCGATAGCCGGCAAGGCGGAGAAGACCCGGGTGGAGCCATTCCGGCTAGTGCGGCCCCGGTCGGTGAGGCTCTGGGCAGCGCGGCTTTGGCCGGCGCCGGCCAGTGCGGCGCCGGCGCTGCAGGTGCCGGCCCGGGGGGCACCGTCTCAAGAGGTGTCGGGCTGCCCTCGGGGATCGGCAGGGTGCTCGTGTTGGGAGCCAGCCGCTCTGGTATGAGCGCGGCCATGGCTCTCACCGGGGCGGAGCTCGAGGTATATCTGAGCGACCGCAAAGGACCCGAGTCTCTTCCTGGTGTGGCCGAGGCCTTGATTGCGGGAGTGCGTTTCATCAAGGAAGAGGACCTAGAATCGCACTGGCCCGGCCCTGATCTGGTGGTGAAGAGCCCGGGCGTGCCGGGCGAGGCCGTGCCGGTGCTGCTGGCACGTGAGCGCGGAGTGCCCGTCTGGAGTGAGTTGGAGCTGGCCTACGTCTTGCTGCCCAACCCCTTCGACGCCATCACCGGCACCAACGGCAAGACCACTACCACGGCCCTCCTCGGACACCTCTTCTCGGTAGCGGGCCGGCCTGCCCGGGTGCTCGGCAATATCGGGGTGGCCGTGACCTCGGCGGCCGCCGAGGTGCGGCCCGACGAGGAGCTGGTGGTCGAAGTGTCGAGCTTCCAACTGGAGGATATCCACGCCTTCCGGCCGGCCGCAGCGGTCTTCCTCAACCTGACTCCCGACCATCTGGACCGGCATGGATGTATGGAGCGATATCTGGCCTGCAAAGCAAGGTTGTTCGCCAATCAGTGTCCGGACGACATCGCGGTGCTCAACCTCGCCGACCCGGCGATAGCCAGACTGGGGGCTGGATTGGCGGGTCGCCCGGACGGTCCGCGTGTGTCGTTCTTCTCGGTGAAGGGCGCGGCCCCGGTAGCCGTCTCCGCGGCCGTCCCGGCCGCTGAGGCCACTTCGACTGCCGTGGCGCCCGCGTCACCGGCCGGGGGGGCGCTCGCGCTCTTTGCCCCCGACGCTTGGGCGGCCGACGGCCGACTGTTCTTGCAGGGAGAGCCGCTGCTTCCGGTCGGCGACATCCGGCTACCCGGCGTTCACAATCTTGAGAATTGTCTGGCAGCCGGCACTGCTGCGATCGCCCGCGGGGTCGAGAGGGAGGCGGTGGCGGAAGGTCTCCGCACCTTCGCGGGGGTGGCCCACCGCCTCGAGACCGCAGGAATCGTCGCCGGGGTGACGTATGTCAACGATAGCAAGGCGACCAACGTCGACGCGACGCTGACAGCGCTGAACGCTTACCCGGAGGGGACCCACCTCATCTTGGGAGGACGGGACAAGGCCTCGGACTACAGGCCGATCGCACGAGCCTGTTCCCGTGGCTGCCGGGCGGTCTATCTGATCGGGGAGGCCGCTCCTCTCATCGCGGAGGCCTTCTCCGAGGTGCGAGCGAAGGAGGGTCTGACCGGCGTGCCCGCACCCAGGCTGTATGGAGACCTGGAGAAGGCGGTGCGCACGGCGGCGGCAGCCGCAGTCGCCGGGGACGTGGTGCTGCTGGCACCTGCCTGCGCCAGTTTCGATCAGTACGCGGATTACGAAGAGCGAGGGGATCACTTCCGGAGCATCGTGGCTGGTCTTGCCGGGGCGTGATCGAAGGGGAGCCTTCTTGAGCGGACAAGACGTCCACCGAGTGTCGTCCGGAGCCAGTCTGCAGCGGCAGCCGCTGCCACAGGGATCCGACTCCCCGAAACCGCGCTCGGAGCGGTCACCCGCGTCTGGACGCAGTCCGAGAGCCGCGGCCGCGCGACTCAAGGACCTCTGTCCCGCCTCGTATCACCTGGTCTGGGTGACGGCGGTCATCCTTCTCATCGCCGGTCTGTGCATGATGCTCTCGGTCTCCACCGCGGCCACAGAAGCAGGCGGGGACAAGTTCGTCTACGTCCGCCAGCAAGGGATAACGGCCGTCATAGGCTTGCTGTTGATGCTGGTCATCTCCCGTCTCAACTACCGGCGTATGGGAGCCTGGTCCATGGTATTCCTCGCGCTGGTGGTACTCTCCCTGCTTCTGGTTCATGTGCCGGGACTGAGCGCAAGCGAAGGGGGGTCCGCCAGTTGGATCCCGCTGGGACCGGTGGCCTTCCAGCCCTCGGAGTTCGCCAAGCTGGCGGTGATCGTCGCCGGGGCCCATCTTCTCGTGAATCGCAGGAAACGGGTGGGCGACTTCGCCTCCTATATGTGGCCGTTCGGGGCTATGGGCTTGGGGATGTGCGCCCTGGTGATGCTCGAGGGCGACCTGGGCACCGCCGTCATCGTCGCCGGACTCCTCCTGGGCATGCTCTGGATCGGGGGCATGCGCGGCCGCAACTGGGCCCTGGTTGCCGGTGTCGGACTGATCACCGCGGTGGCCTTTGCGTTCTCGAGCAGCGAGAGGACGAGCCGGGTCTTGTCGTTCCTCAACCCTTCCTCCGATCCTCACGGAGCCGGCTACCAGCTGTCCCAGTCGCTGGTGGCTCTGGGTCGCGGGGGTTGGCTGGGGGTAGGTCCCGGGGAGAGCGTGCAGAAGTTCAGGTACCTTCCCAAGGCGCACACTGACATGATCTACGCCATCCTTGGGGAGGAGTTCGGCCTCCTGGGGGCGGGGCTGGTCCTCGTGCTATTCGGAGTGTTCGCCTTCTCGGTCTGGAAGCTCGCCAGCCGGTGCGCCGATCCCCGAGGGAAGTACCTGCTCGCCGGCTGCGGTATGCTCGTCACGCTTCAGGCGGTCATCAACATCGGTGGAGTGGTGGGGGCGCTGCCCCTCACAGGGGTGCCCTTGCCCTTCATAAGTTACGGGCGCAACAGCCTTCTGGTCATGTTCATCGCCATAGGGTTGATACTCTCGGTGGGCCGCTTCAGCGTCGGCCATCGGGCGTCGTATCCGGCGGAGGTCTATGAAAATGTCACGGATATTGATCGCCGGCGGCGGGACGGCGGGTCACGTGGTGCCCGCGCTGGCGCTCGCTGACGTTCTTTCCGGCCGGGGTCACCAAGTGGCCTTCTGCGGCACAGAGAAGGGTATGGAAAATACCTTGGTCCCCAGGGCCGGTTACGCCTTCTCGGTGGTGCGCATCCGCGGATTCTCCCGGGAGTTGGGTCTGTCCACTCTGCGGACTGTGGGATCGATCCCTGTCGCCGGCGTGGACGCCTGGAGACTCCTCCGTGCGTTCCGGCCGGCGTGCGTGGTCGGGGTGGGGGCCTACGCCTCAGGTCCGGTGGTAGCCGAAGCCGCTCTCCGGGGGATCCCTGCGGTGGCCGTCGAGATGGATTCGCACATGGGCTGGACAAACCGAGTCCTCAGCCGGATGGTGGACAAGGTCTGTCTTTCCTTCCCCGATGCCGGGCGCATCGGCGGGAAGTACGTCTACACGGGACGACCGCTCCGCCCGGCTCTCATGGCCGCCACCAGGGAGGAGGGGTTGGCCAGGTTCGAGCTGGCGCCGGACCGGCAGGTGCTCCTGGTCTTTGGCGGCAGCCTGGGCTCGCGCACTCTGAACGAGGCCTGCGTGGGGGCTTTCGCCCATGTGGAGACATCGTTCCAGATCCTGCATGTGACCGGAGCGCGCGAATACGCCAAGGTGGCCGGTATTCTTGCGGGACAGGGTATGAACCCGTCGTACCAGGCGTTCCCCTTCCTGGATGATTTCCCTCTGGCCCTGGCGGCTGCAGACGCCGTCGTCGCCCGGGCGGGTGGATCGGTGGCGGAGGTGCTGGCCCGGGGAGTGCCGGCACTCCTGGTCCCCTATCCATTGGCGGCCGGGGACCACCAGACCCGAAATGCCAACACCATCGCCGCCCGTGGAGCCGCCCTGGTGGTCGCCGACGCCGATCTGGATCCTGCTGCCCTGGCCCGCGAAGTGGCGAGCCTTCTCGATCCCGAGACGAACGCCCGCATGAGGGCGGCCGCCCTTCAGCTGGCTCGGCCGGACGCGGCTACCCGCATCGCCGACCTCGTAGTAGAATTGGCAGCCGCGCGCGGGCGCCACGACCATGACTGAACCGACTTTCACCAACACCAACAGCACAGCCGCTCCCCCTTGGCTGCGGACCCTCCACTTCATCGGTATCGGTGGGGCGGGGATGAGCGGCATCGCCCTGGTCTTCAAGGATCGAGGCTATAACGTCACAGGCTCGGATCTCAAGCCTTCTCGCTACGTCAATCTGTTGGAAAAGGCCTCCGTCCCGGTCACGATGGGTCACAAGGCGATGAACATCGACCACCCCGACGTGGTGGTGATCTCCTCCGCGGTGCCTCCGCACAATGTTGAGCTGCAGGAAGCCGTCCGCCGCGGGATCCCGGTGGTGAAGCGTGCGCAGGCTCTGGCGTGGCTGGTGGATTCAGGCCATGGGATTGCGGTCTGCGGGACTCATGGCAAGACCACCACGACCTCGATGATCACCCGTGTCCTGGTGGATGCCGGCCTCGATCCGACGTTCCTGGTGGGCGGGGAGTTGAACGACATGGGTTCCAACGCGCGCAACGGGTCCGGCGGGTTCGTGGTCTGCGAGGCGGATGAATCCGACGGGTCGCTTCTGCTGCTGCGTCCCGAGGTGGCCGTCCTCACCAACCTGGAACTGGATCACCACAGCCACTACCTGCACGTCGAAGAAGTCGAGGATGTGTTCCGCGACTTCCTCACGCGGCTGCCGGCCGAGGGCAAGCTGGTCTACTGCGCCGAAGATCCCCGGGTCTCCGCCCTGGCGGAGAAGGTGGGCTGTCGTGCCTGCTCCTACGGATTCGCCCCCGGGGTCGACTACCAGGCCCGCGAGGTGGTCATGCGGCACCTGGGAAGCAGTTTCGAGGTCTGGGAACGCGGCCGGAAGCTGACCGACGCGAGTCTGGAAGTCCCGGGAAGGCACAACGTCCTCAACGCTCTGGCCTGCTTTGCCACTCTCACAGAAGTGGGGTTGGCGCCGGGGCAGATCAGCGCGGGCCTCCGCATGTTCGGGGGAGCGGTTCGCCGGTTCCAGATCAAGGGGCAAAGGGCTGGAGTGACCGTGGTCGACGATTACGCCCATCACCCCACAGAGCTCAGGGCTACTCTACGAGCCGCCCGCGAAGGGGAGTGGTCACGGGTGGTGGCCGTCTTCCAGCCCCATCTTTACTCGCGTACCGAGTTTCTTCACGCCGAATTCGCCGAGGCTCTGCTCGAAGCGGATATCGCTGTGGTGACGGATGTATACGGAGCCCGAGAAAATCCTCGTCCCGGCGTGAGCGGCAAGCTGATCGTGGATAGCATGCTCAGGCTCGATCGCTGCAAACCGGTGGCCTACCTGCCCCGACTCGCCTCGGTAGTGGAC
Source organism: uncultured Actinomycetes bacterium (assembly GCA_963713545.1). Classification (GTDB taxonomy): domain Bacteria; phylum Actinomycetota; class Thermoleophilia; order RBG-16-64-13; family RBG-16-64-13; genus CAVPLM01. The sequence continues at coordinate 481,624 of CAVQME010000002.1, read as the reverse complement.
TATCTGGAGAGGTTGGCCGCGCCCGGTGATCTGATCCTCACGCTGGGGGCCGGGGACGTGCATCGGGTCGGCGAGCGGTTCCTCGCCGCGGCTTAAGAAGCGACTCTTGGCGGACCGGGCTACGTCTTCTCTCGAATCCCTCGCCGACAACCTGCGCCCCGTCGAGGGCGTGCGTCTGTGGGCCAAAGCTCCCGCCGCGCCGTTCACGACGATCGGTACAGGAGGTAGCGTCGGCCTGCTGGTCACGGTCGCCTCACCCCGCGCTCTCGTGACCGCTTTGGAGCTCATCGAGTCGAGCGGATGTCCGTGGTCCAGCCTCGGGGCGGGCTCCAATCTGCTCGTCGCCGACCGGGGGTATCCCGGTGTCCTCGTCAAGCTCGACGAGGACTTCCACTACGTCGAAGGCCTGCCCCCCCGGCCACTCGATAACGGGACTCGCGTATGCCTCGCAGTCGGAGCCGGCACCTACCTGACCAGGCTGTCGGTGGTGGCGGCCGAAGCTGGCCTCTCGGGGTTGGAATCCGCGTGTGGGATCCCCGGGTCCGTAGGGGGTGGGGTGGCCATGAACGCCGGGGCCTATGGTTGGTACTTGGCCGATGTGGTGGAGGAGGTCGAGTTGGCCTCGGCTTCGGGCCAGAAGTGGGTCTCCGCCGGCGCTCTGGAGTGGGGCTACCGTTACTGCCGGCTGCCCAAAGACTCGGTCGTCACGGCCGCGCGTTTGCGACTCACAAGCGGTGACCCAGAGTCCATCCTCGAGTGCCATCGTTCGTTGCTGCGCAAGCGTCGCACCACGCAGCCTCGCTCGGTGCGCAGCTTCGGGAGCACGTTCAAGAACCCGCCTGGCGAGCGGGCGGGGAAGCTGCTGGAGGCTGCCGGCCTCAAAGGAGTGAGACGGGGTGGCGCCGAAGTATCCAACGTCCACGCCAATTTCTTGGTGAACCTGGGAGACGCGACCACCGCCGACGTGCTTACGTTGATGACCCTCATGCGACAGGGAGTGTACCGGAACAGCGGGATCCTTCTGGAGCCCGAGGTCAGACTGCTGGGGGCTTCGTTTCCCTGGGAGTCGCTCCCCGCCGAGTCCCAGGGGCAGCCGGACCCCCATGGATAGGCGCGTCCGTGCCCGCCGGCGCACGGTAGGGCGGGAGCGAGGTCGAAAGCGGGCGACGATTGTGGCCGTCATCGTGGTGGTGATAGCCTGCGCAGCATTGTTCCTCTGGCTGCGCTCCTCGGACGTCTTCGCCGTGAAGCGGGTCACCGCTACACCCACAGAGCGCGTCACCATCGAAGAGATCTACGAGGCCACCGCCGCCGCGCGCGGGGTCAGCCTCCTCCGGCTGTCGACCGAACAGATCGAGGCCGAGCTGTCCGATCTTCCCTACGCCCGCTCGGTCGAGGTCCATCGGCGGTTTCCCGACACTCTCGAGGTAGAAATCGTGGAATGCATGCCCGTCGCCCGTGTTCGCACCGGGTCGGGGCAGATATGGTCTGTAGCGGAGGATGGAAGGGTCCTCGAGCTGGCCAACAGACCGAATCTGCCCCTCATAGTGGCCGAGGATGAGATCAGTCCCGTGCCCGGCGAAAACCTCCCCGAGATGCTGACCGGCGCTCTCTCGCTCGCACAGTTGGTCGCCACCGAGGACCTGCCCGAGACCCTCCCGGCCCTGGGTCACATCGCGGTCTCCACCGGCGGCGAGCTGACCATCCTCTTCAAAGATGGGACCGAGCTGAGACTGGGCGAACCTCAAGAACTCGAGCAGAAGTTGACGGTCGCTGCCTCCATCATCGAGCGGTACTTGAGGGATGGCCGGCAATTGCACTATGTGGACGCGCGTGTGCCCGACAGACCAGCTGTCAACGCGGAATGAACGTGGTATTGTGCCTGCTAGAAGGAATAGGGGAACGCAGCGCGTACTGACGAATGCAGGCTGACGATCATTTGGGGGATGTCCCGGGTGTTATCGCCCACGTGGCATCGGTGCAAGTATCAAGTCATGGTTGAGGGATTGGCAGGAAGACTCGAGTTAGAGTCCTGTGATTCGATGAGTGTGGAGGTCCGAGGATTATGAGCGACACGGGATCCAGCTACCTGGCGGTGATAAAGGTAGTAGGGGTCGGCGGCGGAGGTACCAACGCCGTCAACCGGATGGTCGATGCCGGACTGAGGGGCGTTGAGTTCATTGCCGTGAACACCGACGCTCAGGCTCTCTTGATGTGCGACGCCGACGTGAAATTGCACATCGGTGGAAAGATAACCCGGGGCCTAGGGGCAGGTGCGAATCCCGAAGTGGGGCGGGCGGCCGCGGAGGAAAGCCGGGACGAGATCCGGGAGATCCTCAAGGGGGCCGACATGGTGTTCGTGACCGCCGGCAAGGGCGGCGGCACCGGCACCGGCGGAGCCCCGGTGATTGCGGAGATCGCGCGGGAGTTGGGCGCGCTCACGGTGGGGGTGGTGACGAAACCGTTCGGCTTCGAGGGACGCAAGAGGGCGTCTCTGGCCGAGGGTGGCATCGAGGCCCTCGCCAAGAAGGTCGACACGCTGATCATCATCCCCAACGACCGCCTGCTGCAGGTGGTCGAGAAGCGCACGTCGATAATCGAGGCGTTCAAGGTGGCCGACGACGTGCTGCGCCAGGGGGTGCAAGGGATCACCGATCTGATCACGGTCCCCGGACTCATCAACCTCGACTTCGCCGACGTACGGACGATCATGCGCGACGCAGGCTCCGCCCTCATGGGCATCGGTGTTGCCAGTGGCGAGAACCGCGGCGTGGAGGCGGCCAAATCGGCGATCTCGTCGCCCTTGCTCGAATCCTCCATCGAGGGAGCGACCGGCATCCTACTCAACATCAGCGGGGGCCCGGACATGGGTCTCTTCGAGGTGAACGAGGCGGCCGAGATCATCTCCACCGCTGCCGACACAGAAGCGAACGTGATCTTCGGCGCGGTCATCGACGAGTCGCTTGGCGAACAGATGCGGGTGACCGTGATCGCTACGGGTTTCGACCGGCTGCAACGAGCCGACAGGCTGGCCGACAACTCAGTCGAAGCGGCTGTCCCGAGGCCGGCTGCGGCCGCGGATGTGATCCCGCCTCAGACCCATACGTTCGAGATGGACGAGGATGTGCTGGACATCCCTCGGTTCCTGCGCGACAAGGACTAGCGCCTGGTGTGACTGCCAACGTTGGTGAAGGGTCACTCGGCTCAGCGCTAAGAGAACGGATCGATCCCAGGGCCCGCTCTCGGTTGGAGGTGCGCGAGTCGGGTCCCACCGTCTTCTTGGAGGCCGAGCTGCCGGGTGTCTTCCGCACCGTCTTCACCAGCAGGCTGGGCGGAATCAGTGAAGGGCCTTTCGCGTCCCTCAACCTCGATGCTCGCTCCGCCGATGAGCCCGGCGCGATAGAAAGGAACCGCGCTCGGGTCATGGGCATCCTGGAGGCCGATGACGCCGTGGCGGGGGCCGGGGCCGGCATCGGTCGCCGCTTCGTCAATCCGCTCCAAGCCCACGGTGTTCGCGTCGTCGGAGCCGCGGAATACGTGCGGGACCATGACGGCACTCCGTGCGACGGCCTGACGCTCAACCCCAATCTGGATAGCGGCCTAGCTGCGTTGCTGCTGTTCGCCGACTGCGTCCCAGTCGTCCTGGTCGGCGAGGTGGATATGGCTGTGGTCCACGGGGGTTGGCGCGGGATCCTCGGGGGTGTCGTTCAGCAAGGGGGCCGGGCTATGACCTCACCACCAGGAGGGGCGGTCATCGGTCCCAGCATCGGGCCGTGCTGCTTCACCGTCGGGGAGGACGTCGCCCAGGCGTTCACTGCCCGCTACGGCTCGGAGGTGGTCGTTGCGCCAGGCCTGGCCGAGCCCGCACCGGCCGAAGGGCGGCCGGGCGGCCGGGCGGGCCTGGCCGGTCCTGAGGCGGACGCTCCGACTGCGGACGGCTCAGGGGTCGCGGGCGTCTACCGGATCGACCTGTGGGCTGCCGTCACGAAGGCGCTCGCCGAGGTGGGTGTGAACGAAGGCCAGGTGGTCAACCCCAGGCTGTGCACGGCCTGCAACAAAGAGTTCTTCTATTCCTACCGCCGAGAGGGCCCGGTGACCGGCCGGCAGGGCTGCATCGTCTGGACGGTAGAGGGGTGAACATAGGCCCGGAACAGTTGCGGGCCAACCTGGCCGAGGTGGAGGAGCGACTCGAGCAGGCCCGTATCAGCGGGGGATGGATGGAGTCGCCTCGCCTGCTTGTGGCATCCAAATACTTCTCGGTGGAAGAGATGGCGGCTCTTCACGGAGCAGGAATCCGGCTCGTCGGGGAGAACAGGGCAGATGAGTTGGAGCAGAAATGGCGCAGGTGGAGCGAGGTCTTCGAGTTCCACTTCATCGGCCATCTGCAGAGCCGCAAGGTGCGGCAGGTCCTGCCTTGTGTGTCGCTGATCCATTCGGTCGACTCGATCTCTCTGGTGGAGGAGCTTGAAAAGAGAGCAGAGACAGAAGTGCGAGTGCTCCTGGAGGTCAACGTGAGTGGGGAGGAAAGCAAGTATGGTATCCTCCCGGCGGCCGCGGAGACCTTCCTGGAGCGGGCTGCGGCCTATCGGAGCGTGACGTTCGCGGGTCTCATGACCATGGCTCCTCTGGTGGACGATCCGGAGGAAGCACGGCCACTTTTCAGAGGTCTGCGCGAACTCCGCGACCGTTTGGCCGCTACGTTTGCCAGCCGCTACGAACTCTCCGAACTATCCATGGGTATGAGCAACGATTACCAAATAGCCGTCGAGGAGGGCGCGACCATCGTGAGGTTGGGTTCCGCGCTTCTCTCCAACGCATAAGGAGGAAGGGATGGCTCTCGGAGGCATGTGGCACAAGACGCTCGTGTACTTCGGTCTGGCCGATGAAGACGAGGACTACGACGACGAGACTCTGACCGCACAGCCGGATATCGAATCCACGTACAAGGAGCGGGCCAACGTGAGGAAGATCGAGCAAAGCGGCAGGCGGCGCCAATCGACCGATTTCGACGACATCTATAGTGAGGACTACGGGAGTCCACGCGGTTCTTCGTCGGGGCGTGGGGCCTCCGTCCGGCCTCTTCCGACCGCCGTGGAACAGCCTCAGGTGCGCGTTCACCTAGTCATGCCCAAGAACTTCAACGACGCGCAGATCATCGCCGACAAGTTCAAAAGCGACATCCCGGTGATCCTCAACCTGCAGTCCGCCGAGACTGACCTGGCCAAGAGGCTCATCGATTTCGCGAGCGGTCTCACCTATGCCCTCGATGGGGGTATGCAGCGCGTGGCCGACAAGGTCTTCCTGCTCACCCCCAAGAACGTCGAGGTATCGGCTGAGGAGCGTCAGCGTCTCCTGGAAAAAGGCTTCTTCAACCAGTACTGATGGCCGCAGGCCCCGGCGGCTCACTGCCGACCCTTGGAGTGATCGGCACAGGCGGTGTTCTCTTGGCCTTGGCCCGGGGCCGGTCTCGTTCGTCCGAACCCCTCCATCTGGTCATGCTCGATCCGACCGGCGCCTATGGCGCCGAGCTTGTCGGAAGCCCCGGCGTGTCGGTAGTGGCCTCCGTGGATGAGCTTGCGGATCGTTCCGACATCATCCTGGTGTCGGCCGAACCGGAAGACACTGTGGCCGCTCTGGAGACACTCGCCTCACGTCTGGGCAAAGACGGGGTAGTCGTCGTTTCTTCGGCCGGGGTGACCCTCGAGCTTCTACGCGGGGCGTTGGGGCCGGGCCCGGCTCTGCTACGGGTCGCCCTCGACCCGGCTGTACCAGAGGGGGGCCTGGTCGCGCTGTGCCCTGAACCCGGGACCTCGGAAGACTCACTAGAGCGGGCGGCCGGCCCTCTGCGTCGCTTGGGAGCAGTGGAGCTGATTACCGAGGATCATCTAGAAGCCGCCGGGGTGGTGGCGAGCGCGTCTGTCGGCTTTCTGGCCTTGGCTCTGGAGGGGTTGGAGGACGGTGCGGTGAATGCCGGCCTGCCTCGTGATGTGGCTCGAGTGTTCGTCCGCCAGACTCTGCTGGCCACTGCCCTCCTGCTTGGCGCTCAGGCTGGTTCACCGGCCGATCTCAAGGACCAGGTGGCCTCTCCGGGGGGCACCACTATCGCCGGTCTGGCCGTCCTGGAGGACATGGGCGTGCGGGGCGCGTTCTTGCGGGCAGCGGAGGCGGCAGTGACCCGCGCCCATGAGGAGTCAGACGCACACCCGTCACACGTGATTGAATAGTATAAGACGAGCAGGGGCACAGACTTCTAAAGGGCGGGACATCCCCAGCGAAGGGAGAGCGAAGTGAAAGTGACGCCTCTCGACATCCGGCGCAAGGAATTCAAACGGTCGATGCGCGGCTATTCCGACGAGGAGGTCGATGTTTTCCTCGACGACGTGGCCGACGAATTCGAGCGCCTCTTTCAGGAAAACATCGAGCTGACCGACCGCGTGCAGCGCCTCGAGGAACAGATAGCGGGCCACGCGCAGATGAGGGATGCCCTCGAGAAGACCCTGATCTCGGCCCAACTGCAGTCCGACGAGATGAAGGCGAACGCGCGCAAGGAGGGCGAGCTGATCCTGCAGGAGGCCGAGCTCAAGGCCCGAGAGATAGTGAGCGAGTCCTACAGCGAGACCCAGCGGGTGCAGCAGGCTCTGATCCAGTTGAAACATCTGGAAGAGGATTTCCGTTACAAGTTCCGTTCGTTGCTGGAGGGCCATCTCAAACTTCTCAACGACGCCACCCTCTCCACGCCCACCGCCGAGCCCCAGGCCGTCGCGGCTGAAGCTGCGAGCGAGCCGGCGCCTCCGCTCGTCGTACCTCCGCCGGAGGCAGCGGCTGAGCCACAGCCGGCTGTAGCCCCCGAGGCGGTCGCACCGTCCGCGGTGGTCGCATCGCCATTGGGGGCGGTGATCGAAGACGAGGTGCCCACCGAGGAGACCGAGGCGGGGTTGACCTCCTTTGCTCCTCTCGTGACCGCGGCGGATGAAACCGAAGGCGCCCTGGCAATCGGCGCCACGACGGCCGATGAGGGTGTCTACGCCGCTACAGGCACGGGAGCTGAAGAGGCCGCGGCCGATACGATGGTGGCTCCGGTGTTCGAGGAGAGCACCGGAGAGATGCCGACCGCCGAGACCGCCGTGGCAGGGTTTGCCGCCGGAGCCTCGGTTGCCGAGCCCGCCGCCGCGGAGCCCGTGGAGTCCGCTGGGCTTCTAGAATCGGCCGAGCCCCCGGAATCCGATGAGCCGACGGGGGGGTTCTTTTTCGGACGGCAGCCCGACGACATAGACGACACGTTCGTCCCCCCGGAGGATACGCAGCAGAAGGCGCGCGACTTCGAATGGTGATCGATCCATGAAAGGCACGGTCCCCACGATTGCCGGATCATCGGCGGCTTCAGCCGTGCCGCCGGGGCCGGCCCCGGCGACGGCTCCGGCCATACGGCCGGGCGGAGGGGGACTCCTGGTGGGAGTCCGGGTGAGCCCTTCGTCCCGCCGGACGGCGCTGAGAGGTGTCTACGGCGACCGGCTCAAAGTGTCGGTCTCGGCGCCGCCGGAGGACAACCGGGCGAACCAGGAGTTGACGGAAGCTCTGGCGAATTGGTTGGAAGTATCGCGTGACGACGTACACATCGAGACCGGGCACAAAAGTCGGGACAAGGTGGTCGTCTTCACAGGCATCGGTGAATCAGAATTGCGGCGAAAGCTTGACGGGCTGTCGAGCGTTGACCGAACTCGAGAGAGCTGAGGCCAGTATGGACAAAGAGGCCCTCAGACAACGACTGCTTCTGGAGCGAGAGCGACTGGAGCACGAGATCGCGGAACTTGACGCCGACCTTTCGGAGTCTTTAGAAGACTCGTCGGAAGAGAGCCCGTACGATCAGCACATGGCGGAGACCGCGGCGGTCACGCTCGACCGCGAGATAGACCTCACGCTCCAAGAGAACGCGCTGGCCTCGGTGGCGCAGATCGATAGAGCCTTGGCCAAGCTCGAGAACGGCAGCTATGGGAAGTGTGACAAGTGTGGCAAACCCATCGGTGAAGCCCGGTTGCAGGCAGCCCCCTTCGCCACCCTCTGCATCGACTGCAAACGCCTGGAGGAGCGAAACCGCTGACGGGCGGTCCCCCTTGATGAAGCTCGGTTCCCCAGCGCTCGCCACCAGGCGCCGCACGATCCTCAAATGGTCCCTTCTGATCGTGATCGCCGCCATCGCTCTCGCCATAGATCTATGGAGCAAGGGCTGGGCGGAGCAGAACCTGGTCCTGGGTGAGTCACAGAAGATCCTCCCCTTCCTCTACCTGGAGCGGACGGCCAACACAGGGGTGGCCTTCGGCCTCCTTGGCGGCAAAAGCGCGCTCATCATCGTGGCCAATGTGGTGGCCATCGCCGTGGTGGTGTTGTATGTGACGATGGAACGACGCTTTCTACTGGCCGCGATAGCTGGGGGAATGATAATCGGAGGGAGCCTCGGCAATCTCTATCAGCGGATCGCCGCCGACGGGCGGGTGACCGACTTCCTCAAGTTCCCCCACTGGCCCAATTTCAACATGGCCGATGTCTTCGTCGATGCGGGCATAGCCATCATCGTCCTTGGATTGATAGTGGAGACGGTGCGGGTCTGGAAAGCCGGCAGTCAGACACCGGCCTCCTCCTGATGGACGGGCGGCCCGACAGCCGTCGTCATACCTTCGTCGTCGAGGCTAGCGATCAGGGCGTCCGGCTCGACGCTGCTCTGAGCCGCAGGGTCGGGATGGGCAGCCGCACGCGGGCCGCTGAACTCATCCGCTCCGGGGCGGTGACCGTGGACGGTTTCCAGCGAGCCAAGAGCTATTCACTTGCAGAAGGCCAGGAGGTGACCGTAGTCCTCCCTGAAGAGGCGCCCCTCGCTCTGGACCCTGAGTCGCTACCGGTACCCGTGCTGTATGAAGATGAGTGGATGCTGGTCGTGGACAAGCCGGCCGGCATGCCCGTGCACCCTTCCAGAGGGCATTCTTCAGGGACGCTGGTTCATGCACTCCTGGGTCACGGGCTGGCCGGGGGCGAGGAGTTCCGGCCCGGTGTGGTCCATCGCCTCGACAAGGACACCACTGGCTTGCTGGTAGTGGCCAAGTCCGCCGAAGTGCACCGGCGACTGGTCGGGATGATGAGGCGCCGGGCGGTGGATCGGCGCTACTTGGTCCTCGTGCACGGGGGCTTCGCCGGAAACACCGGCACCATCGAGGCGCCGGTAGGGCGGGATCCAGCCCGGCGTAAGTCGATGGCGGTGGGCGGGGTGGCCGCCCGTGAGGCGCGGACACACTTCCGGGTGCTCGAGCGCCTGGGAGATTTCACCCTGGTGGAGGCGCGACTTGAGACAGGGCGTACCCATCAGATACGGGTGCACTTCTTGGCCATCGGCCACCCGGTCGTGGGCGACCCTACGTACGGACGTCGAGACGCCCTGGGTCTGGGCCGGCAGTTCCTGCACAGCTATCACCTCTCTTTCGAGCACCCGATGACCGGCGCAGGAGTGTGTGTGGAGGCGCCTCTCCCGGCTGATCTCGACGCGGCGCTGGCCCAGCTGCGCGCGGGCCGGCCGGCGGACCTGTAGCTCCCTGTCAGCGGGGAGGTGCGCGCGCCGTTCATGCTGAGGTCGGTGAACCAGGCCGAGGCCAGTGGTGCGGGTGCGGGACCCGGTGGGGAGGGATGCTAGACTTCTTGGACCGTGAAAGAATCCGAACACACCAGGTTCCCCGGCGGTGATGCGCTGATCCCGACCCCCACTTCAGAGGCCGCGCCGGGGGTAGCCTTCTTCGACCTTGACGGGACCCTCGTGTCTGGCCAGACCACCTTTCTCCTTATCAAGTTCCTCCGCCGGGCGGGCGTGGTCAGCCGGACCTTTCTCGTTGGCACCGGCCTCTGGTTCCTTGCCTACAAGGCGCGGCTGGTGAGGGTGAGCGAGGGATCGCGGAGTAAGAGCGCCTCGGTCCTGAAAGGGCTGGAGATCGGCGAGGTCGAGGCGCTGATGAAGCGTTTCTCAGAAGAGGAGATGGTCCCTCGCTTGCACCGGGGTGCCTCGGCCGCTTTGTCACAGCATCTGGCCGCGGGCGACCGCGTGGTGGTCTTGTCGGCCGCGTTGGACCCGGTGGTGCGTGCCCTCTGCGAACGGCTCCGGGTACCCGACTATGTCGGCGCGTCGTGCGAGGTCGAGGGGGACTCCTACACCGGTCGGTTGAATGAAACCATTCCTTACGGCGAAGAAAAGGCCCGGGTCGCGGCCGAGTTCATGGGCCGGTGGGGCGCCGATCCCTCCGGGTGCTGGGCCTATGCCGATCACGAGACCGACATCGCCCTTTTGCGCTCGGTGGGCCATCCGGTCGCGGTCAGTCCGAAGCCCGCGCTTCTGGAGGTTGCGAAGGGCGCAGGCTGGCCCATATTGTGAGACGCGACTGAACCACTTCTCGGGAGGCACGAACATGGCCGACATCTTCCCCGACGTCCTGGCTGAAGGGCGAGATCTGGACTCGCTGGCCGTGAGCACCATCCGCACCCTGGCCATCGACGCGGTCCAGAAGGCGAACTCCGGCCATCCGGGCATGCCTCTGGGAGCTGCTCCCATGGCTCACGTCCTGTGGACCCGTCACCTCAAGTTCGACCCCTCCGAGCCGGCCTGGCCGGATCGCGACCGCTTCATCCTCAGCGCCGGTCATGGGTCCATGCTGCTCTACGCGCTGCTCCATCTCTCGGGGTACGGGCTGACCATCGAGGAGTTGGAGGCGTTCAGGCAGTGGGGCAGCCGCACCCCGGGCCATCCCGAGCGCGGTCTCACCCCTGGTGTGGAGACGACGACGGGGCCGTTGGGCGCAGGGTTCTCCAATGGTGTGGGTATGGCGATCGCCGAGGCCTTCTTGGCGGCCACGTTCAATCGCCCCGGCTACCCGCTCGTCGACCATCGTACGTTCGGGATCGTGAGCGACGGGGACCTCATGGAGGGAGTGGCTTCGGAGGCGGCGTCTCTCGCGGGTCATCTGGGCTTGGGGAAGCTGATCTATCTTTACGACGACAACCGAATCTCCATCGAGGGCAGCACGGGTCTCACGTTCACGGAAGATGTAGGTATGCGCTTCGAAGCTTATGGCTGGCAGGTGGTCACTCTGGACGACGGGAACGACCTGGCCGCGATCGACGGAGCTATCGCAGAAGCATGTGCCGAGACATCGCGCCCCTCGCTGATCAAGGTCCGCACCATAATCGGCTACGGCAGCCCCAACAAGGCCGGGACCGCGGAATGCCACGGAGCGCCCCTTGGGAAAGACGAGCTCAAGCTCACGAAAGAAGCCCTGGGCTGGCCGGGCGACCTGTTCTTCGCCGTTCCCGAAGCCGTGCGGCGGCAGTATGAAATAGTGGCCGGCGAGGGTCGGGGTGCCCGGGCGCGTTGGGAGGAGCTGCTCGCCGGCTATGAGAAGCATCATCCGGAGTCGGCTGCGCAGTGGGCCATGGCGCTGGCCGGGCGGTTGCCGGAAGGCTGGAAGGACCTTCTCCCCGCTTTCGCGGCGGGAGAGAGCATCGCCACCCGCTCTGCTTCGGGCAAGGTGCTGAACGCTCTCGCGCCGGCGCTGCCCACTTTGGTGGGGGGCTCGGCCGATCTGGCTCCGTCGAACAACACGTATCTGGCTGGACTGGGAGACTTCCAAGCGGACACCCACTCCGGACGCAACCTGCGCTTCGGGGTGCGGGAACACGCCATGGGCGGCGTCCTCAACGGCATGGCTGTGCACGGAGGTCTGTTCCCGTTCGGGGGAACGTTCTTCGTGTTCTCCGACTACATGCGTCCGGCGGTGAGACTGGCTGCTTTGTCCCATCTACCCGTCATCTATGTCTTCACCCACGACAGCATAGCTCTGGGTGAGGACGGCCCCACACACCAGCCCATAGAGCATCTGGCCTCGCTGAGGGCGATGCCGGGCTTGGTGGTGATCAGGCCCGGCGACGCGACCGAGACGGCGGTAGCCTGGGAGGTCGCGCTCGAGCGGAGAGATGGGCCTACCGCCCTGGTGCTGACCCGGCAGAACCTGCGTGTGCTCGACCGGACGACCCTGGCCCCGGCCGGTGGGCTGGCCAAGGGCGGGTACGTGGTCCTCGACGCGCCCGGTGGAGATCCGGACGTGATCATCATCGCCACAGGGTCGGAGGTCGAGATCGCTCTCGACGCCGCGGCCGCGCTCGGCGACCGGGAAGTGGCGGCCCGGGTCGTGGCCCTGCCCAGCTGGGAGCTGTTCGAAGCTCAAGAGGCGGGTTATCGGGAAGCGGTCCTGCCCCGCCGGATCAAGCGGCGGGTGGTGGTCGAAGCGGCCTCTCCCTTTGGCTGGGAGAGATACGCGGGCACCGAGGGCGTGATCATCGGGCTCGACCATTTCGGGGCCTCGGCTCCGGCGGGCGTGCTCTACAGCGAGTTCGGTATCACCGCCGAGCACGTGGTCGAGAACGCTCTGGGACTGGTGAGATAGGGGTGGGGCCGGGGCTTCAGCCCCGGCCCCACCCGGACGTGCGGGGCGCCGCCGCGAGCGGCGGCGCCCCGACAAGGATGGGAGGCACACATGGAGGGCAATCCGCTTCTCAGGCTGCGGGACTTCGGGCAGAGCGTCTGGTGCGATGACATCGGCAGAGACTTCCTTCTGGCCGGAAGACTGAAGGCGCTCATCGCGGAGGACGGCATCTCGGGCGTCACGTCGAATCCCACCATATTCCACCGGGCCATCACGCAGGGGACGAGCTACGACCAGGCCGTGGCGGAGCTGGCCCAAGCTGGGGCGTCGACGGTGGAGACCATGGAAGCGCTGATGGTAGACGACATCCGGATTGCGGCCGACGAGCTGCAACCGGTAGCGGCCGCGACGGCCTCCAAGGACGGCTGGGTCAGCATCGAGGTGGCGCCCGCCCTGGCCTACGACACTCAGGGTACCGTGGCCGACGTCAAGCGCGTCAAAGCTCTGGTTGACCGCCCCAACATCCTGGTGAAGGTGCCGGGCACCGCGGAGGGGGTGGCGGCCGTCCGTGACTTGACTGCCCTCGGATACTCCATCAACGTGACCCTGATCTTCTCGCTGGACCGGTACCGCGCGGTCATGGAGGCCTACTTGTCCGGCTTGGAGTCCCTTCGGACGCGGCGGTCCGCCGACCCCACCCTCCCGGACCTCGTGGGCGTTCACAGCGTGGCCAGTTTCTTCGTCAGCCGAGTGGACACGGTGATCGATAAGCGACTCGATGGGCTGATGGAGGAGGCCCCGATCTCCGGTAGGGATCCGGCACTTCTCCGGGCCCTCCGGGGCAAGGCCGCTGTAGCTAACGCCAAGAAGGCGTACAAGCTCTTTCAGGAGACCTTCTCCGGGCAGCGTTGGGAAGCTCTCCGGTCGCAAGGCGCCAACGTGCAACGGCCCCTGTGGGCCAGCACCAGCACCAAGGACCCGGCTTACAGCGACATCCTCTATGTCCAGGAGCTGATCGGGCCCGATACCGTCAATACCATGCCCCTCAACACCATCGCCGCATTCCGCGACCACGGAGCCCCGGCCGAGACGGTCACCATCGGTGTGGACGAGGCGGCCGATCACCTGGATGCACTGGAGAAGGTGGGCATCGACCTGGCCGAGGTCACCGAGCAGCTGGAGCGGGAAGGGGTGCGGGCGTTCGCGGACTCGTTCGAGGCCCTGCGGGCGGCTCTGGAGGACAAGCGCCGGAGTCTGCTCACCGGTTCGTGAACCCATGTCACGTGGGCCCGGACGTGAAGCCTCGCCGGTGGTCGTGTGTAGGCGCGGGTGTATCTTGACTCCGGCCCTGCCTGCCGATAGGGTAGGGTGACAGGGCACATCCAGGGCGGCCGCTGGCGGCCACGAGTTGACGACCGCGGTGACGAAAGGCTGGTGAGGGTCGTGGCGGAAAAGACCGACGATCAGATTGGGAGATCCAAGGTGCTGCTGGACGAGGAGCAACTCGGCCGCACGCTTTCGCGCATGACCCACGAGATCGCCGAGCAGGCGCCCGATCTGGGCGACCTGGCCTTGGTGGGCATCCAACGCAGAGGCGTCGAGTTGGCGGCGCGGCTGGCCGGCCTGTTCGAGGCCTTCTATTCGGTCAGGCCTCCTACCGGGGCCATCGATATCACGTTCTATCGGGACGACATCGACGCTCGGCTGGGAAGGGATTACGAGCAGCCGAAGGTCCATTCCACCGATCTGCCCTTCGACGTGAACGACAAGACCATCGTCCTGGTGGACGACGTGCTCTACACGGGCCGCACTATCCGGGCTGCCATCGAAGCTCTGTTCGACTACGGACGGCCGCTTTCCATCCGCCTGGCCGTGCTGGTCGATCGGGGTCACCGCGACCTGCCCATCAGGCCGGATTTCGTTGGCAAGAACGTGCCCACCAGCCGGAACGAGCAGGTAGTGGTCCACCTGGTGGAGACCGACGGCGTCGACGAGGTGGTGATCGAGGACTAACGTTGTCCACAACGCTGGAGTCGCCGCCCGGTGAGCGATACAATCGTTTTGAGAAGGCGAACCTTTTAAACGTGTCCCGTGAGGCCGAAAGGGTACCGAAATGCATCTCATCTCCATCGACGATCTCAGCGTGGCCGAGATCGAGAACCTCTTCCAGCTGAGCGACGGTTTTCTCGAGATAGCCTCGCGCTCTATCAAGAAGGTCCCGACGCTGCGCGGGCGCACCGTCATCAATGTTTTCCTGGAGCCGTCCACGCGCACTCAGTCATCGTTCGAGTTGGCTGGCAAGCGGCTGTCGGCCGACGTGATCAACATCAAAGGATCGTCGTCCAGCGTGTCCAAGGGAGAGAGCCTCAAGGACACCATCCTGACCCTGGAGAGCTACCGGCCGGACATCATCGTCATGCGCCACCCCCGGGTGGGAGCCTCGCGCATGGCCACCCGCTACACGAACGCCTCGGTGGTGAACGCCGGGGACGGGACGGGGGAGCACCCCACCCAGTGCTTGCTCGACTTGTACAGCCTGCGCCGGGTCTACGGGCAGTTGGAAGGACTCAAGGTAGCCATCGTGGGCGACATCCTGCGCAGTCGAGTAGCGCGCTCCGACCTGTTCGGTTTCCGCAAGATGGGCATCGACGTGCGCTTGGTGGGGCCGCCGACGCTCATGCCGCCGGGTATCGAGTACTGGGACGTCCCTATCTACAGCGAACTCGACGCGCTTGAAGATGTGGACGTTGTCTACCTCTTGCGCATGCAGCTCGAGCGGGCCAAGGGCAAGGTCCCGCCGGTCCCCTCGCTGCGCGAATACAGCCGGGTCTGGGGCCTATCCCCGTACAAGGTCAAGCCGGGGCAGCGCGTGATGCACCCGGGACCGATCAACCGGGGGGTGGAGCTGTCCGGCGACCTGGCCGACGACGACCGCTCCCTGATCCTGCACCAGGTGGAGTCGGGCCTGGCCGTGCGCATGGCCATCCTGTACCAGTGCCTGGCAGGCAGCCTGAGCGAGGAGTCGGCCGCGTAGGCCAAAAGGCCAAACGGCCGCGGAACAGGCCGGGCGCTTGACCATAGAATATAGAATCTATATTCTAATAAGATGACGACCTGGCTACCTCGGGAGGGACCACTATGGTAGGTAACATGGCAGTGATGGACGGCACTGAGGCCATCGCCCACGTCGCCCACAAGGTCAATGAAGTCATCGCCATCTACCCGATCACCCCGTCGAGTCCCATGGCAGAGCACGCCGACGCCTGGAGCGCCGACGGCAAGAAGAACCTGTGGGAGACGGTCCCGGTGGTTGTCGAGATGCAGTCCGAGGGAGGGGCCGCCGCGGCGGTGCACGGAGCCCTGCAGGCGGGTTCGCTCAGCACCACGTTCACCGCCAGCCAGGGGCTGCTGCTCATGATCCCCACCATGTACAAGATCGCCGGGGAGCTTACCCCTACCTGCTGGCACGTGACGGCCCGCTCCATCGCCGCTCAGGCGCTCAGTATATTCGGCGATCAGCAGGACGTGATGGCCGTGCGTCAAACGGGGTTCGCCCTGCTCGCCTCCTGCTCTGTCCAGGAAGCCCACGACCTGGCCCTGGTCGGCTCTGCCGCCACCCTCAAGTCGCGCATCCCCTTCATCCATTTCTGTGACGGTTTCCGTACCTCGCACGAGGTGCAGAAGTTCGAGCTCATGGGAGATGACGTGCTCCGGGCCATGATCGACGAGGAGTACGTGCTGGCCCTCCGGGAGCGGGCTATGACCCCCGACCGCCCGACCCTTAGGGGCACCAGTCAGAACCCGGATGTGTACTTCCAGGGGCGCGAGACGGTGAACAAGTACTACCTGGCCTGCCCCGGGGTCGTGCAGGAGTACATGGACCGTCTGGCAGGGCTCACGGGCCGGAGCTACCACCTGTTCGACTACGTCGGCGCCTCGGATGCGGAGAGGGTGATCGTGTTGATGGGTTCGGGGGCGGAGACGGTCCATGAGACCATCGATTACCTGACCGCCCGGGGCGAAAAGGTGGGGGTCCTCAAGGTCAGGCTCTACCGCCCCTTCAGTGTGGCGCACTTCGCCCAGGCTCTGCCTGCCACGGTCAAGAGCATCGCCGTCCTCGACCGGACGAAGGAGCCGGGCGCGGCCGGCGAACCGCTCTACCTCGATATTGTGAACGCGGTCCACGAGACCGGCCTGGACGTTAAGATCATCGGCGGCCGCTACGGTCTGTCGAGCAAGGAGTTCACCCCCGGTATGGTCAAGGCGGTGTTCGACGAGCTCGCCAAGCCGGCGCCCAAGAACCACTTCACCGTCGGCATCAACGACGATGTCACCCACACCAGCCTGGACTACGACCCCGCGTTCACCACCGAGCCCGAGAATGCGTTCAAAGCCCTCTTCTACGGCCTGGGCAGCGACGGCACCGTGGGTGCCAACAAGAACTCCATCAAGATCATCGGCGAGGACACTGCCAATTACGTGCAGGGCTATTTCGTCTACGACTCCAAGAAGGCCGGGGTCCTCACGGTAAGTCACCTTCGCTTCGGACCCCAGCCGATCCGCTCCGCCTACCTGGTGGACAAGGCCGACTTCATCGCCTGCCACGTGTGGGCGTTCGTCGAGAGATACAGGACCCTCTCCGCCGCCGTGCCCGGGGCCACCTTCTTGCTAAACGCCCCGTTCCCGGCAGACGAGGTATGGGACCGGCTCCCGGTAGAGACCCAGCAGAAGATCATCGATTTGAAGCTCAAGGTCTATGCCATCAACGCTTATGAGGTGGCGAAAGAGACCGGCATGGGCGGGCGCATCAACACCATCATGCAGACCTGCTTCTTCTATCTGTCCAACATCCTGCCTCAGGACGAAGCAATCGCCGCCATCAAAGGTGCCATCAAGAAGACCTACAGCAAGCGGGGCGATAAGGTCGTCCAGATGAACTACAACGCGGTCGACCAGGCCATCGCCAACCTGCACGAGATCGCCGTGCCGGAGCAGGCGACGAGCACCCTTCGCAAGCCCAAGCTGGTGCCGGCTGAGGCACCAGAGTTCCTCCGCAAGGTGACGGCCTGGATCATGGCCGGCGAAGGAGACAGGCTCCCCGTGAGCCAGATCCCGGACGACGGCGTCTGGCCCACCGACACCACCAAGTGGGAGAAGCGCAACATCGCCTTTGAGATTCCGGTCTGGGAACCCGAGCTATGCATCCAGTGCGCCAAGTGCTCGCTGCACTGCCCGCACGCCACCATCAGGACCAAAGTGTACGATCCGGCGGCGCTGACCGGCGCACCTGCCACCTTCAAGTCGGTCGACGCCAAGGGCAAGGAATACGCCGACATGAAGTGGACGGTGCAGGTCGCGCCCGAAGACTGCACGGGCTGCGGGGCCTGCGTCCAGATCTGTCCCGGGAGGGACAAGGCCGACCCTGAGCGCAAGGCTATCAACATGGCCTTCCAGCCGCCTCTCCGGCAGCCTGAGCGGGAGAACTACCAGTTCTTCCTGGGTATACCAGACCCGGACCGTACCACGGTGCGTGTAGGCACGGTCAAGGGCAGTCAGCTGCTGCGGCCACTGTTCGAATACCCGGGGGCCTGTGCCGGTTGCGGTGAGACGCCCTACCTGAAGCTTCTCACCCAGTTGGTCGGCGATCGTCTGCTTATCGGCAACGCCACCGGCTGCTCCAGCATCTACGGCGGCAACCTGCCCACTACTCCCTATGCGACGAATGAGGACGGCCGCGGCCCTACCTGGAACAACTCCTTGTTCGAGGACGCGGCGGAGTTCAGCTACGGGCTGCGGCTGACCGTTGACAAGCACGCCGAGTTTGCTCGGGAGCTCGTGACCTCTCTACGCGACGTCATCGGCGCCGATCTGGCCGATGCCCTGCTTGCCTCCAAGCAGCTGGACGAGGCGGAGATAGCGGCCCAGCGGGTCCGGGTGGCAGCGCTGAAGGACCGAGTGCGGGCGGCGATGGCCGGCAACGGCGCCGACCACCGCTACGGCCAGTTGCTCGGAGTGGCCGACTACCTCGTGAAGAAGAGCGTCTGGGGAGTGGGTGGAGACGGATGGGCGTTCGACATCGGCTACGGGGGTCTGGACCACGTCCTGGCCTCGCAGAGGAACATCAACCTGCTGGTGCTCAATACGCAGATGTACTCCAATACGGGAGGCCAGTGCTCCAAGGCCACGCCCATGGGCTCGGTGGCACTGTTCGCAGCCGGAGGCAAGACCATCGGCAAGAAGGACCTGGGTTCCATCGCCATGACCTATGGCAACATCTACGTCGCTCAGGTGGCCATGGGCTACAGCGACTCGCAGACGGTGCGCGCCTTCGTCGAGGCCGAGTCCTACGATGGCCCGAGCCTCATCATCGCCTACAGCCACTGCATCAGCATGGGCTTCGACATGACCAAGGGATATGAGCACCAGAAGGCGGCCGTAAAGTCCGGTTCCTGGATCTGCTACCGGTTCGACCCGCGGCTCGCGGCCGAAGGCAAGAACCCTCTCCAGATCGATTCCCGGGAGCTCTCACTGTCGGTGGACGACTTCGTCGCCCAGGAGAACCGCTACAACATGCTGAAGAAGGCTCATCCCGAGGCGGCGGAGATGCTGTGGGACAAGGCTCAGCGGCATGTGTGCACCCGGTGGGACATCCTCAAGCAGCAGGCAGAGATGGTCTACACTTCGGCGTGTCCGTTCGAACCGGGGGTGGTGGACGAGCAGGCTCTTGCGGCCACCGGGGCGCGCGAGGTCCACGGCGTCAGCAGCGGTCCGAACCTGCCGGCCGGTGGGAGCGTGGAGCAGGAAGACGAGAGCTAGCATGCGGCCGCGCCGGCTTCGGCGGTCTGTCGTGGCGGGGGTGTGTCGTGGCGTCTGTATGTGGGGAGGTTCTGGGGGTTGGTGAGGGTCGGGACGGCGCGGGCAGGGTTGCACCGTGCGGCAAGATGGACGGGCCGCGCTGTTATTGTCGTCGGCCTGGCCCTGGCTGGACTCGCTGCACTGCGCGATGGTCTTGGTCCTTCTGTTGCAGACGAGGCAGCCGCTGAACGCACGATCTGGAGAGCCGGCCTCATACTGGCTACAGTCGGTTGCACGGGACTGGCGGCGCTTCTGGCCCTGTGGTTCTTACCCCGCTGGCGGGCCGGGTTGGATGCAGGGCTGGGTTTCTTCTGTCTTGTGGTGGGGGTCTTCGTGCTTTTCTGGGCCAGGGAGGACGAGAGCAGTCCGGTGGCGCTATTCCTCGCGATCGTCGGCGCGGTGCTGGTCGTCGGGAGTGTCGTCCTCGTGGTTGCTGCCGCTTCTTCCAAGCGGTTCGAGGAACGATGGCGCAATACGGGAACGGACTAGAGAAAGGAGCCATTGATGCCCATTCGCAAGTCGGAAGCAGTCTGGCGGGGGACCCTCAAAGAGGGCGCCGGGACTATGAGATTGGCCAGCGGGCTGTACGAGGGGCCCTACACGTTCTCGTCGCGCTTCGAGGAGGCGGCGGGCTCGAACCCGGAGGAATTGATCGGCGCGGCGCACGCCGGCTGCTTCTCCATGTTCCTAGCGGCGTTGCTGACCGACAATGGGTACCTACCGACAAGCGTCCACACGACTGCCGCCGTCCACCTGGGTGTCGGTCCCACGATCAAGAAGATCGAGTTGGTGTGCGAGGCAACGGTGCCCGGAGTGGGCGAGGCCGAGTTCCAGGAGCTGGCAGCCCAGGCCAAGGCCCAGTGCCCGGTCTCGAAGGCGCTGGCCGCCGTGCCGGAGATCCTGCTGAGCGCCACGCTGGTCGGTTGACGCCGTCTTGGCTGCGCGGGATGGCGAGCGCCGGGGTGTGATCACCGGGGCGCCTTTGCCCGGAGCAGCATCGGGTCCTTCTTCCCGGTTCTCGGTCCGGGAGAGCGACCGGGCCCGACATGTGCGTTTGGTGATGAGTCTGACCGATGGTCTGGTGGTGGTCGTCCCGCGTGGCTTCGACCAAGGGCAGATCCCCGACATCCTGGAGCGGAAACGGCCCTGGATCGAGCGGGCATCGGCTCGAGTCCAGGCCAGACACGCAGAAACACCGTCGGGAAGCGCGACCGAGCTCCCCGAGGGCTTGGTGCTGCGCTGCCTCGGGGCGGAGTGGCGGGTGGACTACGCTCCGGTGCGGGCTCGGGGAGCGGGCGCGAAGACCATGGTCCGGGAGTTTCCTGATCGGCGACTGGTGGTGACCGGGGACACGGGCGACGAACGCGCCTGTCGGGCCGCGCTCAGGCGCTGGCTGGTACGAAAAGCCCGCACGACACTGGTCCCCCGTCTGGCCGTTCTGGCCTATGAGCACGGGTTCGCTACCGGGACCGTCTCCGTGCGGGCGCAGCGCACGCGGTGGGCCAGTTGCTCGCCCGGGGGGGCCATCAGTCTCAACGTCAAGCTGCTATTTCTTCCGCCGGAGTTGGTGGACTACGTTCTCCTGCACGAGTTGTGCCACACGGTGCGTCCCGATCATTCGCAGGCGTTCTGGACTCTCCTCGGCACGCACGATCCCGACTGGAAGGCCAAGCGGAAGCAAATGAGGGACGCCCACCGTTTCGTCCCCCCGTGGTTCGGCCTGGACCGTCCCGCCCGTCCGCGATACCATAGGACAGCCTTTAAACGAGTCCCGTGAGACCGAAAGGAACTTGGATGGACACCAGTCCGCGTCCTTCCGCGCCCAGATTCGCCTGCCGCGCGTTGCCCCCCGAACGATTCCTCCTTACCGGCGTACACCTCTTCGACCCTCAGCACGATATTGATACGGAAGGCGATCTTCTCGTCGAAGAGGGGAAGATCGGCGCGCTCGGCAAAGGGGTGAAGCGCCCTGCCGGTATAGAGGTGCTCGCGGACCTCGCGGGCTGCTGGGTGTTCCCAGGATTCGTGGATCCGCACGCCCACCTGCGCACTCCGGGTTACGAGTACAAAGAGGACCTGTCCTCCGGCTCGCGCGCGGCCGCCGCCGGGGGTTATGTGGCGGTCGTGGGCATGGCCAATACCGACCCGGTGGTCGATTCGGGTGCCATCGCCTCCTGGATCCTCGACCAGGCGGCCAAAGAGGCGGTGGTCTGCATCGGGCAGGTGGGCTCGGTGAGCAAGGGCCTCAAGGGCGAAGAGCTGGCGGAGATGCGGGAACTGGCCGATGCAGGTGTGGTGGCGTTCGCCGACGACGGGCAGCCCCTTTCCGACGCCGATCTGCTGCTGCACGCCCTCCGCTATGCCCGGGGCACCGGGCGCCCGGTGCTGCTTCATCTGGAGAATAAGAGCCTGTCTCTGGACGGGGTCATGCACGAAGGCAGGTGGAGCGCCCGCTTGGGCCTACGGGGGATCCCCTCCGCCTGTGAATCCGGGCCCCTGGCCCGGGACTTGGAGCTGATCCGTTACGTGGCGGAGGAGGAGGCCCGGCTTACGGCGCGCGGCGCCGCCATATCCGGCCTCTCGGCTGACGGCGCGGGCCGCGACAGCGCCCGCTCGGATGGTGGCGGCGCCCAGGCTGCCACCCGCGTCGGCAGTTTGGCCGGACCCCGCGTCCACTTCCAGCATCTCTCGTGCGCCGAGAGCGTGCGCTTGGTGCGCGGAGCGAAGAGCGAGGGACTGCCCATCACAGCGGAGGCTACTCCGCTCCACCTGCTCCTCACCGACGAACGCCTGGCCGGCTTCGACCAGAACCTCAAGATCAACCCGCCCATCCGCTCGGCCGACGATCGCGACGCGCTGGTGGCCGCCCTGGCGGACGGGACCATAGACTGCATCGGCACCGATCACGCGCCGCATGCCCCTCAGGAGAAAGAGGTACCCATCGAGGACGCCTTGTGTGGCAGCACCGGTCTGGAAACGGCCTTTGCCGCGCTCCATACCGGCCTCGTGCTCACGGGGAAGCTGCCGTTGGCCCGGCTGGTGGAGGCCATGTCCGGCGGGCCCTGCCGGGTGCTCGGCCTGCCCGAGCCTCGCTTGGCCGAGGGCGCGTCTGCCGACTTCTGCGTGGTCGATCTGGGGGAAACCTGGGAGGTCACAGCCGCCGCTTTGCGGGGCAAGAGCCGCAACTGCGCCTTCCTGGGCGAGACGCTTACCGGGCGGGTGCGGCTGACCGTGGTGGACGGGGCGCGCCGCTTCGCGCGCGCCCGGGAGGAGGTCTGATGTACCGGGGCGACGTTCCCGGCTACGTTGTGCTGAGCGACGGCACCGTGTTCGCTGGCTTCGGCTTCGGAGCACCCGGCCGAGTGCTTGGGGAGGTGGTTTTCAACACCGGCATGACCGGTTACCAGGAGATCGCGACCGACCCCTCCTACCACGGGCAGATGGTCACCTTCACCTACCCGATGATCGGCAACTACGGGGTCTCGGACCGCCTGCTCGAGTCGGCCGATGTGCATTCGCGGGCCATCATCGTTCGAGAAGTCAAGAACACCGCCTGGAACGCCACTTGCCCGGAGCCCTGGGTGGATTGGCTGACCGACCGGGGGGTCGTGGGTGTGGGCGGTATCGATACCCGAGCGCTCACCAGACGGATACGCGAGCACGGAGCCATGACCGCGTGCGTCGCGGCAGGACGTGACCTCAAGGTAAACGATCTCCTCGCGGCAGCCCGGGGGTTCCCGTCGATGACCGGCCTCGATCTGGCCAGCGAAGTCACCTGCCGCGAGCCTTACGAATGGGCCGCTTCCGACTGGGTGCCCTCCCGATGGGAGCCGGGTACGGAGACTCCCGTGGGCGAAGCGGAGCTCCATGTCGTGGCTATGGACTACGGGATCAAGCGGAGCATTCTTCGCAATCTCACCGCTGTCGGCTGTCGCGCGACTGTTGTCCCGGCCTTCTGGACGGCGGAGCAGGTGCTTGCTCTTAAACCGGACGGAGTGTTCCTCTCTAACGGGCCTGGTGACCCGGCTGCGGTGGAGTACGCTGTGGAGACGATCGACGGCCTGATAGGCAAGGTGCCGATCTTCGGCATCTGTCTTGGTCATCAGCTTCTGGCACGAGCGGTGGGTTTCTCCACCTACAAGCTCAAGTTCGGTCATCGGGGCATCAACCACCCAGTGCGCGACTACCTGACCGGGCGCGTGGAGATAACCAGCCAAAACCACGGTTTCGCCGTGGAACCGCCGGAGGTGGTGCGCGCAGCGCTGGAACGGGGGTCCGTGGTAGGGCCGGGCGGGGTGGCCGGGCTGCATGCGGAAGACATGGTGCTGGACAGCAGGTTCGGCCGGGTGCAGGTGACGCACCTTAATCTCAACGACGGAACCGTCGAAGGTCTGTGTCTGCTGGACCTGCCGGCCTACTCGGTTCAATACCACCCCGAAGCAGGCCCAGGCCCACACGACAGCTATTATCTCTTCAGGCAGTTCACGCAACTGATGCGGAACGGCGCCGCGCCGGCGAGCGTCGTCCACTAGGAGGTCTCCATGGCAACTGGTTCAGCCTCAGGGAGCCCGAGAAGCGCGGGCAACGGCGGCAAAAAGACGGAAATAAACCTGCGTCTGTCCGAGCAGATAGCGGGTGGTGTCTACGCCAACGGTATGATGGTGCAACATACCGCCGACGAATTCGTTCTCGACTTCGCGATGATGCTGGGCAAGAACGGGACGGTGGTCGCCCGGGTGATCACCAGCCCGAACCATGCCAAACGTATCGCCGAGGCGCTTCAGGAGAACTTGGCGAGATATGAAGCCTTACACGGGCCCATCAGGGGATCGGCCGGCCAGCCGGGTTTCAAGATGCGTTTCCAGCCACCGGCGGAAGACAGCGACTAGAGAGGAGGCCTGGTGATGCTCGCTGTGGGGGACAAAGCGCCCTTGTTCGTGGCGTCGGGCACTGAGGGCGATGTGGATCTGGCAGCCAACCTGGCTCGAGGACCCTTGGTGCTCTATTTCTTTCCCAAGGCGTTTACCTCGGGCTGAACGGTGGAAGCGGTTGAGTTCAACCAAATGCTTCCCGAGTTCGAAGGTCTGGGAGTGCAGGTCATCGGAACCTCTGTGGACCCGGTGGAGCGTCTGCAGCGTTTCCGCGACAAGTACGAGCTGCGTTTCCCCCTTGTGAGCGATGGTGACCGGGCGCTAGGTAGGGCCTTCGGCACCCTCAAGAGCGAGCCGGCCGGATCGCACGAGCGGGACACCGTCCTCATCGGCGGCGACGGGACTATACTGCTAGCCTATCGGCGGGCGCGGGCACAGGGGCACGCGGCCGAGGTGCTGGCGGCGGCGAAGGGACTGCGTGAACAAGGCATCATCTAAGGGGCGGAACCGGGTCTACGCGGCCGGCCGCCCGAACGTGAGGTCTGGTACGAGGCTCGTGCTCTCGGCGATGATGGTGGGCCTGCTGGTCTGCTTCCTCGCCCTTGCCGGGGACTGGGGAGGCGGACCCACGACGGCCATGGCCACCACGGGCCTGGATGCCGTTTCTTCCCAGGCAGCGACGTCCGAGGCCGTTTCGTCCGAGGCCGTTTCGTCCGAGGCCGGTACCTCCGACGCAGCCGCGCTCGGGGTCGTCGCGCCCACATCGACGGTGGATGTCGACGTGGTCGTCTTCTCCACTCAAACGTCTGGCCTGGCCGCCGTGCGGGAGCTGGCGGTCGGCGCACCGCATCTGCGGATCGCGCTCATCTCGGCCGGCAATCTGCTCGAGACGCCTCTCGCCCAGGGGCTGGGGGTGGAAGACGCGCGCGATATCGGCCGCGTCAAAGGCGGCTTCTACAACGAGTGGCGACAGGCTGTGATCAAGTCGTACACCCAGCGGGGTCTCAAACCATACAACGCCGGCGGTCGCTTCGTCTATGAGCCCGAGGCATCGGCCCAGGCCCTGTGGTCGTTCGTCCGGGGCGCGAAGGCGCCCAACGTGCTCTTCTATTCGGGGAAGCTTCTTGCGGCGAGCGACCAAGACGGAGGCAACTACGCCGACGTGCAGGTCGAGGGCAGCGGCGTCGTCCGGTTCAACACCCGGTACTTCATCGACGCCAGCGTCGAAGGCGACCTGGCTCGCATGCTGGGGGCGAGCTACCGGATAGGAAGGCACGAGGCGGTCTACAACGACGTCGCCGGAGTCAAACCCGAGTATCCCGGCGCGGCCAACAACTACGAGACCGCTCCTCAGATGTTCTCGCCCTTGCTGACGCTGAAGGTGTACGCGAGCGGCTACGCTCCGCGCATCGCCTCTCTGGTACATCCCAACTACGACCCGTCCAGCTATGCATTCCTCGCTCCTCTCAACCAAAGGAACGTGCTGGCTTTCAAGACCAGCTGGACGATGACCATCGCGGTCCTTCCTAACGCCAAGCGGGAGTTGAACCAAACCTGGAACGATTGGCCCGATGTCGGTCTGGCCTACCAGTGGATCTTCTCCCCCGAGAAACGAGGGGAGATACGCCGCCGGGTGCTCGAGTGGTCCATCAATCGGGTGCGCTATCTTCAGGAGCACGGTTACCCCAAGGTGGGGATAGCCTCCGTACCTCAAAAACTGTACGTGAGGGAAGGTCCTCGCATCGTGGGTCTTGATACCTATACCGTTGCGGACCTCCAGTCCGGGGCGGCGCGGCACCCAGTAGCGATAGGCTGCTACGGTGAGTATGACCGGCACGACGCCTTCTTCCCGACGTACGTGGAGACGACCCGTTACGTGCGCATGCCGATGGAGGCCCTCATGGCAGAGGGCCATCCCGACCTGTTGGTCTCGACGGCTGTCTCAACGGACTACCGCGCCTACAGCTCGGCGGTCAGGATGGAGCATACCCGTGCCCATATGGGTGGAGCAGCTGGGGCGGTCATCGTGGTCGCCGACAGGCTGAGGATCGCCCCCGACCAGGTGCCCTACCAGGAGGTCCGCCGGCTCCTCTTGGGTCGGGGCTATCGCCTCGACATCGGCTAGACCGGCCGCACCGGCCTACATCTCTCCTTCGGGCTGGAGCAGTGCTATCGGGGATACCGTCCGGATCGGCGATCATGGCCCACTGGCCCACGCCCTCGATGGCCGTCGCGGGTACCACGATGGCCGCGCCCGCCGCGGCTGCTCTGCTCAGGGCGTCCTCGAGGTCATCGACCGCAAAGTAGGTGGTGAGCGCGCACGCAGGAGCCGTCTCGGGCTTCGCCAGCATGCCTCCGCCCGGCTGAGACCCCGTGTCGATCAACGTATAGCCGGGATAGGTGGATTCGTCGAACTTCCAATCGAACACGGCCGAGTAGAAGGCTTTACCTTTCTCCAGGTCGGTCACCATCAGTTCCCAGTGGACGATCGGATTGCCCATGGTCGAGTCCCTCCTCTTACTGCTTGATGATGTCCTTGAGGTGAGCTTCGGCCCGGCCTCCGCCTCCGGCGGCCAGGGTCTCGTAGTCGGGGATAGTGTAGACCCGGATCTTGTCGTCCAGGAAGTCGGAGAAGGCCAGGAGGGTGCCGTCGGGGGAAACGTCAAGGCCGGTGCACTGGTTGCCGCCCACGATGGCGTCGAGGATCTTGCCGGTGGCCGTGTCGATGGCGAGGATGGAACCCCATTCCGGGCCGGGGATGTAGTAGGTCTTGGGATTGTCCTTGCCCCGGTTGGAGATGTAGAGCACCCTCCCGTCGGGTGATAGGTCCATGGTATTGGGGCGATGGTCGGTGTCGGCCAGTTTGGTGACCTTATCGGTAGCCAGATCGACCACGAAGACCTCGTTGGTCGACAGGTCGTCGACGTAGAGAAGCCCGCGCACGTCGTCTCCTACCATATGGCGCATGGCGCCGCCAGTCTTGAAGATGACCTCGCCCTTGCCGGTGGCCAGATCGATCCGCTGGATGTCGCCGTTCTCGAAACCGGCAACGTAGAGGCGCTTGGCGTCGGGAGTCACGTAGAGTCCGCGGGGGGTGACCACGGTCTTGAGGCGGCGCACGAGCTTGCCCGTGACCAGGTCGATCTCGGAGATGTCGTTGCTGATCCAGTTGGAAGCCCACAAGGTCTTCTCGTCGGGGGACAGCAGCAGGACCTTGGTCCAGCTTCCTCCCGTCTTGAAGGTGCGCTTGACCTCACGGGTGGCCCGATCGATCTCGAAGACCGAAGCCGTCTCCATCTGGCTCGCGTAGGCGGTCTTGCCGTCCTTGGTGAAGATGACCTCCACGGCGCCGTGTTCGCCCAGTTTGACCTGGTCGATCTTCGTACCCGTGGTGGGCTCGAAGATCTCGAGGCCGTGGCCGCCCAGCAGCGACACCCACATTTCCTTGCCGTCGGGGGTGAAGGCTACCTGCTTGGGGTTGGGACCGCACTTGAAGCGCACCAGGCTGTCGTAGAGCAGTCCCTTTGGGATCGAGCCACACGGAGACGGTCTGGGGCTCGACAAGGTCGACTTCCCGATGGATCACCTTGAAGCCGGAGGCCCAGATCTTCAGTTGGATCGTGCCGCCGGGGGTGTCCGCGTCATACGGCGTCTTGCCCGAGACCACGGTGCCGTCCTGCAGGGTTATCTCGAGCTTGGCCCCTTTAGGTGAGCTGTTGACCGTGAGCTGCTGCGGAGCCAGGTTGGGGGCGGTGGAGCGGGTGGTGGTGCCCGGGTCACCGGCGGCTGCGCCGGAGCCGGTGCCGTTGGAGCCGGTGCCACCGGCACTGGTGGTCGTGGTGAGCTCCAGTCCGGAGGTGCCCACCTGGGCGGAGACTACCGTGCTGGAACTGTGGCCGCCCTGCGTCGTGGTGACCGTCCCCGCGGCCCTCGACGGTTCATCACTCGCCAGGTGATAGGCACCGTACCCGATGGCGGCCAGCACGACGACCACTATCGCCAGGGCGAAAGTCCGCCGGCGTCCGTAAGGTCTGGCGGCCCTGCGGGCCTGCCGGGACTCTTGCCGGCCGGACGATCCCTGGCTTGGGGGCGGAGCGGGGTCCATGGGGAGATGATAGCGGATGTTTGCCGACTGCTTCCTGGCCGTTGGGATACGGAAGCTCGGCCGTGCCCCGCGCCGGCTTGCGGTTGAGCTCGTGAGATCGATCCGCAAGACCGCACCTTGATAGAAGTCCACCAGTCCTCCTTGTTCGAGGACTCCGGACCCGCCCGAGAGATGCCCCCAGCACGGTCCGCAGGCGTCGACGACCAGCTTGAACACGATCAAGACAATCGTACTAGCGAAGTGCAATCCCCCGCGCCAGCGTTTCTTGTTCAGGTCTGCAACTGGCTTTCGCGCCACGCTTTCAAATGCTACGCTTGGTTTGCCCGTGCCGCGGCACTCGCTTAGAGCATCGCGCCACTCACTGGCGTTGCTCGTGGGGGCCCACGCCGCGGGGAGAATCCGCAGGGCGCCTGTTAGACCGGCCGCAAAGGAGGGCACCACGTGGCTGCAGACGATAAACGCACGGTGAAGGTTGACGTCGGCGCACACGGGCTCAGACAGTACGATCTTCGAGTCTCGACCGTCGTCTTCATGGTCTTCTCCCTCGTAGCGGCGGGCGCCTACGGCATCGAGGAGATGATTCCCGCGTCAGGTCCGGGCCTGACGCTGGTCATGCTCATTGCGCTTCCCTTTCTGTGGGGGTTGCCGTTCGGTCTGGTGGCCTCAGAACTTGGCTCCGTCAGGCCTCAGGAGGGCGGCTACTACAAGTGGGTGCAGGAAGCACTGGGCGAGTTCTGGGGCTTTCAGGCCGGCTGGTGGAGGACCATCTCCGTCTATATCGACAACACCCTCTACGTGATCCTCGCAGGCGGCTATATCGCATCTCAGTGGAACTTGAACTCCTACGAGGAGTTTGCGGTCAAGGCCGCCATCATCCTCATCTTCACGTACATCAACATTCGCGGCGTCAAGGATGTCGGCCTCATCACCACGATCCTGTCGGCCCTCGTCATCGCCGCGTTCGCCATTGTCGCGATCGCCGGTTTTCTCAACTGGGACACGAACCCGTTCGTGCCTTTCACGTCGCACGGCGAGATCCTCGGCGTGACGGGTATCTCCTTTGCCGAATGGATCATGTTCATCGGCGCGGGCTTAGCCATCGGCATGTGGATGTACTCCGGCTATGAGTCCATGTCCACCATTGCCGGAGAGCTCAAGAACCCGCAAGTCATCCCGAAGGCCACCCTCATCACTATTCCCCTGATCATGGCCGTCTACATACTGCCGACGATGGCAGGCCTTGCCTCCATAGACTCATGGGACGGATTGGGGTACGACTGCCGAGAGTGTCGGGTACGCGGATGTCGTCACTACCTTCTGGGGGGCCGGAACCGGCATCTTCTTCGTCGTCATCGCCGTCTTGGCTCAGTGTTCGATCTACAACACGTACATCGCATCGGGATCACGAGGGTTCTTCGCGCTGGCCGACGACCATCTGGCGCCGAAAGTCCTGGTCAAGGTCGACAAGAAGCACGGCGTACCGTACGTCGCGGTCATTTCTGTCGCGATCGTCAACCTGATACTGTGCAACTTCGCTTTCACGACGGTCGTCATCGTGGATGTCTTCTTGCTGATCTCGTCGTACATCTTGGTCTACATCTCGGCGATGATCCTCAGGAAGAGGATCCCCGAGCAGGAATACAAGTTCAAGATCCCGGGTGGCTACCCGTTTCTCGTGCTGCTCTGCGTCGTGCCGATCATCATCGGCGTGTTGTCGTTCTTCATCAACGGCACGGACTTCTTCATAGGCGGCTTGATCGGTATTCTCACAGGGCCGGTCATGTATGTCATCTGGAAGAGGAGATACGGCGGTCTTGCCAAGAAGGATCCGGCGCACTACCCGCTCAATCCACGGACTCGTCTCGGTATCGGCGACCTGAAGAGGATAGCCGGCGTCTTCTACGGATTCGCGGTCGTGGGTTTTGTGGCCGTTCCGTGGCTGAGATGGTTCGAGGGAGATTGGGCGGAGGAGTACTACCTCGACACCTACGGTGAATCGTACCTCTCCGGGTTCCTGGGGAACTTCGACACCATGCTGACCACCATCCTTGTCGTCGCGGGGGTCTTTGCGGCGATAGGCGTCGCCTGCACTGTCGCCGCTATCAAGCTCGAGCCGAAGAAGGGTGCGTTGCCGCCGTCGTCCGTGGACTCGGACTAGTACTTCCAACAAACGGCTCTAGGAGGCCCAGATGAAGATTCTGCTCGTAGGTGTTGGTGGCGTGGGCGAGGCCATAGCCGTCCTTGCCAAGGACAAGCCCTGGGTCGAGAAGTTGGTGCTGTGCGACTACAACCTCGACCGGGCGCAAGGAGGTCCAGGCCAAGGTGGGCGCTCCCGCCCACATGCCTGTGGAGTTCGTCGACGCCGGCGACAAGGAACAGATCGCGGCGCTGGCCCGCAAGCACGGAGTGGATCTGATCCACAACTCCGTCGACCCGGTCTTCAACGAGGCCATCTTCGACGCCGCCTACGACGTCGGCTGCAACTACATGGACATGGCCATGACCCTGTCCACCGCGCATGCGACCGACCCCTACAACACCTGCGGTGTGAAGCTGGGCGACTACCAGTTCGAGCGGGCCGAGGCGTGGGAGAAGAAGGGCCTCCTCGCCTTTGTCGGCATGGGCGTGGAGCCGGGCATGGCCGACGTGTTCGCCAAGTACGCCGAGAAGAACCTCTTCGATGAGATCGAGGAGATCGGCGTGCGCGACGGGGCCAACCTGGAGGTGCGGGGCTACGAGTTCGCCCCGAACTTCTCCATCTGGACCACCATCGAGGAATGCCTGAATCCTCCGGTGGTCTGGGAGGAGGGCAAGGGTTGGTGTACCACGGAGCCGTTCTCGGAGCCGGAGGTCTTCGAATTCCCCGAGGGCATCGGGCCGGTGGAGTGCGTCAACGTGGAGCACGAGGAAGTGCTGCTGGTGCCGCGGTGGGTCAAGTGCAAGCGGGTGACGTTCAAGTACGGCCTGGGCGATGAGTTCATCGGCGTGCTCAAGACCATCAAGATGCTCGGTCTCGACAACCGCTTCCCCATCGACGTCAAAGGCGTGCAGGTGGCACCGCGGGACGTGGTAGCCGCTACGCTGCCCGACCCGGCTCATCTGGGCGGCCAGATGTTCGGCAAGACCTGCGCCGGCACCTGGGTCAAAGGCACCAAGGACGGCAAGCCGCGCCAAGTGTATCTCTACCAGGTGGCCGACAACGAGACCTGCATGAAGAACTACGGGGTGCAGGCCGTCGTCTGGCAGACTGCCGTCAATCCGGTCATCGCTTGGGAACTGCTCGAGACCAAAGTCTGGAAGGGCGTGGGGGTCCTCGGACCCGAGGCTTTCGACCCCGATCCGTTCGTGGAGTTGATGCCCGCATACGACTTCCCCTTCGGTCTCAAGGAGATGACCGCCTGACGTGCCCTGGTTCGGACGCCGCGAGCGGCTACTGTTCAGAACGCACGAGTCGCCTTTTGGCAATCCCGCCTGGGCCGTGGGGCGGATCTTGCAGCACGAGGGAGAGCTCTACCGGGTGAGCCGGTGGGTGGAGCTCCGGCCGGTGCTGCTCGAGCGGGGCGGCTCGGTGGGTCAGTGGGAGGTGTGGGGCCGGAAGATGTCCGATCGAGAAGTCCGGAAGGAACTGGCGAAGGTAGAGGATCTTACGCTCGAGCCGTGAACGGTCGGCGCGCTCTCTCGAGAATCGTGCAGGGGGCCTTCGGCCGGGTATCATGTAGAAAAGGCGTTGGTGGCATCACCACGACCAGAGACCTGGGGGTTCAAACATGGCATCAGTGACGATCGATCGTAAACGCATCGCCGAGCTGGCGGAGCGGGAGGAGAAACGCCTCGAGGCCGAGACTCCCAAGTCATACGAGCTGTTCAAGCGGGCGTCCAAGTCGCTCGTCAACGGCGTCGCCTCCACCTATCAGATGCGCGATCCCTATCCCGTGTATTTCAGCCACGGCAAAGGCTCGAAGATATACTCCATCGACGGCCACGAGCTCAGCGACTTCCATAACGGCTTCGGCTGCATGGTGCAGGGACACGCACATCCGGCCATCATCGAAGCGATCCGCAAGCGGTGCGAGCTAGGCACGCAGTTCGCGTTGCCCACAGAGGACTCGGTCATCGTGGCCGAGCATCTGGCCAAGAATTTCCGTCTTCCCAAGTGGCGCTTCGTGAACTCCGGGTCCGAGGCCACCATGGACGCCATCCGCATCGCCCGCGCGTATACCGGCCAAGAACAGGTGGTCAAGATCTTCGGCTCCTATCACGGCCATCACGATTACGTGATGGTGAGCCTGGGTGTGGCCGACTGGGGCGAGATCGGTCCGCGCGACAACTACAAGTCGGTCTCGTACGGTGCCGGCATCCCCAAAGCCGTCATCGCCATGACCGCGGCTGTGCCCTTCAACGACGCCCCGATGATGGAGGCTCGCATCCAGCACCTGATCGAAGAGGGGCGCAAACCGGCCTGCGTCATCATGGAAGCGGCCATGATGAACCTGGGCGTGGTCCTGCCCGAGCCGGGTTACCTCGAAGCGGTGCGCGAGATCACCAAGAAGTACGGGATCGTACTCATCTTCGACGAGGTGAAGACCGGCATCTGCACGGCGGCGGGCGGCGCGGTCGAGCGGTACGGTGTGGTACCCGACATGGTCACCCTGGCGAAGGCGCTGGCCGGCGGCCTGCCGTCGGGAGCCATCGGCGGATCGGCCGAGGTCATGGGAGTGGTCGAGAGCGGCAAGGTCTACCAGGTGGGCACCTACAGTGGCAACCCGCTGTCCATGGCCGCGGCCCGGGCCAGCCTGGAGCAGGTCATGACTCCCGATGCCTACAAGCACCTCAACTATTTGAACGACCGCCTCATCAGTGAGTGTGACGCCGTCTGCGCCAAATACGACTTCCCCGGCTACACGGTCGGCATCTCGTCCAAGGGCTGCGTCAACTTCGCCACCGACAAGATCACCGACTACGAGTCGTTCATCAAGTATCAGGACTTCGAGCTCTGCAACCTCGCCTGGCTCTACAACATGAACCGGGGCGTGATCATGGCTCCCGGGCGCGAAGAGGAATGGACCCTCTCGGTGCAGCACACCGACGAGGACATCGACCGCTACGTGAACGCGTTCGAGGAGATGGTCAAGGAAGTGACCGCCTAGCAAGCGTCTCGGCGACACTCTGAGCCCAGATCAGGCCGGGGCCCGTCCCTTTCGAGGGACGGGCCCCGTGTACGCTCGCTTTCGTGGCGCTGTGCGATCTCAACTTCATGGAAGCGGCCCAACGTCACTGCACCCCAAAAGGCGCTACCGGGGATGAAGGGCCTAGGAGTCTAAGCCGGCGCTGGACGCTGGACGCCCGCCCGAAGCTGAGATATCGTCGAGCGCTGTGCCAGAGGGCGGCGCAGGCCCCTGCCGGCGTCGCTCCGATTGACACCCGTCTGCGGCGGGAAAGTACGCTGGTCTTCACGCAAGAGCGCTGCGCGGTTTGTCATACGAACCCAGAAGACAACAGTCGCGTTATCGACCCACGAGGAGCAGAGAACATGGAAAACCCGATGGGCAGGTTCATCGATCCCACCTCAGAGGAGGAGTTGCAGCGTCGCTGGGACGCCGTCCGGGAGGTGATGCGGGAGCAGAAGATCGACTATCTCGTTATGCAGAACCAAGAGGAGTTCATGGGGGGAAGTCTCCGCTGGTTCACCGACTGGACGGCGCGTCACCAGTTCCCCATGTCGGTCGTGTTCGCCTTGGACGAAGACATGACCGTGATCAACTGCGGGAACGAGCCTCCGCTGCCGCAGGGATTCCCGCCCAAGTGGGGCGCCCGGGGCATCAAGAACAGTTGGGGCGATGTGTACTTCCCCACGCACAGCTTCTCCAAGCATTACGATGCCAAGCTGGCGCTCGATGCCATGAAAGGAAAGCCCAAGGCGACCATCGGCTGGGTGGAGCCGACCTCCATCCCGGTGACCTTCGCTACCTACCTACAGGAGAATCTCCCTGAGGCCACCTTCGTGGATGCCACCGAGTGGATCGACCAGCTCCGCGCCCGCAAGAGTCCGGAGGAGATCAGGGCGACCAAGCTGACCGCCAAGATCCAGGACGACTGTGTCGAACACCTGCGGCAGACCGTCAAGCCGGGCATGCACGACTACGACGTTTACGCCGAGGTCCATTACTTCATGTCGAAGCACGGGAGCGGACGGGGTCTGGTCCTGGTCAACTCAGGGCCCATGGGTACGTTCGTACCCTTCGACGTGTACCACCTGCAGGGAAGGGTCATCCAGAACGGCGACCAACTCTCCGTTCTTAACGAGACCAATGGCCCGGGAGGGCTGTACGCGGAGATCTGCCGTATCTTCTGCGTCGGATGCGAACCGGACCAGGAACTCAAAGATGCCTGGGCGTACGCCGTCGAGTGCCAGCACATGCTCGCCAAGCACATGGTGCCGGGGGCAAGCTGCGAGCG
Source organism: uncultured Actinomycetes bacterium (assembly GCA_963713545.1). Lineage (GTDB taxonomy): Bacteria > Actinomycetota > Thermoleophilia > RBG-16-64-13 > RBG-16-64-13 > CAVPLM01. The sequence continues at coordinate 446,888 of CAVQME010000002.1, read as the reverse complement.
AGCTCTACAGCATGGCTCGGGAGTTCATGGTCGCACGTGGGTATGCTCCGCCCAGCCGTTCCTTTGCGCACGGTCAGGGCTATTCGCTCGTCGAGCGGCCCAGCATCCGCCCGGACGAGCCGTGGGACCTCGTCGAGGGGATGAACATCGCGGTGCACCCGGTCCTGGTCAAGCCCGGGAGGGTGTGGGTGAATTGCTGCGACAACTACATCGTGGGTGATCCGAACGGGGCCGAGAAGATCCACAACGACCCGCAGGAACTCGTCCTTCTCTGAGCCAGCCACTGCTCCGGGTAGAGCGACCACAACCAGAAACGGAGAGGCGGTAGAAATGAGTGATTGGCAACTCGAGGGCAAGACGGCGCTGCTGCTGATCCACATGCAGAACGCCATCGTCAAGGCCCCGAGCCCGCTGGAGCCACTGGGTCATATCAGGGCCACCTGGGAAGACGGCGTCGTACCCAAGATGCAGGCTCTCGTCGCTGCTTTTAGGGAGAAGGGCCTGCCGGTGATCTTCGTCAACGCCTACACGCCGGCCGACACGAAGTTCCCGGTCTATGGCAGGTTCTGGCCGAGTGTCCAGCGGTCGACAGTCAACCTCATGGGCACCCCCGACGTGGAGGTCATCGAAGAACTGGCCCCCCAGGGCGAGGAGCCCGTCTTCTACAACTGGCCCTTCGGCATCTTCCAGGGGAACGACCTGGAGAAGTATCTGGTCGATCAAGGCATCGAGACGGTGGTGCTGGCCGGCGTGGCCACGGGCATGGCCGTGGGCACCGCCGCCTTCGCGCTGGCCGATCGCCTGTACAACCTCATCGTTCCGATCGACACCGCTACCGACGGCAACAAGGAGCTGCACGAGGTTATCTTCAAATCGATGATCCCGGCCATCGCCCTCGTCACCACCACCGACGACGTACTAGCGCATCTCTGAGCCGGGAGACCGGACCCGATCGCGTCCCTCCCCGGACCGTGGCGTCTGGGGAGGGACATTTGCCTTGAAGGCGGACGCGTGGAGAAGATCTAGTCCTCGTGGGCGCTTCTCTCGCGCCTCTCACGGGCGACGCGTTCAACTCTTGACCGTGGAGGTGGCGGCGTAGGTACAATGGCATGCAGGACGAAGGTCGGGGCGACCGGCTGTGGACATCACAGGGAGATTGGAGACCGCAATGGAGTACGAGAGGAGCATGGAAGCCGACGTTGTGATCATCGGAAGTGGTGCTACGGGCCTGGCCGCGGCACTTACGCTCAGTTTCGGGGGCGCCTCCGTTCTCATGTTCGAGCAGATGAACGAAGTCGGCGGCATGACCAATCATGCCGAGGGGATGTTCGCGGTTGGGAGCCACATGCAGAAAAAGGCGAAAGTCGCGCTCACCCTCAATGAAGCCTTCCACACCCACATGGAGGAGACCCACTGGTTGGCGAACGCCCGTCTGGTCAGGAATTTCATGGAGAGGTCCGGCGCCACGATCCAGTGGCTTGAAGATCTCGGAGCCCGCTTCAGCGGACTCTACAACATCTCTCCCCTCACTCCGCGTGTGTGGCACCAGTTCGTCGGCTTTGGCCAGGAAGGCCTGATCAAGCCCCTCTACGAAAGAGTGCGGCAACAGGAGAACATCCAAGTGTTATTGGAGACGCCCGTTCAGAGCCTGGTGATGGACAATGGCCGGGCGGCGGGCGTAATCGCGAAAGCTAAGGACGGCAGCAGCATCAAGGCTACGGCGAGAGCCGTCTTGATCGGGTCAGGCGGGTATCAGGACAACAAGGAGTGGGTCAGCAAGTACTGCAAGGGGGGCTTCACCCGGCCCGTGGTCCCGTCACAACAAATGGGCGGGCCCATCCAGATGGCGTGGGATGTGGGAGCAGATGCAGACGGCCTCGGCGTGATTCAGACTATCGTACTCGTTCCAGGCGAGGATCTTGCCTCGCAGCTACTCCAGGCCGGGTATCAGCCCCGTCTTTTCGTAAACCGACTGGGCCAGCGCTACTGCGATGAATCCATCTGCTGGAGTTTCCCTATGCAAGGAAACGCGTTGGTCAGCCAGCCGGAGGCCACTGTCTGGTGCATCTTCGACGACGTGACGAAGGAGTCCCTGAAGGAACCAAACAGCCTACTGTACGTGCTGGGCGAGTTCTACGACATCCTGGCGCCGCTCCCGGACATCGATAGCGAACTGGAGAGAGGCATGAAGGAGCGCAAGGTCTTCCGGGTCGGGTCCCTGGAAGAACTCGCCGTGAAGATCGGCGTTCCTGTCGATGCCTTCCTCGCGACTGTAGAAGAATACAACCAGTGCTACGATGCCGGCTGTGACTTCGTCTTCGGCAAGGACCCCCGTTATCTCCAGGAGATCAGCAAGCCGCCTTTCTACGCGATACTCCTCGGCCCCAGCGCCTTTATGACCAACGGCGGCATCAGGGTCAACGAAAGGCTGCAAGTCCTGACAAAGGACTATGAGGTGATCCCCGGCCTTTACGCTGCCGGGTGTTGCGTCGGCGGTCTTCTCGGCGACACGTACGAGGTCTCGACGACCGGCGGTTCGCTCAGCTTCGCCGTGAACTCCGGACGCATGGCGGGGGAGAACGCGCTGCAATACCTAGGGAAGTAGAGCCCACAGGCCCGGTCACGTGCGCGCCTCCCAGGCGAAGGAGAAGACTTGGATGGAAGATGTGATGAAAGAGTTCGCCCAGCTTGCGACGGACAGACCGGCCGAGCTCCGGAAGCTCAAGCAAGAGGGCAAGAAGATCGTTGCGTACATCGGCCCCTTCGTCCCCGAGGAGCTGCTCTATGCTGCAGGCGTGGAGCCGTACCTCATCTGCCGGGGGGGAGAGCCGGAGCCGCCAGAGGCGGTGCTGGAGGATATGCTCCGGTTCCTCAACCCGCTGGCCCGGTCTGTCGCCGGCTTCCATCTGATGGGCCTCGACCCGGTGATGCCGCTGGCCGACCTCATCGTGGCGAGTCAGCAGGAGTGCCACATCCAGAGGATCGCCGAGCTCCTCGAGCACAAGGGACTGCCGGTCTTCAAGGTGGGCGTGCCCCCCAACTGGGACAAGCCCTATGCGGGGGAGTACTACTTCCGCGAACTGGAGCAGCTGAAGGCGAGGCTGGAGGAGCTGACCGGCAACATCGTCAGCGACGAGAAGCTTCTCGAGTACATCGGCTACTCGAACGAGATACACCTGGCCCTCCGCAAGATCGACGAGCTGAGAAAGGAGGACTCCCCGCCACTAGGTGGGTACGAGTTCATCCACCTGAACCACCACTCGTTCTTCACCGAGCCGCAGGTAGCTGCCGCGAAGCTCGACCAGGCCTATACCGCCCTCCAAGCCGCGCCGGCGAAGTTCCCGAAGAACGCTCCGCGGGTCCTTCTGGCCGGCCACGCCGTCGCCGTCGGGGACTATCTGGTGGTGAAGAACCTGGAGGATTCCGGAGCGCTCATCGCAACGGAGATGCTGGACGAAGGCATCCGCTGGTATCGCTGGGATACGGCTATCGAGGGCGAGCCGCTCAGGAATCTGTGGCGCGCGAGATACCTGGACAAAGTTCCCGTCAACATCTTCCAGCCCGCCTGGAAAGACCGTTTCGAGCACATGCGGACACTCATCGAGGACTACCGGATCGACGGTGTGGTCTGGTATCAGCTCGCGTACGACGAGATCTACGACATGGAGTGCACGGTCATCGCCAAGTGGCTGAGCGAGCTCAAGGTGCCGCTCCTCAAGCTGGAGACCTCATACGAGTATTCGCGGGAGGCCACCGGCCCCCTGAACACCAAGATCGAGAGCTTTGTCGAGAGCCTGCGGAGAGGTAGGTAAACATGGCGAGCACCATCTACGAAGAGTATCTCGAGCTGGGCGCCTACGAAGGCAAAGAGCGGCAACAGATCTTGCCGCGGTGGGTAGAGGCCGCTACCCGTCTGGGGCTGACAGAAGAAGACATGGAGTTCGCCGTCCGCGAGTGGATCCCGGAGATGTGGGACCTCAAGTATCTGGGCATCCGCAAGATGATCGGGGCGATCACGCGAGAGGCCATCGACCATGCCCACCTCGTGGAGCACAAGAAGAACGGCGTCAAGCTGGTCTACGGCATCATCCCGGCCATCCTCACACCCTACCAGGCCATCAAGAAGGCCGGGGGGGACAAGATCTTCGTCAGCTTCCCCGACATGTGCCTGATGAACTTCCTTCAGCCGCTCTTCCACAAAGGCGCGCCTCTCTTCGAGTTGGCCGAGCAAGCCGGGGTCACCTACGGCTGCCGCCACTGCGCCCTCAACAAGCTCAGGATCGGGCTCCGGCTCAAAGATGTGGTGCCGGCCCCCGACATCCAGTGGTCCTTCGGTCTGGTATGCGATGAGGCGACCAAGGTCGACGAGTTCATCAACTGCATGTACGACGACCAGTGGTTCGCTGTCATCACCCGGCTGCCGCACGACACCTGCTTGGGAGAGGTCGACGACGAGATACCGGAGAGGGTGGAGTACCTCGCGGGCGCTTTCAAGGACGCCTACGAGGAGGTCCAGCGGATCACGGGGGTGCGGGTGCGGGAAGAGCACCTCGCCGCCGCGGCCGAAGATTTCCAGCGCTATCTGGGCAAGACCGACGTCCTCACCCGCCTGGTGGGGGAGGCCGACCCGCAGATGCTGCGCGGCTCGGAGCTCAACAACTTCTGCCACCCCTTCTCTATGCCTTTCAACACAGGTATCGAGCACATGGAGGACGCCCTCGACACCATGATCGAGGAGGTCAAACAGCAGGTCGCGAACGGCACCGGCGACTATCCCAAGGGAGCCCCCAAGATAGCTGCGTTCTTCATCCCTTACGCGGTCCCCTGGGTGGACAAGGTGTTCATGGACAATGGTGTCGCCACCTCGTTCAGCCTGGGCATGATCCCGTCCGAGAAGCAGTTGATCCCACCCAGTCACGATGACGTCTATCTGAACGTCGCCGAGCAGTGGCTGAGGATGGTGTTCGGCATGGGGTGTCACACCGAGGTCAAGACCTGGATCGAGAAGGTCAACCGGGTGAAGGTCGACGGGCTGCTCCTGGGCTTCTTCGACTACGACCGCTGGATCGGCCAGATCCACAAGCTGGGCGCCAAGGAGGTCGAAAAGGCCACCGGTGTCCCCACCTTCTACATCGAGGCCGACTTCTTCGACGACCGTGACTACAGCCAGGAAGCTCTCCGTACGCGGATCGAGAGCATCAGCCAGGTGATCAAGATGAGGAAGGCGGCCAGAGAACAGGGCGCGGCTGCACAGCGGGGAGCGGCCTAGGTGGTCTCCGCCAACACCGGCAACCCGAACCCGTTCCCGCTGTTCGCGGGGGTCGATATAGGCTCGACCACCTCCAAGGCCGTGCTCATCGACGAGGCCGGGACGGTCGTCGCCTACTCGATCATCGACACCAAGCACGACCGCAACCAGAGCGGCGAGGAAGTCCTGGGCATGGCCCTGGAAGCGGCCGGGAGGAACGAGGCCGACCTCGCTACGGTCGCCTCCACGGGCTACGGGAGGCGATCGTTCACCCGCACGCAAAAGGTGATGCCGGAGATCATCTGCCACGCTCGCGGTACGGAGCACATGTACCCGGGGGTGAAGACCGTCATCGACGTGGGCGGCCAGGACAGCAAGATCATCGCCGTGGGCGAGCGCGGCACCGTGGAGATGTTCGAGATGAACGACCGCTGCGCCGCCGGGACCGGCCGCTTCTTCGAGGTCCTCAGCCGGCGCCTGCTGAGCGTGCCTCTTGAGGAACTGGGGCCGCTAGCGCTGACCTCTAAGAACCCGGTCTATCTGAGCAGCGTGTGCACCATCTTTGCCGAGTCGGAGATCATCTCCTATCTTTCGGCGGGTCTGCCTATCGCGGACATCGCCATGGGCATCCTGGAGGCCATGGCCAAGCGGGTCGTCTCCACCGGGAGGCAGGCCAGGATCACCTACGAACAGCCGATCGTACTCACAGGGGGGGTCGCTCTGAACGTGGCCGCGAAGAAAGCGTTCGAGGACCAGCTCGACAAGGAGGTGGTCGTCCTCGACCGGCCGCAGATGCCGGCCGCGCTGGGGGTAGCCCTCATCGGCCGCGACGAGCTCGCACCGGTCGAGAACCCGGCTTACCGGCGTCCGGAGGGGCTCACGGCGCCCGGACTACCTTAGGACGAGACGCCGGGATCGCCCGAGCCCGTCCGTGGTCCGGTGAGAGGCCCGGAACCGGACACCCGGGGCTCCCGAGTCGCCTCAGGCTCCCTCGCCCGGGCCGCACGGGGGCGCACCGCCTGGATTGTTCGAGGGAGCTGGGAGCTGATCGCAGGGGTCCGATCGGCCCCAGAACGCGTCGCCCGGTTCATCGCTCATGTACGGGTTGTAGAGCTTGGGCCGGCGTTGGTTCACCCACAGCTGAAAGATATCCGGCCGGTTGTAGTGGCCGGCGAAGTCGTGCCGCAACTTCGTGGCAATGGCCAATTCCAGGTCACAGTCGGCGTAGATGATCCCCTCTTCAGCGCCCATCGGCCCGGCCAGGATGCGCTGATTGGGGGCGACTATCACCGACCCACCGCAGCAGTCCGGGTTGCGAAGGAAAGCCTCACCCTCGGGACCCACCTGCAGCTTGGCGATCATGTCTTCGTCGACCGTGCCGCAGGGAGATATGACGAAGGCCTTGCTCATCTGAGCGAACGCCTGTGAGTCCACCGATACCCGTATCCTCATCGGGTCGCCGCTCGTGGGGAAGTGGTTCGGCCAGCTACTCACATGGAAACGGGTGCCCTGAGCGATGAAGGCGAAGGCGGCCAGCGGATTGGAGTTCTCGCCACAGATGAGGCCGCTCATCGGCCCGAATTCCGTGGGGACCGCCTTCATGGTGTCGCCGTACCCGCCCGCGTGCACGAGCCGCTCGCCCACCGTGGGCATGACCTTCACGTGCCTGCCGAGGAGAGTGCCGTCCGGCCCGATGAACAATTGGGAGTTGTACATCGTCCCGGTGGTATCAGGAAGCTTCTCGCACACCCCCATCACCACGTAGGCGTTTGCCTCCCGCGCCACCGCGCAGAGGGCCTCGAAGTCGGGACTGGGGATCTCTAGAGAGTTCTTGAAGAGTTCCACAGCCAGCCTGTTGGCGATGGCGCCCGTGGCAGGATGGTGGTGATACCAGATGGGGTGGGTGGGGATGAATCCCTCCGGGAAGGCGATCACTCGGGCTCCGCCTGCCGCGGCTTCCTTTATGAGCCGGCAGGCCTTCTGCACCGAACCCTGCCGGTCGAGGAACACCGAGGCAGCCTGGACCGCCGCCACCCTTACCGTGGGATATGTGTCGCCGCCCATGCATCCTCCTTCATGCCTCACGGCCCGAGGGTCCACCGAACGCCGGAGGGTCTCCGTTTGATTCAGGCCCTCTCTCCGGCGAGTCCATCGTAGCACCGGCGTGGGTCTGCTCCCGGCCCGGGGCTTGCGCCCGGCTTCGCGCCTGGTCCCGCCGGCACCCGACGCTTGAGAGGCGCGGGAGGAGGGGTACTCTTTCCAGTGTAGACCCACGGTCGAGAGGAGAGGACCATGGAGCGGACGGCAAATGGAGTCATCATCGAGTGCGTGGTCGGCGACATCACCACCCAGAGCGGGTTCGACGCGGTGGTGAATGCTGCGAATGCGCAGTTGCTTCCCGGCGGCGGCGTGGCCGGGGCGATCCATCGGGCGGCCGGCCCGGACTTGGCGGCTGAATGCCGGCCGCTCGCGCCCATCAGACCCGGACAGGCGGTCATCACCGGCGGTCATGATCTACCCAACCGGTACGTCATACACTGCCTCGGCCCAGTCTACGGCATCGACATGCCTTCCGACCGGTTGCTCGCCGACTGCTACCGCAACGCGCTGGATCTTGCCGAGCGCCACGGCCTTTCGTCGGTCGCCTTTCCGGCCATCTCCACCGGCATATTCGGCTACCCGCTTACAGAAGCGGCGGAGGTGGCACTCGCGACGGTCATCGACGCCTCGGGCTCGCTGCAGAGCGTTAGACGTGTCCGCTTCGTGCTTAGAGACGAGGCGCTCCCCGCACACGAGCAGGCGCTCGCTCGGTTGGTCCCCAGCCCGGAGAGCTCGGTGTAGCCGGAGAGCCCAGTCTGGCCGGCCCGCCCTGCTTCGTGCCGACCCGTTGCGATTCCGCTCGCGCTCAGCCGGGTACCATTTCACAGGTATGATGGAACTGCCGCCTCGGCCGGGCGCCCCCGATCCCGGGCCCACCGCCCCCGACTCGGCCCGGTGCTTCCGGCGAGGCGCCGGCGGCTTGAAGATCAGACGTTTCAGGGAGGTCTTGAATGATCCTACGACGTAGTACCGGGGGATGATGGCAGTGGAAGCTATCCTAACCCGGCGCAGCGTGCGCAAGTACACCGATCAGCCGGTGTCCGACGAGCTGGTCACCGAATTGCTCCGTGCGGCCATGGCGGCGCCATCTGCCCAGAACCAGCAACCCTGGGAGTTCGTCGTCGTAAGAGACCGGGGCTTGCTGGAAGGTCTGGCGGCCGCTCACCAATACGCAGGCATGACTCGGCATGCCCAGTTGGCAATCATCGTCTGCGGCGATCTGAGCCGGGAAAGGAGCCCGGGGTTCTGGGTGCAGGACTGTGCCGCGGCGACCGAGAACCTGCTGATCGCGGCGAACGCGGTCGGCTTGGGGGCCGTTTGGACGGGCACCTATCCACGGGACGAACGCGTGGCCAAGGTCAGAGCACTCCTCGGACTGCCCGAGCACATCATCCCCCTGGCCGTCGTCCCGATAGGCTATCCGGTCGAGCGTCCCGCACCCGCGGACCGTTTCGACCCCTCGCGCGTACACCTCGACCACTGGTAGGAGAGATCGCATGAAAAGATCGCTGGGCGCCAAGACCTACGCCTACCCGACCCCCGTCTTCATCGTGGGCACGTACGACGCCGGCGGACGGCCCAACGTTATGGCCGTGGCCTGGGGCGGGATCTGTTGCTCGAAGCCGCCCTGCTTGAGCATAGCCGTACGCAAAGCCACCTACACCTACGGCAATCTGGTGGAGCGGAAGGCTTTCACGGTGAGCGTTCCGTCCCGCGATCACGCCGCGGAAGCGGACTACTTCGGCGTGGTCTCCGGTCGCGATGTGGACAAGTTCGCGGTCGCCGGGCTCACTCCGGTACGTTCTGACCTCGTGGACGCGCCGTACGTGGGGGAGTTCCCCCTCGTGCTGGAGTGCAAGGTGGTGCACATGGCCGAACTGGGGCTGCACACTCTGTTCGTGGGGGAGATCCTCGACGTGAAAGCCGAGGAGTCGTGTCTCGACCAGGACGGGAAGCTCTCGGCGGATCGAGTGCGTCCGTTCAGCTGGGCACCTCCCGAAAACATCTATTATGCGTTGGGCGAGGGACTGGGCAGGGGCTTCTCCATCGGCAAGAGCCTGAGCGGGGAAAAGGACTGAGGTGTCGGGCCAGGGCCGTCTCCATGCTGGAACCGACCTGGTGAACCCGCCGTCGCAACGGCAGTCCGTGGCCGATCGGCATGCAGCGAGGTCTAGGGAGGTCTGACTGATGGAACATCGTGTCGCGCACTACAACATCGCGGCTGATCATCGCCGTGGGCGCACCATTCTCTTCGCCTCGTTGCTGGTCCTGATTCTTGCCGTCGCGATCCTGCCCGTGGCCGTTGCCGGCTGCGGGGCGGATGAACCGGGTGCCGGCGATGGAGCGGTGCTCACCATCGAGCAAGCGCTGGCCGCAGAGCCTGGCGAGCCGATTAAAGTGACCGGCACGATCGTGGCCACCGGCAGCGATGCCGACGCCAAGGTCGTGCTCGCTTCGGCCCTCCTCGAGTCGTATCCTCCGCAGGCGGGAGGCGCTACTCTGCCGGTCACTGGGCTGGATCTCGCATCCCTTGTCGGGCTCAGTTCGACCGCAGGACAGCCTGACATGGCCTCGGTCACCTGGTCCGATTACCCGGTGGTCTTGGAGGGCGTCATCAAGGAAGGGGTCTTGCAGGTCCAAGGTACTCCGCGGGTGGCTGAAGCCACCTCTGGGGATGTGCGCGTGCGCTTCAGTCCGGTGAGCGAGCCCCTGCTGGCCGATGCCGGGACCGTTTGGTGGGCCCTCGACCTGCAGAACGTGGGCAGCGCACCGGTGGATCTCACCTTCTCCAGCGGCCAGCGGGCGGATGTCGTCTTGAGCCAGGATGGGGTGGAGAAGTACCGCTGGAGCCAAGGCAAGGTGTTCACGGAGGCCATCGAGACGTTCACCGGCGAACCGGGGCAGGTCTTCCCGATCGTTCTGAATGATCAGTTCGCCGTCGAGCCCGGCCAGTACGATCTGGTGGCCACGGTGACGGCAACGGTCGGGCCGGAAGGCGCCGCGCAGCTGCTGCCCGAGCTTACAATGCAGGTGACCGTCTACTAGGACTGCGCACGGGTCGCGGGGATGCCTCTGGAAGGAACCGTGCGACCGCGTGGGGGGGATAGACCCGAGGTAATGCTCGCGGATAGATCCGACCCGTCGCCGGGCTGCCTAGGTCACTCACTCCGAACAGCTGTGGTTGTTTCGTCGCTCGGCCGCGCCCTGTGTGCCACCGGCAGAAGTACTGCATTGGGGGCGCACGTTCATCTCGACGCGTATCCGCCTGAGCTCATCCCGGATGCTTGACAGGCAGTTTGGGACCGAGTACGTTATAGGTGAGCGGAGGGAGCGCTCCGTCCGTAAAATTCTCGGTAGTTGGCTGTTGTCCATTGAGCGCACCCTTCGGTGTTGCCGCAGGCCTCGATCCCGAGGGGAGAAGAACGAAGCAAAGGGGGTTCACAGTCGTAGCATAGACTAGCCGTGTGCTTGTGAAGAAGTATCACTGTCAGTCCTCTTTTCCTAGGGGGGAATCATGAAGGATGGAGATAAGAGCCCGTTTGGCAGCGAGCACCAGGAAGTCAAGCTCTCTGCAAGCAATGTCGTCAGCAGGAGAGAGTTTCTCAAGCTGGCGGGAACCGCCGGGGCGACGATAGGCGCGGGAGCCGCACTTGGCGGACTTCTCGCAGGGTGCGGAGAGGAAGAGACGACGACCACCGCCGGACCTGCTACCACCGCCGGGCCGACAACCACGGCTGGGCCCACCACGACTGCGGCGCCGAGCACCACGACCACGGCCGCTGGGCCCGAAATGGGCCGTGAGTACAAGATCGGTTTCGTCACCCCGATCACGGGGGCGATCTCCGCGTTCGGAATCCCTGACGCTTGGTGTCTTGAACGTTGGCGGGAATATGCTGCCGACGGTCTGGTGTGTGGTGACGGCAAAAAGCATCCCATCACCTTCCTCGATCGAGACAGTCAGTCCGACAGCAACCGAGCGGCGCAGGTCACCGGTGATTTAGTCACCAACGACAAGGTCGACATGATGATGGCGGCCGCGACCCCTGATACCACCATCCCGGTGTCTGACCAGTGCGAAGCGCTGGCTACTCCCTGTCTTAGCACCGACACGCCTGCGGAAGCCTATTTCTTCGGCCGCGGTGGCGACCCGGCGGTTGGCTTCAAATGGACTTATCACTTGTTCTGGGGCTTCTGGGAACTGATCGCCAATAGCCTGGACCTTTGGGCACAGTTGGAGACCAACAAAGTAATCGGGGTCATGTGGCCTAACGATGTCGACGGTAATGCCTACCGTCAGGCCTTTCCCCCGGTGATAACCGGTAATGGGTACACGATGGTCGATGCCGGCTCGTTTCAACCCGGTACCGAGGACTACACCACGATCATCAGCCTCTTTAAGAAGGAGGCCGTTGAGATCGTCAACCTCATCATGAGCCCCCCAGACTTCATCAACTTCTGGAAGCAGGCCAAACAGCAGGCATTTAACCCCAAGATCGTTGATGCTTCTAAGCCCACGTTGTTCCCATCCGCAATGGAAGCAGCCGGGGACATCGCCGACGGCCTCGCCGGTCCGTGCTGGTTCCATCCCACCTATCCGTTCAAGTCGTCGCTAACAGGAGAGAGCGTCTTGGATCTCTGCCTGGATTTCGCCACGAAGAACAACATGCAATGGCAACAACCGCAGCTGCACTACGTCCTATTCGAATGGGCTGTCGATGTTCTCAAGCGCGTGACGAACCTGGACGACAAGGAAGAGGTCATCAAGGCGGTCGCCGGTTCCAAGATGGACATGACTGTACACGGACCTTTTGATTTCACTGCCCCGGTCAAGGACGGCACCAAGCACCCGCTTATCAACGTCGTTTCGGTGCCGTTCTGGGAAGGACAGTGGTGGCTTAACACCGAGCAAAAACAGCAAGAGTGGGATACCCAGGCGCATCAGTTCGAACTCATGATCGTTGGCAACGTGACCGCTCCTGAGATCCCCACCCAGGAGAAGTTGAAGCCGCTTCCGGCGTGAGTCGAGGAGCTCAGTGGACCCAGCGGCCTCGGGCGTTAGGAGCATAGACCTGTCGTCACTAGGGTGCGCGCTTGCGTCTCGTGACCGTCATTCGTAGTCAGCAAGAGGAGGCGTGAAGATGGCAGATTGGGAAGTAGTGTTCGAGCCGATCAAGATAGGGAGTCTGACTGCCAAGAACCGTATCGAGGTAGCTCCCACAGTCATGGGCCTCGCCAACGCCGATCAATCGGTGTCGAGGGAATTGATCGAGTTCCATCGCGCCCAGGCCAAAGGCGGGGCGGCGATCGTCACGGTGGGCGAGAGCGCTATCGACAAGGACCGCGCCATCAACCAGGCGGGGCAGATCAACTTGGGGGACGAGCGCATCATCCCCGGTCTGGCCAACCTAGCCGAGGCGATCAAGAGGAGCGGTGCGATCGCCTCCATCCAGCTTCAGCATGCCGGGCGCATGGCCATCCGCGAGCTCAACGGCGGAAGGAATCCCATCGGCCCCTCCGGCGCAGTCGGCAAGTTCACGGAAGACCGACGCCGGGGCGAGGTCGAGGTGGAGGAAATGACCCTGGCGATGATGGACCAGGTCATCGAGAACTACGCCTCGGCCGCGTTCCGAGCCAAGCAGGCCGGTTTCGACATGGTGATGGTCCACGGCGGGCATGGCTGGCTCTTGGCCCAGTTCATCTCTCCAGCCGCCAACTTCCGTACCGACGAGTACGGCGGCAGCATCGAGAACAGAGCTCGATTCCCGAAGAGGGTGGTCAGAGCGATCAAGGAGCGCTGCGGACAGGATTTCCCCATCGAGTATCGGTTCAGCGCGACCGATCTCGTCCCAGGGGGACTCGAACTTGAGGAAGCGATGGAGTTCGCGAAGATCATGCAGGATGAGGTGGATCTGTTCCAAGTCTCGAGCGGCATGATCAGCGACCCTCGAACATATCCCTATACACTGGTGGCCGACTATCTCCCCTATGGTGAGAACGCGGACCGCACAGCGGAAATAAAGCGAGTCGTCGACAAGCCCGTGGCTGTCATTGGTTCCGTCTCGTACTTGGAATTCGGCGGGAACCTGATCGCCGAGGGCAAGTGCGACGTGGTGGCCATGTGCCGCCCGTTCATCGCCGATCCGGCGTTGGTCAACAAGACCGCGAAGGGTTTCTCAAAGGATGTGCGGCCCTGCATCCGGTGTAACGAATGCACGATGCGGGTGGGACACATCCTGCCTGGGCGCTGCAGCGTGAACCCGATCGCCGGCCAGGACGACTACTACCGCTCCTTCCCGCTTCCTAGGGAGAAGAAGAAGGTGGTGGTCGTGGGTGGCGGGCCCGCCGGGATGGAAGCCGCCCTGGTGGCTTCGCTGCGCGGCCACGACGTGGTCCTGTTCGAGGAGCAGCCTCAGCTCGGCGGCAACCTTGCGACATTCGCGCCTCTGCCGTTCAAGCTGGACGCCAAGCGCTATCTCGACTATCTGGTGAAGCAGGTGGGCGACTCGCAGGTGAAAGTCCGGCTCGGGACGAAGGCGGACGAGAGCGCGATAGCGGCCGAGGCTCCAGACGCTCTGGTCTTGGCAGTGGGCTCCGATCCCGCGCGGCCACCTATTCCAGGTCTGGATCAGCACCGAGCTGTGTGGGCCGGTGACGTGGTCTCCGGCCGCCGAGCGACTGGAGACCGTGTGATCATGCTGGGAGGCGGAGCTACCGGCTGCGAGGCGGCGCTCTTCCTTGCTCAGCAGGCGAAGCGGGTCACCATAGTCGAGATGCTGGATGAGCTATGCCCCGATTTCAACGCCTGCAACCGTGCCCTGCTTCTCGAGCTTCTGGGCGAGAACGACGTGGACGTCAAGACCGGCACTCGGGTGGTCGAGGTGCGCGATGGCTCGGTGACTGTGGTGGGACCAGACGGATCTTCGTATGAGATCGCGGGTGACACTGTGGTCATGGCTTTGGGCGCCAAGGCGAGGATCGAAGTGGTCGATCGACTGAAGGGTCTGACGGACGAAGCATATGTCGTTGGAGACGCGGTGAAGCCACGCATCATCTACGACGCCGTTCACGAGGGCTTCGAAGCAGTCATGGAGATCTAAGGCCGGTCGGCGACGACCAGGGGCGAGTCACGATCGAGGAGGATACTGATGGAGCTGAAGGTTGAAGCGGCACAGCGTCTTACGGGCAAGGTGGCGATCGTCACCGGGGGTGGCGGCACCAACAGCATCGGCCGCTCCATCTGTATACGGTACGCCGAGGAGGGAGCCAAGGTAGCCGTCGCCGACATCGACGGAGCGAGCGCTGCAGCGGTGGCCAAGGAGATCACCGACGGAGGAGGGGTGGCTATCGCTGTCACCTGCGACGTGAGGGATCTGGCTTCTTGCGAGGCCATGGCCAAGCAGGTGGCGGACACCTGGGGTGGCAGGATCGACATCCTCGTGAACAACGCCGCCGCCTACAAGGGGTTCATGGCCAAGACCGGGTGGAAGCCGTTCAATGAGTGGACGCCCGAGGAGTGGGACCAGATGCACTCGGTCAACCTCAAGGGCCAGTGGTATTGCGCCCGGGCGGTCTTCCCCTATATGAAACCGCAGGGTTACGGCAAGATCATCAACATGGGCTCGGGTAGCTTCTTCGAGGGTATCCCGGGCTTCATCCACTACATCTCGAGCAAGGGCGGCGTCATCGGGTTCTCGCGAGGACTCGGAAAGGAACTGGGGGAGTTCGGCATACGGGTCAACACCATCGCCCCCGGGTTCGTACTTACCGAGGCATCTTACGACCTGATCTCGGGCACCCCTGAGTTTCCCGAGATCCGCCGCAATGCTCAGGCCATCAAGGAGCGCAACGTCATGGCGGACGACCTGGCCGGTCCGGCGGTCTTCTTCGCCTCCGAGGATAGCGACATGATCACCTGTCAGACCCTGCTTGTGGAGGGCGGGGGAAGCATGTGGTAGGCGCCGGTCCAAGGAACGTCAGGTGCTGACGACGGGGGCGACACCGAGTCGGTCGAGGTGTGAGCGCTCGATCGGACCTTGTCGCCCCCGCGTAAGGTCCTGATAGGGGCTGATATCCTTTCTTCGATGTGCGGCGAGAAAGGACCAAGGAATTGCCTGAGACAACGATGAAGCGGGTCAGGCTGGCACCTGCTGAGAGACGCGAGAGGATCATCGAGGCCATCGTGCGGGTGGTATCGGAGCACGGGATCCCCGAGGCCACAACCTCCCGCATCGCCGAAGCAGCTGGTGTGGGCCCGGGTACTCTATACCGCTACTTCGGCAGCCGGGCAGAGATGCTGACGGCGGCTCTCGACGCGGTGTACGAACAGATCATGCGACCGTGGTACGAGGCGATAGATCTGGATCCCCTCGAACGCATCAGAGAGGTCGGAAGACAGCATTCCCGCATAATGGCTTCAGAAGAGGGCGGCTTCGCAGTACCCTGGGTGCAGTTCATCGCGGGCGCGTCTGAGGTTGGTCTCCGCGATGCTGTCGCGGAGACCCAGCGACGAGCCTACCGTGTGGTGCAGAGCGTCTTCGAAGAGGCTCAGGCTCAGGGTTCGATCAGAGCCGATGCCGATCCTGTCGAACTCACCTACCAGTTCCTTGTCTATGCTTGGGGCGAAAACATGTGCGTCCTCATGGGATTAAGCGAGTTCCTCGGCGAAGAACAATCCCTCAAGATCTTGGATCATTTCCTCGACCAAGCAGCTGTGAAGCCATCCGGGAACGGTCGAGGCGCCTAACGCCGGGTTTCGCCCCGGGACGATACAACACGAACTCCAGGCGCCCGACTTGACAGAAGAAGAGACTGGTTAGTACCTTTAGGCAAACGGACGGAGCGCTCACTCCGTAAATGGCCGATTCAAAGTAACGGGACCGGGAGGAATGAAATGGCCGGCACGCCTGCCCTGAAGAAGGTCTTCGAACCGATGCAGATCAAAGGGGTGAAGTTCCGGAATCGCATCGTGAAGACGCCCCAGGACATGAACTTCACCGATTTCGAGGACGGCACGATCACCCAGAACTACATCGATTTCTACGGGGCTCTGGCTCGATGCGGGGTGGGCGGGATCATCGTCGAGCAGTCGATCGTCGATCCGGAAGGGTATCGCGAAGGGACTATCGCGGTCTTCGACGACCGGTTCATCCCGGGCATGACCAAGCTGGCGGCGGCGGTGCACGAGCAGGGCTGCCCTGTCATCCTGCAGATTAACCATCTGGGACCCAACGCCTTCTTCCCGCCCAACGGAAAGCATCCGGACTATGAGGCCCGCGTACCTTCGGCTTTGAGCGATGACGAGATGGGCCGGCTCTTCCTCGGCTTCCCCTGGAAGGTCAAGCCTCTGACCGTGGCGGAGATCAAGGCCATCATCGTCCGCTACGCCGATGCGGCTGAGCGCGCCAAGAAGGCGGGGTTCGACGGCATCGAGCTGCATGGTGATCACTACTACCTGATCAACTCCTTCCTCTCGCGCGTCTATAACCACCGGGAGGACGAGTACGGCTGCAAGTCCCTGGAGGACAGGGCTCGGTTCGTTGTCGAGATCCTGCAGGCCTGCCGCAAGCGCACCGGCGACGACTTCATCCTGGGCATGAAGCTCAAAGGCGCGGAATACGGGGACGAGTTGGGGACCACGGTCGAGGAGGCTCAGGCGTTCGCCCGGATGATCGAGGCGGCCGGAGCCGACTACTTCAACGTCACCGCCGACGGCTACAACGCGTACTGGCGGGTGGCGACGGCCGAGCAGATGCTCTACCCGGAGCCGCCTTCGCCCCTGATGAAACAGTTCAAGAACACTGCAGAGCCGGGCACCTGGGTGGCCCCTCTGGGCGCGGCCATAAAGGAAGCGGTATCGGTACCGGTGGGCGTCGTGGGCAGGCTGGACGCCGAACTGGGGGAGAAGATCCTGGAAGCGGGACAGGCCGACTTCTTGATCATGGGTCGGCGCTTGCTGGCCGACCTCGAGTATCCCACCAAGATGGCGCAGGGGCGGAAGGCCGACGTCCGCCCGTGCACGGGCTGCATCACCTGTGAGACCCGCATGGTGGAATACGAGGGTCTCGCCTGCCAGGTGAACGCCTCGATCGGCAGAGGGTGCGAGACCGAGTTCCCGCCGGCCGAGAAACCGAAGAAGGTCGCCGTGGTCGGCGGCGGACCCTCCGGCATGGAAGCCGCCCGGGTGATGGCGATGAGAGGCCACGACGTTACCCTCTACGAGAAGGAATCGCAATTGGGTGGGCTGATGAACATGGCCGCTCTGGTCAAGGGCACCGAGATCTTCGACTTGAGGGAATTGGTCGACTACTTCCGCGGGCAACTGGAGAAGCTCGGCGTCAAGGTGCGGCTGGGAGAGGAGTTCACTCCGGCGGTCGCGGGTCAGACCAAGCCCGATGTCATCGTGCTGGCCGCCGGCGGCTTACCCGACACGTTGGCCATCCCGGGCATCGACGGCGGGAACGTCATGTCGAGCGCGGAGCTGCGGGACAAGGCCAGATTGGCGCTCAGACTCCTGGGACCCAAGTCGCTGGGCAAGGTCACCAAGACCTGGTTGCCGGTGGGCAAGCGGGTGGTGATCATCGGGGGCGGGATCCAAGGGTGCGAGACCGCGGAGTTCTTGGTCAAACGGGGCCGCACGGTCACCATCGCCGAAGCTGGCGATCAGGTGGGCATGGAGATCCCCATGCTGCAACGGATACTGCTCCTGCCCTGGCTGGAGAAGAAAGGGGCGAAGATCCTGACGGGGGTCACCTACCAGGAGGTCACCGACAAAGGCCTGGTGGTGGTCGACAAGGAGGGTCGCGCGTCGACGCTCGAGGCCGACACCGTCCTCGTCACCATCCCGCTCAAGCCCAATCCCGCGCCCTATGAGGCTCTGGCGGACAAAGCACCCGAGGTATATCAGATCGGCGACTGCCACGAACCCGGGCTCATCATGGACGCGATAGCTGCGGGTTTCACCCTGGGCCGCAGTGTCTAAGGCCCTGCGAAGGAAAGACATAAACTGGGCTAAGGTCGAACAGCCGGCCGCCGAGGATGCGGCGGCCCGGGTCATGTAGCCGCGACGGCAGGGAGGTTATACCGTGGGTGATCCCAAAGAGAGACTGGTCAAGATGGCTTCGGACGCTGAGCTCCAGCGCCGTTGGGGGCTCGTGCGCGCGATGATGCAGGAGCGCAAGATCGACTATCTGGTCATGCAGACGTCCGAGGAGTTCCTGGGCGGCACCATCCGCTGGTTCTGCGACTGGACCGCGCGCCACCAGTTCCCGATGAGCCTCGTCTTCCCGGTGGACGAGGACATGACGGTCATCAACTGCGGCGTGGAGCCTCCCAATAACCAGGTATTTCCGCCGCCTTGGTTCGCCCGCGGCATAAAGAATAACTGGGGAGACGTCTACTTCCCCACCATGAGGTACACCAACACCTACGACGCCAGGCTGGCCGTGGAGGCCATGAAGGGCAAGAAGGCTCCCACCGTGGGGTGGGTGGAGCCGAGTTTCATCCCCATGACCTTCGCCGATTACCTGCGGGAGAACATGCCGGACGCCACCTTCGTAGATGCCACCGAGTGGGTGGACGAGATCCGGGTCCCCAAGAGCGCCGAAGAGATCGAACTGATCAAGGGAACCGCCGCGATCCAGGATGCCTGTGTCGAGCACCTCAAGAAGACCATCAAACCGGGTATGCACGACTACGAGGTCTACGCCGAGGCCCACTGCTTCATGTCCAAGCACGGCAGCTCTCGCGGTCTCGTGCTGGTCAATTCCGGCCCGCTAGGCAGCTTCGTACCGTTCGACGTCTACCATCTGCAGGGGCGCGTGATCCAGGAGGGCGATCAGGTGAGTCTCCTCAACGAGACCAACGGACCGGGCGGTCTCTATACGGAGCTCCTGCGTATCTTCGTGGTCCACGCCGAACCGACCCAGGCGCTCAAGGACGCCTTCGCCGCCGCCATAGAGGCCCAGGAGTTGGTGGCCAAGGCGATGGTCCCAGGTAAACCCTGTAAGGACCTGTTCCAGCTCTTCAGGGAGTTCATCGTCGACCGCGGCTACGCGCCTCCGCTGCGGTCGTTCGCGCACGGCCAGGGCTATGCGCTGGTCGAACGTCCCAACCTCCGTCCCGATGAGACCTGGAGTCTCGCGGCGAACATGAACATCGCCGTCCACCCGTACTCAGCCAAGCCGGGCGAGGTGTGGAGCATGTGCTGTGACAACTTCTTGGTGGGCGACGCCAACGGAGCCCAGCGGTTGCACAAATGCCCCAAGGAGATCATGGTCATCTAGCGGGGGGGTCGAGCGGCACTGCGATCGCCCGAACTCTCGACATCGCCAATCCGACCTCGCGCGTGAGCCAAATGGTCGCGCTGCAAATAACGGCATAAGGAGTTGATCTGATGGGTTACGACAGGCTGAAAGACAAGGTGGCCTTCATCACCGGCGGCGGTACCGGTATCGGCAAAGCCATCGCCAAGAGTTTCGTGGGTGAAGGCGCGACTGTCGTGATCGCCTCTCGCAATCGAGAGAGCCTGGACGCGACCGCTAGAGAACTCGAAGGCATGGGAGGCACGGCCTTGGCTGTGCCCATGGACATAACGAAAGAGCAGGAGGTTGTCGACGCTGTCGTTCAGGCGATCGATGCCCTCGGCCGCATCGACATCCTCGTGAACAACAGCGGCATTGCCGGCCCCACCGCCTATGTGTGGGACCTCAGCCTGGATGACTGGAACGAGATCATCGCCGTCGACCTCACCGGCGCCATGCTGGCCTCGCGGGAAGTGCTCAAGCACATGGTCCCGGCTGGCAAGGGCGGCATCATCATCAACATCGGAGCCGAGGGCGGCCGCTCGGGCGACGGTCGCTCGGGCTATCCGATGCGTTCTGGCTACTGCTGCGCCAAGATGGGGATCATCGGTCTCACCGAGACCTTGGCCCGAGAATGCGGCCCGCATAATATACGGGTCAACTGCATCACCGCTGCGGCCGTCAAAGGCGACCGTCTCATCCGCGTGATCCAGGGCCGGGCTGACGCAAGAGGCATCTCCTTCGACGAGGCGCTCAAGGCGGAGATGAAGCAGTACTCCCTCGGCCGCCCCACCGAGGAGTACGAGTTGGGGAACACCGCGGTATTCCTTGCTTGCGACGAATCAAGCGCCATAACCGGGCAGACGATCATCGCCAACTGCGGCAATCATATGTGGGGTTAGAGCGAGAAGATTCCGTTCGAATATGCCGGCCTGACGGTCGGCAATAGGCAGCACCAAGAGCCTGGGCGGCGGTCCGGGCTCTGCTTCGTGCGACACTGTGATTCCACACAAGACCGGTGTACGATCGCGAGGAACGGACTATCGGCACGTGTGCGGCTATTTCGGGCATCGGACCCCCGAAGAACCTGCAGCACGCGAGCTTCCATCCTAGAGGGGAGAAACAAAGACGATGAGAACCAGGGGTAGCCAGGCCTTGCTGGAAGTACTCCGCGGTGAGGGTGTGGAGTACGTCTTCGGGATCCCGGGCGCGACGGAGATACGCTTCATGGAAGCGTTCGAAAACGCACCGGACCTCCGCTACGTGCTGGGGCTGCACGAGGTCGTCTGCGCAGGCATGGCCGAAGGGTACGCGCGCGCGACCGGCAAGCCTGGCTTCCTCAATCTACATACTGCGTCGGGGCTGGCCGCCGCTACCCCGATGCTCTACAACGCGCTATTGGGTCGCGTCCCGCTTGTGGTTACCTGTGGCCAGAACGATACCCGGCTCCTGCAGCACGACCCTCACCTTTCGGGAGACATCGTCGCCATCGGCAAGCCGCATGCGAAGTGGGCCACGGAACTGGTGCACGCAGCCGATATCGCTGTTGTCCTGCAGCGCGCCTTCAAGATGGCTCTGCAACCGCCCACCGGGCCTGTGGTCGTGTCCATCCCGCAGGACGCTCTTGCTCAGGAATTCGACTTCGAGTACAAGCCAAGCGGACCCGTGCTCGGCCGGATGCGCCCGGACCACGCGGCGCTGGAGCTGGCGCTCGAGATACTAGCCGCGGCGCGGAATCCGCTGGTGTTCGTCGAAAGCGGGGTAGCTCGTTCGGAGGCCCTGCACGAAGTGGTGAGATTCGCCGAGCTGATCGGAGCTCCGGTCTACCAGTCGTGGATGGCGGACGTCAACTTCCCGGGGACCCATCCTCAATACCTGGGCGACCTCGACCCCAGCGGCCCGCAGGCAGGCGAGTTGTTCGAACAGGTCGACGTCCTGATAGGCGTCGGCTGCTCGATGTTCGCAGAGGGGTTCCTGATACCCGACGCGGCGGTCCCCGTCTCGACCAAGATCATCCACATCGATGACGATCCCTGGGAGCTCGGCAAGAACCTTCCCACCGACTGCCCCATCCAGGGCGATATCAAGACGAGTCTCGGAGAGCTGAACGAGCTGCTGGCGGCGGAGCTACCTGCCGGTACGCGCGAGCTTGCCGGTCGAAGGGTCGAGCGGATAACGGGGGAGAAGAGGGCGGCGGACGCCGCTTTTCAGGCGCGAATGGCTGAGGGGCAAGGGAGAACGCCGATCTCCATCCACCAACTGATGAGCGAGATCGGACGGTGTGTCGGCGCCGAGACCGTTGTCGTCGACGAGTGCTGGTCGGCTTCCGGGGTGCTCAGACGGACTCTGGATTTGAGCCAGCCCAGAAGCTACTTCCGCTCGCGCAAGGGCGGCAGCATCGGGTGGGGGCTTCCGGGCGCACTGGGGGTCAAGCTGGGCCTGCCTGAGAAGAAGGTCCTCGCGGTCGTGGGCGACGGCGGCGCCGCCTGGTCGATGCAGAGCCTGTGGACGGCCGCGCACTACAAGATCCCGGTGACCTACGTCATCACCAACAACGCTACGTACGGCCAGGTCAAGCTGGTCCGCGCCGCAGTCCTCGGCGCCTACCCGCTGCAGGAAAGACACGTCGGCATGGAGCTCGACTCCCCGGTGATGGACTTCGCCCTGCTCGCCCGCTCCATGGGGGTCGCCGCGCAGACGGTCTCATGCCCGGAGGACCTAGGGGACGCGCTCGGCAGCGCCCTCGCTTCGAACGAACCTCGTTTGGTCGAGGTGCTGGTGGAGAAGCCTTCGTAAGCTCGGTGAGGGGGCCCGCGGCTACGCCTCCGAGGAGGCCGCCTCCTTGTCCTTGATCGCCTGAAGCACCCGTTCGGGTGTCATGGGAAGGTGGGTCAGCCGGACCCCCGCGGCGTCGTATATGGCGTTCGCAATGGCCGAGGCGGTGGGACACATCGCCGATTCAGCTGCGCCCTTGGCACCATAAGGACCCTCGGGATGCGGCTCCTCGACCAGGGCTACCCGTAAGTCGTCGCCCATCGGCACATCTCCCGTGCTGCACACCTTGTAGTCGTGCAGGTTGGGGTTCGCCAGGCGTCCGGCCTCGTCGAACTGGAAGCCCTCGAAGAGGGCGGAACCGATGCCCTGCACGGCTCCACCTTCCTGCTGCGCCTCGCACATGGCCGGGTGAATGGTCTTCCCGGTGTCGAAGGCCGAATGCAGCCGCAGTACTCTGACCTGCCCCGTCTCGGTATCGACGGCCACTTCCGCCGCCTGCGCCCCGTAGGAGTAGCTGATGGCAAGACGCTCGCCCTGGCCCGTCTCGGGGTCTTCGGCGCCCGGATGGCCCCAGAAGACTCCCGTACCCCTGAAGCTCGCCGACTCTTCCAGGCAGGTAGCGGTCTTGAGCGTTCCCCGAGCTTCCGGATGGTTCGCCAGGGTCAGATACGACAGAGGATAGAGGCTGTCCGGCTCGGCCCGCAGCCAGAAGCCCCCTTTGCCCACCTCGATGTCGGCTGGGTCCGCCCCCAGCTTCTTCGCGGCGACCCCGCGCACCTGGTCCTTCACCTCGTCGCAGGCCATCTGGAGGGCTCGTCCGATGTAGAGCGTACTCCGGCTGGAACACGTCCCCCAGTCATAGGGGGTCCGCCAGCTGTCCCCGCAGATGATGCGGACCTTCTCCATGGGCACCGAGAATTCCTCGGCCGCGATCTGGGTGAGCACCGTGTTCAGCCCCTGGCCGCAATCGTCCCCTCCGTGGATGACCTCGAGCACACCGTCGCTCTTCATCTCGAGGATCACTGCGGAGGCGGTGTCGGCCATGGAGTACTTGTTGCCGAGAGCGATCCCTTTGCCCACTCTTGATATGGCTCTCTTCCGGCTGGACGGAGGGCCTGCCCCATTCGATCCAGTCTCCCACTATCCTCAGACACTGCTTCGCGCCGATACAGCTCACCAGCGTTCCCCGAACGTCCCTTTCCCCCTCGTCCGGGGTGTTCAGGAGCCTGAACTCGATCGGGTCCATACCCACGGCCAAGGCGTCGAGGTCCATCTGCTGCTCGGTGGCCCACAACACCTCCGCGCTCCCGAAACCGCGCAGAGGACCGCAGGCCGGCGTATTGGTGTAGACGCCATACGCGTCCCAACGGTAGTTCGGCAGCCGGTACTGCGAGGCATGGAAGGCGCCGTTGCGCAGAACAAGGGGACCGTGGTGGGTATAGGCCCCGGTGTTGACGATGCCCTTCACCTCTCTGGCGATGATGGTCCCGTCCTTCTTCAGCCCGTCCTTCACGTAGACGATCTCAGCCAGTCGGTTGAGCCCCTCGATGAAGCATTCCTCGCGGGTGTAGACCATCTTGACCGGTCTGCTGGTCTTCTGGGCGAGGAGGATGGTGAATCTCTCCGGCCTGCCGAGCATGCCGAACATACCGCCCTGGTAGCTGGTCCGGGTGCGAAGCTGGCTGGGGCTGAGCCCGAAAGTCTGCAGCAGAGGATCGTGGGTCTCCCTCAGGCGAGCGGAGGTCCAGACGGTCATGCTGCCATCGGTCTCCGGATAGCACACCGAGTTGTACGGCTCCAACTGGCAGTGGGTGATGCGGTCGCACTCGAAGCGGTTCTCGATGATGAAGTCGGCTTCCGCAAACGCGCGATCGACATCTCCCTTGCGGATCTTGTGATGCGTATGGACGTTCGGGCCCGGCAGGTCGTCGCCCATGTAGGCGTACATGGGGCGCCTGTAGTTGGGCAGGTCCGGATGGATCACCACGGGGCAGTCGGCCACCATGGCTACCTCGGGGTCGAACACCGCCGGAAGCTCCTCGTATTCGACCGAGATGAGGCCGACGGCCTCCTCCGCGATCTCGGCGGAATCGCCCGCGACGCAGGCGACGGGGTCGCCCACGAACCGGACGACCTCCCGACACAGGACGTGCCTGTCGTCGATCAGCAGGCCGACACGATTGTCGGGCGCGTCTTTGCCGGTCAGCACGGCGCGGACCCCACGCAGGGCCTTCGCCTTGGACGTGTCGATTTTCAGGATCCGTGCGTGGGCATGAGGACTGAACAGCACCTTCCCATAGAGGAGTCCCGGGATCCCGATACCCTCTTCGGACACGTATTTCGTCTTGCCCAGGACTTTGGCTAGCGCGTCGACCTTGGGGACGCTCTTCCCGACATACCTGAACTCGGCCATCTTCAGCTCTCCTCTTCACCCGCGCGGGCGACCGAGGCCACCGCCTGGATGATCCTGTTGTACCCGGTGCACCGGCAGAGATTACCCTTGAGCCCTTCCTTGATCTCCGCATCGGTAGGATGGGGGTTCTCTTTGAGCAAAGCGTGAGCGCCCATCACCATCCCGGGAGTGCAATAGCCGCACTGCACGGCGAAGTGGTCCAGAAACGCCTGTTGCAGCGGATGAAGAGAACCGTCTTCGCCGGCCAGGCCTTCGATCGTCACTATGTCTTTGCCCTGTGCCTTCATCACCGGATAGATGCAGCTTCGGACCGCTCTTCCGTCGATGTTGACGGTGCACGCACCGCAGTCGCCCGTCTCGCAGCTGACCTTCGTACCGGTGAGGCCGAGCTCGTCCCTGAGGACCCGGGCCAGGGTCCACCAGGGCTCCACATAGACCTGCTCGGTCAATCCGTTGACGCACAACTCTATAGGCCTTCTCATCGCCGTCCCTTTCCTGTGCTCGGTCGCCTGGGCGCGGTCCCGATCAATCGGGACGGATCGCCCTGAGGGCCCTCTGCACGAACACCCCCACCATCTTCTGGCGATACTCTGCCGAGGCGCGGACGTCCGAGATCGGGCGCGCCTCGGCCCCGGCCGCCTCCGCTGCCGCGGCCACCAGCCCGTCATCAAGCACCTTGCCCTGCAGCACCCGTTCCGCGCCGCGCGCCCGCAGGGGAGTGGGGGCGACCGCGCCCAGCGCTATCTTGATGTCGTCGCAGGTTCCGTCGCTCGCTGCGAACGTCCCGACGGCGGCCACACCCACGATGGCGAGGTCGATGCTCCCTCGTTGGCTGTGCTTCAGATAGACGCCTTTGGCGACTGCCGCGCTCGGCGGAAGGAGGATCTCGCACAGCACCTCGTCGGGCTCCAGCGTCGTGCACCCGGGGCCGAGGAAGCATTCATCGAGGCAGATGGTCCTCTCGCCTCCCGGCCCGACGATCCTCGCTTCGGCGCCTAGGCACAGCAGGGGCGGCGAGCACTCGGATGAAGGGGAGGCCCTGCAGACGTTCCCCCCGATGGTCGCCACGTTGCGGATACCCACGGATCCGATCAGACTGCAGGCCGTCGCCAGGAGGGGATACCTCTCCTTGATCAGCGGCGATTCGGACACGTCTCTGACGGTCACCGCCGAGCCTATCCTGACCCCACCGTCGTGCTGCTCGATGCGGCCCAGCGCGGGGATCCCGGTGATATCGATCACATACTCCGGGTCGAGGAGACGCGCGCGAAGGTTGAGAACGAGGTCTGTCCCTCCGGCGATGACCTTGGCCCGCCGGCCGTACTTCTTCAGCAAGGCCACGCACTCGCCCAGGGTCGCCGGCTGCAAGTAGTCGAATCTCATTGCTCCCTCCCACCGGGAGATGTCCGAAACAAGCCTCGTGCGATGACCGGCCACACTTCGCCCGGCCTCACCGGTCCAGCATTCTCAACATTGTACGTGAAACTATAATTTCACTCTCAGCTCGGCTTTTGGGGCCGTCGGAGCTGCTGCAAGCGAGGGCCGGCTGCCCTGGATCGACTAGCTCTTCTTGTACCCCAGCGACGCCGAGATCTCGGCCGCGGTGTCCCTGACAGCGCCCGCGTAGGCAAGCTGCTCGGCTTCGCCGAATCTCTCGACGGGAGCGACGACCGCCAAAGAGGCCCGCACCTGTCCGCCGGCGTCCAACACCGGGGCTCCGACCGCGCACATGCCGAGGTTCCACTCCTGCATTCCGAAAGCCAGGCCCTCGCGCCGGATCTGCTCGAGCGTCGCGGCCAGCGCCTCAGGATCAGTGGTCGTGTAAGGAGTGCGTTTTTCGACGAGTCGAGAGATCGCCGTCATCCGCTCGCGCTCGGGTCCGAAAGCCAGGAATATCCTCGTGTGGATGTTCGCCAATCCCGGCATTGCCAGCCCTATGGGGTTGTCCGGTTTGAAGGGCCGGGGCGTCAAAACCCGGTCGGCGACCACCGCTTCATGGTCTACCCACACTGCGAGCACGACCGTCTCGGTGGTGGTCGCGGCCAGCTGCTCCATAAAAGGATGGGCTAGGCGGGCGAGTTCGGTAGGCGACAGCATCAGGTATGCGCCCTTGAGGATGCTCACCCCCAGATGATAGGTGCCCTTATCGGCATCGAACGAGAGATACTTCGCCTCCTCCAGGGTCTTCACCAACCTGAAGGCTGTCGGCCGGGAAAGGCCCGCCTTTCTCCAGATCTGGGCAAAGGTCCATTCCCGATGGTCGGAGTCGAATAGGCTGAGAATCGATAGGCCCTTTTTGAGGGTCAACGCGAGCGGGGAGCCTGGGCCGTTTGTTGCAGCCCGTCCCTCGTTGTTTGCTTGGGCGTCTGTCGCTTCCGCCTGTGTCGCTTCCGCCTGGGCTTCTGGTTCAGTCGAGATCACCGGAAAAGTCCCCCGAGATCTGTCTCTCTCCGGCACCGAGTGGGTCGATGCCGCCCTGTTTGCCACCTGTTGACACCGATATGCCCGGGTGCTAGGGTGGCGTTATGACCGATAATAGAACGAACATGTTCAATTATCGGACATCCTACCACTAAACAGCTTTCTGACGCAACAGGGGCTCGGCCTTGCAGGCGCGGCGGGCGGGGCGAGTCGAGAAAGGAAGGCAGAGCATGGGAGATCCCAAAGAAAGGTTGAGCGCGAGCGTCTCTGATATTGAGCTCGAGCGTCGCTGGGCCGCGGTACGAGCGGGGATGCGTGAGCGGGGCATCGACTACCTGGTCATGCAGAACTCCGAGGAGTACATGGGGGGGATGCTGCGCTGGTTTACCGACTACACCGCCCGGCACCAGTTCCCCATGACCGTCATCTTCCCAGTGGACGACGACATGACCGTCATCAACTGCGGCGCGGCCCCGCCGGCGGCCCAGGTCTTCCCGCCGCCTTGGTTCGCCCGTGGCATCAAGAACCGTCTGGGCGACGTGTACTTCGCCACCCTGCCGTACACGGCCCTCTACGACGCCAAGCTGGCGGTGGACGTGCTCAAAGAGAAGCCGAGCGCCACCATCGGCTGGGTGGAGCCCACATTCATCCCCATGACCTTCGCCGACCACCTCAGGGAGAATCTGCCCGGGACCACCTTTGTCGACGCCACCGAGTGGGTGGACGAGATCAAGGTCCCCAAAAGCGACGAGGAGATCGAGCTCATCAAGGGCACGGCCGCCCTCCAGGACGCCTGCATCGACTACCTCAAGGCCAAGATCAAACCCGGCCTCCACGACTACGAGATCTACGCGGAAGCGCACTACTTCCTCAAGAAGAACCGCAGCGAGCGCGGCCTCGTGCAGGTGAACTCCGGTCCGTTGGGGACCATGGTGCCCTTCGATGTCCCCCGCTTCCAGAACCGGGTGGTCCAGAATGGCGACCAGGTCTCGGTGCTCATCGAGGTGAACGGGCCCGGCGGCTACTACGCCGAGGTTATGCGCATCTTCACCGTGGGCGCCGACCCCACTCCGGAACTCGAGGAGGCCTTCGCTACCGCCGTCAAGACTCAGGCGCTCATGACCTCCATGATGAAGCCGGGCGCCTACCTGAAGGACATCTTCGCGGCCGCCTCCGCCTATCTGGTGGAGCAGGGCTGTGTGCCTCCGGTCCGGTCCATCGGGCACGGCCAAGGCACCCCGCTCGTGGAGCGTCCCAACTTCCGGCCCGATGAGACCTGGGCTCTCAAAGAGGGCATGAACATCGCCGTGCATCCTCAGGCGGTGAAGCCACCCACGTGGAGCATCGTCTGCGACAACTTCATCGTGCGCGCGGCCGGGCCGGAGAAGATCCACCACTATCCGCAGGAGATCATCCGCGTCTGAGCCGCGGGTCGGCGAGCGGCCGTCGGACGGAAGCCACCAACGCATTAGAAGACGCACCACACCAAAAGACGGAGAGTGATCGATGGAAGAATGGCAAATGCAGGGCAGACCGGCTCTCATCCTCATCCATATGCAGCACGCCATCACCGACCCGGAGGGCACCGTGGCCTTCCTCCACGCGAAGGCCACCTGGGAGTCGGGCATCATCGAGAAGCAGCAGGCGCTCCTCCAGGCCTTCCGCGAGAGGGGCCTGCCCGTGATCTACGTGAATTCGGTGCATCCCTTGGACGCGGCCGAGAAGATGTCGCCTTATGGTCGCTTCTATGGTGTCATCCGCAAGAATCGCACCAACGAGGCGGGCACGAAGGACGTGCAAGTCCTCTCGGCGGTGACCCCTCAGCCGGGAGAGGCGGTCATCGGCAACTTCATGTTCGGCATCTTCTCCAACAACACGGGAGGGGACTTAAAGCAGGTCCTGGCCCGGGCCGGGGCCGAGGTTCTCGTGCTCTGCGGGGTCGCCACCGGCATGGCCGTGATGACGGCCGTGATCCAGTGCGCGGACCTGTTCTACAAGGTCATCGTCCCCAGCGACGCCTCCATCGACGCTAACCAGGCCCTGCACGACATGGCCATGAACACGGTCATCCCCGGCATGGCCCTCGTCACCACCACCGACGACGTGATAGCGCATCTCTAAGACCGCGAGCGACCTACCGACAAGCAAGAAGAACAGAAGGAGAGAGACCGTGGGATACGACAGACTGAAAGACAAGGTGGCCTTCATCACCGGCGGCGGCTCGGGCATCGGCAAGGCTATCGCCAAGAGCTTCGTGGAAGAAGGGGCCATCGTCTGCCTGGCCGCCCGTAACCAGGAGAACATGGACGCGGCCGTGAGTGAGTTCGAAGCTATGGGGGGCAAGGCTCTGGCCATCCCCATGGACATCCTCAAAGAGCAGGACGTCGTCGATGCCGTGAAGAAGGCCATCGACACCTTCGGCCGCATCGACATCCTCATGAACAACTCCGGCATCGGCGGCCCCACCGCCTACGTGTGGGATCTCAAGCTCGATGAATGGAACGAGATCATCGGGGTAGACCTCACCGGCAGCATGCTGGCCGCCCGCGAGGTGCTCAAATACATGGTCCCGGCCGGCAATGGTGGCGTCATCATCAACATGGGGGCTGAAGGGGGTCGGTCCGGAGACGGCCGCTCCGGATACCCCATGCGCGCCGGCTACTGCTGCGCCAAGATGGGGGTGATCGGCCTCACCGAGACGCTCGCCCGCGAATGCGGTCCCCACAACATCCGGGTGAACTGCATCTCCGCCGCTGCGGTCAAGGGTCCCCGTTTCATCCGGGTCATGCAAGGCCGGGCGGACGCCAAAGGCATCACCTTAGACGAGCAGATCAAGATCGAGATGAAGCAGTACTCCCTGGGCCGTCCCACCGAGGAATACGAACTGGGTCAGACCGCCGTATTCCTGGCCTCCGACGAGTCGAGCGCCATCACCGGCCAGACCATCGTGGCCAACTGCGGTATGCACATGTGGGGATAGGGCGACCGTAACGTATACATGTAAGGACATGGCGTAAATGGGACTGGGACGAGGCTGGAGGTCAAGGCTTGGTCAAAGCGGTGATATTCATCAAGAGGCGGAAAGACCTGACACGTGAGCAGTTCAAGGAGTATTGGCTAACCCAGCACTCCAAGCTGGAGAAGGAGAACGCAGAGAAGAACTGGGTGCGCAAGATTGTGGCGAGCTTTGCCATCGAGGACGACTCCTTACCCGAGCCGCCGTTCGATGGCATGGTGGAGTTGTACTTCGACAGCATGGAAGATCTGAAGCGGGACGTACAAGGCGAGCAACGCAAGATCATGTACGCGGACGAGGAGAACTTCTGTGACCACTCCGAGGAGCAGGTGGTGGTGGTCACTGAGGAGTATCTGATGGCCGTGAAGACGCCAAGCAGGTGCATTGTCTAACGAAGGAGGAGTGAATGTCTGGTGAGAGCAAGTCTGTCAGCCGCCGCGAGTTCCTGAAGATCGCTGGTGTGGCCGGAGCCACGATCGGTTTGGGAGCAGGTTTGGGCGGGGCCCTCGCTGCCTGCGGCGAGGAAGAAACGACCACCACAACTGCCGGAGCGACCACGACAACCGCCGCCGAAAGCACGAGCACCACTGCCGCAGAGAGCACCACTACTGTCAGCGCTGAAGCCGAGATGGGCCGGGAGATCAAGATAGGGAACGTTGTACCGATCACCGGCGTCCTGGCCAACTTCGGCACGGCCGAAAACTGGTCGATGGATCTTGCGCGCAAGACGGTAGGAGACGGCGTTGTCCTCGGCGATGGAAAAAAGCACCCCATAACCTTTATTGCTCAGGATACTCAGTCCGACTCCAACCGGGCTTCTCAGGTTGCGGGCGACTTGGTTATGAACGAGAAGGTCGACTTCCTCGTCGCATCGGGGACTCCTGACACGGTTCTGCCGGCTGGCAATCAGGCAGAGGTGCTGGAGTGCCCGTTCGTGAGCTGCTTCAATCCGTGGGAAGCAGCGATCTTTGGCCAGAACCTCACCCTGGATAATGAGTGGAAATACTGGCACGGATGCTACTTCGGCGTGGACGACGAGGGGATCACCCAGCCTGAAGCGTTCAAGAAGATTCAAAGTAACGGGAAGATGGGTGTCCTTTTGGCCAACGACGTCGATGGTAACGTATGGGCCCAGACGCTCGTTCCCATACTGGAACAGAATTTCGACGTCGTCTTCCCACAACAGTACCAACCGGGCGGCGAAGATTTCACAGTACAGATCGCCGAGTTTAAGAAGGCGGGCTGCGAACTCATCACCGGTACTCACTACCCGCCCGATTTCAGCAACTTCTTCAATCAGATGCAGCAGCAGGGGCTCTACCCCAAACTGATTTATTGCGGGGGCAAGTCCTTCGGCAACTTCGCCTATCCGGAATCAATAGGGCCGAGCGCTGCCGGTTTGATGGCTGGTTGGCTCTTTCATCGTGCCTTCCCATACGTCGATTCTCTGACGGGTATGACGTGCGGGGAGCTCGCGGATGACTTCGAAGCGACAACGGGCGGCCAATGGAGCCAGTTCGTGGGTTGTCATGCCAAGACCTCATGGGCTGTGGACGCACTTGTTAGAGCGAAGAACCCTGAGGACAAGGACTCCATCGTGGAAGCTATCCGCTCCACGAAGATGGACCTCATCCTTGGCCCCATCGACATGACTGCTCCCGTCGACCCCAAGGGTCGGCACATAACCGTCAACATCTACAAGCAGCCGCTGACGTGCGTTCAGATAGTGCCGGGTGCAGAGGCGAAGCCGGTGGCCCAGGAGAAGTATCAGTTCGACACCAATGTCGTTGCCGAGTTCGAGCATGTGGGTGTTGAGGTCTTCGACCCGATTGTTATGAAGTACTCGTAGAGAGATAGCGGGGCGAGCTGGTTGTCTTTGGAGCCCCTCCGCCGCATAGTGGTGTGCGGAGGGGCTGCGTCTGAGTGTCATGAGGCCGACGAACAAGAGGAGGCGCAAGTCGATGGCGAAGTACAAGCGCGTCTACGAACCCTGGCAGATCAAGAACGTGAAGTTCAAGAACCGCATGCTGAAGACGCCGCAGGACATGAACATGGCGGACTTCAAGGACGGGAGCATCACCCAGCAGCTGCTCGACTTCTACGAGAGCATAGCCAAGGGCGGCATCGGCGGGATCATCACCGAGCAGTGTATGGTCGATGCGCCCCAGGGTAGCCGCGACGGTTGCGTCAATGTGCATGACGACTCGATGCTACCGGGAATGACGGCGCTGGCCGACGTGGCGCACAAGTACGACTGC
This sequence comes from uncultured Actinomycetes bacterium, assembly GCA_963713545.1. Lineage (GTDB taxonomy): Bacteria > Actinomycetota > Thermoleophilia > RBG-16-64-13 > RBG-16-64-13 > CAVPLM01. The sequence goes on along the minus strand of CAVQME010000002.1, from coordinate 414,358 downwards.
CCCATCATCATGCAGATCAACCACCTTGGTGGCAACGCCATGTTTCCGCCCTACCCGGGTCATGTTCCCGAAGGCTTCGTAGCGGTCGCCCCCTCGGATCTGGATGCCGAGACCAAGAAGATCCTGTTCCACGGGATAGGCGACTGGCCCATGCGGGCGCTCACCATACCGGAGATCAAGGACATCATCGTCAAGTACGCCGATGCGGCGGAGCGGTGCAAGAGAGCGGGCTTCGACGGGGTCGAGTTGCATGGCGACCATTACTACCTCATAAACTGCTTCCTCTCCCGCATGTGGAACCGCCGCGACGACGAATACGGAGCGGGTAGCCTCGAGAACCGTTGCCGATTCGTCCTGGAGGTCTTCAAAGCCTGCCGGGAGCGGGTCGGCGACGACTACCTCCTGGCCGTCAAACTGAACGGGGCCGAGTACGGTGTCCCGGAAGGCACTACGTCCGAGGAATGCCAGCAGTTCGCGAAGTGGCTGGAGGCAGCCGGTTCCGACTACTTCAACATCGTGGCCGACGGCTACGGCCCCTACGGCCGTATCGCCATCGCCGAGCAGTTGTCGTACCCGGAACCTCCCAAGCCCATCATCAAAGAGCTCGCCTCTATCGACTTCAAGCAGGGCATGAATGTCCACCTGGCCGCGGCGGTTAAGAAGGTCGTCTCCGTGCCGGTCATCGCCGTGGGCAAGCTCGATGCGCCTCTGGCCGAGAAGTTCATCTCCGAAGGCAAATGCGACGCGGTGGCTATCGGCAGGCGTCTGTTTGCCGACCCGTACTATCCCACCAAAGCCTACGAGGACCGGGAAGACGAGGTCCGTCCCTGCACCTCCTGCATCACCTGCGAGACCCGTATGGTGGAGTACGACGGCGTAGCCTGTATGGTCAACGCCGGCATGGGCAGTGACGTCGGACAACGATCGCTTCGCTCCGGCGCCGGTGCCGAAGAAAGTGGTGGTTGTCGGTGGCGGTCCCGCCGGCATGGAGGCTGCCCGCGTCATGACCTTAAGGGGGCACGACGTCACCCTGTACGAGAAGGAGTCGTATCTGGGCGGTCTCGTGCACATGGCCGCCATGGTCAAGGGACCGAGATCTTCGACCTTCCCGGTCTGATCGAGTACTTCGAGGTGCAGATGGCAAGGCGGGAGGCGGCTGGTAGCTCGGCCAGGAATACTCTGCGGCCGTGAATGCGGAGGTCAAGCCCGATGCGGTAGTCATCGCCGTCGGTGGCCTGCCCGCCAAGCTTGACATCCCCGGTATGGACGGCAAGAACGTGGTCACCAGCACCGCTCTGCAGCAGCAAGCCAAGCTGGCCCTGAGGCTCACCGGCGCCAAAGCGGTCGAGTGGCTGACGAAGCTGTGGATGCCGGTGGGCAAGCATGCCGTCATCATCGGCGGGGGCATCCAAGGCTGCGAGACCGCGGAGTTCCTGATCAAGCGGGGCCGTACGGTCACTATTACCGATCCCGGCGAGACGCTCGGCACCGGCATTCCGCTTCTGCAGTGGGAATTGCTGGATCCGTGGCTTGAGCACAAGGGAACGACCATCCTGAGCGGAGTCAAATATCAGGAAGTGAACGACAAGGGCCTGGTCATCACTGACGCCGATGGCAAAGTGCGCATGCTTGAGGCGGATTCGGTACTGATCACCTTGCCTCTGCGGCCGAACAGCATGCTGTTTGACGCGCTCAAAGGAAGGGTTCCGAGTTGCACGCGATCGGGGACTGCAGCAAGCCGGGTCTCATCATCGACGCCATAGCGGCGGGTTTCGAAGTGGGGCGGATCGTGTAGTCACGGACGACAGTAGTTGGCTATCTTACGGAGCTGGTGCCGTGCATGAAGTGGCCCCCCGGGCTTTCGGCTCCGGGGGGCCACGCGACCGCTTTTCAGGTGTACACGGGACTCTCATAAGTGGGCCAAGGCAGGGGGCAGTCGATATGTCGAGAAGCGAGCCGATCCGGGATATGGAACCTATCGTGCAGGTCGAGGGGTTTCATCACTACACCATCAGCGTGGCCGACATCGACGAGGCCGCCGCATGGTACCGGCGGACCTTCGGGTTCAAGCTCATCTACGGTAGCGAGCGCCACCCCTGGGGCAAGGTGGCTTATCTTCAAGCACCGGGTTTTCTGCTCGAGATGTTCGAGGTATCGGCTCCCGCCCCCGTGCCGGCTTACGCGGCGGGGCCGGAGCCCGATGCCGACCTCGCGGTCTGTGGCCACAAGCATCTAGCGCTCCTTCACAGCAGCGTGACGGAGGCTGCACGTCGGCTCGAGGGTCTTGGAGTGAACGTGGTGAGCTTCAAGCAAGTCCAGCTCGAGGGAGTGGGGGAGTTGGTAGCGGCCTTCGTCGTCGACAACTCGGGGATGCTCATCGAGTTGCCCGAAGGAGACGACACCCAGTCCGGGTCTGCGCGGGTGGTTCCGCCTTCTGCGGAAACGGGCGGGCCTCTGGCCATTCAAGAGCTGCATCACGTGGCTCTGTGCGTCCCGGACCGAGAGGCAGCCGTGGGCTGGTACGTGAGGACCCTGGGTTTCTCGGTGGCGACGTCATTCGAGATCGAAACGATTGGCCTGCGCTCCGCCTTCCTGCAGGGTCCCGACCTTTGGGTGGAGCTGCACTGCCTCGCCGGAGCCGCGCCGGTCCCTCTGGAGAGGCGTGATCCTCGGATGGACCTTCAGACTCTCGGTAACAAGTACTTCGCCCTTGGCATCAAGGACGCCGAGCAGACGTCTGCGCGCCTCGTGGAGGCGGGAGTGGACATCATCGCGACAGAAAGCGCTTCTAGCACCCATCGCGTGTTCATCAGCGACAACGCGGGCAACCCTATCGAGCTCTTCCAGCTCATGAATTGACGGTCGAGGAGGCAGCGGGATAGAGAAGAAGAGGTGTGGGACAATTCCTTCAGAGTTGAACTGTCCGAGCATGGCCAGCGACTCCAATCCACCCGCCCACGATCTGATCGGGGTGTCGGGTCTCGGGATCAAGGATCAAGTGGTCGAGATAGCCTGCGTCGCCGTGCTGCCCGATGACTAGAGCGTTCACCGTTCTTGGGAGGTAGAGCCTTATGAGAGATTTCGAGTACCTAGCGCCCCAGAGCGTGAATGAGGCTCTGTCGCTGCTCGCGCACTATGGTGACAAGGCCGTCGTGTTGGCTGGGGGCACCGATGTCCTCGTCTGGATGCACCGGCGCGAGATCAGTCCCGAGCATGTGGTCTACGTCGGCGATCTCGAGGAACTTCGTTACATCCGGGAAGACGGTGAGTCTCTGCGGGTTGGCGCCTTGACCACTCAGGCAGAGTTGGCCGCTTCCGCCCTGGTGGAAGAGAAGGCGACTGCTTTGGCCCTCGCCGCTCGGAGTTGCGCCGGACCGGTGGTGCGCAACCTGGCCACCATCGGGGGCAATCTGGCCACTGCCACTCCGGCCGGCGACCTTATCCTGGGTGTCGCGGCGCTGGGCGGCGCGGTGAAGCTGCGAAGCCCACGAGGGGAGCGCGAGCTCTCGCTCGAGGAGTTCTTGGTGGGTTCGCAGCAGACCGTATTGGCTGGCGACGAGCTGATCATCGAGATCGTGGTCCCGCTTCACAAGACGGCGTGCGGCTCGGGCTTCCAGAAGCTGGGCAAGCGCAAGGCCATGACCATCTCGACCGCCTCGGCGGCCGCGTCGGTGGTTCTCAGCGCCGATGGCACAACGTTCGAGCAGGTGAACGTGGTCCTGGGATCGCTCGGGGCGACTGTCATCCACTCCACCAGTTTTGAGGAAGCCTTGCGCGGCAAGCCGGCGGTACTGGACGAGGTGGCGAAAGTCTGCTACCTGGCAGGGGGCGATGCCTGTCCCAGCCCTCGGGCGCGGCGGGCCAGCGCCTGGTACCGCTGCGAGGTGGCGGCCGTGCTGGCCCGGCGGGCGGTCGAGGACGCCCTGGCGCGGGCCACGGGCCGGGATTTCTCCGCAGAGAGGGCGGCGAAGATCAAGACGGGCCGGGGGATAGCCGGCGCACTTTATTCGATGACCCCGCCCGGGTTCCCCAACCCCTGCGCGGTCAACATGCAGATGCGCGAAGACGGCAGCGTCGTGGTGCAGATCGGCATCACCGAGATGGGGCAGGGGTCGCAGACCGTTCTCACCCAGATGACCGCCGAGGCGCTGGCGGTCCCGTTCGAGCAGGTGACCGTCTACCCGGCCGACACCGGCACGACCCCATACGATTTTGGGACTGTCAGCTCTCGCGGCACCTTCGTGGGCGGCAACGCACTGCTCAAAGCTGCCGCTCAGGTGAAGGATGTCCTGTTCGACGCTGCTTCGGCGAAACTGGGAGTCCACAAAGAAAATCTGGTCCTCGAGTCTGGCTTCGTCAAGGACATCTACGACCCGGAGCGGCGCATGCCCATCGGGGAAGCGGCTCGGTTCGCCCATTTCGCGCTCAAGAAGCTTCCCATAGGTTCGGCTTACTACTATCCCAAGAGCAGCGCCTCCGGGGAGAACATGCAGGGCGAGTCCATCGCCGCTTTCTACTACCACGCCACCGTCGCCGAGGTCGAGGTCGACACCGAGACCGGCGTCGCCGAGGTGACCAAGCTGTACGCCGCGGTCGACTGCGGCAAAGCCATCAACCCGACCCTGGTAGAGGGCCAGGTACATGGCGGCGCACTGCAGGCTATAGGCTGGGCCCTGCGCGAGGACGGCCACCCCGGGCTCATCGATTCGAGCGGTCCGCCGCAGAACTACAACCCGGACTTCATGCCCGTGGATCTGGAGAGCTACGCCATCGCCACCTCCATGGACATGCCGGAGATGCATGCCGGTTATGTGGAGGTCTACGACCCCGAGGGGCCGTTCGGGGCGAAGGCTGCCGGCGAGATCTCCGCCAACAGCGGGGCCCCGGCGGTGTTCAACGCTATCTACGACGCCGTGGGGATCCGTCTTGTCGATATGCCCGCCACGCCGGAGAAGATCCTGTGGGCGCTGCAACAGAAGGCCGAAGCCGAGCAGGCGCCGACCGCTCGCTAGAAAGTAGGGGATGATGAAACACGAGATACGCTTCGTACTCAACGGGGAGGAACGGTCTCTGGAGGTCGAGGCCAACCTGACCCTGCTGCAGCTCCTGCGGGACCGCCTGAATATCACCAGCCCAAAACGGTCGTGCGAGCAGGGTGAATGCGGGGCCTGCACGGTGATACTCAACGGCAAAGCTGTCAACGCTTGCCTCGTGCTGGCCGTCACCGTGAACGGGAAGGTGGTGGAGACGGTGGACGGCCTGGGCAAGGAGGGGCTCCATCCGATTCAGAAGCACTTCAAGGAGCTTGCGGCCAGCCAATGCGGCTACTGCACGCCGGGCATGATCATGGCGGCCAAGGCCCTTCTCGATGCCAACCCGCGCCCCACGTACGAGCAAGTCAAGGAGGGTCTGTCGGGGAACATGTGCCGGTGCACCGGGTATGTCAGGCCGGTGGAAGCGGTGCTGGCGGCAGCCCAAGAGATCCGCGACTCGGCTTCTTAGAGTGACGAAGGAGGATTGAACATGAGCCTTACAGAAGTCGGGAAGCGGCGTCCCCGGATCGATGCCCGTGACCAGGTCATGGGTAGAGTGCAGTACACCAACGACCTCTACCTGCCCGGCATGCTTTACGCGAAGCCGCTGCTGAGCACAGAGCACCACGCCCGCATCATCGAGCTCGACACGAGCGCGGCCGAGCGCCTGCCCGGAGTGAAAGCGGTCGCTACTGCCAAAGATGCTCCAGACAACGTCAACGGCCTCATCATCCCGGACCAGCCCGTGTACGCGGACGATAAGGTGCGCTACAGGGGCGAGATCGTCGCTCTGGTGGCGGCCGAGTCCGAGGAGATCGCCCAAGAGGCGGTCGAACTCATCAAAGTGAAGTACGAGCCGCTTCAGGCGGTTTTCGATCCCCGGGAAGCACTGGAGCCGGATGCTCCCATCATCCACGAGCAGGGCCAAGGCAGGTGGTGCAGGGGCAACCAGGTGTTGCCGCATGGCCACGAGACCTTCCTGCTGGTTCACGGTGACGTGGAGGAAGGCTTCCGCCAGTCGGACATGATCGTGGAGCACACCTTCGGCACCTCGGCCCAGCGCTGCGCGCCAATCGAGCCGCACGCGTTCATCGCCAAGCCGGAGGACACCGATCGCATCACCATCATCGGGAACTCGCAGATGCCCTTCTGGCACCAGCCGGCCATCGCAAAGGCCCTGCGGCTGCCGCTCAACCGGGTGCGGATGATCACGGCTCCCATCGGCGGCGCCTTCGGGCAGAAGAACAACATCACTGTCGAGCCCAACCTGGCCATCCTGGCCATGAAGGCCGGCCGTCCCGTCAAATGGGCCCTGACGACCCACGAGGACTTCTGCTACTCGTCCACCAAGATCCCGGTCTATCACACCTACAAGATGGGCCTCAAATCGGATGGGACTCTGGTCGCCCTCGACCGCAGGCACATCGCGAACACCGGCGCGTATGCCTCGACGACCATGATCACCATGGGCAAATGCACCTACATCGGTGCCGGCCCCTATCTGGTGCCCCATCAGCGGGGGGAGACGTGGGTGGTCTATACGAACAAGTGCCAGAGCGCGGCCTTCCGGGGCTTCGGCATGTCGCAACCCACCTTCGCAATCGAGCTCATGATGGACATCATCGCCGAGAAGTTGGGCATGGATCCTCTGGAGTTCCGTCTGAAGAACGTGATGAAGGACGGCGATCGGGCAGGCACTGGTCAGGCTATGCGCGCGGTAGGCATCGAGGCCTGCCTGAAGAAGGTGGCCGAGATGAGCGGCTGGGAGGCAACGCCGGCCGGCTAGTGCCGGCCGCGCGGCGACGAGCGGCTGCTCGAGGGAGGCGGCGGTGAGAGGCGAAACGCGGACCGAGACTGCATGGAGACCCCCGTTCATTCTGGTCCCTACGCGGGACACAGGTGCGACCGGGACAAATGGGACGAGATGTTGGACCGGCTCTGAGAGGAAGAGGGGGAGGGAGCAGGCGGGGAAGCTGGTCGCCGATGAGTGAGCTGCCGGCATCCAGCGCCACCGACCGTGGGCCGCGGGCGCTCGTCAGAGGCGCCGGCGACTTGGCCTCGGGCGTCGCTTTTCGCCTGATTCGCGCCGGGTTCTCGGTGGTGATGACCGAGATCGCTCGGCCCACGGTGGTGCGCCGTGCCGTCGCTTTCGCCGAGGCGGTGTGGGAGGGCCGGGTGGAGGTCGAAGGCCTCCCCGGGATCCTCGCCCAGGACGCGGTCGACGTACACCGGATACTGCGGAGTGGGGCGATCCCGGTGATCGTCGATCCCGAAGCGGCCATCCGCTTCGATTTCCGTCCCGATCTGCTGGTGGATGCCATCATGGCCAAGCGGAATCTGGGCACCCACACGAGCGACGCGCCCGCGGTGGTGGCGCTCGGTCCGGGTTTCGTGGCCGGCAGGGATGCGCACGCAGTCGTCGAGACTATGCGTGGCCCCACCTTGGGCCGCGTCATCATCGAGGGAGTGGCTCTTCCGGACACCGGTGTTCCCGGAGAGCGGGGTGGTTTTGCCGAAGAGCGGGTCCTGCGCTCCCCCTGCGCGGGGGTGTTCACCGGGCTGAGGGAGATCGGGGATCGGGTGGAAAGGGCGAACCCGTGGGGCTGGTGGGCCGGACCCCGGTCACGCCGGGCTGGACGGCAGGCTCCGTGGGATCCTACGTTCGGGAATCGTCGTAGGTCCCGGCTTCAAACTGGGAGATGTCGATCCGTGCGCCGACCGGGAACACTGCTTCCTCATCTCGGACAAGGCCTTGGCGGTGGCCGGCGGAGTGCTCGAGGCCGCGTGCGCCCTACTGGGGAACCTCCCCTCGGGATCTCGGATCCGCGGCCGATCCTGGGCGGCTGCGTGCGAAGGCGTGAGGGCTGCTACAGCGACGCCGGACGGCTTGTAGAAACGGGACCGAGGCCCGGGGCCCCAGGTGCAGGTCTTCACGCATGACATCTTGGCGGAGGCTCTCGCGCTCGGCCGGCGGGAGTCGATAGCTCTGGTGGGGGGCGGGGGAAAGACGGGCTGTCTCCGACTTCTCGCCCAGGAACTGTCCGAGTGGAGCCCACGAGTGCTCGCGACCACTACCACGGCGATGTTCCTCAAGGATCTGGAGGATCTCGGACCGGTGCTGGTAGAGTCCGACCTTCGTGCTCTTCGAACGCGGCTCGAGGCTGCGCTCGCCACCGCTGGTCTTGTCTGTGCCGTCCAGAGCGTCGGCCGGGACGGCAAAGCCGTCGGCTTGCCGGTCGAATGGGTAGACGACGTGTGGGCGGCGGGGCTCGTGGATCACTTGGTGATCGAGGCGGATGGAAGCCGGGGGATGTCCCTCAAGGCCTTCGGGGCCCACGAGCCGCAGGTGCCCCTCGGCGCGACCCTGATCGTGCAGGTCGCCGGGTTGGACGTGCTGGGTGCTCCCCTCGAGGAGCCGTACGTCCACCGGGCGGAGTTGCTCGCGCGGGCCTTGGGCGTCGAGGAAGGGGGAGATCGTTACCACGGATCTGTTCGCAGCTGCGCTGCGGGAGCAGCTTCGGCTGCTGCACGGGCGCTGGCCGGGGGCCCGGGTGGTCACTCTACTGAACAAGGCCGAGGAACCTAACGCGCGGGCGCGGGGTCTCGAAGTTGCTGAGGAGATGCTGAGTGCAGTGCAGGGGAGGTCGGACGAGGCCTGGTTCCGGAGGCGATCGTCGTCGGCAGTCTGCGGGAGCGGGACTTCACGCGGATATGGAGCAGGTGTGCAGGTGAGCGAGAGGGCCGGTAAATCGGGATCCCAGCAAGAGGGACGTGCGTGTCGCCGCCATCGTCCTGGCAGCCGGCCAGGCGACCCGCATGGGCGGGCAGAAGCTCCTCCTTCCCTTGAGGGAGCGGGCTTTGGTGGAGTGGGTCGCCGACGCCGCGCTCGGCGCCGGAGTGTCCGAGACCATCGTGGTCGTGGGGCACGAGGCAGAGGCAGTGGGCGCGATTCTGAGGGACAGACCGGTTAGGATCGTTCTCAACCCAGACTATGCCGCCGGCATGAGCGCTTCCCTCCGCGCCGGCGTCCGAGCGGTCCGGCCGGATTGCGATGCCGCGGTCTTTCTTCTAGGCGACCAACCCTTTGTGACCTCAGTGCTGATCGACCAGCTCATCGAGGTCTTTGCGGACGAGAACGCCTTGATCGTGCGGACCTCCGTAGGCGGCCGTCCCGGTAACCCGGTGCTGATGGGAAGGGCACTGTTCCCTGAGATACTCGAGCAGCGGGGCGACGTTGGCGGGCGGGAGATAGCCGAGCGTCATCGGGAGGGGCAGATCCTGGTACCGCTGGATGATGAGAGGATGGCCCTCGACGTGGACACCGCTGAAGATTTTCGGGCGGCCTCGTTGGCCATGTGAGAAGATGGCCGAGATCGAGTAAAGGGGGTGGGGACAAGGGTTGAGGAGGGAAGCTGCGAGCCAGCATCATAACGATGATCCAGTTGAGGCAACGAAACAGCCAGTCACAGTTGAGGGGATACTACATGTCAGAGTCCGTAAGTCGCCGCGAATTCCTTAAGATCGCCGGTATTGCCGGGGCCGGCATCGGAGTGGGCGCCGGGATGGGCGGTCTTGCTTGCCGCGTGCGGCGGAGAAGAGACCACGACCACGGCCGCAGCCGAGACCACCACGACGACCGGCCGCAGGGGAGACCACCACCACGGCGGCCGCCCAGAGCACCACCACCGTCAGCGCGGCCGCGGAAGTAGGCCGGGAGGTCAAGTGGGGTTTTGTGACCCCGCAGACCGGCCCCTTGGCCTCGTTCGGGACCGCCGACAAATACTGCGTCGATCACTTCAACGAGGTGATCGGGGATGGGCTGTTGTGCGGCGATGGCAAGCTGCACCCGATCACCATCTTGTTGGAGGACAGCCAGTCCAACTCCAACCGCTCGGCGCAGGTGGCGGGTGATCTCATCACCAACAGCAAGGTAGACATCCTCATGGCCGCCTCCAGTGGGGACAACGTGGTGCCCGTGTCCGACCAGGCCGAGGCCTTCGAGGTGCCTTGCATCAGCTGCGACACCCCGTGGCAGGCGTGGTTCATGGGCCGTGGAGGCGATCCGGCCGTCGGCTTCAAGTGGACCTATCATGCCTTCTGGGGTCAAGAGGACAACTTCGGCATCTACTTCGACCTATGGTCTCAGGTGCCGAACAACAAGATCGTCGGCGTGCTCTGGCCCAACGACGTGGACGGCAACAACTATCGGGACAAGTGGCCAGAACCGATGACGAAGGCCGGATACACCATCGTGGACGGCGGCTCGTTCCAGGACGGGACCGAGGACTACACGTCCATCATCGACAAGTTCAAGAAGGAGGGGGCGGAAATCCTGTCCGGGGTCATGAGTCCTCCGGACTTCACCAACTTCTGGACCCAGTCCAAGCAGCAGGGCTATACACCCAAGATCTGCGGCATCGGCAAAGCCCTCCTGTTCCCGCAGACGGCAGATGCGCTGGGCGACATCGGTGAGGGTCTGTGCACCACCGTTTGGTGGCACCCGACGTATCCGTTCACCTCGCCCCTCACCGGCGAGACCTGCCAGCAGTTCGCCGACAACTACGAGACCAAGACCGGTATGCAGTGGACGCAGCCGCTCCTTCACTTCATGGTGTTCGAGTGGGCTGTCGACTCACTCAAGCGGACCAAAGACATCGACGACAAGAACCAGATCATCGCGGCTATCGCGGCGACCAAGGTAGAGACCATTGTGGGTCCCTGTCGACTTCACCCAGCAAGTCGGCGCGGAAGGCGGCACGCGTCCGGTACCGAACGTGGTGCGCACTCCTCTCTCGGGTGGTCAATGGCGTCCGGCGGAGAAGTGGAACTACGACATCGTCCAGTGCAGCAACGCCAACTGGCCGATGATCCCGACGACCAGCAAGCTGGAGCCTCTACCGGGGTCCGGCGCGTAGATCTCGGGTCGGTCGGTCCTTCGGGACGGAGTAGAGGGGTGGGCCCCGTCTTCGGGTGAGACGGGGCCCGCGCCGTCCTCAGAGCGCGCAACATTTCCTGCGCGAACCCCTCCCCAACTCGGCTCGGGTTCCGAAAGGCATCCGGCCTTGGTGCTATCGCGGCCATGGACGGCGGGTCATACCGTCTGGACTTGGGGGCAGGTGATTGGGCGCGCTTGAGACCTACCTGAGCGATGTACGGGATACGAGGCTGTCGGGGGAGGGTGTCTCCGAGCTGTCGTACTATCCGGCGCTGCGCGATCTGCTGGAGGACGTCGGAGGCGGGCTGAAGCCCAAGGTCCGCTGCTTCATGAACCTTAAGAACCGTGGGGCCGGCCTACCTGATGGGGGCCTGTTCACGGGCGATCAGGTGCGAAAGCCCAAGGGGACCAAAAGCGGCGGCCCGGCGACCGACGGGACCCGGCCCCAACCGGGGACACGCTGCAACTCATCCAGTTCGCCGGCCAGAAGCCCGCTCGCGGAGCCATCGAGGTGAAGGCCCAGAGCGCCGATATCGACGCCATGCTCGCAGCCTATGCTGTCCGACGCAACTGCTACGATTGCGCAAAGGGGAAGGGGGCCATAAATGCGTCAGTTCGGTGGTACGTGGAGCGAAACGAAGCTCGACTGCGTCGAGCGCTACGTGACTGCGTACCTCGGGGATGTTGATGCTTTCGCAGGTCGCGGCAAGCAGGCTCTGAAGAATGCCTCGGATGCGACTGCTGACGCCGTGGAACTGGACTCTTTCTTCGGTGACGAAGAGGAGCGGGCTGACGCCAAGGAGTTTCTCGTTGGCTCGGCGGTCCGTGCCCTTGCGGCATCATCGAAATCGACCAGATCATTCGACCGCTTCGTCTTCATGGACGCAGACGAGGCGTCTTGCCAGGAACTCGAGTCACTCATCTCGGCTGATTTCCCTCAGCTGCGGCACGCGGTGAGCATACTCTGCCACGATGCGAACGGCGCTCTTGATGAGTACGTGGCGCACAATAACTGGGCCAGCGTGCGAGCGGTGGTCTTTCTTGATCCATTCGGTCTGGAGGCCAGCTGAAAAACCATTGGGCGCCTCGCCAGCACAGGCGCTTGCGACGTGTGGTATCTGTTCCCCCTAGGGGGTGTCATGCGCATGATGACCAACAACGGGCAGGTGCCTGACGCGTGGAGGCGACGGCTGGATCGGGTCTTCGGGACGCCCGATTGGTACCGTGAGTTCTACCGCGCCAGCGGGCAGCAGTCGTTGCTTGAAGACGAGCAGGGCGGCGTGCTGAAAGACGCGTCGACCCGACATGTCGTCGACTACATCCGGCAGCGTCTGCAGGCCGTCTTCCCGCGGTATCGAATGCCGGGATACTGAGGAACGGCAAGAGTGCTCCACTCTTCGCGTTGGTCTTGGGTGTTTCGAGCCGAAGCCACGCTGCTCAGAGGGCCGCACTCAACATAGCGAACCACCTCGTGAGGGACCTGGGGCAGTGGAGCGCCACGACGATAGCGTGGACAGAGGTGAGTTGGAACCCTGTGACGGGCTGTTCCAAGGTGTCTCCGGGTTGCCTCAACTGCTATGCGGAGCGAATGGCGAAACGGCTTCAGGCGATGGGACAGCCCAACTGTCGTGACGGGTTCGCTGTGCGCACGCACGATCACATGCTTGAGGTGCCGTCCTCATGGGCGAGACCCCGGATGGTCTTTGTGAACTCCATGGGCGACCTCTTTCACGAAGAGTTCCCATCGACTTCATCAAACGTGTGTTTGAGGTGATGGAGCGTACCCTTCGGCACACCTACCAACTGCTTACGAAGCGCGCACCGCGGCTTACAGAGGTCGCTCCATTGCTCGCGTGGCCCGATAACGTTTGGATGGGGGTCACCGTTGAGGACAATGAGCGCCTGAGCCGAGTGGAACGACTTCGCAAAATCCCATCGACGGTGAAGTTCCTATCTATTGAGCCACTTCTTGGACCGCTGCCCGACCTGAACCTAGGCGGGATCCACTGGGTGATTGTTGGTGGTGAGTCTGGCCCTCGAGCGCGGCGGATGCAGCAGGAATGGGTTTGCTCCATACGAGATGCGTGCGTCGACAGAGATGTACCATTCCTTTTCAAACAATGGGGCGGTGTGCGCAAGAAGGCAGCTGGCCGGACGCTGGAAGGCCACATCTGGGATCAAATGCCGCGTGCAGTGGTGACTGCGGCCTAGCTACTGGATCAAGCGTCGAAGATCCCAAGTCCGGGGCGAAAATGACCGCGCGGAGAGAGCTGGCGCCTGCGGACATCCAGAGGTCGAGTTGGTGAAGCCGGGTAGACGGGAGGGTGCTTGTCGGGCACGCAGCAGGAATGACAATGACCGATCGTGAGCATCACATCCAGCAGTTGTTCACCGCGGAGCTCCAGTTCCGTCTCGCGTCTGCGGTCCGGCTCGCCGTAGCCGAGAACCGTCAGCCGCTCGATCTCCCCGTGGAGTGGGTTCACGGCGAGCATTGAGTGAGCTACGACGAGATTGCTCTGCGGCAGGATTAGGCGGACTTCGCAGCATTCTTCCTTCAGCAGTCGGCCGCATACCTGATGGCCGTCGCAGTGAAGGATGCCATCCTCCGGCTGTCGTGCCGAATCCCAAGGCGTCTTCAGACTCCGATGCAAAGGCCGCCTATCAGATCGCACGGCTCATCCGAAACGCGTTTGCCCATGCGCCTTTCTTGCCGACGTGGTCGATCGATCCCGACCGTCGAGACACCATCTTCGTCATTCCCGACCTGATCAGACTCGATACGACGCTCTTGGTGGCGGAGCCAAGTCTTACGGCGAGCGGCTCTTCACCTTCCCGCGCATCGGAGAGCTGGGGCACGCGGACGCGGTGAAGGCCCTGGTGATTCCAGCCGAGGAACGCGGGGTCGCCTACGAAACGGCGGCGGTCCAACACATGGTCGGGTACGCCGAGGGCTATCCCTACTTCCTCCAAGAGTACGGGAGCATCGTCTGGGATTACTCGGCCGCGTCGCCGATCACGCTTGCTGATGCCTTGGCGGCTCAACCACTCGTGGAGGAGAAGTTGGACGAGAGCTTCTTCCGGGTTCGCATAGAGCGAGCGACGCAGCTCGAGCGTCAGTACATGAAAGCCACGGCCGAATGTGGGTCAGGTGCGCACACGGGCGGGAGAGGTGGCGGAGAGACTCGGAAAGACGGCCCAGCAAGCGGCGCCAACAAGGGCGCGGCTGATCGAAAAGGGCTTGCTGTTGCGCCCTCCATGGCTCAGCGGCGTTTACGGCGCCACAATTCGATCGCTATCTGCTGCGCTCTACCCCATCATAATTGCGTCGCGAGCGGCCCAGTCGGATCGCCGGGGGCCCCTGTGTTTGGATGTGGCCGGCGAGGGTAATCGCCACCACAAGCGACCGGCAGGTGTTCGAGAGGTTGTTATGCGGGTCACCCAGTCCGCGCGACAAGCGGGCTGCTCCCGACCCGGACCACGTGGAGACGAACCCTAGGATGCGAGCGAGCTCGGTGTCGCTTTTGACAACGGCGTCGAAGTGCACTCGCGCAGGGGTGCTGTACGTGTTAGGGTCAAGGTGGCTGAGGGTGTTGGACGCGGCCGGGCAAGGCGAGATGACGGAGGATGATATGGCAGACGATGAGTGGCAGGACGCACTTGTTCCCAAGCTGGTGAAGATAAACGCCAAACCAGCACCGCTCGAGGTGGATCTGGCCCGCACGGCCGTCATCGTGGTTGACATGCAGAATGCCTTCCTGAGCGAGGGAGGGATGTTCGACCAAGCCGGTTACGACATTTCCCGGCCCCGGAGACCATCCGGCGAAACGCCGAGCTTCTCCCCGTTCTGCGTGAGGCAGGGGTCAAGGTCGTCTACATCATGATGAGCTACACCGCGGACTACTCCGACGCCGGCGGTCCGCACTCGCCTAACTGGCACAAGGAGTTGGGTCTGGTCTTGATGCAGGATCGCCCTGAGACGTGGGGCAAGTACGTCACCCAGGGCACCTGGGATGAGGAGATCGTGGAGGATATCGCCCCTGCCCGGGCGATGTGGTCGTACGCAAGCAGCGCTACAGCGGCTTCGCCGGCACGAATCTGGACATGGTGCTGAAGACGTTCGGCATCCGCTACTGCCTCTACAGTGGGGTGGCTACCAACGTCTGCGTGGAGACGACCCTGCGGGACGGGTTCTTGCTCGACTACTGGCCCATCCTGGTCGCGGACGCCTGCGACAACTCCGGACCCGACCACAACCGGTTGCGACGGAGTGGAACGTGGAGCACGCCTTCGGGTGGGTCACCAGCACCCGGGACGTGCTCAAGGCGCTGAGTGAGACCTAGCGTCAAGGGAGATCGAGGGAAAGGAGAAGCCGATGCCACGTGTGCTCATACAGCACCACGTGAAGGACTACGCAACGTTCGAGAAGGTGTTTCTGGACGACGGCGAGCGTCGCCGGCGGAGTGGCTGCAAGGGCGGAAGACTCCTTAGGAATGCCGGCGACCCCGGCAATCTCTTCGCCATCTTCGAATGGGACGAACTGGAACGGGCCAAGGAGTTCGCAACCGGACTAGAGCTCCACGAGGCCATGGAATGGGCCTCGGCCGGGACCACATCTATCGTCACGGTGTTGGAGGATGTCCTCGAGGTCGACGCCTAGCAACCGCCGCCTGGTATTCTGGGCGCGATTCGTCAGGGCGTCCGCCGATATGGAGAAACGCGGATAGGGGCTGCAGATGATCGTCACCACCAAGGAGCTGTTCAGGTCGCCTACGGCAAGTTCGCCGTCGGCGCCTACAACATCAACAACATGGAGCAGACCCTGGGGCTGTTCCAGGGCAACCTCGACTCCCAGGCCCCGTTTATCATCCAGATCTCCGTGGAGCCCGTTCCTACGCCGACAAGCGCATGCTGGAGGCCATGATCAAGGCTGCGGACGAGATCTTCCCGGAGGCCATCTTCGCCGTACACCTCGATCACGGCGATCTGGCCACGGCGCTCGATTGTATCGAGAGCGGCTTCTACTCCTCGGTCATGATCGACGCCTCCCATGAGCCCCTGGAGGAGAACATCCGCATCACCCGGCAGGTGGTCGACGCTGCCCACGCCCGCGGTATCTCTGTGGAAGCCGAGCTGGGCCAGCTCGGAGGGGTGGAGGAGCACGTGCAGGTGGACGAGAAGAACGCCCACCTCACCGATCCGGCCGAAGCCGAGGTGTTCGTGCGGGAATCGGGCTGCGACTGCCTGGCCGTCGCCATCGGGACCAGCCATGGGGCCTACAAGTTCAGCGGCCATCAGGGCCTGCACCTGGACGTCGCCGCCGAGATCCAGAAGCGTCTCCCGGGCTTTCCCCTGGTCATGCACGGATCGAGCTCGGTGCCGCAAGGAGAGATCGAGCGCATCAACGCCGCCGGTGGCGCCATCAAGGGAGCCAAGGGGGTGGACGAGAACGAGTTCGTCAAGGCGGTTCCGCTGGGGGTGACCAAGGTCAACATCGATACCGACGGCCGCTTGGTCTGGACGCGAGTCCACCGGGAATTCTTCCGTGACCATCCCGAGAAGTTCGACCTGCGGGACCCTGGCAAGGTCTTCGTTGCCGAGTACGCGGCCTTCATCGCTCACAAGAACCAGAAGCTGGGCTCGGCCGGTGCTCTGGAAGCGGTGCGAGAGGCGGCGACAGGATAGATCTCGATCATCGCTCTTGGGGAGGGCTTTCATGATCGGCCAGGGGAGATAGAGATAGCATGGAGACCCTGACAGGCCAGTTGTTCGCGCAGGTCGTGCAGTCGGGTGCCTACGCCGTGGCGCGAGCACAGGATGCACTCGACCGGATCAACGTATTCCCGGTGGCCGATGCCGACACCGGGGCCAATCTTGCCGCTACCCTTAGTGCGGCCGCGGCTGGGCTGGGACGGAATCCGCCGACGGCAGTGGGTGCCGCCGCACGGGTAGCCGCCGACGCGGCGCTGATCGGGGCTCGGGGCAATTCTGGAGCCATCTTCGCCCAGTTCCTACATGGATTGGCGGAGGGACTGCACCTCAAGAAGGGTGCGGCCACGAGCGAGTTTGCGCTGGCCGCCACCATCGGCGTCGATGCCGCCTATTCAGCCGTTCAGAATCCGCGTGAAGGGACCATTCTATCGGTCCTCCGGGCGTGGGCCAGTGATATGAACGCCCAAGCCCCCGGTCTGCCGGATTTCCGTGTACTCATGGACCGCGCTCTCGAGGCGGCCCGCGTGGCTCTGGCAGCTACCCCGAGCCAACTAGAGGTGCTTGCGCGGAACAAGGTGGTCGATGCCGGTGGACAAGGCTTCGTGTACTTCCTTGAAGGCATGCTCCATCCTTTGGGAAGCCGTCTCGGCGCGGACGTGAGCATGCTGGAGTCCCTGACGTTCGCTGCCGCCTACGAGCAGCTATCCGGGATCTCGGGTGCTCACGGGGGCGGGTTCGTCGCCAGCGGCCCTGGACGGGCCCGGAGACTGGACGCGGAGGCGATCGACGAACGATTCCGCTACTGTACCGAAGCGTTGCTCGTTGGGGAGCGTCTCGATCGGGAGCTCATTCAGCGGGCCATCGGGAGTCTGGGCGAGTCTCTGGTGGTGGCGGGTGGCGGGACCCATATGCGAGTCCATCTCCACACGAACCAGCCCGCCTTGTTCCGGAGCGCTCTCGAGGGATTCGGGACGGTGGAGAGCTTCAAGATCGATGACATGGTGCTGCAGCAGGCTACGGCCAGGGCCGCCACTATCGCTCTCGTCACCGACTCCACCTTCGATCTTCCCGAGGCGGCGCAGCTCCGCTTTGGCACGGTGATGGTGCCGCTGACCGTGACGATCGGAGGCAGGACGTATCTCGACCGGGTTGAGCTCGGCTCCAGCGACTTCTACCGTCTGGTGCGCCAGACCGGCGAATTGCCGCGCACCTCCCAGCCGAATCGCGCCGATTTCCGCCGAGTCTATGAAGCGTTGTTGGAGGACCACGAGGGCGTGGTCTCTATCCACCTCTCCAAGCGGGTGTCCGGGACCTACCAGTCTGCTCTCGGAGCGGCCGCCGACGTGGATGTGTCTCGAGTGCGGGTGGTGGATGCGCGCCACCTCTCGGTGGGCCTGGGACTGGTGGTGGAAGCGGCCGGTGAGGCCATCCAGGGCGGTGAATCGCTCGACGCCGTGGTGGCGGCTGCGGAAGCCGCCGCCCGGAATACCAGGGTATACGGTGCCACGCCTTCGCTCGATTTCGCCGTGAAGGGTGGGCGCGTCAACTCCAAAGTGGCCTACATGGCCGGCTTGATCAGGCTGAAGCCGGTGATCCTGTTCGACGAAGAGGGAGGGGTCCACGCCAACGGCGGCCATCTCGGCTATGCGCGGACCATCCGAGGCATCGCCCGGCGGGCCGCCGAGTTCGCGAACGGCCGGCCTGCTCGGGTGGCCATAACCCACGCGGATTCGCCCGAATCCGCGGCTTATCTCCTCCAGCAGCTGCACAGACGTTTCGGACAGCAGCAGGACATCCCCATGATGGAGTGTGGGGCGGTCCTCTCCACCCATACCGGTCTGGGAGCGGTGGCGGTCGCGGTACGCCGTCTGTCGGCCGACGCCGCGCCGAGCCGGTCTTCGCCGCCCGAGTCGCGCGAAGACGGCGAGCAACGAGGGTCCCGTTGAACCTGCCGGTCGCAACGGAAGCGACTCTGGGCGTCCTGGTTGTCTAAACCGCGCAAGGGCTAGGACGCACGACGCGTGCGATACGTGGTATTTTCTCCCCGGCAGACTGGCGGAGGATGGCGCGTACCCATCAGCCGCGCTGTGAGGCCGGCTGTGACACTCGGACAGAGTGTTAGCCGGCTTCGCCTATTCCTAGGCGCTAATACGACCGCTCAGGCAGACGGAAGGAGATAGGATGGCGGCCGCGATCGACGCCCTGACCAAGAACGGGGAACTGCTGGCCTGGCTGCATGACGTGGTCGAGCTGTGCAGACCGGACAACGTCTACGCCTGTGACGGCTCGCAGGACGACTACGAGCACATGTGCGAGCTGCTCGTCAAGCAGGGAACGTTCACCCGGCTGAACGACTCCCTGCGGCCCAACTGCTACCTGGCCCGTTCGCACCCCAGCGACGTCGCTCGGGTCGAGGACCGCACCTACATCTGCACCAAGAATCAGGCGGATGCCGGTCCGACCAACAACTGGGCCCCCGCGGGAGAGATGAAACGCAAGATGATCCGTCTCTTCCAGCGCACGCATGGAGGGGCGGACGCTGTACATCATCCCGTTCTCCATGGGACCCATCGGCTCGCCCTTCTCCAAGATAGGCATCGAGGTGACCGACTCCCCCTACGTGGTCGCCAACATGATGATCATGACCCGCATCGGCATCGAGGTCCTCGAAGCGCTGGGCGAGTGCGGCAAGTTCATCCCCTGCCTGCATTCCGTGGGAGCGCCGCTGTCCCCGTTCCAGGGTGACGTGCCCTGGCCCTGCGAGCGCGATCCCAAGCACAAGTTCATCGTGCATTTCCCCGAAGACCCTTCTATCTGGTCGTATGGGTCCGGCTACGGCGGCAACGCCCTGCTCGGCAAGAAATGCCTGGCGCTGCGCATCGCCTCGACCGAGGCCCGCAAGGAGGGTTGGCTGGCCGAGCACATGCTGATCCTCGGTCTCACCTCTCCCGAGGGCAAGACCCACTACATCGCCGGGGCCTTCCCCAGCGCCTGCGGCAAGACCAATCTGGCGATGATGCGGCCCACCATCCCCGGCTGGAAAGTGACCACCGTCGGTGACGACATCGCCTGGATGCGGATCGGCGACGACGGGCGCCTGTGGGCGGTCAATCCAGAGACGGGCTTCTTCGGCGTGGCGCCGGGGACTTCCCACGACTCCAACCCCAACGCGATGGAGACGTTCACCAAGAACACCATCTTCACCAACACCGGCCTCACCGACGATGGTGACGTGTGGTGGGAGGACATGGGAGTCGAGCGCCCCGGCCCACCTCATCGACTGGGAGGGCGACGACTGGACGCCGGACTCGGGCCGGAAGGCCGCTCATCCCAACTCGCGCTTCACCGCCCCCGCCTCCCAGTGCCCGGTCATCGACCCCAGGTGGCAGGACCCGGCGGGCGTGCCCATATCGGCCATCCTGTTCGGGGGCCGGCGGGCGAGCACCATCCCTCTGGTGAACGAGGCTTTCGACTGGGAGCACGGCGTGTTCATGGGCTCGGCCGCCGGCTCCGAGACCACCGCCGCCAATCTGAGCAAGACCGGGGTACTGCGGCACGACCCGTTCGCCATGCTGCCGTTCTGCGGCTATAACATGGGCGACTACTTCGCCCAGTGGCTGTCCATGGCCGAGCGCACGGACCCCGCCAAGCTGCCGCGCATCTTCTTCGTCAACTGGTTCCGCAAGGCGCGAGGACGGACACTGGCTATGGCCGGGATACGGCGAGAACAGCCGCGTGCTCGAGTGGATCTTCGAGCGCGTGGAAGGGCAAGGCGAAGCGGTGAAGACCCCCATCGGCAACCTGCCCACGCCCGAGGCGCTCGATCTGTCCGGCCTAGACCTGCCGGCCGACGACCTGCGCAGACTTCTAGAGGTCGACATCGAGGGCTGGAAGAAGGAAGCGGCCGGCTTGTCCGAATACTACGATGAATTCGGGGATCGTCTGCCCCAGGTTCTCTGGAAGCAACTCGAGGCCCTGCAAGACCGTCTGGGCGCGAGGTGAGCATGGACCCCTTGGCCGTTGAGCTCAATCAGATCATCGAACAGCAAGCTCCCGCAGTGATGCGGCTCCTCTCCGACATGGGCAAAGAACTGTACTTCCCCAAAGGGATCTTGACCCAATCGGCCGAGGCCAATCAGAAAGCCACGCGTTACAACGCCACCATCGGCGAAGCCCGGGAGCTGCAGCATTCAATGGCGCTCCCGGCCATCATGCGCCATCTGGCCGACCTGGGCCCGGACGCGGTGCTGCCATACGCCCCGTCGTTCGGGCGGGCCGATCTGCGGGCTGCATGGCGAGAAGAGATCAAGGAGAAGAACCCGTCGCTAGGTGACACCCCCATCAGCCTGCCCGTGGTCACCGCCGGCATCACTCACGGGCTCAGCACTGTGGGTGACATGTTCGCCGATCCGGGTGATCTTCTGCTGCTTCCCGACCAGTTGTGGGAGAACTACCAGCTGATCTTTGGGGTCAAGCGGAACGCGCAGGTGGCGTTCTACCCGCTGCTCGACCTCGACGAAGGTTTCGATATCGTCGGTTTCAGGCGGGTGTTGGGCGAAAACAGCGATCGCGGCAAGCTGCTTGTGCTCTTCAGCTTCCCGAACAACCCCACCGGGTATTCCATCACTCCGGCCGAAGCTGAAGCCATCCGGGGCGCGCTGGTCGAGATTGCCGAGGGTGGCTGCGACGTGGTGGCGATATGTGACGATGCCTATTTCGGTCTCTTCTACGACGAGAAGGTGATGAAGGAGTCGTTGTTCACGCGGCTTGCCTCGGCTCATCCCCGCATCCTCGCCGTGAAGCTGGACGGAGCCTCCAAGGAGGATTTCGCCTGGGGTCTCAGGGTGGCGTTCATCACCTACGGGATGGCCGGCG
Organism: uncultured Actinomycetes bacterium; assembly: GCA_963713545.1. Lineage (GTDB taxonomy): Bacteria > Actinomycetota > Thermoleophilia > RBG-16-64-13 > RBG-16-64-13 > CAVPLM01. Next base: position 392,806 of record CAVQME010000002.1, on the reverse strand, counting down.
GAGCAGGTGCATACGAGGCCCTGGAGAGGAAGACCGGGGGCTGCATAAGGGCGACCATCTCCAATTCCCCCAACATCTCACAGCAGTTGGTGTTGAAGGCGATGGCCGATCCTGGCTACCGGGCGCAGAAGGAAGAGAAGTTCGCTGTTCTCCAACGCCGGGCGACCAAGGTCGGGGAAGTGCTGGCGGAGCCCCGGTTCGCAGCGGCCTGGAGGGCGTACCCCTTCAATTCCGGCTACTTCATGTGCCTGCGCCTCAACGAGCTGGACGCCGAGGCCTACCGGGTGCGACTACTGAATGAGTACGGAGTGGGTGTGATATCTCTGAACAGCACCGACATCCGCATCGCCTTCTCGAGCGTCGACGAGGTAGACATCGCGGACCTGTTCGATGTGATGCTCACCTGCGCTCTGGAGATGCAGAACGGGTAGGCGGAGCCGCTGATCAGGGCCTGGTCCTAGTTGGCACGCATCTAGAGAGGAACCAGTCGAGCACGGGGGGAACATGGCAAAGACCAAGGGTCAGGTCGAAGCGGAGATCAGCGACGCCATCGTCAAGTTCGAGCTCGACTACATGGGCCGCGGGCCGGAAGAGGCCCGCACCTATATCGTCGAAGACCTCGTCATTGTCCGTCTGCGAGGCGTGCTCACCCCGGCTGAGCGCCAACTGGGAGGGGCAGACGGGACCCCCCAGGGCCGTACTCTCGTCAAGGAGATCAGACGCGAGTTGATCGAGAAGGCCAGACCTCTCCTGGAGACCATCATCAAGGACGTCACCGGGCAGGAGGTCCGCAGCTTGCATACCGACATCAGTACCATCTTCGGGGAGCGCATCATCGTGTTCTCGCTGGCGGGCCCGGTGCGCCTGACCGCCGGCAACCACTGACCCGCGGTGCACGGGAGGTCGGCGAACGGGGGCGGCGGCAATGGGCGGTGTCTTCATCCGTTTCTACGCTGAGCTCGGCGATCTGCTGCCTCCAGAGCGTCGCGGCCGCGAATTCGAGCATCCCTACCCTTCGGGTGGTGCGGTCAAGGACCTTATCGAGGGCCTGGGGGTGCCGCACACCGAGGTCGACCTGATCCTGGTGGAAGGACGGTCTGTCGGTTTCTCTCACCCGGTCGAGGACGGCGAGCACGTGAGCGTGTACCCGGTGTTCGAGGCGCTGGACGTCGCCCCTGTGACTCGGGTGCGGGCGCGCCCGCTGCGCCGGGTCTGTTTCGCGGCCGACGTGCACCTGGGCAAGCTGGCAGGCTACCTGCGGCTGGCAGGCTTCGACACGCGATATCGCAACGACTGGTCCGACGACGAGCTCGTCGAGACCGCCGTCGGCGAGCACCGGATCATCCTGACCCGGGATCGAAGACTGCTGATGCGAGCAGCGGTGACTCATGGCTACCTCGTACGGCAGACGTACCCCCGACGGCAGCTGCCAGAAGTACTGGAGCGGTTCGACCTATGGGGGTCCCTCCGGCCGTTGGCGCGCTGCTCGCTGTGCAACGGCCTCGTGGAAGCGGTAGAGAAGGCCGATGTCATCGACGGGCTCCCGCCGCTCACGGTGCGCCACTACGAGGAGTTTTGGCGATGCACCGGTTGCGGCCAGCTCTACTGGAAGGGCGCGCACTATCGGTCGCTGGAGCGGCTGCTCGCCCGAGAGGCGCCTCCGGCCGACACCTAGCGACCGGCACGCCTGTTCAACGCATCTCCTGGCCGGCGACGGCAGCTGCTTCGTCACCTTCCGGCTGCATGGAGGCCGGTATGCCGCCCGGCCGCCAGCGAGCGAAGAGAGGCACTCCTATGAGGGCTACCGCCCCCATGGCCGCGATACCTGCGGCGGTGGCATTCGAGCCACTGGCGGCGCTGCTCGCTATGGGCGAGAGGGCCGCGCCCAGCCCCTGAGACACCCGCTGCACGGCTCCGAAGAGACCGAAGGCCAACGCCTGGTAGTCGGAGCGGAAGTTCTCGGCATACGCCCCACGCACCGTCGGGACCAGAGCTCCTGAGAACAAGCCATGCAGGCAGGCGCATAGCACCACTAGGCTCAGCGACGACACCAGGCTGAAGGCGAAGGCGTTGAGAGCCCACATGGTCAGCCCTACCATGATGATGAGCTTCACGAGACGGCGGTCGGGGCGGAGCAACGCTACGAAACCCGCTCCTGCGGCAGAAGAAAGCACAACCCCCAGAAGCACCGCCCAGAGTTGCATCCCCTCCAGATCGGTGAGCGCCTGGATGTGCAGGGTCAGATAGAGGCTGAGTCCCATGATGGCCGAGTTGAGAGCGAAATAGCCGGCGAGGAACCAGCCCGCACGGTACTCGTGGGCGGACTGCTGCCATAGTGCCTTCATGCGGTGGTGCAGCTTCCCCTGGGGGATCTCCACAGCATCGGACTTCTTCTGCCACAACCGCTTCGCGAATATGCTCGGGATGGTGCATAGGAAGAAGACGAGCGCCGCTGGGATGAGGGCGTAGCCCTGCCCGCTGATGCCTTCGATCAGCTTGCCGGAGATGAAGAGCTGGATGACGCCGACTCCGACTACTCCGCCGAGGAAACTGAGACCCATGCCCAGTGACGAGACGCTGACCACGTTGGCGCCCCCGGCCGCGCTGAGCATAGAGGCGTTGTAGATGAGGCTCGATAGTTGGAAGAAGTAGTTCGCGATCATGGCGGAGAGCAGCACGCCCACCACGGCCAGAGTCTCGGTGCGAGGCAGGATGTTGAGCGTGGCCAAGAGGACCACGGCTATAACCACCGAGACCACGAACCATTTGCGGCGAGTGCGCTTCTCGTCTGCGCTCACGCCGATGTAGGGGCCGCTCAGTCCTATGGCCCAGGACGAGGCGGCGGAGGCCAGGCCGAAGGCCACGGCAGGCACTCCCAGATCGTTGACCATCCACGGGGTGAGGTAATAGGGGATGGCGAACTCCACCGAGGTGTTGCCGAAATCGTAGGTATACCAGGCTAAGCGCGTGCGCCTGGCTGAACCGCCCTCGTCGGATGCTACCGTCGTGGGCGTCTGTGCGTCGGGTGTCTGTTCGGCGGGATCCACAGTCGCACTAGTGTACCTTTGGTTGGCCAAAACCTGGGCGGTGGTCTAACCTTGTGCCTCCGGCGCCGGCGTCTCGGGCGACGGCAGAGGTAAGCACAACGGGATCGCGAGGGTGATAGGGACCTATGAGCGGCGCTGCCAGCGAAAACGACGCCTTAGAGGCAAGCACCACCCCTCTGTTCCGGGAGGTGCAGAGATTCCGCCACTGGTTCTTCTGGCTCCCCATCCTGATCGTCACCGTCGTCATCTGGTATCAGTTCGGGCTGCAGATCATCGTCGGCCGTCCCCCCGGGACGGAGCCGATACCTGATTGGGCGGCCTGGATCTTGACCCTGGTGTTCGGCATAGGCTTCCCGATCTTCGCTGCGATCGTGCGCCTGGTCACGGAGGTCAGGCCGGGGACGTTGTCAATAAGGTTGGTGCCCTTTCGATCGAGGGTGATCTCTATCGGCGAGATCAAGTCCGCCGAAGCACGCGAGTATTCGCCCATGGGGGAGTTCGGCGGCTGGGGGATCCGCCTCGGTCGAGACGGATCAAGAGCCTACAACGCCTACGGCAAGAGAGGCGTCCAGTTGGTGCTCTCAGGCGGCATGCGCGTCCTGGTCGGGACGCAGCGCGAGGACGAGTTGATCGCCGCGCTGCGCCTGGCCGGTGCCAAGGTCTAGGCGACAAGACCGGTAGGTCGGGGAACTGGCGATGAGGATCGTGGTGGCACTCGGGGGGAACGCCCTTCTCAAGCGAGGGGAGCCGCTTACTGAGCAGAACCAGCGTGAGAACGTCAAGGCGGCGGCCAAGGCCCTGGCGCCTCTGGCGCGCGAGCACAGCCTAATAATCACCCATGGCAACGGGCCTCAAGTGGGTCTGCTCGCCCTCGAGGCGGCAGCCTACACGGGAGTGGAGCCCTACACTCTGGACGTGCTGAGCGCCGAGTCGGAGGGTATGATCGGCTATATGATCGAGCAGGAGCTGGGTAACATCCTGCCCGAGGACGTGCCGTTCGCCACGATCCTCACCCAAGTGGAGGTCGATCCTGCCGACCCGGCTTTCCAGAAACCCACGAAGCCCATCGGCCCCGAGTACACGCGGGAAGAAGCCGAACGCCTTGCCCGTGAGCACGGCTGGACTGTGGGCCCGGACAACAACCTTTACCGCAGACTGGTAGCTTCGCCGCGGCCAAAGCGGATCTTCGAGATCAGAGTGGTCGAGTGGTTAGTGGAGCGGGGAGTGGTGGTGATCTGCACCGGGGGAGGAGGGATCCCGACCATGCTGACCCCGGACGGCGTGCTTGTAGGAGTGGAGGCGGTCATCGACAAGGACCACGCGGGCGCGCTCTTGGCTGGGTCGCTGGGCGCGGGAATCTTCCTGATGCTCACGGATGCCGAGAACGTGTGGCAGGACTGGGGAACGGCGGACGCGCGGGCCATACGGAGGGCGTCGCCCGAGGCGCTGGAGAAGCTTCAGTTCGCCGCTGGTTCCATGGGCCCCAAGGTGGAGGCGGCCTGTGACTTCGCTCGGGCCACGGGCGGCCGCGCCGGTGTCGGCGCTCTGGAGGATGCGGTAGCCATCGTCGAGGGGCGGGCGGGCACGCTGGTATCGATCGAGTTCGAGGGCATCGAGTACTGGCCTTCGCTCTTTCACCAGCCGGAATAGCGGCAGGTCCGGCGAGGTCGACGCGTCTTTGGTCAACGGCTATTTCATCGCGGCACTGAGCGGGCTGATCGTCGTCGAAGCGATCGGCTGGATCGGTGAGTGGCTCAACCTGCGCGCTGTCGGGTCAACGCTGCCCAAGGAGTTCGCCGAGGTCTACGACGCCGGGGAATACCGGCGTTCACAGGAATACACGAGGACGAAGACACGCTTCGGTCTGGTGGCCTCGCTGTTCGACCTGGCGGTGCTGCTCGGGTTCTGGCTGGCGGGCGGTTTCGGCTGGCTCGACGAGGTGGTGCGTTCCTTCGGGCTCGGCCCCGTTTGGACCGGGCTGATCTTCCTGCTGATCCTCGCTGTGGCCAAGGGTCTCCTCGACCTTCCCTTTCAGGTCTGGGGGGTGTTCGTTGTCGAAGAGAAGTACGGCTTCAACCGCACCAAACCTCGCACGTTCGTCCTAGATCTCCTCAAGGGCCTGGCCGTAGCGCTCGTTCTGGGCGTTCCTCTGCTGATCGGATTCCTGGCTCTGTTCGAGTACGGGGGGGCCCTGGCCTGGATCTATGCCTGGGCGGCCGTGATCGCGTTCTCGTTCATCATGCAGATCCTGGCCCCGACCCTCATCATGCCGCTCTTCAACAAGTTCACTCCCCTCGAGGATGGCGAACTCAAGGACGAGATCTTTGCATACGCGGAACGGGTCCGGTTTCCCCTGAAGGGGGTGTTCTCCATCGATGCCTCCCGGCGCACGACCAAAGGGAACGCTTTCTTTACCGGATTCGGGAGAAGCAAGCGCATCGCCCTCTTCGATACTCTGATCCAACGACACCCGGTGGGGGAGGTCGTGGCCGTTCTGGCTCATGAGGTAGGCCACTACAAGAAGCGGCATGTACTGATGGGGACTATAGTCTCCGCGCTGGAGACGGGCCTTTTTCTGGGGTTGTTTGCTCTGCTCCTGGAGGAGAACGGTCTTTTCGAGGCCTTCGGAGTGGAGTCGCCCTCCGTGTACGCGGGGGTGATCTTTGTGGCCATTCTCCTTATGCCGCTCGAATTGGTGCTCTCTGTCGGTACTTCGGCGCTCTCCCGGCACCACGAGCGCCAGGCCGATTCCTTCGCCGCGAGCACGAGCGGTCGCGGCGATCTCCTGGCCTCAGGCCTGAAGCGGCTGTCAAAGGACAGCCTATCCAATCTCACTCCGCATCCTTTCTACGTGTTTCTCAATTACTCGCATCCGCCCGTGCTTGAGAGAGTGAGGGTACTGGAGCCAGGGCTGGAGTCGGATCCCGCCGCGTGACGCGCTCGTCCGGACTGCTTCGTGTCGGCCTGGCCGCGGTCATCTGGGGTTCTATCCCCATCTTCGTGCGCATGGTGGACGCGTCACCGTTCGTGCTCGTGTTCTGGCGGGTGGCGTTCGCCGCAGCGGCTGTCCTGGTCTACCTGCTTTTTACGGGGAAGGTGAGAGACCTGGGCCGCCTGAAGTGGCGGACGGTCGGGGCGCTTCTGGCCGTGGGGGCCCTCATCGCGGTGAACTGGATACTCTTTCTTGGCGCGCTCTCGATGACCCAGGTGGCCGTAGCCGAACTGCTGGGGTATGTGGGACCGGTGTTTGTGGCCGCCCTCGCGCCGCTGATATCTCGCGAGCCTCACGATAGGCGGATAGCGCTGCCCCTCATGCTGGCCCTCGGCGGCACAGCGGTCATAGTCGGGCTGGGAGATCTCTCCGTCCAGGGGGGCCATAGCCTCTTGGGCGCGGGCATGGCCTTCTGCTCGGCGCTCACCTACGCGGCGCTCATGCTCACCGGCAAGCGGCTCTTGCGCAACGTCACGGCTCCGGTCCTCGCGTTTGGCGAATACGCCTTCGCTACGATCCTTCTGTTGCCGGCTGTGCTACTGCTCCCGGGACCATCGGCAGCCTCGGAGTGGGGGGCTCTCGCGATCCTCGGGGTCGTACACACTGCTTTCGCCATACTCGTCTTCTTCTCCGGCCTCAAGCACGTGCGCGCCGATCACGCCGCCGTGTTCACCTATGCCGAACCGGTGACGGCCGTCATCTTCGCGGCCCTGTTCCTCTCGGAGCCCCTCAGTTGGACCACGTTGGTCGGGGGTGCGGGGGTGGTCGCCGCTGGAATCTTGGTCGCACGCATGACCCCGACCACCGGTATGGAGGCGCCAGGCGTCTCCGAGGCGCTAGAATCATCTGTGACGGATGGAGCAACCGTTGAGTCCCAGGATCTGGACAGGAGTGAGGCATGAGGATCGCGCTTATCGGGCAGGCGGCTTTTGGAGAGAAGGTGCTTGAGGCTCTGCTCGGCGAGGGGGAGGACGTTGCGGTGGTCTACATGCCTCCCGATGCTCCGGGCGGCAAGGGCAACTCCTTCAAGGAACTGGCGGAAGGCAACGGGATCGCCGTGCGGCAGCCGACCAGGATGCGTGAGCCCGATGTCTACGAGGACTACAAGAGCTTCGCCGCCGAACTGAACGTCATGGCGTTCGTCACCGACATCGTGCCGCTCACGATCCTCAACCATCCGCGGCTCGGCACCATCCAGTACCACCCGTCATTGCTGCCGCGGCATCGGGGAGCCAGCGCCATCAACTGGGCGGTAATCAACGGGGAGACGAAGACCGGTCTCTCGGTCTTCTGGCCGGATGAAGGCCTGGACACTGGGCCCCTCCTGCTACAGAAAGAGGTGACCATCGAGCCGGATGACACCCTGGGAACGGTCTATTTCGGCAAGCTGTTCTCTTTCGGTGTGGAGGCTCTACTCGAGTCGGTGCGGCTCGTCAAGGCCGGCAATGCCCCGAGAATCCCTCAGGATCTGACCCAAGGTGAGTACGAACCGATCTGCAGGCGCATGACCATCGACTGGATGTACCCGGTGGGCATCGTCTACAACGTCATCCGGGGCTGCAACCCCTCACCGGGGGCGGCCACCGTCTGGCAGGGGGACCCGCTGAAGATCTTCGACTGCGAGAGGCGCGCCGTCAGCGGCCCCGAGGCGCCGGGCACCATCACGGAGATCGCGGATGAAGGTTTCCTGGTCGCGGCCAACGGCGGCAGCATCTTCGTCAAGCGCGTCCAGCCGGCCGGTGCCGGGAAGGTGGCCGCGGCCGACTTCGTCGCGTCGGCCGGACTCAAGGTGGGGGACAGGCTGGGCTAGCGTCCGGACCGACGCGCTTGTCCCCGATAGGATCGGAGCATCATGACGGACGAGGAACCGCATTTCCTGGAGCTGCTCATCGAACACGAATCGGTGGTCGGGCGGCTCTACGAGGTCTTCGCCTCACTGTTTCCGGATCGCGAGCGATTCTGGCGCTCCTTGGCGGCAGCAGAGCAGATGCACGCCGAGAAGCTTGGAGAGCTTGGCTCCGAGCCTTCCATCAGCAGGTGGCTGGCGCACGAGAGCGGGCTTAGACCTCAGGCGATCAAGTCGTCGATCGGGTATGTGGAGAGCCAGATAGAGAGGGCTCAGGAGGGGAGACTCAGCTCGTTGCAGGCGCTCTCGATCGCCAAGGATCTCGAAAACGCCCTCATCGAGGAGCAATTCTCGCGAATGGGCGACTCGGTCCACGCCGAGGCCAGCCCGATCCTTAGGCAGCTCGCGGTGGAGACGGAGGCACACCGCAAGACGCTCGCCGAAGTGCTGGAAGCCGAAAGACGCCTGCGTCTGTAGCGCGCTGTCGGGTGACTTCCGTGCGCGTTCGGTATGCCAGTGCAAGCCCTCGCTCAGCGGACGGCTGGAGGTGGACAGAAGCTGATCGACGCAGAAGCGGCATAGGGAGGCCTTACTTTGGAGGTAGTTTTCGGGGTTTTCGTCGTCCTGCACGGTCTCGTCCATCTGCTGTATGCAGGGCACAGCGCGAGGTGGTTCGAGCTCAAGCCGGGCATGGACTGGCCGGAAGGATCGTGGGCACTTTCGAGATCGATCGGGAACAGTTCGGCTCGCACTAGATAAAAAAAAAAAAAAAAAAAAAAAAAAAAAAAAAAAAAAAAAAAAAAAAAAAAATAAAAAAATGAATGGGATATGTAGAGAGATTATAAAAAGGAGTGAGATTATTATGGTGGGGAGGGAGAAGAGGGGGGGGTGGTAGAGGGAAGATGGGGAGGGATAGAGTAGGGGAGTGAGAGGAGATGTAGTAAGATATGAAGAGGGAGGAAGAGAGTTGGTGGCATGATGGGGGTGGAGTGGGAGATGTCGTAGAAGGGTTGGGGCAAAGATGGGAGGAGAGGAAGGAGGGGGAGGGACGTGCGTTGAGTAGGGTTGTGTGGGAGTTCGGGGAAGAGATGGGAAGTGGCGGGCGCGAACGCGGTCAGAGGACCAGGAGCTGGCACGCAGAGGGTACGATCTCGCCTCTTCTCGCGCGTTCTCTCGCTCTGCACACACGGCAACCCATCCCCGCGACCGTCGCGTTGGTGTTGGCCACCCTCGGGTTCGTAGTGGGCGGAGTCGGGATCCTCGCGGGCTGGGACTGGGGGCGTTCGCTGGTTGCCGGTGCCGCTGTATTCTCAGCCCTGCTCTTCGGTCTCATGTGGAACGGGAAGCGAGAGAACCTTGATGGGCAGGGAGCGGTCGGTTTCCTCATCGACGTGGCGCTGCTGATCGTGACGGTCGGCTTCCAGTGGCCACGGTGAGGCAGAGGTCACAACCGCTTTACTGGTGTCTGGCCGGCGTCTCCGGGAAGAGCCCGCGTCCGCAAGGTGATCTGGGCGCGAAGGTCGCCGGGAACGGCAGACACGGGGCGATCCGGTCCATCTCGAGACGCCGATCCACGCGACGTACCTTTGTGCGAGAAGCGCGCTTCGAAGTACGCCTGGAGGCGCCACTCTCTGCTGGCGACAGCTGTATGCGGTGCGTGGTGAGGGACTCGGCACGGCGAACCACCAGGGCCGGGTAACTGCGGGCGTGCAGCGACCGCCCGGCGAGACTTATGGCCGGTAAGTACGAGACTGGGAGGGATCACGATGGTCGCAGGAGGATCAAAGGAGGCAAGAATCAACGGGAAACAGATTCACGGTTATGGTGTTCTAGTCGTCCTGCTGATTCTCTCACTCACCGCCTTCGCCTGTGGAGCTTCCGGCGATGGCGATGGGCAAAGCGAGACGACGCAATCATCGGTCTCAGTATCCACCGAGTCGAGCGGGTCCGCGTCGTCGGCGTTGACAGTCGGCCAGACGACTACTTCGCAATCCCTCGGTGAGCAGACAACCGTTCCCGCTCGTTCCACCACCACCGCGTCCTCCGTTTGCTATCTAACCAGCTACCGTATCCATACCACCTGGCGCGATGGCAGCCGTGAAGGACCAGTCAAGACCGAATGGTACACTGCCTATATCGCTGATCCGCTCGCCGTCCACCACAAGGCTGAAGGGGACGTCGACATGGAGATGGTCTTCGTCCGGGAGACCCTGTGGACCAGATTCATGTACCTGCCCTGGCAGAAGGTGTACTTGCCCGAGGGAGAGACGCCTGACTGGGCGAGCATGCTCTCGGAGGCAGAATCGCTGGTGGATGTCGAGGAACAGACGCCCGTAGAGGATGGTATTCAGTGGCTGATGGGACAGTCGGAAGTCAAGATCGTCGAGGGCAGCCTGACTTCCGCAGGCAAGGAGACCGTCAATGGAGTCGCCTGTAGGCGGTACACCGTAGACTCGATCTACACCTACAACGTGGAATACCAGGTGCCCTTGACGGCCAAGGCCACCATCACCGAGTTCTCTCAGGGTGAGATCTGGGTGGCCGACCAAGGGGGCTGGTCTCCGTTCGTGGTGCGCGCGCAGCTCTTGCAGACCACGACCACCCAGGTGGAAGGGGGTCCCTCGTGCTCTGAGACCGTGTACATCGAGGAGGACGTCACCGACATCAATTCGTCCGGTATCGTGATAGAGCCTCCTGAGTAGCGCGAAGTCCCGGAGTCATCCACGCCGATGCCCACGCCGCCGGCACATGCCGCTTCGCGCGCAGGAAGTCGTTCCCGGCGCTCCGCAAGCGTACGACCGACCAGCTAATCTACCTGACACCCAGCTTCGTCTAGCGAATGGGAAGTCGGGGCGTAGAAGAGCTTCTTTTTCAGGTTGTTCGCTTTACTCTGTCGTCGTTGATTGAGGAGTCCCATGGTAAGCTCGAAACTAGACCAACTCGCTCTGCAACGTGAGGCGGCCTGTCGCGCCGCTGTAGACCTCTGTTTCATGTACGCGAAAGAGCTCGCCTCTCTTATCCGTACTCGAGAGGTATCGGCGCGCGAAGTCATGGCCGCGCATCTCGAGCAGATCTAACTAGTCAACCCGAAGATCAATGCGATCGTCGCCAAACTCGACGACGAGGAATGCCTGGCTCTGGCCGACACTGCCGATCGGCTAGCCGCAAGGGGAGAGGTGCTGTGGCCGCTCCACGGACTGCCGATCGCCTTCAAGGATCTCCAACCTGCCGTAGGCTTTCCGTTCACGCGCTGTTCCACCATCTACAAAGACGATATGCCGTCAGAGGATTCCGTGCTAGTCGAGCGGTTGCGTAGAGCGGGAGCGATACCGATCGGAAAGACGAACACTCCCGAGTTCGGGATGGGCTCGCACACCTACAACAAGGTGTACGGTACGACCGTCAACCCTTACGACCACACCAAGAGCGCCGGAGGTTCGAGCGGCGGAGCCGGCGCAGCGCTCGCGACCTGCATGCTGCCTATCGCCGATGGTAGCGATCTGGGGGGTCTCTCAGAAACCCGGGAAATTTCAACAATATCGTGGGAATGCGACCCACCGTGGTATTGGTCCCGTCTGCGCCTTATCCGATGCCGCTGCTGTGTTTTCGCTTCAACTGCCCGATGACGCACAGTCGAAACTGGCTTTACTGCTGGGCTGGGCGGGGGGTCCACGCTACCCCTGGTGTTTCCCCTCCGATCCCTCGGCGTTCCTCGGTACCCTGGACCGCGACTTCCGGGCCACGCGTGTCGCCTGGTGCCCCGACTTGGGCGGCCTACCACTCGACCCCGGCGTGCGCGCAGTGCTTGGTGCGCAGAGGAGCACGGTCCAGGCGCTGGGTTGCGTCCTCGAGGACGCTTCTCCTGATCTCAGCGGAGCGGACTCGATCTTTCTCACCGTTCGCAGGTTTCGGAGCGCCTCGGTCTACGGACCATTGCTGGCGTAGTTCCGTGAACATCTGAAGCCTGAAGCGTTGAAGAGATCAACAAGGTCTCGCACTGCCGTCTGAGGGGCGAGCACAGTCCAGGACGGTCACTGCTCGAGCGGATGCGCCGCTTCGAGCAGTAGTACTAATTCTTGCTTTGCGCTGTGAACCAGCTGCCGCCGTTCTAGGCTACGCTGTTCTCGCCCAAGGCCATTGATGGACTGAAGATGGGCATTACACGCGTGGATGAAGTCCGCCTACTGGATCACCACGACCTTTCGGCCGGCGATCTCAGTCCCGGCAGGTTTCAACTCCATGGATTGCCGTCGGTATCCAGATCGTCGTCGCCATCGAGCGGATTTCTCCGTGCTTCAAATGGCTCATGCCTTCGAGCAGTCGACGGATTCGGGAGAGACGTCCACCATCGCGTGAGTCCTGGAGGGTTGTGTCGTCGGGCTTCTTCGAGCTCGGCTCCGCTCACCTCCCTCGCTTCCCACCCGTTCCCCGATACGCTACGATTAGGCGACCTTTAATCGAGCCCCGTGAGGCCGAAAGGAAGAGTGGCTGACGCATGCCCCGCCGCACCGATATCCGCAAGATCCTTCTGCTTGGTTCCGGTCCCATCGTCATCGGCCAGGCCTGCGAGTTCGACTACTCCGGCACCCAGGCCTGCAAGGTGCTTATGGAGGAGGGGTTCGAGGTGGTGTTGGTCAATTCGAACCCGGCCACCATCATGACCGACCCCGCGTTCTCTCACCGCACCTACATCGAACCCCTCGTTCCCGAAGTGGTGGCCAAGATCATCGAGGTCGAGCGGCCGGACGCTCTGCTTCCCACCCTCGGGGGCCAGACAGCCCTCAACCTGGCTGTGGCGCTCTCCGAGGATGGCACCCTCGGGAAGCATGGCGTCGAGCTGATCGGCGCCGACTATGCCGCGATCCACCGGGCCGAAGCCCGGGACGAATTCCGCGAGACAATGGCCTCTATCGGGCTGCGCGTGCCCGACAGCGCCGTTGTCAAGAGCGTGGCCGAGGCTCGGGTGGCCCTCCAGCAGGGGCTCCGCCTGCCTCTCATCATCCGGCCCAGCTTCACTCTCGGCGGCCACGGGGGAGGGGTGGCGGCCAGCGACCAGGAGTTCGACGCGGTGGTCCAGGCCGGCCTCGACGCCTCTCCTACCCACCAGGTGCTGCTCGAGGAGAGCGTGATCGGCTGGAAGGAGTTCGAACTCGAGGTCATGCGCGACCTCAAAGACAACGTCGTGATCGTCTGTTCCATCGAGAACATCGACCCCATGGGGGTCCATACGGGCGACTCCATCACGGTGGCCCCGCAGCAGACGCTTACCGACGTGCAGTACCAGCGCCTGCGCGACGCCTCACTCGACATCATCAGGGCCATCGGGGTCGAGACCGGCGGCTCCAACATCCAATTCGCCTATTCGCCCGAAACCGACGAGTTGGTGGTCATCGAGATGAATCCCCGAGTCTCCCGCTCGTCCGCGCTTGCCTCGAAGGCCACCGGCTTTCCCATCGCCAAGATCGCCGCCAAGCTTGCCGTTGGATATACCCTGGATGAGATCGCCAACGACATCACCCGCAAGACGCCGGCCTGCTTCGAGCCCACTATCGACTACGTGGTGGTCAAGACCCCCCGCTGGGCCTTCGAGAAGTTCCCCCTGGCGGACGCCCGGCTCACCACGCATATGAAGAGCGTGGGGGAGAACATGGCCATCGGCCGCACCTTCAAGGAGGCCTTCCAGAAGTCCATGCGCTCCCGGGAGCTCGACGTCCGTCCCGACATCCCCGACGACAACGAGGCTTTGGTGGCCATGATCGCCATCCCGTCGGCGGAGCGCTACGACCTCATCCTCGAAGCTTACCGCCGGGGGGTGACCCTGGAGGCCATCTTCGCGGCTGCCCTCATCGACGAGTGGTTCCTTGAAGAATTGCGGGAGATCGTAGAGGCTGAGAACCACCTCAGGTCGTTTGCCCAAACAGGCGGTCTCCCCGTCCTCCGCCGAGAGGAACTGTGGCACGCGAAGCGGCTGGGTTTCAGCGACGAACAGATCGCCCGCTTCCTCGGGTCCACCGAGATCGAGGTGCGGGAGCGACGTATCGCCGATGCCATCATCCCCACCTACAAGGCGGTCGACACCTGTGCGGCCGAGTTCGAGGCCTATACCCCCTACTTCTACTCCACGTACGAGCAGGAGAACGAAGCCTTGCCCGTCGTCGGCAAGGAATCGGTGATCATCCTGGGAAGCGGGCCCAACCGCATCGGCCAGGGGATCGAGTTCGACTATTGCTGCGTACACGCCGTCCAGGAGATGCGCGAGCTTGGCTACCAAGCAGTCATGGTGAACTGCAACCCCGAGACCGTCTCCACCGACTACGACACCTCCGACCGCCTCTACTTCGAGCCGCTCACGTTCGAGGACGTACTCAACATCGTCGAGAACGAAAAGCCCAAGGGGGTGGTCGTGCAGTTCGGGGGCCAGACCCCGCTCAAGATCGCGGAGCGGCTTCACACGGCCGGTGTGCCCATCCTGGGGACCTCGCAGGACGCCATCGACCTGGCTGAGGACCGGGAACGGTTCGGCGAGGTGCTCAATAAGCTGAAGCTCAAAGCGCCGCCTTTCGGCACGGTCCGCAACGAGCAGGAGGCGCTCGCAGTGGCCGAGCGCATCGGCTACCCAGTGCTTGTTCGGCCGTCGTATGTCCTTGGCGGCAGGGCCATGGAGATCGTCTACGACCAAGAGAGCCTGCAGCGCTACCTGCGCACTGCGGTGAAGGCGTCGCCGCGCCACCCGGTCCTCATCGACCGGTTCCTCGAGCACTCCACCGAGATCGACGTGGACGCCCTGTGTGACGGCAAGGACGTTTACATCGGGGCCGTCATGCAGCACGTGGAGGAGGCCGGCATCCACTCCGGCGACTCGGCCTGCGTGATCCCCACAGTGTCGCTCGGAGAGGAGGCGGTCCGGCGGATCGAGGAACAGACCGCCGCCCTGGCTCGCGAGCTGGGCGTGGTGGGTCTCATGAACGTCCAGTACGCGGTCCAGCAGAGCGACCATGGGGGAGCCAGCATCTACGTGCTGGAAGTGAACCCCCGGGGCAGCCGGACGGTACCCTTCGTGAGCAAGGCGACCGGTGTGTCGTTGGCCCGGATAGCAACCCGGGTCATCGCCGGCGAGAGACTGCGCGACATGGCGCTCCCCGGCTGGGAGGAGTCGGTGGACGCCGGCCGGGTGCCGCGCCGGCGCGACCTGCAGCACGTCGCCGTGAAAGAGGCGGTCCTGCCGTTCCCCCGCTTCCCCGGAGTGGACACGACCTTGGGCCCGGAGATGAAGTCGACGGGTGAGGTCATGGGCGTCGGCGCCGACTTCCCGGCGGCTTTCGCCAAGGCCTCGCTGGCCGCCGGAGACAGGCTTCCCCGCGAGGGCACTGTCTTCGTCTCTGTGGCCGATGCCGAGAAGGACGCGGTCATCCTCATGGCCCTCATGCTGAGCACCCTAGGCTTCAGGGTCCTGGCCACGGAGGGCACTCATCGGGCACTGACACTGAATGGCATCGACTCGGAGTCGGTGCTGAAACACACGGTCGGGCTGGAGATGCGAGTTGCCCGAGAGGCGGCCGGCGCCGCGGGCGCGGCCGCAGCCATGGCGCTTGGGGCGGGCTCCATCACCACCGTTGTCGACCTGATCGAGGCCGGTGAGGTAGATCTGGTGATCAACATCCCGCGCGGACGTGGCGCGCGTTCGGACGGCTACGAGATCCGCCGGGCCGCGCTCCGCCAGGGAGTGCCGACAATGACCAACGCCGCCGCCGCCCATGCGGCCGTCCAGGCCATCGCAAGCGCTCGGAAGAGCCAAGACGTGTCTGTGATTTGCCTTCAGGATCTGCACAGCCGCCTGGCGGCCTCGGCCGGCGGCATAGAGTCGGATCAGCACCAAGGCGGCGCTGGGTCGTGAGCGGGACGCCGCCCGTGTCTGCGGCCGGGACGCCTCTCAAGGACAGGCGGGGACGCGTCCTCGGTCGGGTGGCCGGCAGGGCCGCTCGCGGAAGCCTCGTCTGGCTGACCATCGAGGTCCCCGGCTGGCCCGAAGCCCGGCCGGGTCAGTTCGCTCTGCTGCAGGCCGAGCCTTCCCGCTGCTTCCTGGCCCGCGCCCTGTCGATCTCCGATGAGGACGGGCGCGAGGTGTCTTTCTTGGTCGACCCCATCGGCGAGGGCACCCGCGAACTCTGTGACCTCAGCCTGCGCGACGCCGTCTGGGTTTTGGGACCCCTGGGCAATGGGTTCCCCCTGGAAGAGATAGCCTCCACGTGGTCGCCCTCGGCGGTCGCGGCGCAGCGGCGTCTCGAGCGAAGCCGGCTGGTCGTCGTCGGAGGCGGAGTGGGAGTGGCCCCATTCCCGCTGCTTCTGTCCCGGGTGGCTCGGACCCTGCCTGGTCCTGTCGGTGAGGCCGAGGTGGCGGTGCTGCTGGGATTCCGAGACGAGTCCCAAGCCCAGGGAGCGGTCCCTGTCGAAGCGGCGGTCGCCCGGGCGAAGGAAGCGGGCCTCAGATGCCGCCTCGAAGTCGTCGCCGAAGACGGGTCTCGGGGCCCAGCCCAGAAGGTAACGGATCTCTTGGAGTCCGAGCTACAGCCGGGGGATCAGGTCGTCGTCTGCGGGCCGCCGGCCATGTCGGGGGCAGTATGGAGGGTCTGCGCGATGCGCCCGGGCGTGCGCACCTGGTTCAGCCTGGAGGCGAACATGGCCTGCGGGGTCGGATCGTGCTACGGCTGTGCGATCGCGCTCGCCGATGGATCGTTCGCCCGGGTCTGTCATGAGGGGCCGGTTTTTCCCGGAGAGACGGTCTATGCGGCCCCGCCAGAGCGGGTCGACCAGGGGAGGGAGCCGCTATGACCGAACCAGAGTCCCAGGCTGCGCCCATTCTCCGACCTGCGTCTCCACTCGCCCCGGGGGCCGAGGCCACTGCTGCCGCCCGCCTGCAGCGTCCCGACCTCTCAGTCCGTCTTGGCCCGCTGCAACTCGAGCACCCGCTCATCAATGCTTCCGGCACCATGGAGATCTTCGACCTTGCCGACGTGGCGGGACCCGCCATCCTGGAGCACCCACCGGTAGCGGCATACGTGCCGAAGACCATCCTTCTCGAGCCCCGCGACGGCAACCCCCCTCCCCGTATCCTCGAGACGGCCGGGGGGATGATCAACTCTATCGGACTCCCGGGCGAGGGTCTCGAGGCCTTCGTGTCCGAAAGACTGCCTCGTCTACTCGCCCTGCCCTGTCCGCTGATACTCAGTATCGGCGGATTCACCCTTAGCGACTACGCTGCGGTTGCCGCGGGGCTTCGTGCCGCCCTCGAACGATGGAGCGCCGGATGGATGGCGAAGGCGGGGCTGGAAGCCAACATCTCCTGCCCCAACGTGCACTCGGGCTGCGCTTCCATCGGCGGCGATCCGCGGGAAACGCGCGAAGTCATGGCCGCCATCCGCGAGGTCTGGCCGGGGCTCCTCGTAGCGAAGCTGACGCCCAACGTTACGGACATCGGTGCCATCGCCCGGGCGGCGGTCGCAGGTGGAGCCGACGCCATCGCGGCCGCGAATACCTACAAAGGCCTGGTGATCGATCGCAAGACCCTGCGGCCTTTCCTGGGTAACACGTTCGGTGGTGTATCCGGCCCGGGCATCAAACCACTGGCTCTACGCGCGGTCTACGAGCTTTTTCGTTCGGTCGAAGTGCCTCTGATCGGTATGGGTGGCGTAGCAGGGGTGGAGGACGCGCTCGACTTCATGGCGTGCGGCGCCCGGGTGGTTGCGGTCGGGTCCGCGGCGTTCCGAGACCCTTGGATCGTGCAGAATATCGCCGACGGTTTGGCGGGCGGGTTGGCCAGCAGAGGGCTGAGGATGGAAGAACTTGTGGGGCTCGCGCATCGTGAGCCAGCATAAGGCTGTACTTCAGGTTGATATTCACACGAAAAACCCCTCGATTCTTGTTGATTCCTTGCGCGGCATGAGTATAATGGCCTTTGTGAACCAGACCTTGAATATGATCCCGCAGACGCCCGAGCGCAGTCACCAGCAGCGGATCGAGGCGCTCAGGCGGGCGAACGATATCCGCTCCGAACGGGCCCGGCTGAAGGAAGGGCTGCGTAACGGGCAGGTCACCATCGTCGACGTGCTGGTCGATCCGCCGGCCTGCGTGCACACGGCGAAGGTTCTCGATCTTGTTCTTGCAGTTCCCAAGTACGGGCGGGTGAAGGCCAACAGATTGCTCGAGCGGTGCCGGGTGAGTTCCTCCAAGACCGTGAACGGACTCACTCCCCGGCAGCGCAAAGAGCTCATCGATATGCTGGTCGACTGACCGGCGCGCAGCCGGGGGCGGCGATAGCCAGGCTCATAGTCATCGCCGGGCCCTCGGGAGCGGGCAAGGGTACTCTCATCTCCCGCCTTCTTCATCGACTTACCGGCCTCGTCCTCTCCGTGTCTGCTACGACCCGGCCCAGGCGAGCCGGAGAGGTCGACGGACGGGAGTATTTCTTTCTGAGTGAAAACCAGTTCGACGAGTGGGTCGAAGAGGAGCGCTTTCTTGAATGGGCCACGTATAGCGGCCATCGGTATGGGACACCCAAAGGGGCCGTGCGCGACCATTTGGGTGCCGGTCGCGACGTCGTGCTCGAGATCGAGATCGAGGGTGCCCGGCAGGTATTGGACCAGTGTCCGGACGCATTGATGGTCTTCATCATGCCACCATCGCTGGCTGAGCTCGAGAGGCGGCTGCGAGGGCGGAAGACCGAGAGTGAGGACGCGATCCGACTGCGGCTCGAGCGGGCGGCGGAGGAGATGAGTTCGGTGACGGCAGGGGCGTGGCCCGGCCGGCGTCAATTCGACTATGTTATAGTGAACGATAGCGTCAAACGGGCGAGTGAAGAGCTGGTCCGGATAATCGAGCGAACCAGGGAAGAGGATGAACAAGCCTACTGTCGATGAGATCCTTGCGGGTCTTTCCTTGACTCGTGAGGAAGAGACCGAAGAGCCCAACCGTTACACGGCCGTCATGGTTACCGCCAAACGGGCCCGGCAAATAAACAGCTACTACCACAGTCTCGGCGAGGGTGGGGCGCTCGACAGCTTCGCTCCTCCGCTAGTCGCAAGCTTCTCTAAGAATTACCTCAGCATCGCCATGGCCGAGGTGGCCAGGGGCGAGATCGCATACAGACTGCGCCCGACCCGCCAGTAGGGAGAGCAAGGAGCCTCTGATGGCTGAGCGGCCGGTAGTCCTCCTGGGGGTGACTGGAGGGATCGCCGCTTACAAAGCCGCTGAGCTGCTGCGGGGGTTCCAGAAGGCGGGCATGGAAGTCCGGGTGATCATGACCCGGGCGGCCACCAGTTTCATCACTCCCATGACCTTTGAGGCGCTGTCGACGCATCCTGTGCGGCTGGACGACGTCAGCGAGATGCGCGCCGATTCGCGCATCACCCACGTCGAAGACAGCCAAGAGGCCGACATCATGGTCATAGCGCCGGCTACCGCCAACACGCTGGCCAAGATGGCCAACGGCATAGCCGACAATCTCCTCACGTCCATGTACCTCGCGTTTGCCAAGACCGTGGTGGTCGCTCCCGCCATGAACACCAACATGTGGGAGCACCCGGCTACTCAGCGCAACGTCGACCTGCTGCGGGAGCGGGGCGTCTTCGTGGTCGAGCCTAGTGCGGGTGAGTTGGCCTGCGGCGACTACGGCTGGGGCCGCATGGCGGAACCCGACAGCATCGTGGCCGAAGTGAAGCTGCGATTGCAGGTGCAGAGAAAGCGCGACCTGCGGGGTCTGCGTGTGGTGATCACGGCCGGCGGCACCAGAGAGCCGATCGACGCGGTGCGGTTCATCGGCAATCGCAGCTCCGGGAAGATGGGGTTCGCTCTTGCCCGGGCGGCGTTCGACCGGGGTGCCATGGTGGATCTTATCGAGGCGAACGTGGACATGCCTGCGGCGCCTGGGGTCCGGCAGACCGAGACACCCACGGCCGGCGAGATGCATGCCGAGGTCATGAAACGTCTGCCCGACACCGACATCCTCATCATGGCTGCGGCCGTGGCCGATTACCGAGTGGCCGACGGGCCGGCCGGGGGCAAGATCGGCAAGGGCCGAGACGAGTGGGCCATCGAGCTCGAGGCGACCACCGACATACTCTGCGACGTGTCTGCGCACCACAAGGGTCAGTTCTTGGTGGGCTTCGCTGCCGAATACGGCTTGGAGGGTCTGGAGCGGGCACGCGCGAAGATGGAGCGCAAGCATCTCGACATGATCGTCTTCAACGATATCTCGCGCACCGACATCGGCTTCGATTCCGACTACAACGAGGTGCGCATCCTGACGCCGGACGCCGAGGTACTGGTGGAGAAGGCGCCGAAGGAGACCATCGCCGAGATAATCCTGGACAACATCGCTCGCGCCGTGCGCGCTCGGCGCGGCGAGACACCACTACCGGCCTAGGTCCAGCCCGCGCGATACCGTTACCCGCCCGGCTCTGCCAGAGAGACACCGCGGCCTGCCCCATCCCGCAACGGGGAAGCACTCTCACCAAGGCACAGTCGGTCTACCTTACCGCCCGCGCGCCCGTGAAGAAGGAGGAGCAGCCCTGCGGCTGCTCCTCCTTGAGAAGACCGGTCACGCGGCCCCACGGGGCCTGAAGCGACGGTTCTAGGCGTAGGGGATCGGCTCGAACTTCTTCTCGATCGGCATGTTCGGGTCCTGCCCGAAGCAGATGAAGATGTCGTACTTAAACCTGGGATCCTGTGACTTGGCCCACTGGCCGCCGGCGATCTTGATCTTGTACACGTTCTGGACCGGGCGGACAGTGCCGGGCTTGACGGGCAGATTGAAGTCGACAGGGCCGTTGATGCCCTCGAACTTCGTGACCTTGATCGCTTCTACGTACAGTTCCTTGTTCTCGATGTCGGGTACACGCTTGAGCACGTCGACCGCCCATTCGTATTTGCCCAGCTGGCCGAGAGGCTGCGTCCACTGCGCGCCTGTCTCGGCCGTGAACGCCTCGGCGTACTCCGCGCAGGTCTGCCCGGTGAGGTAGCTTTTGTAAGGGAACTTTGGATGCCAGACCATGTGGTCGGAGGTGCCGATACCGATGTCGCCCACAGCCTCGATGCTCTGGTGAAACAGAAGGGCCTTGCTCATGCTGAGGATCTTCGGCTGATAGCCTTGCTGAGCGCACTGCTGCCAGAAGGTGGTGAAGTCGGGCGGCGTCTGAAGTCCCGTACAGACCTCGCAGCCGGTCTTCTTGTACTCGGAGATCTGCTGCGTGAAGTCCTCCGACGGCGGCTGATACATCTCCGGCTTGGAGCCCGTCGTATAACCTCCCTTGACCAGGATAGGCTCCAGGCCCGTTTCGGGGTTCGACCAGGCCTGACCGTCCGCGTCGTTCGGGAAGAGGTACCCCACTACCTTGTTGGTCTGGACTTGGTCCCACATGCCCAAGCGGCACTGGCCTGCGTCCTCGACCCCGAAGTGGTACATCCACGTCCAGGTGAAGGGAGTGTCGGGGGTGGCACCCCGGCCGAAATAGAAGGGCTGCCACGGTACGAAGTTCGCCAGGAAAGGAATCCCGTTGGCCTCGCATTGGTCGGCTGCAGGGTTGACAGTGTCGGGGCTCGAAGAGGCAACCATCATGTCGACCTTTTCGTTGAAGATCAGGTCCTGGGTGACCTCGGCCGCCCGGTTGGGGCTGGACTGGGTGTCGAGTTGGATGATATTGATCGGGTGCATCTTGCCGTCGCCGCACACCACTCCTTCGCCGACGGCTTTGAGGACGTAGCTGACGATCCACTTGTCGGGACCACCGAACGAGGCAAGGGCCCCGGTGATGGGGGACACTGCCCCGATCTTGATCAGGCGACCGGCCTCGACACCGGCCGTGGTGGTCGTGGTCTCTGCGGCGGCCGTGGTGGTGGTCTCTGCGGCGGCCGTGGTAGTGGTTTCAGCCGCGGCCGTGGTCGTCGTGGTCTCCTCTTCGCCACAGGCTGTCAGAAGGCCTCCGAGGCCCGCCCCGACACCTATGGTAGCGCCGGCGATGCCGGCCACTTTGAGGAAGTCACGGCGGCTCACCGGTTTCCCACGTAGCGCTCCTGGATCCTCTCGTTCTTCGCCCGAGAGTCTCTGTTCCTTATCGGACATACTGCTTTCCCCTCCTAGTGGGATTGAAATGTGAGCGCATACTTACCACATACCGAGCCCGCGTGCCAAACGGTGTCGCACGCTTCACAAAAGTTGAGTGGGGCCGAGTCAGGTGGACCGGCCCGCAAAGGAAGACAACCCCTCGGAGGGGGCCGCCTTCACGAAGGACTCTGGAGGTCGGGACCGGCCGGGATTGCCTAGGCCGTTTCCCTCATGGCCTGGATCTCGTCCGCAGCCTTGATCTGCTCGAGGGCTTTGGCCTCGATCTGCCTGATCCGCTCGCGGCTGACGTTGAAGCGGCTGCTCACCTCGGCCAGGGTCCGGGGGTGCTCGCCTTTGAGACCGAAGCGGAGCTCCACTACCTTGCGTTCCCGCTCGTCCATGGCCTTCAGCACCTTGTCCAGGCTCTCCTTGGCGATGATGCTCGAGACCACGTCGGCGGGATCGGGGGTATTGGAATTCTCGATGAAGTCGCCGAGTTCGGCGTCTTCTTCGTCGCCGATGGGGGTCTCGAGCGAGGTGGTGCGCTGGGCGATCTTGCGCATCTCCTGCACCTCTTGAGGATCGATGCCCAGCTCGTATGCCAGTTCGTCCTCGTTGGGCTCCTTACCGGTCTCCTGCAGCAGCTTCCGCTCCGTGCGGACCATCTTGTTGATCTTCTCGATCATGTGCACCGGGATGCGGATGTTGCGATCCTGGTTGGCGATGGCCCGAGTGATAGCCTGCCGGATCCACCAGGTGGCGTACGTGGAGAATTTGTAGCCCTTGCGGTAATCGAACTTCTCCACCGCCCGGATGAGACCGGTGTTGCCCTCCTGGATGAGGTCGAGCAGGTCCATGTCCTGGGTGTAGTAGTTCTTGGCGATGGAGATGACCAGACGCAGGTTCGACTGGATCATACGGTCCTTGGCCCGCTTGTCACCGGCTTCGATGCGTTTGGCCAGTTCGATCTCTTCGTCCTTTGTGAGGAGAGGGATCTCGCCGGCTTCCTTGAGGTAGAGACGAAGCGGGTCGTGAGTCACCGTCTCGATTGACAGATCGAGAGTCGGCTCGGTGGGCTCGAGGACGCCCTGCGTGACCGGGCTCTGCTCGTAGATCTCGATCGACTGGTCGAAGAGCTGCGAGTAGAGGTCCTCGATCTCTTCCATGGTCATGTCGTATTCCTCGACCAAGGCCATGATCTCGTCGCTGGTCACGTAGCCGCGTTCCTGGCCGAACTGCAAAAGATCCTGGACATCCACGATGGTGCGGACGTCGATGGTGGCGATTTCACTTTCTCTATGCACTGTCTTCTGCTATCCTAAATGGAGATTTAAGCTTTCTCTTTTTATACCGTCTTACGACACAAACCGCAATAGTCTACTCCGCTTCTTCCATGCTGTCAATTCCAGGGTCGCTCGGTGCCTTTGCTCCATTATACCGAACAAACGTTCGTTGCGCAACGCCAGCTACTGACGGCGTCCACTAGGTGACGACAGGTCCCCGCTTGGAGGTTCCCGTAGGGTAGATTGCTCACAGGGGGTTTCGGGATCCGTTTGGGCCGGCTCTGGCTCCTGCTGGGTACGATCGGTCCGCGACCTTCCCGCCGGCGCTGCTTTGTGAGACATTTCGAGGAGCATCTCCCTCGACCGTGATATCGCCCGCGAAAGGATGATGCCGGTCGGCTCGGCAAGTTCAAGGAGATAGAACGACGATGACTCCCGTCGCTTCCAATGAGGCTGACATGCCGGTCGTCCTCACGCTCGACGCCGAGGGCGGCGATAACGCGCCGGCGGAGATCGTGGCCGGGGCCCTTATGGCCGCGTCGCCTTCTCTTAAGGTACTGCTGGTGGGCCGCCCAGCGGTGCTGGACATGCATCTCGCGGGAGCCGACCGCCGCTACGTAGAAATCGTGCCGAGCGCGTCGGTCGTAACCTCGAATATGGAGCCCGTGGCGGCCGTCAAAGGCATGCCCGACTCGTCCATCGTCGTGGGGGCCAGGACGGTGGCGGACGGCTCCTCTCAAGGGTTCATCTCGGCGGGCAACACCGGGGCCATGCTGGCGGCGGCCCTGCTGGTCGTACGGCGTGTGGAGGGCATCAGGAGACCGGCTATCATAACGATTCTTCCAGGACTGAAAGGCCCGGTCGTGTTCCTCGACTCTGGGGCCAACGCCGACTGTCGCCCCGAGCATCTGGTGGAGTTCGGCGTGTTGGGTGCCGCGTATGCGCGGACGGTCATGGGAACGCCGGAGCCCAGGGTGGGTCTCCTTAACATCGGTGAAGAGGAGAGCAAGGGCAGCGAGCTGGCTCAGGCGTCCTACCGGCGCCTCAAGGCCTCGGGGCTCGATTTTGTGGGAAACGTGGAGGGACGCGATCTTCTTCGCAACACGGCCGAAGTAGTAGTGACGGACGGTTTTACCGGCAACGTAGCCCTCAAGCTGCTGGAGGGGTGTTCCGCGACCCTCTTCACCCGGGTGAAAGAGGCCGCGACCTCCGGCACGCGCGCGAAAGCAGGGGGGATTCTCCTCAAACCGGCGCTGCGCAGGCTGCGCGCGGGCTTCGACCCGGAAGAATACGGGGGCACCTATCTGCTGGGGGTCAAAGGTCTGGTGGTGATCTGCCACGGGAATGCCACCCGCAAGGCCGTCGCCAATGCCCTGCGCTTCGGTGCCGGCGCGCTCCGAAGGGGCGTGCTGACCGGGGTCGACGCGGAAGTGGCGGCGATCTTGGGCCGGGGAGATGCTGCCTCTTCTTGACGGCCGTTGATACAATGACCCTGTCCCGAAGTCAGGTCAGTCGTCTTTTCGATATTGGACGCAAGGAGCAGCAGATGACCAGAGAGGAGATCTTCGCCAAGGTGCGCGATATCCTGGTGGAGCAGCTTGGTGTAGACGCTGGTGACGTCATGGAGGAAGCCTCCTTCCAGGACGACCTTGATGCCGACAGCCTCGACCTCGTCGAGCTCATCATGGAGCTTGAGGACCAGTTCGGTGTGAAGATCTCCGACGAAGAAGCTCAGACCATCACCACGGTCGGCGCAGCGGTCGACTTCATCGCCGCCCGCGTCTGACGCCCATCCCCGGGAGAGATTGGAAAGTGCGGGGGCTGCCGGCGCTGGTGCGGGCAGTTCCCGCTTTCCCTTGGTCGCGGCCGCGGCGCCCCGACCGGCTTCCTTCGGCGGGCGAGGCTCCCACACTGGTAGCCCTGGCCCGGCAACTCCCCCCCGTTTGCTCGAGTTGGCTCTCACTCATTCCTCCTGGGTCGACACCAGGACCGAATCCTACGAACGCCTGGAGTTTCTCGGCGACAGCGTGCTGGGGCTGGCCATCGCTTCCGCCCTCTACCAGCGCTTCCCGGAGAGCGACGAAGGCGACATGGCCAGGGTCAAGGCGTTCGTCGTCAGCCGCACCAGTTGCGTGCAAGTAGCCCAAGCGCTGGGATTGGAGGGGCTGCTCATCGAGCAGGCCCCGGCGCCTGAGCGCAAGCGCAGGGAGGCGGCGGACAGTCCTACCATCCAAGGTAACGTGCTCGAGGCCCTCATCGGTGCCGTATATCTCACCCATGGGTTCGAGCAGACCCGGGGAGCGGTGATCGAGGCTTTCGAGCGGCAGATCCAGTACGCCGTCACTGCTCATGTGGACAACAAGACCACGCTCCAGGAGTTGCTCGCGCCTCGCGGTCTCCAGCCCGTCTATCGCCTGGTCGCTGAAGCCGGCCCCCCGCATGCCCGGGTGTTCACGTCCGAGGTGCTGGTCGGTGGATCTCCTTCGGGGCGGGGCACGGGCACCACGATCAAGATGAGCGAGCAGGCGGCTGCGGGGGAGGCCCTTGCCTCGCTTGTCACCTCTCTGGGGGAAGGCAAGGCTACGTAGGTGTCCCATCTGCAATCCATGCGGCTGCGGGGTTTCAAGACCTTCGCTAGGCCCACGGAACTCGCCTTCGAGCCGGGGGTGACGGTGATCATCGGTCCGAACGGCAGCGGAAAGAGCAACATCGCCGATGCCGTTCTATGGGTGTTGGGCGAACAGAGCCCCGCCAATCTGCGGGGTCGGTCGATGCAGGACGTCATCTTCTCGGGTCCGGACGGAAGGAAGTCGAGCGCCGTTGCCGAGGTCAGTCTGGTCTTCGACAACGAGTGCGGCTCATTCCCGCTGGATTGCGCGCAGGTTGAGATAACCAGGCGACTGGTGAGGGACAGTGGGTCGGAATATCGCGTGAACGGCAGCGGGTGCAGACTGCTCGACGTGCAGGATCTGGTCGGGGGTCTCGGTCTGGGCAGGGAGATGCATAGCGTCATCAGCCAGGGCAAGGTGGAGGCCCTGCTCAACTCCACCCCCGAGGCGCGGCGGGCTCTGGTGGAAGAAGCGGCGGGACTCGGCGTCTTCAAGAAGCGGCGGGAGCGGGCCCAAGCCAAGCTCGAGCGGGCGGGGCAGAATCTTCTCCGTGTGAGTGACATCGAGAGGGAGGTGAACGGGGCCCTGCGGCCGCTCAGACAGCAGGTCGTGGCCGCGGAGCGCTTCGCCCAAGCCACTGAGGAGTGGGCTGGCGCCAAGGCCAAGTGGCTCCTCGTCAACCTGGCCGGGCTTCAGGGTTCCGGCCGAGAGACCAAAGATGAACTGGCGCGCCTGCGGTCGCGGCGAGAGGAGATCGAGATTGGGCTCACGGAGCTTCGCCGGCAACGGTTGGCCGAAGAGGAGCAGTTCGCGGCAGTGCTCCAGGGCAGAGAGGAGCTGAGCGCCCTCTTTCACCGGGTGCGGTCCGAGACCGAGCGGGTGGAGAGCCGGGCGGTCGTCTTGCGGCAGAGGGTGGCGCGCCTCGAGGGCGATCTAGATCGTGCCCACAGGCGACTGGAACTGGCGCGAGGCGAATCGGTGTCGTTGGCGTCTCGGCTGGAAGAGATGAGGGCCCTGTCGGCAGACGAGACCAGGCTCGGAGTGGTGGATGGTTGGGAGCAGGCGATCAAGGCGGCGCTGGAGGAATCCTTGCCCGCCTACCGGGCTCTGAGCGAGACCGAGGACGATCTCAAGGACACCGTCTTCGAGTTGGAGGCCGCGCGCTCGCGGGGGGTACAGGACCGGGAGTTCCTGCGCCGGGAGATCGAAGGCAAGATGCGGGCGCTCTCGGAGTTGACCGGGGTGATGCAGGCGGCGACGGCTCAACTGGAGGAGTTGGAGGCCCAGACGGCTGTGCTCGAGCGGCAGAAGACGATTGGAGAGGAGACCTTGCGCCGGGCGCGGGAGGTGCTGGCGGCCGCCGTGTCTCAGCGCGAGGGCGCCCGGGCGCGCGAGACGGAAGCGGCCCTGGTAGAGGCGGCTCTCCTGCAATCGATGGCCGGCCTCGAGTCGAGAGAGGCGGTCTTGCGGGATGTCTTGGAGCGCAGGGAGGGCATTCCCGCAGGAGCGCGGGCGCTGCTCGCTTCGGCGGAGGGCTGCCGGCTCCTGACCGAGGTCCTGACTGTGGAGCCGGGCTATGAAAGAGCCGTGTCTGCCGCGCTGGGGTCCTTGGCTCAAGCTGTCGTCTGGGGAGACCCGAGCGAGCTCAGTCTTGCCCTCCAGGTCGACGGCCCGTTCGAAGCCATCCGTGAGAGCGGAGTCCTCGGTCAGGCGGCCGGGTCGAAGCCCATCCGCGCGGCGACTCCGGCTGGATCGGGCGGCACGCCTGCAGACGCTCTGCCCGCGGGGACTCGCGACCTTTGGGAAGTCGTCTCCGGACCCGACGATTTGGTCGGCACCTTGAAGGTGCTGGTGCCACGCACGGCCGTGCTGATAGGCGATGAGCGGCCGGGCGCGAACGTCACGGGTGCAGCGGGCGGGTCCTGGCGGGTGGTCACCCGATCGGGTGAGTTGGCGCGGTTGGGACTGCATGTCGCGAGGCGTCAAGATGTAGGGGCCGAGACGATCTTGAAGGCGCAGAACGAACTGCACGATCTTGCCCAAGAACGGGCAGGGCTGGCGGAGAGGTCGGCGGAAGCGCGCACGACCGCCGAGGAGGCCCGGGACCTCGCAGCGCAAGCTGAAGGCGCCTCCCGGCGGGCCGAGGAGACCTTGCGCGAGACCGAGAGCATGCTGGCGGCATGTGCGAACGAGTGCGACCTTCACGCTCGTCGGGTGGAGGAATCCGGAGTCGGACGGGCCGAGCTGCAAGCGCGCCACGAGCGCGAACTTGCCTCTCTGGCTCAGCTGCAGGCCGATCTTCGGTTGCTGGAAGAGGCGATGGCCGCCAGGGAAGGAGAGCTGGAGACCGCTCGGGTGTCTCTCCGCAGCGCGCAGACCCGTCTGGAAGCCCTGCGGAACAGCGTTGGTAGGCTGAGAGCGAAGAAGAGCCAGGCCGAGCTGGTGGCAGTCAGATTGCGGGAGCGGTGCCGGGCCAATCAGAACGAACGCGAGCGGGCCCGCGCCCTATGGGAGTCGGCCACGGTGGAAGTGGCACGCTATAGGCGCCGGGTGACCTTTCTGGAGCGTTATCTGCCGGTTCTGGCCGGGTTGCTCACGGTCGTCGAACGGCTTGCCGAGCGTCTCCGAGTCGTCTCTTCGGGGTTGGAGGCCCGTGCGGAGGACGCACGGTTGCGCTCGCAAGAAGCGGCGAAGACCATTCGCGACTGGGGAGGGGCGGAGACCGAATTGCAGCACGAGCAGGACGGTCTGACGGACCGGATCGCCCTTCTGCAAGTGGACGAGGCCCGATTCGACGATCGCCGCTCGGTGCTGGAGGACGAGTTGGCCGAGCTCCGCCGCCGGCACCTGTCACCCCGGGGATTGACAACCGCGAACGTAGTGGGGGAGGACGCCGGTACACTGCTCGGAGCGGTGGAGCGGGCGGAACGGAGGCGGGAGAAGATAGGGCCGGTCAACCCGCTCGCGGAGCAAGAGTGCGCGGAGCTCGAAGAGCGGGCCCGCTTCCTGAAGGAGCAGCGGCGCGATCTGGAGGCCTCGGTCTCTCAGCTACAAGAGCTTATCTCCGACCTTGACGAACACATCGAAGGGTCTTTCTCTGAGATCTTCCAGGCCACCAAGGAGCACTTCTCCTCGGTCATCGCCACCGTATTCCCGGGAGCGAAGGGTACGCTCAAGCTGACCGAAGGGAAGACCTCCACCGGACAGGCGGAGAACCGGACTGAAAGCCTCCCTACCGGTCTGGAGGACGGAGAAGCACCCACAGACGCGACCGGCGCTGAGGCCGCGGGCGGCATAGCTCTGGAAGTGAGGCTGCCGAACAAGGCTCCGCGCAGCATGAGCCTGCTCTCCGGGGGCGAGAAGGCCATGACGGCCATCGCCTTCCTCTTCTCGCTCTTTCTCGCCCGACCCTGCCCCTTCTATATCCTGGACGAGGTGGAGGCCTCTCTCGACGATGTGAACATCCGCCGTTTTCTTTCCTTGATACGAAAGTACCGGGAAAGGACCCAGTTCATAATCATCACCCATCAGCGGCAGACGATGGAGATCGCCGATACCCTCTACGGCGTCGCTCTCGAGGCCGACGGCACTTCCCGGGTGCTGTCGCGCAGGTTCGGGGGCCAGAAAGAGGCGCGCGATCACGCGGGGCGGCGGGAGACGGTGACTCAGATTCCGAAAGGGGCGTGACCAGTTGAGCCACGATTGGTCGGAGGTGTTCATCGGAGTAGCCGAAAAGGCAGCCGTCCACACCCCCGAGGAAGAGCTGAGTACTCGGGGCAATTGGTTGTCGCAGCTCAGGGACGGGCTTTCCAAGAGCCGCAAGATGCTGCAGCAACAATTCGCGTCGGTGCTCTTCGACCGTTTCGACGACGACCTCTGGGAGCAGATCGAGGAGGCTCTGATATTCGCCGATGTCGGCGTCGACACCACCGTCTCCATCGTCGAGACCCTCGAGGCTGAGGCCGACGCCGGCAACATCAAGGACTCCGCCGGGCTCACGGCCAGGTTGCGCGAAGTGACCGCCGCGCACTTCTACCAGGCGGACAACCGCATCGACGTGGCCCATTCACCCTCGGTGATCCTCATGGTCGGTGTCAACGGCACGGGCAAGACCACCACCATCGGCAAGATCGCCTGGCATCTGAAAGAGCTGGGCAAGGAGCCGCTGCTGGTGGCGGGCGACACGTTCCGTGCGGCGGCGGTGGAGCAGCTCACAGAGTGGGGCCGGCGGGTAGGCTGCGAAGTGGTGCGACACGAGCGGGGCGGCGATCCCGGAGCTGTGGTCTTCGACGGCATCGCCGCCGCAGAGGCGCGAAGGGCCGACGTGGTGATCATAGACACTGCCGGTCGCCTGCACACCCAAGTGAACCTGATGAAGGAGTTGGAGAAGATCGTACGTGTCATCAAGAAGCGTATCCCCGATGCCCCGCACGAGTGTCTGCTCACCATCGATGCGACCACCGGGCAGAACGGTCTGGTCCAGGCCCGCATGTTCAAGGAGTCGGTCGACCTCACCGGGGTGGTCCTGACCAAGATGGACGGCACTGCCAAGGGCGGCATCGCGCTGGCTGTGTCACACGAGCTGGAGCTGCCCATCAAGCTCATCGGAACCGGAGAGAAGCTGGAGAGCCTGCAGCCTTTCGATGCATACGATTTCACCGCGCTGCTGTTCGAAGACTCGCTGGCTGGTCGATGAGCCGGTCCATATGGCCGCTGGAAGCCGAGAGTAGTTCCCTGAGCCCGCCGGGCCGAGGTTTGACGGGAGTTCCTGCGGCTAGTAAACTCCCTGCCTCGCGGCCTGAAAGGGTCGCTGCGTAGCGGTGCCCGTCGGGCGTCGCCGGACTTTGGGGTGACAGATGTTCGACTCTCTCTCCGACAAACTGCAGACAGCGTTCGACGGCCTCAAGAGACAGGGCAAGCTCACGGACAAGGACGTGGAGCGGGCCGCTCGCGAGATCCGCCTGGCTCTGCTCGAGGCCGACGTCAACTACAAGGTAGTCAAGGAGTTCGTGGACAAGGTCAAGGACCGGGCTCTCGGCGCCGAGGTCCTCCAGAGTCTCACCCCCGCCCAGCAGTTCATCAAGATCGTCAACGAAGAGCTGGTGGCTCTGATGGGTTCGGCTACCACGAAGCTGACCTTCTCACCCCGGCTCCCGACAGTGATCATGATGGTGGGCCTACAGGGTTCGGGCAAGACCACCGCTTGCGGCAAACTGGCCAACTTCCTGCTCGCCCAGGGCAAGAGTCCCGCCATGGTGGCGGGGGACGTGTACCGTCCGGCGGCGGTCGACCAGCTGAAGACGCTGGGTCAGCAGCTGGGGGTGCCTGTGTACGACGAGGGGACCAAGGCCGACCCGGTGGACATTGCCAAGCACGGTGTCGAGTGGGCTCGTGAGAAAGGGCGCGATGTCCTCATAGTGGACACGGCCGGTCGGCTGCACATCGACGAGAAGCTGATGGAAGAGCTGGTGCGTATCCGCAACACGGTGAAGCCCCATAACATCCTGCTCGTCCTAGACGCCATGACCGGCCAGGACGCCGTCAACGTGGCCCTTCAGTTCCAGGAGCGGGTCCAGTTCGATGGAGTGATCCTCACCAAGATGGACGGCGATGCTCGGGGGGGTGCTGCGTTGTCAGTGCGAGCCGTCACCGGCAAGCCCATCAAGTTCGCGAGCAGCGGGGAGAAGCTCGACAACTTCGAGTATTTCCACCCCGACCGGGTGGCCTCCCGCATCCTGGGGATGGGGGACGTGCTCTCGCTCATCGAGAAGGCCGAGCGGACCATCGACGAGAAGAAGGCTCGGGAGCTTGAGCAGAAGCTGCGAAAAAGCACCTTCACGTTCGACGATTTCCTCGAGCAGATCCAACAGGTACGCAAGATGGGCTCTATCTCCAGCTTGCTGGGGATGATCCCAGGGATCCCGTCTTCCAAGCTCAAGGGTCTGCAGGTGGACGACAAGGCCTTCGACAAGATCCAGGCGGTCATCTTCTCCATGACACCCGAGGAGCGCCGCCACCCCGACCTCATCAACGGCAGCCGCCGCCGGCGCATCGCCGCCGGCGCGGGCTCCGATATCCACTCGGTCAACCAGTTGCTCAACCAGTTCAAGCAAGTGCAGAAGATGATGAAGCAGCTGGGTTCGGGCCGTGTACCCAAGAACCCGTTCCAGATGTTCGGGAACCCAAGTTAGAGGAGGGAGGTGACCTATGGCAACAGCTATCAGATTGGCGCGTCGAGGCAGCAAGAAGCACCCTACATACCGCATCGTGGTGGCGGACTCTCGCCGGGCCCGCGACGGCCGGTTCATAGAGAGCATCGGCTACTACAATCCGCAGAGCGATCCTTCCATCATCGAAGTGGACGAGATCAAAGCCAAGAAGTGGCTGGAAACTGGCGCTCAGCCCTCCGATACGGTGCGCAAACTCCTGAGTCTGAAAGGCATCGTCTAGGTGAAAGAGCTGCTTGAATTCCTCGCCCGGTCGCTCGTCGATCACCCGGAGCAGGTGCGGGTGGAAGAGATCGAGTCCGATAATGGAGTGGTGCTGCGGCTCAGCGTGGCCAAGGAAGACGTAGGGAAGGTCATCGGTAAGCAGGGACGCATCGCCCGGGCACTGAGGACCGTGGTGAAAGCGAGCGCCGTCAAGGACGGCAAGCAAGCCA
Source organism: uncultured Actinomycetes bacterium (assembly GCA_963713545.1). Taxonomy (GTDB): domain Bacteria; phylum Actinomycetota; class Thermoleophilia; order RBG-16-64-13; family RBG-16-64-13; genus CAVPLM01. The sequence continues at coordinate 360,273 of CAVQME010000002.1, read as the reverse complement.
CCGTCGAGATACTCGACTGATCGGCATGTCCCGCCCGGAGTGGATCGAAGTGGGCCGGGTATCCCGGGCCCACGGCGTGCATGGAGAAGTGCGGATCGTGCCCAGTTCGGACAATCCGGAGCGGTTCATACCTTCCTCTGTGCTCTACGCGCGGCCCGGGCGTCTGGGCGTCGCCGGGCCGCGTCTCCGCGAGCAGATACGGTTGACAGTATCCGCGATCCGAGGCGACGATGGGCTTCCCCATCCTGGGATTCCGCGAGGTCGCGAGCCGCGAGGCGGCGGAGGCCTTGCGCGGCTACCTGCTCGAGATCCGCTCGAACCAGCTTCCGGAGTTGGAGGAAGACGAGTTCTACCCCTTCGACCTCGTCGGACTGGAAGTCAGGGACCGGAGTGGAGCCGTCGTGGGCCAGGTGACGGACGTGATGGACTCGCCGGCGCACCCGCTGCTACAGGTATCGAGGGCTTCGGAGGCTGCTGGCGCGGCCTTTGAGGAACTGGTCCCCTTCGTGAGCCCGGTGGTGCCGGTCGTCTCCCTCGCCGAGGGGTACCTGGAGGTCGCACCGGGGTTTCTTACCCAACGTGACGACCTCACCGAGGACTGCGCCGACGCCGGCACGCCCAAGGGGGCTGCCGTCGGCGCCGACGACGAGTCCGGCACCGGTTCGCGATGAAGCGCATCGTCGTCTTCACTCTCGTACCGGAGGCCTTTGCCTGGTTCCAGTCTCAGCACCCGGTCGCCAACGCCATCGCTGGCGGCGCGGCCGTACTGGACGTCTACAATCTGCGCGACTTCAGCGCGCCTCCCCACCATGAGGTCGACGACACCCCGTACGGTGGGGGACCGGGCATGGTCACCCGGGTCGACGTGGTCGGCGGCGCTCTCGAGGAGGTCTTCGCGGAACCCGCGGGCACTGTGCGTGACACCCGCGACGTCTATGTGCTGTCGGCGGGGGGGCGGCCGTTCGACCACGCGCTGAGTCTGGAGTTAGCCGGGAGCGCGCGCGACCTGGTCCTTCTGTGCGGCCGGTTCGAGGGCTTTGACGCCCGGGTGGAGGCGCTGTTCGCCACGGGATCTCTTTCCATCGGGCCGTACGTGCTGGCCGGGGGGGAGGTGGCCGCTCTGGCTGTGGTAGAGGCGGTGATACGGCATCTTCCCGGCTCCCTGGGCAACGCAGACAGCGTTCTGGAAGAGTCCTTCAGCGAAGGACTGGGAGGCATGGTGGAGTACCCACATTACACCAGGCCTCGCGTCTACGAAGGAGCGGAAGTCCCGGCCATCCTCCTGAGTGGGGATCACGGCGCCATCGCGCACTGGCGACGGGAGAACGCTCGTCCGTCGCCGTGGGCTTGCAAAGGAGGGAGTGAGACTTGAGCGACGAGCCAACGGCACGCAAGAGCGCGGAAACGCGGTCGGGGAACGCGCAGCGCAGCGGCGCGTCACGGGGCGACGAGCGCCGCGCGGCAACCGGCGACTCGCAGGTCCGCGCGGGGGGGAAGAAGAAGCGCGGTGCCCTGGGGATGGTGATAGAGGTCGTCGTCATCGTGGCGGCGGCGTTCGTGATCGCCCTCCTCGTCCAGTGGCTTCTTGTGAAGCCGTTCACCATCCACCAGATCTCCATGGAGCCCACGCTCATCGAGGGGGACCGAGTCCTCATCAGCCGGTTGACCTATCACTTCAGGGACCCCGAGAGCGGCGACGTCGTGGTTTTCGACTCTCCCATCAACGAGAACGAGGACCTGGTAAAGCGGGTGGTGGCCGTCGCGGGGGACGAGGTGGCCATCAAGGACGGAGCGCTGTATGTGAACGGAGTCGCCCAGGAGGAGCCGTATCTCCTCGAACAGGATTTCGAGGGGTACGAGCCGGGGCTGGTCGTCCCAGAGGGCCACGTCTTCGTGCTCGGCGACAACCGCAACAATAGCGGAGACAGCCGGATCTTCGGGCCGATAACAATAGACTCCATCATCGGGAACGCCTTCGTGATCTATTGGCCCATCAGTCACTGGGGAGGTCTCTAGGCGCCGCCGACCAGGCTGCGGACGGGGCGGCCCCTTTCTAAGACCGCCGGTGGTCCCGGGTTGCAATCGGCCGCGGTATGCTCTAAAGTCTGCTGGCTTTTCTGGGCAGGGCCTCTCTTATGAACGTATGCATGACACTAGGGCTAGGTATACACATGGGCGCGATAGAGGAATTCGAGCGGGGACAACTCCGTCAGGGGCTCCCGGATTTCAAATCCGGAGACACTTTGCGTGTGCACTTCAAGGTGGTCGAAGGGAGCCGGGAAAGGATCCAGGTCTTCCAGGGCTTCTGTATCCGCAAGCAGGGCCACGGGGTGCGGGAGACATTCACGGTGCGCAAGCAGTCGTTCGGCGTCGGGGTGGAGCGCACGTTCCCCCTTCATTCGCCTAAGATCGACAAGATAGAAGTCACCGCCATCGGCGACGTATCCAGGGCCAAGCTCTACTACCTGCGCGAGAAGCTGGGAAAGAAAGCCCGCGTCAAAGAGAAACGCATCTGAGGAGCGGGGGTCCGGTGAGCGAACCGGATTCAGGCTCTTTGGCCGGACCGGAACCGCTGGGCGGTGTCGAGGAGGCTCCGGCCGCCGGAGCCACGAAGCGGGGTAATCGGACCCTTCGTTGGGTCGTCGAGGTGGTCGTCATCGTGGCGGCCGCTTTTGTACTCGCCCTTCTCGTACAGCAGTTCATCGTCAAACCCTTCGCCATTCCCTCACCCTCCATGGAACCTACTCTCGTGGAGGGCGACCGAGTCCTCGTCAACCGGCTCATCTACCATTTCCGTTCCCCGGAGAAGGGAGACGTCATCGTGTTCCACCCTCCTGACCGACCCGGGTCCGATCCCTTCATCAAGCGAGTGGTGGCGGTGAGTGGCGACACCGTGGCCGTGCGCGACGGAGTGCTGTGGGTGAACGATGTGGCGCAGGACGAGCTGTACATAAAGGAGTATCCGATCGTGGAGGAGTTCCCCGAGACCAGGATCAAACCCGGGTACGTGTGGGTTATGGGCGACAACCGCAACAACAGCGGTGACAGCCGGGTCTTCGGGCCCGTGAGCAAAGAGGCCATCATGGGCGAAGCCTTCGCGGTGTACTGGCCGCTCGGCCATATCAGCGGGCTCTAGCCCAAGGGGTCCGCGCCCGGCATGGTCCCACCGGAGCCGCCCAAGAAGGGTCCGCACTACCCAGTCGTGCGCCGGCAGCAGGGTCGGAGCAAGCGCAGGCTCTGCGATCCCTTCAAGTTCGACCGCGGTCTACTCATTGAGTACGGGCTTTCGGAAGAAGACCGCGACCTTCGCATAGCCGGCGTCGACGAGGCCGGACGCGGTTGCCTGGCCGGCCCGCTGGTAGCGGCTGCCGTGGTGCTCGACTACGCAGCCGCCCCTTTCACCGCGCTAAAGGGCCTGACCGACTCCAAGCTCCTTTCGCCCGAGGCCCGGGAGAAGATGTACCAGAAGGTGCTGCTCTCGGCGACTCACGTGTCGTGGGTGGCCTACTCTCCGGGGACTATCGACCAAGTGGGTCTGCACCGCTGCAATCTGGCGGCCCTGTCCGAAGCGCTCGAATCCCTCGAGCGGCGCTACGCCGTTGCGGTGGTGGACGGATTCGAACTGGGACGTCCCGATCTGCGCGCCAGAGCGGTGGTAGGAGCCGACTACAAGAGCGCGGCCGTGGCGGCATCCTCGGTGGCGGCCAAAGTGGTCCGGGATCGTCTGATGAGGACGCTCGCCTCGCTGCACCCCGAATACGGCTTCGAGGAGCACGTAGGCTACGCTACCGAACGCCATCGCGAGGCTCTGCGCCGGCACGGACCATGTGGACTTCACCGGCTGAGCTTCCAGGGTGTCAATGCTCCGCAACTCGGCCTGTGGGACGAGTGGGCCGAGTGAGACTGCAGCGCACGTCTGGCATGAACGCGCGAACGCCGCTGAGAGCCTGAGCGCCGGTCGTGAAGGACCGGCTAGAGGACAGTCTTCTTGCCAGGGGAGTGATACCCGATCCGGTCCTGCGCCGGGTGGTCCGCGCCCGGGTGAAAGGGTTGGTGGAGAGCTTCGAGCGGCTTGGGCCCGAAGGGCTCGCCGAACTCGAGCGCGCCACCTTGGGCCGTCTGGAGTCCGGGCCGATCGCGGTGGAGGCCGACGAGGCGAACCGGCAGCACTACGACGTCCCCCCCGAGTTCTTCCGCCTGGTCCTGGGTCCGCGGCTGAAATACAGCTGCTGTCTGTGGCCCTCTTCCGTCCAGGATCTTGCCGGCGCCGAGGAGGCCATGCTCTCCCTCACAGCCGAGCGCGCCGGAATCGACGACGGTCAGTACATACTCGATTTGGGGTGCGGCTGGGGATCGCTGGCTCTCTGGGTGGGTGAGCGTTACCCTCGGAGCAGGGTGGTGGCTCTCAGCAATTCGCGCGAACAGGGACTGTTCATCCGACAGAGGTGCCGGGAGCGGGGGATCGAGAATGTGGAGGTGATCACAGCCGAGGCAAGTCGGTTCGTCCCCGATCACCGTTTCGACCGCATCGTCTCTGTGGAGATGTTCGAGCATCTGCGTAGCCACGGTGCGCTCTTGCGCGGGATCGGGGGATGGCTGCGGCTTGACGGCAGGCTGCTCGTGCACGTGTTCTGCCACCGCCGGCGGGTGTACGAGTTCGATCGAGAAGGGACAGGCGGGTGGATGGCGCGGCATTTCTTCGCGGGCGGGATGATGCCTTCCTGGGATTACCTGACGCGCTATCAAGATGACGTCACCCTTGTCGAGCGGTGGCAGGTCGGCGGGGATCACTATGCCCGCACCCTGCGGGCCTGGCTCGAGAATCTGGACCGGCGGAGGGACCTGGTGCTGGCGGTCCTGGAGCGCACGTACGGCAAGGACCAGGCACGACTGCGGCTCGCGCATTGGCGCCTGTTCTTCATGGCCTGTGAAGAGACTTTCGCCCTCGCCTCTGGGACGGAGTATTTCGTGGCTCACTATCTCTTCGTTCCCCGCTGAGGCGCCTAGGAACTGGATGCTCGGGAGCCTGTCGGGGCATCAGGGGCACTGCCCAGCGTTCCGACGATCGCGCCCTGGACCGCGCTGCCGAGGCTGCTCGGGCAGGTCAGGCGATCCGGTAGCGGCCCTCGTGAACGGCGAGAAAGCCTTCACCCACCAGTTCGTCGAGCACGCTCCGCACCTCCCTGGGGTCCCAGTCCGGCACCTGCGAACCTACCTGAGCGGCGTCCAGTCCTGTGTCGGCGTCGAACCCTCGGATTCCCTGCACTCTGCGGCAGCGCTCGCCCGGCTCGGCGGCCGGCCTGCCTTCGTACCCGGCCTCGAGCACCGCCCTCAGTGCGCGGGCGCGGAGCTGTCGGCGCGAGCCCTCGAAGGGGGTTTGGATCGCGTGGTGCCTGCTGCCGCGACTGGGATTCGGGTTGGTCTTCTTCAGCCAGACTCCATAATCCATCAGAGCGTAGTACCAGCGACGAGGGTCCTCCCGGTCGAGGGTGGCTTCTACCAGAGGCAGGATCTCGCTATCGGGGACGTCGACGCATCCTGGGAAGAAGTGGTGAAGGAAGGCAGAGCGGATATTGGTCTCGATGAACACCAAGGAATCTCCGTAGGCAAAGACGCAGACGGCCGCGGCAGTAGCGGGCCCGATGCCCGGCAGCCGGCGGAGCTGGGGGAATGAACGGGGAAGCCGGCCCTCATGTTCGTCCACCACGATCTGGGCTGCCCTGTGGAGGGAGAGGGCGCGCCGGTTGTAGCCCAATCCTTGCCAGATCTCCAGGACCGCGTTGAGCGGCGCCCTCGCCAGTAGGGGTAGTTCCGGGTACCTGTCGAGGAACAGTCCGTACTTCGGAAGCACGCGTGCGACCTGCGTCTGCTGGAGCATCATCTCCGAGACGAGGATCCTATAGGGATCGCGAGTCTTGCGCCAAGGCAGATCGCGGCCTTGCACTCGGTAGTGTTCGAGCACGGCTACGCGGAAGCCCTCCAGCCGGCGCGCCGGGGAGCCTGGGTCTTGCTCGGCCAACATCGGGCCAAAGTCCGAGATGATCGTTCTCCTCTCTCCGCTAGTCTGGCCGATGACCGCCGCCGGTCAAGCCGCGTGCCGCCGCAAAGCGGCGCGGGCGCGCGGTGGAACGGGGCTGCGTCGCTTCGCCGCCCGGCCGCCCAGCCGCGTTTGCCTGCCGGATTCGCCGCCGCGGCCGCTTACCGGCCGGGCGGGCCGGTCCTGCCCTGCACCGCCGATCGGCTCCGAGGAGGAGGCACAGACGGATCCACGGCCGCACAAGAGCATCGATCGTACCGCGCGGGGACGCACGGGGGAACAGGCCGCAGCCACATTCCTCGTGGCGAGAGGGTACCGCATCGTGGCGACCAATCAGCGCACCCCCGCCGGCGAGATCGACATCATCTGCCGGCATCCGGCCGATGACGGCTCCCAGGTGGTGATAGTGGAGGTGAAGGCTCGCTCCGGTCAAGGCTGCGGCACCGCGCTGGAGGCGGTAGGTCCGCGCAAGGCGCGAAGGTTGCGGGCCGCTGCCCTCTGGTGGTTGGCCGAAGGCGGGTTGCTTCCGTGCCGCGTGCGGTTCGATGTAGTCGCGGTCTCGCTTGATCACCAGGGACTGCCTTGCAGCCTCGAGCACCTCAAGGACGCGATCGAAGGGGGGTCGTAGCCGTGGGTCTGGCATCCATATGGGGCTTTGCCCTTGTGGGCATCGAGGCGGTCCCCGTGAGGGTGGAAGCCCACGCCCGCAGCGGTCTGCCCGGGGTGACCATAGTGGGGCTTCCGGGCGCCGCGGTACGCGAAGCCCGGGAACGCATACGCTCAGGCGCGGCTAGCAGCGGTCTTGCGCTCCCTACGCGACGCATAACCATCAATCTGAGCCCTGGAGATGTGCCGAAGGAGGGATCGGGTTTCGATCTGCCGGTGGCCCTGGCGACTCTGGCTGCCTGCGGCCATGTCCCGGTGGAATCGACCCGGGGTGTGGGAGCGGTGGGGGAGGTGTCGTTGGACGGCGTAGTGAGGCCGAGCAGAGGGATGCTCTCGGTGGCGGAGACCGCGGGACGCATCGGGGTCAGCTTGTTGATCGCTCCCATGGAAGGGCTCGCCGCAGCGAGCCAGGTGAGTCTCGTGCCGGTGGCCGGGGTCAGATCCCTTGCCGAGGCTGTCATGGTGGTACGCAACTCGAGCTATCGGTCCCGGATACTGGAACGAGGTGCCCGCTGGCTGCGGATGAGTCGCGAACCTCCGTCTGAGTTAGAAACGGACGCCCACGATCTCACAGAGGTGGCGGGTCACCACCAGGCGAAGCGCGCCCTCGAGATCGTGGCCGCCGGGGGACACCATCTGTTGATGGTCGGGTCGCCCGGTGCCGGGAAGACCATGCTGGCGCGGAGGCTCCCAGGGATACTGCCCCGTCTTTCCCGCGAAGAAGCCATCGAAGTGACACGCGTCTACAGCGCCGCGGGATTCCCCGGCGCGCACTCGGGTCTCATACGGGACCGGCCGTTCAGGGCGCCTCACCATACCGCCTCGCGGGCTGCTCTGGTGGGCGGCGGCGCCGTGCTTAGACCGGGCGAGATCAGCCTGGCGCATCGAGGAGTCCTCTTTCTGGATGAATTGCCGGAATTCTCCCGCGATGCGATCGAGGCGCTGAGACAGCCGCTCGAAGAGGGCAAAATAGCGATCAGCAGGACGATCGGTACCTCCGTATTCCCCGCGGCCTGCACGTTGGTGGGGGCGATGAATCCGTGTCCGTGCGGCTATTTGGGGCACGCGGAGAAGACCTGCAGGTGCCCGGCTGCGGCGATCGAGCGCTACCGTGCCCGTCTAAGCGGGCCGTTCCTCGATCGCGTCGACGCTCTCATCGAAGTGCCCCCTTTGACGATTGCCGCGCTGGAGAGCGGCGCGGGCGGGGAGAGCTCGGCGGTGGTCCAGGCTCGAGTGGCGGCGGCTCTTGCCTTTCGGGAGCAACGATCAGGGGGGAGGCAGACCGCCTCTCCTGGATCGATCGAGGCACGCAACCATTTGACCGGGGAAGCCCGCGCCCTGCTGCGTCAGGCTCTGCTCCGCGACAGTCTGAGTGGGCGGGCATACGTGAGGGTCATCGGCCTCGCACGGACTATCGCCGACCTCGACAACGTAGTCCCGGTCGGAGTCGAGCACGTGGCGGAGGCTCTGGCTCTCCGCCTCGACCACCGGCGGGTACAGTTCGCGTGACGAACGAGCTCACACGCGCTCATGAGGCGCGGGAGGCCGCCTTGGGTCTATCGTGGCTTTGCGCGGGCGGTATCCACTCTCTGCTCCGGCTGCTGGCAAGGTGCGGCCCGGCGGCGGTCTGGACGGCGCCGCGTCGGCGCCTTCTAGAGTGGGGCATCGATCCTTCGACCGCGACGCGGTTCGAGGCCAAGCGCCGGGAGTTCGCGCTTGACGAGGCCGAAGCCATGCTGCTCAAGGGAGACATCGCCTTCTTGCCATACGGATCGGCCGGCTATCCGCGTGAGCTGATGCAACTCGAACTTCCGCCCGCGGGTCTGTTCGCCCGTGGTTCAGATCCCGCTTTGTCGCGACTTCTGCGCGTATCTCGAATCACCATCGTGGGGACCCGCAAGGCCACGACGTACGGCCTGAGAGCGGCCGAGGTCTTCGCAACGGCGTTCGTCGGCAAAGGAGTGGCGGTGGTCAGCGGCATGGCTTTGGGGATCGATGGGCGAGCACACCAAGCGACTCTGGACGCGGGTGGTCTCACAGTCGGCATCCTGGGATGCGGGGTCGATGTGGCCTATCCGAGCCGCCATCGCGGTCTTTACGAAAAGATCCGGCAGAAGGGAGTGATCCTGAGCGAGCTGCCTCCCGGGACTCCCCCTGCTAGGTGGACGTTCCCGCGTCGCAACCGGCTACTGGCGGCGCTGGGTGACGCGTTGCTGGTGGTAGAGGGCTCGCCCACAAGCGGCGCTCTCCAGACCGCGGGGTGGTCGCTCGACCTCGGCCGCCCGGTCTTCGCCGTGCCCGGGCCCATCTCGATCGAGAGCCACAAGGGGTGCAACCAGCTACTCTACGAAGGCGCAGGGCCTGCCGTCGATCCTTGCGTGACAGTGGAGGATTTCTTTCTGCAAACAAGAATCCACACCTGTGAGCACGGGCGAGCCGGAGCCGACCAAGACGCGATGCCCATCGTCTGCAAGCAGATGGGCCTCTTCGACCGGAGTGCCCCCAAACAGCCACGTGTGGATAGTATCCTGACGGTGTTGGGCGACGGCCCCTGCTCGGTGGACCGTCTGATCGACAGCACGGGCCTGAGTGTGCGGCAACTCAACATCGCGTTGGGGGAGTTGGAGATCGCGGGCCTAGTGGCCCGCGCCGGGCCGGGCCAGTTCATCAGGGCGCCGTGAGCGGACTACAAGACAGGAGGGAAGGGCGATGCAGTCGGAAGCGGAGCGCGCGGCGCCTCCCCTACCGTCCAGAAGCCTTGACCAGGCCGTTTCCGCCTTCATCCGCAGCCTGATCGCGGCTGGCTACAGCCCGCGTACGGTGAAAGCAGCCCTGAGCGACCTCCGTCAGCTTGCGGTCTACCTGGACCGGCGGGGCATCCACAGCGTGGTCGATGTCACGCGTGCAGAGGTCGGTGGTTTCGCCGCGGCCTTGAGCGAGGCAGGCGGGCGTGAAGCTTGTTCACCCGCCGTTGACGAGACTCTCCGCAGTGCGCCCGGCCCGAGAGCGCGCGCCGCGGGCTCCGGCGCTGCCGGCGCGGACGCCGTGGGCGATGCGTCCGGGCGGACCCGGGCCCGAGCTTGCGCACGGAGCACCGTCGCGCGCAAGCTGTCGATGGTGAGGAACTTCTTTCGCTTTTGCGAAGACAACGGCCTGATCGACACCAATCCCGCGGCAGGGGTGAGGTCGCCGAAGATGCCTCGGCACTTGCCCCAGGTTCTCACTCCTGACCAGACCGTGGCGTTGCTCGAGTCGATCGGCGGACCGAAACCCCTCGAATTACGGGACCGTGCGCTTTTCGAGTTAATATATTCTTCAGGGCTACGCTGTCAGGAAGTATTGGACTTGAAGATCAGGGACGTCCACATCGAAAGCTCGGAAGTGCGGGTCAAAGGCAAGGGGCGCAAGGTACGGGTCGTGCCGGTGGGTGAGGCGGCGCTTGAGAGTCTTGACCGCTACTTTCGCGAAGGACGTACCCAGCTGGCAGGGGATAGCGGAAGCGAGCATGTGTTCCTGAGCCGCAACGGCAAGCCGCTGTCGTCCTCAGACGTGTGGCGGCGCTTGGCGCGTCGCCTGGCTAAGGCGGACGCGCCGGCCGGCACCACGCCCCACACACTCCGCCATTCGTTCGCCACTCATCTGTTGGAAGGAGGGGCGGACCTCCGAGTCATACAAGAATTGCTGGGCCATTCGTCTCTCCGTACCACCCAGGTGTACACTCATACATCAGCCGCGCATCTGCGCAGGGCTTACCGCAAAGCCCACCCCCGGGCCTAGGGACCGAAAGACATATGGCCATCGACCCCAAAACGCAGCACGATGTAGGAGAGGCCTGGCGCCTCTACAAGGAACAGGGTGATCTCAAAGCGCGGGATCAGCTGATCCTCGCCTACTCGCCGCTGGTGAAATACGTTGCAGGCCGGATGAGTTCGGGCCTGCCCGCTCACATCGAGGAGGGCGACCTCGTTTCCTATGGCCTTCTCGGACTGATAGGGGCGTTGGAACGCTTCGATCCCTCGCGGAACATCAAGTTCGAGACCTACGCGATCTCCAGGATCAAAGGCTCGATCATCGACGAGTTGAGGGCTTTGGATTGGGTGCCCCGCTCGGTCCGCAGTTGGGCGCGGAAGGTAGAGGCGACCGTGACCAAGCTCGAGAACGAGCTGATGCGGGCGCCGACAGACGAGGAGACGGCGACTTCGCTCGGGATAAGCGTCGACGAGTACCAGGATATCCTCAATCAGATCAGCTGCTCTTCGATCGTCGCGCTCGATGAGTTCTGGGACTCGAGCTCGTCCGGCCAAGACCGGGTCAATCTCATCGACACCATCGAAGACTCCGAGGCTCCCGACCCGTCGCGCGCCTATCGCATCCAGGCCATCAAAGAGACGCTGACGGCCGCCATCCAGCGGCTGCCGGAGCGAGAGAAGATCGTCATCGGCCTTTACTACTACGAGGGTCTGACCCTCAAGGAGATCGGGGAGGTCCTGGGGGTCACCGAATCCCGGGTCTCGCAGCTGCACACCAAGGCGATCCTTCGCCTGAAAGGGCGCCTGAGGGAAGAGCTGGATCTGGACGCGCTGGTGTCTTAGCTCCTACCTACGGCGTGCCGAGCTGCCGTCGATGGGCCGGGGGACTGCTTTCTTGTGGTAAACTGCCCCGGTTGTGCCATCGGACCTGAGGGTGACCGCTGCGGTGGTGCCGGGCGACCGGTTCCGGAGCGGGCCTCAGGGAGTCTCAAGAACAAAACCAGAGTGAGGTACTCATGCCCGCAGCTTCCATGAAGCAGCTCCTGGAGTCAGGAGTGCACTTCGGCCACCAGACCCGCCGGTGGAATCCCAAGATGAAGCCCTACATCTTCACCGAGCGGAGTGGTATCCACATCATCGACCTCCAGCAGACGACCGTCCTCCTCGACCGCGCGTACGATTTCGTCCGCAACATCGCGAGTAGGGGCGGGACCGTGCTCTTCGTGGGCACCAAGAAGCAGTGCCAGGACATCATTCGTGACGAACCCGGCCGGGTGGGGATGCCCTACGTGTCGCACCGCTGGCTGGGTGGCCTTCTCACCAACTTCGCCACTATCGAGAACCGTATCAAGCGCATGCACGAGCTGCGCAAGCTGAAGGAAGAGGGGCAGTTGGCCCTGCTTCCGACCAAAGAGCGCATGGCTATGGAGCGGGAGTTGGAGAAGCTGGAGATCAACTTGGGCGGGGTGAGCAATATGACCCGCCTGCCGGATGCGGTGTTCGTAGTCGATCCCAAGCGGGAGGCCATAGCCACCAAGGAAGTCAACAAGCTGGGGCTACCCCTTATCGGCCTGGTCGATACCAACTGCGACCCCGACGAAGTGGACTACCTCATCCCGGGTAACGACGATGCGATCCGTTCATGCAGCTTGATAGTCAAGACTCTTTGCCGGGCGGTCGAGGAAGGTCGCCAGAAGGTCCAGGCCTCCGAATTCCTAGCCGCCGAGGCGGCTAGAGCGGCTGCAGAGAGCCGTGTCGAGCGGGCTCCCGTCGGCTTCGAAGAGGCGCAGAGGCCGGCGGTCGGCGAAGCTCCTCCGTCCCGTGTGTCGAGGGCGCCTCGCCCGGCTGTCGGTGACGGCCGTTCCGGGGGACCAGGACGCGCGGGTGGACCCGGACGTTCCGGCGGACCAGGACGCGCGGGTGCAGGTGGCCGCTCCGGAGGACCGGGGAGGCCGGGATCCCGCGAGGGCGGACCGGATCAGGGTGCTTCTGCTCGCAGGCCGGCGCCGGCCAAGCCGGCCCCGCCCAAGGCTGAGAGAGGCGGCAAGGAGACGGCTACCAAGGCGGCGGCTGAGGCGCCTGCCAGCCAACCAGTCGCCGAAGAGGTGGCGCCGGTGGAGACTCCCGTGCTCGACATGGCTGCTAAGGCGATCGCGCCGCTGGCCGAGACCGAAGCTGCGGCCACGCCTGTTGAGCAAGCGGCCGCTGTCGCGGAAGCCGCGGATGCGCCCGCTGCGACCGAGGCTCCTGCCGAGAGCGCTGGCGATGAGTCCGCCGCTGGGCCCGAGGTGGAGTCCGAAGCGTGATCCTAGGCGCGTGCCGGCCGGGGCCCCTGCCTGGGACGGTGGCTCCGCTCCCCCAGGCCTTCTGAGGCGGCCTCTCGGCGTGGAGCGACGTTGAGCTGAAAATGGTGATCGAAAACGTCGAGCGTCGTAACGACGGAGGCTGAATGATGAGTATCGATGCAAACCTGGTCAAGAAGCTGCGCGATGCGTGCGGCGCGGGCATCATGGACTGCAAGATGGCGCTTACCGAGGCTCAAGGTGACATGGATGAAGCGCTGAAGATCCTGCGCAAGAAAGGCATGGCGACCGCCGACAAGAAGTCCTCCAGGGCCACCAACGAAGGGATTGTCGATTCGTACATCCATCCCGGAGCCAAAGTGGGCGTGCTGGTGGAGGTGAACTGCGAGACCGACTTCGTCGCCCGCAACGAGGATTTCAAGGGTTTCGTGCACGATGTTGCCATGCATATCGCCGCTTCGAGCCCCCTTTGGGTCGGCCGCGAGGACATCCCCGAGGAGGCCACGGCCGCGGAGGTCGAGATCTACTCGGCTCAGGCCAAAGCATCGGGCAAGCCGGAAGCGGTGATCCAGAAGATAGCCGAAGGCAAGCTCAGCAAGTGGTTCTCCGAGGTGGTGCTTCTTGAGCAACCCTTTGTCAAGGATCCCGACAAGACCATCGACGACCTTCGCCGCGAGGTCATCGGCAAGATCGGCGAGAACATCGAGATACGCCGCTTCGCCCGTTTTCGGCTCGGCGACGAGGTAATCTAAGGACACGACGTCCCATCAACCAGGCCTCGGGGCAAGGTCACGCCGCGAGGGGAGCCCAGAGCGAGGAGATATGGCCCAGCAACCGGCCTGCAGGAGGGTCTTGCTCAAGCTTAGCGGCGAGGCCCTCATGGGTGATCTGAACTACGGAATCGACCCGGACCGGCTCCGAGGTGTGGCTGGGGAGGTGTCCGAAGTAGCTTCCGGCGGCACCGAGGTGGCTATCGTCGTCGGGGGAGGCAACATCTTCCGGGGGGTATCAGGCGCGGCTCAGGGTATTGAACGGGCTACGGCGGACTACATGGGGATGTTGGCGACGGTCATGAACTCCGTCGCGCTGCAAGATGCGCTCCGGAAGTTGGGCACGGATTCGCGCGTGTTGTCGGCTATTCACATGCAGGAGATCTGCGAGCCCTACATCCGCGGGCGAGCCATACGGCACCTGGAGAAGGGCAGGGTCGTCATCTTCGCGGCGGGGACCGGCAATCCGTTCTTCAGTACCGACACAGCGGCCGCTCTGCGCGCTCTCGAGATCGGTGCTGGCTGCCTGCTCATGGCTAAGAAGAAGTTCGACGGGGTCTATGACGCCGATCCCGAGATCGAGCCCGATGCCAAGCTCATCGAAAGCATCACCCATCGCGAAGCGCTGGAGCGCGGCCTGAAGGTCATGGACTCGACGGCGCTCTCACTCTGCATGGACAACCATCTGCCGATAATGGTGTTCAATATGAGTGTACCCGGCAACATCCATCGAGTCGTCTACGGGGAACGGGTGGGCACGATAGTCTCGGATCACGCTCAGCAAAGGGGAGAGGCATGATCACCGAACTGATCGCCGACGGCAAGCGTCGCATGGAGAGTGCGCTCGATGCGCTTCGGAGCGAGTTCAACACGGTGCGTACCGGACGGGCCTCCACCGGACTCCTCGACCGGCTGCACGTGGACTACTACGGCGCCAAGACCCCTCTTAAGCAGTTGGCCAATCTGGCCACTCCGGATCCGCGGACGATATCTGTTACGGTCTACGACAAGAGCGCGGTGAACGCGGTCGTGCGGGCCATCCAAGAGTCCGACCTGGCGCTGACCCCGAACACGGATGGCACGGTGATCCGGCTCAACATCCCCACTCTGACCGCCGAACGGCGTAAGGACCTGGTCAAGCTGATCAAGAACATGGCTGAGGACAGCCGCATCGCTATTCGCAACGTCCGCCGGGATGTCATACACGATCTCAAAGAGCTCAAGAAGGAGGGCGAGATCTCGGAAGACGACGAGCACCGGGCCGAAGAGGACGTGCAGAAGCTGACCGACGGCTTCATCGAGAAGGTCAACGACCTGGTGCACCACAAGGAAGAAGAGATCCTCGAGATCTGACGTGAGCCTACCGGACTGGCTTGGAGCTCTTGCACATCGGGGCGGGAAGGAAGCCTCGGATGGGGCCAAAACCGGGCCGGAGGGCGCAAGACCCTTCCATGTAGCCATCATCATGGACGGCAACGGCCGGTGGGCGCGCCGTCGCCGCCTTCCCGTGGCAGCCGGTCACCGGGCGGGCACGAAGGCAGTGCGGCGGGTAATCGAGGCGGCGCGCGATCTCGGCCTCGGGCAACTCACCCTCTACTCCTTCTCCACCGAGAACTGGAGCCGACCCACCGAGGAAGTGGAGGGACTCATGCAGTTGCACGCGGAGATGATCGAGAGCGAGGTCCCGACCCTCCATGAGAACGACTGCAGGGTGGTCTTTGTCGGGCGGCGCGAGGGTTTTAGCGCCAACCTACTGGCCAAGATGGAATGGGCGGAACGACTGACCGCCGGCAACGGCCGGATGATCCTCTTCATCGCATTCAACTACGGGGGCCGGGGGGAGATCGTCGACGCAGTGCGGCGCGCCGCGGCCGCCGGCGTCGACCCAGGTCAGATCGACGAGGCCGACATAGCCCGGCATCTCTATTCTCCTCTGATGCGCGACCCGGACCTGGTGATCCGCACCTCCGGCGAAAAGCGGCTGTCGAACTTCCTGCTGTGGCAGTCGGCCTATTCGGAGCTCTACTTCTGGGACGGCCTCTGGCCGGACTTCGACGAGAAGGAGTTGCAGCGGGCTCTCGACGACTACGCGGCGCGCGAGCGCCGCTACGGCGCTCGCGCCGGGGCCGGCGATGCTTAGATACCGCGTTCTCGTCGCCGTCATCGGTATCCCCATCGGGCTGGCGGCGGTCATCCTCGGTGGCTATTACTTTTTCGGGCTCGCCGTCGTGCTGACCGTGCTCGGACTCCATGAGTACTACACGGTCGTCCGGCCTTACCGGCCGAACCTTCTGGTGGGTTTTGTGGCCGGACTGGGGGTGCTGGCGGGCGCCTACTTCATGGGCCTCGAGGGAATCCTGGCTGGTCTGGCCGCCCTCGTCATCTTGACCTTCTTCTGGTCGCTTTTCGGCGAACTGGGCGCGCATCTGGTGGGACGGATGGCGGTGACGGGGTTCGGCGTCCTTTGGGTGGCGGTGGGTTTCGCGTACCTCCTGTTACTGCGAGCCCTGGAGCACGGCATGGCTCTGACCATCTTGGTGATGGCCTGCACCATGCTCAGCGACACGTTCGCCTATTTCGTGGGGCGGGCTATGGGGCGTCACCGGATGGCGCCTCGCATCTCCCCCAACAAGTCGGTCGAAGGCGCCATCGGGGGTCTGGCCGGAGCGGTCGTGGCCGCCTTGGTCGTGAAGATCTATTCACCATGGCTGCCGGCCATGGAGGCGGTGATACTGGGGCTGATCATAGGGGTGGTCGGGCAATGGGGCGACCTTTTCGAATCCGCCTTCAAGCGGGACTTCCGTGTGAAGGATTCGGGCAGGATACTGCCCGGCCACGGAGGGATCCTCGACCGCTTCGACTCCATCCTCTTCGCCGGGTTCGTCGCCTACTGGGCATCCCTGGTGCTGCTGGGTGACTTGGTGAAATGAAGCGGGTCCTCGTCCTTGGCGCCACCGGGTCGATCGGGGTACAGGCCCTTCAGGTGGTGGCAAGCAGCCACGATCTGACCGTGGTGGGCCTTTCCTGCGACCGCAACGTGGCCTTGCTACTCGAGCAGGCCGTGTCGTTGGGAGTACAGCATGTCGCGATCGCCGATGCGGCCGCCGCTACTACCGTCTCTCCCTCGCTCTACCCGGAGTTGGACCTGAGGACCGGGTCGGGAGCGGCGGCGCGCTTGGTGCGGGAAGTGGAGGCGGACCTCGTGCTGAACGCGATCGTGGGGTTCGCAGGGCTCGAGTCCACCATGTCGGCCTTGGAATGCGGCCGGTCTCTTGCCCTGGCAAACAAGGAGAGCCTGGTCTGTGCCGGCTCGCTGGTGATGGGCCTGGCGGCGCGGCGCGGGATCGAGATCCTGCCGGTGGACTCCGAGCATTCGGCCCTCTACCAGCTGCTATCCACGGCCGATAGAAGGAATGTAGGCTCGGTGGTCATAACCTCGTCTGGGGGACCCTTACGAGGGAAGAAGCCCGCGGAACTGGAAAGGGTCACCAGGGACGAGGCGCTGGCCCACCCCACGTGGTCCATGGGAGAGAAGATCAGTACCGACTCGGCCACCCTCATGAACAAAGGGCTGGAAGTCATCGAGGCCCACCATCTCTTCGGCCTGGGCTACGACCAGATCGAAGTGGTGGTGCACCCGCAATCACTGGTGCACGCCCTGGTACGGCTGAACGACGGCGCAATGCTGGCCCATCTTGGACCGGCCGACATGCGTATACCTATCGCCTACGCCCTGCACTACCCCACCCGGGCCTCCGTGGAGGCGAGCCCGCTCGATCTCTCTGCCGGGCTGTCGCTCGATTTCGAGGCACCGGATGAGGAGACGTTCCCAGCTGTCCGCATGGCACGCGAGGCAGGGGGACGGGGCGACGCGGCGACATGCGCCCTCAACGCAGCGAACGAGGTAGCCGTGGAAGCCTTCCTGGAGGGAGTCTTGCCTTTTCTGGGTATATACGAGGTAGTGGAAGCGGTCGTCGCGCAATGTGAAGGAAGCGATCTGGGAACTTACGCCGAGGTCGCCGCCGTCGATGAATGGGCAAGAGACAAGGCCGCGGGTGTGTGTGCCGCGCTGTCCGTAAGGAGATAGGTTCTCTTGATGACCTTCGTGGGAGTGATAGTAGCCATCGTGGGACTGGGATTCCTCATCCTGGCCCACGAGTTCGGTCATTTCATCGTGGCAAAGGCTACGGGCATGAGAGTCGAAGAGTTCAGTCTGGGCTTCGGACGCTATCTGTTCAGCCGCCGCATCGGGGAGACCATTTATGGGATATCCGCGCTGCCTCTCGGTGGATATGTGCGGGTGACGGGGATGCACAGGGAGGAGTTCGAGGCCCGGGTGGAGGAAGCCAGGGAAGAGGAGCGCCGGCTCTCCGGGGACTTGGATGGCGATGAAGAGTGGGAGAGCAAACACCGTCCCCAGGACCCCGAGGATCGTTTGGCCGGAAAACGAGCTCTGAGCGCCGCCGAGATCGCGGCCACGCCTCTCGAACGCCGCTATTATTCCCATCCGTTCCTGCACAAGCTGGCGTTTATCATCGCCGGTGTGGCCATGAACGTTATAGTGGCCTTCCTCCTTATCTTCATCGTGGGGCTTACCCAGGGAGAGAGTGTCACTAGTACGGTCATCACCGAGGTCGGGGAGGGCACGCCCGCGGCCGCGGCTGGCGTGCAGCCCGGAGACAAGATCGTTAGCGTCGGTGGCACGGCCACCGACACGTGGGAAGAGGTCCGTACGCAGATCCTTCTGAATCCCGGTGAGACGGTGATCGTGGAGGTGGAGCGCGACGGCGCCATCGTCGAATTGACCGCGGTCCTCGAAGAACAGGAGGGCGGCACCGGCTATCTGGGGGTCCAGCCGACTTTCGAGCAGAAGGATCTCGGGGTGATCGGGGCCTTGGGCTACGCGGCCAGGACCACCGGCTCTTTGGTGACTCTCATATTCAAGGGCATCGGCATGATGTTCACGGGCGATGCCCCGGTGACGGGCTCGCAAGGCCTGGCCGGACCGATAGGCATCATCCAGCTCTCCAGCGAGGCCGTTGAGGGCGGCTATTACCTCATGCTGCTGGCCCTGATCAGCATCAACCTCGCCATCCTCAACCTTCTGCCCGTGCTGCCGCTCGACGGCGGGCATGTGCTCTTCAGCATCATCGAACGTATCCGGGGGCGGAGCATCTCCCTCAGAGCCTTCGAACGGATCTCGATGGTGGGGTTCGTGCTCTTCATGCTGCTCTTCATCGTGGCGACCGGCAACGACATCGGCCGCATCTTCGGCGGTTAGCCCGGAGCGGTCGTGCCCAGCGAACGCAGGGTGATGGTCGGCGGGGTGCCGGTGGGCGGCGGTGCTCCGGTGGTGGTCCAGTCCATGACCAACACGCGCACCGATGACGTCGAGGCGACTCTCAGCCAGATCCGGGCCCTCGCCACCGCCGGGGCCGGACTGGTGCGGGTAGCGGTGCCTGATACCGCCGCAGCGGAGGCCCTCCCGGAGCTGACGGTCGAGTCCCCCGTTCCTCTTATCGCCGACGTGCACTTCGACCACCGTCTGGCAGTGGCTGCCCTGAGAGCCGGGGTGGCCGGCGTGCGCATCAACCCTGGGAATATCGGGGGGCGGAATGAGGTCCGGGAGGTGGTGGAAGCCGCCCGTCAGGCTGGGGCGGTCATACGAGTGGGCGTCAACAGTGGTTCCTTGCAGCGCGACCTGCGAGAGTTGGAGCAAGTGGACCCGGCAGGCGCCTTGGTCGAATCGGCGGTGCGCTACTGCGAACTGATGGAGGAGCTTGATTTCCGCGAGATCAAAGTCTCGGTCAAGTCGTCGGCGCCTCTGATCGCGATCCGGGCCAACCGCCTGCTGGCGGAGCGCATCCCCTATCCGCTGCATCTGGGGCTGACCGAGGCGGGCACACGCTGGGCGGGTTCCCTCAGAAGCGCCGTGGTCCTTGGAGTGCTCCTGGCCGAAGGAGTAGGCGATACCGTCCGTGTCTCGCTCACCGGCGATCCGGTGGAGGAAGTGCGTGTGGCCCGCGAGATACTGCGCACGCTCGATCTGATCCCACGGGGACCCAGGGTCATCTCCTGTCCTACGTGCGGGCGGACCCGTATCGATCTGGAGCCGCTGGCTTTGGAGGTGGAGAGGCGCCTCGAAGCCTCGGGTCTGGAGCTCGAAGTGGCAGTCATGGGCTGCGTGGTGAACGGGCCGGGGGAGGCACGGAAGGCAGACTTCGGCATCGCCGGCGGGGAGGGAGAAGGAGTGGTCTTTGCCGCAGGACGGCCGGTCAGGAAAGTCGCCCAGGAAGAGCTGGTGGAGGCGCTTTTCGCAGAGATCGCCTCGAGGTGGCCGACGGCGTCGAGCAGCGACCAAGGCGGGTCCGGGGAGAACGCTGATGGAAGTGAGAACGCCCCTGATGGTCTCGCCGCCGCCGGCTCGGGCTTCCCTGGCGGGGCCCCGGCCGACGGGCCCGGCAGCGGGTCTCGCCGTTAGCCTCGGCTGCGGCGCGGCCTGCTAGACTGTCAGCACCGCGGGCGCGGGCAGCATCCCGCGCCCGGCTCTCACAGGAATCCGAGGAGGGATCGATGCGGGCGACCGCTTTCTTCATGCCCACGGTCAAAGAAGACCCGGCCGATGCTGAGGCCATCAGTCACAAGCTGATGGTGCGCGGTGGTTTCGTCCGTCAGTTCGCGTCTGGCATCTACATCATGTTGCCTCTCGGCTGGCGGGTGATGCAACGAATCTGTCGCATCATACGGGAGGAGATGAACGCTATCGGGGCGGTCGAGTTGTCGATGCCCACCATGCATCCCGCAGACGTATGGCAGGCGAGCGGTCGCTACGACGCCATCGGCCCGGAGATGTTCCGGTTCAACGACCGGGGCGGTCGGGACATGGTCCTGGCCATGACCCACGAAGAGGTCTTCGCCTGGCTGGCCTCCCGGGAACTGCGGTCCTATCGCGACCTGCCCCAGATCTGGTATCAGCTGCAGCTCAAGTTCCGCGACGAGCCCCGGGCCAAAGGCGGGGTGCTGCGGGTCCGGGAGTTCCTCATGAAGGACTCGTACTCGTTCGACGTCGACGACGCGGGCCTCGAAAGCAGCTACGAGAAACACATCGGTGCATACGACCGCATCTTCGCCCGTTGCGGACTGCAGTTCTATCGAGTGGAGAGCGACAGCGGTTTCATGGGCGGGGCCCAGGCCCACGAATACATGGCTCCCTCCCGAGCCGGCGAGGACCGCGTGGCCCTTTGCCCCGCGTGCGGGTACTCGGCCAACGTAGAGCTGGCCCGGTCGATAGCCCGCGCTCCGGACGAGCCGCGGGATAGCGCAGCAGCCCGTCTGCGGACAGAGGGAGGGGATTCCGGTGGCACGGGGCCCCGGGAAGTGGCCACGCCCGAGCAGCGGACCATCGAGCAGGTGTCGGCGTTCCTGGCCGTTCCCCCCACTTCGATCATCAAGGCACTGGTGTACATGGCCGGAGAGTCGCCCGTCATGGTGCTCTTACGGGGAGACCACACATTGCACGAGAACAAATTGGCCCGTGTCCTCAAGAGTGAAGTGCGTCCGGCCCATCCGGAGGAAGTCAGCGCGGTCACCGGCGCGGAGGTGGGTTTTGTGGGACCGGTGGGTCTGCCCGCGGACGGGAACCTCCGGATCCTGGCCGATGAGAGCCTGCGTCCCGACGATCCGGCAGGCAGCGCGGGCGCTGGTGCCCTTGAAGGTCCGCGCGAGTACGCCACCGGCGCGAACAAGGAGCACACCCATCTGGTCGGCGTGGTGGTCGGACGCGATTTCACCCCCGAATATGCCGATCTGCGCGAGGCCGAAGAAGGCGACGGCTGCCCGGAGTGCGGCCACCCTTTGGTGATCGAGCAGGTGATCGAGGTCGGAAACATCTTCAAATTGGGCATCAAATACTCGCTGCCTCTGGGGGCGACCATCCTTGACGAAGGGGGGCGAGAGCGTCCCATTGTGATGGGCTCGTACGGCATCGGGCCGGCGCGGATAGCCGCCGCTGCGGTCGAACAGAGCAGCGACGAGCGGGGCATCGTCTGGCCCAAGACCATCGCCCCCTTCGACGTGCAACTGGTACAGGTGCAGGCCAAGGAAAGTGCTCAGATCGACGTGGCGCGGATGCTCTACGAAGGACTTACTGCGGACGGCTGGGAGGTGCTCTGGGACGACCGTGACGAGCGACCCGGGGTCAAGTTCGCCGACGCGGAGCTCATCGGTTGTCCCATCAGGGTAACGGTGGGAAAGAAAGCTCTGGACGGCCTGGTCGAGGTCGAGCCACGCTCTGGAGGGGAACGGGAGGACGTGCTCATCGGGGAGTGCGGCGCTCGCGTGCGCGCGCTATGGGAGGGGCTTCGCTGATCTAAACTTCCGTTATTGAAGTCCCTTTCCTTGTCGGGGCGACGGCCGTCGTGCTATAATCCGTCGGTAATAAAAAGCCAAGCTGTTTCGCCAAAGTGGGTGCGGTCGGCCCACTTTTGTTTTCCTTGAGGGAGAGCGTGGAACTCACGGAAGCCTGGGTCCAGCAGGTCATCGACCGGGAGATCGAGGACGTCGAACTCGTGATCCTGGAAGAGGCGGGTAGCAGGCGGCAGAAGATACTTCGCCTGTATATCGACCACCCGGCGGGCGTCACACACGATCTGTGCGCCCAAGTGTCGGGAGTGGTAGGAAGGGCGCTCGACGAGGCCGATGCGTTCGAAGGCGCGTACTCGCTCGAGGTCAGTTCACCTGGCATCGAGCGGCCTCTCCGGAAGCGCAGCCACTTCGAGGCGCAGCTCGGCAAGAGGATCTACGTCAAGACGCGGGTCCCGGTGGAAGGCAGCAAGATCTGGCAGGGGACCCTGCTGGAGGTCGGAACGGACGAGATAGTCGTGCAGGAGGCGGGGCGCGAGGCGAGGATCCCGCTGGGCGAGGTGGCGAGCGCCCATCTTATATACGAGTTCTGATAGGGGGAAGGGATGAACAGGGAAACGATAGAAGCCCTCCGCCAGATCGAAAAAGAAAAGAGCATCCCCTTCGAAGTGCTGATCGAGGCACTTGAAGACGCGCTTCATTCTGCATACCAGAAGACGGCGCATGCCGTCCCGTTCTCCGAAGTGAAGATCGACAGGGAGACGGGGGAGATCCACGTCTTTGAGCTCATCTTCCCGCCGGGCCAAGAGCCGGCCGTACAGGACGAGGAGACTGTGATCGACACGTCCATGGCCGAGAGGGTGGAGATCACGCCCGAAGACTTCGGGCGGATCGCGGCCCAGACGGCCAAGCAGGTGATCTACCAGCGTATCCGCGAGGCGGAGCAAGGCATCGTCTTTCAGGAGTACTCGCACCGCATCGGAGAGATAGTGACCGGCATCGTCCAGCAGTCCGACAGCCGGTACACCCTGGTCGACCTTGGCCGGGTCGAGGCTCGTCTGCCCAAGAGCGAGCAGGTGCCTACCGAGCGCTACGAGCATGGGATGCGCTTGAAGGCCGTCATAAAGGAAGTCTCACAGAACCCCAAAGAGCCGCCCATCATCCTCTCGAGACGCAGCGAGGACCTGGTCCGTCGACTGTTCGAGCTGGAGGTGCCGGAGATATCCGACGGACTGGTAGAGATCGTAGGCGTAGCCCGGGAACCTGGCTATCGCTCGAAGATATCGGTCGTCTCGCACAGCGACGGGGTCGACCCCGTCGGCGCCTGCGTAGGGCCGCGGGGCTCTCGGGTGCGCATGGTGGTCTCCGAGCTACGGGGGGAAAAGATCGACATCATCCCGTTCGATGAAGAACCGGCCCGTTTTGTGGCGAAGTCTCTTTCGCCTGCCCGCGTGCGAGAAGTGATCCTGGACGACCAGCAGCGCGAGGCCACAGTAGTGGTCCCCGACGATCAGTTGTCGCTGGCCATAGGCAAGGACGGGCAGAACGCCCGCCTGGCTAACCGGCTCACCGGCTGGAAGATCGATATCAAGTCGGAGACGGAGATGAGTGAGGAGGAGACTGTCTACGCGGCGGCGGAGGTCGAGCCTCAGGTGGTCGACGGTCGCTGTCACGCGCTCACGGTCGGCGGGAAGCGTTGCCCCAACGCAGCGCTGCCAGGCAGTCTATACTGCGGCATAGCCTCGCATCAGGGGATCGGTGGTGAGCGAGCCTGAGCGGCAGTGCATCGGCTGCGGCCGGCGGGGACCGCAAAGCGAGTTCTTGCGCCTGGCGCTCGATGCCGAGACCGCGCCGCCACGGGTCGTGGTGACGGATTCGCGGCACCGGACGGGCAGAGGAGCGTATCTCTGCCGGCGGCAGGCGTGTCTGGACCGGGCTCTGCAGCGGAAAGCCTTTCAAAGGGTGTTTCGCACCGCGGTGCGGGTGGACGGGGATGAGATCGGAGTAGCCTTGCGAACGATCGAGGCTGTAATGTAGCTAGCCGAACGACATGGCAGGTGGGTAGTGGCGAAGAGACGGGTTTACGATATCGCTAAGGAGAAAGGCCTGACGAACCAGGAGCTGCTGGAGCGTCTTCAGGCGGCGGGATTGGACGTCAAGACCAGCTCCTCCAGCGTTGAAGAGGCCGAGGTCGATCGCGCGCTCGCTGCCAAGACCAAGGCTCGAGTCGCGAAACCATCGGCGGCCAAAGAGCCTTCGACCAAGGCGGCCCCGGCTGCGAAAGCCGCGAAGGAGGCCAAGCCTACGAGCTCCTCCAAACCGGCGGCCACGGCCAAGCCGGCGGGTTCTGCCAAACCCGCTACCGCCAAAGTGGCGGCCGCGACCAAGCCCGCAGTCGCGATCGAGGTCGCTGCGGAGGCAAGCCGCCGACGGAGGCCAAGCCGGTCAAACCCGCAGGCGCAGCCAAACCCGCAGGCGCGGCCAAGGCCGCAACCAAACCAGCGGCGAAGCCCGCGGCACGACCCGCGGCGTCGGAAGAGGCCGCCTCCAAAGCGGCGCCCAAAGCGGCGCCCAAAGCGACGCCCAAGGCAGCGCCCAAAGCGACGCCCGAAGCCCCGGCCGTTGAAGTCCCGCCCAAAGAGACGGCGACCGCGTCCGAGCCGGTGCCTGCGAAGCCCACCGAGCCGGCGAAGCCTCAGTCCTCTGCGCCCGAGCCACAGGCCGGCAGGCCCAGCACCGGCGGTCCGGCAGAACCGGCTGTGCCTGAAGTAGCCACGGCGGCACTCGAGCAGACGCCGTCGACCGTACCGGGGGCGGCCCGCCCCGAGGCGGCACGGCCGCCACTTCGGCGTCCGCCAAGACCCCGCGGCCGCGGGCCGCGCCTCGAGGACATGCCGACAGTGGTAGGACCGGGCGTCCCGTTGCGGAAAGGCGTCAAACCTTCAGGCAACGTGGTGAGCAAAGAGGAATTGGCTCGCATACAGGCCGAGAAGGCCGCCCAAGCGGAGGCCGCCCGCAAGGCTCGGGAAGCCGCTGCCAAGGCGGCGCCGTCTGAACCGGCGACTCCAGGTCCGCGGAGGCCCGCGCCCTTCTCCGGGCCTCGACCGGCGTCTCATCCTGCGCCCCGGCCCGCGCCGTCTCCGAGCGGTCGCCCTCCCCGGGTGGGCGGGCCTCCTCGCAGTGTTGAAGAGCGGCGGGAGCGTCCGAGCCGCCCGGCGCCGGCATTCGCTCCCGATCCGTGGGTTGACCCGGTAGAGCCCGCCCCGGCTGCGCCCGTGGCTCGGGTCGCCGGCCCGTCGCGGGTGCGCCGCGGTGACGACAAACCGGCGAAGCGGCGCGTCATCATAGACTCGCAGGCCGGTCGGAGAGGGGGTAAGGGAGGCCCGCGGGACCATCGCGGCGTTCCGCTGTTGGAGGCGGAGCGACCGGCGGTCAAGAAGAAGGCCGCACCCGGTACCGATTCCCCAGTCAAAGTCAAGAGCGGCGCCAGCGTCAAGGACCTTGGAGAGGCGCTTGAGCTCGGAGCGGGCGAACTGATCAAGACTCTCATCAAGCTGGGTGAAATGGTCACGATCACCCAGTCTCTCTCCGACGAAGCCGTTCTGATCCTCGCCGAGGAGTTCGAACGCCAGGTTGAGATCGAGCATGCGGAGGAAGAGGCCGAGGGAGCCGACGTGTTTGCGGACGATCCCGCGGATCTCTCGCCCAGGGCTCCGGTCGTCACGATAATGGGGCACGTCGACCACGGCAAGACCTCGCTCTTGGACGCGATCCGGGAGACCGAGGTGGTGAAGTCCGAGGCCGGCGGTATCACTCAGCATATCGGCGCGTATCAGGTGACTCACAACGACAAGAAGGTCACGTTCCTCGACACCCCGGGCCATGAGGCTTTCACGGCCATGCGTGCCCGGGGAGCCAAGTCGACCGACATCGCCGTGATCGTGGTCGCCGCCAACGACGGGGTCATGCCTCAGACTCTGGAGGCCATCAGCCACGCGAAAGCGGCCGAGGTGCCCATGGTGGTCGCCATCAACAAGATGGACCTACCTGATGCGAACCCGGATCTGGTCAAGAAGCAGATGGCCGACGAAGGCCTCGTGCCCGAGGCCTGGGGCGGCGACACCGTCATGGTCGAGGTGTCGGCCAAACAGCGCACCAACCTGGACGATCTCATGGACATGATCTTGCTGGTGGCAGAGGTTCAGGAACTCAAGGCCAATGCCAAAGCCTCCGCGTCGGGTGTGGTGATCGAAGCTCAGTTGGATGTGGGCAGGGGTCCGGTCGCCACCGTCCTGGTCCAGCGCGGCACCCTGCAGGTAGGCGACGCGGTTGTAAGCGGGGAGTCGTACGGCAAGGTCAAGGCTATGTTCGATTTCACCGGCAAGGCCCTGACCAAGGCCGGACCCTCGGTCCCTGCGCAGATCCTGGGCTTCAACACTCTGCCGGCGGCAGGGGATTTCGTCATGGTCGCTAAGGATGAGCGGGAGGCGCGACAGAAAGCAGAGCAGCGCACGGCCCGCCTGCGTCAGGAGCAGTTGGCCAAGAGCCGGGGTGGGGCCAGTTCGCTGGACGAGTTCTACCGCCGTCTGAAAGAGGGCCGGGTCAAGGAGCTTCCTCTGGTCATCAAAGGTGATGTGGGTGGTTCAGTGGAGGCCCTCGAAGAAGCGCTGCGCAACATCACGCACCCGGAAGTGAAGGTGGAAGTGGTATTCGCCGGAGTGGGGGGGATCAACGAATCGGACGTCATGCTGGCATCGGCTTCGAAGGCGGTGGTGATAGGCTTCAACGTCCGGCCCTCGACGGCTGCGAAGGCTCTCGCCGAGCAAGAGCAGGTGGACGTGCGCACCTACCGGGTGATCTACAAGGCCATCGAGGACGTAGAAGCCGCCCTAGTGGGCATGCTGGAGCCCGAGCAGGTGGAGGAAGAGTTGGGCACGGCTGAAGTGCGGCAGGTCTTCCATGCCTCTCGCATCGGCACCATCGCCGGGTGCTATGTGCAGACCGGCAAGATCGTCCGCTCCGCAAAGATCCGCCTGGTACGCGACGGCAGCATCATCCACGAGGGAACCATCGGCTCGCTCAAGCGCTTCGCGGACGATGCCCGGGAGGTCGCGGCCGGCTACGAATGCGGTCTCCATCTTGACGGTTTTGACGATGTCCACGAAGGTGACATCATCGAGGCGTACGAGATCAAGGAAGTTGCCCGTACTCAATAAGAGCAGCAAGGGTTTCGTCGGCATCATCACGGCCGAGCTGTACTTCCCCGACAACGGCTCCCTCAAGGGCAAACGCATGTATCTGCGGCGGATCCGGGATCAGGTCACCCGGCGCCATGGGGCTTCGTTCGCGGAGGTGGGTCATCAGGATCTGTGGCAGCGGTCGCGAGTGGTCATGGCCGTGGCTGCTTCGGACCTACAGGTGCTCGAAGGGACGCTCGACCGGTTGAAGACCTACCTGGACTCGCAGGAGTGGGTGCTGACCTCGAGCGCCACCGAGGTGGTGGATGTGGATGCGTAACGTGGCTTCATATCGGATGCGTCGGGTCAACGAGGCGCTCAAGGAGATCATCGGTACGGCTCTGACGCAAGAGCTGAAGGACCCGCGCATAGGTTTCGTGACCTTGACCGGGGTCGACACGACCCCGG
Source organism: uncultured Actinomycetes bacterium (assembly GCA_963713545.1). Taxonomy (GTDB): domain Bacteria; phylum Actinomycetota; class Thermoleophilia; order RBG-16-64-13; family RBG-16-64-13; genus CAVPLM01. The sequence continues at coordinate 332,742 of CAVQME010000002.1, read as the reverse complement.
ATCTTTCGCACGCCAAGGTCTTTGTCTCCGTCTACGGGAAGCAGGCGGAGAAGGATGCCACCATGGAAGGGCTTCGGGCCGCCCGACCTTACCTTCAGCGTCTGATCAGCGACGAGCTGCACCTCAAGCGCACGCCTACCCTGGAATTCGTGTACGACGCCACTGTGGATCAGGGCATGCGCATACAGGCCATCCTGAAGTCGAGTGGCGCCGGCGAGCTGCCGCCGGAGGAGGAATCGCTTCCTTCCGACGCCGGCGTGGAGGCTGCGGAGTGACCGTGCCCGCTGCTCCTCGGAATGTGACCGTAGCTGAGGTGGCCGCCCGGTTGCGCCAGGAGAGCCGGATACTGGCGATGTCGCACGAAGCACCCGACGGCGATGCGCTGGGCTGCGTGTCCGCCGTTCTTCTCATGAGCGAGCGGTTGGGCATCGGCTGCCGGGCTTACATACCCGGAGAGGCCGCCTTCCCGCCGGAATACATGTTCCTTCCCCGCCTGGACAAGGTGGAAAGGGGCTCTCCACCGTCCTTGGAGGGCGGGACCACCGTCTATCTGCTCGACTGCGCTTCCCTCCTCCGCTCGAACTCCGACGGCTTCGGGGTCGATGTACCGCGGGTCAACATCGACCACCACCAGGACAACCCCGGTTACGGCGAGTTCAATCTCCTCGACCCGGCGGCGCCGTCGACCACTGCCATCCTGCACGAGGTGTTCAAGGCCGGGGGCTTCCCAGTGGACGCCGAGGTGGCGACGGCGCTCTACGTGGGCTTGGTGACCGACACCGGACGGTTCCAGTACTCGAACACCTCTCCGGCCGCGCATGTCATGGCTGCGGAGTTCCAGGCAGCCGGGGTTGATGTCCACTGCGTCTACAGGCGTGTCTACGAAAGCACACCCTTGCCCAAGCTGCTACTTCTGGCCCGCGCTCTCGACCATCTCGAGGTGCGTCTGGGGGGAGACCTGATCGTTTCGTGGCTGGGGAGCGAAGATTTCGCCCGTGCCGAGGCCGGCGAAGGCCACGCCGAGGGGATCATCGACAGTCTCCGCGAGATCCAGGGCGCGAGAGTTGCGGTTCTTGTGAGGGAGCGGCGCTCCGAGGGGAGGCCGGAGAGCAAGGTGAGCCTACGTTCCACCGACGGAGCGGTGAACGTGGCGGCGATCGCACAGAAACAGGGTGGGGGCGGGCACGTGCGGGCCGCCGGGTTCACCAGCAGTGACGGTGTGTCTACCGTCGTCGCATGGATCGAAGGCGAGGTCCGCGCTCAGCTTGCGGCCTCGAGCCATGAGCGCGCCGCGAGCGGCGGCGGTGAGCCGTGCGGGGGGCGCGAGAGGAGCGACGTGTGACCGAGGCGCCCTCGGATCTCTCCCGTGTGGTGCTCGTCGACAAGCCGGTGGGCCCTACCAGTTTCGACATGGTACGCGCCGCTCGCCGCGGGGTGCGCGGGCGCGTCGGCCACGCCGGCACCCTGGACCCTTTCGCGAGCGGTCTCTTGCTGGTGATGATAGGCCACGCCACCCGCATCTCGACGCTCCTCATGGAGTTGCCCAAGGAGTACGAAGTGACGGTGCAGTTCGGAGCCGTCTCGACCACGGCCGATCCGACAGGGGTGATCGTGCCTACCGGGGGCAGTGTCCAAGACAACCAGGTGAGAGGGGCGTTGGAGCAGTTCCGGGGCAGGATCCACCAGCGAGTACCCTTGACCTCAGCCGTCAAAGTGAACGGCGAGCCGCTTTATCGGAGGGCCCACCGGGGCGAGATGATCGACACCCCCGAGCGGGAGGTGATGGTCTACGACCTCACCCTGGTGGATTTCGACGAGCAGGCGCAGGCGGCGCGGCTCGTGGCCCTCACGGGCAAAGGCACGTACGTTCGCCAGCTCGTGGAGGATCTGGGAGCCGCCACGGGAGCGGGCGGCTACGCCGCGTCGCTGCGCCGCACCCGCATCGGCGGTTTCACGGTCGACCAGGCCATGAGTCCGGACGAACTGGCGCCGGACCGCTACGCGGCCGGCGCCCCGGGGGTCCTGACTCTGGACGAGGCGCTCGCCTTCCTTCCACGACACGAGGTGAGCGGCCGCGAGGCCCGGCTGGCTGCCAACGGCAACGAGCTCACCGGGGCGCCGATCGGGCGGTTCCGCGTGTACGGGCCGGCAGGTCTCGTCGGCGTCTATGAGGGCCGGGCAGGTGGCGCGCGTCCACTGGTGGTCTTTCCGGGACCCGTCTGATCATGCACATCTACTCTTCCCTGCACGAGGTCGAGGAGGCGCCTGAGCGCAGCCGGGTCGTTGCCATCGGGGTGTTCGACGGCGTTCATCGCGGACATCGGCTTATCCTGGATCAGACTGTGGAACGGGCCAGGCAGATCGGCGTCCTTGCCGCGGCTGTCACCTTCTATCCTCACCCCGAGGGCGTCCTTCATCCTCGAGCGGCGCCGCGTATGCTGACGTCTCTGGAGCGCAAGGCCGCTCTTATGGAAGAGCTGGGTCTGGACGAGTTGGTGGTCGTGAAGTTCGACCTGGAGTTCGCCCACCTTTCGCCGGCGGCCTTCTGTCGTCTGGTACTCTCCGAGCGACTGGGGGCGCGAGTCGTCCTGGTGGGGGAGAACTTCCGCTTCGGCCACCGGGGTGCGGGCGGCGTCGGCGACCTGCGCGAGTTCGGTGCCGCGCACGATTTCGAGGTCCGCGCGGTGCCCCTCGCCTTTGACGATCGCGAAGCGATCTCCAGCACCCGCATACGCCGACTCATCAGCGGGGGACACGTTGTCGAAGCCGCCCGTCTTCTCGGACGTCCGCACCGGCTCCAGGGGACCGTGGTGGCCGGAGCAGGCCGGGGACGCACCCTGCAGGCCCCTACGGCCAACCTGGACGTGACCGCCGGGATGGCCCTGCCCGCGACAGGGGTCTATGTGACGCGGTCTTTCGTCGACGGGCATCAGGCCGGTCTCTCCGTCACCAGTCTGGGGACGAACCCAACCTTTGAGACCGGCAAGAAGATCTATGTCGAGACACTGCTTCTCGACCAGGGCGGTGACCTCTACGGTCGGCGTCTGGAGGTTGAATTGCTGGAGCGGGTTCGTGGTCAACAGGTCTTTCCCGACGCGGCCTCTCTCGCCGCGCGGATCAAACGAGACGTGGAGTTCGCCCGCGGTTACTTCGAGGCTATCGGCCAGCAGTGAGCGGAGCTGCCGGCGGCTACCCACCGGGGCCGCTGGCCGCGAGCCGTCCGTCTACGCCGAACCGGGCCCTTGCACTCGGCCGGCCGGTCCCTGATGTTCCCTTTCCATCCGTTCTGGGCATCAAGAGACCACACGCGGGCCGGATGGGTTCCATCCACGTCCGGTCGTGTGTATCGTGTGAGTGCCCGCGCATCGATGGCTCGTGCGCCGATCTAGGAGGACGAAAGGTGACATCGCTGAGGTCCCGCACTGCGTGCGTATCGGTCCCCACCGCTCGTTCGAGCGCGAGAGCCATCGTGTTGATGACGCTGGCACTCGTCATAGTGGCGAGTGTGCTGATCCTCGCGACATCGGCGGAGGCTCAAGCTGCCCCGGAATACAGGAGCTTGAGCGGTGCCAACCGGTATGAGACGGCCATCATGGTGTCACAGGCGGGCTTCGGTCCGGGAGCCGGGGCCGTGGTGCTGGCCACCGGGGAGAACTACCCCGATGCTCTGAGCGCGGCGCCCCTCGCGGCCGCCTACGGTGGACCTGTCCTTCTCACGCATTCGACCGAATTCGACGAAGAGACCAGGGCCGAGATAGCGCGACTGCAGCCGGGCAAGGTCTTTGTCGTGGGGCTCGAGGCAGGTCTGGTCGGCCAGGTGGCTGCCGCCTTCCCTGAGTTGGCGGCTCTTCCAGACGGCATCGTGGTCTTGACGGGGGCCGATCGCTACGACACGGCTCGCCTGGTTGCCGAACAGGTGCAGATCAGGCTGGGGACTGTATCCGGCGTGGTCTTCGCCCGCGGGGATGCCTTCGCAGATGCACTGTCGGTGGCGCCTCTGGCAGCCGCCAAGGGGTGGCCGATCCTTCTCATCCCCGAGAGCGGCCCCGCTCCCGAGGCTACCATGGAGGCCTTGAGCTCTCTTGGCGTCGGTCAAGGCCTCGTGGTGGGCACATACTTCGACCCAGGCATCCCTGGGTTGGCTCTCACCCAGGTCGCAGGGAGCGATCGCTACGACACCTCTGCCAAGGTGGCCGAGTATGCCGCTGCGCAGGGTATGAGCTTCGCGCATGTGGCTCTGGTGACCGGGGACAACTTCCCCGACGCTCTTGCGGCGGGGCCGTTCCTGGCAACGGACGGGGGGATCGTCCTACTCACCCAGTCCAGGAGCGTACCCCCGCCCATCTCATCCTTGCTCCTCAGCCGCGCCGCCGAGGTGGGGCGGGTGGACTTCGTCGGCCTGGTCCCGGCGGTGACCGGGCAGGTCAAGCTCATTCTGTCGGCTGCCGACCAACCGGACGGTCTGACCTTTGCCACGCTCAAACAAGGCTCGACCGGCTCGGACGTGCTCTGGCTCGAGCAGAGGCTCACCGACCTCACCTATCGGCCCGGCCCGATCGACGGAGTGTTCGACAAGCGCACCCACCAGGCGGTGCTTGCCTTCCAGAAATGGGAGGGTCTGGCTCGGGACGGGGTGGTGGGGTCCCAGATGTGGTCGCGGCTGCTGGGCGCCGGTGCCCCCAGCCCGAGCCGGAGTGGGTCCGGCGCCTGGATCGAGGTCAACAAAAGCAGGCAGGTGCTGCTCTACGTCGAGAGCGGTACGGTCGTAAGGACACTCGCCGTCTCGACGGGCAACCCCGACGTGGGCATAACCACCCCCAGCGGCACTCTCAGCGTCACCCGGAAGTCGCCGAGATGGGACGGTCCTCGTTACAAGCCCATGTACATCAGGAGCTGGGGTGTGCTGGCCATCCACGGCTATCCTTCGGTGCCTCCCTGGCCAGCGAGCCACGGCTGTATTCGCGTGCCTCTGTGGGACATGGACGAGCTCTACCCCTTGGTCCCCGTGGGGACGAAGGTGTACGTGTACTAGACCGGGGGGGTCCGCGCTCGCTCGCCACCCGTGACGGGTCAGCCGGCTCTTCCGATCAAGGGCCTGACCCGCGCCGCCCCCGGTCCTTCCCTGTGGTAACCTACATCACCGCTTTGGGTGCTCTGCGCCCGCGGCGGGGCGCGTCCGTGCGCGCCGGCATTGAAACCTGTTTCTCGGCCCGGACCGCAGTGTCCCCGCTGGGAGCAAGGAGCCCAAGGAGGCCATGCATGCTGAGCAAAGACCGCAAGACCGAGATCATCGATCGGTTCAAGAAGCATGAAGTGGACACAGGGTCCCCGGAGGTGCAGATAGGCATCCTCACCGAGCGGATCAACGTGCTCACCGAGCATCTCAAGACCCATTCCAAGGATCACCATTCTCGCCGGGGCCTACTGAAGATGGTGGGACATCGGCGCCGTCTCCTTGACTACCTGCAGAAGCAGGATGTGGAGCGGTACCGGACGGTGGTCAAGGATCTGGGCCTGCGCAGGTAGTGCCAGACGACCCCGGGACAGCGGTGGAAGAGGAATAGAGCGTCGACGGATAGCATTGACGGAAGTGGAGGACCCGGGATAGGTCCTCAGACGGGAGAGAAAAGTGGCAAGTGGAGTGAGTAGGACGGAAGTAGGTCTAGGCGACAAGAAGATCAGTTTCGAGACGGGTAAGTTGGCGAAGCAGGCGAGTGGGGCCGTGGTGGTCCGCTCGGGTGACACGATGGTGTTGGTCACGGCGGTCGTGGCGAACACCGAGCGCAATGTGGATTTCTTCCCCCTCACGGTAGACGTGGAAGCAGGCATGTATGCAGCCGGCAAGATCCCCGGGGGGTTTATCAAGAAGGAAGGCCGCCCCAGCGATCAGTCCATCCTGAACGCGCGGCTCATCGATAGGCCCATCCGGCCGCTTTGGCCCAAGGGCTTCAACAAAGAGACGCACATCGTGGCCACCGTGCTCTCGGTCGACAAGACTAATCCCTACGACGTTCTCGCTCTGGCGGGCGCCTCGGCGGCCTTGAGCCTTTCAGAAGCTCCCTTCCTCGGCCCTGTGGGGGCCGTGCGGGTCGCCAAGGTCGACGATTCCTGGGTGGTCAACCCCACATACGAGGAGATCGACCAGAGCCCTGTGAACCTGGTCGTGGCCGGCACCAGTGAAGCCATAAGCATGGTCGAGGCAGGCTGCGAAGAAGTGGACGAGACCGACATCATCGCCGGGCTCGAGGTCGCTCACGAGGCTATCAAGAAGCAGGTGGAAGTCATCCGCTCCTGGGCTGCCGAAGTAGGCGTGCCGAAGATGGAATTCGCGGAGAGACTGCCGGACCGCCTGCTCATGGACAAGATCAAGGCCCGTTTCGGGGTCGAGATCGAAGAGGCCAGTAACGTGCTCGACAAGCACGAACGTGCCAACGCGGTGGCGGCGCTCAAGAAGGGCGCGCTGGAAGCCTTTGCGCCGGGTCAGGACTCTGAGGACCCGGCGGCCGAGACGGCCGCGCTGGCGAAGGCCTTCGACGCTGTGGAGAAGGAGACCGTCCGCAGGGTCATCGCCGTCGACAAGAAGCGTCCCGACGGCCGCGGCGTGGACGAGATCAGGGAGATCACCTGCGACGTCCGGGTGGCTCCGCGCACTCACGGCTCGGGTCTTTTCACCCGGGGCCAGACCCAGGTGCTGACCCTGCTCACCCTGGGGGCGGCGCGGGACGAACAGCGTGTGGACGGCCTCGACATCGAGGAGTCCAAACGTTTTATGCACCACTACAAGTTTCCGCCCTTCAGCGTGGGCGAGACCGGTTTCATGCGCGGCCCCGGCCGGCGCGAGATCGGCCACGGGGCCCTGGCGGAACGGGCGCTCTTCCCGTTGATCCCCAACGAGGAGGCGTTCCCGTACACCATCCGCCTAGTCTCCGAGACTCTTGAATCCAACGGGTCCAGCTCCATGGCCAGCGTGTGCGCGTCGACGCTGGCGCTGATGGATGCCGGTGTGCCCATCGCCCGGCCGGTGGCCGGTATCGCCATGGGCCTCATCAAGGAGAAGGAAGACTATGTGGTGCTGACCGACATCGCTGGGGTGGAGGACCACCTGGGCGACATGGACTTCAAAGTGGCCGGCACCCACAAGGGCATCACCGCCTTGCAGATGGATATCAAGATCACGGGCGTCACGTTCGCGATCATGCGCGACGCCCTGGAACGCGCCCGCAAGGCCCGGCTGTTCATCCTCGACAAGATTGCCGAGACGCTGAGCTCGCCGCGTTCCGAGCTGTCCGATTTCGCCCCGCGCATCGCCACCATCCGCATCGATCCTGAGAAGATCGGGGCGGTCATCGGCAAGGGCGGCGAGACCATCCGCGGCATGGAAGCCGAGTTCGAATGCACCATCGATGTTGCCGAGGACGGGCTGGTCAAGGTCTTCGCCACCGATGGCAAACTCGGCGACGCCTGCATCGAGCGCATCGGTCTGCTCACGCGTGAGACCCAGGCAGGGGATATCGTCGAAGGCAGAGTGGCTTCGACCACGTCCTTCGGCGCCTTCGTGACCCTGAAACCGGGCACCGACGGTCTCGTCCACATCTCTCGTTTGGCCGACCATCGCGTGGGGACCGTGGAGGAAGTCGTCAACCGCGGCGATCTGGTACGGGTGGAGGTCCTGGACGTGCAGATGCAGGGCGGCAAGGAGAAGATCAGCCTGCGCCTGCTCGAGAACCTGTCCAAGAAGGAAGGCAGTGTCGACTGACGAGTACCGTCTGGAGCAACTTCCCAACGGCCAGAGGCTTATAAGCGAGAAGCTCGACCACCTCAGATCGGTATGTTTGGGCTTCTGGATCCCGGCCGGGTCGCGGGATGAGCCCGCGCCGCTCGTAGGTGCCACTCATTTCATAGAGCATCTCCTCTTCAAGGGGTCGTCGAAGTTCACGGCGGAAGAGATCGCCCAGATCTTCGATACCCTTGGGGGGGAGTTGAACGCCAGCACGTCTCGAGAATACGTGGTCGTCTACGGACGTTTTCTCGACGATCAGCTGTCGGTGGCCCTGGACGTCATGACCGACATGCTCCTCACTCCGACCTTTGCCGATCTCGATCGAGAGCGGGAGGTGGTGCTGGAGGAGATCGCCATGGTGGAGGACTCGCCTCAGGATCTCATCCACGACGTGCTGGCCGAAGTGGTCCTAGACGGCCATCCGTTGGCCCACCCCATTCTGGGCACTCGTGAGAGTATCGCCGGGGCTTCTGAGGAAGACATCCGCGGCTATCACCATCAACTCTTCCAATTCAGCGACATGGTGGTGGCGGCTGCGGGCAATATCGACCACGACCGACTGAGCGCTCTGCTGCTGGAGCGCCAAGCCGATCCCAAAGGCACCAATCCCCAGCGCGAGCCTGCGGTTACAGAGATGGTCCCTCGCCGGCATTTCCTGACCAAGGAGACGGAGCAGATGCACGTTTGCCTGGGGGGCATCGGCCTCGCCCGGGACGACGAGCGCCGGTTCGTGCTCTCGGTTCTCGACAGCCTGTTCGGGGGGTCGCTCAGTTCCCGGCTCTTCCAGGAAGTGCGGGAGAAACGCGGCCTCGTCTACAGCGTGTACTCCTTCTCGACCATGTACAAGGAGACAGGGCTCAGTGGGCTGTACTTCGGCTGTCGGCCCGAACGGTTGGAAGCCGTCATGGAAACGGTGGGGCGTGAGCTGACTCGCCTGGTCACCGAGCCTGTCCCTGCAGATGAGCTGCAGAGAGCCAAGGAGCATCTGAAAGGTCGCATGATCCTGGGCTTGGAGAGTACGTCCAGCCGCATGACCAGATTGGGCAAGGGAGTGGTCACCGAGACCGAGATCCTCTCGCTCGACGAGCTGGCTCGCCGCATCGATCACGTCACCAGCGACCAGGTCCTGGAGTTGGCGGCCGAGGTGTACAGGCCGGGGGCGCTCTCCGTGGTAGGTATCGGCTCCGACGAGAGCCAGTTCGCAGGCGTTGTGCCGGAGGATTGCCTCGCAAGCCTGATAACGGAGGAAAGCTGATGGACGTCGTCAGGAGCAGTGCCGGCCAGAGCGGCGCCGCGCCTACCGGCGGCGGCGTTATCCGGGTGGCCGTGGCCGGCGCCCGGGGTCGTATGGGGCGCACCACGTGCGAGGCCGTGGCAGGAGACGAAGCTATGGTCCTGGCGGCTGCGGTGGATCCGGGGTTCTCCCCGGCCGAAGGGGCGTTGCCGGGTGCAGAGAGGTGCTTTCACACGCTCGAGCAAGCCTTGGACGCGGGGAGCATCGACGTGGTGGTCGACTTCACCGTCCCTGCCGTCGTGCGGGACAACATCATGACTTGCCTGCGCCGAAGAGTTCCGGTGGTCGTGGGTACGACCGGGCTGACCCCTGCGGACCTTGCGGCCATAGAGGAGGAGGCGTCGACTCAGGGTGTAGCCGTGCTCGTGGCCCCCAATTTCGCCATGGGGGCCGTGCTCATGATGCAGTTTGCTCGGCAGGCAGCGGCGCACTTCCGCGCGTGCGAGATCATCGAGCTACACCACGATCGCAAGCTCGACGCGCCCTCGGGCACGTCCAAGCTCACTCGCCTGAAGATCGAAGAGACATGGCGTGAGGACGGGCATGAGAAAGAGGTCCCCATTCACAGCGTGCGTCTGCCGGGTCTGGTCGCGCACCAGGAGGTCGTGTTCGGCGGCTTGGGTGAGACCCTGACCATCCGCCACGATTCTCTGTCCCGAGAATCCTTCATGCCCGGGGTGCTCACGGCTGTCAAGCGCATCCAGGGTCTGCAAGGACTCATCGTCGGTCTGGAGAACATCCTATAGAGACCCTTCGGGCGCCCGATCCCGCTGGGCAAAAGGGCGCAAGGGGTCAATGGACGTCCCGCACACGCGGAGGTTGAACCCAGACTGGTGACCGATCAAACTCTGAAAGTCATACCTCTGGGCGGGCTGGGGGCCATCGGTAAGAACATGCTGGTGATGGAGTACGGTGACGCCTTGCTGGTCATCGACAGCGGCCTCATGTTCCCCGATGACGAGATGCTGGGCATCGATCTGGTGCTGCCCGACTTCACGTACGTTGTGGAGAACCGGGAACGGGTCCTCGGCATAGTGCTGACCCACGGGCACGAGGATCATGTGGGCGCCCTTCCCTACCTCCTCAAAGAGCTGGACGCGCCGGTCTACGGTACCCGGCTGACCCTCGGCCTGGTGAACGCGAAGTTGGGTGAGCACGGGCTTCAGCAGAAGGCGTCCCTGAACGAGGTGTCTCCAGGCAAGAACCTCTCCCTGGGGCCTTTCGAGATCGAGTTCCTCGAGGTCTGCCACAGCATCCCGGACGGGGTTGGTCTGGGCATCCACACACCCGTCGGGACGATCGTCCACACCGGGGACTTCAAGCTCGACCAGACCCCCATCGACTGCCGGGTGACGGCCATGCAGCGCTTCGCCGAGTTGGGGCGAAAGGGCGTGCTCCTGCTGCTCTCCGACAGCACCAACGCTGATCGGCCGGGCTTCATAGCCCCCGAGCGGAGCGTCGGGGAGAGCCTCGACGGCATCTTCGCCCTGGCGCCCGGGCGCATCATCGTGGCGTCGTTCGCGAGCCACATACATCGCATCCAACAGGTCATGGACACCGCCGCTCACCACGGCCGCTCGGTGGCCGTCGTGGGACGCAGCATGGTCAAGAACGTGAACATCGCCCAGAACTTGGGCTACCTGTCCGTGCCGGAAGGACTGGTCGTGCGGCCGCACGACCTCGCATTGCTGCCTCCCGACGCGGTGACGATCCTCTGCACCGGCAGTCAGGGCGAGCCGCTCTCTGCCCTGGCGCGAATGGCCTCTCACGATCATCCCCTGATCAAGATCCAGAAGGGCGACACAGTGGTGATCTCCGCTCGCGCGGTCCCCGGGAACGAGACCAGCGTGAATCGCACCATCGACCGTTTGTTCGCCGCTGGGGCCCGGGTGATCTATGAATCGGATGCCGGAGTGCACGTGTCCGGCCACGCCGCCGCCGAAGAGCTCAAGGTGATGCTCAACCTGGTCCGGCCGAAGTACTTCATGCCCGTGCATGGCGAGCATCGTCACCTTTTCTTCCACGCCGAGCTCGCCCGCGCCGTAGGCATGGATGACGACCACATCTTCATCTTGGAGAATGGAGATGTTCTCGAGCTTGGGGTCGACCACGCCGAGGTGACCGGACAGGTACAGGCGGGCATGATCCTGGTCGACGGCTTCGCCATGGGCGACTTCAGGGATCTGGTGCTGCGCGATCGTCAGCACCTGGCCACCGATGGCCTCGTGATGGTGGTCGTGGCCCGGAGCATGCAGGACGGCAAGATAGTGGGTGAGCCCGAGGTGGTGTTTCGGGGCTTCGCCCACGCCGGGGATATGGACGAACTGACCGAAGAAGCCAAGAAAAGAGTCGTCGAGGCGCTGAGCGGGGGCGAGATGCAGCAGATGACTGACATGACCCTGCTGAAGAACCGGGTCCACGACGTACTACAGAAGTACCTGCACAAAGAAGTGGGCCGGCGACCCATGGTGCTGCCGGTGATCGTCGAGGTCTGACGCCGTAGAGGCCGGGGAGAGATCGAGCGATGGCAGGCAGAGCGAACAGCAACGCTGAACGTGTGGACCGAACGGCGGCGAAACCGGGTGGGCCGTCCGCCGCTCCCGGCGGGCGCACCCCCGTGAAGAGCACGGCTGCGGCGCGCAGCGCAGCAGCGGCCGCGGTCCCCGGCAAGAAAGCGGGTAGCGGCCGGGCGGCAGGGTCGCGCGCCACGCGCACGGGCGACGGCCGGGCCGGCTCCAGCGCCAACCGGTCCGTTCCCGGACGGAAACAGGAGATCGTAGCCCTGATCCTCTTCGGCGCGGCCGTCTTCTTGACGTTCGTACTCGTCGCCGGAGGCAGAGGTGGTTACGTGGGCGAAGCGGTGCAGACCGGGCTCACCTTCCTGTTCGGACGGCTGGCCTTCTTGATCCCGGCGGCCCTGTTCGTCTTGGCGGCAACGACCGTATTTGAGGTCAAGCTGCGCCGGTCGTACCTGTTCCTCGGCGTCATGGTCTTCTTGTTTGGGTTGTTCTTGTTGGTAGCAGCAGGGGTCCCCCCGTTCGGTGGGCACGAGACGGACACGTTCGTCCGTTCGGTGTTCGAGACCCGGGCGGGAGCCCTTGGAGAGGCTATCTACGCCCTGTTCCACGCCATGGTGGGAACGGTCGGGGTGGCCATCATCGGGTGGGTGGCTCTCCTCGCGGGTGTCAGTCTTGCCACGGGCATGACCGTGCGCAGGATGAGCCGTGGGACGAAACGGGCGGCTCAGGCCGTCAAGGAGTCAGCCGAACGGAGCACCTTGGTCACGCGGCGCCGGGAGCAGGATCCCTCCGCGGCGACCACGATCGCAAACGGGCGGCTGCAGGGCGATGCCTACCAGGCGGGCTTCGGCCCGCGCTTGGGCCCGGTGGATCTGGTGGATGGCGTCTGGCCCGACGCGGGGGGGCCACACGCGGATGCCGCGCAGTCCGGTCCTTTCGACGAGGCCTTCCACGACTGGTCTGACGATGGGCCGGTATCCCGCAGTCCGCACGCTCCTATGCAGCCGCATGCATCATCCGGGGGGCCCGGGGTCATCGACGGGGCGGCAGCCTTCGGGGATATCTTCGCGGAAGACCACGGCAAGGCCACCATCTCCGCAGCCGGCGGAGGAGCAGCGGTGGGCACGGGGCTCGCGGCGCCGCACGCGGCGGGGGCTGGCTCCGCCGCAGAAGGGGTTCTGCGAGAGGCTATGCCGGCCGTAAGAGCGGCGAACGCCGGCGGAACGCCTGGTGCCGCCGCCACGATCGCCGGGCACGCCGAAGCCGGGCACGAAGGGGCAGCGCTCGAGCAGGAGGCGCTTCCCGGTCTGGCCCGCGAACCGCGCCAGATCGCATTGCCGGTGGAGCAGCCCGCCTACGTCCTGCCCGAAGCCGAGCTACTCCGCAAGTCGTCTCCCGCGGCGGTCGGACGGGTCGGGAACGACCGGGACACCTCCGCCGTGCTGATACAGGCCCTGGCGCAGTTCGGCGTGGAGGCTAGGATCGTCGGTATGGTCGTCGGCCCGCGCGTCACGCGCTACGAGCTGCAACTTGCACCGGGCACGAAGGTGAGCAAGGTCTCCAGCCTCAAAGACGACCTGGCCTATGCTCTTGCCAGCACGGAGATCCGCATCCTCGCGCCCATCCCCGGCAAGTCGGCGGTGGGGGTGGAGGTTCCTAACCAGCGGCCCGACTTCGTCACTCTAGGCGACATCTACAGAGAGTTCCCCAAGTCGGCGGGACCACTCATGGTCTGGCTGGGCAAGGACATCTCTGGCAAGGCTGTGTACACGGACCTCTCCCGACTCCCGCACCTGCTCATCGCCGGCACCACAGGCTCAGGCAAGAGCGGCTGCGTCAACTGCCTCGTCTCCTCGGTGTTGCTGAGGAGCACCCCAGAGCAAGTGCGGATGATCATGATCGACCCCAAGAAGGTCGAGCTCTCGCACTACGATCGCATCCCCCACCTGCTGGTCCCGGTGGTGACCAACATGAAGGATGCCGCCGGGGTCCTTCACAACGTGGCCAAGGAGATGGAGGACCGCTACGAGCTCATGGAGTTGGAGCATGCCCGTAGCCTGCCGGAGATGAACAAGAGCCGGGCGCGGCGCGGAGAGCGGCCGCTCCCCAACATCCTCATAGTCATCGATGAGCTGGCCGACCTCATGATGGTCTCACCGCAGGAGGTCGAGGACTGCGTCATCCGCCTGGCTCAGAAATCGCGAGCCGTCGGCATACACCTGGTGGTCGCGACCCAGCGACCCTCCGCGGACGTCATCACCGGCATGATCAAGGCCAACATCCCCTCCCGGATCGCTTTTGCCGTCTCCAGCCAGACCGATTCCCGGGTGATTCTGGATGTCAACGGGGCCGAGACCCTGCTCGGCATGGGGGACATGCTCTTCAAGCCTCTGGGGTCGAGCCACTTGCAGCGGGTGCAGGGAGCCTACATCACCGAGGAAGAGATCGCTATCCTGGTCAACCACTGGCGCCACCAGGCCGAGCCGGAGTTCCGCGAAGAGCTCCTCCGGCGGCCCGCAGAGACCAAGCGGAGCGAGGACGACCTCTTCGACCCCGACTCCGATGAGTTCCTCGCCGACGCGGCTCAGCTCGTCATCGAGACGGGAAGCGCGTCTGTCTCGATGCTCCAGCGCCGCCTGCGGGTGGGCTATACACGGGCGGGTCGCCTGATCGACATGCTGGAGAGACGGGGTATCGTGGGACCGTGGGAGGGCAGCAAGCCCCGGCAGATACTGGTGGAGCCGGACGAGTTCGAGCACGTCATCGCCGCGCTCAGGGCCGAGGAGCGCGCGATCGACAGGACGGCCGGTGACTGACCTCCGAGTCCCCTCCATCACGGCCGCCGAGATCATGCAGGGCGGCTTCCAAGTGGTCGATGTCCGTTCTCCCAGTGAGTTCGCCGACGGACACGCGCCCGGAGCGTTGAACCAGCCTCTGCTTGATGACGAGCAGCGCGCCGTGGTCGGCATCGCCTACAAGGAACAGGGAGCCGCTCAGGCTCGCTTCGTCGCCATGGAGCAGGTCAGCGTCGGTCTGGCCCGGTATCTTGGAGAGTTGGCCGGACTGGCGCGCTCGCAACCTCGGGGTAGACGGCTGGCGATCATGTGCTGGCGGGGTGGAGAGCGGAGTCGGAACGTGGTCCTGTTGTTGGCCCTCATCGGGGTGCACGCCGTCACGGTGGCCGGGGGCTACCGAGCCTATCGGCGGGAGGTCTTGCTGGGCCTGGAGGGCTGGAGGCCCTCGGTACCCGTTGTCACTCTGTTCGGTCACACGGGGGCGGGCAAGAGCGCTCTCCTCCGCGGCCTGGCCGAGATCGCGTCGGGCCTGCGGGGGCCTCGTCCCTGGCCGCTGGACCTGGAGCAGCTGGCTTTGCACCGCGGCTCCCTCCTGGGGGGTCTGAACCAGCCGGGGGAGCGGCGGCAGAAGGACTTCGAAGCCCTGCTCTGGGACGAGCTCCGCCGGCCGCGGGGCGACTACCTGGTGCTGGAGGGCGAGGGGCGGAAGATCGGCCGGATCCTTCTGCCCGGGACGGTGGCCGACGCGATCCGTGCCGGAATACCCGTTCATGTGCACGCTTCCTTGGCGGCGCGGGCGGAGCGGATCATGGCGGAGTACGCCCCCGAGGGCTGGGACGTGGTCGACGTCGAGCGGTTCCGCCGAAGCCTGGAACTGATTGCCGCCCGGGTGTCCCGCAAGACCTACCTATCCTTGGAAACAGCCTTTGATGATGGTAGATTTACCGACGTCGTGCAGGGGCTCTTGGTCGAGTACTACGACCCTCTCTACGAGAGATCATGTGTGGAGGGGAGGCATTTTGCCTTTGAATTCGAGACCGGCCCTGACCCCATCCTGGACGCGCGCCGCTTCGCCCAGAACGTGGCCCGCCTGATGCGAGAGGTGTCACTCAAACCCCGTGACGGACATCGGTAACAGTCTGCGCGAGGCTCGTATCCGCAAGGGCCTCACCATCAAGGACGCCGAAAGCGCCACCAAGATCCGGGCCAAGTACCTCCAGGCGCTCGAGGAAGACGACTTCGAGGTCCTGCCAGGGCCGACCTATGTCAAAGCGTTCCTCCGGACATACGCCACCTACCTCAAGCTTGACGCTGACGCGTTGGTCGGAGAGTACCGAGGCGGCTACGAGCCTCGTTCCGACGAGCAGATCGTCGCCCGGTCGGAACTCACGCAGGAACGGCGGTCTCCTACCAGTGCGGAACGCAAGCGTAAGCGGACCCGCCGGCATCAGCGCGGGTACGCTCTTGTGGGCGCCATAGCCGTGGTCGTTGTGGCCCTGCTCGCGTGGTTCGGATCGGGGCGGGGGCAGGATGCCGCTTCGCTCGATGCGAGCAACATCACCAGCCCTAGCTCGACCGTAAGCCTGGCCGATGTGAGCAGCACGACCACTTCGGAAGAGGGGAGCCTTGGCTCGGCCGGGACCGGGACGGCCGATACCGGTACGACCGTAGGTGGGTCGACCACCGAGACGACGGCCGGGAACGGCGGGAGCGTCGTCCCCGGCAGTAACGTGACCCTGGTCGTCAGCGTGACCGAAGGCAGTTGCTGGCTGGTGGTGCGCGAGGACGGTCCCGACGGGGCCGAACTCTACGCCGGCACGCTCTCAGCCGGCAGCCAGGAGAGCTTCGAGGGCTCGAAGCGCTACTTCATGACGGTTGGCGCGCCCGAGGTCCTGGTCCTGTCGATAAACGGCGCCCCCCATACTCTCGAAGAGCCCGCCGGCTCATTCATCGTCACAGAGGCTGGCGTAGAGCGCACCGTGTAGCATGTGCCCTTCTCCGGCGGCTGTTCCACGGGTCTACATCCACACTCTTGGCTGTCCCAAGAACGAGGCGGATAGTCGAGCGGTGACGCGCCGGCTACTGGCCGCAGGGGCCCGGGTAGAGAGCGCTCCCGGAGAAGCGACCCACATCCTCCTCAACACCTGCGGCTTCATCACCGACGCCAAAGAGGAGTCAATAGCCGCCATCCTGGAGGCCTGCGGCGACTACGGGGACCGGCAGGTCCTGGTCATGGGATGCCTGGTGGAGCGCTATCGAGGCGGACTCGAAAAGGGCATCCCGGAGGTGGCTGGGTGGTTCGGTCTGATGGACGAGGCGCACTCGGACCGCACGCCGGGATCGGGCGGGGCGTCGGCATCCGGCGGGGCGTCGGCATCCGGCGGGGCGTCGGCATCCGGCGGGTTCGTGGCCCTGCTCGAACATCTGGGACTGAAGGAAGGGAGGTCCTCGCCACCGGCTCTGATGGCCGCCTCGTACGCCTACCTGAAGATCTCGGACGGCTGCGATCAGCCCTGCGCCTTCTGTGCCATCCCGTCGATCAAGGGGGGCTACCACTCGGTCGACAGCGCGCACATCCTCGAAGAGGCGGACGCCTGTCTCGATGAGGGCGCGCGTGAGCTGGTCCTGGTGGGTCAGGACACCACGGTGTGGAAAGACCGTCATCTGGACCTGAGGGGCCTCATCGACCTACTTGCCGCCGATGACCGCGTACGGCGGGTGCGGCTCATGTATCTGCAGCCCGAGCACGTGAGTGACGCCTTGCTTCGCTACATGGCCGCCCAACCCAAGCTGTGCAACTATCTGGACGTGCCCTTCCAGCACGCTCATCCGGAGGTCTTGCGCCGCATGGGCCGGGGCGGAGGCGCCGCGGCCTATCTGGACCTGCTGGACCGAGCGCGACGGCTGATGCCCGACGTGTCGGTGAGGTCGGCCTTCATCGTCGGCTACCCGGGAGAGACCGAGCGGCAGTTCGAGGCACTACTTGACTTCGTGGACAAGGCAGAGTTTGACCATGGGGGAGGGTTCGTATACAGTCCTGAGGAAGGAACGCCCGCCTTCGTGTTGAGGCCCCGTGTGAGGGCGGCGGTGGCGCTCGAGCGCCACCGCCGCCTGACAGCCTTGCTCCAGGAAAACGCTCGGAGCAAGCACGAGCGGCTGGTAGATGCGAGACTGAGGGTCATCGTCGACTCACTCGATCCCGAGGAAACGGGGGAGGGGATATCGGCGGTCGGCAGGACGACGGGTCAGGCGCCGGAGGTCGATGGGGTGACCTATATCGAGGGCGACCTGCCAAGAGGCACGAGGCCGGGAGACGAGCTTTCGGTCATCGTGAGCGAGGCCGTGGGATACGACCTGATAGGAACGATCGATGCGTCCTAATCTGCCTAACTCTATAAGCTTGTTCCGGGTGCTGATGGTCCCGGTCCTCATGGCGGCGATGCTCATCGAGCGCCCGGCGAGTGACATTGTCGCGATCGTGGTCTTTCTCGCCGCCGCCGGCAGCGATTCCCTCGACGGCTACATCGCCCGCCGCCGCCATCAGACCACGGTGATGGGAGCCTTTCTGGATCCGCTGGCCGACAAGCTCCTCGTGGTCGCGGCTCTGGTCTCGCTGGTGGAACTGAACGATCTGTCCGCCTGGGTTGCTATGGTCGTCATCGCGCGTGAGTTGGCGGTATCGGGACTACGGATGGTGGCGGCCGTGCAGAACATAGTCATTTCAGCCAGCAGATGGGGCAAACTCAAGACGACCAGCCAGATGGTTGCCGTCGCAGCCCTCATCATCGAGCCACGCTGGCTCAAGCCTGAGTGGACCCTGTGGGGCCGGAGTGTCACCTGGTACCTGGTGATGATCATGCTGGTGCTGACCGTGGTGAGCGGGGCGGAGTACTTCGTCCGCGCCCGCCATCAGCTACGGGGTCCGTTGAGCGCGAAGACCGACGCTGACACCGTGCCGCCCAGGGAGGACTAGGCGAGATGGCCGGCACGCAGGCCGCACTGCAGAGGCTGTTCATCGGAGTGCCCCTCCCTGTGGAGCTGCTGGGTTTCCTCGAGGCGGCTCAGGCGATAGTGGCGCCGACGCCCGGATTGCGGCTCCTCCGGCCCGATCAGCTGCACGTGACTCTGGCCTTCATCGGAGAGGTCGACCAGGCCAAGGCCGCTGCTGCCCAGGCTGTGGTCGACTCGCTACCCACGGACATGGGAGGAGAGGGGCGCATCACCCGGTTCCTCATGCTGCCTTCGGCCGGCAAAGCGCGGGTCGTCTCGCTCGAGATCGACGACGGCGCCGGTGTGTTCGCCCGGCTGTTCGAACATGTGATGGGAGGTCTCGAGGCGGCGGGGGTCATGAGGCGGGAGAAGCGGCCGTTCCGGCCCCACCTGACCGTGGCCCGGCTCAAGGATCCGGCGGCAGTGCAACCAAGGTCTGAGAGCGGTGGGGCCCGGTTTGCGGTAGAGTCGGTCTGTCTCTACAGGAGTGAGCTCAGGCGCGAGGGCGCGGTGTACACCGTGATCACACGTGCATCGTTCGGGGCAAAAGACGGAGGGAAGGCTTAGAACTCGTTTCAGAGTGAAGCTCCGCCGCCAGGGACGGGCTGGGCGCGCGCCAGAGAAGAACGCAGGGAGCGCGAATAGCAGCGCTATGTGCGGGACCGAGGACGCACTATCGTGCCGCCCAGGGTGCACTAGGCGGCCGCGGCTTCATTCTGAAACGAGTTGTTAGGAGGAATGGTGGAAAAGGACAAGGCCCTGGAGATGGCCGTTCTGCAGATCGAGCGTCAGTACGGCAAAGGCTCCATCATGCGTCTGGGGGATGATACGGCCGCCCTCCGTGTCCCCGCGATCTCTACTGGGTCGCTGGCGCTCGACCTTGCTCTGGGCGTGGGCGGGGTGCCCCGGGGTCGGGTGGTGGAGGTGTTCGGGCCCGAGTCGAGCGGCAAGACCACCCTGGCTCTGCACATGATCGCCGAAGCGCAGCGAGCGGGGGGAAAGGCGGCGTTTATCGACGCCGAACATGCTATGGACTCGGCCTACTCTCGGCGTATCGGGGTGAACATCGACGAACTTCTTGTCTCGCAGCCCGACAACGGAGAGCAGGCCCTGGAGATCACAGAACTCCTCATACGCAGCGGGGCCCTCGACATCGTGGTCATCGACTCGGTAGCCGCGCTCACGCCCCGGGCCGAGCTCGAGGGTGAGATGGGCGATTCGCACGTTGGCCTCCAGGCGCGTTTGATGAGCCAGGCGCTGCGGAAGCTGGCGGGCACCATCAGCAAGACTCAGACCACCGCCGTCTTCATCAACCAACTGCGGGAGAAGGTCGGCGTGATGTTCGGCAATCCTGAGGTCACTCCGGGAGGCCGGGCCCTCAAGTTCTACGCCTCGGTCCGTCTCGACATCCGTCGCATCGAGACCCTCAAAGAGGGCACTGAAGCGGTGGGCAACCGGGTTCGGGTCAGGGTGGTGAAGAACAAGGTCGCGCCTCCTTTCAAGGAAGCGGAGTTCGACATCATGTACGGTGTTGGTATCTCCACGGAGGGCGACGTGCTCGACCTCGCCGTCAACAACAAGATCGTGCAGAAGAGCGGCGCCTGGTTCTCTTATGGCGACCAGCGCCTGGGCCAGGGTCGGGAGAATGTCCGCCAGTTCTTGCGCGACAACCCCGAACTCGTGCAGCATCTGCGGCGCGAGGTCATCCAGGCTGTCAACCCGGAGTGGAACCCAGCGGGGGCCGCCGGAGGAGAGGGCAGCGCCGCCACGGCTGCCACCGGCGAGTCTGTCGTCGAGGATCCGGGTGCCGGCGGAGCTGTGGATCTGGGCACGACCGTGGCCGACGACGGACCGGCCGCCGAAGACGCTCCTAAATAGGTCTTTGGTCGCATGCCGACCCCGGGTCGGAAGCCGCCGGCCTCCCGCGGGAAACCCGCGCCCCCGCACGGGGACGGCGTGATCGCCTCGTTTAAGGTCAGGCCGCATAGGACTGACCGGACCCTGGTGGTCTTAGAAGATGGCTCAGCGTTCGAGCTGGCGAGTCTACTAGTGGAACGGGCGGGCCTGAGCACGGGCGCCCTTCTGACCGAAGACGCTCGTGAAAGGCTGGTCGGCGAGGACGAACCTCACCGGGCGCGGTCGCGGGCTCTGCATCTGCTCGCTCTGAAGGACCGCACGCGGCGAGAGGTAGAGACACGACTTAGAGACCTCGGCTTTGGCCAAGAGGCCGTCGCCGACACAAGCGCCTGGCTCGCATCTCTCGGGTATCTGGACGACCGCCGGTTCGCCGAGCGCTACGTCGCGGAGAAGCTGAGGGTGGGGTGGGGCCCAAGAAGGATCTTCTCCGACCTTCTGCGCAAGGGGGTCGAGCGGGCGTTGGTGGAGGAGGTACTCGACACCGACGACCTTAATGGCCCAAACACTCAAGCTCTAGTTGAGGGTAGCGAGGTCATGCTGGCATTGGTCCGCAGACGTTTCGGGAAGCAGTTCGCGGTCGATCCCGATGGGGCCGAGCGCAGGATGGCGGGCTATCTCGTCCGCCGGGGGTACGACTGGGAGACCATCGGCAGAGTGGTCCGGGAGCTGCGGGCGGAATCTGGCGGAGGAGGCGCATTTCCTTGACACTCTCCTCCGAGCAACGGTAAACTCCTTGCACGTGTGATGATCGGTCGACACGGTGTTGCGCGACCTTGCTTTTGACTATAGACGGCGTAGTGAGTCGGCGTATCGGTGCGGTAGCGATGATACAAGAGCCGAAGACCTAAATAGTGGGGAACGGATCCGTGCGGGTGGCAGCCGCTGAGCCAGCGGTGCATGCGCCGGTACGTATGCTCCTTTTGAGGGCAGGGTGTAGCTAAGCATTCAACGGCCGAGCCTGAGCTTGGCCTTTTTCGCTTTCTGGCCAACGATCGAACGTCACATTCCTGACCGGAAAAGGTCGCGGTGACGCGCGAGAGTGGAATGGTGAACACATGACCGTTATATGGATTGTGATCGTGTTGGTGGTAGCTGCCGTATGCGCCGCAGCCGGATATTTCGCCCGAAAACACCTGGGGGAGGCCAAGATCGCCTCAGCGGAGAAGGCGGCGGAACAGATCGTAGCGGATGCGGAGCGTCAGGCCGAGACGATCCAGCGGGAAGCCCGAGTGGAGCTGAAGGACGAGCTTCATCAACTGCGCACCCAGGTAGAGACCGAGACCAGAGAACGCCGGCAAGAGCTGACGCAACTGGAGAATCGGCTGCTTAGCCGGGAGGAAGCTCTGGACGAGGTCCAGAAGGATCTGACCAAGCGAGAACAGTCGGTCACCGATCGCGAGGCCCACTACCGCAAGGTGCTGGAGGAGGCGGAGGCAGCGCGGGCCGAGCAAGAGCGCCAACTGGAGGAGATCTCAGGCCTCACGCGCGATCAGGCCGCCGAGCTGATACTCAAGCGCACCGAGGACGAAGTCAGGCACGATATGGCCAAGATGGTGCGAGCCATTGAGGAAGAGGCCCGGCACGAAGGGGACCGGCGGGCCAAAGACATATTGTCCGTCTGCATCCAAAGGACGGCTTCCAGCCATGTGGCCGACAGCACCGTTTCGGTGGTCCCCCTACCCAGTGACGACATGAAGGGCCGGATCATCGGCCGCGAGGGCCGGAACATCCGCACCCTGGAGAATCTCACCGGTATCGACTTCATCATCGACGACACGCCCGAAGCGGTCGTGCTCTCCGGTTTCGACACCGTCCGCAGGGAGATAGCTCGTCTCACCCTGTCCAAGCTCGTGGCCGATGGCCGCATCCATCCAGCGAAGATCGAGGAGATGTACTCTAAAGCTCGAGAAGAGGTTGATAGAGAGATCCAGGACGCCGGCGAGCAGGCCGTCCTGGACGCGAACGTGCACGGCGTGGCCCCTGAGTTGCTGCGGCTTCTCGGCCGGCTGAAGTTCCGGACCAGCTATGGGCAGAACGTGCTCGTGCATTCTCTCGAAGTGGCGCATCTGGCCGGACTCATGGCCAACGAGCTCGGGGTCAATGCGAAGCTGGCCAAACGGGCCGGACTGCTTCACGACCTGGGCAAGGCGGTAGACCATGAGGTCGAAGGCTCCCATGCCACTATCGGGGGGAACCTTGCCCGCCGCTACGGTGAATCCGAGGCGGTGGCCCACGTCATCGAGTCACACCACAACGAGCCTGAACCGCAGACAGTGGAGGCGGTCCTGGTCGCGGCCAGCGACGCGGTGAGTGGAGCTCGTCCTGGAGCCCGGCGGGAGACCCTCGAGACCTACATCAAGCGTCTCGAGGCGTTGGAGCGGATAGCGGAGAGCAAGGCCGGGGTGGAGAAGTGCTACGCCATCCAGGCAGGCCGGGAGATCAGGGTCCTGGTGAAGCCTGAAGAGGTCAACGATCAGGATGCCGCCCTCCTCTGCCGCGAGATCGCGAAGGAGATCGAGCAGGAGCTCGACTATCCGGGGACGATCCGGGTGACCGTCATTCGGGAGAGCCGCGCGGTGGAGATCGCCAAGTAGCGGCGACTCTCGGGAGTGGCCGGGCCGCTGTTCCGCGAGACTCCATGATCCACGAGGAGCCAAGCACGTACTATCTGCGCACGTTCGGGTGCCAGATGAACGACCACGACTCCGAGAGGATCGCCGGCCTGCTCCAAGAGATCGGACTGGAGCCCCGGCTTTCCCCTGACGATGCCGACGTCCTCGTCTACAACACGTGCTCCATCCGCGAGAAGGCCGACACCCGGCTGGCCGGCCACCTGGGCACCGCGGCTCGGCTCAAGCGGCGGGATCCGTCCAAGTTGGTCGTGGTGGCCGGATGCCTGGCCCAGAGCCGGAAAGACGAGTTCTTCCTCGACTTCCCTTTTGTTGACGTTCTGGTGGGTCCCCAAAGCCTCCACGAGCTGCCTGGGCTGCTGGAGCGCCGTTGGGCCGAGGGGCGGTCGGTGGGAGCGTTCCAGGAGACAACCCTCAGTTGGAGCGCCGACCTACCCCGGACGAGAGCCACCGGGCCGAGCGCCTGGGTCCAGATCGTCGCCGGCTGCAGCAACTTCTGCTCGTACTGCATCGTCCCGTACGTGCGGGGTCCAGAGGCCTCGCGACCAGCGGCCGACATCTTGCGGGAAGTGGCGCACCTGGCGGCTGACGGGATCCGTCAGGTGACCTTTCTGGGGCAGAACGTCAACGCCTACGGCAAGGAGCCGGGGTTTCCCGGCCCGGAGTCGTTCGCCGATCTCCTGGAGGCTAGCTGCTCCATCTCGGGGATCGAGCGGATCCGTTTCATGACTTCGCATCCCAAAGACGTGTCCCAAGCGCTGATCGACGTTATGGCTCGGGAGAACCAGGTGTGCGAGCACCTGCACCTGCCGCTGCAGTCCGGCAGTGACCGCGTCTTGGCCGCGATGCGCCGGGGCTACGACCGTGCGGGGTACGTATACCTCGTGGGGCGGCTTCGGAACGCGGTGCCGGAGCTGGCTCTGACCACCGACCTCATCGTCGGCTTCCCCGGGGAGACGGAAGCTGAGTTCGAGGAGACCCTTACCCTTGCGGAGGAGTGCAGTTTCGACGGGGCGTTCACCTTCATCTACTCGCCTCGCGGGCAGACAGCGGCCGCGAGCCTGCCTGGTCGCGTGGCACCCGAGATCGCCGAGCGACGCATGGC
This sequence comes from uncultured Actinomycetes bacterium, assembly GCA_963713545.1. Classification (GTDB taxonomy): domain Bacteria; phylum Actinomycetota; class Thermoleophilia; order RBG-16-64-13; family RBG-16-64-13; genus CAVPLM01. The sequence continues at coordinate 308,712 of CAVQME010000002.1, read as the reverse complement.
CCGGCTCGTGGAACTGGTCCAGGAGCTGGGGCGGGAGCGCAACCGGGCTCTGGTCGGGCGAACGGTCGAGGTGATGGTCGAGCGGGCCAGCCGTCAGGGTACGGGCGAGGTGATGGGACGTACGCGGGGGCACAAACCGGTCAACTTCGTGTCGCGGGCTGCGCCCGGCGACCTGGTGATGGTGGAACTGCTCGAGGCGACGTCCACCAGCTTCCGTGGACGACAGGCGCAGTGAGCGTCGGCATCGTGGGCGCCGTCCCGGTTACCGACGCTCTTGCCGACGCGAGAGGGAGATCGTCGGCATGCCTCCTGTAGTCATCGGCTTGTTCGGGCCCACCGGTGTGGGCAAGACCGCCGTGGCTGCAGAGCTGGCGCGGCGGCTAAGCGAGATCTGGCCGGCGCCCGGCAGCGGGGCGGCCTCGGCAGCCGGTGGGGAGGCCTTGGCGACCGGCCCCGGCTCCGCCCCGGGTCGCCGTCGCGACGTGGGAGCGTCGCCGGCCGACGGCCGAGCGGCTCCGGGCCGCTCCCGCGTCATCTCCTGCGACTCGATGCAGGTCTACCGGGGCTTCCCCGTGTTGACGAATCAGCCAAGGATGGACGAGAGCGAATCGGTGGGGCACGCGCTGGTCGGGTTTGTCGGTCCTGACGAGGAGTTCTCGGCTGCCCGAGTATGCGGCCGTTGCCCGCTCCGTTGATCGACGAGGATCTCACGACCTGTGGATGGGCACTGATCGCTGGGGGGCACGGGCCTTTACATGAGGGCCGCACTGGCGCCGCTGGCTGCGGCGCCGCGCGGCGACTCCCGAGCTGCGCGCGCGGCTGGAAGCGCGCGCGACATCCGAAGGCCTCGACGTCCTTCGCCGGGAGCTCGCCTCCCTCGATCCGGAGGCGGCCGCGAGGATCGACCCCAGGAACCGGCGCCGGGTCGTGCGCGCGCTGGAGGCGATCCGTGTTAGCGGGAAGCCTTGGTCGGGGCGTAGCGACTTGTGGGAGCCGGACTATTACCATCCCACGCTGCTGGTGGGACTGGCGAGGGAGCGTGAGGAGCTTTGCCGCCGGATAGATCTCCGCGCCGCGCAGATGCTCCAACAAGGAGCGGTGGAGGAGGTCCGGCATTTTCGGGACACTCGTGCCGCGGACGAGACTCGGCCCGGCGGGTCCGGGATCCGCAGTGCCATCGGCTACTCCGAGATCTGCCGCCTTCTGGACGGAGAGCAGACGACGGAGGAGACAGTGGCGCTGATAGCGGCCGCGACGCGGCGGTACGCCCGTCGCCAGCTCACCTGGCTGCGGAAGCTGAAGGACGCTGTTATCATTGACGCCCAGGACCGGGAGCCCGGGGAGATAGGTCAAGAGATCCTCGAGATCGCCCTGTCCGGCGACCGCACCAGGGGGCCTTATCGGGTATGAGACTGGCGAAGTGGCAGGGACTGGGTAACGATTACCTCGTCGTCGAAGAGTCGGCGCTTCCCGGACCCCTCTCGACCGAGGTCATCGGCCGGCTGTGCGATCGTCACCTCGGAGTCGGAGCCGATGGCATACTGCTGCGGACGCAGCCGACCGGAGCGGTTCCCGGCGCCGTCGCCCGCATGCGGGTGTTCAACCCCGATGGGGGGGAACCGGAGATGTGCGGCAACGGCATCCGCATCTTCGCCCGCTACCTGGCCCTTTCCGGCGCTGCTACCGAGCCCGAGTTCACCGTGGAGACGCTTGCGGGTGCGGTCAGACCCCGGCTTTTGGACGACGGCACGGTGCGGGTCGACATGGGCAAGGCGCGCTTCAGGAGCGCGAACATCATCCCTGCGCCGGCGGAGGGTCTTCCCGGCGAGGGTGACGTCGTCGACGTCCCGCTTACAGCCGCCGGTCGTGACTATCGGTTCACGTTCGTTGATGTGGGCAATCCGCACTGCGTCATCCAGGTGGACGACCCCGCCGGCTTCGACGTGGCCGCCGTTGGCGCGGTGATCGAGCGGCTTCCGATCTTCCCCAATCGAGTGAACGTGGAGTTCGTCCGCGTCGAGCCGGATGGTTCCGTGCGTATGCGCGTCTGGGAACGGGGTGTGGGAGAGACCCAAGCGTGTGGGACGGGGGCGACGGCGGTGGGCGCAGCGTGTGTGCGCCTGGGGTTGGCGGAAAGCCCGATGCTGGTGCATCTTCTGGGTGGGGACCTCGTCATCGAGGTGGCGGCGCCGGGAGGCCCGGACGGCGATGGCGCTGTAGCCACCGGCCACGACGCTTCTGCTGCCGGAGGTGGATGGCGGGTCTTCATGACCGGGCCCGCGGAGGAAGTGTTTTCCTGCACGCTCTCGGGCGAGTTGCTGCACCGCTTGGGTTGGCCGGCACATGACGACAGTGCCCCCGCCGAGCGTGCCTGCTGCGCCCGAGAGGCCTACCCCGTCGACCGCGGGCGGCCGCGCCGCGTGTAACTGACAGACGAGGAGGCGATCGTGCGATTCTCGCGCCGGATGGACAATCTCGCTCCCTATCTCTTTGCCGAGATGGAGCGCAAGATCGCTGAGAAACGCCAGAGCGGGGTGGACGTCATCAGTCTGGGGATCGGCGATCCCGATCTGCCCACGCCGGCCTTCGTCGTGGAGGAGATGCAGCGTCAGGTTGCCGATCCACGGAACCACCGCTATCCGAGCAACTGGGGCCTGGCGGAGTTCGGCGAGGCGGCGGCCTCCTTCTACAAGCGCCGTTTCGGCGTGGTACTGGATCCCGCCAAGGAGTTCTTCCCGCTGCTGGGGGCCAAGGAGGGTCTCGCTCACATCTGCTGGGCTCTGCTGGACGCCGGCGACTTGGCTCTCGTGCCCGACCCGGGCTACCCGGTCTACTCCGGCGGTTCTATCCTCGTAGGGGCCGAGGTCCGCTTTCTGCGCCTGCGCCCCGACAAGGGCTTTCTCCCCGACCTCGATGAGATCGATGAAGACGAGGCCCGCCGGGCCAAGGTGCTCTTCATCGGCTATCCCAACAACCCCACGGCGGCCGTGGTGGAGGACGACTTCTTCGAGAGGGTGGTGGCTTTCGCCAAGAAGTACGACGTTGCGGTTGTCCACGACAACGCCTATTCCGAGCTTACCTACGACGGCTATGTAGCCCCCAGCTTCCTGGCGGCTCCGGGCGCGAAGGACGTGGGGGTGGAGCTCTTCAGCTTCTCCAAGCCCTTCAACATGACGGGCTGGCGGATCGGGTTCGCCGTCGGCAACGCCGACATCCTGGCGCACCTGTGGCGTCTCAAGACCAACATGGACTCGGGTATGTTCGACGCCCTTCAACGCACCGCCGCCTTCATGCTCAATGGGCCCTGGGATTTCGTTTACGAGATGTGCGAGGTCTACCGCCGCCGCCGCGATTTCTTGGCGGAGGCCCTGGTCTCGGTGGGGATGCAAGTGCCGAAACCCAAAGGGACCATCTACATGTGGATCCCGGTACCCTCGGGCTACACCTCGGCCGGTTTCAGCGAGCACGTGCTCGAGCAGGCCGGTGTGGTGGTCACTCCCGGTTCGGGCTACGGGCCGGCGGGCGAAGGCTTTGTGAGACTGTCGCTCACTACTCCCGACGACCGGATCGCCGAAGCTGTGGAGCGCATCGAGCGCTCGCTGCGGCTGTAGGCCCTGCCGGGACCGCTAGGTATCGGGGCGAGCATTTGGAACTAGCCGTCAAGCTCCTCCATCCGGCTGCCAAGCTTCCGCGGCAGGCCCACCCCGGAGACGCAGGTGCCGATCTTTTCTCGGTGGAGGAGGTCACCATCCCCGCGGGCGAGCGGCGTGATGTGGGCACGGGACTCGCGCTGGCCATCCCCCTGGGATATGCAGGCTTCGTCCAGCCTCGTTCGGGCCTTGCCTTCAAACACGGCATCATGGTGGTGAACTCGCCCGGCCTTATCGACGCCGGATATCGGGGTGAGGTGAGGGTCTCGCTCTACAACTCGGGTAGGGAGCCGTTCGTCGTCCGTGTGGGGGAGCGCATCGCCCAACTGGTCCTGCATAAGGTGGAGGAAGCCGCGTTCGTGGCCGCGGCCGAACTACCCGACACGGTCAGAGGCGACGGAGGCTTCGGCAGCAGCGGGCGCTAGTTGCGGTGTCTCTTCACCGCTAGGACATTTCCGCTCTTTGGCGACTGCCGATCCGTCGGCTGGAATCGGCGTCCGGTTGGTTAATGGGGCTAAAGCGACCGCCCCTCTTCGCCGATAATCCTCGCATGGTGCGCAACATCAAGTGGGGCAGACGTGCCGGCAAGGTTCGGCATGCCTCGGCAGGCGAGGTCGCAATGGCGAGACACAGACACTCTGGGTCAAGATCAGACGCGGGCTTCACGCTCATCGAGGTCATGGTGGCGGGAATAGTGCTGGTGATCGGCCTCATAGCCATGTCGCAGTTCTTCGCGTCGGCCATGGGCCGAGTCATGGATTCTGACATCCGCTCGGTGCTTCATCAGGTAGCCACCCAGGATCTCGAGTCCATCCGGGGGCTTCCCTACGAGGACGTGGGCACTGCGACCGGGCATCCCGCCGGGGTTTTGGCCGACGATGCAGAACGGACGCTCGACAACGTTTCGGTACAGATTCACCGGGAAGTCATCTACTGGACGGATCCGAGCTACACCGGACCCTACCCTGCCAACTACCGCCGCGTGACCGTGACAGTCAGCGCGGTGGGGCACGATCGTCTGGCTCCCGTGGAACTGACCAGCAACGTGGCCGGGGGGGCACCAGGGGGTACGCTGGATATAACCGTGACCGACCTACAGGGCAACCCGGTCCCGGACGCTCATATCCTCATCGAGAACAACAACCTGTGGCCTCATGTCAAGATCGACACACCTGCCGTGAGGACCGACAACGATGGCCACATGTTGGTGCCTGGTCTGACTCCAGACGATACTCCCAACTACTACGTGAAGGTCTCAAAGACTGGATACAACGAGGACTGGACCGATCCGATGGTGGTCGTCCAGGACGGGTTGCCGTACACGGTTCTTCAATTCACCATCGACAGACTGGCCGACCTGACTGTACGTGTGCAAGATACGCTGGGGGCGCCGGTCGAGAATCTGAACGTGTCGGTGATCGGACCAAAGGGATTCGCCGAGACTACCGCTGTACCAGGCGGCGGACACACGTTCCCCAACATCCGCTATTCCACCGATCTCGACCCATACATCGTACGCCTGCTGGAGGGACAGGGATACGACCCGGTTTCGGAGGAAGTGATACTCGAACCTGGTAGTTCCCGGGAGGTCGTCCTCACCGTGCCCGCTGGAGGACCCACGACGACGACTACTGTGCCACCGAGCACGACCACCACGACCGTCGGCCCTACTACCACGACAGTTCCACTTGCAGGCAGCCTGACGGTGAGGGTAGTGCGTTCCACCAACGGGAACCCCGTGCGCCGAGCCTGGGTCAATCTCGAAGGGCAGACCATGCTCACGACCGACGATGGCTATGCTTCTTTCTCCCCCTTGGATAACAGGACCTACTCGATCGTGGTGACAAAGAACAATTTCTACGATTACCGGGGAAGCGTGGTCGTGCAGGGCTCCACTTCCGTACAGATCCCACTCGTTCCCAGGTAACAAGGCGGCATCGTGATCTCAAAGTCTCATGGTCGCTTCAACAGATGTCGGCGCCTGCACCCGATCCGAGTGCCTCGAGGACTATCGGGTTCACGGTGGCTACGCCCGCAGCAGGGTTGGACACTCATGGAACTCCTGGTCGTGATGGTGCTGGTAGGCGTGATGGCGGGGGGCGCGTTCGGAATCCTATACAGCCTGACCGGAGTGTTCCATTCGCAGCAGGTACGCGTGCAGAATCAGGACGATGCAAGGATCGCCGTGAATCAGATCGCGCGCTATCTGCGGATGGCGACCTCATCGGCAGACAACCAGACCAGTCAGTCGAATGCCGTTCTAACGGCCCTGCCCCAGGATGTGGAGTTCTATTGCGACATCGACGGCGACGATGTGGCAGAAAAGGCCCGCTACTACCTGGCGGGCGGATCGCTGAGGATGCAATCGGTCGATCCCGTCTGGGTGACTTCCCCGCAGCCGCAGTGGACCTATCCGGCCTATGACGAGGACGGTGTGGTCATTCAAAACGGGATCCGCAACGGCGGAGACCCGTTGTTCACCTACTTCCGCTATGTCTCAGGGTCGCTGCAGGAGTTCTCCCCCGTAACGGCGGCGGACAGGCAGCGGATCGTGACGATCGCCGTCTCGCTGACTGTGAACGAGATCCCGGAACTGGCGCGAGGGAACGTGCAACTGGCGACAGAGGTTCAGATTCGACAGAGGTATGAAGGGGGGTTGGAATGATGGTCTCGCGCTCCATTGTCAGGGCGCGCCGCCGCGCCCTTGCTTGTCGTGCGTTGGGCTCTCGCTTCTCACGCCGGCTTCGTGCGGGAGAGCAGGGGTACGTCCTCATATTGATGATGCTCGTGCTCATGGCCATCGGCATGATGGCGGTGACCCTGCTGGCCTCGGTGATAGTGAACCAGAATCACGTCTCCCGGGACCGGGCGTACACGGAGTCTCTGGCTGTGGCCGAAGCCGGTCTGAACCAGTACCTGTGGATGGTGGCAAGCGGCAAGTCCTCAGAGGTGAACGACTTCGCGATCCCCGGGAACCCGGAGCCGGATCCACATAAGCAGACGTTCACTCTCGAGGATGCCTTCGACGGGAGCACAAAAGGCGAGTACACGATGGAGGTCACGCCGCCCTCAGTAGATGATTCACGCATCCTGGTGCAGGTGAGTGGCATCTCTGAATCCCCGACCGACGTCGTCCGGACGGTGAGTGCACATGTGGGACGCCCATCGTTCAGTGAATACATCCTTCTTGTGGACGACGATGTCTACGTCGGTGGTCCGCTCAGCCGTATTTGGCACGGGAAGACGCATTCCAACACCGGAATCCGCATCGAGACCAGCAACATCGTCGACACGGTCACCTGTGCCCAGTCGACCTACCAATACAGTGGCCAGCCCAAGGCCGGCATTTGGTCCCAGTACGTGCCGACGAACGATCCATCGCGGGCCCTGTGGAACTTCCCAGTTCCGCCCGTGGACTTCGGTACGGTCACCTCGGACTTCGTTCAACTCAACGGGTATGCGACAGGGGTTCATAACCTACCCTACGTGGATCCGACGGCACCGGGAAGGGCCCACGGCTGGTACATACGCATCGGCTCGAACGAGACCTACCAGGTGGCCCAGGTGAGCTACGAGTTGGAGAGCAAGAGCTACTCCAGCGGCAACAACAGGGGCGGCTACCTGACCTACGGTACTCTCAGTGCGCCGCGTGCCTTCCCTAATAAGGGTGTGATCTACGCTAACGACAATGTGTGGGTGGAGGGTGCCAATATCAACGGCAGGCTGACCATCGCTTCCTCGGGCCAGCTCAACCCTTCAGGCAAGCGTGACGCCACCAGTATCAACATAGTCGGTGATCTCACCTACGCTGACAAGGATGGCACCTGCTGTGTAGGCCTTATCGCGGAGAACAACGTCAAGATCCCCATGTACGCTCCCATGGGCAAGTCGGGTTCTCTCTCGACGATGACCATGGAGGTGGACTGCGCGCTGATCGCCCAGAAGGGGGCCGAGTTCGTCAGTTTCGACAGCTCCGGCAGCTCGAGCGGATGGGGCCCACGCAGGGGCATGCTCACCATCTTCGGTTCGGTATCTTCATACGAGACGCCGTTCCGCAGGACCTCTCCAATTGAGGGATCGAGCAACTACGCCGGTTTCGAAGAGGGGACGAACCTTTACGATGGTTTCCTACTTCACAACCCGCCGCCGCACTTCCCGACCATCGGTTCGTATCAGATTCTCGACTGGCAGGAACTGCCCGCGAGCCAGCAGGTCGTAGCTGGGCCTTAGATTCGCTGGCGCAGATCGGGTTTCCTATCAGATCCGCCCCGCCTGCGATGTCCCTCGCGCGGCATCCCCGGACCGTTCACACGGCTGGAACAGCTCTCCGGAGTCCTTCGAGCGCCTGGTCCAGGATGCGGGCCGGTTCGTTTCAGCCACGCTCAGTCGAAAGTCGTAGGCATTTCGCTAAAGTCTTGCGCCAAGGTGCCGATATCAGTAGCACGCATCTCTCATGGGTGTGCCGGACCGCGACAACCGCCCGGTCCGCAAAGTCGCAAAGGGCCCGCAAAGCAGAAGGAGGAAAAGTAATGTTGAGTCTGATCCGCAAAAGGATGAGGGGGGAAAAGGGCTTCACCCTCATCGAACTCCTGGTGGTGATCATCATCATCGCCATCCTGGCGGCGATCGCCATCCCGACCTTCCTCGGCCAGCGCCAGAAGGCTCAGGACGCAGCTGCCAAGTCCCTGGTCCGCAACGCTATGACAGCCATGGAATCCGCCTACGTTGACACCCGCGACTTCAGTGCAGTGGACGAGACCATCCTGGAAGAAATTGAGCCGTCGCTCGACTTCACCGAAACAGCGGGCTGCGGAACCGCCCCTGCGGCCGATGCCCAGGGAAACGAAGTGGACTTCGATCCCCAAGCTGCCGACACTTATGAGATGGGAGCGTTGTCGCAGTCTGGCAAGGGGTTCGGAGTTGTGGTCGACAAAGGTGCCGGCGGAGGCACGACCTATAATGTCATCGCTGATGATGGGACCGTCACCGAAGGCTGGTAGAACGCCGATGGGTACTCCCTATGAGCCCATTCGATCGTGACGATCGTGAGCGTTCTTCAGGGGGCAGCGACCTATCGTCGCTGCCCCCTAGCCTGTCGGGGGCGCGAACCCGCTCTGGCTGGCGGCTTGCGATGCTCTTGGCGGTCGGTCTGACCTTGGTTTTCTCGCTGGGGTGCAGTGACCGTCTGGAAGAGGCCCGGCTGCTGGAAGCAAATGGGGACGCCTCTGGGGCCGTAGCAGCCTATCGAGAAGTGATTCGCCGCCACCCCGACGATCTGCCCGCTCTCAACGGCCTGGCTGTCAGCCTGCTCACGCTACAACGGTATGACGAGGCACTGAGAGTGCAGGAGCGTATCGTCGCTCTTGACCCAGCTGACGCTCAGACCCGGACCGAGCTTGGCTTCAACTACCTGAATCATCAGAACCGCCCCGCGGACGCGGTTTGGGTGCTTTCCGAAGCTGCGGCTCTGGTGCCCAGCGCCAAGAACCTGACCTTTGTGGCTCAAGCGCAGATCGTCGCCGGCCAGGCAGAAGCGGCCGAGTGCTACTTGCGCTTAGCCATAGAGGCCGATAGGCAATACGGGTTTGCCTATAGGGTTTTGGCGGAGTTGCTCGAGTCGACCGGACGAGATGGCGAGGCGGCAGAAGTCCGTCTTGCGGCCGTCCAGAACGCACTATAGACGGAGGATCTACTGTGAATATCCTGACCGCATTCAGGGTCGGCAAGAAGGCGAGCATGAGGAAACTCGTCTTCACAGGAGCGAGAAGAAACGCGGGCTTCACTCTCATCGAGCTTCTGGTGGTGATCATCATTATCGCCGTCCTGGCGGCGATCGCCATCCCTACCTTCTTTGGCCAGCGCGAGAAGGCGCAGGACACCGCGGCCTACACTCTTGTCCGTAACGCCCTCACGGCCATGCAGACCGCTTTCGTGGATACTGGCGGGTACGCCGAGATCACCGAGGAGATGCTCGAGTCACTCGAGACGTCTTTCGTTTGGGTAGACAATGGTGGGGACTTGGTGAGCACAAGCCCGCCGGGCATCAGTCCTGCGGTGGTCGCGGAAGCCGCGCGCAACGAAATCGCTTTCAGTCTCGAGTCGGATACGGTGGTCGACGTAGCCAGCCGGAGCGCAAGCGGAAACTGGTTTGGGATACAGGTCGACACGGTGGACCTTGCGGAAACAGGATACGTGAAGGTCAAGGTGGTAGACGGGAGTGCCGAGATCGGCTGGTAGCCGGGCGATTATCCGCAAGCCTGGCTGCCAATAGTCCGACGACTACCGTTGTCCGCCGGGGCTCGGTCAGGATAACCCACCAAGTTCATACCTTAGTCCGTCCCTCTGGCTCCGCCGCTCCGGTAGCCTTTCGGCTATGGGAACACTCATCTTCTCGAAGGTTCGCTCCAGTAGACGATCCCTCCCTGAGGACTCGCGGGGCTACAGCCTGATCGAACTCCTGCTCGTCGTCGCGGTGCTCGGCATCTGTCTCGTGGCCGGAACTGTGTCGCTCACTCACGGGCTCCGCACGCAAGAGGCGAGAGGGGCCGCGCAGAGCTGGCAGGCGGCAGCTACGTGGGCTCAGATAGGGGTGCTCTGGCATGGGGGTTCCACCGAGGCCAAGTACGATTCCGGGACCCTGGCCCTTTCTCACGATCTGAGGCTCTGTGGTGGCGATCTGGGTCCTGCGGCGCCGGTGGTCTCCGTGCGCACCAATCTGGCGCGGTGGCGCGAGAGCGAGGGAGCAGTGGCGGTCTCGTTCACCGGAGCCCTCGCATCACCCGACGGGGGCGGATCTATCTATTTCGACGCCTATGGAGGGAGCTACCGGGTAGTGGTTCGCCCCGAAAGCGGGCTTACTAGCAGGACTCTCGTCGAGGTGGGGCCATGAGCGGGCTCCCAGGAAGCAAGAGCCTGTACGGCAGCGCCGGCCTGGTGCTTATCGAAGTGCTGATGGCCGTGGTGTTGTTGACAGTGTTGGTTGTGCCACTTGTCGGAGGGGTCCTGTCTGCCGCTCGGGCGGCCGACGGAATCAGGGAGCCGGGAATCGATGCCTCGGGTTCAGAAGGTGGATTCAAGGCAGGGGAAGCCTGGGAATGGGGTGCCGCGGTGTCGTCGGCTTGGTGGCGGCCGGGACCCACCCTCCACATACAGACGGAAAAGCTGGGAGGTACAGAAGCGAGGGGCGCCGAAGGCCTCGTCGCCGGTCTTTGGGCCGAAGGCTGGTTCTTGGGCGAATGGGCACCGGGTGATGATGGCGCCATCCGGGTGGGGGCACCTGCCTTGGCTGCTGTCATCGGCGGCGAACTGTTGGTTCGAGTGCGAAGCAGCGATGGAGCCTGGGGACCACCATGGCGGCTGGTCGTTCCGCTAGCCGACGGTCTTTCCGTGCTCTCGGACTCGGTCGGAAGCGGCATGAGCGGGGAGACGGTCGCCCATGTCCCGGCCCTGGCCAACCCGGCTCTTCGGCCGTCGTGGACGGCAGTGCCGCCCGAGGCGGATCCCCCGGGTCTGCCCTTCCTTCTCCCTGCTGCCAGCCCCGGCATTTCCGCAATCGACCTGGACGGGCGCAGACAATCATGGAAGGCGGAGGAGGGCCGTGGTCTCGACGTCTACTTCTGAGTCTCCGGCTGGGCCCAAGGCGGCCGAGCCTGATGAGTCCGGGTTCACGCTGATCGAACTAGTGCTTGGGCTCTTGCTAGCGGTGATCCTAGCCCTGGCGGTGGCGCCCCTGTGGATATCCCTTCAGACCGGCAGCGTCCAAGAGGCCGATCAGACCGTGCGTTTCCTGCAGGGGCGAGTGGCCGTGAGTCGCTTTGAACGAGACCTCAGACTCGCGAGCGCAGCCGGCTGTCCGTTCGGCCTGAGCGCCCCGATAGTGGCGGCAGACGAGTCGCGGGTGGTTTTCGTCACCCGATCTGCAGGCGGGGCTGACCCGATCGTGGTGGAGTGGGAGATCATCCGCGGTTCTCTCATGCGTCGGTGGGGACCGTGTCCGTCGACACGGACGGACGCGCTGGCGAGCTCGGCCTATCGCGACAACAAGACAATGCTCGAGGGTGTGCAGAGTGGGAGCGCGTTCTCGTATATCGTCGACGGGACCTCACAGGTTACCCCCGGCAGCGAGGCGGATCTTGCCGCCATCGAGGGAGTGGTGCTCGACCTGCAAGCGGGGACTGAAGGGACTCGTTCGGCAGTCCGGGTAGTCTCGGAAGCCAGGGTGGGTCGATGAGACGGCGGGTCCCGGCGCCCGGGTCAGAGGCTGGATCGATCTTGATACTGGTGCTGTTCGCCTGCCTGGCGATAGCCGTGTCGCTCCAGGCTCTGTCGACAGTGGTCTTGTGTGCGCAGAGGGCCGTGGCGGATGAATCTTCGGGCCGGGCGCGCCTGACCGAGAGAGATGAGGCTCTGAGGTTGTTGCGCCAACAAGCGCTCGCGAGTTGGGAGACCCTGCCCTGGACGGTCGTGAAGACCGAACCCAAGCCGGTAGAGGGACGCATCGCCGAACTGCCCGACAGTGAAGGCTGGGTGATGAAGGCGACCGCTCGGCATGCCCCAACGGCTTCGCGTCTGATGACATCGGCCTGGCTCGAGAAAGGCAGGGACGGAGTCGATCTGCCCCTGGCGGCGCTTGTTGCCGGAACTGTTACGGTCGCCGCAGGTCGGGAGTCACCCTGGCTGGGGATCGACTCGGGCGCGACACCCGGGGGCACCGGGGATGGCACGGACGCATCCGGACCCGGGACCGGCGCCGGCGCCGGCGCGTCGGATACCTTCGGGTCATCCCTCCCGAGCCTATCGTGGGAGAAGGCTGCTCGCTCGTGAGGCTCGATGACCCGTGGCGGCTCGATCCCGGGTGGCGTGCCCTGGCTGCCGCGGACGCTGTCGCTCCCGGCCCCGGCGTCACGGTGATGACGGGCACCGCCGGGCGTACGGTGGTCCTGCCTCCTGACTCAGGCGGCTTGGCGCCCGATTCGCCCTGTCTGGTGCTCGTTACCGGCGGTACGACCCTCGACGCGCGAGCGAGGGGCGACGTCTACGGCGTGTTGGTGGTCGACGACGGCGATATCCTTCTGGACGGGACGACTGTGCACGGGGCTGTGTTCGCGAGTGAGACCTTCGATGCGGGAGAGACCGGGCGCGTGCTCTTCTACCAGACGATCCTTCGTTGGGCCACCGATCGCTCGCTGTGTCGGGTGCGGCTGGTCCCAGGCACGCGCGAGGAGGGTATGGAATAGGCGGCGGACGGTATACTTCTTGTCATGGAGAGTACGAACAAGCGGACCGACGAAGCTGCCGTCTGGAGGATCCGGCGCCGGCGACTGCGGCTGGAATGCCGGGAGTGCGAGGTCATCTGCGAGCGGGTGGTCTCGCCGTGGCGGTGCCTCAAGTCCAAGTGCGCGTTCATCTATTCCTACGAAGACGGGGAGACGACATACTTCGGCTGCCTGCACAAGGTGTTTCTGCCTGAACTCGACCTGGCTGCGTTCGTGAACGACAAGGGCCTTGCCGGCTACGGGAGCGATCCCTATGGGCTCATCAGGGTCAGTCACGCGCCCCGTCCTCACTGCCGGGTGACTATCGAACAGGCGTACAGCTCACCGTCTGCCGGCGGAAACTGCTGCAATCCCACCTTCTTTCAGCATCCGGCTGCTCCTTCCGACGATACGATCCGTCTCACAGCCAAGCCCTCTTCCGACCGCCGCTCCCACCCTCGAGACTGACGAGGGCCCAACTTGGACCTGCACCTGGTGTTCCTGGGGACCTCCGGAGCCACCCCGACGGTGGACAGAGGTTCTCCGGCGTTGCTCATTATCCGGGGAGGTGAGCGTATCCTCGTCGACTGCGGTGAGGGTACGCAAAGACAGCTCATGCGCTCGGCGGGGCTCGCCAAGATCGGACTGATACTTCTCAGCCACCTGCATGGAGATCACTATCTCGGTCTTCCGGGACTGCTCAAAACGTGGAGTCTTCTCGGCAGGGAGGAGCCGCTGGTGCTCTTCGGCCCCGAAGGTCTGTATGAGGTGTTGAGGGAGACCGAGCGCATCGTGGGCAGGCCACGCTTCCCCTTCCTGCCGGAGGAAGTCCGCGCGGGAGCGGTCCTGGAGACGGAGGACTACCGCCTCGTGACGGCTCCGACCGAGCACGGTCTGCCCGGCCTTGCCTGGTGCCTGGAAGAGGGACCCCGGCCGGGGCTGTTCCACCCCGAAACGGCGGTGGGATTGGGGGTCACCCCGGGACCCGATTTCGGCCGCCTGCAGCGCGGCGAGGCCGTGGTCACTGCCGAAGGCCGGGAAGTGAGGCCCGAGGAGGTGATGGAGCCCTCCCGGCGAGGGCGCAAGGTGGTGGTAACGGGGGACACCCGGCCTTCGTCCGCGGTGATCGAGTTGGCTCGGGAGGCTTCGGTGCTGGTTCACGATTCGACGTACGGCGACTCCGAGCAGGAGCGGGCCTTGGAGACCGGCCATTCCACCGCGCGGGAGGCGGCGGAGGTGGCCCGGGCCGCCGACGTGGGGACGCTGGTCTTGACGCACACGAGCTCGCGCCATCACTGGCGCGAGCTACGCGATGAAGCCCGGGCGGTGTTCCCGGGCGCGTTGTTGCCTCGGGATCTCGACACTCTCGTCGTACCCTTCCCCGAGAAGGGCAGTCCCCGGCTCGAGCGGGTATAATGGCCCCTCGCCATCGGCCGGGAAAGCAGCAGGCCGAAGGGCCAGCCACCAGGTGGCTGTCGCTGGCCACTCGGTCGCCACGCGGCTGGTGCCGGTAAGCCGGCCGCCCTCATCGCGCCCACGTAGCTCAGGGGATAGAGCACTGGCCTCCGGAGCCAGGTGCCGCAGGTTCGAATCCTGCCGTGGGCACTCCGCCTGCACCCGGGTGTGGTCCGAGTCGGCGCAGCCGATCGCCGGGCCGCTCGGGCGATCGCCGGGCCTGCCGAAGTCCCGCCTTCGGTCAGCTCGGAGCCTACGCCTCCTCAAGCCCGAGTTCCGCTTCCACACGCGTATGGGGGATCGCCCGCGGGGGCGCGAGTGGCCACCCGAACACGCGCGTCGCCGCCGCCAGATACAGCTCCTTGACGAGGGCCATGGGGTACGTGCGGCCGGTGACGGCTTCCATGCTTGTCTGGCGCAGCCCAGGTTCTCCGCACGACACGATCAGGTCGAACAGGCTGAGGTCGATATCGACGTTGAGCGATGTCCCGTGGCTTGCCACCCATTTATGGCAGCGCAACCCGACCGAAGCGATCTTGTCCCCGTTGCACGTACAATCCCGGCCGGCCTTCGCGCCGTTGGGCGGCGATGCCGAGGCTCGGCCAGGAGGACGACCAGGACCTCCTCGAGGTTGTGCACGAGCCGCCGCAGGTCTCTGCGCGGGATGGGTACGATCAGATAGCTGACCAGCTGCCCTGGGGCATGCAGGGTGGCCTGGCCGCCTCTCTCCGAAGCGATCACCGGGATGTTTTGGCCCTCGATCCGTTCGGGATCGCACAGGTCCTCCAGTGCGCCCCGGCTCCCGAGGGTGATGACCGGCTCGTGCTCCAGCAGCAGGACGACGCCCGGCAACGCCTTCGCGGCTACCGCTCGGCGCAGGCGGGCCTGCAGGCCTTGGACCGGCTCGTACGGAGCGATGCCGAGGTCGAACACGGGAAGTGCGTCCACGGCCAGCCCGAGACTGCCAGGCTCCGTGGCCCCTCCGTCGATCGATGTTGGGTCATGGACGCTCGTGCTTGCCTCCATGCGTTCGCCACCGCTTCTCAGATCCATCGGCCTTGAGCCGTGCCGCCCCGGTGTGAGAGACTCGCTCCGAGAGCCCGCTTAGCGCGGCCGATAGAACCTACGTGGTCAAGATACAGCAGCGAGCGGCGGTCGAGACCGACCTGCGCGTGCCGGAGCCTTGGAGGATCGGTGGCCAAGAAGAAATATGACCCTTTGTGGCAGGTCGTAGATGAGAAAGTGGCCCTGCAGGGCGGGGAGCCGGATGTCGACGCCCGTTGTCCGCATTGCCACGTGGTGGTTCACGTAGGGCTTGCCGGTAAGGTGGGCGAGCGCTACGAATGTGGGCTGTGCGGTGGGGTCTCCGTGCTCGCCGAGGAGGAAGGTCGCCCGATTCTCAGGCCGGTCTAGGCTGCCCCGCGGTCGGAGCCGCTGTCGGTCGTCCGTCCGGCGGGGGTCGTCACCCGTCAGTAGCGGACGACGGGTCGTCCCAGGTCGCTCCGCAGCGCGCCGAGCTTCTCCTGCAGTTCGGCCGGTGCCGAGACCGTCGTGGGATCGCCGTCCGAGATGTAGCGCAACTCCGGATTGTCCTTCATGTACTGAATAACCTCGCCCAAGTAGGGGTCGCTCCCTCTGACCCGGGGGATATGAAGTGCCCTGAATTTCGTGGAGACGGGAGAGGCCGAGGGGGTCGTCCCTAGGGCGAGGCCGGCAGTGTACTTGTATGAAGTGCCGTCGTACTCACCGCTGGCGATGAGACTCTCGTCGTCCGGATACTCCCCGAAGGGGACGGAGAGCGTCGTCACCTGATAGCCGTCACCGACGAGCTCTTCGAGAGTGGCTTGGGACTCCGCGAGTTGCTTAGTCGCTTCTTCGGTCGAGGCCTCGCTGAGGCTCAGGTGGGTGACGGTATGGCTGCTTATCTCATACCCCCACTCGACGAGATTGCGAAGCTTCTCCTGCTGCCGCTCGGGCTGTCCGAAGAGCACGCGTTCCTTGGGAGTCACGTCGAGCAGGCACGAGAACGTGGCCCGGGAAGCCCAATCTCCCTCCTCGACCGCGGCCTGCATGATGCCTACCGCGCAGTCAGGGTCGATGCTGCCGTCGTCGAGGATGCGGTATTGGCCGGGACTGGAGTCGTCAAAAGTGATGAGCACCGGCGACCTGCCGGCGGGGATGTCGATGTTCCCGGAGGCTAGATCACGTGCGTTGATGGGATAGTAACCTTCTGCCTTGAGGAGGGAGATGTCCTCCCGGAAGTGCTCGGGCGTGCGCGTCCAATCCGACTCCTCGGAGTCGAAGTGGTGGTACATCAGGACGAGCACTTGGCCCATCTCGTTCGCCCCAATGGCCTTCGCTTTCTCGGCGGTTACCGTATCCGAGGAGCCGGAGGCAAGGGACGAGTCGGAAGAGGGATCGGCCGAGCCGTTAGACGACCCGTCCTCGTTCTGGGCGGCGGCTTTGGAAGTCGCCGCGTCCGACGGGCCACCAAACGCGAGACCGGAGACCAAGCCTATGAAGGCTCCGATCACGAACACCAAGATGAGAAAGCGGAGAACCTTATCCTTGCGCATGACGTCCCAGAGTTTACCAGACACCTCTGTTAGAATACCGGGACCATGACCCAGACGCGCTCTTCTAGGGACTATCAGCGGCCCCGCCCTCGGCGGCGGCGCAAGGGAGCAGGCCTCCGATTGGTGCTCATCGCCCTCATGGGCGCGGCCGTATTCGCGGGGGGATTCATCCTTCTGTGGTCTCTGGGAAGCTGGGTCGTCGGGGGTGGCGGGTTCCCTGGGGGTGAGGACGGGACCACCGCCAGCGCCACCATCGCTGTACCGGTGCAGACCGACTACACGTTGGAACCGCTCGTCGATCCGCGCGTCTTCCGCGATCTCTCCTACGTGCCCGTCAAGGGCGTGTATATGACGAGCTACGCGGCCGGCTCTTCTGAGGTCTTCGGGAGAATGGTCGGGCTGGCGGATCGCACCGAGATAAACGCGTTGGTCATCGACGTCAAGGAGGATCTCGGTCTGGTCACGTACGATGCCGACGTGGCCATGGCCAAGGAGTTGGGGCTCATCGAGACCCGGATCAAGGACATCGACGCCCTGATCGAGACGCTCCGCGAGCACAACATCACCCCCATCGCTCGCCTGGTCTGCTTCAAGGACACCACCCTCGCCACCAAACGTCCCGATCTGGCCGTAAAGAGCGAGAAGGGCGGCAGCTGGGAGGACTGGAAAGGACTCAACTACACGAATCCCTATAGCCACGAGGTATGGGAGTACCTGGTCCAGGTGGGCGAGGACGCGGCCAGGCACGGGTTTCGGGAGATCCAGTTCGACTACGTGCGCTTCCCGAGCGACGGCCCCATCTCGGAGGCGGTCTATCCCGGGGAATACTGCAGCAAAGAAGATGCCATAGCCGGGTTCCTAGCCTACGCCCGGCAGAGGTTGGAGAAACTGGGCGTATGGGTCTCCGCGGACGTGTTCGGGCTGACGGTGCACGTAGACAATGACATGGGGATAGGGCAGAAGATCGAGAAGATCAGCCAGAACGTCGATATCGTGTGTCCCATGGTGTACCCCTCCCACTACGAGGCGGGTTCCTACGGGATCGATAGTCCTAACGCCAATCCGTACGATACAGTCACGGCTGCCATGAAGGACACCACGAAGCGGTTGGCGGGTACGGGGGCCAAGGGAAGGCCGTGGCTCCAGGATTTCTCCCTGCAAGGCCTCCCTCCCACCTATGGGGTAGCCGAGGTGAAGAGGCAGATCAAGGCGGCGGAAGACCAGGGCTACAACGAGTGGATCCTGTGGGATCCCTCGCTCAAGTATATGGAAGGTGCCCTGCGCCCACAGGAGAGCTGACCGGGCTACCGCAGCCCTCCGCGCCGACCCTAATCGATCAGGACGGGGACCACAGTTTGGGTCTCGACGTCCAGTACTCCTTCCAGCGTGATCCGTAGCCGTGGTATCACGCTCAGGGTGATGAAGCTCAGCGCCATGAAGGGCTCCTCGAGTCGTACTCCCAGCGCGGCGGCTGCGGCTTCAAGTGCCCGGAGGCGGGCGCCCACGGTCGCGACGGGCAGGTCGGCCATGAGCCCGGCAAGGGGCAGAGGCAGAGTCTGCACGTTTCCCCTGTCGGCTACGGCCAGCCCTCCTCCAGAAGAAGCCACTGCCCTGGCGGCTGCGAGCATGTCCTCGGGATCGATGCCCATGACGAGCAGGTGGTGGGCGTCGTGGGCGATGGTCGTGGCTATCGCTCCCCGCTGGAGACCCACACCGCTGACCAGGCCCTGGCCCATGTGGCCGGTCGTTCCATCCCGCTCCAGCACGGCGACCAGGGCGACGTCCTCATCCGGGGCGGCCAGAAGGTGGCCGCCGCGCGCCTGCAGGCGAACGACTCGCTCGGTAGTCGTGAGGATCCGGGGGACCAGGTTGATGGTGCGAACTAGATGCGGACCGTCGGGCGCAAGAGGAACCAGATCTGAGGGCCGCGATACGGCCACCTCGAATATCGACGTAGGCAGCGACGGGGTAGCCGGTAGAGGCTCGGTCAGAATCCCGTCGCGGGCGACGACCCTGCCGGCTTGGATCACCACTCTGGGGTGCGGGAACTCGGGGTCGTCCACCACGAGCAGGTCGGCCCGCAGACCGGGGGTGACACTGCCGCGGTCGTGCAGACGGTAAAGGGCGGCCGGGTTCACGGTGACGGCCCGCAGCGCAGCGAGCGGAGTCACGCCGGCCCGGACCAGAGCGGCCACTACCCCGTCGAGATGGTGGTGCTCGGCAAGGGCGGCGGCATTGCGGTCATCCGTGCAGAGGGCGGTGCGCTCCGTGCCGTGCGCGACCAGGAACGGGATAGACCGCTCGAGGTCCCGAGCGGCCGAGCCCTCGCGTATGAGCGTCCACATTCCGAGCCGCCGGCGTTCGAGCAGCAAATCCGGGTCCGAAGTCTCGTGGTCTGTAGTAGGCCCGGCGACCAGGTAGGCGGCGAGTTCGCGCCCGGATACGTCCGGGGCGTGACCGTCGAGCACGGTCCGGCCGATCAGAGTCGGCGGTAAGCGTGACCCGGTGCCGGTGATGAGGCCCTTGTAGTCCATGGCCTCGCCCAGGCCGCAGACCCCGTCCCGCGTGAGCAACGCCGCGACCTCCGCGTGGTCCAGGCTCCCGTGGGCCTGCTCGAATGGAGACGCGGGGACGGTGGTGGGGATCATGAGCCGCAGATCGAGGGGCAGGCCCTCCCGGGCCTGGAGGTAGAACTCGATGCCGGCGGCGCCGAGCAGATTGACGATCTCGTGAGGTTCGGCGATGGCGGTGGTGATCCCGTGCACCACGAGCGCTTCGGCGAACCGAGGAGGAGAGAGCAGCGAAGT
Organism: uncultured Actinomycetes bacterium; assembly: GCA_963713545.1. GTDB lineage: Bacteria > Actinomycetota > Thermoleophilia > RBG-16-64-13 > RBG-16-64-13 > CAVPLM01. Next base: position 288,970 of record CAVQME010000002.1, on the reverse strand, counting down.
CTCTGGGTGCACGTGGGCGTCGATGAAGCCGGGCAGGATGAAGGAACCGGCGGCGTCGATCACGTGGGTGGGGCCGCCGAGGTCGCCTGCCCCGGCGCGGCCAGTCCTGACGCCGTCGTGGCCAGCGCGGGAGCCGGTGCCGCCGGTCCCGCCGGTCCCGACGCCGGCCTCTGTATAGTCACCGACCCCTGCGATGAGAGCGCCACACAGCGCGACGTCCGCCCGGAGGAACTCTCCGGTGAAGGGCGAGAACACTCTTCCGTTCTTTATCAGCAGGCTGGGAGGATCGAGTCCCAGGGCTACCCGGCGGCAGTGTTCACGGTCGTACATCGCACCTTTATTCCCTCGAACAGCGTCTTCGAAGCGCGACCTGTGCCGGCCGGACGGCTTCGAGGTGCCATGGGTCTGTTTGCCCCGTCCCCGCGACGGTAGAATATGCGCTTGTTCCCTGCGGTCCCGGCCGGACCATGGCGGTTCCCGAATCCGTTTCATATGGGGGTCCCGATGAGCGTCACTCAGCTTTCGGTCTTTGTGGAGAATAGGACCGGCCACCTGGCCGACGTGCTGGGAACGTTGGCCGACGGTGGAGTGAACGTGCTCGCCTTCGCCATCGCCGACACGATCGACTACGGCATCCTCCGTCTGGTGGTCGACAAGGTAGAGCCGGCCAAAGACCTCCTGAAGGCTGCCGACCACGCAGCGGTGGAACACCAGGTGGTGTGCACGGTCATCCCTGATAAGCCGGGCGTGCTCGCGTCGATCGTCCGTCTGGTCGCGGAATCGGGGCTGGACATCGAGTACATCTACCTAGGTGCGCGACACACCCTGCTCCTAAAGGCGGAAGAGTTCGAACGTCTCGAAGAGCTGTTGGTGGCGAAAGGCCTCCGGGTCTTGGGACCTGGCGATGGACTTTAGTGCGTAGCGAGGTCGACGGGACATGAGCGTGATGAAAGCGCCTACGGGTCGGGCTCGGTCGTGACTTTCGACCAGTTCGTCCAATACATCTTCAGTGGCATCACCAGTGGCAGCATCTATGCCCTCACAGCCCTCGGCTTCACCTTGATCTTCAATGCCACCCAGATCATCAATTTTGCCCAGGGGCAACTGGTGATGCTGGGTGGGATGGTGGCGGTAGCCTTCTACGAGGTGGGGCTGCCGCTGTGGGCCTGCTTCATCGTCGCGGTGGCAATCGTGACGGGCGTCACCGTGGGTTTCGAACAGATCGCGATCAGACCGCTGCTGAAGAAAGGCGTCTTGGCTCAGATCATCGCCACGGTCGGGGCGTCGTTCGTGTTCGCGACGGCCGCGATGCTCCTATGGGGCAGAGACTCGGTGGCCCTGCCCCCGTTCTCTGGGGACGATCCCATCGCCGTGGGTGGGGCGACCATCATCCCGCAGACTCTGTGGGTCGTTGGATTGACCGTCGTGATCGTCATCGGACTCCAGATCTTCTATCGCAGGACGCTTTTTGGTAAGGCTGTGCGGGCCTGCGCCATCAATCCCACCTCGGCCAGGATGCAGGGGATCTCCTACAGCCGCGTGGTGATGTTCAGCTTCGCTCTGAGTGGGGCCATCTCCGCCGCTGCAGGTGTGATGATCACCCCGATCAGCTTCATGAGCTACTCCTCCGGTGCGCTTCTGGGGCTCAAAGGGTTCGCGGCCGCGACCCTGGGGGGGCTGGGAAGCCCGGTGGGCGCCGTGGCAGGAGGGTTCATCCTCGGCATCGTGGAGGCTCTCGGTGTAGGTGTGGTGTCGGCCGGCTACAAGGACGCCATCGCCTTCGTCATCCTGCTTCTCGTGCTGTTCCTACGCCCGGCCGGACTGCTGGGGGCCAGGGTGGTGAGCAGGCAATGAGCGCTGGCGGCGTCTTCGCCCGCAGGCACGCGGGCTACCTGGTGTTCGCGGTGGTGGTCATGACCATCCCGCTCTATCTGAGCGACACCTACTACCTTTCCGTGCTCGCCTTCATGGCTACCCGATTCATGATGGTCCTCGGGCTCAGCCTTCTTCTGGGGCAGGCGGGCCAGATCTCCCTCGGGCAGGCCGCCTTCGTAGGTATCGGGGCGTACGGGGCGGCGATCCTGACCACGAAACTGGGTTTCAATCCGTGGTTGGCGATGGCTCTGGCAGCCATCCTGGCGGCCGCGATCGCGGGCTTGGTGGGCATTCCGACCCTGAGGCTCAGAGGGTACTACCTGGCCATGGCCACGCTCGGCATCAACGAGATCGTCTACATCTTGCTGGTGCAGCTGAAGAGTCTCACCAACGGTACCGACGGGATCACCGGGATACCCTCGCTCTCGATCGGGGGGCTCGAACTGGGCATGGGCACGCCCAAGGCCTACCATCTGGTCGTCTGGGGGGTGGCGCTCCTGATGTTCCGGCTCGCCTTGAACCTCTCGAGCTCACGGGTGGGTCGGTCCCTGCGCGCTTTGCACAAGTCCGAGCCGGCGGCGGAGTCCCTGGGTGTCGACACTTCCTACCGCAAGGTCCAGGTCTTCATGCTGGCCGCGGTGTTCGCCAGCGTCGCCGGGAGCTTCGACGCCTACTACGTGCGCTACATCAGCCCCGATGGGTATACCATCACCTTCTCCATCATCCTGATCACGGGGGTGATCATCGGTGGGCTGCGCAGTATGTGGGGGGCTCTGTGGGGGACCCTGGTCATCGTGATACTACCCGAACTGCTCAAGCGGGTGAACGAGGACATAACCAATCTGGTCTTCGGCATACTGCTGATAGCTATCATGATCTTCTGGCAGGATCGCAGCCAGGGGGTGCTGCAACTGGTGCGTGGGTGGAGGACCAAAGACGGGCAAGGTGACACCGGTCCACCGGCAGACGAGGAGCGAGGTCCCTGATGGCACTTCTGAGCGTGGAGAACGTGTCTAAGAGATTCGGTGGGCTCGATGCCCTCAAGGACGTCACGTTCGCGGTCCATCAGGGGCAGATCAAGGCCTTGATCGGCCCGAACGGGGCGGGGAAGACGACGCTCTTCAACCTGGTCTCGGGCTCCTATCGGCCCAGCGCGGGCCGGGTGCTTTTCGCGGGGGTCGACCTGGCCGGCAAACCTCCGCACCGCATATGCCGGATGGGGGTGGGGCGGACGTTCCAGCACAGCTTGGTGTTCGAGGAGATGAGTGTGGCGGAGAATGTAGCCGTGGGGCGCTACGTGCGCACCAGAGCCGGGGTCCTGGCCGCCGGTCTAACCCTGCCGGTGCACAGGCGCGAGGAAGGGGATACTAAGAAGGCCGCGCACGAGGCGCTTCGCCGGGTTGGCCTGGATCACAAAGCCGACGAGCCGGCGGAGAACCTGCCCATGGGGGAGCGGCACCTGCTGGAGATAGCGCGGTCGCTCGCTTCAGAGCCGCAGCTGCTGCTGCTGGACGAGCCGGCGGCGGGACTGAACGACGAGGAGACGGCTCGATTGGCCGAGACGGTAAGGAAGATAAGGGACGAAGGGGTGACCGTCTTGCTGGTAGAGCATGACATGACCTTCGTCATGGACATATCCGACGAAGTGGTGGTCCTCGACTACGGGCGTAAGATCGCCGAGGGCCCGCCGATCATGATCCAGGACAACGAGGAAGTGATAAAGGCGTATCTGGGAGAGGAGTTGGGGTGATGAGGGGTATCAGGAACAAATCTGGGTGGGTCGTACTCTTGTGTGTCTTGGGCTTGTTGGTCGCCGTGGTGGCGACCGGCTGCGGGGACGAAGAGACATCCACCACTGCGCCTGCCGAGGGGTCGTCGACCACCGCCGGTGCTCAGCCGACCGGGGATCCGGTGGTGCTGGGTGCGATCGTCTCGGCGACGGGTCCGAACTCGGCCCTGGGCGAGCAGGAACGCAACGTGCTCGAGATGATGGAAACCCAAGTGAACGCCGAAGGTGGAGTTCTGGGGAGACCGCTCAAGATCGTCATCGAAGACGACAAGACCGACCCCAAAGAAGCGGTCACTGCCGCCAACAGGCTGATCGATCAGGAGAAAGCGGTGGCCCTTATCGCCGCGACCGGATCCGCTTCGACTCTGGCCGTCAAGGAGATAACCGCGCAGAAAGGCCTGCCCCAGATGGCCATGGCCGCGGCCAACGACATCACCGACAAGGCTCCAATGGAGTGGATCTGGCGGACTCCGCACAAAGACGCGCTGGCGGTAGCCCGCGCTCTCACCTACATCTCGGAGACGCTGCAGGCGAAGACCATCGCCATTCTCCATGACGAGAATGCGTTCGGATCGTCGGGAGCCGCCGAGATCGAAAAGATGGCGAGTAGCTATGGACTAGAAGTCGTCGCCAAGGAGTCCTACAAGACCGACGACACCGATCTGACCGCCCAACTCACCAAGATCCGGGGCGCCAACCCCGAGGTCCTGGTCGTTTGGGGCACGAACCCGGGCCCGGCTCTGGCCGCCAAGAACATGGCGCAGTTGGGCATGGAGATGCCGTATGTGGGTAGCCACGGCATCGCGAACAAGAAGTTCATCGAGTTGGCGGGCGAGGCTGCCGAGGGCGTGGTCTTCCCCGCGGGCAGACTTCTGGTCCCCAGTTCCATAACCGATCCCGCGCAGAAAGCCGTCACCGATGCCTTTGTCGCGCAATATCAGGCCGCGTACGGTGGTCCTCCGAACACCTTCGCCGGGTACGCCTTCGAGGCCGTCCTGTTGCTGGTGAACGCCATCGAGAAGGCCGGCGGTACCGATCCGGCTGCCATCCAGACGGCGCTCAATCAGACCCAGAACTTCGCCGGTCCCGACGGCTTCTACAACTACTCTGAGACCGATCACGACGGTCTCAAGGCGGAAGATATGATCATGGTCAAGATCGAAAACGGCACCTGGGTGCTGGAGGAGTAAAAACAGAGTGGTGCGGCGTGCTTGAGCTCCGCGGGGTGAGGGCGGGGTACGGCAGGATCGAGGTTCTGCACGGCCTCGACCTCACCGCCGGCGAGGGCGAGATCATCACCATCATCGGGGCCAACGGCTCCGGCAAGAGCACCCTGCTCAAGGCGATCTCGGGCGTGGTGCGCATCTCTGCCGGCTCGATCGGGTTCGAGGGCGAGCGCATCGATCACCTGGGGGTGGAGAGGATAGTGGCTCGGAGGTTGATCCAGATCCCCGAAGGCCGGCAGTTGTTCGGTCCGCTCTCGGTGGAAGAGAATCTGGAGCTGGGCTCTTACTCGCGCCGCCGAAGCGGTTCGCCGCTGAAGGAGCGGCTGCAGCGCGTCTTCGCGCTATTTCCTCGACTGGAAGAACGTCTTGACCAGCAGGCCGGCACACTCTCCGGAGGCGAGCAGCAGATGCTGGCCATAGCGCGGGCGTTGATGGCCGAGCCGCGCCTGTTGCTCTTGGACGAGCCGTCGATGGGCCTGGCGCCGATCATGGTCCGCGATATCTTCACCAGTCTTCGCACACTCAACGAGGAGGGCCTGACCATGGTGCTGGTAGAACAGGATGCGCGCATCGCCCTCAGCCTGGCACATAAAGGATTGGTGATGGAGCGGGGCAGGTTCGTTCTCTTGGATGACGCTCAAGCCTTGCTCGAGAACCCCGATGTGCGGGCCATCTACTTCGGACAGCAGCGGGCGGCCGGCCTTAACCGTGGTTTGGAGCGCGCATGAACGAGATCTTCAACCCTGAATACGAGACCATGAGCAGGGAAGAACTGCGGGAATTGCAGTTCAAGCGCCTGCAGATGACCGTGCGGTGGGTCTACGAGAACGTCCCGTTCCATCGCGATCGCTGGGCGGCCATGAAGCTGAAGCCGGCCGACGTGCGCTCTCTGGAGGACCTGCGCAAGCTGCCCTTCACGTTCAAGGCCGACGTCAGGGCTGCCTACCCGTATGGCCTCTTTGCGCTGCCGCTGGAGAAGGTCATCCGGATCCACGCCACATCGGGCATGATGTCGAACCCTACGGTGGTGGGGTACAGCCGCGGCGACCTGAACACGTGGTCGGAGATCTGCGCCCGGGCGGCAGTCGCCGGCGGGGCTCGTTTCCACGATGTCGCCCAGATCGCCTACGACTACGGGCTCACCACCGGGGGGTTCGGCATGCACGCGGGGCTCGAGCGCGTAGGGGCTACGGTGATCCCTGCTTCGACGGGCAACACTCAGCGTCAGCTGCACATCATGCGCGATTTCAAGACCACGGTCCTGGTCTGCACGCCGTCGTATGCCAAGCACATTGTGGATAGGGCTCCCGCGCTGGGCTATGACTTCAAGGACCTCAAGCTGCGGGTGGGTCTGTTCGGCGCCGAGCCGTGGACCAACCAACTGCGGGAAGAGCTGGAGAAGAGCACCGGGATGTCCGCCTGCGACACGTACGGCCTCTCGGAGGTCATCGGCCCCGGCGTCTCCTACGAGTGCTGGAACAAGGACGGCCTTCATGTCAACGAGGACCACTTCCTGGTCGAGGTGGTGGACCCGGAAACGGGAGAGCCGGTGCCGGACGGCAAGGAGGGAGAGCTCGTCTTCACTTCGCTCACCAAGGAAGCCCTGCCCGTGATCCGGTACCGCACCGGCGACTTGGCGAGCCTGAGCTACCGCCCGTGCGCTTGCGGGAGGGTCTTCGCCCAGCACAGCAAGGTATACGCGCGCGCCGACGACATGCTGGTCATACGCGGCGTCAACGTCTATCCTTCTCAGGTCGAAGCCGTCCTCCTGGATATCGAGAAGGTGGAGCCGCACTATCAGATAGTGCTCTACAAGGAGGGGGCTCTCGACCAGATGGAGGTCCAGATCGAGGTATCGCCCTCGTTCCTGCCGGACGCGGTGAAGAAGCTTCAGGCGTTTCAGCGACATGTGGAAGAACGTCTCCGTCAGGAGCTGGGGATCCGCCCACGGGTGCGCCTGGTGGAGCCCAAGACCATCCCCCGTTTCCCCGGGAAAACGAGTAGAGTGAGCGACGAACGGGGCATGGGTCCCGGTCCGACGGCAGAGAGGCAAGGGAGGCGAAGTACATGAGTGTCGAGCCTGGGCTCAGCGCGAGGACCAGCTTGGTGGTGACCCCCGAGCTGACGGCGCGCAGCCAGGGAACGGGCGATGTCGAGGGTCTGTCTACCTCGACCATGGTGCAACTGATGGAAGCAGCGGCCGTCAAGGCCATCGAGGGGCGCTTGGCGGCGGACATGATCTCGGTGGGCACCGTCATCGATGTGACGCACGCAGCGCCATCGCCGGTGGGCATGAAGGTCTGCGCTCAGGCCACCTTGGTGGAGGTCGAAGGAAGACTTCTCAGGTTTTCGGTGTCGGCTGAAGACGATGCCGGGGTGGTGGGCAAGGGCACGCACCACCGGGTCATCGTGGGACGGGCCGGATTCGCCGAGCGTCTGCAGTCGAGGTGGGGCGGCGAGGCTTCTGATACACTGCCGGGACGGTAGTCATCCACCGGGTCCTTCCCGGTTGTACGCTTTTTCTCTGGAGGTCAATGTGGAGAACCATGAGTTCCTGTTCACGTCGGAGTCGGTGAGCGAGGGTCATCCCGACAAGATCGCCGATCAGATCTCCGACGCGGTCCTGGACGCGGTGCTGAAGGAAGATCCGCTGGGCCACGTGGCCTGCGAGACCCTTATCACCACCGGTCTGGTGGTTGTCTCGGGCGAGATCACCACTGAGACCTACGTGGACGTGCCGGTCGTGGTGCGCAACACTGTCGAGCGCATCGGTTACACCCGGGCCAAGTTCGGCTTCGACGCGAATACGTGCGGAATCATAACGACCATCCATGATCAGTCGCCCGATATCGCCCAAGGCGTCCAGTCGGCGCTGGAGTGCCGGATCGACCCACAGGATGAGGATGCGCTCGATTGCCAGGGAGCCGGAGACCAGGGGATGATGTTCGGCTATGCTTGCCGCGACACCGACGAGCTCATGCCCATGCCCATCCTGCTCGCCCATCGCCTGGTGCACCGCATGAGCGAGGTGCGCAAAGGGAACGTCGTGCCCTACCTGCGCCCCGACGGTAAGAGCCAGGTGACGGTCAGATACGCGGACGGCCAGCCACAGTTCATCACGGCGGTGGTCCTGTCGACCCAGCACATGGACGGAGTCGATATCGAGACCCTGCTCAGGCCCGACCTTATCGATCACGTCATCCGGCCGGTACTGCCCGAAGGGCTGTACGATCCTGAGTTCAAGAAGACCGCGCTCTACGTCAACCCGACCGGCAAGTTCGTCATCGGCGGACCCATGGGTGACACCGGACTGACCGGCCGCAAGATCATCGTCGACACCTACGGTGGTTTCGGTCGGCACGGCGGGGGCGCCTTTTCCGGGAAAGACCCGTCGAAGGTCGACCGTTCAGGGGCCTACGCGGCTCGCTACGTTGCTAAGAACATCGTGGCGGCGGGATTGGCGGACCGCTGCGAAGTGCAGATCGCATACGCTATCGGGGTGGCTCACCCCGTCAGCATCATGGTCGACTGCTTTGGCACCGAACGGATCAGTCAGGCGCTGCTCCAGGAACTGGTGCATGGTCATTTCGACCTGCGCCCGGCAGCCATCATCCGCGATCTCAAGCTGCTCCGGCCCATCTACGAGAAGACCGCCGCCTACGGCCACTTCGGTCGCGAGGACGCCGACTTCACCTGGGAGAGCACCGACAAGGCGGACGCGCTTCGGCGGGACGCCGGTCTGTAGGGAGGTCCGCGGGGTCTCCCGGCGTCCGCTCTTTCTCGAGGCCGCACGACAACAGGAGGAGAGGGTGGCACCGCCCTTCACTGAAGAAGGCGGGCGAGTCGTCCGTTTGGTCCCCCTGCTGAAGCTCCGCCATCTGGGCGATCGTCGCTTCGACTATCTCGTACCGCCCGACCTTGCCGACCGAGTCCAGGTGGGTTCCGTGGTGACGGCGCCCTTCGGGCGCCGCTCCGTGCGCGCTGTCGTGGTGGACGAGAGCGGGAGCGGGGAGGTGGACGCGGAGGACCTGCGCTACATCGAGGCGGTGGCCGGCGAGCGGGTGCCCTTGGAACTGGTCGAGCTCGCCCATCGCTTGGCGGAAAGGTATCTGTCGTCATACGAGTCTTGTCTGCGGCTGATGGTGCCTCCAGGCCTGGCTGGCAGGGAGAAGACCGGGACGCCGCGCAAGTCATGGGTTGTGCGAGCCGCCCTCGCGGACGCCGAAGAAGCCAAGCAACGTCTCACCGCAAAGCAGTCGGCGCTCCTGGACGCGATCCCGGCTGGGGGTGCGGCCGGGAGCGGACTGTGTGAGCAGGTGGGAGTGGGGCGCGGGGTACTGCGGACTCTTGTCGTCAAGGGCCTGGTGGAGTTGGTCGAGGCTCCGGGGGACGCCCCGTCGGAGCAGGACCTGTCCGTGCGGTCTGGGTCCATCGGCGTCGAGGCTGGCTCAGCGGGCGCGGCCACTGCGCCGAGTGGCGCTGTGGCCGGGACGACGGCCGTGGTCCCACAGCTGAGCCTCGAGCAGGACGAGGCCGTACGGGAGCTTCTTGTCGCTTACGAAGCTCCGGGCTTCGATCGGCGTCTGCTGTGGGGGGTGACCGGCAGCGGGAAGACGGAGGTCTATCTCCGGCTTCTCGAGTGGGTGGTCGAACGGGGGGCAGGCGCCATCCTCCTGGTCCCTGAGATCGCCCTTACTCCTCTCATGATCAGACGGGTGCGCGAGCGGTTCGGCCCGCAGGTGGGGGTTCTTCACAGCGGTCTTTCCCGGGGCGAGCGGGTGCGGGAATACCGGCGCGTGGCGACAGGCCAGGCCCCGATCGTGGTCGGGGCGAGGTCGGCGGTCTTCGCGCCGGTGCGCGACCTGCGGCTGATCATCGTCGACGAGGCGCATGACGGCTCGTATAAGCAGGAGGAGGAACCGCGGTACCACGCGTCGACCGTTGCGGGGCTGCGTCTGCAACCGATGGGCGGACTGCTCCTCGAAGGCAGCGCGACGCCGTCGGTGGAGAGCATGCGGGAAGCGGGCGCGCGCCTGCGTCTCTCGCGGCGCGCCGCCGGGACCGAGCCCGTATGCGAGGTGGTCGACATGCGCCGGCAGGGGGGCGGTCAACTCCTCGCTCCTCTCTCGCGGGAAGTGCTTGCGGAGACGCTTCGCCGTGGAGAACAGGCCATCGTGCTCCTCAACCGTCGGGGCTACGCCGGTCACGTGCACTGCGAGCTGTGCGGTCACGTGATGGCATGCGCGGATTGCGAGCTCTCTCTGACGTATCACAAGCGGGTGCGGCGACTACTCTGTCACCAGTGCGGCAGGGCATACCAGCAGCCGGTCCTTTGCCCTGCGTGCAACCGGGCGGCGCTCACTCGCTCCTCACCGGGGACCGAGAGGCTGGACCAGGAGCTCCGTGCCCTAGTGCCGCGAGAGCAGGTGTTCCGGATGGATTCCGACGTCCTCACGAGCGGCCGGCGGGTGAGCGCCCTGCTCGACGATTTCGCCCGCGCGCGGCCAGGCGTCCTCGTGGGTACCCAGATGGTGGCCAAAGGCCACGATTTTCCCGACGTGACGCTCGTATTGGTGGCGGACGCCGACACCGGTCTTTTCATCCCGGACTTCCGCGCGGCCGAGCGTACCTTCCAGCTGCTCACCCAGGTGGCGGGTCGCGCCGGCCGCGCGGAGAGGCCCGGACGGGTGCTGGTGCAGACCTGGAATCCCGATGTGCCCTGTATTAGAATGGCGCTGGAGCGGGACGAAGAGGCTTTCTACCGGGAAGAGCTGCGCGTCAGGGACCGTCTCGGATACCCTCCGTTCACGGAACTCATCCGCCTGGTCGCGATGGCCCCCGACGCTGAGAGGGCTCAAGCAGGCGCCCGGTACCTCGCGGAACGGCTGGCTCCCCACCTCTCCGCCCGAGAGTTGCGCGGGCCGGCCCGGTTGCCGGTGGTGCGAGGGCGGTATCGGTGGCATCTGGTGGTCGGTTCGAGCGAAGGCGGAAGAGCGCGGGCGATCGTGGGGCAGGCGATGGCTCAGTTGTCTGAGCCGTATAGGCGGCGGGGGGTGACCTTACTGGTTGATGTCGACCCCCAGAGCTTCGGTTAAGGCGGGCAAGGCACGATCGGGGTCTGTATGGGCAAGAGAAAAGTGAATCATCGACCTGATTCTTCTCGGCAGGCGCCGCTCGAGAACCTCCGCACATTCGGCGACCCGGTTCTCAAGCAAGTGACCGGCCCGGTGACCGTGTTCGATTCCCGCTTGGAGAAGCTGGCCCAGGTGATGTTCGAGGTGATGGAACGGGAGGAGGGTGTCGGCCTGGCGGCTCCTCAGGTGGGTACTCTCACCCGTCTCATGGTATGGAGGGATCCCGAGAACGAGGGTGAGCGCTACGTCTACGTGAACCCCCGCGTCATCGCTCAGTCAGAGACGTGTTGCACCGAGTCCGAAGGGTGTCTCTCCGTTCCGGGGACCACGATGGAGGTGACTCGAGCGGAAGAGGTCGATGTGGAAGCCCAGGATCTCACGGGAGCGGCTTTTGAGGTACATCTGGCCGGGCTCTTGGCGCGGATCGTGCAGCACGAGATCGATCACCTCGACGGCCGCCTGATCGTTGACCGCACGACGCCGGAGGAGCGGCGGCGGGTCCTGAAAGAGCTTCGTGAACGGGCGTTGGCCGGCGGCTCGTGAGATACGCTTTCGCCGGGACCCCTGAATTCGCCGCCTGGGTACTGGCGCACCTGATAGCTATCGGCCGGCGACCGGCAGTGGTCATCTCCCAACCAGACCGGCCGTGCGGCCGGGGGCAGAAGACGGCTGCACCACCGGTGGTGGTCGACGGGGGGCGGCTCGGGTTCGACTGTCTGCAGGAAGAGGACATCAATCACCCGGAGGCGATCGCCCGTTTGAAAGCGGTAGGCGTCGAGGCTCTGGTGGTGGTCGGGTTCGGACAGATGCTGCGGAGCGGACTGCTCGAGTCTTTGCTCTGCTTGAACGTCCATGCCTCGCTCTTGCCCGCGTACCGGGGCGCCGCGCCCATCGAGCGCGCGTTGGCGGCCGGGGAGCCGCGCGTGGGGGTGAGCATCATGAGGATCACCGCGGATCTCGACCAGGGTCCTTGGGCTTTGCAGAGCTCGGTGTCCGTGGGACTGCGAGATGATGCCGGCTCCATCGGGCGTGTACTTGCGGTACTGGGGGCCTGTGGGGTGGATCAGGTGCTGACCGGTCTGGCCGACGGCACGATCTCCTGGAATGGGCAGCAAGGTGTGCCTACGTATGCCGCGAAGCTCGGTCCGGCCGATCAGATCCTGGATCCCTCTCAGACGGCCAAGGTCGTCCACGACCAGGTCCGGTCTCTCAGCCCCGGCATCGGGGCTCGGGTGGTGGCAGCGGGGATGGGAGTCAAGATCTGGCGCACCTGGCCGTACGATCTCCCGGAGTTGGATCCTGCGCCTGAGCCGGCCGGGTCTGTGTCGGGAGATGCGGGCCGACTGAGGATCTGGGGCGAGCGGCTGTTCGTCGGCTGTGGGGCAGGGCTGGTGGAGGTCCTCTCCCTGCAGCCGGCCGGCAAGAAGACCATGCCCGCGGCCGCTTTCGTCCGTGGTTACGGAAAGCGTCTGGGCGAGCGCCTCGAACCGTGCGGGACCGGGCGGGAGTAGGAGCGAGCATGCCCATACCCACTTCTGTCTACAGGGAGCTTCATCTCCTTCCCTCGATTCTCTCCGCCGACTTCTCTCGCCTAGGAGAACAGATCGCCGCGGTCATGGACGCCGGGGTCCGGATGATCCACGTGGATGTCATGGACGGCCATTTCGTGCCCAATATCACCATAGGGCCGGTCGTTGTAGAGGCTGTGGCTCCGCTGGTCCACGAACGCGAAGGCCTTCTCTCGGTGCATCTCATGATAGAGAGGCCGGAGGACTACCTGGAGGCCTTCGTCTCGGCCGGCGCCGATGCGATAAGCGTGCACGTGGAAGCCTGCCCGCATCTCTATCACGCGGTGGAGAGCATCAAACGACTGGGGGCCGGGGCGGGAGTGGCCATCAACCCAGGGACCGAACTCGACCGGGTGGAGGCCATAGTGCCTCTGCTCGACTACGCGCTGGTCATGACCGTCAATCCAGGCTTCGGAGGCCAGCAGGCCATCGGCTCGGCCATGGACAAGCTGCCGGTCCTAAGACAGATGATGCCTGCCGGGGCGGCGATCGAGGTCGACGGCGGGATCAACAGCGACAACATCCGATACGCCGTGCGGGCCGGGGCCAACTGGGTGGTGGCGGGGTCGGCCGTGTTCGGGGCTACCGACCCGGCAGCAGAGACTCGGAGACTGCAGCATCTGATGACAGTCGAGCCCTAGCTGTGGTAGATTCTTTCTCGCTGCACGTCTAGCAAACGTACTTGTGGTCTTCGGGGTCGGGTGAGATTCCCTACCGGCGGTGACAGCCCGCGAGCCTTGACAAGGCAGACCAGGTGGAATCCCTGGGCCGACAGTCAAAGTCTGGAAGAGAGAAGACCGGAGCGCTTCGCGCTCCCTCGACCCCTGGGCCCTGGGCTGAGGGGTTCTTTGTTTTGAGCTTAAGCGAACAAGACGCGGTCTTTCTGGAGCGGGCCATCGCTCTGGCCGAGAAGGGTCTGGGCCGGACCAGCCCCAACCCGCTGGTAGGCGCGGTGATCGTAAAGGACGGCCGGATCATCGGCGAGGGCTTTCATGCCGGTCCCTGGCGAGACCACGCCGAGGTGGACGCCATCAAGGACGCAGTGCGCCGGATGGGCGAAGAGCGGGGCGATCCAGGGGCGGAAGAGCCCTCTACGGGGATGGCGCGGACTGCCTCGGCTTCCGAAGTGCTGGCCGGGACCACCATGTACGTGACCCTCGAGCCCTGTTGTACCTACGGCCGCACCCCCCCTTGCACTTCGGCTCTCATTGCCGCCGGCTTGGCTCGGGCGGTGGTCGGCGCCATCGACCCTTCCCCTGACGTCAACGGCCGGGGTCTGGAGCTTCTGCGCGCCGCCGGGATCCAGGTCGATCTTGCCGAGGAAGAGTTGGTCCGGCGCTGCAAACGGCAGAACAATGGGCTGCGCAAATCGGTGACGACCGGCCTTCCCTTCGTCACCTACAAGTACGCGATGACCCTGGACGGCCGGGTGGCCACCGACACGGGCGACTCTCGCTGGATCTCAGGCCCTCTGAGCCGGGAGCTGGTGCACCGCTGGCGGGCCTGGTCGGACGCGGTGATGGTGGGCGCCGGCACCCTGAAACGAGACGATCCTCGCCTGACCGCGCGGGACGTTGACTGCCCGCGGCAGCCGCTACGCGTGGTCATCGATGCGGAGCTTGCCATGATCACCGAGGAAGCTGCCCTGGTCCAGACGGCCGGGGAAGGACCGGTGTTGGCCGTCTGCGGGCCTGAGGTCGCCTCGGCTCGGCGCACCGAGGTGGAAGCCTGGGGGGTGGAGACGGCGATCGCGCGGTCGGACGGTGCCGGGGGGCTGGTGCCCGACGAGGTCGGGCGCCTTCTGGCCGCCCGCGAAGTGCAAACAGTGCTGCTGGAGGGTGGACCTCGGCTGGCCGGCTCCTGGTGGGCTGCTGGCCTCATCGACAAGATGGCGGCCTTCGTCTGTCCTCAGGTCGTTTCGGGCCGGGAGAACCGCTCGCCTCTTCTGGCTGAGGGGGCGGAGTCCATCGCCGAGGGCGTCGGTCTGCAAGAGGTCGCAGTCGAACACATCGGGTCCGACGTGCTCATCTCCGGCTACTTGAGGGAGCCGTTCTGATGTTCACGGGACTGGTGGAAGAAGTGGGGACCGTGCGAGGTCTCGAGCGGAGCGGGGACGGCGGCCGGTTGAGCGTCCGAGCTCAGCGCGTACTGGAGGGGACCCGGCTGGGGGACTCCATTGCGGTGAGCGGCGCCTGCCTCACGGTCATCGAGATGCGAACCGACGGATTTGTGGTCGATTGCATGGCCGAGACTCTCACTCACACCACCCTGGGTCAAGCGAGGAGCGGCACGGAGGTGAACCTGGAGCGCTCTCTCTCCCTTGGCGGGCGTCTCGGGGGACACCTGGTGCTGGGGCACGTGGACACGGTGGCGGAGGTCCTTTCCGTCACGCAGGGCGGTCAGGCCTGGGGCCTACGTGTCTCCCTCCCAGAAGCGTTGCGGGGATGTGTCGCCCCGAAGGGCTCGATCGCCGTCGACGGGATCTCGCTCACCGTCGTCGAGGTGGATGCGAAGAGTTTCACGCTGGGCATCATCCCCCACAGTCTACGCGAAACGACGTTACGAAATGTAAAGACGGGTCTGCGCGTAAACGTGGAGGCCGACGTGCTCGCCCGCTACGTCTTACGGGCTTTGCAGGCGTTGAGCGACGGAGGCGCATTGCCCGGTAGCCAGCATCCCCGGGGAGTCGGAGCCGGCTCGGCGGAATCGGGTATGCAACGCGGCGGTGGCTTGACCGAGGAACTACTTCGCGAACAGGGGTTCGCATGAGGGTCGAAAAACAAGATGCGTGGCTCGGCCGGCCGGCCGAGCCACGCCTGGGAGGATGTCAGTGAGAGAGAGAGGGGCGGACTTCGCCACTATCGAAGAGGCTTTGGCCGAGATCAAAGCCGGCCGCATGGTCGTGGTCGTCGACGACGAAGACCGGGAGAACGAGGGCGATCTGACCATGGCCGCCCAGTTCGTCACGGCCGAGGCGGTCAACTTCATGGCTCGCTACGGACGGGGCCTGATCTGCCTGTCGCTCTCGCACGAGAGGGCGGAGGCGCTCAACCTGGAGCCGATGGCGCGGGTCAACCAGTCCAGGCTCGGTACGGCCTTCACCGTGTCGATCGAGGCGCGCGAGGGTGTCACGACGGGCATCTCCGCGGCCGACCGGGCGCGGACCATCCAGGTGGCCATCGACCCGGCCACCCGGCCACACGATCTCGTGCAGCCGGGACACATCTTTCCCCTGGTTGCGAAGCCTGGGGGCGTCCTCGCCCGGGCCGGCCAGACGGAGGCGGCCGTGGACCTTTCCAGGCTCGCCGGACTGACTCCAGCCGGGGTCATCTGCGAGATCATGAACGAGGACGGCACCATGGCTCGTGTGGCCGACCTGGTGAAGTACTGCGAGATACACGGTCTCAAGATGATCACGGTGGCGGACCTCATCCGCTACCGCAGGCGTACCGAGAAACTGGTCCGGCAGGTGGCGATGGTGAACCTGCCCACCAGATCGGGCGACTTCACGGCCTACGGGTACGAAAGCCTTCTCGACAGGGAGCAGCATCTGGCCTTGGTCAAAGGAGAGGTGGCGGGGGAGTCTGATGTGCTGGTGCGAGTCCATTCCGAGTGCCTCACCGGAGACGTGTTCCATTCTCTGCGCTGTGACTGCGGAGACCAGTTGTTGGCCGCGCTGGACCTGATCGAGCGGGAAGGACGAGGAGTGCTTCTGTACATGGCTCAAGAGGGCCGGGGGATCGGCCTGCTCAACAAGCTGCGTGCCTACGAGCTGCAAGAGCTCGGTCGCGACACGGTCGAGGCGAACGTGGAACTCGGGTTCGCCCCCGACCTGAGGGACTACGGCATCGGCGCCCAGATTCTCGTGGACCTGGGACTGACCTCGATACGCATCATGACCAACAACCCCCGCAAGCTCGTCGGTTTGGAGGGGTACGGCCTTACCATCACCGAACGCGTGCCCTTGGAGGTCAAGCCCACCGATGAGAACCTCCGCTATCTGCGGGTGAAGAAAGAGAAGCTGGGACACATGCTCCATCATCAGGGTCTGCAGTACGAACGCGAAGGGAAGGATTACGGGAATGACTGAAAAAGGGCGGGTCTTCGAGGGGTTTCTTAACGGAGAAGGGTTACGGCTGGCCGTGGTGGTGAGCCGGTTCAACGAGTTCATCAGCAGCAAGCTGCTCTCCGGAGCCTGGGACAGTCTTACCCGGCACGGGGTAGCTGAGAAAGACATCGACGTGGCCTGGGTACCGGGGGCCATGGAGATCCCGCTGGTGGCTCAGCGGCTCGCCGGCTCCGCCAGATACGACGCAATCATCTGCCTGGGTGCGGTCATCCGCGGCTCGACCCCGCATTTCGACTATGTCTCGGCCGAGGTGGCCAAGGGGGTGGCCAAGGTGCAACTGGACGCGGGCCTCCCGGTCATTTTCGGGGTCCTGACCACCGACAGCATCGAGCAGGCAGTGGAACGGGCGGGCACCAAGGCGGGGAACAAAGGCTGGGATGCGGCGGTCTCCGCTCTGGAGATGGCGAACCTGGTCAAGAATCTCGACCAGGCCAAAGACTAGCTAGGGACCGGACGGATACGATCGAGGCGGCTCGGGGAAGGCCCTGAGCCGCGAGTGAGACTTCAGGCTACCTTCTCCACCTTGTGGGCTTTGAGGCACTTGGCGCACACATACGCCCTGACGGGCTTGCCGTCCAGTTGGATACGCACCTTCTGCACGTTGGGGTCCCAACGCCGCGGGGTGGCGCGCATGGAATGGCTCCTGTTGTTGCCAAAACTAGGCTTCTTGCCGCAGATCACGCATATCTTAGACATGTGCCGCTTGTCCTTCGTCGAATTGCCCACGCCGGAGAGTGCCATAGTATGCCGCAGTTCTATGGGGTCTGACAAGGGTGGCGGAGACGGCGGCGCCCGCAGCCATTCGGTACGATAGAATACGACCATCTGTGAAGCGCGATTGGGGAAGAAGAGAGATGGCGATCTTCACCAAAGACATGTCGATAATGGAGGCTCTGCAGGCAGACCCCCGTTCGCGTGATGTCTTCACCGCCTACGGCATGGGATGCACCGGTTGCATGGGCGTGAGCATGGAATCCATCGAAGACGGGGCCAAGATGCACGGCCTCGATCCAGCGGTCGTTCTCGCCGATCTCAACAAGCTCGCCGGTCCAGAGCAATCCCCATCCGCATGAGCGGACCGTACGAAGTGGAAGGCGACATGGAGATCACAGAGGGCGCCCGCGCGGTGGGAGGCCAGTTGGCCATCACCGACCGGGCCATAGCCGACATAGTGGGTTGGACAGTCCTTGAGTGCTACGGCGTTGTGGGGATGGCCTCGCCCAGTCTGCGCCAGGGCGTGGCCTCGCTGCTGTCCCGGGATCGGCTGCACCAGGGCATCGTGGTCGAGCAGAACCTGGAGCAGCTCCGCCTCAAGCTGTACATAATCGTCGAGTATGGGCTCAACGTGGCCGAAGTCGCGGGCAATGTCCGGTCTCAGGTGGCATACAACGTGGAGAAGATGACCGGGCGTCCGGTGAATGCGCTGCAGATCTACGTGCAAGGGGTCCGGGTTGGTGAATAGCGACG
Organism: uncultured Actinomycetes bacterium; assembly: GCA_963713545.1. GTDB lineage: Bacteria > Actinomycetota > Thermoleophilia > RBG-16-64-13 > RBG-16-64-13 > CAVPLM01. The sequence goes on along the minus strand of CAVQME010000002.1, from coordinate 270,782 downwards.
GAGTGCCCCTCACCGTCCCACAAGCTCGCGCTCTCCTCACGGCCGGCTTCCGGGCGCTGGAAGAGCGCAAGCAGGAGATCAACGATCTCAACGTCTACCCGGTTCCCGACGGAGACACGGGGACCAATCTGGCTCTTACCATGAGAGGCATCATCGATGTCGTGGGCAAGCTGCCGGACGGCCTCGAGGAGCCCGAGCTGTGCTCGGCTATCTCCCAAGCGGCCCTCATGGGGGCGCGAGGGAACAGCGGCGTGATCCTCTCTCAGATCATCCGCGGGGCCATGGAAGTACTCGGGCAGGGCGGACCCGTCACCTGCGACGTCCTGGTGCGTGCCTTCCGCCATGCGACCGAGACCGCCTACCGGGCGGTCCGCAAGCCGGTCGAGGGCACCATGCTCACCGTGCTTCGAGAGATGGCAGAGGCTGCGACGGTGGCTCCACTCAGTAGTGATTGCGTGGTCTTTATGGATGAGGTCGTGGCGGCCGGGTGGAAGAGCGTGGAGCGGACGCCTTCGCTGCTCAAAGTCCTGGCTGACGCGGGAGTGGTTGATGCAGGGGGATACGGTCTGGTCGTGCTCGTGCAGGGCGCCACCAATGGTCGGAGTCAGTGGGAGCCGCCCACAGCTACTCACATCCAGCAGCCTGCCCTCGCCGGGGCCGACTTGACCGACGAGGAAGGAGAAGAAGAAAGCTCCTTCGCCTACTGCACGAGCTTCTTGTTGACCGGCGAGGAGTTGGACCAGGCGTTCATGGAGGATGAATTGAGCCGCCTGGGCGACAGCCTGCTGGTCGTGGGGGATGAGTCGCGTCTCAAGATCCACGTGCATACCGACGATCCGGGGAGAGTGCTCGGGCTGGCTACCTCTCTCGGCATCCTCAGCGAAATCGAGATCGACAATATGAAGGAGCAGACCGCCGCGCGCAGGGAGCGTCTGGCGCAGGCTAAGCAGCCTGAGCCGGCCGATCCAGGGCTGACGCAGGTGGTGGCCGTGGTCGCTGGGGAGGGCAACAAGACTCTGTTCCGCAGTCTCGGCGTCGACCTCATCGTCGACGGCGGCCAGTCGATGAACCCCTCGGCAGAAGACCTGATCCGTGCTGTGAACAGGGCGACCGCTTCCACGGTGGTCATACTTCCCAACAACAGCAACGTCATCATGGCCGCCGAGCAGACGGCCGCACTGGCAGAGAAAGCAGTGCTGGTCGTACCGACTCGCTCGATTCAGGCGGGTCTGACGGCGGCCGTCTCTTACGACCGGAGACTGCCGGGCGAAGAGAACGCCCGGGAGATGCGGGTGGCCATGGAGGGCGTCGTGACCGGTGCGGTCACCCAAGCCGTGAGGGACTCGCTTGTCGACGGCGTCCAGGTGAAGGCGGGGGACTTCATCGGCCTGGTCGAGGACCAGGTTGTGATCGCCGACCGCGAACTCGAGCGCTCGGTGGAGGAGGTGTCGGCTCGGCTCGCGGGCCACGACCGGGAGATGCTCACTCTTCTTGTGGGGGACGACCCGAATGCCGGCAAGGTGAGGGCCATGGTCGAGGGTCTCCGCAGTCTCTATCCCTCACTCGAGATCGAAGTCCACGAAGGTGGACAGCCGTTCTATCCGGTGATTCTATCGGCGGAATAGAGAGACGAGGGGCTTAGAACGAGTTGATAGACCACCAGGGAGGGGACGACGAGATGATCCTCGATCGCAGAACCACCGCGATAGTCTGTGATTCCACCGCCGACCTGCCGGAGCACCTGGCGAACGATCCCAACATCACCATGGTCCCTCTCACCGTGTATTTCGGAGAGGAGGCCTATCTCGACTGGGCCGAGCTGAAACCGGCCGAGTTCTATGCCAAGCTCAAGGTGGCACCGGAACTTCCCCGCACGTCGCAGCCGTCCGCCGGGGCCTTTCTGGAGCAATACAAAAGACTGCGCGAGCAGTATGAGAGGGTCTATTCGATCCATCTGAGCGGCAAACTCAGCGGCACTGTAGCCAGCGCCGAGGTGGCCGCGGGCCAGATCGACGGGGTGAAGGTCGTCGATTCCCAACTGGCTACCGGAGGCATCGCACTGCTGATCGATCGAGTGCTCTCCCGGGTGGACCAGGGAACTCCAGAAGAGGATATGGATTCCTATATCGACCATTTTCTAGCTGAGAAGACGTTCTTCTTCCTGCCCACCACCCTCGACCAACTCTACAAGGGTGGTCGCATCGGCCGGGCCTCGCACCTCGTCGGGACCTTTCTCAACATCAAGCCGGTGCTGAGCATCGACGAGGGTGTCATCGACGTCTACAAGAAGGTGAGAGGGCTGCGCCAGGCCCTGGAGCTCATGCGGGACGGGATGATCGAGCGGACGACTCCCGACAAGAAGGTCTTCGCCAGTCTCTCGCACGCCGAGAACCCACCGGTGCTCGAGGAGATGCGCTCCCTCGTGCTGGGAGTGACCGACCGCGATATCGAGATCCGGCTGACGAGCATCGTCGGCTCCGTCATAGGGACCTACGTGGGGTGGGGCGCCATCTCGCTGTCTTTCATCCAGGAATGAAAGAAGCCGTACGGGGTGGGCTCTACTACCCCTTGGGGTCGGTCTCCCCGCTTCAGCCTAGCGACCTAAGGCCGGCTCATGTCTCCAAAGAGGACCTGGACCCCGGCCGGCTCGAGCGCTCGGTCGCGGTGCTGCCCGGGGTAGGCAGAGCGACCCAAAGGAAGCTCCGCAGCCTAGGCATAGAGACGATCAGAGATCTTCTGCTCCATCTGCCGTTCCGGCACGAGACGCCCTCCCGCATCGCGAAGATATGCGGCATGTGCGTGGGCGAAGAGGTGACGCTGCGCGTGCAGATAGTCTCCTGCGCCGTGAGCGAGACGGCCCGGAGGCGGGTCAAAGTGCTCGAGGCGTTGGTGTCCGACGACAGTGGGAGCGTGCTGGCCGTCTGGTACAACCAGGCCTACCTGGAACCGGCTTTCCGCGAACGGCCGGAAGTGCTGGTGAAAGGGGTGCTTACCAGGCGACGGGGCGTATCCGCCTTCCTGGTCAAGCGGCACGAGATCCTGGCCGAGGCGGGTGAGAGCCATCACATCCTGGGGCTTGTGCCGGTCTACCCGAGCACGGCCGACCTGAGCGTCCGGACCATCCGCAACGTCCTCCACCAGGCGGCTCCTTATGCCCGGCATCTCCTCGATCCCTTGCCGGCCTTCCTCCGGGCGCAGAGGCGCTATCCCGGCAGGGGGGAAGCGGTGCTCTCGTGCCATTTTCCGTCCAGCCTGAGGGAAGCCGAACGTGCGCGCGAACGACTGGCATTCGAGGAACTGCTTCTTCTGCAACTGGCCGTCCTGCGCCGCCGGCTGGCCGAGGATTCGACCCGCAAGGCTCGTCCGCTGGCCGCGGCGGCGGGCCTGGCCGAACGATTCTTGGCAGGATTGCCTTTCGTGCCGACCTCGGCCCAACGCCGCGTCATTGCTGAGATCGAAACCGATCTGGTGCGGCGCGTGCCCATGCGCCGCCTTCTCCACGGGGACGTGGGTTCCGGCAAGACCATGGTGGCGGCCTATTGTCTGCTTCGGGCGGTGGAGCAGGGCGGCCAGGCCGCCCTGATGGCGCCTACGGAGGTCCTGGCGGACCAGCACTACCTCGGGCTTTCGAAGCAACTCGGTGCCCAAGGCATCGAGATGAGGCTGCTGAAGGGCAGTCAACGTGGGACGGAACGCCGGGCCGCCCTCGAGGCCTTGGCGGCGGGGGAGGCGGACGTGGCGATAGGTACCCACGCGTTGATACAGGATGGGGTGCACTTCCGCGACCTGAGGGTGGCTGTGGTGGACGAGCAGCATCGTTTCGGGGTACGGCAGCGTGAGGCCATCCTGGCTCCAGACGAGAAAGGTCTCTGGCCCCACACACTGCACATGTCGGCCACACCGATCCCGAGAACGCTCAGTCTCACTCTCTACGGAGACCTTGATGTGAGCGTGCTCGACGAAATGCCGCCAGGAAGGAAGCCGGTGCGGACCCGACTGGTCTTCGCCGGGTCGGAGGCCCGTATGTGGGAGTTCGTCAGGGCTCAGCTTGCTCACGGCCGGCAGGCCTATGTGGTGTGCCCGCTCATCGAGGAGAGCGAGGTTCTGCAGACGGCCTCTGCGCGCCAGACCCTCGACGAGCTTCAGACTGGCGAACTGGCCGGTTTTCGTCTGAGGCTGCTGCATGGCCAGTTACCCTCCGCGGAGAAGGCGAGCGCCATGGCAGAATACGCCCAGGGCTCGGTCGACGTGCTCGTGAGCACGTCGGTCATCGAAGTGGGGGTGGACGTGGCCAATGCCACGGTGATGGTCATCATGGGTGCCCGCCGTTTTGGTCTCTCGCAACTGCACCAACTGAGGGGCCGGGTGGGCCGGGGTGCGGAAGACTCCTACTGCTTCCTTCTGGCGGAGGGCGAGGACGAGTCCGTGCTGGAGAGGCTGGCTCTCTTCGCGCGCACCAACGATGGGTTCGCCTTGGCAGAAGCTGACCTGCTGACCCGGGGAGAAGGGCAGCTGTTCGGAGAGCGCCAGTCCGGCTTGGGAGACCTTGAAGTGGCCTCTCTTCTGCGGGACCGTCGTCTTTTGGAGGAGGCACGTGAGGTCGCCATGGCCATGTTGGAAGGTAGCGCCGGGCACGAAGTCCCGGCGCTGCTGCTCGACGCGGCGGAGGCCCGGTTCGGCGCCAAGATCACGTGGGTGGATCGGGTGTGACCGGCCGCTCTCCCGGCAGAGTCCGGATAGTGGCCGGCGCGAAGCGCGGCCACTATCTGAGGGTGGCGGCTGCCTCCGAGATCAGGCCCACGGCGGAGAAGGTGAGGGAGGCCGTCTTCGACGTGCTCGGGCCCGTAGAAGGCTTGGCGGTCCTCGATCTCTTCGCCGGTACGGGCGCTCTGGGTCTTGAGGCGCTCTCGCGCGGTGTCGGGTCGTGCGTGTTCGTCGAACGGGACGTGACTGTGGCAGCGGCTCTTCGGACCAACGTAGAGCTGCTGCGCTACCAGGAGGTGTGCGAGGTCATCGTGCTTGACTTCCGGGAAGCCCTGGCGCGGCTTGCCCAGCGGCGGGCGGTCTTCGATTTGCTCTTTGTGGACCCTCCTTATAGAATGCTGCCGGAAGTAGAAACCACGCTCGGCCCGTTGCTGCCGGAGCTACTGGCTGCCGACGGGGTGGTCGTCGCGGAGGGAGACAGGTCGACGCGCGTTACGTTCGGCCGACTCCCGGTGTTCGAGCGCGTCTATGGCTCCACCAGGGTCACGATGATCAGGAACTAGAGGGAGTGCTCGGTGAAGATCGCGTTGTGCCCGGGAACGTACGATCCCGTGACAATGGGACATATCGACACCATCCAGCGGTGTGCCGCCATGTTCGACGAGGTGGTGGTAGCGGTCGTGGATCTCTCGTATCGTAAGTCGGTGCTTTTCTCGACCGAGGACCGAGCCTACTTCCTGGAGGAGTCCACGAAGTCCCTGACGAATGTAAGAATCACGGTCATGCGCACTCTGGTGGTGGACTTCGCGCGCGAAGTCGGCGCCAGCGTTCTGGTGAAGGGGCTCCGTGCCCTTACGGATTTCGAATATGAGTTCCAGATGGCGCAGTTGAACCGGAAACTGGACCCTGAGCTGGAGACGATGTACCTTATGGCGTCACCCGAGTTCTCGTTCCTGAGCTCGAGTGGGGTCAAAGAGATCGCCAAGTACGGCGGCTGTGTGAGCGATCTGGTGCCCGAGGTGGTCGAGCGTCGTTTCAGGGAAATGTATGGATCCGCGGAGGCATAGAACATGGATGTTCTCGTTCTGATCGACAAACTGGACGATCTTGTCCACGGCGCCAGCACGTTCCCGATGACCGACAAGGTCATGATCGATCGCGATGAGATCTACGACCTGCTCGATCAGATGAGGGCCACCATCCCCGAAGAGATCAAGCAGGCCCGCTGGATCGTCAAAGAACGCCAGGAGATGCTTCAAGAGGCCAAGGAAGAGGCCGAGCGGATCCTGTCCGAGGCCCGCGAGGAAGCGCAGAGGCTGGCCAGCGAGCAGGAAGTGGTCAAGCGGGCACAGCGGCAATCGGAGGACATCATCCGCGAGGCCGAAGCCCGGGAACGCGAGATCAGGTTGGGGGCCGAAGACTACGCCGACGAGATCCTCAAGACCCTCGAGACGAACTTGGACAAGTTCCTTGCGGCTGTGCAGAGAGGCCGGGAGCGTCTTCAGACCGGCGGTCCCGCAGAGGGAGCATAGGCCGCCCGTAGCCCGCTTCCCTACCTGCTCCTCCCGGTCAAGTGATACTCGACCTGCATGACCTCGCCCTGCGTCCGGGCGACCGCTTCGAGAACTCGTACCCCCTTCAGATGAGCCCCCTGGTCCTGGGCGGAACGTTGTACGAAGTGCTCCCGCAGAGGAATGTCGCCGTGGCCGTCGAGCGGGTCGTGGGCGGCTTTCTCGTGGACGTCTCCGTGAAAGCTCGGGTCTACGGACCCTGCGCCCGCTGTCTCGAGGAGGCCACTCTGGAGATCGAGGCAGAGCAGCAAGAGTTCGTGCCGACGGCCAAAGACGGGTGGGAAGAGTCCGATCTCAGCGCGTTCGTGGAAGACCTGGCGGTCGATGTGGACGGCATCACCCGAGAAGCCCTGGTACTTGCCCTTCCTGGGCAGGTACTCTGCTCGGAGTCGTGCAAGGGTCTTTGTCCGCGCTGCGGCCAGGACCTCAACCGAGGTGCGTGCGGATGCGGTGGGCACGAGACCGACGAGAGGTGGAACAGGCTCAAGGATCTCAAGCTGGGTGACTGACCCTTGTCCCGCCCGGGCCTTGAAATATCGCGGTGGATGAGGTACAAACTGACGGTTTCCCCGTCGGTATAGAGAGAGGCAAATAATGGCTGTTCCCAAGAGAAAGACTTCGCGGGCTCGCCGGGATTCGCGGCGCGCCACCCACGCGGCCGTCGCTCCCAGCATCGTCGAGTGCGCTCATTGCCACAGTCCCAAGGCGCCGCACAAAGTGTGCCCCAATTGCGGTATGTACAACGGCCGCCAGGTCGTGAAGGTGGAGGAGTAGCAGACGGGACGGAGCGGCTGCTGAACGTAGACCCGCGACGGATCGAGGGCGAATGCAGATCATAGTGCAAGAAGGAGAGGCGTCGGTGAGTCTCCTGGCATCGATCCAGGCTCTGGACGAGAATCTTCGCACGACCACGTTGAGCACCGTGGTGGGGCCCGTGAAGGTCTACTATCGGGACTTCGAAGTCATCCGCATCGACACGCGCGAGGGTTCGCTGGAGCTCATGCCGCCGGCGATCGCGTCGATCGGCTGGATCAGGAAAGATCGCTGCTACCAGCTCAAGAGCGGCGGCTAGGACGAAGGCGGGGCCTTCATCCATGCCTGGTCGCGAGGATCGAGTGAAGACCGCGATTGTGCTCGAGACACAACCGACGAATATCGAGGACGCTGCCCGGCGGGCGGCGTTCGCTGTTCGTGGGGCCTGAAGCCCTGAGTTCAAGGACACCTAGAGAGAAAGCCTGAGGCGAGGAGGAACGATGGCGCTGGCGGACCCGGCCAAGATAAGGAACATCGCAGTGGTAGGGCACCGAGGAGCGGGTAAGACTTCCCTCGTGGAGGCGCTGCTGTTCACGTCGGGCGCAAAGAATCGTCTGGGCGCGGTCATGGAGGGCACGACCACCATGGACCATGAAGAGGACGAGATCAAGCGGCAGATGACCATCTCCACCGGGCTTGCTCACGTGGATTGGGCGCATCACAAGATCAACTTGGTCGACACTCCCGGCGAGGCCTCCTTCATCAATGAGACCCTGGGCACGCTGTCCGTGGTGGAGGGGGTGCTCATGTCGGTGAACGCCGTCACCAAGGTCGAGGTGCAGACAGAGCGTATCTGGAAACGTGCGGTCGACATGGGTATCTCGCGGGTGGTTGCGGTCAACATGATGGACAGGGAGCGCGCCCACTTCGGCGAGGCGCTCGAGGCGCTGCGGAGCAGGTTCGGCGACGCGGTGGTGGCGGTCGCGCTGCCGATCGGCGAAGAGGCCGGTTTCACAGGGGTCGTCGACCTCATCACCATGAAGGCCTACGCCTATTCTGGCGCGACCGGAAAGGGTGGTGAAGGCCCCATCCCGGCCGAATTGCAGGAAGCCGCCGACGAGGCGCGCGAGATCCTGGTCGATCGGGTGGCTGAGGCGGACGACGCCCTGCTCGAGAAGTACCTGGAAGGTGCGGAGCTGACGAGCGAGGAAATAGCGGACGCCCTCAAAGCCGCCGTAGCGGCCGGCAGCGTCTGCCCGGCCATGCCGGTGTCGGCGACTAAGAACATCGGGTCCGACAAGCTTCTAGACCTCCTCCTCGCGGTGCCTTCCCCCGATACGAAAGGGGTGCGCAAGGCTTTGAAAGGCGCGAGCGGCACCGAGGAGACCGAGGTGTCTCTCAAAGCGTCTGCTCCCACTTCGCTCTTCGTGTTCAAGACCATCTACGACCAGTTCTCCGGACGGGTCAACCTGGTCCGATTGTTCTCCGGCAAGATCGCCACCGACACGCAGCTTCTCAACGACCGGACGAACGAGAAGGAACGCACCGGCAATATCTTGCTCATGCAGGGCAAGGAAACCAAAGGGATGGAGGAAGCCGGCGCGGGCGACATCGTCGCGCTCGCCAAACTCAAAGATTCTGGTACCGGCGATACTTTGTCCGACCCCGGCAACGTGGTGCGCTTCTCCCGGTACGAGTTCCCGCCTCCGGCGATCTCTTTCGCCATCACTCCCAAGACCCGCGGCGACGAGGAGAAGGTATCCAACGGGCTTCGCCGTCTGGGCGAAGAAGACCCGGCTATGGAGCTCCGTTTCGATCCTCAGACCAAAGAGATGATCATCTCCGGGACGAGTCAGGTGCACGTGGAGGTCATTCTCGACAAGCTCAAGCGCCGCTTCGGCGTCGAAGTCGACCTGCACCCGCCGCAGGTGCCCTATCGTGAGACGATCCGCAAGAAGGCGAACGCTCAGGGTCGGCACAAGAAGCAGACCGGCGGCCGGGGCCAGTTCGGCGACTGCTGGATCGAAGTCGAACCTCTGCCGCGGGGCGAAGGCTACCAATTCGAGGATGCCATCTTCGGTGGATCTATCCCGCGCAACTTCATCCCCGCGGTGGAGAAGGGCGTCATCGAGGCCATGGAGCATGGCGTGGTGGCCGGCTACCCCGTGGTGGACATCAAAGTGAAGCTTTACGACGGCTCCTACCACACGGTGGACTCTTCGGAGTTGGCGTTCAAGCTTGCCGGTACCCTGGCCTGGAACAAAGCTATGAGCGAGGCTATGCCGGTCCTACTCGAGCCGGTCATGAACGTGGAAGTGATCGCTCCCGAGGAGAGCATGGGTGACATCATGGGCGACCTGTCCAGCCGGCGAGGAAGGCCCCAGGGGAGCGAGAGCATGGGGGAGATGCACGTCATCAGGGCCCAGGTGCCGTTGGCGGAGATGCTCACCTACGCGCCCCAGTTGCGTTCTATGACGGCCGGCCGGGGCAGTTTCACGCTGGAGTTCGATCACTACGAGGAAGTGCCGTCCCATCTGGTGGACAAGATCGTGGCCGAAGTAAAAGCTCGCAAGGCAGGGGAGTCATAGCATGAAGAAGTGGATCTGTCTCGTTTGTGACTACATCTACGACCCCGAGGCCGGGGACCCCACTCAGGACGTTCCACCGGGCACCCCTTTTGAGGATCTGCCCGAGGGGTGGATTTGCCCCGATTGCGGGGTGGGAGTCGAGGAGTTCGAGGAGATGGAGGACTGAGGGCCTCAGCCTAGCAAGAGCCTTCTGGTCCTAGACGCAGCCGTGTGTTTGTAACGGGGCCGCCGCCGGCAGGCGGCGGCCCCGTCCGCTTGCAGTGCCCCTGTCCCGGGGGTCCTGGCGCCGCCTATGTCCGGCAGCCGAGTCCGCAGCGGCTATGTCCTCCAGGAGGTTCGGGCTCAAGCGAATCGTCCACGCTTCCGAAGTAACTGCGCAGGAGGGCTGCAATGAATGTTGTATAATTCAACACATGCAACCCTGGCAGTTCTGGAGGGGATGTGGAGGACAGCAGGCCACGGCGACTGAGTGATCTTCTGCGCGAGGGTTTCGACGGTTTCTCTCGCGGGCAGAAGGCCATCGCCCGGTACGTCATCGACCACCTTGAAGAGGTGGGCTACCTTAGCGCCGAGGAGCTGGGCCAGAAGGGCAGCACCTCCAGCTCCACCGTGGTCCGCTTTGCCCAATCGCTGGGCTTCGCCGGCTATCCCGAGTTCCAGAAAGCTGCTCGGGACGAGCATAGGTTGGGGGCGACTGCACGGCCCGTGGTACACGACGACCAGCTCGGCTTCGTCATCGAGGAAGACCTCCTCACGCGTTCCCTTAAGACCGACTCGTTGAGCCTCGAGGAGACCATCAGCAAGAACACGCTCGAGCGCTTCAACCGGGCGGTGCAAGCTCTTGGGGGAGCAGGGCAGGTCTTGGCGGTAGGTCTCCACGAAGCTGCGGTGGTCGCGGAGCACGCCTCCTACGTGTTCGAGCTGCTGGGCATACCCTGTCTGGCGGTCACCGACAGCGCGGAATCTAACGTGGCTCGCCTGACGCGCCTGACCGAGGGCGATGTGCTCCTCGCGATAGGTTTCCGCCGCGCCCATTCCGTCACGATCTCCTTTGCGGAGAAAGCGGCCGAGCAGGGAGCGACGGTTATCGTCATTACCGATAATTCCCTGTCCGAATTGGCGGGAAAGGGCGCGTTGACCCTCTATGCCGACATCGATTCGACGTTCTTTGCCCACTCGCTCGTAGGCCCGATCAGTCTGGTGAGCGCCCTCGCGGCGGCGATCTACAGCCGGGACCGCGACCTCTACGATTCCCGGGTGCGCATCGTCCGCGACAAGGCGGCCGAGTCGGGCTGGCTCCGCTGACCCTGGAGCTCTTTGGAGCCGCTGCTCCGCCGTTCGAAGCGTCGCGCCAAGTAGCGCGGCAGGTGCCTTCGCGTTGAAGGCATCCGAGGGCTCGGCTAAACTCTAGTCCATCGCAAGCCAGTGCGAGAGGGAAGTCTCTCGAGCGGAGGATCACAACATGTCGGGGCACTCTAAGTGGGCGGGCATCAAGCACAAGAAGGCGGCGGTCGACGCGAAGCGCGGCAAGCTGTTCGGCAAGCTGGCGCGTGCCATCACTGTGGCGGCTCGTGAGGGCGGGGGCGACCCGGAGCACAACGCCACCCTGGCTCAGGCTATCGTCAAGGCCAAAGACGCCAACATGCCTCACGACAACATCGATCGAGCCATCAAGAAGGGCACCGGCGCTGGCTCCGACTCCGAGACGTTCCATCACCTGACGTACGAAGGCTATGGACCAAATGGAGTGGCCGTCTACATAACGGTCCTCACTGACAACAAGAACCGCACTGCCGCCGACATCCGCTATACCTTCGATCGGTGCGGCGGCAAGTTGGGCACCGATGGCTCCGTGAGCTGGATATTCGAGCGCAAAGGAGTGATCTTCGTCGATGCTGAAGGGCGCGATGAAGAGGAAGTCATGATGGCTGCCATCGATGCAGGAGCGGAAGATGTTCTCAGTGAGGGCGACACATTCGAGATCCACACCGGACCCACCGACTTCATGATCGTGCGGGCCGCTTTGGAGGCGGCGGGGATCCAGTATTCATCGGCCGAGCTCACCATGATTCCCAAGAACACCGTCGCGCTCAGCGAATCCGACGCCCGCAAGACCCTGCGCCTCCTGGACGCCCTTGAAGACAACGACGACATACAAGAGGTCTACGCGAACTTCGATATCCCCGACCACGTGATGGAAGCACTGGCGGGGTGAGAAGGGCCCCGGCCGCATGAACGAGCGCGATGGCCGGGTGATTCTGGGGCTCGACCCGGGTACGGCCGCTACCGGTTACGGGGTCATCTGCGTCTCGGGCAATCGCCTGAAGGCCCTCGAGTTCGGTGTCGTGGAGACCGAGGCCGGTGTCCCTTTGGAGCGGCGGCTCCGGCAGATCTACGGCGAGGTCGGTGAGCTTCTTCAGCGACACCACCCCATGGCCACGGCGGTGGAGTCGCTCTTCTTCAACACCAACGTGAGAACGGCGCTGGCTGTGGGGCATGCCCGGGGCGTCACCCTGCTGGCCTGTTCCCAGGCCGAATGCGAGGTGTTTGAATACACCCCCCAGCAGGTCAAGCAGGCGGTGGTAGGCTACGGCAAAGCCAGCAAGGAGCAAGTGATGGAGATGGTGCGGGTGCTGCTCGCCTTGCCTGAGCCGCCTCGGCCCGACCACGCAGCCGACGCGCTGGGCGTTGCCATCTGCCACGCGAACACGTGCGAGGTGCGGGAGAGCATCGCGCGCAGCCAGGCCCGGGACATCGCCGGCGGGTCGCAGCGATGATCGAACGGCTGACAGGCACTGTCGCGGCCAAGACTGACGAAGGGGTGGTCCTCGACGTCGGGGGGGTCGGCTTCCTTCTGGAAGTCTCCGGGATCACGCTCCGGGATGTGCCAGGACCCGGGGAGACCACGGTGCTGTTCACCCACCTGCAGGTGCGGGAAGACGCCATGCAGTTGTTCGGGTTCTCCACCGAGGAAGAGCGGGGCCTCTTCCGGCTCTTCCTGGGGGTCAGTAAGATCGGACCGAAGCTGGCCTTGGCGGCCTGCTCCTGCAGGCGCCCGGCCGATCTCAAACGGGCCCTGGCGGCGGGTGACCTGGCTCTGTTCGCCTCGGTGCCGGGGATCGGCAAGAAGACTGCTGAGCGGCTCATCTTGGAGTTGCGGGACAAAGTGGCCGAGCAGGGATTCCCGCCTTCTGGGGGCGAGTCGGGGGCCGCTTTCGTCGACGAGGGCTCTCTTCCGCTTGCTCGGGCGGCGCTGGTTGAGCTCGGATTCGGCGTTCAGGAAGCAGAGAAGCTGCTTGCCCCACTCGAGCCTGACCAGCCCGTGGAGGACCTGGTGCGACAGGCGCTGGGAAGGCGGCTGTAGGCAAGGCGGCTCTGGGCAAGGCGGCTCTGGGCAAGGCGGCTTGAGGCCGCCCGCTGCATAAGCGGCGTCGGGCAGGGGCTGTTTGTGGGCCGTCGGTATGCCGTCGCCGGGCAAGGTACCGCGATGGCCGGGTGTCGGAGTGTGAGTGAGAGAAGGGTGAGAGAGTGACGGACGGCGAAAGACTCGCGGCTCCGGAGGAGATCCCGCAGGAGCAGGAACTGGAACGTTCCCTGCGTCCGCGTTCGCTGGGGGCCTTCGTGGGACAGCCGGTCCTGCGGGAGCAACTACAGATCTTCATCGAGGCGGCGAAGTCGAGAGGAGAGCCGCTCGATCATGTGCTCCTCGCCGGTCCTCCCGGGCTGGGCAAGACTACGCTCGCCAACATCATCGCCCTCGAGATGGGGGTGAACATCGTCACCACCTCGGGCCCGGCACTGGAGCGGAAGGCGGACATGGCCGCCATCCTCACCCATCTGCTGGAAGCCGACGTGCTCTTCATCGACGAGATCCACCGGCTCAACCGCTCCATCGAAGAGATCCTCTACCCGGCGATGGAGGACTTCGAGATCGACATCGTCATCGGCCAGGGTCCCAGCGCACGCACCATCAGGCTGGAAGTGCCCCGCTTCACCCTCATCGGCGCGACCACTCGCTCGGGACTGATAACTACCCCACTTCGCGACCGTTTCGGCTTCTCCCACCGGCTGGATTACTACTCCGTGGACGATCTGCTACGGATCGTGGCCCGTTCCGCCGAGATCCTGGGAGTGGGGATCGACGAGGCCGGCGCCCGCGAACTGGCCCTGCGCTCCCGAGGCACGCCGCGTATCGTAAACCGGCTGCTGAGGAGGGTCCGGGACTACGCGCAGGTGCGGCACGAAGGCAGCATCACCGGCGCGATCGCCCTCGAGGCGCTGCATCTCTTCGAAGTCGACGATGAGGGTCTCGACCGAGTGGACCGGGAGATCCTCAACCTCATCCTGCACAAGTTCGACGGCGGCCCGGTGGGCTTGTCGACACTGGCGGTCGCCATCGGCGAGGAGGCCGACACCATCGAGGATGTTTACGAGCCGTTCCTTCTGCAGCGCGGTTTCCTTATGCGCACGCCGCGCGGCCGGGTGCTCACCCGGCTGGGCTACGAGCACTGCGGGGCAGTGCCGCCGCAGGAGGCGCAGACCGCCCGGCCGGACACTCTCTTCGGGTGAGCGTCCGGGTCGAGGTGCATGCCCATGAAGCTGCTTCTCCACATCTGTTGCGGCCCTTGTGCCAGCGCCACCATCCCCTGGTGGCGGACGAAAGATGCACAGGTGGTGGGCTTCTTCCACAATCCGAACATCCACCCCCTGCTCGAATACCGTCGTAGGCTGACAGGGGCCCGCGATGTCGCCCAGATCACAGGGATGCCTCTCGTCGAAGACACATCGTACGACCCGGAGGGGTGGTTTGCCGAAGTCGCGGGCGGCGCCGAGGCGCCGGCCCAAAGGGAAGCCGAGTCGCGGTGCGCCCGCTGCATCGGCGGGCGTCTCGAGCGGACGGCGGCCCGAGCCGCCGCAGAGGGCTGCCAGGCTTTCTCTACCACCCTTGGGATCAGCCCCTGGCAGGACCACGAGGCCATCAAGTCCGGCGGAGAGCGGGCCGCCCGTAACCACGGGGTGGAGTTCGCCTACGAGGACCTGCGTCCGCTATACCGGGAATCCCGCCGCTTGAGCCGCGAGTGGGGAGTATACCGGCAGAAGTACTGCGGCTGCCTGGTGTCGGAGTGGGAGCGGTACCGTGAGCCTTGAGGCCGTCGCCAAGATCGTTCTCGGCGTCGGCGTGGGTCTGTTGGTGCTTGGAGGTATCCTGTACTTCCTAGCCAAGCTGGGGCTGACCGATATCCCGGGCAGCTTTGTCTACCGGGGCAAGAACCTGACGGTATACGTCCCTATCGGGCTGATGATCCTGGTCAGCCTTCTCGCCACCCTGTTCCTGAACATCTTCTTCCGTCGTTAGGCCGAGGTCTCTTTCCATGCGTCTAGAAGAGCTCGATTTCGATATTCCGGAGGCGCTCATCGCTCAGTCTCCGGTGGAGCCGAGAGATTCGTGCCGTCTCATGCACCTACGAGCGGACGGAGGCTACCATCACGCGGTCTTCGCCGAGCTTCCCGGTCTTCTCGTCCCGGGGGATACGCTCGTCTTCAACGACTCCCGCGTGCTCCCGGCGCGCCTTCAGGCGCGCAGGGTCACGGGAGGCGCCGTGGAGTTGCTGTTTCTGAGACCGGCTGCGGCCGAAGACGGGGACGAAGGAGAGCTGTGGGAGGCGCTTGCCCGGTCCTCGCATCGACTGCGGCCTGGAGAGCGGCTTGCGTTGTCAGGCGCGGGTCAGGTCACGCTCCGAGAGTCGGTAGGAGAAGGCCGCTGGTTGGTGGAAGGTCCTCCCGGCCATCCGCTTCTCAGCGTCATGGAGGCTGAAGGCCAGCTACCCTTGCCGCCCTACATAAAGACCTACCCGGACGAGCCGTCCAGCTACCAGACCGTCTACGCCTCCGTTCCAGGGTCGGCGGCTGCACCTACAGCCGGTCTTCATTTCACCCCGGATCTCCTGGAACGCCTCGACAGGCGGGGGGTGAGATCGGCGTACGTGACCTTGCACGTAGGACTCGACACTTTCCAGCCCATAAGGGAGCAGATAGTGGAGGAGCACCGCATCCACAGGGAGACATACAGCGTGAGCCCCGAGGCGCTCGCAACCATCCGAGGTGCCCTCGTCTCCGACCGGCGCTTGGTCGCCGTCGGGACCACCTCGGCCAGGGTGTTGGAGACGCTGGCCCGTGATGGCTTCCTCGAAAAGGCCGAGCCGCTCGTCTCGGTTTGCGAGAGCACCGACATCTTCATCACTCCCGGATATCGGTTCCAAGCCGTAGACGTTCTTCTCACCAACCTGCACCTGCCGCGCAGCACCGTCCTGCTGCTCACGATGGCCTTTGCCGGGGTCGAGCGCGTGCGGGCGGCCTATGAGGAAGCCGTGAAGCGCGGCTATCGCTTCTTCAGTTTTGGGGACTCCATGCTGATCGAGCCTCTTGCCCTCCCTATTTCCACCGGGCGGGAGGGAGCATGAGGCTTCTCGACGGCCTGCCGGACTTCCCGTTCAAGGTCGAGGCGCGCGACGGTGCAGCCAGGGCGGGTCTGCTTGAGACGCCACGCGGGACCGTGCGTACGCCCTGTTTCATGCCGGTAGGCACCAAAGGCACAGTCAAGGCCATCGCTCCCGAGCGCCTGCGCGCGCTGGGAGCGCAGATCGTTCTAGCGAACACGTATCACCTTGCCTTGCGGCCCGGGAGCGACGTCGTTCGTGGTCTCGGGGGGCTGCACCGTTTCATGCAATGGGACGGCCCCATTCTGACCGACAGCGGGGGGTATCAGGTCTTCAGCCTGAGGGACACCGCTCGGATCGACGATGCGAGCGTGACTTTCCGCTCCATCTACGACGGCTCAAAGCACGTGTTCACCCCCGAGCGGGCCATGGCGGAACAGCATGCCCTGGGGGCCGACATCGTCATGTGCCTCGACCAGTGCCCGCCTGGGACGGCCGGCTTCTCCGAGGTGGAGGAAGCCGCGGAACGCACCTCGCGCTGGGCGGAGCGGTGCAAACGGGCTCACCAGGCAGTCGGCGGCATGGGCACGGACGGACCGCAGATGCTGTTTGGGATCGTGCAGGGAGGAGTGGTGCCGGAGTTGCGCCGCAGAAGCGTGGCGCGCCTCTCTGAGATGGAGTTCCCGGGATACGCCATCGGGGGTCTCACCGTGGGCGAGGACCGAGCCGCGATGCTCGACACCACGGAACTCACCGCTTCGCTGCTGCCGGAGGACAGACTCCGCTACTTCATGGGCATCGGCGATCCGGAAGGCGTCGTAGAGGTGGTCGCCCGCGGGGTGGACATGTTCGATTGCGTGCTTCCCACCCGGACGGCTCGCATGGGGACCGCCTTCACGAGCGCCGGGCGCCTGAACCTGAGAAACGCGGCGCACGCCCTATCGCAGGAGCCGTTGGAAGAGGGTTGCCCCTGCACGGCCTGTCGGAGCTTCTCTCGGGGAGTCATCCGCCACCTGGTCATGCAGAAAGAGATCCTGGGGCTCATGCTGCTCACCGAGCACAACCTCAGCTATCTCACAAGGTTGGTCACTGCTGCCAGAGAAGCGATCGTGGCCGGCTGTTTCGCCTCTTTCTGGGATAGCCTGAACGCCGCGTGCTAACATACGCATCTGTGCGTGGAGCCTTTGTTTCCGCTCGCCGGCAGGCGGGCGGTTCTTCCGAAGGAGGAAAGCTTGTCCAGTTCAGCCGGGATGTTGATCATCTACGTGGTCGCTTTCATCGCCATCTTCTACTTCATGGCGATCAGGCCCCAGCAAAAACAGCGCAGGGCGCACTCGGCTCTGCTCTCCGCCTTGAAGAAGGGCGACCGTGTCGTCACCGCGGCTGGGATTTACGGGACGGTCAAGAGGGTCGAGGAGAACATCGTGGTGGTCGAGATAGCGAAGGGCGTGTCCATGAAGATAGCGCGCCGTGCCGTTGCCGAGATCATCAGAGACCAGGCCGAGATCCGAGCCGCGGCGCCTGAGGGGACCGCCGGCCGGGGCAAGGCCGCAGCCGGGGAGATCGAAGAAGCCTCTTCGGTCGACGAGGTTGAGTCCGTCGAAGCAGCAGCATCGGGCGACACTGAGGCGGTGTCCGCGGCTGAGGAAGTATCGGGCGAAGAATCGGCCGAGGCTGAAGCGGACGACGCGAACACGTCGAAGAGCTAGCGTCAGATCGTATGGAACCGGGAGCTTCACTCCCGGGTCCAAAGCGTCGGCGAATCGTTGACAGTGGCCTTCTCGTCGCCTAAGCTCATGCGTTGCGCCCACTGGGACGGCAGCGTCCGGGGGCGGCATCTGCAATCGAACCGCTCCTTTAGGAAGGTGCGCTCTTGTCCAGAATAAGGCGTGACGCCCTCATACTCGTTGTGGTGGTCATCCTGCTGGGTGTCGCCGCATACTTCGCCTTCCCCCTTTCCAAGACCAATCTCGGGCTCGATCTGCAAGGGGGCCTCTCTGTCCTGCTTCAGGCACCGGAAGGCACGGCCGACGCCGAGATGGACCAAACGGTCGGCATCATCCAGAACCGGGTCAACAAGCTGGGCGTCGCGGAACCCGAGATACAACGACAGGGCACGAACAAGATCAGTGTCCAACTCCCAGGGATAGACAATCCGCAGCAGGCCCTCGACATCATCGGGAAGACTGCCGTGCTGGAATTCCACGAAGTGAGCGACTTCGGCACTCCTTACCCCAGTGAGGCTGAGGCGCTGGCCGCGGCAGGAGTGGGGTCACAAGAGGAGCTGGATGCTCTGCCCGGATACAACCAGATCATCTACTGGCCCGCGGCCCAGTCAGGGTCCGGCAGTGATCAGTGGTTCCTGGCGACCACAGAGCCTCAACTGACCGGGGCGATGCTAACCGGCGCCCAAGTGGGCTACGACCAGTACAACCAACCCAAGGTCGACATGCAGTTCGACGACGAGGGTGCCCAGCTCTTCTCCGACATCACCGGCAAGCTGGCGGAGACCTCTCAGATCACCGGCGAGGACCAGCTGCTCGCGATCGTGCTCGACGGCACCGTCGAATCCGCCCCGCGCGTGCTGGAGCAGATCGACGGGGGCGAGGCTGAGATCACGGGCAAGTTCACCATGGACGAGGCTAAGAATCTCGCCCTGGTTCTGCAGACCGGCGCCCTGCCGGTCGAGCTCACGTCTGTCAGTCAGAACCTCATCGGGGCCACCCTCGGTCAGGCCGCTCTCGAGCAGGCCCTCATCGCGGGCGCCGTCGGTCTGCTTCTCATCATGGTGTTCATGATCGCCTACTACCGCCTGCTGGGTGTCGTCGCCAGTATCGCGCTCATCATCTACGGGGTGCTCTTCATAGGCGTCCTCAACGGCATCGGGGTCACGATGACCCTTCCCGGGATCGCGGGGATGATCCTCACGCTGGGGATGGCGGTGGACGCCAACGTGCTTATCTTTGCCCGCATGCGGGACGAAGTGGGGGCCGGCAAGTCGGTCCCAGCGGCGACCAGCGCAGGATTCAGAAAGGCCTTCCGGGCGGTGTTCGACTGCAACATGACCACGATCCTGACGGCCATCATCCTTTTCTGGGCCGCGACCGGTGCGGTCAAGGGTTTCGCCCTCACCCTTGGGATCGGGGTCGCCCTCTCCATGTTCACCGCGGTCCTGGTTACCCGGTCCATGCTGGTCCTGCTCAGCGGGTGGAAACCGTTCCGTAGCCCGAAACTCCTGGGGCTCCACGTTCCCAAGGGCAAGATCGTCCCGGCGGACGAGGGGGGGCGGTCGTGAGGGTCTTCCATTTCATGCGCTACAAGTGGTGGTTCCTGGGAGCCCTGAGCGCCGTCACCGTGTTCGCGTTCGTTCTCGTCTTCATCGTGGGTTTCGATCTGGGTATCGACTTCCGAGGTGGTGTGAGGATGGAAGTCACCGTTGAGCAGCCCGCGACGGTGGACGACGTCCGGACGATAGTGGGCGACGCGGGGGTCAAAGAGCCGGTGGTGCAATCGGTGACCGGAGCCGGCGGCGGAGACTCCTTCATGATCACGGCCGAGGAGATGTCCCAGGAGCAGGTCGACCAGATCATCGCCGATCTGGATGCGGAGTATGGGGTGGAGGAAGGCTCAGTCGGGGTCGAGACCGTGGGGGCGAGCTTCGGCCAGGAGACCACCAACAGGACGTTCATCGCCATCGCCATCGCGGTGGTGGTCATAATCGCCTACCTGACTTTCCGTTTCGAGTTCAAGTTCGCCATTCCAGCCATCGTGGCGCTCATCCACGATGTAGGGCTCACTCTGGGCATCTATGCGGCGAGCAATCGCTTGGTGACAGCGGCCACAGTCGCCGCCATCCTCACGATCTTGGGCTATTCGGTGCACGACACGATCATCGTCTTCGACCGGATGCGCGAGAACACCTTGCTCATGAAGAAAGAGACGTACGGGGACATGGTCGACCTCTCGATCAGCCAGACGATGATACGGTCGATCAATACCACCATAGCTCTGCTCCTGCCTTTGGTGGCGATCTTGATCTTTGGCGGTCCCACTCTTAAGGACTTCGCTATGGCGCTTACCATTGGGGTGGTGGCAGGCACGTACTCATCGTTCTTCGTGGCTGCCCCACTGGTTACTATCTGGAAAGAACGAGAACCGCGGTACCGCAAGCGTCTGGCCGCGGCCGGAGCAGATGGGGCGACCGTGGTCGAAGCGGGCGGTGGCGCTGCCGCCAGCGCGTCCGCGATGGAACTGGCGAGCCCGGCGGGAACGGTGACGGCGCCGGCGGCAGCTTCGGCTTCGACGACGACAGCCGTCAAGCAAGGGCAGGCCAAGGTTTCGCCGAAGCCCAAGAAAGGGAAGACCTCCAAACGACCGCCAGGTAAGAATCCCAAGCGGACATCTCGCTGAGAGGAGCAAGCCGTGGAGGAAGAGTCTGGTCCCGAAGTCGAACGGGAATCCTCGAGTTCTACTAGCCAGGGTGTCAGAGATCTGATCGAGCGTGTGTTCCTTCTGGGCGTGGGGGCAGCCGCCCTGACCAAGGACCGGGTGCAAGAGCTGGTGGAGGACCTCGTCCGGCGCGGCCAGTTGAGCGGCGACGAAGGCCGCGAGGTGGCCGACCGACTCCTCGCCCGTAGCCGTGAAGAAGCGAAGGCGGCGGCAAAGAAGGCCGATTCTTCGCTGCAGGGCGCCTATCGCGAGATGGGTCTGGTCACAAGGCGCGAGATCGAAGATATCGAGTTCCGGCTACGCCAGCTCGAACATCGAGTGCAACTCCTGGAGGCGGCCGAAGACGCCGCCTCGGGGTCTGCGCCCGGCGGCTCGGTAGGCGGATCTGCCAGCACCTGAGTAGCCGGCTGGTCTGCCCGGGGAGCGTCTTGCCAGAGGCAGGCGCCGGACGGCAGGTGGGGATCTGCGCGGGGAGGTCCGATTGCAGCCTTCTCAGGTGAGACACCCGAGTCTTAGGACTCGTATCCGCAACATCGAGCGGATACGGGAGATCTCCGAGGTCGCGGTACGTCACGGCTTCGGGTATTTCTTCGAACGTCATCGTCTTCTCAGCCCCATGCCGCACAGGCACCGGCAGGATCAACCTCTGCCCGCTCAGCGAGGACGGCACGTGCGGGAGATGCTGGACGAGTTGGGTCCCACCTTCGTCAAGTTCGGGCAGTTGCTGAGCACCCGCCCGGACATCGTGCCGGCCGATATCGTCCAGGAGCTGGTCAAGCTCCAAGACCAAGTCACGCCGCTGCCGTTCGACACGATCCAAGAGGTGGTCGAGGAGGACCTCGGCTTGACGCTCGCCCGTGCCTTCGAGAGCTTCGAGGTGGAGCCGCTGGCGGCCGCCTCCATCGGGCAGGTGCACGCCGCCGTTCTGCCTGGAGGGCAGCGGGTGGTGGTCAAGGTGCAGCGACCGGGCGCCGCCCGCCAGATACCCAAGGATATCGAGGTGCTCTTCCAGGTCGCCGAGATGCTCGAGAACCGTGTCGAGCTTGGAGTGTCTCTGACGAGCGTGGTGCAGGAGTTCGCTCGGAACATCAGCCGGGAGCTCGACTACATCCTGGAGGCGCGGAACGCGGACCGGTTCGGCACCAACTTCAAGGACTCCGCGAGTGTGCGGATACCGCAAGTCCATTGGCAGTACTGCAGCAAGCGCGTCCTCACCCTCGAGCGTATCGACGGTCCTACATTGAATGCTCCCGAAGTGATGGCTCTTCCCCTGGAAGAACGTAAGGTCCTGGCGGAGGCGATCACCGACTGTTGGTTCAGGCAGATACTCCACGATGGTTTCTTCCACGGCGACCCGCATCCCGCGAACATCGTCTACGTAGGGGAAGGAAGACTGGGACTATTGGACTTTGGGACGGCCGGCTTCCTGCGGCGCGAGGATCTGGAAGAAGGGGTGCGACTCTTCCTGCACGTCATGCAGTCCGACGTTCTCGGCATCAAGCGGTCGCTAAAACGTTTGGGCGTGCACTGGGCTCCGTCTGCGGACGAGTCGGTCACCCAGTCCATCGAAGAAGGCTTCAGCCGCTACTTCGGCATGTCGCTTGCCAATATCGACGTGTCGTCTCTGCTCCATCAGGTGTTCGACATCGTCTACTCCCTTCAGCTACGTCTGCCGAGCCGGTTCTTGCTTCTGGACAAGGCGCTCCTCACCATGGAAGGGGTGGTCAGTCAGCTCTACCCAGACCTAGACTTCTTTTCCACCGCCCGTGGCTACGCCAGCGAACTGCAGCGGCAGCGTCTCGACCCCCGGCTCATCTCAGACCGCCTCCAGCGCTATGCCGGCGAGTACGCTCAGATACTGCGTGACTACCCGCTACAGCTGCACGACATCCTCGAAGAAGCGCGCGACGGAGAGATCGAGATCAAGTTTCGGCATACCGGTCTGGAGAACATGATGCACCGCCTGGATATCATCACCAACAGGCTGGTCGTCGCTCTCGTGTGTGTCGGTCTGGGTCTGGCCAGCACGGCTGTGGCCGTGATGGTCGAGGAGGGTCCGCATATCGGGGGGTTGTCGGTCTGGGGAGTGCCGGGGCTTGTCGGCTCGCTCTTCTTCGGGGCATGGCTGGTCTATGCCATCCTCCGGTCCGGGAGGCTTTGAGGTCTTACTCGTCCGCCGTGCCCGGTATAGTGTGTGGTGACAGACAGACACGAACGGGACCGCGGCGCCGGCGAATGATCCGGCCAGCCGGGTCCGTTAGCGATCGGAGAGCTCTGGCTTCCTTAGATCCCACTACGTGGGCCGTGAGCCCCTACTCCTGGCAGGCGGCAGCTGGACTGAGTCGCGACCTGGGCCTTCCCTTGGTGGCCTCCATGGTTCTCGTGGGTCGCGGTTTCGCCGACCCGGTCGCTGCCCGGGATTTTCTGGATTGCTCGGTTGCGTTGCCCGACCCGTTCCTATTCGGGCACATGGACCATGCAGTGCGGGTGATATCGGAGGCTATCGACCGGCGGTGCCGCATCGTGGTCCACGGAGACTACGACGCCGACGGGGTGACGGCCACCGCCCTCATGGTCTTGGGACTGCGCGGCCTGGGCGTGGAAGCCGAGTGGTACCTCCCCAGCCGTTTCAAAGAAGGGTACGGGCTCTCTCGGACCGCGGTGGAGACCATCGCCGCCGGCGGGGCGGCGGTGCTCGTGACCGTCGACTGCGGCGTGAACTACCCGGATGAGGTAGCCCTGGCCAAGGACCTGGGCCTGGAGGTGGTGGTAGTCGACCATCACCAGCCCGGTCCGATCCTCCCGGACTGCCATCTCGTCCATTCCGCTGTGGGCGCCTATCCTCACGGGGACCTGTGCGGCGTCGGCCTGGCGCTCAAGGTCATGCACGCCCTTCATGTGCGCCGAGGGACAGCTTCCGTGGACAACCTGCCCGCGGCGCTGCACGAACTGCTGGACCTTGTAGCGATCGGCACCATCGCAGACCTCGCCTCCCTGCGAGGCGAGAATCGCTACTATGTGAGAGAGGGTCTCAAACTGATCGCCATCGGCTCCCGGGCCGGCCTGCGGGCGTTGGCGAAGGTGTCGGGCTGCACGGGAGCGATCGATTCGGGAGCCGTCGCCTTCCGCTTGGCTCCCCGTTTGAACGCCGCCGGCCGGCTGGCCGATCCGTCGGTCCCTCTCCGCCTTCTGCTCACGGACAGCGAGGCGGAAGCGGAGGCGATAGCGGCTCAACTCCACGAACTGAACTGTGCCCGGCAGGACGTCGAGCGACAGATTCTGGATGAGGCGGTCGCCCAGGTGGAGTCTCTTGCCGATCTCCCCGCGGCCCTCGTGCTCGGGGGGGAGGGATGGCACGAAGGAGTGGTCGGAATAGTCGCGAGCCGCCTGGTCGAGCGTTACCACCGTCCTACCATCCTCCTGGGGATCCGGGATGGGGTGGCCAAAGGGTCCGGCAGGAGCATCTCCGGGTACGACCTGATGGCCGCACTCAACGCATGTGCCGGACATCTGACCGTGTACGGCGGGCACAAGCAGGCTGTAGGCCTGACGCTGGACGCTGCGGCCCTCACCGGTTTCCGCCACGATATCGAAGTCCACGCCGGCGCCGCCCTCGATGCCGGCGATCTTCGGCCCGTCTATCGGGCGGATGCCGTACTGAGGGGCGAGGATATCAACGCCGACACAGCTACTGCCCTGGCCTCTTTGGGGCCTTTCGGCAGCGGCAACCCCCGTCCCCGTCTTCTCCTGGTCGAGGCCGGTATCAGGCAACCGGAGGCCACTCGCACCGGGTCGCATCTTCGGTGCCTAGTGGATGTCGACGGCGTTCTCACTCGGGCGATCGGGTTTGGGCTGGGAGAGATGGCTGCCACGCTGCGCGACGATGGTGACGGGCGGGTAGTAGGCGCCCAGCTGGTGGTCGACGAGTGGCAGGGCACACTACGTCCCGAGTTGGTGCTGGAGCGGGTGGGAGCGGCGGCCGGTGGCGGCAAGGCGCTCTGCGAATGCGGGCCCGGCTGCCCCGCGTGGACGGTGACGGGAGCGCAGGGGCGCCCGGCGGACCTTCTTCCCGGAACGGGCGACTCGCCGGCGATGCCCTTCGTGCCCGAGGCCAGAGATCTGAGGAACCGGCCGGGCAGGGCCGGAGCCATCACCCAGGTGGTCGCCGGTGGTGAGCGGACCGCCATTCTCACGTGTTCGGTCGCGCACGTGCCGCGGGGTGCACTGGGCCGGATCCCCCTGGACGAGCTGAGTCGGGGCTCTTTGGAATGCATAGGACGAGGGTGCCACCAGGGGAATGGCGATCGAATAGCCACAGCCACACTACTCCTCGTGGAGTGGGATGCTGCGGCTCGGTTCCCCGGGCTTCTCATGGGGAGGCTGCATGTGATCGCTGCCGATCCGCCCTATCGCAGGGCCCACGTGAGTCTACTCCGCCACCTGAGTGATGAGGGCGCCCTGCTTCATCTCTACTATGGAGAAGACGAGCGTCGGGCAACGGCCTCGCTCCTTCGCTACCTGGTCCACCCGCGCTTCGCCATGGTGTGTATATACCGGGCTATGGAAGCGGCGGCCGATGCCGATACGGTTCTGGAGAGAGCCGCCGAGCTCGGCCGGCGCGAGGTGGGCGCCTCCCTCGGGTATGAGGAACTGCGCCGAGCCCACGCTGTGCTGAGCGAGCTTGGTATCGAGCGTCACAGTGTCGGAGAAGCTAAACTAGAGGCGCAGAGCGTCCCCGCTTACGTTGCGGCGGAAGCGGAGTACGAGGAGTGTTCAAGGCTTTGTCAGACCCTCTGAAGACCACTCGGTCGAAAGCACAAGTGAAGGAAGGCCCGGTCGCTCAGGTCGAGGACCCCGAGGTTCAGCATCAGGCCTTACTGGATGGCCTGCTGCGCAAGGTCGAGCAGTACAACCCATCTTTCGACCGGGATGTCGTGACGAGAGCGTTCGCAGTGGCGGCCTCTCAACACCACACGCAGGTAAGGGCCAGCGGCGAGGCATACCTCAATCATCCGGTCGGGACCGCCGACATCTGCGCCGACCTCAAACTCGACTCGGCCACTTTGGCAGCGGCCCTTCTGCACGACGTGGTCGAGGACACGGGAATGTCCATCGAGGCGGTCCGGGATCAGTTCGGCGACGAGGTAGCCCTGCTCGTCGACGGGGTGACCAAGCTCTCGCAGATTTCCTTCCGCACCGTCGAGGAGGAGCAGGCTGAGAACATCCGCAAGATGATCATCGCCATGGCCAAGGATATCCGGGTCATCCTCATCAAATTGGCCGACAGGTTGCACAACATGCGCACCCTGGGGTATCTGGGTAAGGAGAAGCAGATCCAGAAATCCAGGGAGACTCTCGAGGTATATGCGCCCTTGGCTCATCGGCTCGGTATCGAATCGGTGCGATGGGAACTGGAGGACCTCTCGTTCGCGACGCTGCACCCGCGAAAATACGCCGAGGTACAGCGCATGGTTTCCCAGAGAAGGGCCGACCGGGAACGCGACGTCGACGAGGCTCGAGCCATCCTCGACCGCGAGCTGACGGCGGTGAACATCCAGGCCGAGATCTCGGGCCGGGCCAAGCATTTCTACTCCATCTACGACAAGATGGTACGCAAGGGCAAGGAGTTCAACGAGATCTACGACCTCACGGCCCTACGAGTCTTGGTCGACTCTGTCAAAGACTGCTACGCGGCTTTGGGGATCATCCACTCCATCTGGAAGCCGCTCCCCGGACGCTTCAAAGACTACGTGGCCATGCCCAAGTTCAACATGTACCAGTCGCTGCACACTACGGTGATAGGACCGCAGGGCAAGCCTCTCGAGATCCAGATACGCACCTACGACATGCACGAGACTGCGCAATACGGTATCGCAGCCCACTGGATATACAAGGAGAAGCCCGGCCGGGGAGGACAACGCGAAGCCGCTCAGGCAGAGAAGCTGCAATGGCTTCGGCAGATCATGGACTGGCAGTCCGAGACCAAGGATGCCGGCGAGTTCATGGAGTCGCTGCGCGTCGACCTGTTCCACGATGAGGTCTACGTGTTCACGCCCAAGGGAGAGGTCAAAAGCCTTCCCGCTGGGTCCACGCCGGTCGACTTCGCCTATGCCATCCACACCGATGTAGGGCATCGCTGCATCGGGGCCAAGGTCGATGGTCGCATCGTGCCGCTTACCTACAGGCTTCAGTCGGGCGATATCGTCGAGGTCCTCACTTCGAAGACGGCGCAGGGCCCGTCGCGAGATTGGCTCCAGTTCGTGGCGAGCTCGGGCGCGCGCAACAAGATACGCCAATGGTTCAAGCGGGAGCGCAAAGAGGATGCGGAGCACCTGGGACGGGAAGCGCTTCTAGAAGGATTCCGCAAGCAGGGGCTTCCGGCTCAACGCCTCATCGGTTCCGATCTCCTCAGCGAGGTGATGCGGGAGACCAACCACCCCAAGAAGGAAGACTTCTTCATCGCGGTCGGTACGGGCAAGATCAGCCCTCAGCACGTGGTCACGCGGGTCATACAGAGCCTGCACCGGGAAGGAGAGGGCGCTGCCGCGATCCTGTCGGTCCCTGGGACGGTCTCCAAGGGCGCCAAGGGCATCCCCTCGTCGAGCCAGTTGGGCATCCATGTCGACGGCATCGAGGACGTGGCCATCCGTATACCCCAGTGTTGCCGTCCGGTCCCGGGGGACGACGTGGTGGGGTATATCTCTCTCGGCCGGGGCATCACCATCCATCGCCGGGATTGCCCCAACGTTAGGGCCCTGGAAAAGACCCCCGAGCGCTTCACGGCCGTGCACTGGGATACGCAGACCAAGACTCCGCTACGGGTGGAGATCCAGGTAGAGGCCTACGATCGGAACCACCTGTTGGAGGACATCTCCCGCACCCTCAGCGAGAGCGGGGTCAGCATCATAGCCGCCCAGGTCTTTACGGCGCGTAACAACATGGTCAGGGACCGCTTCGTGTTCGACGTTCCCGAGATCGACTACCTGGAGACGGTCCTACAACGAATCCGCCGCATCGACACGGTCTACGACGCTTACCGGGTCACGCCTCACTGATCCTGACCGCTCGCGGGCGGGAGGGGCACCGAGTCCCCGCCCTCTGCCCTCTGGTAGAATTGTCGGCCGTGAGCCGAAGCCGCGGTGATCCTCCGAGGCCGTCGCCCTGACATTCGGAAAGAGACCGTCCATGAACATAGTATGTGCGCCCGTGGGGCCGCTTCAAGCGAACTGTTACCTGGTGTGGGACGACGCTCAGCAGGCATGTGCTATCGATCCGGGGGGAGAGCCTGACCGCCTTGCGGCCATCGTCGCTCGTGAAGGACTGACGCTGAAATACATCCTTGTCACCCACGGGCATTTCGATCATGTGGATGGGGTCCACGGACTGGCCGCGGCGACCGGAGCCCGAGTGTGTTGCTCGGCCTCGGTTGCTCCTGTGCTGGCGGGTGCCGAAGGCTGCAGCGCAACCGGCTACCCCATTCCCGCAACAGACGTTGAGACGATCGAGATCGTCAGCGAGGACACCGAGCTGGCGGCGGGGGACTTGGCCGTCACGATCATCGCTACCCCCGGCCACACGCCGGGTGACCTCACCTTCGAGATCGGGGGACACCTCTTCTGCGGCGACCTGCTGTTCTATCGCTCGGTCGGCCGCACCGATTTTCCCGGGGGAGACTTCGCCGTACTCCTTGCCTCGGTCGCCAAGCTGGTGAGTCGCTATCCCGACTCCACGTCGGTGCATCCCGGCCATATGCAGTCGACCACCCTGGGGGCCGAGCTCGCCCACAATCCGTTCCTCGGTGGACTCAAGAGAGATGGCTGAACCTATCAGCGCCCCGAAGGGGACGTACGACGTCCTGCCCGAGCAGCAGCCGCTCCGCCGCTGGATAGTGGCTTGCGCCGAGCGGGTCTTCCAACGCTATGCGTACCGGCGCATAGACACGCCCACTTTTGAGTACACGCGGTTGTTCACGCGGGGCGTGGGGGAGGCCACCGACATCGTACGCAAGGAGATGTACACGTTCGAGGATCTGGGCGGGCGCAGCATGACCCTGCGGCCTGAGGGGACGGCTCCGGTGGCTCGGGCCTACGTGGAGCACGGGATGCACACCCTTCCCCAACCGGTAAAGCTCTACTACCACTCTCCCATGTTCCGGTACGAAAGCCCTCAGTCGGGACGGTATCGCCAGCACTATCAGCTCGGCGTGGAGGCTTTCGGGTCTGAGGCGCCGGAGTTGGACGCGGAAGTCATCGGCGTGCTCACCGCGCTTTACCGGGAAGTGGGCTTGAACAGCGTAGAACTCCGTCTGAACTCCATGGGCTGCACCGAGTGCCGGCCGCCTTATGCGACTGCCCTGGGGGCGTTCCTGGAGGGGAAGGCTGAGGATCTGTGCGCAGAGTGCCGGGAGCGGACCGTTCTCAACCCCATGCGAACGTTCGACTGCAAAGTCGCCTCCTGCCGGGCGGCATTGGAAGCATCCCCGCGGCTGTCCGACCACTTGTGTTACGCGTGCGTGGAGCACTACCGGCGGGTACAGGAATGCCTCGAGATGCAGGGCATCTCGTTCATCCAGGATCATACTCTCGTCCGCGGGCTCGATTACTACACGCGAACCACCTTCGAATTCCAGTCCCCCGTCCTGGGTGCCCAGTCCGGTGTGGGCGGGGGCGGCCGCTACGACCATCTGGTGGAAGCCATAGGGGGGCCGCCTGTTCCCGGCGTGGGGTTCGGGACCGGGCTGGAGCGCATCGTCCTCGCTCTGACCCGCTCAGGTATCGAGCCGCCCCCACAGGCTGCACCCACGGTCTATCTGGTGGCGATGACCCCTGCGGCGCGCGATGAGGTCTTCGCTCTGGCGCATGTGATCAGGACACAGGGGGTAGCGGCCGACCTCGACCATATGACTCGGAGCGGCAAAGGGCAGATGAAGCAGGCCGGCCGCAGCGGGGCTCGGTATGCGTTCATCGTGGGCGAGCTGGAACTGGCCGGCTCGACGGTGACCGTGCGGGACCTCTCGACGGGCGAGGAGAGCTCGCTGTCGCGACCGGACGCGATCGCGCTCGTAACGGCTGACGCAGAGAGAGACGGATCGAACAAGACGGACCTTTAGACCCCGGAAGCAGAGGACCAGCAGTGAGATACAGGGATGAATGGTGCGGGAACGTCACCGCGCAGGCCGTGGGCCGGCGGGTGAAAGTGGCGGGCTGGGTCCAGCGCTATCGAGACCACGGTGGGTTGATCTTCGTGGACCTGCGCGACCGGAGCGGGGTGCTGCAGCTCGTTTTCGAGGCTGAGCAGAGGGCCGCCGAGCACGAGCATGCGCGTGAGCTCCGAAACGAGTTCGTGATCTCGGCCGGCGGGACCGTGGTGGCTCGTTCACCGGAACGGGTCAATCCCCACCTCGCCACCGGCGAGGTGGAGGTCGTGGTCGACCGCTTGGAGATCCTGGCCGCGGCTGAGACCCCGCCTTTCTTCCCCGAGGACGACCTCGAGGTCGACGAGACCCTGCGGCTGAAGTACCGCTATATCGACCTGCGCCGGCCCAAGATGTATGGCAATCTGCTCATACGTCACCAGGTGGTACAGGCTGTGCGCCGCTATCTGGGAGAGCAGGGATTCATCGACGTAGAGACACCCATCCTCACCAAGAGCACACCCGAGGGGGCCCGGGATTTCCTGGTGCCCTGCCGTCTCCAGCCCGGGGAGTTCTACGCTCTGCCGCAATCGCCTCAGCTCTTCAAGCAGCTACTCATGATCGCCGGGTTCGAGCGCTACTACCAGATAGCCCGGGCCTTCCGCGACGAGGATCTGCGCGCCGACCGCCAACCGGAGCATACGCAGATCGACGTGGAGATGAGCTTCATCGAGGAGCAGGACATCCAGGCGGTCGTGGAGGGCATGTTCGCCGCTGCATTCAAAGAGACGCTCGGCGTGGAGCTGGAGAGACCGTTCCCTCGGCTCACCTACGCGGATGCGATGGCTCGCTACGGCAGCGACAAGCCGGATCTCAGATTCGGCATGGAGATCGTTGATGTCACGGACATCGCGTCCCGGGTGGGATTCCGGGTGTTCGCCGATGCCGTGGCGGCGGGTGGAGTGGTGAGGGGGATCAAGGCTCCGGGCGGCGCTGGTTTCTCCCGCAAGGACGTCGACGACCTGGCCGCTCACGCGGCTGTGTTCGGCTCCCGCGGGGTGCTGCCTGTCTGGATCGAGGAGCAGAGCGTTCGCTCGCCCCTGCAGAAGTTCATGGACCACAACCTGATGACCGAGCTGGTCGGGACACTGGACGGGCATGCCGGTGATCTCCTGCTGTTGGTTGCCGGACCCAAGTCCCAGGTCGAGCCGAGCTTGGGTGCTCTGCGGCTGGCTTTGGCCGACCGGCTGGCGATCGAGCGGACAGGGTGGGCCTTCTCCTGGATACTCGATTTCCCCATGTTCGAATACGACGAGAAGGAACAGCGGCTCAAGGCTCAGCATCATCCCTTCACCAAGCCCCGCCTGCACAGTCTGGCGGATCTGCAAGAGAGACCCCTTGAGCTGGGCACCTACGCGTATGACCTCGTGTTGAACGGGGTGGAGCTCGGCAGCGGGTCGCTGCGCATCTCCGACCCCGACGTGCAGGAGGCGGTGTTCGAGGCGCTGGGGCTCGACGAAGACGCGATCAAGGTCAAGTTCGGTTTCCTGGTGGAAGCCATGGCCTATGGCATACCTCCCCATGGGGGCATCGGGTTGGGCCTGGACCGGGCGGTCATGCTGATGGCGGGGGAATCTTCCATCCGGGACGTCATAGCCTTCCCCAAGACGCAAAGTGGCTCGTGCCCGCTCACCGAGGCTCCCTCGAAAGTGGCGCTCGAACAGCTGCGAGAGCTCCATATCCGGACCATCTGAACCGTCGTCATGAGCCTCGCGACCCTCAAGGCGCGGGCTCGGATTGCCGACAACGTCTCTGATAGGCATCTGTAGCAGAGTGCCTGGCGTCAAGGTGGCGCTAGCTCATTGCCGGGCCCAGGGCCGTGTGCTAACCTCGTGGTGCTCGACCTTGTGCGTGATCTGGCCCAAACTTGAGCCAACACACTTTGCTTGGGAGGCTTGTTCGCCTGAACGGCGTATTACCTTTCAGGGGCGGTCGCCCACCTGCTTCGGCAGGTTCAAGCGCCTGTCAGACACGGCAAGGTGGAGCATTCTTCTTGGGAAGGGAAGAGATGTCCAGACGAGGCACATACCTTACGGTCGTCTTGCTGCTTGCGGCTTTGGCAGCTGTTGTTCTGGTAGGTTGCAGTGGGGGGGATGAGGAGACCACCACCACTAACAAGCGGGCGGTCACTACCACGGAAAGGGCAGGTGGGTCGGGGACAAGTGCGAATGAGGTACTCGGGAAACCGCTTGAGATCACCGACTCCACTCCGACCGAGTATGTCGAGGCCATCGAGCAGGGACGGCCGGTGGTGCTCCTCTTCTACGTGCCTGGGAGTACTGATGACGTGCAGGTCCTGGATAATCTGAGCACGCTCCAGCCCGATTTTGACCAATATGTGTTCCTCCTCTATGACTACAGTAAGCCCGCTGCGTACGGCGACCTCTCCACGTTGCTGAAGGTGAACTATCCTCCGGAACTAGTGCTGGTGGACGGACTGGGTATCGTGCGACGCATTTGGAACGGCTTCGTCGACGAGGGCACGATCAACCAGGACCTGGTGAATCTAGGACAGATCTGACCTTTCTCGTGACCATGGTGATCGAAGCGAGGGCCGGATCGTTCCGGCCCTCGGTGCAGTGTAGGACTCGCGTGTGGCCGATGGAATCGATCATAAGCCGGGTAGCACCGGGCCTGTGAACAACGAGCGGATCGCAGCTCGGCTGCGATCCGGCGCAGGCATGGTGCCGCTGCAGAGGATCGACGCTGCCGGCGAAGCCGGCAGCGTCTCCTGCGGGGCTCTGGTGCGGATCCAGCTGGCCTTGGACGAGGGGAACGTGGTGGGAGCTCGCTGCCAGGCTTACGGCTGCCCGGCGACGATCGCCTGTGCGAGTGAGACGGTCGCCCGGGTCGAGGGCAGGTCGCTGCTCGAGGCCGCCGCTTTGCGGGAGGAGACCATCTGCGAAGCCCTCGAGCTCGACCCCAGGCAGCGTGCATCAGCTGCTATCGCCTTGGATGCGCTGCACTCCGCTTTGGGTAGCGCCGTGGGGTCGTCTGTGGGTGTGTCGTCGCCGGAAATCCGGCCGGACGACGGCGGTGTGCTGGTCGGGATGAGTGGGGGTGTAGACAGCGCCGCAGCCGCCATGCTGCTCAAGAACCAGGGGTACCGGGTGGTGGGCGTCACCCTGAGGTTCTGGAGCGATCCCTTTTCCGTGGATGAGCGTGCCTGTTGTTCGCCCGAGGCCGTTCATCGGGCACGAAGGATCGCCCATAGCCTTGGTGTCCCGCATCTGACGGTAGATGCGACGGATGCCTTCTACGAACAGGTGGTGCAGTACTTCGTGGACCAGTACGGGCGGGGTCGCACTCCCAACCCCTGTGTGAAGTGCAACGCGCGGGTACGGGTGGGTCTTATGTTGGAGATAGCCCGGGCCATCGGGTTCTCCCAGATAGCGACGGGTCATTATGCTCGGATGCGCGGCGATCCGCCGAGCCTCGCGCGCGGAGTGGACCGCCTGAAAGACCAGTCTTACGTCCTGGCCGAAGTGTCTCCGCAAATGCTGAGCCGGATGATCTTCCCGCTGGGGGAGATGACCAAGGAAGAAGTCCGAGCCCTCGCCGCCGCGGCCGGGCTGGAAGGTCATCAGGTCCCCGAGAGTCAGGAGATCTGCTTCGTGGCGGACGACGATCACAAACGCTTCCTCCGCGAGCGCCTGGGGGAGCGTCCGGGACTCATCGTGGACCGGGAGGGCCGTCCCCTCGGCCACCACTCCGGTACATACAACTACACGATCGGGCAGCGCAAGGGCCTTGGCATCGCGGCTCCCTCCCCGTTGCACGTTGTATCTCTCGACGCGGAGAAGGCTTTGGTCCAAGTGGGCCGGGTCGAGGAATGCGCGGTGGGAAGCGTGGCGGTGGAGGATGTGGTCTGGCACCGTGCCGACAGCGGCGAGGCGGGGACGGTCCAGTTACGTTCTTCCGGCCCGGCCATCCGATCATACCTGGGAGAGGATCAACGGGGGGCCGAAGACGCGGGTCGGCGGACTCTGGTCTCGCTCGTCCTCGAGGAACCCGCATTCGGAGTCGCCCCCGGCCAGACCGCGGTGATGTACGATGGAGACGCCGTGAGGTTCGGGGGGACCATCGGGTCGACGGCATGCTGGGTCGGCGGAGGCCGGGAGGCATGAAGTCGACCGCAGCTGGGCCTATGGTATAGTTTCGGGGTTTATAGCAGTAAGAAAGGAGCAGACGATGGAGTGGGATGCCCAAGCATTCATGTATATCGCCATTGGCGTCTTCTTCCTGGCCTTCGGGGCGGGGGTTGCCATCGCTCTCTTCCGTCTGTCTTCTACCTTCAAGCGCACGACGAGCATCTTGGCCGACGTGAACACCGAGATCGTGCCCCTGCTGACTCGAGTGGAGACCACTCTCGACAACGTGAATTCCGAGCTCGGCAAGATCGACGAGATCACCGGCTCTGCGGCGGTGATCGCCAAGACTGCCGAGAACACCACCACTGCCGTATACAAGGGCGTGGCCACACCGCTCAAGAAGGTGGCTGGTGTGGCCGCGGGGGTGTCTGAGGGTGTAGGTACGTTCTTGTTCGGAAAAGGTAAGGAGGACTAATGGCCGTGTGTCGTTCCTTTTTCATCCTGGCCGTCGGTGCGGCGATCGGGGGAGCGCTGCTGCTGGCCTACCGGGTGTCGCAAGAGAGTGGCAAAAGCTTCTCCGAGGCTCTTTTCGACGTTCCCGACGAAGCCCAGCGCTTGTTCTCAGATGTGCGTGGACGGGCGGAAGAAGCTGTTGAGCGGGGCCGCGACGCTTATCATTCCAAACAGACGGAGATCGTAGATCACTTGCAGGGCACCGCGCAGGCCGAATAGAGAGGCTGGCCCTGACAGGTTTGAGCGGCTCTACGGACATCGCGGTCCTACGTACCGCCCGGGGCTCTCTTGCGCTGCCGGTCCTGCGGGTCTTCATCGGAGGCTTCGCTTCGCGTCACGATCTGCCTGTCGACCGGCTCGACGACCTCCAACTCGCGCTTGAGTCCCTGCTTGCCGACGAGCCTGAAGACGAAGGGGAGTTGGTGCTCGAGATCGTCGCCGACAGCGCCGGGCTGATACTGCGTCTCGCCGGTCTTCTCAATCAGAATCTCAAAGCCGCGCTTCTGACGACCGACCATTTCAGCCCCCAGGCGGGGTGTCCCTTGGATGTGCGCATGCTCCTGGATTCGCTGCTGGACGATTACCGAGTCCTGGACGACGGTGCCGATTCCTTCGCGGTCGAGATGGAGAAGCGGGCGTCTTAGGTGCAGGCGGTGAATCCAGGGCACGGGCACGGCCGCTCGCCGATGGGGTCAGGCCGCCACGGGGAGAGACTGACGGATCTCTCGGAACGGGAGCTCTTGCTTCGCGTACGGAACGATGGTGACGTCCTCGCGCGCGAGGAGCTCATCACTCGCTACCTTCCTCTCGTCAAGAGCCTCGCCCGTCGCTTCGCTTCGCGCGGCCAACCAGTGGAGGACCTCGTCCAAGTCGGCTCGATCGGGCTCATCAAGGCCATCGATCGGTTCGATCTCGGTAGGGGGGTGGAACTCTCCACGTATGCCACCCCTACCATCCTTGGCGAGATAAAGCGCTACTTCCGCGACAAGGGCTGGGCGGTCAAGGTGCCGCGGGCCCTTCAAGACCTGAACGTACGTCTGAACCGGGTGGTCGAGCAACTCACCGTGGAGCTGCGCCGTTCCCCGACCATAGCCGAATTGGCAGCGGCGGCAGGGGTGAGCGAGGAGGAAGTGGTCGAGGCGCTGGAAAGCGGCAGAGCGTACAGTTCGGTCTCCATCTTCTCGGGCGGAACCAATGAGGAGGACGAGTCCCTCGAGCTGCTCGACTGCCTGGGCACCGAGGAGGCGGCGTATGAGATCTTCGAACAAAGGCGCGTGCTGGCTCCGGCGATGGGGCGCCTCGATCCCCGCGAACGTCTGATCCTTCATCTGCGGTTCTTCGAGGGGAGGACCCAGACTGAGATCGCGGCTCGGATCGGGATATCCCAGATGCACGTTTCGCGGCTCATAAGGAATTCCATAGAGAATCTCCGCAAGTACATGGCGGAGGAAGAGACCATGGCCAGATCGTTCCTGGGCGGAGACGAGGTTTGAGATCGTGAAGTCGGCTGAGCTACGCAAGATGTACCTTGACTACTTCGCTGAGCGGGGTCACTTGGTGATGCCCAGCGCTTCGCTGGTCCCATACAAGGACACCTCAGTTCTCTTGACCACTGCCGGGATGCAGCCGCTCAAACCCTATTTCATGGGCCTCGCGGAGCCGCCCAACAGGCGTCTCGCCAGCGTGCAGAAATGCTTCCGGACCTCGGATATCGATCGGGTGGGTCTCACCGCCCGCCACTGCACCTTCTTCGAGATGCTGGGCAACTTCTCGATCGGTGACTACTTCAAGAAAGGGGCCATCCGGTTTGCGTGGGAATACTCGCTGGACTGCCTTGGGCTAGAACCGGAGCGGATCTGGATCTCTTACTTTGAGGGCGACGATGCGATAGAAGCCGACCAGGAGGCCGTGGATCTGTGGAAGGCCCTGGGGCTGCCTTCCGAGAGGATGGTAGGGTTGCCCCGCAGCGCCAACTTCTGGGGCCCCGTGGGGCCGACCGGACCATGCGGGCCTTGCTCCGAGCTGTACTACGATCGCGGACCGGAACACGGCTGCTCCGACCCTGACTGCCGGCCCGGCTGCGAATGCGACCGGTACGTGGAGTACTGGAACCTGGTCTTCACCGGCTACAACATGGACGAAGACCGGCGTCTATCGCCCCTGCCTGCCCAGAACATCGACACCGGGATGGGGTTGGAGCGCGTGGCCGCCATCAAACAAGGGGTGTCGTCGGTGTTCCTCACCGACCTCTTGCAGCCTCTGATCGAGCTAGGCGAACAAGTGGCGGGCAAACGTTTCGGCGCGGACGACAAGGACGACATCGCCATGCGGGTCCTGGCCGATCACTCCCGGGCCATGACGTTCCTGGTGGCCGATGGGGTCCTGCCAAGCAACGAGGGACGGGGATACGTGCTACGACGGGTCATCCGCCGGGCGGCGCGCTTCAGCCGCTCAGCCGGTATGGAGCCGCCGCTCCTCCGGCGTTTCGCGGCGCGGACCATCGAGCTGATGAGCGGCGTCTACCCCGAACTGGGCGAGCGGAAAGACACTATCCTGCGGGTCGTCCACTCGGAGGAGGAGCGGTTCAACCGTACCCTCGACCAGGGACTGGTGCTGGTCGAAGAGGCCATCATCAAGGCCAAGGACGAAGGCACCCCTGTATTCCCCGCGGCGGTGGCGTTCCAACTGCACGATACCTACGGATTCCCCGTGGAAGTGACCCGGGAGTTGGTCGAAGAGCGCGGCCTGAGCCTGGATCTCGATCAGTTCGAAGCAGCCATGGAAGACCAGCGGAAACGGGCTCGCCAGGCCCAGAAGGGCGGAGAAGCTTTTCAGGACGTCATCGCGCGGTTTGCCCGCGACACCGTCCACCCGACAGAGTTCAAGGGATACGAGCGAGAGGACCTCTATACGGTAGTCGAGAATGTGGAAAACCTGGATGACGGCCGGGTGCTGCTGGCCCTCCGCGAGAGTCCCTTCTATGCGGAGATGGGGGGGCAGACCGCCGACACCGGCCTCATCGAGTCGGAGACCGGGGAGGCCGTGGTGCTGGACGTGCAGTCGCACGGCGAAGTCCAGGTCATCGTCGCTCGCGTGCTCAAAGGGCGCATTGAGCCGAATACGCGGGTGAAGGCGGTCCTCTCGTCCAGCTACCGCCACGACGTAGCCGCCAATCATACGGCTACCCATCTGCTTCACTATGCCCTCCGCTCCCGGCTGGGCAAGGATGTCACCCAGGCTGGCTCCTCTGTGCGGGCCGACAAGCTCAGGTTTGATTTCGCCTACCACGAACCGCTCGGAGCAAAGCGTCTCGCCGAGATCGAGGAACTGGTCAACCGGCGCATCGTCGAGAATCATCCCGTGCGCACGTTCACGACCAGCATAGAACACGCCCGCGATCTGGGGGCGGTAGCACTGTTCGGCGAAAAGTACGGAGACTTCGTGCGTGTGGTAGAAGTCGACGATTTCAGTCGAGAGCTGTGCGGCGGCACACACGTGGGCAGCACGAGCGAGTTGGGGATCTTCAAGATCGTGTCTGAGGGCAGCGTGGGGGCGAACGTGCGCCGCATCGAGGCGGTGTCCGGCCGGATTGCGGTGGCCTATTACCGCGAGCGGGATGCTCTCGTGACGGAGACGGCGGGAATGCTCGGCGCCGTCGAAGGCCAGCTTCTTCCCTCAGTGGTCAAGCTGCAGACGAGGGTGGAGGCCCTGGAGGCGGAGGTCAAGCTACTCCTTTCGCGTACGACCGGGGATGCCGTCGGCTCACTGGTCGACGGCGCAGAGAAGCGGGACGGGGTGTCTCTGGTGACGGGGGTGGTAGAGGCCCGAGACCTGGACCATCTGCTCTCGCTGGTCGACCGGGTGCGCGACCGCATCCAGCCCGGGGTGGTGGCTCTTGGGGCCGATCTCCAAGGGAAAGCCTCCCTCGTTGTCAGCGTCAGCCCGGGAGTCGCCGGCGTGGATGCCGGGCAGGTGGTCAAGATGTCGGCACGTGAGTTCCAGGGCGGAGGCGGGGGTACCCCGCAACTGGGCCGTGGGGGAGGAGGCGACCCGGGCAAGCTCCCGGAAGCGGTGGCGGCTGCGCGAGAGGCCGTGCTTGCGGCTCTCGCAGGGTGAATGCGCATACTCGGGGTGGATCTAGGGCGACGCCGGACGGGGCTTGCTCTGTCCGATACGCACGAGTTGACGTGCTCCCCGCTTGAGGTCCTTGAGGAACGAAACGAAGAGCAACTACTTCAGAAGATCATGCGCGTGGCTGAGGAGCATCAGGTGGGTCAGATAGTGGTGGGCCTTCCCCGGCCCCTGGCGGGCGGGACGAACGCTCAACTCGAGGCGGTCCTGACATTCGTGAAGGTCCTCGAGGCGAGATCGACGGTACCCGTAGCCACGTGGGACGAGCGCTTCACCTCGAAGCTGGCGGAGTCGGGCCGGAGGAAAGACCTTTCCCAGGATGCCGTCGCCGCCTGCTATATGCTTCAGAGCTATCTGGACTCTCGAGCGATCCAGGGGAGGGACGAATGAGCTACCCTTCACAACCACCGTCCTCGCAGTGGTCTAAGGATCAGGGTGGCGGCAAAGATCCCTGGGATGACGGTCATCGCAGGCGAAACCGTTGGATCACAAGGATCCTCATAGTCGTCATCTTCGTCGCGAGTATCTCCGGGGTGGTCTACGTGGTCGACAAGGGAATCAACTGGGTGCAGGACAACGCTACGACCACCACCACCGAGGCCGCGGAGAACCCGACCGTCAGGGTCGTCATCTCATCCGGTATGACCGCCACACAAGTGGGACGGGTTCTGGAGGAAGAAGGCGTCATCGAATCCTCTTCCGCGTTCGTTGATTTGGTGAAGTCCCGAGGGAGCGAGGGCAAGTTGCGTCCGGGCACCTATCGCTTTGCGAGCGACCTGGAGTTGATCGAGGTCGTGGACGCATTGGAGCGGGGCGAGGGCTCGACCAGCTTCACGCTGACCATCCCCGAGGGTCTGGCTGTCAGTCAGACGGCCGAGTTGCTGAACGAGGACGGGACCATCGACGGCGACGAGTACGCCGACCTGGCGGAGAAGCCGGCCGAGTTCGTGGTCCCCGCCGTCGGGGGCGAGGCGCCCGACGTGACGACGCTCGAAGGTCTTCTGTTCCCCGACACGTATTTTCTTCTCATTGGGGATGGGGCTACTGAGTTGATCGGGGCTCAGTTGGCCGCCTTCGAAGCGAAGACCGCGTCGCTGCCCTGGGAAAAGGCTGAGGCTCTGGGCTTGACCCCCTACGAGATCGTCATCGTGGCCTCCTTGATCGAGAAGGAGGCGAGCATCGCCAAGGAGAGACCGCTGATCTCCGCCGTCATCCGCAACCGGCTCAAAGAGAATATGACCCTGGGCATCGACGCCACGGTGCGCTACGCGGTCGACAAATGGACCGGACCCTTGACCACCGAAGACCTCGAGGTCGACTCGCCCTACAACACGCGGGTCGTCAAGGGTCTTCCACCCACGCCGATATGCAGTCCCGGAGTGGATGCTCTGCGGGCGGCTCTGGAGCCGGCCGACGTCGACTATCTCTACTACGTTCTCAAGGACACAGACGGGAACCACTTCTTCACGGCGGACTACGAGGAGTTCCTCCAGGCCAAAGAGAACGCTCCTTCGCAGTAGCGGGCAAGCTTTCGGTGATCTGAGGCTGATCAAGGGAGCGGCCGCAGGGCGCTCGGCGTAGGGACCGGATCGGCTGAAGCCGGCCAATCTCCGACCTAGGTCATAGACCGCATCGTTCCAGCATGCGCTAGTCTGTGTGTCCAAGGCACTGACCATCGCCGGAGGTGAGACCCATGGAAGCCGGACATCTCGACGTCACAGCCAGTACCGGTCTTGTGGCGGTGTTGGGCCATCCCGTGGCCCACTCCCTCTCTCCTCGGATGCACAACGCTGCCTTCCGAGCGCAAAGCGTCGACATGGTCTATCTGGCCTTCGATGTCCATGCTGATCGTCTAGGAGAGGCCCTAGACGGCCTGCGGGCCCTTGGGCTGAGGGGGGCGAACATCACTGTTCCTCACAAGGAGCGAGTGATCCTCCTGCTGGACGCGGTTGAGCCGCTGGCGGCGCGTCTTGGGGCGGTGAACACCATCGTCCACGATGACGGCCGGCTCATAGGTCACAACACCGACGTGGCCGGTTTTAGAGAGGCTCTGCGCACAGTCCGTCCGGAAGGCGCCCGAGGCCTGAGCTGTTTCGTCGCCGGCGCCGGGGGCGCCGCGCGCGCGGTCGTCGCCGCCTTGATCGAGGATGGGGCAGCGAGGATCTGGGTCCACAACCGCACACACGCGCGTTCGGTCACTCTCTGTGAGGCGGCGCGTGACTGGGGCGAGTCCCAGTGCGAGGCAATAGGTGATGCCGACGTGAGGGCGATAGCGCGCGATGCCCAACTGCTCGTCAACGCGACGTCTGTGGGCCTTTCTCCCTCTGTCAAGGACTCAGCCATTCCTGTCGATATTCTGGACAGTCACCATCTGGTGATGGATGTGGTCTACGGTCCTCATCCCACCGCTTTGGTGGCCTCGGCTGCGGCAGTGGGTGCTATCGCTCTCGATGGCAGAGAGATGCTGGTGAGGCAGGCGGCCGATTCGTATCGCCTTTGGACCGGCCTTGAGCCGCCCCTGCAGGTGATGCGAGGGAGTCTCGAGCGGTGAGAAAGGTGAAGTGCGACCGATGCAGGCAGCTAGAGAGGAGAATCTGGAGCGGAAGCTCGTAGGTAGGCGGGTCGGTGATGTATTCGTCGAGATGGGCCTACTCACGCAGGAGCAGATCGACCAGCTCCTCGCAGAGCAGGGCACCTCGCATCTCCGCATCGGTGATATCGCCCTTGCCCGCGGCTGGGTGACCAAGAACGATCTCATGGATGCCCTGTCCCGTCGTCTGGGCGTGCAGTATCTCGACCTGGGTTCCATCAAGCTCGATCCGGTGGCCTCTGATCTCATATCGGAGAAGGATGCCCGCCGATACTCGGCCATCCCCGTCAGTTTTGTCGACGAGCACACGCTGCTCGTGGCTATGGCCGACCCCTCCAACATCGTCGCCATCGACGACTTGAGGATCCTCACCGGTTTCGACATCGAACCGGCTATCACCAGCGGCGAAGACATCGTCGCGATGCTGGGCAAGATGAAGCGCACGGACGAGCAGATCTCAGAGCATCTGGGAGTCCGCGGCCAACAGGAGGACGAACCCACCCTCGATGAGTTGCGCGACATCAGGGAACAGGTCGACGCGGCGCCGGTGGTCAAGCTGGTGAACGGGGTGTTGGCGCGGGCCGCCGACGAGGGGGCTTCGGACGTCCATTTCGAGCCTCAGGCGAAAGAGTTGCTGATCAGATTTCGGCACGATGGTGTGCTTCACGAGATCATGACCATCCCCAAACGGCTCCAGGCGGGGGTGATCTCCCGACTCAAGATCATGGCCGACCTGGACATCGCCGAACGCCGGGTCCCGCAAGACGGACGGATCGGGCTCACGGTGGGGGGAAGACCGATCGACATGAGGGTGGCTTCTCTTCCTACGGTGTACGGCGAGAAGATCGTGATCCGTCTGCTGGATCGGTCGAACGTGATGCTGCGTCTGGAAGAGCTGGGGTTCTCCGATGCGGCTCTGACCCGCTACAAACGATCGTTCATGAAGCCCTACGGAGCCGTGCTGGTCACGGGGCCCACCGGCTCGGGCAAGTCGACCACGCTGTATGCGACGCTCAACATCCTCAACACGCCCGAGAAGAACGTCATCACCGTCGAGGACCCGGTCGAATACAGGCTGGTGGGGATCAACCAGGTGCAGATCAACCCCAAGGCCGGGCTTACCTTCGCCTCTGGGCTGCGGTCGATACTCCGGTGCGACCCCGACATCATCATGGTGGGCGAGATCCGCGACAGGGAGACGGCGCTCATCGCCATCGAGTCGGCTCTGACAGGACACCTCGTGCTCTCCACTCTCCACACCAACAACGCGCCTGGCGCGCTTTCCCGGCTCACCGAGATGGGGGTCGAGCCCTTCCTGACAGCCTCGGCCGTCGACTGCGTGATCGCCCAGCGACTGGTCCGTCGTCTGTGCGAGCAGTGCCGCGAGGAGTACAGGCCGACTCAGGAGATGTTGCAGCGGCTTGAATTCCCCGAGGAAGCGATCGAGAACTGGAAGGACATCACGCTGTATCGGGCGACCGGTTGCACCCGCTGCAACACCACGGGATACAAGGGCCGGCTCGGTATCTACGAGATCATGCCGGTGACCGAGGCGATAGAGAGGCTCATCGTCGAGCGCAAGAGTGCCGATGAGATAGGACGGGTGGCGCATGCCGAAGGCATGTTCACCCTGCGCGAAGACGGACTCGAGCGCGTGCTGCAGGGATTGACCAGCATCGAGGAGATCTCTCGGGTCATCGTATAGGGACAGGGTCGGAGTCAAGAACTAGGCGTAAGGGGCTGTGGCCATGGATATGGCTGAGATACTGAAGGAAGTGGTCAACCAAAAGGCGTCCGACCTCCATCTCGCGGTCGGGGTGCCTCCGGTCGTCCGGATCGACGGGCATCTCCGGAACTTGGACTACCCCGCGCTCGAGGCCAATGAGGCTCGAGAGCTCATCTACAGCATCCTATCGCAGGATCAGCGCCAAAGGCTGGAGACCGACTGGGAGGTCGACTTCTCCTATTCGCTTTACGGCCACGCGCGGTTCCGCGTTAACGCGCACTTCCAACGCGGGACTGTGGGAGGCTGCTTCAGGCTGGTACCAACGGTCATAAAGACCGTAGAGGAACTCGGATTGCCCAAGGTCCTTCACTCCTTCTGTCACAAGCCCCGCGGGTTCGTTCTGGTCACGGGTCCGACCGGCTCGGGCAAGTCGACCACTCTGGCGGCCATCATCGACGAGATCAACGCCGGCCGCTCCGATCACATCGTTACCATCGAGGACCCCATCGAGTTCCTGCATAGCCACAAACGCTGTGTGGTGATCCAAAGGGAGGTGGGGAACGATACGAAAGGCTTCCCGATAGCCCTCCGCTCTGCGCTGCGGCAGGACCCCGACGTCATCCTCATCGGGGAGATGCGGGACCTCGAGACCATCCAGATCGCCTTGACAGCCGCCGAGACCGGACACCTGGTGTTCGCCACGCTGCATACGCAGGACTGCCCACAGACCATCGATCGTATGGTCGACGTCTTCCCACCGCATCAGCAGGAACAGATCCGGGTGCAGATAGCAGCCACGCTGGAAGGCATAGTGACCCAGCAACTGATACCCAAGGCATCGCGGGAGGGGAGGGTGGCCGCCTGCGAGGTACTGATCGCCACACCTGCCTGCCGGAACCTCATCCGGGAGGGCAAGACGCACCAGCTCTATACGGTCATGCAGACGGGGGGCCCCCAGGGCATGCAGACCATGAACACATCTCTTGCCGACCTGGTACGCAGGGGTCAGATAACGCGGGATCTCGCACTCAGGCGTTCGTCGGTACCGGACGAGTTGGAAAGGCTCATGCTGGCGGGAGCTGCTTGAGCACTTGTTCACAAGCGCGAGCGGTACAGCCGTTAGGAGTGGGGGAGATCGCCGGCGACCGACTTGAGAGTTTGCCGCGGGGAGCCGATAAAGACGAGTAAGAAACGAACGGGCTGTGACGCTGAGAAGGTGAAGGCAAGGAAAGGCACGAACGGAGGAAGAGGGCGACGTGGCTAACCTACACATACACAGCTAGGAAGGATCGAGCCGGGTCGTTCTCGGGCGAAGTGACCGGCGATTCCAAAGCGGCGGTCGTGGCCGAACTGCGGCGCAAGGGCTTGACGATCCTCAGCCTCGAGGAAAAGCGGGGCGTACCGAAGATAGGCGAGCTGTTCGAAAGCTCGATGCGCATCAAAGTCCGAGACAAAGCCGTGTTCGCGCGTCAGTTCGCCACCATGATCAACTCGGGGCTGGCGGTTCTCCGCGCCCTTTACGTACTGGAAGAACAGACGAGCAATCCGAGATTCAAGAAGATAATCAAGGCGGTGCAAGAAGACGTTGAGGCGGGTATGCCGCTGTCCGACGCCATGGCCAAGCATCCGGCCGCCTTCGACCGCTTGTATGTCTCCATGGTGAGGGCCGGCGAGGCGGGCGGTGCTCTCGACCAGACGCTTATCAGGCTCGCTACCCAGCTCGAGAAAGACGACAGTCTTCGCCGGGCGGTCAAGTCCGCGATGACCTATCCCATAGTCATAGCGGCCTTCGCCATAATGGTGATGATGGGCATGCTGCTGTTCATCATTCCCATCTTCGCTAGCATGTACAAAGACCTCGGGGGTGAACTGCCCTCGCTGACCCGGATTATGATGGGGACCAGCAATGTCCTCAAAGG
The DNA here is from genome assembly GCA_963713545.1 of uncultured Actinomycetes bacterium. Classification (GTDB taxonomy): domain Bacteria; phylum Actinomycetota; class Thermoleophilia; order RBG-16-64-13; family RBG-16-64-13; genus CAVPLM01. Next base: position 226,117 of record CAVQME010000002.1, on the reverse strand, counting down.
CTACTGGTTCATTTTGTTCCCGGCGCTTGCCCTGACGGTCTGGGCCCTCATCAGGCTCAAGAACACGGAGCAGGGCCGGCACACCTGGGACCGGATCAAGCTCAAGCTCCCCATGAAGGTGGGACCGGTAATACAGAAGATCGCCGTGGCCCGCTTCAGCCGGACTCTGGCCACGCTGGTCGGCTCGGGCGTCCCGATCCTTCAAGCCATCGAGATCACGGGCAAGACGTCCGGCAACAGCGTGATCGAAGACTCCATGGTGGACGTTAAGGAGAGCGTGCGCAGCGGTGAATCGATAGCCCGACCGCTGGCGCGCGCGTCCGTGTTCCCGCCGATGGTCACACAGATGATCTCCATCGGAGAGGAGACCGGGGCCTTGGACGCCATGCTCAACAAGATCGCCGACTTCTACGAAGACGAAGTCGATGCCGCCGTCAAGTCGCTCACCTCGATCATCGAGCCGATCATGATGCTGTTCGTGGGCGGCCTGGTCGGCCTTATCGTCATTTCGATGTACCTGCCCATGTTCAACATGATGAACCTGGTGAAGTAGGGCGGCGAGATCCAGGCCTCGGCGGACGACCGGGGCCTTCTCTGAACAGCTTGGAGCCCCGCCGGAGGGTCGTGAAGGCCGCCGGCGGGGTTTTCCCTTGCGTCGCGATGCTTCTTCGGCCTCTGCCGGCCGACTGATTGTTAACTGCACGATAATGTGCATTATGTAAACTAAGGACCAAAGGTGTGTGCTCTGACACTACACCCGGGGCGAGCGGCCGACTCCGTATGGTCCGCCCCAGCGAGCTCCACTGGCTCTACCCCACACAGCTCAAGCGCACCCTATGTAGCTCAGCTGGAGGTTGTGGTTTCAGCTCGACAGAGGTTCCGCGATACTCTGAATCGCAGCTCTAGCCACGGCTGAGGCTAAACCACTCCTGAGGTTGGTCTGTGCCGCGCGGCCGGTCTCAGCGCGGCCCGTGGCTTCCGGTCACACCTCATACTGCAGAAGGCTGAGAACGTCGTATCCGGCAAGCTTCTCCCGGCCGTGTAACTCGGTCAGCTCGATGATGAACGCGAGCCCGGCGACGATCCCACCCGCCTGTTCGACAAGTTGTATCTTGGCCCGAGCGGTACCTCCCGTAGCCAGTAGATCGTCGTGGATGAGCACCCTTTGCCCCGGCTTGATGGCGTCGGCGTGCATCTCGAGCGCGTCGGTGCCGTACTCCAGATCGTATTCGCAGCGGGTGACTTTCCACGGGAGTTTGCCAGGCTTGCGCGCTGCGGCGAAACCTACACCCAAGGCGTAGGCCAATGCTGCCCCAAGGATGAAACCCCTCGCCTCCGCCCCCAAAACCAGATCGACCCGCCGGCTCCGCCCGTAGTCGGCCAGCCTGTCTACCGCATACCGCAAAGCTTCGGCGTCTTGGAGCATGGGCATGATGTCATGAAAGAGGATGCCTTCCTTGGGAAACCCGGGAATATGGCGGATGAAGCTATCGAGTTCCATGTGTCTCCTTGCCGGGAAGCGCAGGGTTGAAGGGGCCGTCAAGACAAGCCGTAAAGACGTGCCGCTTGGACACGCCGGTATGCGGGTCGTGGCTGCCGCAAGGGCTCGGTGATGCTGCCGAGGCTCAACGAGTGCGAGCGCTGGCTTTCGCTCAAAGGAGGTTCCGGAGCTCCTTGAAGAGGAGAAGGTGAAGTAATTGAGAGAGCAAGGCGCCTAGATCCTCCAGCATCCTCTCCCCGTACTCGCGCCTGTCTGGGTGGGTGGAGCGCAATCCAGGGGTGGCTATCTGTTCGAGAAGGGCGGCTTCCCGTTCCACCGAGGAACCCAGAAGCCGAAGATTGCGCGGTTCCACCCCGTAGCGAGCGAGCGTCTGGCATATACGGGCGATCTCCAGATCGCTGTCGGTGAGGACCGCCCCCGACTGCTGCGCAGGCCGGTGGATGAGCCGGTACTCCGCCAACATGCGCAGGAACTGCTCGTCGACCCCAGCGGCTTCACAGGCTTCTTCCAAGGAATAGGCGGGCTCTTCGCGCTTGAGTGAGGGGCCGCCGGCCCTGGGAGCGACGGCAGAAGCCAGGGGCCGGCCGAGAACCGATGCCGTCCCTCTATCAAGCCGCTCGCGGATGATCTCCAAGGGGAGGTACTCATCGCGCTGGAGGGCGAGTATCGTGCGGAGACGTCTAACATCGGCGGCACTGTACTTCCTGTATCCCCCGGGAGTCCTGACCGGCGACAGAAGGCCGCGATCCTCCAGATAGCGAACCTTGGTTATGCTGAGATCAGTGAACTCGCTCTGCAGTTGCTCGACCACCTGGCCGATCGTCAGCAGCCGCTCCGACTGAGTTCTTGTGCCGGTAGGCTTGTCAGCCGTCGAGGATTGGACAGGTGCGCTCATTACTCCACCCCCGTTGCACCGGCAGGCTCGAGAAAGGCCAGCTTGAACTTGCCTATCTGGAGCTCGTCGCCGTCGGACAGCCGGTGCCTCTCTATGCGTTTGCGATTGACGTACGTGCCGTTGAGGCTGTTCAGATCCTCGATCAGGTAGCCGCTCTCGTCGCGTATCACGCGGGCGTGATGGCGAGAGACGGTGACATCGTCGAGGAAAAGATCGCTGTGAGGGCTACGCCCGATGGTCAGGACATCGCTGTCGAACGAGATGGCCTCCCCTTCCCGTCCTCCCCCGGTCCGGATGAGGAGAACCGTGTCCTCGCGCAACCTGCCCCGCTCGGCGGCCTCGGGATCGATCTGCGCCTTATCGACGGGCCCATACAAGATGGTGGTCTCGGAGAGGTCGACGGGCGTCAAGCGGTTCCCACAGCGTCGGCAGAAGTTCGAGTCCTCCGTGTTGGGGAAACTGCAGACGGGACAGTCCACCACGGAACCGGCCCCCCCTTTCAGTCCGAGCCTGAGTGGTCGACCTCCGAGGCGGTCGCCGAGCCGTAGTCGGAGAACTGGCGCTTCATCTCATCTTCGATAGCCCTGATAACGGTGGGGTTCTGCATGAGAGAGGCGCGCTTGACCTCGCTGGTGTGGACCACGATCTCATGATCGTTCATGATGTCGTCGATATGACGGCCCTGACCGAGTTGCTTGACGATGTAGCGGATCAGCCGCTCTTCCCGCACGTCGACCGAGAAGTCACGGAAACGCTTAGGGATGCCCTGGACTGCCGGTTCGGCTTCGTCTGTCATGGCGGGACTAGCCCTCCCCTTTCGCGGGATTCTTGGGCGGGCGTCCGCTCAGCACGTCCGTGAGCACGTCGACTTTGACGTCGCTGGCAAGATCGGAGCCGCCTCGGTGCTTGTCGCGGAGCCGCCGCTGCACTTCCGCCCGCAAGATGTCGATCTGACCATGCAGCAGACGTCTACGCTTCGAGAGCTCCTTCTCCTCGTCGGAGAGGCGGCGGATCAGCTCTTTGAGCTCCTCGTCGCTGTATGCCTGGATGTTGACCAGATAGTCAAAGGAGATGTCGTCCAATGCTTCCACGCTTTCACTATAGCGCTTGGATAAGCAACCTTCAACCTTAAGTGGAGGTATTACCCCCGTCCACTTGCTCCGGGCCGGTGGTACTCCCGACTGGGGCTAAGGTGTAGCCTGAGGGCCTCTGTTACTCCTCTTCGGCGAGCAGGTCTTCGTACTCGTCGGCCGTCATCAGGTCGTCGACCTCGCCTGGATCGCTGAGACGCACCTTTATCAACCAGCCGTTGTCGAAGGGGCTCTCGTTGATCAACTCCGGTGCGTCCACGACCTCCTCATTGACCTCCACAATGGAGCCACTCAGCGGCGCGTACACTTCGGAAACTGCCTTTACCGACTCGACCTCGGCGTAGGGCGTTCCGGCGGTAACGTCCGCGCCTACCTCGGGGAGCTCGATGAAGACGATGTCACCGAGGGTCTCCTGGGCGTAGTCGGTGAGACCGAAAACGGCCATATCACCATCTACCCGGGCCCAGTCGTGCTCCCTGTGGTACTTGAGGTTCTTAGGGTTCACATGCGCTCCTTTCTCGCCACAATCGGCTGGCGGTCATGATAACACAGCGATTTTCTTACCAATTCCCGTGATGCGCGCTCGCTGTGGACCGCCGGCTTGTATAATCTGGACGTGAACGCTCGGATCGAGGGAGGTCGTGCGTGGCACGTCGTAAGGGCCTTGTCATCAGTGATGAACAGATGCGCCTTGTGGATAGCATCCTGGCGAAGCTGCAAAGGGTGTCCGGCTCCACGTTCGTTGCTATCGTGTCGACCAGTGGTCAACCCATAACCACCTCTCCCTCGGAGACGCACTCCGATACCCTTTCCCTCGCGGCGCTTGCCGCCGGCTCGTTCGCAGCCACTCGCCAGCTTGCGCAGGCTCTGAACGAGCGCGAGTTCACCCTTTTATTCCACGAGGGCCAGGAATCCAATCTTCATGTGGTGCAGGTGACCGATCAGGTGCTTCTTCTCGTTACCTTCGGCAAGGGGACACAGGTCGGACGGGTCCGGCTCTACACCAGTAGAGCGTTGGCCGTGCTCAAGCCCGTATTCGAACGTGCCGAAGATACCGGTGGAGGCGAGGTGGTGATCGACGGCGAATACTCCTCGGAAGCGGGGAAAGCCATCGATGGCCTCTTCCCCGATCCGGAATGACTTTGGCAAGGGGCAGCGAGTGGCACTGATCAATCTGGCCGCGCGAGAGATCAACTACAAGATCGTCTACTACGGTTGTGGTCTGTGCGGCAAGACCACCAATATCCAGTACATCCACCGGCGGGTGAACCCGGCTGCCCGCGGCCGCTTGGTGAGTATCGCCACCGAGGAAGAGAGGACCCTGTACTTCGATTTCCTGCCGCTATCGTTGGGGACTGTGCAGGGGCTTCGCACGAGGTTCCATCTCTACACCGTGCCGGGACAGTCGTTCTACAACGCCTCGCGCAAGCTGGTCCTGCAGGGTGTCGACGGAGTCGTGTTCGTCGTCGACAGCCAGGTATCGCGGCTCGACGAGAACGTCGATAGCTATCTCAATCTCTGGGACAATCTGCTATCGCAGGGGGACGACCTTACCAAGCTGGGGATGGTCCTGCAGATGAACAAGCGCGACCTCAGTTCCATCTTCTCGGTCACGGACCTCAACGAGTTGCTCAACCACACCGACTGCCCGGTGGTCGAGGCTTGCGCTCTCACAGGAGCAGGAGTCTTCGAGACGCTCAAGACCGCCTGCAAGCAGACGATCGCGAAGAGCTCTCAGTTCTGAGCCGTCCGGGCCTCTTCGATCACGGTCTCCAAGATGCTCCTGTAGCTTCCTGCGACTTCCGCCGAACGCTGGTCGGCGCCGGCCTCGGCGTATACATGGAAGAGGGGCTCCTCCGCGTCGGGAAGGACTAAGGCCCACTCCGAACGGTCTAAGAAGACCTTGATCCCATCCACCAAAGAGACCCGACCCTCGCGCAGCTTCTCCGTCATGCGGCGCATCACGGCCCCTTTGAGATCCCAGGGACACTGGGATTCGAAGTGGCTCACGTGCGAGACGGGCATTGACGCGATCTGCTGCGACAAGGGCGCGTCGGCGGTGGAGACCAGCTCGAGCACCTTACCTAGAGCGTACAGGCCGTCCATGGAGGGCAGCACCGCCGGGTAGATGTAGCCTCCGTCAACGCTGGCGGCGAAGACCGTATTCGGCCGGGTGGCCTCTGCCATCAGAGCGGCCTTGGAGTACTTGGTGCGTCGGACTGTGAATCCCGTGGAGGCCACCACGTGCTCCACCAAGCGGGTTGCGTGCAGGGGCACCGCCACCGCTCCCGCGCCGCCTTCCCGTATGGCCTGCTGAAGCAGGAGCAGAAGCAGTCCCGAGTCCGGCACCAGCTCGCCTTTCTCGTCGACCACGTAGAGGTACTCGGCCCCCGGGTCCAGGATCGCCCCCAGATCGGCGTCCACAGCACGCACCAGCTGGCCGACCCGCTCTGCCGCGTAGGGCAGACTGTCCGCCCGGGTGAAGCGGCCAGGTCCGCGGGAGGTGGTGTTGAGGGTCATGGTCTCCACTCCCAGCCTATCGAGGGTGGCCGAGAAGAAGAAGGCCGGGGCTGAAGCGGAGTAGTCCAGGACCAGGCGGGGCTGCCGTCCCCGGATGGATACCGTGTTCCAGTTGTCGAGGAGCGAGTTCGTGTAGGTCTCGACCGCTCGCGGAGGATACAACACCTGCCCCATCTCCTCGATGGGAGCTCGGCGGAAGTCCTCGCGGAAGAAGAGGTTCTCGATGGCCCGTTCCTTCTTGCCGTCAAGCGGGACTCCCGGAGACTCCGAGAACAGGATCTCGATCTGCTCCGGGTTCTCCAGGCACATCTGCACGTGTATGCCCCCGATGGCGTTCCCACTCTTGATGTCGAAGCGGTTGATGGCCAAGGGAGCGATGGTCAAGTCGCGGACATTGACCCCGGTCGAGTTGAGCCCGCTGATGATGGCCCGTTTGAAGACGCGGCAGGCGTGATGCGTATCCCGGCTGGTGGTGACATAGGTGTCCTTGCCGACCAGGCTCCCATAGGACATAGCCAGACGCATGGCCATGTCCGGAGTTACGTCAACGTTGGCCAGCCCGCGCACGCCGTTTCGCCCAAAGAGCGCGCTGGGACCTCTCGTCTCCCAAACGATGGACGATCGCACCGTGGAGCCGGGTTCGATGGTCTTGAAGGGATAGACCTTGACATTGTTGGCGACCACGGCGTCGTGGCCGACGATGGTGCGGTCGCCGATGACCGCGCCCTCGGCGATGTAAGCGTTCTCATGCACCTCTACCGCGTCGCCCAGTACGGCTCCCTGCACCACGGCGCCGGCCGCCAGGTAGACGTTCTCTCCCAGAACGGAACTGCCTACCTGGGCGCCGCTGCGGAGCACCACGTTGTCCCCCAGTACCGCGTGGGCGAGGACGCGGGCACCGGGGTCGAGACGGACGTTCTTGCCGATGACAGCAGGGCCCTCCACGTTCTCCAGGCTGTCAAGGGCAGCTCCCTGGTCCACCCAGATATTGCCCCGCAGCCGGACCCCGGGCGGAGTGAGCTTCACCTTGCCGTCGAGGGCGTCGCGGTTGGCCTGCAGGAACTGCTCGAGGCTGCCGATATCCTGCCAGTAGCCGTCACACACCATCCCATAGAGGGGCTTCTTCATCTCGAACAGCTTGGGAAAGAGGTCATGACTGAAATCGTACGGCTGACCCTCGGGGATGTGGTCGAACACCTCGGGCTCGACAATGTAGATGCCGGTGTTGACGGTATCGGAGAAGACCTGCCCCCACCCCGGCTTTTCCAAGAACCGTTGGATCCGACCTTCTTCGTCGACGATCACTACGCCGAACTCCAGGGGGTTCCCCACACTCTTGAGAGCGATGGTGACCATCGCCTGCCGCTCTCTATGGAAGGCTATGACACTGGTCAGATCGAAGTCGGTGAGCGCGTCTCCGCTGATGACCATGAAGGTGTCATCGAGGAGGTCCTTCGCCAGGCGGATGGACCCGGCCGTGCCGGCCGGCGTCTCTTCCACGGTGTAGTCGATATGCATGCCCAGTTGACTGCCATCACCCAGATGGTTGCGGATGAGTCGAGGCATGAACGCCAGGGTGATCACCACCTCGCTGATCCCGTGTCTCTGCACCAACTCCAGGATGTGCTGGATGGTGGGCTTGTTCACCACGGGGACCATAGGCTTAGGCTGGTTGGAGGTCAACGGGCGTAACCGGGTCCCCTGACCGCCTGCCATGACGACTGCCTTCATCGGGGCCTCCTACCCGGGTTTGAGATGCGCTCTAGACCCAGTAGTACCCAAAGCAGGGAATCCGAGAACAAGGAAGAGCCGGCACGGCCGAACTTGAACCGGCGACCTTCCGGCCCCAGCCGCAAACCGGGCGGTTCTTCTCGTTATCCCCCCACTCCCGTCCGTTACCAAACATGGGCTTTTAGCAGGGCGTTCTTGGCCTTCGGCGCAACAGTCGTAGACGCCGAGAGCCCGCGCCGCCCAAGCTTGGAAGTGGTCGGGGCTCTCCCCTAGGAACCTTCGTCGATTCCTTTCGTTCCATGCTGGCGGGCGAAGTCGGCTTGCCTATACTCCCCGCACCAGTCCTCTTGTTTGACAGTAGGCCAGAGAGTTCGTGCATGGGAGACACGTTCGTAGATGTCCATGTGCACAGTCGGCGGGTATCTGCGACATTGCTCCTGTTCTTGCGCGAAGTGGGCGCAGCTTCCGCAATCCTCCTTGATCATTTGAGGCCCCCTGGGTTCGTTTTTGCTGATAATAGGGCCACGGACAAAGACCCTCAACCAACCTTTCGAAGAGGAGCCCCCGCCGGCCGAGCTTGGGAGCTGATATGAGATGGCCGGTCAAGCACTGTGAGTCAGCGTGGCCGGGTCTACTCTACTTCCACAAGGACCCATCCGCCGTTGCGAGACACCACAACACATTCCATCCCAGGCTTCACCGCTTTGCTCCCTGCAAGTTCTTCGATATCAACGATGGCGAGTGCTGTGGTCCCGTCCGCGAATCTGACTAAGGCGGTCACTGGCATGCCCTCTCTGTTGATTCCTTTGATGAATGCGGCTCTGCGCTCTTATTGCGATTCAACCGCTTCAGTCGTTGTAGTCACCGCCACAGGGGTTGAAGTCACCGCCACAGGGGTTGAAGTCCACCCCATGATGGTCGTCCTAGTCGGCGACTTCGTATTCGTGGCACTGCCGCCACATCCAGAAAGAGAGCCGGCTGTCGCTCCGGCCACCACCAGAGTCGTCGCGACCAGCAAGACTGCCCGCGGAAGTCTCTTGGTCTTCATAGGGTACACACCTCCCCCTCGGGCAGGATCGGTGTCCGCACAGGGCGATGCGCGGGTGCGAACTCGTGCGAGGCCCCGTCTTCACGGCCTCCCCGAGCTATGAATGGGGAAAGTCACTCGCTCCCCTTATAGCTCCAGTATAGGCCGATGCGTCTGGGGGTCAATCGGCAGGAGAGCCCCCTCGGCACTCTCTTAAACATCATCCGACGCGCTGGTGGTCTCTGAACCTCTCGGTCATGCCTTTGTTGCGTTTGCCTTGATGACCTACGCCCACGTCCTTCCCGGCCTTCAGAAAGAAGCGATCCGGCGCCTCGCGGCCCTGGTCGACGGATAGGGGGAGAACTTGTCGTGGTCGATCTGTGGTCAGTCGGTGTTGTGGTGGCCTCTCGGCCAAGAAAAAAGGCCCGCGTTTGCAGGCCTTCTCAAGTCGGGACGGCCGGATTTGAACCGGCGACCTTCCGGCCCCCAGCCGGATGCGCTACCAAGCTACGCCACGTCCCGACGCGCCCCAGAGTATAGCGCGCCTCCGAGGGATGGGCCACAACCACCACACAGAGACGGTGCCGCCTGGTCGGCCTAGCCTTCGTCCGGGCCGGGGGGCCCGGACGAAGGTCTGTTCCAGGGAAAGACGACTCGGGGCTCCTGCCGTCGCCAAAGCCGGCGGAAGTTCCCTCGGTGGGCCCAGAGCACCACGGCCGCCATGAGGCAGGCGCCCACGACATATGCCAGCGGCTGGTGGAAGAGTACTGCCATGACCGGGAACATGACGGTGCAGGCGATGGAAGCGATAGAGACGATCCGGGTGGCGAAGAGGAGCACAAGGAACAGCCCGATGAGGATGGCCATAGGTATGGGCATCATCGCAATGGCGGCGCCGGCGCCCGTCGCCACCCCCTTGCCACCGCGCCCCCTTAGGAAGATCGAGTAGTTGTGGCCTATCACGCAGGCGAACGCCACCAGCACCGTGACGAGCGGCGTGCTCAGGTATTTTGCCAGGAGGACCGGCAGGATCCCCTTCAACATGTCGGCGAAGAGCACGGCCAGTCCGAGCCGCGTGCCCAGCACCCGGAAGGCGTTAGTAGTGCCGGCGTTGCCGCTGCCGTGCTCGCGCACGTCGAGGCGCTTGAAGCGCCTTCCGAGGAGGACGCTCGGCGAGAGCGAGCCGATCACGTAGCCGAGGGCCACCAGACCGATCGCCTCCAGCAGAGGACCGGTGCTCACGAGTAACGTTCCTCTTTGCCCTCGAAGTCGATCACCAGCGGTATTCCCCAGAGCCCAAAGTCCTCGCGCAAGCGGTTCTCCACGTAATAGGCAAAAGAGCGTGTCACCAGAGCCCGCGAGTTCACCATCACCTTGAAACGAGGCGGTCGAGTCTCATACTGCACCATGTAGAAGGTCTTGATCTCCTTGACCCCCTTGGCCCTGGCCGGACGCCGGGCGCGCACTTCTTCGAGCCAGCGGTTGAGCTCGCTTGTAGGTATCCGGTTGCTGTACTGACCGTAAAGCTCCCTGGCTAGGGGCAGTATCCGGTCGACTCCTCGCCCCGTGAGGGCCGACACAGTCAGCCACCTCGGTCTCATCTGAACCTTGGCTTTGACGCGTTCTGTGGCTTTGTCCAGATCGAGACTGGCGATGTCCCACTTGCTGAAGAGGATGGCGGTTGCGCATTTGGCCCTTTGAGCTTCGTAGGCGATCTGTAGATCGAGATCCACGAGACCCTCGCTGGCGTCTACGACGATCAGGGCCACGTCGCTCCGCTCCAGCGCGCGCAGGGCCCGCAGCGAGCTGTAGTACTCCACGTCGGTGGTCGTGCGCTTGCCGGGCCGGCGGAGCCCGGCGGTGTCGATGAGGATCATGGGCGTTGAGTCGAACACGAGATCGGTGTCGATGGCATCGCGAGTCGTGCCGGGCACGGGCGAGACGATGGTCCTGCTGTCGCCGAGGAGCGCGTTCAGCAGCGAGCTCTTCCCCACGTTCGGTCGCCCTACGATGGCTACCCGCACGGGAGCCTCGGCGTCAAGTTCTGTCTCGTACTCCGGAAGGAGGTCGACGACCATGTCGAGCAGATCCCCCACTCCCAACCCGTGCTCGGCAGAGATGCCCCAGGGCTCGCCCAACCCTAGCTCCCAGTACTCGTGAAGACTCTCACGAGCGGCCTGGGCATCCGTCTTGTTGACTGCAAGAACGACGGGCACACCACTGCGCCGCAAGAGAGCGGCGATTTCGTGATCCTGGGGAGCCACGCCTGCCTTGCCATCGAGGAGGAAGATGGCGGCGGCAGCCTCACCGACGGCGGTCTGCGCCTGACTGCGCACCTCGGCTCCGAACGGCAACTCGCTCTTGAGGTCGATCCCGCCCGTGTCGACCACCAAGAAGGTGCGCCCCCTCCATTCGGCCTGCCCTTCCTTGCGATCGCGGGTCACGCCCGACTCCGGGGCCACCACTGCGTCTCTCGTGCCTGTGAGGCGATTGAAGAGCGTGGACTTCCCGACGTTCGGATAGCCGACGATCACCACCTTGGGAATGGCTGTGGTCATTGGTCGATCTCCTTCAGGCGGCCGATCACGGCCTCGATCTGTTCGGGGGGAGTCGAAGCGCCGGCCGTGACGCCTACAACGTCGGCGCCGCTGAGCCAGAGCGGCTCGATCTCGGCGGCTGTCTCGACGTGGTAGGTGCGCGGCTGCTCGAGGCGGCAGAGTTCGGCCAGCCTCCTCGTGTTACCGGAGTTCTTGCCCCCGACGACGATCACCACATCCACGTCTCGAGCCATGGCGATGGCGGCGGTCTGTCGCTGCTCCGTGGCGCTGCAGATAGTGTTGTGCACCAGTAACTCGCGGACGCGGGGAGCCAGGTAAGCCACCAACTCGGCGAGTCGTTCTTTGGATTGCGTGGTCTGTACAACGACGCCCACACGGGGATTGGGCAGTTCTGCCGGGAGGTCGCCGGGAGTCTCCACCACCAGCGAGTCTTCACCGGCATAGGAGCGCAGCGCCAACACCTCAGGGTGATCCTTCTCCCCAACGATTACCACCAAGTAGCCTTGAGCGCGCAGACGAGCGGCCTTCTCTTGGGCCGAGGTGACAAAACGGCAGGTGGCGTCCAACACGTTGAGGCCGGCCGTGGCCAGCTCCTCTCTAGTTTCTTTGGGGACCCCGTGGGACCGCAATATCACGGTTCCAGAGGTGGCCTCGTCGGTCCGGGAGATCACGCCCACCCCCCGCTCCCGCAGGTCGGCGATGACCCCGGGATTGTGGATAAGAGGCCCCAGGGTATTGATGGGCCCCGGTGCCTCAGCGACCGCGCTCCGCGCCAATTCGAGAGCGCGCTCCACTCCCCAGCAGAAGCCGGCGGACTCAGATAGCCTGATGGTGAGCGGACTCAATCCTCTGCTCCCAGCCCACGGGCAAGTTCTTTGAAGGCTTCGGTGAGACGGATGCTCGTGACGAGGGCTCTCTCGGAGCGAGCCACATTAGGCTCAGGCAGCAGGAGAGGCGGACCGAACACCACGCGCACCCTGGGGAAGCGCATAATCCGGCCCCGCATGATCCGCTCGGTGCCATCCATCACCACGGGGATGGTGACGGCTCCTTCTCGGAGCGAGAACAGGGTGACTCCGGGGTGGATCTCACCAAAGCCGCCATGCCGCTGACGGTGCCCTTCCGGGAAGATGCCCAAGACCGCGCCCGCTACTAGGACTTCGAGTGCCCGTCTCACCGCCTGGCGGTCGGCTTCTCCTCTGTTGATGGCAAACGCTCCCAGTCTGTCGATCAGATAACCCAGAATGCTCACCTTCCATAACTCCGCTTTGGCCATGAAGTGGATCTGCCTGGGCGACGAGACTCCCAGGAAGAACGGGTCCAGGTTCGAGCGGTGGTTCGAGGCCAGCACCACCGGGCCAGAGAGAGGGAAGTGCTCCCGGCCACTGATCTCCATGCGGAAGAGCAGGCGCCACAATGTGGGTAGGAACGAGTAGGCGAAGCGATAGAGCAGCGTGTCGAGCGGGCTCCGTACCATGCGGCTCAGGGTCCACTTATAGACACCGGCGGACCCTAGAGACATCTCGGGCTGCGGCGGCGGGGCCTCCGAGGGTGAGGCCGGGGTCGTCGCGGGGGTCGAGAGGGGGCGCGCGGCGGAAGCCCGCGCGCACACGGCCTCGATCACCTCGGCGATGGACATCCCAGTGGTGTCGATCTCCACTGCGTCGTCGGCTCTGCGTAGCGGAGCCAGCTCCCGGCCGGAGTCATACGCATCCCGTACGGCGATGTCGGCGATCAACTCTTCGAGAGGCTGGGAGACGCCCTGGGTCTCGAGCTGCAGTTGTCTGCGATGGGCCCGCTCCTCGATGGAAGCGACAAGGTAGATCTTCAGGTCGGCATCGGGGAACACCACCGTGCCCGTGTCCCTGCCCTCCAGGACCACGTCGCCCCGAGCGGCTTCAGCCCGCTGCCGTTCGGTGAAGACGGCCCGCACGTCCGGGTCGGCCGATACGGCGGACACGTTTTGCGTCACCAGCCGCCCACGGATATCGTCTGTGACTTCGCGCCCTCCTATGAACACGCGGGTAAGGTCATCGGGACGTTCCACAAAGCGTATGGGGGCCGCGGCCGCCAGGGCCGCGGCCTCATCGATGCGATCAGGTACGAGGCCGGCCTCGAGGGCCAGGAGGGTGGCGGTGCGGTACATCGCCCCGGTATCCAGATAGCGCATATCCAGACGCTTGGCCACTTCCCGGGCGATGGTGCTCTTCCCCGAACCCGCGGGGCCGTCGATGGCGATGATCATGGGCAGATCGCTCCCCGTGGCCCGCGTGTCAGTGTTGCGGCTTCCATGTGCCCCCCAGGGACTCGAACGTCTCGGTGAAGCCCGGGTACGAGACGGATATGCAATCCACGTCGTCCACGACCACGCCCTTTCGAGAAGCGGCCCCCGCCACGGCGCCCACCATAGCCATGCGATGGTCGGCGCAGGGAAAGGCCGCGCCTCCATGCCAGCCCTGAGGGTTGCCCACCACGTCCATCCCGTCGGGGTATTCGGTGACGTCCACTCCTAGCGCCCGCAGGATCGAGGCCATGACCTCCAGCCGGTCGCTTTCTTTGGCCCGCAGTTCGGCAGCGCCGCGCAGCCGGGACATCCCCTCGGCCCGGGCGGCGGCCAGCAGGAAGAGAGGCAGCTCGTCTATGAGGCCCGGCACCTCGGCCGGAGCGACCTCCGTAGCTACCAGGCCTGAGCTGCGGGCAGTGACCCGCCCCTCCGGCTCGGGCCCCAGCATCTCGCCTCGCTCCAGATGGATGTCGGCGCCCATGCGCTCCAGGACGGCCAGTAACCCAGTACGCGACGGATTCAGCCCGCAGTTCTCGATGGTCACCTCGGAGCCGGGCGTGAGCAGCGCCGCGACCAGCAAGAACGCCGCCGAGCTGAAATCACCCGGGACGGCGACCGTGTCCATAGAGAGGCGCTCGAGCGGCCAGACTCGCACCATCCCTACTCCGCCGGAGACCTCTTCGCGCTGGACCCGCCCTCCCGCGAAGCGGATCATCCGCTCGGTGTGGTCCCGTGAGGGTGCCGGTTCGACTAGGGTCGTCTCGGCTTCCGCCCGCAGCCCGGCCAGAAGGACGCACGACTTGACCTGGGCCGAGGCGACGGCCATGTGGTGAGTCAGCCCCCGGAGAGGTCCTCCCCTGATGGCCAGGGGCGGTAACGTATCGGCCTGCCGGCCCATGACCGTGGCTCCCATCACCCGCAGGGGCTCGAGCACGCGGGCCATCGGGCGTCTGCGTATGCTTTCGTCCCCCGTGAGCACGCAGAGGAACGGCAGCGAAGCAATGAGCCCCGGCAGCAGACGGATGAGGGTCCCCGAGTTGAGCACGTCGATGACGTGGTCTGGCTCGGACAGCCCGGTCCACCCCCGTCCCATGATGAGCAGGCCGTCGCTCTCCTGATCCTGGACCTCCACCCCGAGGGCCGTCACAGCGGCCACGGTGGCCAGAGTGTCCGCGGAGCGGAGAAACCCGGTGACCTTCACGTCGCCGTCGTTCACGGCTCCCAATAAGACCGCCCGGTGCGACACCGACTTGTCTCCCGGCACGCGGACCGCCCCTCGCAGGCCGCTCGCGGCCGGCTCGAAGAACCCGCCGTTCGGAGCCTCATTCACTGCTGTCACCGGTGAACCGGACGACTGTGGGGAAGCCCAGGCCTCCGAGCAAAGCGCCCGCAGTGTCTGCGACCTCCTCCCCCTGGATGAACAGCACGAGATCGCCCCCTACGCTGCGGCTCACGTGATGCAGGGTGAGGTCTTCCACGTTTATCTGGGCGTCCCCCAGCGCGGTCATCACCCGGGAAAGGACCCCGGGTTGGTCGGGGATGCGCACGGTGACCTTGTAGAGGGTTTGCGGAGTGATGTCTTCGTATTCGAGGAGCTCCTCCCGGGAGGTGGCCGCCTTCTGGATCGCCTTGGCGATGCTAGACTCGTCGCCGGCCTCCAGATAGGCGGAGAAACCGTCCAACTCTCCCCGCAGGAAGGCGAGAGCGTCGGCGAGGGCCTCCCGGTTCTCCAGGAAGATGTCGCGCCACATGGGCGGGTTGGCGCCCGCCACACGGGTGAGGTCCTTGAAGCTGGAACCGACGCAGTGGAGAGCCCGCTTTCCGCCCACTTTGAACTCCCCCGCGTGTTCCATGAGGATGTTGGCGACCACGTGCGGCAGGTGACTGACGACGGCCATGATGCGATCGTGGGCCACGGCATCGATATGGGTGGGTCGCCCGCCCAGATCGAGTATGAAGCTCTGCAGCATCTCGTAGAGCTTGGGGAAGGCGGCTCCGGTGGTGCAGAGAAAGTAGGTGGCCCCCTCGAAGAGGTCGGCCCGGGCGTACTTGACTCCGGAATCGGCAGCACCGCAGATCGGGTGACCGCCGATGAAGAGTGAGCGGGCCAACGGCGATAGACCACGAATGATCGCCGACTTAGTGCTTCCCATGTCGGAGATGAGCCGGGGCCTCGGTTCGGCGCCGGCACACTCCTCCACCAACGCCGGGATGCTGCGGACCGGGGTCGAGACGATCACCAAGTCGGCGTAGGCCGCCGCCTCCGCGGCGGTGGACGCGGCCTCCGTGATGACCCCGTGGCGCAAGGCAGTCTCGAGAGCGGCAGAGTCGGAGTCGAAGCCCACCACCTCGTCCACGCGGGCACGCTCCCGGGCGGCCAGGGCGAGACTTCCTCCCATCATGCCCACACCGACGACGGCCAAGCGATGAACGCCGCTGTGCAGTTGATCCGAGGCCACGCTGCCTACCCCAGGGTCTTGCCGGTCCAGGCGACTATATCCCTGATGCGGGCGGAGACGCGGGTGAACTGATCCGGGTCGAGCGATTGGGCGCCGTCGGAGAGGGCCGTTTCGGGTGTCGGGTGCATCTCTATCATGATGCCGTCCGCCCCGGCGGCGATGGCCGCCAAAGACAGAGGCTCCACCAGTTCGACCTTGCCGGTCGCGTGACTGGGATCCACGACCACGGGCAGATGGCTGCGCTGCTTGATTATGGGTATGGCTGAGATATCGAGGGTGTTCCTCGTGGCGGTCTCGAAGGTGCGTATGCCCCGCTCGCAAAGGATCACCCTGTCGTTGCCTTCTTTGACGATGTATTCGGCGGCCATCAGCAACTCGTCGATCGTGGCCGCCAGCCCCCTCTTGAGTAGCACCGGCCTGTCCACCTCGCCCACTGAAGAAAGAAGCTGGAAGTTCTGCATGTTGCGCGCGCCGATCTGGATGATATCCGAGTAGGCTGCCACATCTTCCAGGTGACGGGGATCCATGAGTTCGGTGACGATGGGCAGCCCGCTCAAACGGCGGGCTTCAGCCAGGATCTCCAGCCCTTCCACGCCGAGGCCTTGGAACGCGTAAGGAGACGTCCGAGGCTTGAACGCCCCGCCGCGGAGCATGGTCGCCCCGGCCTGCTGAGCTATCCTGGCTGCCTCCAGAAGTTGCTCCCTAGTCTCCACGGAGCAGGGGCCTGCGATCAGGGCGACATGCCCTCCCCCGAGACTGGTGCCGCCGACCGTTATGACCGTGTCGGAGCGGCGGAACTCCCGGCTCACCAGTTTGTAGGGACGCAGTATGGGCACGACTTTGTCCACGCCGGGGTAGGCCTCGAGAGGCAGTCCGGCGATGACGTCTCGCTCCCCCATCACCCCTATGACCGTGACGACGTCACTGGTGGATACGTGACCGCTCGCCCCCGCGCTCTCCAACCGCTCGAGGATCCGCTCCACGTCTTGCGAAGTGGCGGTCTCCTGCATGACGATCATCATCTCTGTGCTCACTATCTCCACGTCAACTCTCCGGACTCAACGCTTCGGCGCTCAGGCCATTCACGACGTGCGGCCCCACCTGGATAGCCGGGGCCTCCCGCAGCTTCCTCATGACCGAGAGAAAGAGGTCGTTCTCCTCCGCTTCACCTATGGTAACCCGAATCCACCCGGGGCACTCCATCGCATATCCCGAACGGGTCATCACTCCGTTCTCCAGCAGGGCCTGAGCGACCTCGGGACCTGGTATGGACAGGGCGGTGACGTCCACAAGGAGAAAATTCGCCTGGCTGGGTCTGAATCCCACGCCCATGCTTTGGAGACTCCGGGCCATGCGGTGTCTCTCCGTCGCCACGAGCTCTCGCCGCTGGTCTATGAGCTCAGGATGGCGCAGGGCTTCAGCCGCAGCGATCTGAGCGAGCGAGTCCACGTTGAAGGGCTGGCGGAGCTTATCCAGAGCCTGGATGACTTCGGGGTGGGCGATGCCGTACCCCAGTCGCAGGCCTGCCAGCCCGTAGATCTTAGAAAAGGTTCGCAGGACCACGAGATTGGGGTGGTCGACCACCCAGGCTGTGGAATCTTCCTGGGCCGGCGAGGTCACGAACTCCCCGTACGCCTCGTCGAGGACTACGACGGTGTCCTCTGGGACGCGGCGCAGGAAAGCGCGCAGGACGCCGGGCTCGACGTAACTGCCCGTGGGATTGTTGGGGTTGCATATGATGAGCAGGCTCGTATCGTCCGTCACGGCCGCCAACATGGTCTCGAGATCGTATTCCAGCTCCGGGAGAGGCAGGGCTGTGAACGGGGCGCCGTGGGCAAGAGCGATCGACCGGTACATCACGAACGAGGGATGCGGAAAGACGGCGTGGTTCTTCGGGCTGAGGAAGGCCTCCCCCAGGAGCATGAGCAGTTCGCACGAACCGTTGCCGAACACCAGGTAGTCCTCGGGTACTTGAAGCCGCCGGGACAGCAGTCTGCGCAGATCGCTGCACCCTCCGTCCGGATAACGGTTGAGCCCGTCCAGCGCCGCCTTCATGGCCTCGATGACCTCGGGGAACGGTCCGTAGGGACTCTCGTTGGCCGACAGCCTGGCCACCTTTTCCAACTGATAGCGCGCCTGGATATCAGCCACCGGAGGTCCGGCCCGGTAGGGTGTTAGTCTCTCTAGGACGGGATTCAGCCTCATGTCGTCTCTGCCGTCATCAAATCTCGTGCTTCGTCTCGCGGTCTCTTGGTCCTGGCCGCGTCCTCTTTGTCAGAGCGAGTCGCGACGCGTGGTGCTGCCGCAGAATCACTCAGTATAGAGCAGCGAAGGTATGAGTGACCCCTCTTAGGCGGTAGGATGCAGGCCCTCAACCAGCCTGGGACGACCGGTACAGCCGCTCTATCTCTGCCGAAGAGAGCGGGCGCACGTGCCCCACGGCCAGCCCGGCGTCGGTGAGCCCGTCGAAGCGGCTGCGGTGAAGGGCTATGACGCGATGCCCCACAGCTTCGAACATCCGTCGGACCTGGCGCTTCCGGCCTTCGTGGATGACCACGCGCAGCGCGCTGCTGATCTTGCCACTCCTCGAACGGTCGGTGGAAATGAGTTCCACCGTCGCCGGCGAGGTCCTGCCATCCTCGAGGGCGACGCCGGCACGCAATCGGCCCAAGCTCGATCGGTCTACCGTGCCGCGCACCGCTACCACATACTCCTTCTCCACGTGATAGCGGGGATGGAGCAAGCGCGCGGCCAATTCGCCGTCGTTGGTGAGTAGCAAAAGCCCGGTGCTGCTGAGGTCGAGTCTGCCCACGGGAAAGACCCGGGCGCGGGTCGGCACGCAGTCGATCACCGTGGGCCGCCCTCGGGCATCGGAGGCCGCGCTCAGGACCCCGGCCGGTTTGTTGAGCAGCCAGTATTCCTTCTTCTCCCTGGTCACCCGGCGGCCGTCCACCAGGACTTCGGCCGCCTCGGGGTCGATCGAGGCCCCCAGCTCAGCCGTAGTGCCGTCCACCGCCACCCGGCCGGCGCGGATGAGTTCCTCGCAGTGCCTGCGTGAACCCAGACCCGCCTCGGCAAGGAACTTCTGCAGACGCTCGGTCATTCCGGCACGGAGAGCATTCCCAGCCGGCGACGGAGCTCGTCCTTCTGCGGTTCGGTGAGAGCGAAGCCCTCCAGATCGGGAAGCTCGTCGAGGCCGGAGAGCCCGAACATGGCCTCGAACCGCGGGGTGGTGCCGTACAGGACGGCTCCTCCGGCCGCCTGCGAACGCCCCACCTCGGTGATGAACTCTCTCTCGATTAGCTTGTGCAGAGGAGAGTCGGAGTTGACCCCGCGGATCTCGGCTATCTGGGGCCGCGACACCGGCTGCAGGTAGGCTACGATAGCCAGTGTCTCCATAGCCGCGGGTGAGAGCCGGCTGGCGTCTTCGGGCAGCTCGAAGAGCGCGGAGACGGCGCTCTCGCAGAGAGGGTTGGTGCGGAAGGCCCAACCACCGGCCAGGCGTACCAGTTCGAACCCTCGCTCCCCGTGGGGAGCGAACTCCTCTGCCAGCGAGCGCAAGATGTCTTCCACGGTATCGCGGTCACCGGGGTCCTGCAGAGACAGGGCCCGCAGTATGTCCTCGATCGAGAGCGGAGCGCCAGACGCGAACAGGATGGCCTCGACTTCGCGTCTCATGGCTCTGGGCCGGGCGTCATCGATGAAGACGTCGTTCATGGCTGCTCCCTACGCGGTCTCGTGGGTGGCCTGCGCGCTCACTACGATATCGCCAAAGGGGCGGGGCTGGGAGACCCGCACCTCGCCCCGAGTGACGAGTTCGAGGAGAGCGAACAGCGATAGCGCCTGGACCAGGGGCTCCTCTCCGCCGAATATGCTGTTGAACGACAGGCGGCCTTTCTTGGCAAGGACTCTTCGGATGATACTGATCTGGTGCCGCAGCTCTACCTTGATCTGGGAGATGTGGCCCGTGTCGGGCTCTCGTTTGCTGGCCATAAGGCGGACGAGGCAATCGTGTAGCTCCATGACGTCTCCAGTGCCGGCGATGTCGTCCAGAGCGGCCAACCTACGCATCGGCTCCGCCGCCGGTGGGCGCAGCAGGGCGCCTGCGGCATTTTCGGCCCCTTCCCGGAGATGGACTGCGACCGATCTGAACTTGCTGTATTCGAAGAGCCGGGACAGAAGCTGATCCCGAGCCTCCTCGGGCGTCATCTCCGTTTCGAGCTGCGGGTAGGCCTCGGGGAGCAGAAGCCGGGACTTGACCTCCACCAGCAGGCTCATGAGGATCAAGAACTCCGTCATCTCGTCCCAGTACTCGGGAGCGGCACTCTCTTCGGAAGCCTCCAGATAGGCAAGGATGACGTCGAGCAGAGGGACCTCGAGCAGATCGATCTCTTCCTTGAGGACCAAGGACAGCAGAAGATCGAAGGGCCCCTGATAGACCTCCAGATCCAGTTCCAGCGTTCTCAGAGGGGCCTCTCTGTTCTACTGATAGGCGGGCAGCATGGCTTCGAACAGAGCCCAATAGCCATCAATCAGCCGATCGCCCAACGCCGAGCTGCTGATAAGGACCAGAAGGATGATGATTATGAAGGTCCCGTAACGGTCGATGCCTACCCAGACGTCGTAGGCGCGCTTGGGCAAGAACCCTCCCACGATCCTCGAGCCGTCAAGGGGAGGCACCGGGATCAGATTGAAGATGCCCAGCACCACGTTAACCTCAAGGGCCAGAAAGAGCAGAGTGAAGAGCCAGGGTGGAGCCGTCGGGCACCAGCTCCGAATAGGTAGTCGGTTATGTATCCCGATTTGTTGAGGACCGGCTCGAGCAGATTGAGCACCACCGCGAACACGATGGCGAGTGCGAAATTGGTCAGTGGCCCCACCAGACCGACCAGCATCATGCCCCGTTGCCTGCTTTTGAAGTAGTAGGGCGCAACGGGGATTGGCTTGGCCCATCCGAAAATGAAGCCATTGGGGATCATGGCAGTGACAAAGAACATGGCCGTTCCCAGCGGATCCAGGTGCTTCAGCGGGTTCAGGGTGAGTCTTCCGCGCATCTTGGCCGTGGGGTCACCCAGCTTGTAGGCAGCCAAGCCGTGGGCCAGTTCGTGGAGGGTCATGGAGAAGACCAGCACCGGTATAAGGGTGGCCAGCAGGACCCAGTCTATGTTCTGAAACCAGCCCATGCTCATCCGCTCTTCTTCACCATCTGTCGCGCCGCCTCCAATTCTCCCTCCCTACCGTTGACGATCCCTTCCACCCGCAGTCCCTTGAGTCTCTCGAGCACGCGCCCCACCCCCGGACCTTTCTTCATCCCCAGGGCCAGCAGGTCGTCCCCAGTAACATGGAGCGTTCGGTGGCGGATATCCGTGACATACCGCCGCACGCGGGTGCACACGAGCCCCGGCTCCATGCCTGCGAGGGCGAAGACGAGCGCTTCCACGGGCGTTGTCCTCAGCGCCCGGTAGATCTCCCAGTCGCTCATGTCGTCCTTGGCCAGACGTTCACCGAGCAAGGGCCCCACCACCACCGCGGCGCGTACCACGGTACTGTCCGACCGCTTGAGCTTCAGCCTGTCGAGCCACAGATACAGCTCATCATGGCTCATGTTGCGGGTGACCGCCGCCAACCGTAGCCGCCAGCTTACCACCTCGTCCGGCCAGGTCCAGCTCATCGACGAGCTGGTCCAGTCTCTTCACGAGCGCTATCGTCTTGACTCCGGTGGCCAACTTCGGATGGACCTCCCGGGCGACACCAAGCTCGAAGAGGCGGCCCAGCGTCCACTCCACGTCGGACTCGCTCAGCAGGGGGATCAGTTCCTCGCGCAGGCGGACGCTGGATAGGTCCCCCACCAGGTGCATCTCCACACAGCTCTTGGCGAACGCCTTGGTCTGCTCGTCCATGCGGAAGCCATAACGGTTCTCGTAGCGCACGGCCCGGAAGATCCGGGTGGGGTCCTCGATGAAGCTCAGGTTGTGGAGCACGCGGATGACCCCCTCCTTCAGGTCCCGATAGCCGCCGAAGAAGTCGATCACGGCGCCGAAATCCCCTCCTCGCAGGGATACGGCCATAGCGTTGATGGTGAAGTCGCGGCGGAAGAGGTCCTGGCGGATGGA
Organism: uncultured Actinomycetes bacterium; assembly: GCA_963713545.1. Taxonomy (GTDB): domain Bacteria; phylum Actinomycetota; class Thermoleophilia; order RBG-16-64-13; family RBG-16-64-13; genus CAVPLM01. The sequence goes on along the minus strand of CAVQME010000002.1, from coordinate 203,938 downwards.
AGCGTGCTCCACCCGCGGTAGCGCGGCCGGGTAGTCGTAGAACTCGGTCCGGGTGGTGGCCACGTCGACGTGGAAGGGCTCTCCCGACGGGCGCAGCCAGGTGGGGGCTTCGCCCAGGACCGCCGGCGGCAGCAGAACGACCGCCGTCTTGAACTTCCGGTGGGTCCGCACCCTGCCTCCCAGCTGAGCCGCCAGGCGAGTGGCGAACTGGATGCCGTCGCCCTCCACCGCGACGTCGATGTCGACGTTGGGCTGTTCCAGCAGCAGGTCGCGCACGAAACCGCCCACCAGATACACACCTGCGTAGTCCTCCGAGAGAGCCGAGCAGGCCCTGAACAACGGTCCGAAGAACGGGTGCTCCGCGAGAGCCTGCATGGTGTAGACGTGCGCCTCTGCCGCCTGCGCCTCTTCCTGCTCCCATCTCCCCTGGTAGGCGGCGAGCACGTCGGTACGGGTGGCGATACCGACGACGTCCTCCACCCGGGCGGTCCGCTCGACCAGAGCGATCTCGTAGCCTTCGTCGGTCACTACGGGCACGCGACCGACGTTCCCCTCCACCATGATGCGGCGCAGCTCGTCTACGGTGGTGCCGGAGCGGGCGAAGGTGATGTTCCTGGTCATCACTCCCTTGACGGGGGCATGCCCGAGGCCGTGTCGCATGGCCTTGTCCAGATCGCGGCGGGCGACGATCCCCACCACCCGGCCGTCCTCCTGGACGCATATGCCCGAGTGGCCGTAGCGCTGAGCGGTGACCAGGGCGTCGGTGACCGGGGTATCGGCGTCGATGAAGCGCACCGGCCGGCTCATTATCTCGCCGGCGGTGGGCACCCCCAAGTTGGTTTGGGCGAGTGTCTCGAGCAACGCGGCGATGACCTGCTGGGGCGCCCTGTCTCGAGTGACGGCGGAGGCCGCCTGGGCATGCCCTCCCCCAGCTATGGTCTCGAGCAGCACGCCCACATCCACCGAGCCCGCTCGAGAGCGCGCGGTGACGAACACGCGGTCCATCATGCCCACGGCCTGGATTAGCACCTCCGCGTTGACGAGCTCCATGAGCTTATGGGCGATGACGCTCAAACCGTCCACGTACGCGGGGACCTCGATATCCACAACATGCACGTCGATGCCGCGTACCCGTTCCACCGTCACGGCATCGACCATCCGCATGAGCACCTCTCGCTGCTCTCTGGTGAGAGCGCTGTGCAGGTAGCGCTCGATCAGAGCCTGCGAAGCGCCCAGGCGCATGCACGCCGCGAGCATCTCGGCGTCGCGGATGGTGGTCCGGGGATAGGTGAGCGACCCGGTGTCTTCGTGGATGCCCAGGGCGAAGATGGTGGCCTGAAGCCGGGAGATCTCCACGTCGCGCTCCCGAAGGAGATGGAGCATCGAGGTCGCCTGCGAGCCGTCGGTGGACACGACCCAGTTCTCCCCCCTCACAAAGGACGGACGCTGCGGGTTCTCCGCCTCGTGGTGGTCGAAGATGACGACCTCTACGTCCGGCCTTCCACAGAGGCGGCTCAGGTCGCCGATGCGCTCGGAGTCGGCGGTGTCGACGATGATGAGCTGGCGGATCTTCTCCTGGTCGATCAGCCGCAGGTTGAGTATGGGCAGGCTTTCGCCGTGGAGCGAGACGAATTCGCGCACGTTGGGGTTGAGAGACCCGGCGAAGACTATGCGGCCCTCTGAATAGAGGAGGGCCGCCCCCACGGCGGCCGCTAGAGCGTCGAAATCGGCGTTCTGATGGGTCGTGATGACCGTGGGGACCTCGATGAGGGTAGGCGGGGCTGTCATGGCGGTAAGTATACCGCCGGGCGCTCCGGCGGCCTCATCTCCCGCTCTGTCGCGGTCGCCCTAGTCCACCGCGACCTTCCGAGAGTCGAGCCGGCTGGTTATCATGGACATGGAACCGATCGACCGCTAAGGAGGACACTACATGAGCGAGAAAGTCACCTTCTATCCCGAATACTGGGGCGGCAAGAAGTTGGCCTACCCCAACGTTCCCGCGGAGTCGCCCAAGTTCGCCCGCTCGGTGGTGGCCGGCAATCTGATCTTCATCTCCGGTTGCCAGGGGCAGAACGACGAGACCGTCCAGTTGGAGACCGACGTCTTCGAGGAGCAGATGATCATAGCCCTCGACAAGGTCCGGCATGCTATGGAAGAAGTCGGTTCCTCCATGAACAACGTCATCAAGACGCTGATGCTGCTGAAGAACCTGGAAGACTACCCAAAGATGCGGAAGACGGAGCTGGAGTACTACCAGAAGTACGCTCCCATGCTGGTCGACGATCCGCCCGCGAGCACCTTCATGAAGGTCGATCTGGCTAAACCCGGCTTCCTGGTGGAGATCGACGTGATCGGAGTCGTCTCCAGGGGTTAGAGGCATACTTCTCGACTGCGAACGGAGGCGTGCAAGGACAGCGGACCCAGCTCACGGGGCCGTCCCTGCACCGTATGGAAGCGTGTGGGGACATCTTGGACCCGTCGGGGGTCATTGCCTAGGCGCGACCAGCCCCCATGATGAAAGAACGAGGGAGACGGCCGCGGCAAGGGCTTGACTCGCCAGTGCGGTGTTAAGCAGCACTTCATCGTGAGAGGTCTCTCCCACGTTGGTGACTAGGGCGAGCATCGCCGTCTCGAGATGTCTCTCGCGGGCTGCCCTGATCTCTGCCGCGCCCGACATGCTGACGGTGGCGGCTCCGAGGGCTCGGAGCGCCGCGAGTTCCGCCGGCGTCTCGTACTGCGGTCCGGGCACCACGGCGTGGACGCCGACGCTGACGCCGTACGTGTGGCTCGCCCGGCTTTGGAGCGAGCTCACTAGGTCTTGCCCGGCTGCGGGAGACTCCAAGGGCGCTCCGCCGGCTGTCAGGCTCTGAAAGTCGAGGATATCGCGGGCTGCCACGAGATCCCCCACGTGAAGGTCCGCGTTTACGGCCCCGGCGGCCGAGACAACCACCACATATCTCAACCCCCAGGCGGCCAGCGACCTGACCGGCAGTTCCTGCTCACTGGGGTCGAAACCTTCGTACCCGTGAATCCTCCCAACCAGCACCACGAGGCGGCACCCGTTCCACTCCCCCATGACCAGGCTGTGGGCGTGACCAGGTACCGACCCTTCTCGCCAGTGAGGGATGTCGCGGTAAGGGATCGACGGACCGACGGCGTTCAACCCGGGCAGATCCTGGCCCGAACCTAGGATGACTGCCGCCTGAGGGGCATCGCCGAGGTGGGCATGAAGCCACAAGGAGGCTTCCCGCGCTTCCTCCGGACCTACTCTCCCTGGTAGGTCTGGCCCTGGAGCCGCTGGAGAGGGTCGCGCGGGGGTGTATCGACGCCAACCCCGCCGGGGATCCAGTCGATAGACGGACCTTCCGGCCAATCCCGGCCTGTGGGGGTCTGCCTGGGCCGTGACGGGGTGCTCCTCTTGTTGCCCGGCAAGGTAGTCGTAGGCCGTAGCCCCGGTGTCGCCGAACATGCCTTCGTAGACAGCGTGCGGGGCCTCGTCCGGACGGGGATAGAGTAGAAGAGGAGCGTATTCCCGGCTGTGGTCGGTGCTGGGGGTAGTCGGGTCGACCCCATGATCCGCGGTTATCAGAAGCCTGTCCTCCGGCCCAAGCGCGCCCACTATTGCGGGCAGAGCTCGGTCGACCGCTTCCAGTCCCCGGGCGAATCCATCCACGTCGTTACGATGTCCCCAGACCGTGTCGAAATCGCCGAGGTTCGTGAGCAATAATCCCTTCGCAAACTCGATCTCGCGCGGTCGCCGTAGCAGCAGATCGAGCAACAACGCCAGGTTATCAGCATTAGAAGCCACTTTGACGGTCCTGGTGATGCCTCTATCGACAAAGATCTCGCTGATCTTGCCCAGGGCGAGCACCGGGACGGTCGCGTCGAAGAGCAGATCGAGGTAGGTGGGACCGGGAGGCGGCAAGGAGAAATCGCGGCGGTCCTTTGTCCGAACGAAGCCCCCGCTCGCGCCGGTGAAAGGCCTGGCGATGACCCGAGCGACCGCATGCGTTCCCTGGAGCAGGTCTCGGGCGATCCTGCACCACTCGTAGAGTTGTTCGAGAGGGACGACCTCCACGTGAGCGGCGATCTGGAACACACTGTCGGCCGAGGTGTACACGATGGGCTCGCCGCCAGCCAGGTGGCGGTCTCCCAACTCGGCGATGATAGCCGTACCCGAAGCCGGCCTGTTGCCGAGCACCTCCCGGCCGATGCGCTGCCTGAAGGGTATAAGGATCTCTTCGGGGAAGCCGTCAGGATATTTAGGGAAGGGCCGCGGCGTGACGAGACCCATGTGCTCCCAGTGACCTACGGTGGTGTCTTTGCCGGCCGATAGGGGCATGAGGCGGCCGGGGAGTCCCAGGGGGCGTCGCGTGGGTGGCACGCCCATCAACGGCAGGATGTTGCCCAGCCCCAGCTTCTCCAGAAACGGCAGACGAAGATCGACTACACGGCTCAGATTGCCGAGCGTATCAGAGCCTGTGTCGCCGTAGTCGGGCGCGTCGGGCAGAGCCCCCACCCCCGCGCCGTCGAGCACGATGAAGACGAAGCGGGCCACGTAGCCTCAGTCCTTTCGCGCCCGGGGGTGTGCGTTTCGGTATGCCTTCTGGAGATGGGCCGTGGTGACGTGCGTATAGATCTGGGTGGTGGAGAGATCGGCGTGTCCCAACATTTCCTGGACCGCGCGCAGGTCGGCCCCCCCCTCGAGCAGGTGGGTGGCAAAGGAGTGGCGCAGCGTGTGAGCCGAGACGTCGTCCGCTAGACCGGCCTCGTGCGCGTATCGCTTGATGATAAGGTGCAGTCCCTGTCGGGAAAGCCGGCGCCCTCGGCTGTTGACGAAGAGTTCGGGGGCCTTGAGTGTCCCGGGTTTACCTAGAAAGGGTCTCCCCCGCTGCTGGTATATGCGCAGGGCCTCGATGGCCATGCGACCTAGAGGCACCACCCGTTCTTTGTCGCCTTTCCCCACCGTGCGGACGAACCCCACATCGAGGTCGATGTCCTGCAGCCGAAGGGCGAGCACCTCCGAGGCCCTCAGGCCGGCCCCGTAGAGGGTCTCCAAAAGAGCGCGGTCGCGGAGACCGGCCGGCGTGGGCTTCGGAGCGGTGAGCAGGCGTGCCACCTGTTCGACCGAGAGGGTGTGCGGCAGATCGGACTCCGATCGTGGGCTGGTAAGGTTCCGGGAGGGGTCCGTCAGAGCAAGTCCGGCCAGGAGGCGCTCGCGATAGAAGGAGCGAATGGCCGCGGTCTTCCGGGCCCGGGTGGATGCACGCCATGCTCCCTCCGCGAGAAAGTCGCGGATGTCCCCGGCGGTAGCCTCTTCGAGGCATGTGTTGCGCTCATTCAAGAACAGAGCGAACTGCTCCAGATCGCGCCGGTACGACTCGACCGTGCGCTCAGACAGGCCTTTCTCCAGCCGGAGGGCGCGCAAATGGAGGGACAGAGCCGAGTCTGTGTCGGACGTGGGCACCATGGCATCGAACGTGGTCGGACTACATGTGGTGGGGGCTACAAGCCGGCAGCACTACATGTACTCGATGGGCAAGAGATACTCGAGCGGGAAGTATGCGTTTCCTGTGGCCTCGGCTACCTCACGGATGGTGACTTTCCCTTCCATGACGTTGATCCCTCGAGCCAGGGAGGCATCCAGGCGCGCAGCGCCCACCGCCCCCTTGTCGGCTACGGCCAAGATGTAAGGGAGAGTGGCGTTGGCGAGAGCGATGGTGGAAGTGATCGGCACGACCCCGGCCATGTTGTCCACGCAGTAATGGATACAACCGTGCTCGACGAAGGTCGGGTCACTATGGGTAGTCACCCGGGACGTGGCCACGCATCCACCTTGGTCGATACTGAGATCGACTATGACAGACCCGGGCTGCATGGCAGCGACAAGCGACTCCGACACCAGGACCGGCGTCCGCGCTCCCGGGATGAGGACCGCGCCGATGACGACGTCGGCCCTCGTCACCTCTTCGTCGATGGTCAGTTGATCGCTGTGCAATGTGTCCACACCGGACAGCTGCCGCTTCACCGCCGCAAGGGCGTCGAGGTCGATGTCCAGGACTTTGGTGTGGGCGCCTATCCCCGCCGCTATGCAGGCGGCGTTGGTACCTGCGATGCCAGCCCCCAGGATCACGACGTTGGCCGGCTTGACGCCGGTGGCCCCCCCGAGAAGCTTGCCCTTGCCTCCACTCATTCGCTCCAGAAAGTACGCCCCCACCTGGGGCGCCAACCGGCCGGCTATCTCGCTCATGGGAGCGAGCAGCGGGTGCCGGCCGTCGGGGGTTTCCACGGTCTCGTACGCCAGACAGGTGGCCCCGCTATCCACGAGGCCTCTGGTGAGGCCCGGGTCGGGTGCCAGGTGTAAGAAGGTGAACAATGTGTGGCGAGGCTCGAGGCGCTCGTACTCCTCGCGCAGCGGCTCTTTGACCTTGACGATGAAATCTGCCTGGGCAAAAAGCGATGCGGCATCGGGCGCGATGCGGGCTCCGGCGGCCACGTAGCTGTCGTCGGAGAAAAAAGATCCCTCCCCCGCCCCGTGCTGCACGATCACGGTGTGGCCTCTGCTGGCCAACTCCTTCGTGCCCGCGGGCGTGAGGGCTACGCGGTACTCCGCTTCCTTGATCTCGGTGGGGACTCCGACCTTCATCTCGGTGACCTCTCGATCCAGATACCGGGCCTTACCTCAGAAGAACTCTTTCCACGAGGAGAAGGGTAGCTAGGGTCTTGGCGTCCGCGATCTCGTCCAGGTGCTCCAGCAATCCCGTCAGAGGGTAACGTACCACGGAGATGACCTCGTCGTCATCGGGGTCGGTTGGCACCCGAGACAGGTCCTGAGCCAGGAAGGGATACAGGCTCTCGTTGATGAAGCCGGGGGAAGAGAAGAACCGCGGAAGAGGAGTCCAGCGAAGAGCCTCCAGCCCCACTTCCTCGCGCAGTTCCCGCTTGGCGCAGGCGAGAGGCTCCTCGCCCGGCTCGAGGGTGCCTGCGGGGAGCTCCAAGAGATCCCGGCCGATGGGGTGCCGGTATTGCTCGACCAGGAAGACGTGGTTCTCGTCGTCCACCGCCGCGACTACGATGGCACCAGGATGGTCGACCACCTCGCGCAGGGCGGTCCTACCATCGGGCAGCGTTATCTCGTCCACCCGCACTTTGATGATCCTGCCGTCGTAGATGCGTTCGGAAGCGACCACGCGGGGCAGGGAGTCTTCCATCCCTCCAGAGGCGTCGTCGCTGGGCGTACCCGTGCGCGTAGGCTCAGTCATGAGCTTGGGAGATCGAGGACCTCGTCCGAGGCTCGAATTCCGGGGCAAGGAGGATCATCTGGATCACAAGGGCGCACAGCCGCTCCAGTTCCTCCAGAGCAAGATACTCATCCGGGCTATGGACCTGCATCATACCGGCGTCGAGATTGACCGTGGGCAGTCCACGCGCGTTGAGGACGTTGGCGTCGGACCCGCCGCCGCCGGTAAGGAGGCGCGGTTCTAGCCCCAGAGCCGAGACCGCCGCTTTGCTCAGCCGCACGACCGGGGAGCGGCCAGTGAGGGCGAAGGCCCGATACTCGTGGACCAGATTGATCTCCACGTCCACTCCGGTGCGGGCGGCGCCCTCCTGCAGGGCGTCGACCATGGAGGCCGCTACATGGGCTAGCTTTTCGTCGTCGTGGCTCCGACACTCCCCGCGGATCTCGCAGAGGTCGGGGACTATGTTCGACGCTACTCCCCCATGGATGACGCCGATGTTCGCGCTGGTCTCCTCGTCTATGCGGCCGAGCGACATGGCTTCGATAGCCCGGGCCGCGGCCTGGATGGCGCTTCGCCCGCGCTCGGGTTCCACGCCGGCATGGGCAGCGCGCCCGCGGAACACCGCGCGCAACCCCTGCTGGCTGGGTGCTTTGACAGTTATCCCGCCCACCGGGCCGGAGGAGTCGAACACAGCTGCCAACGGGCTCGAGAGGACGTGTTCCCCTAGATGCTTGATACCTACCAGGCCTGTCTCCTCGGACACGGTGAAGAACAGCTCATACGTGGGAAAGGACCGACCTGCTCCCAGCATAAGTTCGGTGGCGTGGATCAGCGCCGCTATCGCGGCCTTGTCGTCGGCGCCGAGGATGGTACCGCCCGCGTTCCGGAACACGCCTGACTCGTCCAGCACAGGCTCGAGGCGGCCGCTGGGCTCCACGGTATCCATGTGGGCGCCCAGCGCCAAATGGGGTCTGACACCGTCCCCTTGGACCACGCACCAGACGTTCCCCGCATCGCCGCCTATCTGGGGGCCCGTTCCATCCTCATGTACCGAGACCCCCATGGCGCGCAGATGAGCGGCCACGGCGTCGGCGACAGGACGTTCCCGGCGCGAGGGGCTGGCAAGACCGGCCAGTTCGAGAAAGAGCTCCGTGAGCCGCTCGCGTGAAGGCGCCGGAAGACCGGTCATTCAGTCACACCCAGGCTCTCTTCGGTGGTCTCCTCGTCGGCGGAGGCCTTCACTCCGCATCCACAGCCGATGGCCGCGCCCATGAAGTCGCGGAACAGCGGATGTGGTTTGGTCGGGCGGCTCTTGAACTCGGGATGGTACTGACAGGCTACGAACCAGGGATGATCGGCGAGCTCTATCAGCTCCACCAGGCGATCGTCCGGGGTCAGTCCTCCAATGACCAATCCCGCCTCCACCAGCTTGCTGCGGTAGACGTTATTGACCTCATAACGATGCCGGTGCCGTTCGTAGATGACCTCCTCCCCGTAGGCGGCGTGGGCCTTGGTCCCGGCCACCACCTTCGTGGGCGAGGCTCCGAGACGCATGGTCCCCCCCATGTCGGCCACGTCCTTTTGTTCCGGCAGCAGGTCGATGACCGGATATTTCGTCGAGGGGTCGAACTCGGACGAGTTCGCGCCGACCATACCCGCCACGTGCCTGGCGAACTCCGCCACGGCCATCTGCAGTCCCAGACACAGCCCGAGATAAGGCACCTTGTTCTCACGGGCGTAGCGTATAGCCATGATCTTGCCCTCGACACCGCGGATGCCGAACCCGCCGGGAACGAGGATCCCGTCGGCGGTCTCCAGGCGCGAGGTGATCTCCTCCTTGCGCAGGCTCTCGGCGTCCACCCAGATGACCTCCAGGTTGCGTCCGTGGTGGATGGCGGCGTGACGCAGAGCCTCCACCACGCTGAGATAGGCATCCTGGAGTTGCACATACTTTCCGACGAGGGCTATCCGTACCTTGCCGGAGGCGTTCTTGACCCGCTCGGTCAGCTCGATCCATTCGGTCAGATCGAGAGGCCCGGCTTCGAGGGCCAGCTTGTCCACAACAAGCCGGTCGAGACCCTCATCGCGCAGGTTGAGGGGCACGAAGTAGATGTGAGGCGCGTCCACGCAGCTTATGACCGCCCGAGGCTCGACGTCGGTGAACAGCGCGATCTTGTCCTTGAGCTCCTGGCTGATCGCCCGGTCGGAGCGGCAGACGATTATGTCCGGTTGGATACCGATGCTTCGTAGCTCGTTGACGCTGTGCTGGGTAGGCTTGGTCTTCAGCTCGCCGCTGGCGTTGATGAAGGGGATCAGCGTGACATGTATGTACAGGACGTTCTTACGGCCGATGTCTTTGCGGAACTGGCGGATGGCTTCCAGGAAGGGAAGGCTCTCGATGTCGCCTACTGTGCCGCCGATCTCTGTGATGACGACGTCCACGTCGGGGTTCCGGGCCACCCGCGAGATCCGCTCTTTGATCTCGTTGGTAATGTGCGGGATGACCTGGACCGTTCCCCCCAGGTAGTCTCCCTTGCGCTCTCTGCGGATAACATTGTAGTAGACCGACCCAGACGTCACGTTCGAGTCACGGCTGAGGCTCTCGTCCACGAAGCGTTCGTAGTGGCCCAGATCGAGGTCGGTCTCCGCCCCATCGTCGGTAACGAACACTTCGCCGTGCTGGAACGGGCTCATGGTGCCTGGATCGACGTTCAGGTAGGGGTCGAACTTCTGGATGCTTACTTTGAGGCCGCGGCTCTTGAGAAGACGGCCGAGGGACGCGCCGGTGATCCCCTTGCCGAGCGACGATACGACGCCACCGGTGATGAAAACGTGCTTTGCCATGCTCACCCCTGCCGCGCTGTGGTGGACCCAGGTAGGGCGCATGACCGAAATGCCCGGCGCCCTATCTAGTCTATCAGTCAGCCCGCCGCGCCGTCTCCGCCCGATGCTCCCTCTCCGCCGCCGGCGCTCTCGCCAGCAGTCGAGCGGTCTCCGGCGCCGGCGCTCTCTCGCAGCTCGCGGGCATGGGCCATGGCTTCGGCGTCGCGTGGGCTCCCGCCCATCATGCGGCACAGTTCCTCCACGATGTCATCACCCTCGAGGCGCGACAAACGGGCCACGGTCGCGCTGCCAGTACTCGCTTTGTCGATGAGGTAGTGTCGGTCGGCCAGCGCGGCCACCGGGGCCAGGTGAGTGACCAGGATCAGCTGCGAACGGGCCGCCAGCTCGTGGAGCTTCCACCCCACGGCCACAGCGGTCCGGCCTCCGATGCCGGCGTCGATCTCATCGAAGACCAGGGTCTCATGCCCCCCAGCGTCCGCCAAAGCGCACTTGATGGCGAGCAGCACGCGCGAGAGCTCGCCGCCTGACGCGGTGCGGACGAGGCTCCGCGCCTCCTGCCCGGGGTTGGCGGACAGCAGGAACTCGACCGAATCGGCGCCGGAATCGCGGAGTCCCTCCCACCCCGACCGTGTGCGGACGTCGACCTCCACGACAGCGTCCACCATGCTCAGATCGGCCAACTGGGCCCCGATGGCCCGCTCCAGGAGGGGCGCAGCCTTGCGCCGCTCTTGACTGAGGGCATCGGCCAACTCGAGCGCGCGTGCCGCATGAGTGGCGCGCGCCGTCTCGAGCCTGGAGAGGTCCTCCTCCGAGCTCTCAAGGGCGTTCAGACGTTCCCTTGCCGCCACACCGAAGGCCACGGCCGTCTCCGTGCTGCCGCCGTACTTGCGGGCTAGGTCCGTATACAGCCTCAGCCGCTCGTCGACCTCCTGGAGCCGGCGGGGATCCACCGAGACTCGTTCCAGGTGACTCCGTAGTGCCCGCGACAGCTCGGTGATCTGATAGCCCACCTCAACGAGAGCCGAAGAAGCGTCGTCGACGCTCTCGTCCACTCCTTGAAGGCTGGAGAGGTGAGAAGCTGCCTGGGCTACCAGGGAGCCGGCGTCAGGCCCGTCGCCTTCGCCTGCCAGGAGATCTGCCGCCGCACCCGCACTCCTAAGGATGTCCTCGGCGCGCGCCAACACGCGCTGCTCCGCCTGGAGAGCCGATTCCTCCTCGCTGGAGATTCTGGCGGCGTTGAGTTCGGCCACCTGGAACCTGAGCAGGTCGATCTCCCGGCCACGCGATTCCCGAGTCTCGCGGGCGGCATCCAAGAGGCGGATGGTATCTGCCGCCTCATCGTACGCAGCGCGATAACGAGCGGCCAGGTCAGCCACGTCTTCGCCCGCCCAGCGGTCGAGGACGGCCATCTGATAGCCGGGATCGAGCAGCCTGCGATACTCATGCTGGCCGGCGAAAGACAGCAGACCGGCCACCACCTCACCCAGAGTGACCAGCGTGACCGCGGTGTCGTTGATATAGCAGCGGTTGCGTCCCTGCTTGCTGAGCCGCCGGGTGGTGATGATCTGCTCCCGTTCAGAGCCCACCAAAGCGGTGACGTCGTCCGAGATTTCGGCGAACTCGGATTCGTCCAGATCGAAGACTGCCTGGACAGTGGCTTCTTCTGCGGCTTGGCCGACGAGGCCCTCTTCGGCCCTCTCGCCCACCAGCAACCCCAGCGCCCGGGTGAGCAGGGTCTTACCCGCCCCCGTCTCGCCGGTGAGTACGGTGAGACCTGGACCGAAGTCCAGCACGGCATCCTCGATGAGCACAAAGTTGCGTATGGTGAGCGAGGACAGCATACGACCCCGGCCGGTCGCCTAGAGCAGGCGGTCGCGGAAGTGGTGGTAGAGACTGTCTCCCTCGAGCAAAGCGAGCGAGGTCAGCGCCGGATCGGTCCTTACCCATAAGGTGCTGCCGGGCGCCAGCACCGCCACTCGCTGACCATCGGCGTCGATTTGGCAGTCGGCATCCTCGTGGGTGTTGATGACCTCGAGGACATCGTGGGGCGCGGCTACGACGGGGCGCACGCCTACGGCGTGCGCTGCCACCAGGCTGATTACATAGGCCTCAACTGAGATCCCGAGGAGCGGTCCACCGGCGGCCAGGCTGTAGGCGGACGATCCGGCCGGGGTACCCACCACCACCCCGTCGCAGAGAACTTCGAACAAGGTGACTCCATTGATCTTGAGGGCGAGCGAGCAGGGACGCGAGCGGTCACCCTTGCTTATCGCCACGTCGTTGGTGGCTCTGAAGACCTGAGACCCAAGTTCCGCCTCCAGTCCAAGGATCGGGTACTCTACGAAGTCACCGTCAAGAAGGCGCGAAAGACCTCTCTTGAGGTCAGCCTTGAGCACGGTCGTCAGGAATCCCACCCTCCCCAGATTGATCCCGGCCACGGGTACGCGATAGTCTCGAGTCAATTGGAAACCGCGCAGCATGGTTCCGTCTCCGCCCAGCACAAGACAGAGTCCGACCCGCTCCATGCCCTCCCCATCCGCAGGAAGTACCTGGGCGCCGGCCCGGGAAAGGGCCTCGTGGTGTTTTTCCCACTCGGCGCCGGGAGCCAGGACCTTCACCGCACGTTCCACCAGCAAGGCGAGGGCATCTCTCAGGGCCTGCTCCGCCACCAAAGGATCCGCGTGCGTGCATACGACCACTCGCTTGATCTCGGACCTCACGTGTCTGCCTCCACCGTGTCCACGACCTCGTCGATGCCGTCCTCGGCAAGAAGCTCGTCCACCAGTCCTTCCAGCGTATCAAGTCCCGCGCCTTTTTCTCCACCTCGTCCGAGGTGGAGAAAGAACTCGGCGTTCCCGTCGGCGCCCAGCAACGCGGAGCGGCAGATACCCCGTAGCTGCGCGTCGAGCTCGCCGACGACGAACCGGGCCGACTCGAGCAGGACTCCGTGGTGCACTGCCGGATCGCGGACGATCCCTCCGCTACCGACCAGATCTGGGCCGGCCTCGAATTGGGGTTTGATCAGCACCAGACCGCTGAACACGGGAGCCATGCAGGAGACCACAGCCGGCAGGACTTTGGTCACCGAGATGAACGACACGTCCATGGTCAGAACGTCCGGCACGTATGGCAGTCGGTCGGGAGTCAGGTAGCGGGCATTGATCCTGTCGAGAGGGCAGACACGCGGATCGTTACTCAATCGGCTGTGCAACTGCCCTCGGCCGACGTCCAAAGCGATGACTCGATCGGCGCCGCTCTGCAGCAGGCAGTCGACGAACCCCCCCGTCGACGCTCCCACGTCGAGCGCGTACGCGCCGGTGACCTCCAGTCCGAATGCGTCTAGGGCGTGAGCCAGCTTATCTCCTCCGCGAGAGACGAAACGAGGCCTTGACCTGAGCCGGACGTCGGCACCCAGGGGCACTAGGCTGCCGGCCTTGTCGCTGACCTCGTCTTCGACCAGGACCTGGCCTGCCATTATCAGCCCGCGCGCGGCGCTGCGGCTTGGCACCAATCCTCTGGCCAGCAGCAGCTCATCCAGACGCACGCGCGCGGTCCGGGTCATCTAGGCTCATTCCTCGTCGCTGGGAAAAGACCCGACCAATCCCGCGGCTGCAGCTACTATCGACTCGACGTCCAGGCCGACGTCGTGGCGCAGGAGTGCGAGCGGGCCGTGGCCGACAAAGGCATCCGGGAGGCCCAGGCGCCGAATAGGCTTGCAGATGGCTCGCTCAGCTATCAGCTCCAGCACCGCTGAGCCAAAGCCGCCCGCCAGCGCGTTGTCTTCCAGCGTCAGAACGGCGGGGTGCATGTCCAGCAGGCCGCACAGTGTATCGATGTCTAGAGGATGGACCCTGCGCACATTGGCGACCGACGCGCGGATGCCCTCGTGGGACAGCAGTTCGGCCGCCTCAAGGGCACTCTGCACCAGAGGCCCCAGTCCCAGGATCAGCAGGTCGGGACCCTCTCGGAGTAATTCGACCCACGGGCCCTCCAAGGGGATGATGGGCCGGGCAAGAGACACTCCCAATCCAGCCGACCGAGGGTAACGGATCATGGCGGGTCCTTCGAGGGACAGGGCGGTGGCCAGAATCCGTTGGAGCTCGGCCTCGTCCTTCGGGACGAAGACGGTGAGATTCGGAACGATCCGAGAGAAGGACAGATCGAAGGCGCCGTGGTGCGTAGCACCGTCCTCCCCCACCAGGCCGGCCCGGTCGACGGCGAACACCACCGGGAGCCCCTGTAGGCACACGTCCTGGATGATCTGATCGTAGGCCCTCTGGAGAAAGGTGGAGTAGACGGCCACCACCGGGCGCTTCCCCGCCGCGGCCAGTCCGGCCGCGAAGCCGACCGCGTGGGCCTCGGCTATGCCTACATCGAAGAAGCGCTCTGGCAAAGCTTCCTTGAGCAGGTCGAGGCCGGTGCCGGCGGCCATGGCCGCAGTGATGCCGACCACGCGCTCATCGGCCATGGCCAGTTCCACCATGGCCTCACCGAAGGCTCGCGTGAAGGTCGTGGGACCCTCCGGGTCGAGCTTCTCTCCAGTGGGTACAGAGAACCGCGGCGTGCCGTGGTATCGTCCCGGCTGTTTCTCGGCGGGCGGATAACCTTTGCCCTTGACGGTGCGGCAGTGTAGCAGGACGGGCCCATTTACCGCGAGCGAACGCCTGATGCCGTCGCGCAGCGCCTCTATGTCATGTCCATCGATCACGCCGACGTAGGTGAAACCTAGTTCTTCGAACAGCATCCCGGGTACTAAGGCCGCCTTGATGCCGTCCTTGAGCTGCCCGCCCAGAGCCGCTACCCGGTCTCCTACAGCGGGCAGCCTCTGCAATCGTTTCTCGAGGTCGTGACGGAACCGAGAGAGCTTCGGGTCAGTGCGCAGGCGGGTGAGGTAGGAGCTCATGGCGCCCACGTTGCGTTCGATAGACATAGCGTTGTCGTTCAGCACTACGACCAGTGGCGTGCCAAGATGCCCCGCGTGGTTCATGGCTTCGAAAGCCATGCCCCCCGTCAGGGCTCCGTCGCCGATCACTGCGACCACCCGTCCGGGTGCCAAGTCCGGCGTGGTGGCTCCCTCCTCGGCAAGGGTATCGGCGGAGGATCTCCGTCGGAGCCGAGCTTCCGCCATGCCGGTAGCGGCGCTGATGGAGCTGCTGCTGTGCCCCGTGCCGTATGCGTCGTACGGGCTTTCGGTCCGGCAGGGGAACCCGGACAACCCCCCGTAAGTACGAATCGTCCCGAAATCGCAGAGCCTGCCGGTCAGCAGCTTGTGCGCGTACGTCTGATGCCCTACGTCCCAAACGATTGCGTCGTGCGGTGTATGGAGTTCCGCATGTAGGGCTATGGTGAGCTCGACGACCCCCAGACTGGCGCCCAGATGGCCCCCGTTTTGCGAGATGGTGGCGATTATCTCCTCCCGCACCTCTGAAGCGATCACTCGCAGAGTCGCCGCGTCCAGGGTACGGAGATCTCTCGGCAGGTCCAGCCGGTCGATAAGTCGCGTGTGCTCCCTTGTCATGTCGTTCGTCTCGTGTCGGGCTCTCCGGTCGAGCGGATCCCGCTGATGCGGTCTTTCTCTGAGGCGGCTACAGAACCGAGCACACCGTTCACCAGGGCGGCGGCTTCGTCGGAGCAGAAGCGCTTGGCCAGTCCCACCGCCTCGTCTATCGCCACAGCTTCCGGCACCCCCGATTCCCAAAGCAGCTCGTATGTGGCCAATCTAAGGATCGCCCGCTCCAAAGTGCCGAGGCGTTCCAGGCTCCACCCGGCCACGTGCGCCTGGAGAACGGCATCGATGGCAGCATGCTCCTCCGCCACCCCCAGGACCAGGCTGCGCGAATACGCTTCGATCTCGGCGCTGTCTGTCCGCTCCGGAGCGGACTGCCAGTCCCGCTCCAAGAGATCCTGCTGGTAAAGGATGAAGACGGCCTGACGTCGTGCACTTCTGCGCCCCGCGGACACTATGGATCGTTGCTCAGGCGCCCGCCGGGAACACGCCGCTGAACACGACATCGACCCCGGTTACGGCCAGCCCGGTCATGTGATTCAGAGCCGCGGCTATCTTCCGGCGCGCACCATCCGCCAAGGACGGCAGATGCTCGCCGAGCCGGGCGTCCAGATGCACCGTGACCCGGCACTGCTGACCGGCCGTCTCGACCACCACCGGGTGGGTCCGGACGAGCGCCAGCGGCGCGTGTACCCGCAAACGCCCGTCGTCTTCGAGCGATCCGCGGACGATGGCTTCGAGTACGGAGGTTGCAATCAGATACTCAGTCATGGATGCCTCACGTTTCCGGCGGGACTAGGCCCGCGTAACGTACTCTCGCGTGCGGGTGTCTACTCGCACCATGTCGCCGGGCTCGATGAAGAGAGGTACCTGGATGACCGCTCCCGTCTCGAGGACCGCGTCCTTCGATCCCCCCGAGACCGTGTCTCCCCTGACGCCCGCGGCAGTCTCGGTGATCCTGAGGTCGACGAAAGTCGGCAGCTCTACATCGAACGGGTCTCCATCGATATAGACTACCTCCACCTGCATGTTCACCGTCATGAGGTCGAAACGGTCTTCGAGCGTGCTCTTCGCTATCGCGAGCTGCTCGAACGTGGCCGAGTCCATGAAGACCACCTGGTCGGCCTCGTCGTAGATGTAGGTCATCGGCCGGCTTTCCGTGCGCAACTGCTCGAACTTCTGCTCAGGGCGGAACGTACGGTCGATCAGGGCCCCAGTGACCACATTGCGCAGCTTCGTACGAACAAACGCCCCGCCTTTGCCCGGTTTCACATGTTGGTATTCGGCTATGCGGTACGTCTCGCCCTCGAACCTGAGGGTCATGCCGACTTTGAACTGATTGGTTGAGATCACGGGACTGGCCTCCAGCGACTACTGCTCGGATGACTTCAGATGACTTCCTAGTGAACGTACCGTCTGCGCCGGTGCATTGTACACCAACCGAGGGTTCGCGCGCCGTTCCGCCGACCCCGGTCAGCCAGGCGGAGGGAAACGGTTCAGCCCCCTGCCACCGCCGAGTCGCCAGCCAATGCGATGAGGCGGCGCGCCGCCTCGATGTACCCCTCCGGCCCTTTGCCGCCGACAGTGAAGCTGACGACGGGTGAGATCACCGAGAGGCGTCGCCACTCCTCGCGTTTGCTGATGTCGGACAGGTGGACTTCGGCGACGGGACAGGTAACGATCTCCAGTGCGTCCCGAATGGCGTAGCTATAGTGGGTCCACGCCCCGGGGTTAACGAGAAGGGCTCCCGCATGCCGGAACTCGTGGATGTATTCCACGTAATCGCCCTCATGGTTGGTCTGCCGGGAGACGCAGGTCCAGCCCAGACGCTCCACTTCCTCCGCGACCGACTGCTCCAGCGCTCGCAGGGTGATCGTGCCGTAATGGGCCGCCGGACGCTCGCCCAGCAGATCGAGGTTGACCCCGTGCAAGAGGACGAGGTGCTTGGGGGAGTCTCTCATGCTCTGATGACCTCCACGCATTCCGCCAGCAGAGAGGCGGGTACGTCCATGCCCCACACCGGCTCTCCGATCGCCCGCAGCCCCACAAAGCCACTGGAGCCGGCGACCACTTTCTTATCCCGGCACACCGCGCTCATGATATTCGCTACATCTCCCAGCGGTAGGACCGTGGGGAGTCCGAATCGGGCGAGCAGATCGCTGGTGCGCTCGCGCACCGAGCGATCAAGTCCTAGCAGGCGCTCGCTCACAGCCAAAGAGACCAGCGTGCCCAAAGCCACCGCTCGGCCGTGACTTATCGCCCCGTAGCCATCGGCCACCTCGAGGGCGTGAGCGACAGTGTGGCCGAGGTTGAGCACCGCCCGGCCGCCCCGGTCGAGCTCGTCTTTCTCCACGACACGGGCCTTGTAGCCGACGCAGGTCTTCACCAGGTAGCTCATGACGCCGCGCTCGCGGGCCGCGACGGCTTCCGCGTCGCTCTCGAGCCTGTCGATCAAACCCTCGGAGTGGAGGAGCCCATACTTGACTACTTCCCCCAGGCCGTTGGCATACTCGCGATCCGGGAGGGTGCGGATCGTCGCCGGATCGATCAGCACGATGTCCGGCTGATAGAAGGAGCCCGCGAGGTTCTTGCCCGCTTCGAGATTGATCGCGGTCTTGCCGCCGACGCTCGAGTCGACCTGAGCGAGGAGAGTGGTGGGGATTTGCCAGAGGGAGATCCCTCTGTGATAGGTCGAAGCCGTGAAGCCGGCCAGGTCGCCGACCACCCCTCCTCCAAGGGCGACGGCGATGTCGTCTCGGCGGGCGCCTTGTGCGGCCAACCAATCCCAACAACGGCCGAGTTGGCTCACGCTCTTGCTGTTCTCGCCCGGGGCCAGCACGAGGAAATCCGAGCTGACCGACCCCTCAGACAGATGCGAAAGGAGCTCGTCCCCCCAAAACAGCATGACGTTCTCATCCGTGAAGACGAAGAAACGATGGCCCTTTTCTTCCGCGTCGGCGGCGAGGCGGTCGAGACGCGAGAGCGAATCTTCACCCCCGATGATCAAGGATGATCTTTCGGTAGAAACCAAACGCCGGCCCCACTTGCCGGGATGTTCCTCGCCCGCGAGGTGGACGATCTCCGCGACGTCTCTCGCCAACTCGTCCACGGTCCTCCCGCCCACCGGAACGACCCAATCGGCCACGTCTTCATAGCGGGCTTGGCGCCTGGCCAGAAGTCCCTCGAATTCGCTCTTCTCGCGAGCCAAAGGTCGGCCGGTACCTCGCGCCCGCGACCAGGCTTCGGCAGGAGCAATCTCGAGGTACGCGACGGCTCCGCGCCCTCGTAGAAGAGCGGCCGCCTCGTCGGTCTCGAGAGTCCCCCCTCCGAGAGCCACCAGCAGCCCGCGGTCATCTGGTCCGGTAGTCAGGAGTCTGGCGAGCAGCCGGCTCTCGAGCTCCCTGAAGGCCGCTTCGCCCTGGGAGGCGAAGAACGCCTCGATGCTGACCCCCGCCGCTTTGACGATCTCGGAATCGAGGTCCATGAAGCGCCAGCCGAGGAGGTTCGCCGCCCTTTCCCCCACAGTCGTCTTGCCACTGCCCATGAACCCGGTCAGGGCTAGGAACGGCGCCACAATCCTCGCTCCTCCAGGGTGGCTTCGTAGGCGAGCAGCGCAGCCTCTAGCTGCTCGAGACTGTCCCCCCCGAACTTGTCGAGATAAGCTTGAGCCAGCACGAAAGCGACCGCAGCCTCCCCCACCACCCGGGCTGCGGGGACGGCCGCCACGTCGCTCCGTTCCACGTGGGCATCGGCCGGCCGCAACGTCTCCAGATCCACAGAGGGAAGCGGCGACGTAAGGGTCGCGATGGGCTTCATCGCGGCGCGCAGGACAACGGGCATGCCCGTGGTCATACCTCCCTCGACCCCGCCGGCGCGATTGGTCTCTCGTGAAGCCCAGCGGCAGGCGCCTTCTTCACGGATGATGATGGCATCGTGGACGAGAGAACCTGGCCGAGCGGCGTTCGCGCAACCCTCGCCCATCTCCACGGCTTTTATGGCGGGGATGCTGCCGAGGGCGCCCAGGAGCCTACCGTCGAGTCGGTCCTCGGCCCGGGCGTAGTCTCCCAGACCGGGGCACACTCCCCAGGCCCAGATCTCGAATACTCCGCCCAAGGAGTCCCCAGCTTCGCGAGCCCGATCGATCTCCTCGCACATAGCCGCCGACGCAAGGTCGTCGTCGCAACCCACCGGTGACGCATGCACCGCGTTCCAGTCAATGCTGTCCGGACGAGCGAAGTCGGCGCCGCCCGCCAATCCGACCGGACCGATCCGGATGACCCGGCCACGCACGGTGACGCCCACTTCGCTCAGCAGACGCTTGCATATGGCCCCTGCGGCCACCCGGCCCACGGTCTCTCGGGCACTTGCGCGCTCGAGGACGTCCCTGATGTCGTGATGGCCATATTTGGCGAGACCGGCCAGGTCTGCGTGACCCGGCCGGGGAACGGTCACGCGCGCCCGCGTGACATCGGTCTCGTCTTGGGGGGGGTCAGGGGACATCAGCGCCAGCCAGTTGGCGTGATCGCTATTCTCGACCAGCACGCAGATCGGGGTCCCCAGAGTGCGGCCACGACGCACACCGGCCAAGAAACGACAGTGATCGGTCTCGATGGACATACGACCGCCCCGCCCATATCCCTGCTGCCGGCGGGCGAGGTCGACGTCGACGTCCGCCCGGCTCAGAGCCAGCCCCGCCGGTATGCCTTCAAGCACGCACACCTCGGCTGGGCCGTGTGATTCTCCCGCTGTGATCATACGGAGGGCGCTCACATCCCTTTCCTTATGGCGAGGGCGCCCCGCGGCGCCGGTTCAAGGTTGCAGGCCAGGGCGCGCGACCGTCCAGGGATGCTACTCGTAGACCACCGATCCGACGGTGAGCACTCGGGTCTCGCTGCCGTGCAGGAGGGTGACGACCTTGCTCGTGCTGTTGATGTCGAGCACCTGGATCTGCCCCCAACTGGTGGAGACCACGTCTCCCTCACGCTTGTCCTTGTAGATGCTGTTGTCCACCTGGAAGGTGACGGCATCTGCGTTGCTGACCACACCTATCGAAAGAATCTTCAGGAAGTGAGCGTGCACCACGGTGGTCGTGGTTGTGGTGGAGGCTGTCGACTTGGTGGTGCTGGTTGTGGGGTATCTTGTGGTAGTCGTATACCGGGTCGTGGTGGTGTAGCGTGTGGTTGTGGTCGTATTGGGGCCGATCGTAGTGGTGGTCGTCGACTCCGTGCTCGGCGGGACGGCCTGCTGGATGAAGGGGTCCTTGCTCTGGAAGGTGGAGAAAGCTTCGGCGTCGAGCGCGTAGACAGCTGTGACAGGAACCGCGGTGGTAGTCGCCTTGTTGCTCACCAAGGAAGTCGCCATGCCCTCGTCGCCGTTGGTGCCGTCATCTCCCCCGAAGCACGCGAACACGCCAGCGCTCAACGCGAGTATGAGGAGGACCGCAACGGCCACGGATCGATGAAGCTTGGGCTTCAACACATCCTCCCTACGAACCACTGGTAGTCGAGGTCGTCGTCTCACCGGAACCAGACTCAGTCGTCGTCGTTGTCGAGCCACCGGATGAGGTGGTGGTCGTGGTCCCTTCGGTCGCGGCGGCCATCTCGAAGGCATACAGAGTCATGCTCACCGCTAGCAGAGGGCTGACGTCGACACCGGATCCCGTCGCTCCCGCATCCTGTGCCAACTGCAGATCAAGATTCTTGACCGCGAGCAACCTTCCTGGTCCTGCGACCATCTGCTCCGCTCGGTAGACGAAGTCGCTCAGATCGAAATAGGTGCCCGTGAACTCCAGTTCCAGAGGTATGACGTCGAAATCGCCCGACTGTATGGGATCACCGGGGGTGACGGCGATGAAGGCGATACCCGACTGGTCGGCAAGATCCTGGATCTGCAGGAGCAGGCTGGGGATCTGCTCGCCTTCGGGCACCATCTTGGCCAATTCCAGCAACATACCGCGATTCTTCTCGCCCTCTTCGCGGATGGCCTCCGCCTGAGCTAGCTGGGCTTGGGCCGCGGACAGACTCGCGCGCTCGGTCTCGATGGACGCCTCCACCGCGTCGATGTCCGAGCGGAGAGGACTGATCAGGAAGAACCAGGCCAGGATGATGATGACGACCAGCACTACACCTACGATTATGAGCCTGAGGGTACGACTCATCGTCACTCCACCTCCACCTGGCTGATGGGCAGCGGGGTGTCGGTGGTCTCCGGAGCATCGACCACGGCGTCTATCGAGAAGCCCTTGACCTCGATCTCGGGGTCTGTAGCGCCTCTAGGAAGACCGGCCGACACTAGGTTGACCCCGGAGATAGACGGAATCAACTGCAGCCGGACAAGGACCTGCGCGACGTCCTCGAAGCTATACGTGTTGCCTTCGATAGTCAGTGCATTGTCACCGGCGCTGACCCCTCCCGCTTCCGGCTCCGATCCGGGTGACGTCGGGTCGAGGGTAGTGAGCGCGAGGCTTTGGAACCAAGCGTTCTCAGGCACGACCAGACTGGTGGCGTCAAGGATATCGGAGACCAAGGTCCGACTGGCATAGATGCCCTGCACGATCCCTTCAGCGTTCTCCCTGTCTCGCTGGATGTCGCCGTACTGTTGAAGGGCGGCCAGCTGCTCCTGCAGCGCGGCGTTCTGGTTTTGCAGGTCCGCCAACTCTTGCTCGCGGTCGGATAAGGTGTTGTTGAGCAGGTAGTAACCGAACGCGATAGCGAAGATGATCACGATAGCGGCGCCCAGGAGCGCGAGCAGTCCGAAATCGGTGCTCGTTCTGCTCCTCTCTGATGGGGGAACTAGGTTTACTCGGCGGGCCATCTCATTCGTCTCCGGGAAGGGCCAAGCCGATAGGGACCGCCAGCGCGGGCGCCATGAACGCCAGGTTGGCATCCGGGATGTCCGAGGCGTTCTGGGAGATATGGACCAGCGGATTGCCCAGGCTGACCGGTATGGCAAGAGCTTCGCCCAGATGTGCGTCGAGGTTCTTGACCAGCGCTCCCCGTCCACTCAAGATGAGCTCCGAGACCCTCGGCGCTTGTTCCTGGTTCTGGTAGTAGTCGAGTGACCGGCGGATCTCGTCACTCAATTCGGAGGCCTCTTGCCCGAGCCGCCTGTGAGTATCGGTGACGATGTCCTCCGGGTAGTACTCGGCGTCGGCTGGTAGAGGCCCTGGCAGCCCCAGGCGTTGCACCATGGTCTGCGCGTCGGCATAAGGAATGGCTCTCTGCTCGCTGAGCGCCCGCGGGAAGCGATCGCTCGAGAAGTTGATGATCCGCGTGAACTTGAGTACACCGTCAACAGCTACAACCAGAGTGGCCACCGAGGAGGAGATATCGGCGATCCCCCTGCACGTCCCACCATCGGGCATTTCGCCCAAGAAGGAGGTGGGAGGAAGAAGGGCACGGGTGAGTGCCAGGCTGGACACGTCTATACCCGCCACCTTGAGTCCCGCTTGCTTGATCGCGCTGAGGAGCGTGCTTATCATCGTCCTCTGGGCGGCTACGAGCAGCACCTCCTGGCGGGTGGCCCCATCAGGGTTGACCCGTTTCCCCACCACCTGGAAGTCGAGCACCACTTCGTCAACGGGAATGGGTATATAGTCCTGGGCCTGGAACTCGATCGCGCCACGCAGCTCCTCCTCGGTCATCTCCGGCATGTCGATGTTCCGGACGATGACTTTCTGATTGCTGACGCCCACCTGAACCGAACGGCCGCGCAACTTGTACTGGTTCACGAGGGCCTTGAGCTCGCGGGCGAAAAGGTCGCCGTCTAGGATCTCGCCGTCAACCACCAGTCCATCGGGCAAGGGCCAGTCATAGAGTTGGCGTAGCTTGAGGCTACCGGGATCTCCGGCAACATGGAGCGCGACGATGTTAGACCCTCCGACATCCAGCGCCCACTGCCCCGATTGACGAAGGCCTAAGGCCATCGGCTCACCTCGACCCCACGGCTTGATTCAGCCTGGTTGGCTTGTACACTTTAGACTCTATCACGCCTAACAACACTAGCAATCACCTTTTGCATAGTCTTCTTGGGGTCAATTGTAGACTCCCAAGTACGAGTTTAGTAAGGTCTCGCCCACTAATGCGGCCAGTATCGCACCCATAGCCAGATATGGACCGAAGGGTATCTTTTCTTTTCGCGATCGCTTCTGCACTAAGAGCATAAATATGCCCACCAGACTGCCGAGGAGAAAGGCTACGAACAGGGCGACCATCACGTACGCACCCAAAACGGCGCCCATGAAGAGGGCGAGCTTTATATCCCCCGGCCCCATGCCGCCCGGCCAGATCAGCGCGAGTGCGAACATGAAAGCCGCCGCGCCAAGGCTACCGGCGACATAGACCCACCACCTCTGTGGGTCCAGAGCCATCGACGCGATCAGGCCCATCACGGCGCCCGGCAGCACGATCTTGTTGGGGATTATCATGTGATCGTAGTCGATGAAGGCTACCGCCACCATGGCGGCGATGAAGGCCCAGGCCACCAGCAGCCGCCAATCAA
Source organism: uncultured Actinomycetes bacterium (assembly GCA_963713545.1). Classification (GTDB taxonomy): domain Bacteria; phylum Actinomycetota; class Thermoleophilia; order RBG-16-64-13; family RBG-16-64-13; genus CAVPLM01. The sequence continues at coordinate 179,848 of CAVQME010000002.1, read as the reverse complement.
GGCCGAACCGCCAGAAGGCCAGCACGAACGAGGCTCCTGTGATCGCCTCTACCAGCAGATAGCGGGCGGATATGGGCGAGCGGCAGTTGCGGCACTTGCCTCGGAGGATCAACCAACTCACTATGGGGATGTTGTCGTAGGCCCTGATGGGCGTCCCGCAGGAAGGACAGTGGGAACCAGGTCGTACCAGGGATTCGTGGCGGGGCAGGCGATAGATGACGACGTTCAGGAAGCTGCCGACGGCTAGTCCAAGCATTAGTGCGACTGCATAGAGATAGTACTGCACTACGCCACACCCTCCCTGGAACGCGTTCGCTACCTCCGTATATCGGCCCTTTTCGCAAAGGCTTGAATAGGAAAGTAGCCACAGACATCAACTTATCGCAGCCAAAGGTGAGCGGACACTGGACTTTGGTCCTATTTGATCCCGCGCGGGCGCGCGGACGCGCGCAAAGGTCGCGCCGGCCAGCGGTTCCTCAGGCCAGCCAGCCTCCTGCCTTCATCGCTCTGCCCAGGATGTCTTGGCCGGCGGGGGTCAGGCGCGCCAGAGGCGGCCGGAGCGGCCCTGCGGGCAGGCCAAGCCACTCCACGGCCTGTTTGACCGGTGTGGGATTGGGTTCGACGAACAGGGCGTCGACCACGTCCATGATGCTGTAGTGGATGGTGCGAGCCTCCGCGATGCGCCCTTCCCATACCGCCTGGCACATGGCCTTCACTTCTTTGCCAACCACGTGCGCAACGGCGGCGATCGCGCCGGCCGCGCCGTGGCAGATGAGGCTGAAGGTCATGATGTCCTCGCCTGAATAGATCTTGAACGTGGCCGGGTCGGTGCCCCGGTAGATCTCCATGGCCTGGTGCAGATCGCCCGAAGAGTCCTTGAGCCCCACCACCTGCGGCACCTCACGCCAGAGACGGATGATGGTCTGCGGCTCGATATTGCGGCTCGTGCGGCCCGGGATATTGTAGATGACCATAGGCAAGCCGGCTGCCTGCGCGATAGTCTGGAAGTGCTGGAAAAGGCCTTGCTGGGTGGGCTTGTTATAGTACGGCCCCACCTGTAGCGTGGCGTCGGCCCCGAGCTCTCGCGCCATCTGGGTCAAGTCGATCGCTTCCCGAGTGGAGTTTGAACCCGTAGAAGCGATGACGGGTACACGCCGCTTCGTGTGGTCGACCACTGCGCGGATAACGTCGGCATGCTCCTTGTGCGAGAGGGTAGCCGACTCGCCGGTGGTGCCGCAGGGCACGAGCCCGTCGACTTTCACCTCCTCGATGTAGTAATCGACGATGCGGGCGAGGCCTTCATAGTCCACGCTGAGGTCGTCCTTGAAGGGAGTGATCAACGGGAGGATGACTCCTCGCAGACCCCATTCAACCTTAGCTGCCACGACTGCCTCCCAGACTCGTTGCCCTGTCAGCGCTCCTTCGCTCCTAGGATTGTATTATAGGGGGTCCCAGCTGCCCTGAGTACGGCGCCGGGCAAAAAGAGAGCCCGCCATCACTGGCGGGCTCCAAATCAATCCCGGCGACTTCCTACTCTCCCACAGAGTCTCCCCTGCAGTACCATCGGCGTTGAGAGGCTTAACTTCTCTGTTCGGAATGGGAAGAGGTGGATCCCCCTCGCTATGGTCACCGGAAACTCGAAAAGCGCATCCCGGGCGCGCGCACCCTCAAATCTGCATAGTGACGGAGTAATGTATTAAGTCAAGACCTCGACCGATTAGTACTGGTCTGCTGAAGACATTACTGCCCTTACACATCCAGCCTATCAACCTGGTGGTCTACCAGGGGTCTTACCTAGTTACCTAGTGGGAGATCTCATCTCGGGGTCTGCTTCCCGCTTAGATGCTTTCAGCAGTTATCAGATCCAGACGTAGCTATCCAGCGGTGCCGTTGGCACGACAACTGATACACCAGAGGTCTGTTCATCCCGGTCCTCTCGTACTAGGGACGAGTCCCCTCAAATCTCCTGCGCCCACGACAGATAGGGACCGAACTGTCTCACGACGTTCTGAACCCAGCTCGCGTACCGCTTTAATGGGCGAACAGCCCAACCCTTGGGACCTACTCCAGCCCCAGGATGCGATGAGCCGACATCGAGGTGCCAAACCCTCCCGTCGATGTGGACTCTTGGGGAGGATAAGCCTGTTATCCCCGGAGTACCTTTTATCCGTTGAGCGACGGCGCTTCCACTTGCTACCGCCGGATCACTAAGGCCTGCTTTCGCACCTGCTCGACTTGTTGGTCTCGCAGTCAAGCTCCCTTATGCCTTTACACTCTACGCACGATTGCCGACCGTGCTGAGGGAACCTTTGCGCGCCTCCGTTACATTTTAGGAGGCGACCGCCCCAGTCAAACTGCCTGCCAGACACTGTCCGGTAGCCGGATCACGGCCTACCGTTAGAAGCCCAATACACTAAGGGTGGTATCCCAAGGATGGCTCCACGCGAACTAGCGTCCGCGCTTCCCAGCCTCCCACCTATCCTGGACAAAGTGCACCAAGCTCCAATATCAAGCTGCAGTAAAGGTTCACGGGGTCTTTCCGTCTTGTCGCGGGTAATCGGCATCTTCACCGATACTACAATTTCACCGGGTCTCTGGCTGAGACAGTGCCCAAATCGTTACGCCATTCGTGCAGGTCGGAACTTACCCGACAAGGAATTTCGCTACCTTAGGACCGTTATAGTTACGGCCGCCGTTTACCGGGGCTTAATTTCAGTGCTTCGCCGCGAAAGCTAACACCTCCACTTAACCTTCCGGCACCGGGCAGGCGTCAGCCCCTATACATCGTCTTTCGACTTAGCAGAGACCTGTGTTTTTGGTAAACAGTCGCTTGGGCCTAGACTCTGCGGCCTCCTCGGGCTCGAGAAGTCAATTCTGTCACCCTAACGAGGCGCCCCTTCTCCCGAAGTTACGGGGCTATTTTGCCGAGTTCCTTAGCCAGAGTTCTCCCGATCGCCTTGGTATTCTCTACCTGCCCACCTGTGTCGGTTTTGGTACGGGCACACACCAGAGCTCGCTAGAGGTTTTTCTTGGCGGCAGAGGATCGGCGGCTCGCCGGCAGAAGCCAGCTGACATCACGTCTCAGGCTTGTATGGCCTCCGGATTTCCCTAGAGACCGCCCTACGCGCTTGTCCGTGGTCAACCAACGCCACGGTCCGCTTACCTTTCCGCGTCACCCCATTGCTCAAACGCTTGGTGGTGGCACTGGAATATTGACCAGTTGTCCATCGCCTACGCCTCTCGGCCTCGGCTTAGGTCCCGGCTAACCCTGAGCTGATTAGCATTGCTCAGGAAACCTTGGGCATTCGGCGGGCGAGTTTCGCACTCGCCTTTCGTTACTCATGCCAGCATTCTCACTTCCCATGCCTCCACGGCTGGCTTACGCCGCCGCTTCACCGGCATGGGAACGCTCGCCTACCGATCCAGCGACCCGAAGGTCGCGAGGATCCCGTAGCTTCGGTATCTGACTTAAGCCCCGTTGGATTGTCGGCGCGTGAACACTTGACCAGTGAGCTATTACGCACTCTTTCAAGGATGGCTGCTTCTAAGCCAACCTCCTGGTTGTCTGTGCACTCGCACATCCTTTCCCACTTAGCCAGAATTTAGGGACCTTAGCTGACGGTCTGGGTTGTTTCCCTCTCGGCTACGGAGCTTAGCCCCCGCAGCCTGACTCCCGCGCTCTTGACTGACGGCCTTCGGAGTTTGTCTGAGTTCGGTAACCTTTAGGGGGCCCCTAGCCCAAACAGTGCTCTACAACCGAAAGTAAACACGCGAGGCTATACCTAAATATATTTCGGCGAGAACCAGATATCTCCGGGTTTGATTAGCCTTTCACTCCGATCCACAGGTCATCCCCTCCGTTTTCAACCGAAGTGGGTTCGGGCCTCCACGAGGTCTTACCCTCGCTTCACCCTGCCCATGGATAGCTCACCCGGCTTCGGGTCTACAGCATGCGACTAAAACGCCCTATTCAGACTCGCTTTCGCTACGGCTCCGCTCTCGCTTAACCTTGCCGCATACCATAACTCGCTGGCTCGTTATGCAAAAAGCACGCCGTCACAGCCACGAGGGCTGCTCCGACCGCTTGTAAGCACACGGTTTCAGGTTCTATTTCACTCCCCTCCCGGGGTGCTTTTCACCTTTCCCTCACGGTACTAGTCCACTATCGGTCACCAGTTAGTACTTAGCCTTGCGGAGGTGGTCCCCGCAGGTTCCTACCGGATTTCACGTGTCCGGTAGTACTCAGGAACTGGTTAAGGAAGAGACCGACATGTCGCCTACGGGGCCCTAACCCTCTGTGGCCCGGCGTCCCAACCGGTTCGGCTATATCAGTCTTTTGTAACTTCCCGGACCGGATGCAGCCGGTCCAAAACCAGCCCTACAACCCCATACCTGATACGCCTGCACGCAATCACGCAGATATGGTTTGGGCTCATCCCGTTTCGCTCGCCGCTACTCAGGGAGTCGATGTTTCTTTCCTTTCCTCGGGCTACTTAGATGTATCAGTTCGCCCGCTTACCTTCTCCTAGCCTATGTGTTCAGCTAGGGATGACCAGACATTACTCTGGCCGGGTTGCCCCATTCGGAGATCCGCGGGTCGAAGGCTGTTCAGCGCCTCACCGCGGCTTATCGCAGCCGTCCACGTCCTTCATCGGCTCCTGGTGCCAAGGCATCCACCGTGTGCTCTTAGTATCTTGACGGAAGAACACATTACATATACGTCACTATGCAGATTTCAAGGTGCGCGCGGAGCGATGCTCCACGGACTGGAAGAACCGCGTCCCAAACACGAGCGCGGTCTTTCAAAACTGAACAGCGTTGCCTCGAAGCGCACGATCAGACGCTTCCAAGCCAGGTCGACATACATTCCAGGTTTCCACATCCACCGCAGTACCGAAGCGCATAGCGATCGGACCCTCGCGGCTTGGAATGATGTGGACCTGCGGTGTTGGTCACCGCAAATCCCTAGAAAGGAGGTGATCCAGCCGCACCTTCCGGTACGGCTACCTTGTTACGACTTCACCCCAATCACCCAGCCCACCTTCGACGGCTCCCTCCCTTGCGGGTTGGGCCACCGGCTTCGGGTGTTCCAAGCTTTCGTGGTGTGACGGGCGGTGTGTACAAGGCCCGGGAACGTATTCACCGCGACGTTGCTGATTCGCGATTACTAGCAATTCCGCCTTCATGGAGTCGAGTTGCAGACTCCAATCCGAACTGAGACCGGCTTTAAGGGATTCGCTCCACCTCGCGGTATCGCAGCCCGTTGTACCGGCCATTGTAGCACGTGTGTAGCCCTGGACATAAAGGGCATGATGACTTGACGTCATCCCCACCTTCCTCCGGTTTGTCACCGGCAGTCTCCGATGAGTCCCCAACTTAATGATGGCAACATCAGGACAGGGGTTGCGCTCGTTGCGGGACTTAACCCAACATCTCACGACACGAGCTGACGACAGCCATGCACCACCTGTGTACGCTCCCCGAGGGGTCGGTCACCTTTCGGATTCCTACCACGTACATGTCAAGCCCAGGTAAGGTTCTTCGCGTTGCGTCGAATTAAACCACATGCTCCACTGCTTGTGCGGGCCCCCGTCAATTCCTTTGAGTTTTAGCCTTGCGGCCGTACTCCCCAGGCGGGACACTTAATGCGTTAGCTTCGGCACCGAGGGAGTCGACACCCCCGACACCTAGTGTCCATCGTTTACGGCTAGGACTACCAGGGTATCTAATCCTGTTTGCTCCCCTAGCTTTCGCGCCTCAGCGTCAGTACTGTTCCAGAGAGCCGCCTTCGCTACCGGTGTTCCTCCTGATATCTACGCATTTCACCGCTACACCAGGAATTCCACTCTCCTCTCCCAGACTCTAGCAAGTCGGTTTCCGATGCACGTTCGGGGTTGAGCCCCGAGATTTCACATCAGACCTGACAAGCCACCTACGCGCTCTTTACGCCCAATGATTCCGGACAACGCTCGCCACCTACGTATTACCGCGGCTGCTGGCACGTAGTTAGCCGTGGCTTCCTTTGGGGGTACCGTCAGCCCTTGGGCTATTAACCCAGGTGCCTTCTTTCCCCCTGACAGAGCTTTACAACCCGAAGGCCTTCTTCGCTCACGCGGCGTTGCTGCGTCAGGCTTTCGCCCATTGCGCAAGATTCCCCACTGCTGCCTCCCGTAGGAGTCTGGGCCGTATCTCAGTCCCAGTGTGGCTGATCATCCTCTCAGACCAGCTACCCGTCGTAGCCTTGGTGAGCCGTTACCTCACCAACAAGCTGATAGGACGCGGGCCCATCTCAAGGCAGAGGCCGAAGCTACCTTTGGTCGGCCGGCTTGCGCCAGACGACATCGTCCGGTATTAGCCCCGGTTTCCCGGAGTTATCCCAGTCCTTGAGGCAGGTTGCCCACGTGTTACTCACCCGTTCGCCGCTTTACTCAGGGCCGAAGCCCCTTTCACGCTCGACTTGCATGTGTTAGGCACGCCGCCAGCGTTTGTCCTGAGCCAGGATCAAACTCTCCGTGAAGTATTGCGATACGAGCCGAAGCTCGGATCTGACTTTGAGGAGAGCTGATTAGCTCTCAAAGTGTGTCTCGCGACCGGTGGGTCCGATCGCGGACGGGGGCGAGAACAGCCGTCCCACTAGAAGACGACGTCCTCGCAGATTCGTTGCTGACAGACCGAACCGTCGCAAAACGGTCCGATCCGACAACGCTGTTCAGTTTTCAAAGACCACTGCGCTCTTAGGCGCGGCCGGGAAGATTAGCACCACCTGCGGGCGGCGTCAACCCGCCTCCCACGTGTCTGTTGTACTGGTTCTTCCCCGCCAACAGACTCCAAAACCTTCCTCAAGAACAATCGAAGCCACTCCGCCTGACGCACGAGTGGCTCCGAGAGCGACGGATATGTAGTTCAGGCTATCCGCGCGCCCTCGCCAGTTCGTTCGTGCTGTCAACAAGTAGTCCGATCATCTTGAGGCCAAGTATTGTAGACCTACCCGGCTCAACTGTCAATGCCCTGGGTCGACGATACTGAGGGAGAGAGCCGTCTCCACCACCACGTCTGCGGGGACGTCCCGGCCGAAGACCCCATACCACGCGCCATGATCGCTCCACTGCACAAGGGCGCCACCGTTCACTGCGTAGAGCGCCGCGGGGCTCCCGGCCACCACACCGACTGCGGACCCAGTGACGTCTCCCAGATCGCCCCGGAAGTTCTCAAGGATCACGAGCCACCCGTCGCCGGATTCCAAGAGCACCTGTGCCTCCTGGGTGCCGGGGGGCGAGTCGGAGACCCGCGGATTGGATGCGGAAGGACCATCATATTCGGAGGGTGAGTCCAGCGAGAGGGCCGGCCACCACGTCAGAGCGACAGACACTCCGTCGGCAAGCTGATCAAGACCATACACCGGCAAAGGGGCCATGACGCGGGCGAGGTCGGCAAAGAGCCCCGGCACATCGGACTGGGGCTCGGTGCCGGCCGAGCCCGCCGGGGACGGCGCAGGTCCCATCGTCGTAAGAGTCGTGGCTGCCGGGCTCGACGAGGGCGTCAGGGTTGTGTCTGAAGGAGTCGTCGCGGTGGCTGAAGAGAGCGCCACAGATATGGCCGCGGAGCTGGAGGGACCGGCTTGCCCGCCCTGCGATCCGCAACCGGTAGCGCACAGGATGGTCGCCACAGATGCGCCCACACACACCAGAAGAACCACCAGTCTCAAGGCCCGCATGCGGTCACCCCCACAGTCGTTCTCGCGCGGAGCGCGCCGTACGGGTCGATGGTAGCGGGCGCGGGCGAAAAGCCCCTACGACTTTGGTAGCAGACAGGCTAGATTATCCGGACGAACTTGCGCTTTCCCACCTGGAGCACGGCTCCGTGCAGGGAGTCTGGATCGAGCTCGGCGCCTGCGTCGAGGAGAACGGCGTCGTCGAGCTTGACCCCTCCCTGCTCGACAAGACGCCTGGCCTCGCCGTTGGACGAGGCGAGTCCGAGGCCGGTGAGGAGACGAGGCAACCACACCCGCCCGTCACGGACCGCTTCGGCCGGCAGAGTCGCCTCAGCGATGGTCTCCGGCCGGTCCTTCTCTTTGAAGACCCGGTCGAAATGAGTTCGGGCCTGGGTCGCCAGATCCGGGGAATGGTAGAGCCCCACGATCCTCTCGGCTAGGTCGCGTTTGGCCTGGGCTGGATGATAGCCACCTTCCCGCAGTCCGAGCTCGAACGCCTCAACCTCACGGCGCTTGGCCCCGGTGAGCAGGCTGAGATAGGTGACCATCAGGTCGTCGGGGATGGACATCACTTTGCCGAACATATCGTCCGGGGCGTCGTTCACGCCTATGTAGTTGCCGTAGGTCTTGGACATCTTCTGCTCGCCGTCGGTGCCGACGAGCAACGGGACGGTGAGGATGCTTTGCGGAGGCTGGCCGTACGCTTCCATGATGGTGCGACCCATGAGCAGATTGAACTTCTGGTCGGTCCCCCCCAGCTCGACGTCGGCTCTGACCGCCACGCTGTCGTACCCTTGCAGAAGCGGGTACATGAACTCCAGCATTGAGATCGGCTCGTTCGCAAGATAGCGGCGGGAGAAGTCGTCGCGCTCCAGCATGCGGGCCACGGTCACCGTAGCAGTCAACTTGAGGACCTCGTCCATGCGCAGAGGGCTCAGCCAGTCGCCATTGCGGGTGAGTTCGACCTTGTCCATATCGAGGACCTTGGCAGCCTGCTCGACGTAGGTGCGCGCGTTCTCATTGATCTCCTCGTCGGAGAGGCGCGGTCTCAGCTTCGAGCGGCCCGAAGGGTCGCCCACCTTCGCGGTGTAGTCGCCGATGATGAGCACGGCGGTATGACCGAGGGCCTGGAACTGCGCCAGCTTGCGCAGCACCACTGTGTGTCCCAAGTGGATATCCGGGGCGGTAGGGTCGACGCCGAGCTTGACCCGCAGGGGGCGGCCCTCCGCTCGTGCCCGCACCAGCTGGTGCAGCAGCTCTTCAGCCGGCAGCGCATCCACGCTGCCAAGCAGCAACTCCTCGTACTCTTCGCGCGCTTCGACGGGAACGTCGTTAGACGCCGCTGTCGTCTCCATCGGCCACCTCCCGGGCGGCAGCATACCATGGGGTCGCCGACCTGGGTGCTGGTAGAGGCCTGCCGAGCAACCTAGAGGCGCCGCCCCGCCGCGACCGAGCGGGTGAAGGCGCGCTCTGGCCCGCTTCCTCTAGTTTCGGCTCACCCGAGTGAAGCCGGAACAGCCGAGCACGTCCACCCCCTGGCGTTCGTACTGGTCGATGATCAGGTTCATACCCAGGGAATCCGAGGAGACATGCCCCGCGATCACCACGGTGACCCGCTCCTCCTTGGCCTTTTTGCGGTGGTCCTCACCCATGTGCATGCCGACGATCGTGCCCACGCCTGCGGAGGCCAGCTTGCTGATGGATTCCACCGGCCCGGAGGTCCCGCCGGTCATGTCCACCATGATCTTGCCGGTACGGCGCTTCCCGTTGCCCTCGAAGATGACGGGGCCGGTACCCTGGAGGACGGCCTCGCGGTACTCGGGTATTGCTTTGAGCATGTCGAGTAGCTCATCCACAGTGCCATCCGTCCCCAACTCGTCGCAACGGGCCTGGACAAACGCGTTGACGTTGTTGTCTGCGGGGGTGTGACAGCACATGTAGGGCAGGTCCAGCAGACGGGCGGCGGCGATGTTCTGCTCGTTGTTCCGGGGATGAATGGCCCGCATGATCTCCGTCATCCGTTCGCTCATGACCGAGTCGCCGTAAGCGATCGAGACCCCGAACTTGCGCCACACGTCGGCCTGAACACCCATCACCTCTTCCAGCCGAGCGAGCGCGCGGCCTTCAGGGTGGTGAGCCAAGAGCAGGTCGATAGGCCGCCCTTTGGCGCGGAGCGCGTCGGCCAGCAAGACTTCACCGACTTCCAGATCGATCCCCACCAGGATGCCTTTCACCTCGGTCTCCGTATCACCCACAAGGATGCGGGTGTCCGCGTAAGGGTTGGAGAGGCATTCGAGGTCGAACTCCCAGCGCTTGTCCGGGGTCAGGGCCTCGTACTCTTTGCGGGCCCTCTCAAGGACTCGAGCTACGCCCTCCTCTCCTCGGGGATCGGCGGCAACGCCGGCGTTTACTGCCAACTCGTACATCTCCCCCAGTCTCATCCCGTTCGGTCTCCTCTCAGGCGCGCTCGACGGCTCACGTGAGCGCTATGGCTCATGACGAATCTCAGGAGCAGGCGATCTCCTTTGGAGATGCCGATCCTTTCGGTGCGTTCGACCGTAGGCGCCACGCCGTCATCGATGATGTACAGTCCCGACGCTTCTCCCAGGGGCAGGCCGTCTAGCCCCAGGTGAAGATCGAGGGCCTGCCCGACCCGGCCGGGCCCACACGAGAGGCGAGGTCCCACGCCCAGGCGGTCCACAGATGCTCGTACCGGGGTCGCGGCCTTGCCGTTGCGCGCCCGGTTCAACCTGAGGTGGCGCGTGTCCCCCAGGGGCTCGAAGGAGCGGATCAGAACGGCCGAGCCGACGCGCTCCCGGTCGCACACCAGGTTCAAGAGCACGTGCACCCCGTAACTCAAATAGACGTACACAGTGCCGGGCGGGCCGAACATGGCGGCATTCCGCCTGGTGAGGCCGCACGCGGCATGACAGGCAGGGTCGTGGCATGGAAGGTACGCTTCCAACTCGGTCAAGCGTCCGCCCCCCACACCCTCGCGCCAGAGTATCTTCCCGATCAGGTCGTGGGCTACCAGCTCCGAGGAGCGGGCGAAGAAGTCACCGGTGAGCAGGCGGCCGGCCGGCAGATCCAGGGGCAAACGGTTCTCCACCGTCGACTGACAAGAGTGCGCGCTCATCGGCCCATCTTAGCAGGCCGTGGCGCCGGGCCGCCCTCGGACGCCTGATGCCCAGCCCCCGACGCCGGCGGCCCGCGCAGGTGCCTTCAGGACTTGGCCAGAATCTCGCGGGCCAGAGCCAATTGCTCGGCCACTCGCTGCGGGGCGGTCCCCCCTGGGGAGATCTTGGCCGCCACCACTCGATCAAGGTCGACTACGGCGTAGTAGTCCTCGCCGAACAACGGGCTGATCTCCTTCAGTTCCGCCCGGGTGGCTGCGGCGAGCGGACGGTCATCGGACGCGAGAAGCGCCACCAGACGCCCGGTGAGCCGGTGGGCTTCGCGGAATGGTAGGCCTTTCTCCACCAGGTAGTCCGCTACGTCCGTTGCCTGGGCATATCCGCCCTCCGCGGCTCGTCTGGCCTGATCGTGGTCGAACTTGAGCCCATGGACCATGGCCGTCATCGCTTCCAGACACAGATCGAGCTCCTCGCGACCGGCGAAGACATACAGCTTGTCTTCCTGCAGATCCTTGTTGTAGGCAAGCGGAAGTCCTTTCAGCAGTGCTCCCAGCCCCTGCAGACGGGCGAGAAAGCCCGCGCTTTTCGCACGGACCAACTCGGCCCCGTCGGGGTTGCGCTTCTGAGGCATGATGCTGGACCCTGACGTCCACGAATCGGGCAGTGAAGCCAGACCGAACTCCTGGGTGGCCCAGAGCACCATCTCTTCTGCCAGACGAGACAGGTTGAGCGCGCAGCCGGCGGAGATGGCCAGGTAGGCGAACGCGCCGTCCCTGGCGGCCACCGCATCCATGGCGTTGGGTGCCACCTTGGAAAAGCCCAGTTCGGCGGCAACCTGTTCTCTGTTCAGAGGGTAGTTGACCCCGGCCAGAGCGCCCGCTCCCAGGGGCATCCACGACGATCCGACCCACTCTTGGAACCGCTGCTTGTCACGCTCGAGCATGAAGAAATAGGCAAGCAGATGATGGGCGAGCGACACCGGCTGCGCGCGCTGCAGATGCGTGTAGCCGGGGAAGATCGTCGCCTGGTTGCTCTCCGCTTGGTCGATCAGAGCGCCCATCAGGGCGACTATGCGTTTCTGGTGACCGGCGATGGCGTCCCGCAGGTAGAGCTGTAGGTCGAGAGCCACCTGGTCGTTGCGGCTGCGGCCCGTATGCACCTTGCCTCCCATCGGGCCGACGATCTCGGTGAGACGCCGCTCGATGGCCATGTGGATATCCTCATCCGCCAGAGACCAGGCGAAGGTGCCTTTGTCCACCTCCCGGGCCACCTGCTCCAACCCTTCCAGGATACGATCACGCTCCTCTCCCGTGAGGGCGCCGACATCCGCCAGCATACGCACATGAGCGCGGGAACCGGCGATGTCGAAGGGCGCCAAGACGTGATCGAAGGGGATCGACGCGTTGAGACGCTCGAACAGAGGTGCCGGGGCGGCCGTGAAACGGCCGCCCCGGGGCTTGTCAGTGCCGCTGTTGGAAACGGGTCCGCTCACAACAGGCCTTGACGGCTGCGGGCCCATATCTCGACAGGCAGGCCCCACAACTGGATGAAGCCCTTCGCGGATTCGTGGCTGAAGGTGTCGCCCGCTCCGTAGGTGGCGAGCTTGCTCACATACAGGGAATTGGGAGAGCGTCGTCCGACCACGTTGCACGAGCCTTTGTAGTAGCGCAGGCGGGTCTCTCCGGTCACATGCTTCTGGCTCTCATCGATGAACGCCCGCAGGGCCTCGGCCAGGGGACTGAACCACAGCCCCTCGTAGATGAGCTCGGTCAGCCGCTGATCGATGATGGTCTTGAAGTGCTGAAGCTCTCGGGTCAGGGCCAGGTCCTCGATCTCTCCGTGCGCGATGATCAGAGACAGGGAGCCGGCGACCTCGTATGTCTCGCGACTCTTGATCCCTACCAGACGGTTCTCGACCATATCCACCCGGCCAAAGCCGTGAGCGCCCGCGATCTTGTCGACCGCTTCGACCAAGGAGACCGGGTCCATCTCCCTGCCGTCGAGCGAGACGGGGATCCCCGCCTCGAAGCCTATCACCACCTCCAGCGGCTCGTCCGGTGCCTTCTGCGGGTCGGTGGTGAAGACATACGCGTCGGGGGGCGCCGCCGCCCAGGGGTCTTCGAGCTCTCCACATTCGATGGCCCGCCCCCACAGGTTCTCGTCGATGGAGTAGGGGTTCTTCTTGGTCAGAGGAAGCTCTATGCCGCGTGCTGCTGTGTAGTCCATCAATTCGGGGCGGGTCATGTTCCACTCGCGGGCCGGCCCCAGCACGGTGATGGATGGGTCGAGGCAGCGGACGGAGACGTCTATGCGCACCTGATCGTTACCCTTGGCCGTGCAGCCGTGAGCCACGACTTTGGCCCCGTACGAGTGCGCAAGCTCGACCATCTTCTTGGCGATGAGCGGCCGGGAGAGAGCGGAGTGAAGGGGGTACTTCCCTTCATAGAGCGCATTCGCTTTGAGTGCCGGGAAGGCGAAGTCCTGCAGGAACTCCTGCTTGGCGTCAATAACCACCGACTCTACCGCCCCCGCCTGGAGCGCCCGCGCCTGCGCGGCCTCGAGTCCCTGGATGCGGCCGACGTCCACAAGAGCGCAGATCACATCGTAGCCGAAGTTTTCTTTTAGATACGGGACCAAGGCGGAGGTGTCCAGACCTCCGGAGTAAGCCAGTACGCACTTCTCGTTGCCCATCTACGTCATCCTCCCAATTGCGTGAGATATCTGTACACGGCTTCTGCCGCTTGCACGTCCTTGCTGACGACGATGACCGTGTCGTCTCCGGCAACGCAGCCGAGGATGAGGTCATAATCGAGCTCGTCGATGACGCGGCCCATCCCCGGAGCGGTGCCGGGGTCGCAGCGGACGACGAGCAGGTTCTGGGCCACCTCCACCCCGCGGCCGAACTCCTTCAGCATCCGGCCACACGCGGTCGGCGGGTCGGGCCGTTCCTCGAGGTTGGGAATGAACACATAGCGCACGCGGCCTGCCGGGTCGCGTCCCTTCTGCAGGCCGATCTCGCGCAGGTCCCGGCTGATGGTGGCTTGAGTGACCTCGCAACCGGCAGCCGCCAACTCGGCCACCAACTCGCGCTGGCTTGTTATGGACCTGCTCTTGAGGACTCGCCGGATGAGCTGCTGTCTCTGCCGCTTGTTCACGACGCTGCTCCTTTGAACGCGCCTCGCGCGGACCCCGCGCCGGCCAGTAGGAAGACCATCAGGGCCTTCTGGGCATGAAGCCGGTTCTCAGCCTGGTCGAACACCACGGAGTGTGGACCATCCATGACCTCGTCGGTGATCTCATCGCCTCGATGGGCCGGCAGACAGTGCAAGACGATTGCTTCAGGCCGGGCGAGGGCCAGCAGTGAGGCGTTCAGCTGATACGGCCGGAGCGCTTCCACCTTGGCTGTCTCCTGGGCCTGGCCCATGCTTATCCACACGTCGGTATAAAGTGCGGAGGCGTCTCTGACTGCGACACGGGGGTCCCGCTCCTCCCACACCCTGGTGCCATGGGCGCCGGCGAGAGCCCTGATCGACTCCATCCTCTCTGCGGAGAGATCGCATCCTGGCGGAGAGCTGAGGCACACATCGAGGCCCGCCAACGCGGCTGCCTCGGCCAAAGAGGCGGCGACGTTGTTGCCATCGCCCAGATAGACGATCTTGCGCCCAGCCGGGTCGGCGAATCGTTCTCTGAGGGTCTGGATATCGGCCAAGGCTTGGCAGGGGTGGTCCGAGTCGGTCAGAGCGTTTATCACCGGGACGGAGGCCGCCGACGCCAGATCTTCGACGTCTTTCTGGGCGAAGGTGCGGATGACGATCGCATCGACATATCGCGACAGCACCCGGGCAGTATCCTCCAGACTCTCCGACTTCCGCATCTGGAGTTCCTGCTCTGACAGATAGAGGGGCATCCCTCCTAGCTGATGGACTCCGACGCTGAAAGACACTCGAGTGCGGGTGGACGGTTTCCCGAAGATCAAAGCGACCGTCTTTCCCTTGAGGATATCTCCCCGAGGATCACGCTTCCATCGGGCGGCTTGGGCCAGCACGCTATCGAACTCAGCTCTGCTCAAGTCCGGGATTCTGAGGAAATGCCGGAGACTCACTACCAACCCCCTAGGATCGAGAGAAGCGGGTGCCGGGGACGATCTTGGTGCCCAGCCCGGCGTCGTCGGTCATGACCTCGAGAAGAACGGAATGGGCCACTCGCCCGTCGATGATGTGGGCCGCGGCCACGCCCGCCTGGAGACTGGTCAGCACTGCCTCCAGCTTGGGGATCATGCCTTTCGAGATCTTGCCGCTCTCTATGAGTTCGAGCAGATCGTCGCTCGTGCACTCCGAGATGCGGCTGGACTTGTCCTCGAGATCGCCGTGGATGCCGGTGACGTCGGTGAGGAAGATCACCTTCTCGGCTTTGAGAGCGGCCGCGAGCGCCCCGGCGACCGTGTCGGCGTTTATGTTGTAGCTCTCCCCTGCCGAACCCGTGCCAACGGAGGCCACCACCGGCACGTAGTCGGCTTCCAGGAGACTGACCAATTCAGTGTTGACCTCGGTCACCTCCCCCACCAAGCCCAGGTCCAGAGGGGTCCCGTCCGGTCCGCGCTTCGCCAGCGGCTCTGCCCTGAGGAGAAACCCATCGTCGCCGCACAGGCCGACGGCGGGAGCCCCTTTGCTGTTGATGAGGCTGACTATCTCCTTGTTCACCTTGCCCACCAGCACCATCTTCGCTACTTCCATCGTGGCAGCGTCGGTGACGCGCAGACCCTCGACGAACTTGACGGGCAGGTTGAGCCTCTTCATATAGTCGCTGATCTCGTTCCCGCCCCCGTGCACGATGATGGGCTTTATCCCGACGTAGCGCAGAAGGGCTATGTCGGTGGCGAACTCATCCTTCAGGTCCGCGGAACTCATCGCGGCGCCGCCGTACTTGATGACCATGGTCTTTCCGCTGAACATGCGGATGTAGGGGAGCGACTCGAGAAGGGTCTCCACCCGCTTGCGATAGATCTCGCGCATGACTTCGTCGGCCTTCCTAAGTGTGGTACTCGGCGTTGATGGTTATGTACTCGTGGCCCATGTCGGCGAAGAACAGCTCGGTCGATTCCGGGCCCAGCCCGAGGTCCAGGCTGATGTCTATCTCCGGCAGCTTCATGGCCGCGGCCATGTTCCGGTGATCGGAGTCAGAGACCGGGCACGCCGCCCCGGCCTCGACGACCATGACGTCACACAGTCGCAGGGACGCGCTCGGTAGGGAGCGGCCTGCCATGGCCGCTCCGGCGGAGCTGATGATCCGGCCCCAGTTGGGATCGGCACCGTGCATCGCTGTCTTGACGAGAGGGGAGTTCGCTATGGCTCGGGCGACCGCAGTGGCGCCGGCCGCCGTCTCGGCGCCGGCGACCCGCAGGCGCATTATCTTGGTGGCGCCCTCTCCGTCGGCGACCATCATCAGGGATACCCGCAAGAGCATGGCCTCCAAGGCCCCTTCCAGGCGGGACAGGTCGTCTCCGGACGGATGAATGTTGGATGCGCCGCTCGACAGGAAGAACACGGAGTCGTTGGTGCTCATCTCGCCGTCGACCGTGACGCGGTTGAAGGAGCCGGCCACCGCTTTCGTGAGCAAGGACTGCATCTCAGCCGGCGACAGGACTGCATCGGTAGTCGCCACGCAGATCATCGTGGCCATCGCCGGCGAGATCATGCCGGCGCCCTTCCCGCACACGCCCAGACGGACCGGGCCCACGTTCGTCTCCACCTCGTAGGCGCATATCTTCGGAAAACGGTCGGTGGTCATGATGCTGCGATTGAACTCCAGGCCTCCACCCGCCTTGATCGCCGCCGCGGCTTTGCCCGCACCAGCGGCCATGAAGCCGGCATCGAGTTGCACCCCGATGATGCCGGTAGAGCAGACCGCTACCGTAGAAGCCGGCACGCCCAAAGTATCGGCGCAGGCCGACTGCATTGCCCGGGCTACCGTCAGTCCGGGGGCGCCGGTGCAGGCATTCGCATTCGCGCTGTTGACGACCACTGCGACGAGATGGTCCAAGTCGCATTCCGTCTTGTCGAGGACGATCGGCGCCGCGGCGAAGGCGTTGGTAGTGAAGACTGCCGCGGAGGAGACACGCGACCGCCGTGCAGGCTCAACGGCCAGGACTCCCATGTCCGGACCTCCGCTGTCTTTGAGCCCGGCCACGATCCCCCCAGCCAAGAACCCGGCCGGAAAGGTAGCTCCGGGGGAACCCTCCGCCGGCTCTACCAGGGTCACACCTTGGGGAGCCACCAAGAAGCGCGACTCACGGGGAGTGA
Source organism: uncultured Actinomycetes bacterium (assembly GCA_963713545.1). GTDB lineage: Bacteria > Actinomycetota > Thermoleophilia > RBG-16-64-13 > RBG-16-64-13 > CAVPLM01. Next base: position 162,704 of record CAVQME010000002.1, on the reverse strand, counting down.
TGACGACAGGATGACCGGGTCCACCGATTCTGCCGGCGTCCATGTTGCTCATACCTTCCTCCCGAGTCCAACGTTTTCGGCGAGTCCGAACATGCAGTTCATATTCTGCACCGCCTGGCCGGAAGCACCCTTCACCAGGTTGTCGATCACCGTGATGACCTTGACGAGGCCGGCCGCGGCATCTTCCCGCACCGTGAGCCGGCAATAGTTGGTCCTAGCCACTTCGGCCAAACCTGGGGCGTGCTCGCACACCTCGACGAAGGTCTCGCCCGCGTAGTAGGCACGATAGCGTTCCAGCCAGGCTCCGGTACCTATGAGCCCGCCCCGAGGCTTGAAGTACAGCGTGCTCAGAATCCCGCGGTCGACCGGCAAGAGGTGGGGAGTGAACGACACCGAGACCCCACGACCGGCGGCAGCGGTCAGTTCCTGCACCATCTCCGGGGTGTGGCGGTGCCCGACCTCGCTGTAGGCCCGGAAGTTCTCGTCCACGGTGCAGAAGTGAGTCTTCTCGGAGGGCGAGCGACCCGCTCCGGACACACCCGATTTGGAATCCACGACGACCACGCCTTCGATCTCTTCTGCCACCGGCACGAGGCCCAGCAGCATACCGGTGGGATAGCAGCCAGGGTTGGCCACCAGGCGAGCCTTTGCGACCTGGTCCCGGTGGATCTCGGTGAGGCCGAAGGCCGCCTCGGCCACGAGGTCCGGCCGCGGGTGGACGAAACCGTACCATTCGGCATACGCGGTCGGGTCGGAGAGCCGGAAGTCGGCGCTCAGATCGACTACGCGGCAACCGGAATCGACGAGGGCAGCGACCACCACATGCGCCTCGGCATGGGGATAGCAGACGAAGACCACGTCGGAGCCCGCCACCGTCTCCAGCGAGTACTCCTGGTAGGCCTCACCTACCCGCAGATGCGGGAAGACCTCATCCGTGCTCCTACCCATATATGATTTCGAAGTGAGAGCCTTCAGACGGACTTCCGGGTGCTGAGAAAGGATGTCTGTGAGGACGGCTCCGGTGTACCCGGTCGCTCCGACTATGCTGGCGGCTATCACCTCGGTACCTTCTTGCCTCAGATTGGCTTATCTGGTTGCATGAATATACATGCCTTTGCAAGACGATACAAGGCAAACTCGCCGGGGCGGGGGTCACGCTGTCGGGACGACTGTGCCAAGCCTGCCGGCTTACCTTCGCGGCCGCTGCGCTTGTCAGTGTCGGAGAGACACCGAGAGGCGGCCGGTGCGTCAGGCGCGAAGCTGGGCGCCCAGGGTGCGGGAGACCGCGGCGAGCATCCGTTCGCGTATCTCCCCCACTTCGGCATCACTGAGAGTGCGGTCCGCTGCCCGGAAGCAGAGGCGTAGTGCCAGGCTTTTCTTGCCAGAGGGGATCTGAGTCCCCTCGTACAGGTCGAACACCACCACGTCTTCGAGGAGATCACCGCCGGCTTCGCGCAGTTGTGTGATGACTTCCGCCGCGGGGATGCCCGCGTCGACGACCAGGGCCACATCTTGCTCCACCAACGGGTAGGCGATGAGATCGCGGAACATCACCAGAGCGCCCGAGGCATCCATGAGATGATCCAGGCAGATCTCGGCGGCTACGGCCGGTGCCCGGAGATCGTAGGCCTGTAGGACCAAAGGATGCAGTTCGCCCAACCAGCCTACTACACGACCTTGAGCATCCTGGGCGACGGCCCTCTTGCCGGGATGCAGGAAGCGCTCGTCGGCCGCACCGTATTCCAAACGGCAGCGAAGCCCGGCCGCGACCCGGTCGAGGATGCCCTTGACCAGGTAGTAGTCGACTGTCGCGCCGGAGCGGAGCCACGACGGATCGTCCCAGTCGCCGGTGATCAACACGCCTACTCGAGTATCCTCACAGGGCAAGACCTCTTCTCCCGGCTCGAACACCCGGCCGGCCTCGAAGATGCGCACCCTATCCTCGCGCACGAACACGTTGCGGCGGGCGGTCTCGAGAAGGCCGGGTAGGAGCATGGTCCGCATGAACGCCTGGTCGCTGCTGAGAGGATTCGTGATGGTCACAGTCATCCGGCGCCGGTCGGCCGGCTCGAGGCGCAGCTTGTCCGGCCACTTGTCGTCGGCGAAACTGTAGTTGATGACCTGCGTCAGCCCGGCGCCGACCAGCAGGTCTTCGACTCGGCGCCTGCCCGTTTGCTGTCGGTCCAACCCGCCCCTGCCTTCTCGCCGGGCGGGGAGAGTCGACGGGATCTGCTCCAAGCCGTGGATACGGGCGACCTCTTCGATCAGGTCGATCTCCCGTTCCAGGTCGCGCCGGAATGTGGGGACGGTGACCAGGGTCTCCTCCCCGCACTCGCCCACGTTGCAGCCGAGCCGGGCGAGGATGGCCGCGGTCTCCATGACCGGGACCGTGGCTCCCAATACGTGTTCCACCCGGGCCGTGCGCAGCTTGATGGTGTTCGCCGAGGGAAGGGGGGCCCGCACGTCTATTGTCCCCACCGATACCTCGCCGCCGCACAGGTCGACGAACATGCCGCAGGCCATGTCCAGGGCCGGCGGCACCATGTTGGGGTCGAGGCCTTTCTCATAACGCGTGGAGGCCTCGCTACGCAGACCCAGCGCTCCCGAAGTGCGCATGATCGACGGTCCGGCGAAAGTAGCGCCCTCCAGCAGGATGTCGGTGGTGCTGTCGGTGACTTCGCTGTCGAGACCTCCCATGATGCCGGCGACGACGGAGGCACGCTCCGCGTCGGCGATGACGAGCATGTCATCGGTGAGCACGCGGCGCTCGTTGTCGAGGGTGGTGAGCTCTTCTCCCGGGTACGCGCGACGCACGACGATGCGCCCCCCGCGTATGGTGCGGAGGTCGAAAGCGTGCAGCGGCTGTCCCAGCGTCCAGAGTACGTAGTTGGTGACGTCCACCACGTTGCTGACAGGACGCATGCCCGCGTGGCAGATGCGAGCCTTGAGCCACAACGGCGATTCCGCGATCGTGACGCCGCGGATGACCCTGCCGGCGTATCGGGGGCACAAATCGGGGTCGAGGACCTCAATGGCGATGTCCGCATCCACAGGGCGCCTGCCCCAGCGGTGCGGGAAGGCGATGTCCTCAGAGAAGGGGGCCTCGGTGATGGCGGCGATCTCGCGGGCCAGCCCTCGGATAGAAAGGCAGTCCGGACGGTTAGGGGTGACCTCGACCTCCAGGACCCAGTCGCTTATGGCGAAATGGTCCGCCAGTAGCTCGCCCGCGTCCCAGCTATCGGGAAGGACCATGGTGCCCGGGCTCTTCGCAGCCAGACCCAGCTCGGCCTCCGAAAGTATCATGCCGGCCGACTGCACTCCCCGCAGTCTGGCGTCGCGGATGCGCGTGCCATCCGGCATTACCCCTCCGGGCAGGACCACCGCTACCGTCTGGCCGGCAGCGACATTGGGAGCGCCGCATACGATCGTGCGCCGCTCGCCCTCCCCCACGTCCACGACGCAGACCGAGAGCTTGTCGGCGTCCGGGTGCCTCCCGCAGTCGAGCACTTTGCCTACCAGGAAGCGCTCCAAGTTCTCGGAATCACCGGGCACGCCCACGTGGGCTACCCGTTCCACTTCAGTGCCGGTGAGGGCCAGACGCGAGGCCAGTTCCTCCACGTCCATCTCGATCGGGACGTACTCTCGCAGCCAGGAAAGGGGGGCTTTCATCATCGTCTCCGCTCAGAACTGACGCAGGAAGCGCAGATCGTTCTCAAAGAACAGCCGCAGGTCGTTCACACCGTGCTTGAGCATGGCGATGCGCTCGATCCCCACACCAAAGGCGAAGCCGGTGTAGACCTCGGGATCGTAGTCGACGAAACCGAAGACGTTTGGATCCACCATGCCGGCGCCGAGGATCTCCAGCCACCCGCTCTTCTTGCACAGACGACACCCCGCTCCATCGCAGATCATGCAAGACACGTCCACCTCTACCGACGGCTCGGTGAAGGGGAAGTAGTGAGGGCGAAGACGCACCTTGCGGTCCGCGCCGAACATGGCCCTGGCGAAGGTCTCCAGGGTTCCCTTGAGGTCTGCCAGGGTGATGTGCTTGTCGACCACCAAGCCTTCGACCTGGTGGAACATAGGCGTGTGGGTGGCGTCGGAATCCCGCCGGTAGGCCTTGCCGGGCACGATGACGTACACGGGAGGCCGCTGCTTCTCCATGGTGCGGACCTGCATGGGCGACGTGTGAGTGCGCAGGACCACCTGGTCACTCACGAAGAAGGTGTCGTGGAGCGACCGGGCCGGGTGATCGGCGGGCGTGTTCAGAGCTTCGAAGTTGTAGTACTCGGTCTCTACTTCCGGGCCCTCGACGATCTCGTAGCCCATCCCGACGAAGATATCCTCTATCTCTCGCTGGGTCTGAGCGACCAGGTGCAGGTGTCCCAGAGGAGAATGCCAACCGGGCAGTGTGACGTCCACCCGCTCTTTCTCGAGGCCGACAACCAGTTCGTCGGCCTCCAACTCGACCCGGCGGTCCTCGACGGCGATCTCCAACTCCTTGCGGATGAGGTTACCCAACCTGCCCACTTCGGGCCGTTCTTCAACGGGGAGTTGGGGGATGCTCCGCAGGAGGAGGACCAGATCGGCCTTCCGGCCAAGGAAGCGCACCCGCACGGCCTCCAGCGCGGTTAGGTCCGCAGCCGCGGCGATAGCGTCCATGCCCTGACTGTAGATACCTCTCAGGTCGTCCCTGGAGACCTGGTCGAGAATGACGTCCTTGTTGGCGATAGCTCCTCCCTCCGAGCGTTCAATCCTAGCGGAACAAAGCCGCCTTTGCCACCAACGCGCTCAGCGCTACCGCAGCTGCCCGGACGCACTCCTGTTCAGCTCATATAGGAGAACGGTGCCGGCCATGGCCACGTTCAGCGAGTCGAAGCCTCGCTGAGGTATTGTGACATGTCGCTCGGGCTCCCACTCCGCGCCCGGTCCTCTCCGCTCCGCTCCCAGTACCACGATGGCTCCGGACGCCAGGCTCAGACCCCGCACGTCCTCGCCGGCCTGGGGATCGGCCACGAGTAAAACGGGGCTGCTGCGTTCCGCACCTGCCGAGCGGTCCAGCTTCGCTCTTAGGTCGGCCGCAGTCACCTCGGTCACGATAGGCACGCTGAATTGAGCTCCCATGCCGCCACGCAGCGCCTTCGGCCCATATGGATCGGCCGTTCCCGGCGAACAGACGACACCTACCGCGCCGAAGGCTGCGCAACTCCGCACCAAAGTGCCGACGTTCCCAGGATCACCGACCCCGTCGAGGAACAATGTGAGGCCCCGGGTAAGGTCCAGGTCGCCCAGGCTCCATACAGGTTCCCTGCTCGTGAAGATGACATCGGCCGAGCCGCCAAGGGAGCTGGCGTAGGCCAGCGTTTCCTCGTCACACACCCCGATGTGTAGACCGGCGTCATCGCAGGGGCCGCTCCCGGCGGCCCGCTGCGTCAGGCCGGAAGGTAAGTCGTGGAGCAGATCCCGGCGTACTAGGACATCACGCAGATCGGCTCCCGCCTCCACCGCGGCGCAGAGGAGGTCCATCCCTTCTCCAAGGAGCAGACCCCGTTCGCGCCGATGCTTCTTTTGCTGCAGCTTGCGTGCGAGCTTGACGCTGTGATTCTGCCGCCCGGTGATATCGCGGATCACAGCGCGCTCTCCGTTCTAGGGAGCGATACGAGCCGGTCTACTGGCTGGTGCCGAGAGCTTCTTTGGCCCGAGCGGCTATCTGCGCAAACACCTCGGGCTCGCGCACCGCCAAGTCGGCAAGCATCTTGCGATCGACGTCGATCTGAGCCTCTTTGAGCCCATGGATCAACTGGTTGTAGCTGAGGCCGTTCTCCCTGGCCCCCGCGTTGATACGGGTGATCCACAGCCGGCGGAACTCGCGCTTCCGCGCCCGACGGTCGCGATAGGCGTAAGTGCCGGATTTGATGAGCTGTTCCTTGGCTCTTCTGTACGAGGACTTCTTGAGGCCCCAGTATCCCTTGGCCTCGTCCAAGGTCTTGCGGCGCTTCTTCTGGGCGTTGATGCTCCTCTTGACTCTGGGCATAGCTCTGTCCTCCTAGCGGCCCAGAAGATCGCGGAGCCGATTGGCGTCTTGGGGTTCTATCTCGACGGCTTTGCGCAGCTTGCGCTTACGATTGGCCGACTTCTTCGTGAGCAGATGGCTGCCGAACGCCCGTCTGCGCATGAGCTTGCCGTTGGCGCTCAGCCGGATGCGCTTCTTCGCACCCTTGTGTGTCTTGCTTTTCGAGTTCTTGGACATCTGTTTTCCCTTCACGCATACACGAACGAACCAGGAGCACCCCAGAAGTCCGGGCCGGAAGCCCGAAGAGAGCATTGCTCGGACCGGCCCCCGGCCTAGCTCCGCTTCGGCGCCAGCATCATGACCATGTTCCTGCCATCCAGATTGGGCTCGGACTCGATCTCGCCGATGTCGGCCAGATCATCGGCCATCCGGCGTAGGAGTCGTTCCCCCAGATGAGGATGCACCAGTTCCCTACCTCGGAACATGATCGTGAGCTTGACCTTGTCTCCCTTTCTGAGAAAGCGCTCGACATGACCCTTCTTCGTGTCGAAATCGTGGTCGTCGATCTTGGGCCGCAGCTTGATCTCTTTGATGCTGATCGTCGTCTGCCGCTTGCGCGCTTCCTTGGCCTTCTGTTCCTGCTCGTACCTATACTTGCCGTAATCCATGACCTTGCAGACCGGCGGGTTAGCCATCGGGGCCACCTCCACCAGATCGAGATTGAGCCGGTCGGCGTAACTCAACGCCTCGGGCACGCTCACGATCCCTACCTGCTCACCGTCCGGCCCGATCAAGCGGACCGCGTCTGCGCGGATCTTTTCGTTGATGCGAACGATGTCGGCTATGTTGCCCTGCACCTCCCCCGGCGCTACCGGTTAGGAAACCTCTCCAGCACGCAAAAAAGCGGTGCACCCACCGCTCCCCAATGCAGCGGCCCGGGCTCGCCGGACCGAACTCTCTATGGCTTGACCTCCGCGCCACCATAGGCACGAGGTGGGAAGGGTGGCTTCCTCTTTATGCAAGGCGGCAGTATAACCCAAGTAGGCGGCGGGCTCAAGCATCCGGCTCAGTCGCACGTGCCTGCTGCCGGAGTGCTCGACTGCTCGGCGATGGTGGCCGTGGCTTCAGACGAGCCCGAGCGGCGTGGTGTCTTTGCTCCCTCGGGTGCGGAGCGTCACGGTACGCTGTTCCACCTCACGGTCGCCCACGACCAGCATGAAGGGCACCTTCGCCACTTCGCCATCGCGGATCTTCTTCGAGACCGACTCGGTACGCAGGTCGACCTCCGCGCGCACGCCGGCGCACCGCAGAGCGCGCTCCACCTCGGCCGCGTAGTCGGCGTGCCGGTCGGCTACGGGTACCACCATGACCTGGACCGGAGCCAGCCATGGCGGCAGGGCCCCGCCATAGTGCTCGATGAGGATCGCTAGGAAGCGCTCGATGCTACCCAGAACGGTGCGGTGGATCATGACAGGGCGGTGCCGCTGGTTATCCTCCCCCACGTAGTCGAGGTCGAGGCGCTCCGGCATGGCGAAGTCCAGTTGACAGGTAGCGCACTGCCATGTCCGCCCCATCACGTCCTCGATGTGGAAGTCGATCTTGGGACCGTAGAAGGCACCGTCACCCGGATTGAGCGTGTACGGCAACTCGGCCCGCTCCAAGGCGGCGGCCAGGGCCTTTTCTGCTGTCTCCCACATGGCGTCGCTGCCTATGGACTTCTCTGGGCGCGTGGAGAGCTCCACCTGCACCCGGTCGAAGCCGAAAGTCCTGTACATGCGGCGCACCAGCTCGATGACCGCCAGCACCTCGTCCTCCACCTGCTCCGGCAGGCAGTAGATGTGAGCGTCGTCCTGGGTGAAGAGCCTCACGCGGAACAGCCCCTGGAGCACCCCGGACATCTCGTGACGGTGGACCAGACCGAGTTCCGCCATGCGCAGCGGGAGATCACGGTACGAGTGCTGCTCGCTCTTATAGATGAGCGTGCCGCCGGGGCAGTTCATCGGCTTGACGGCGAAATCGACATCGTCGATGGTGGTGAAGTACATGTTGTCCTTGTAGTTGTCCCAGTGGCCCGAACGCTCCCACAGGGTCTTCTCCAGCATGATCGGCGTTTTGGTCTCCTCGTAGCCGGCGGCTGTGTGCTCGCGCCGCCAGTAGTCAAGAAGCGCGTTGATCACGCGCATGCCTTTGGCATGGAAGAAGGGGAACCCGGGCCCCTCGTCGTGGAAGCTGAACAGGCCCATCTCCCGGCCCAGGCGACGGTGGTCGCGTTGCCGGGCCATCTCCAGGCGGTCGAGGTGCTCCTGCAGCTCCTTGGCTGTGGGGAAGGCGGTCCCGTAGATACGGGTGAGCATGGTGTTCTCGCTCTTCCCTCGCCAATATGCGCCCGCGACCGACAGTAGTCCGACCGCCCCCACGCGGCCGCTGTCCGGGACGTGCGGTCCCCGGCAGAGGTCGAGGAAATCACCCTGCCGGTATACGCTGATGGTGGCCTCGTCGGGAAGGTCGTGGATGAGTTCCAGCTTATAGGGCTCGTCGGAAAAAAGCGCGAGCGCTTCCTCCTTGCTGACCTCCCGCCGTCCGAACGGCAGACGCTGGTTCACAAGGCCCTGGATCTCTTCCGCTATGCGGGGCAGGTCGTCCTCCCCAACCGGCTGAGGGAATTCAAAATCGTAGTAGAAGCCGTCTTTGATCGCCGGACCGATGGCGACTTTGGTGCCAGGATAGAGCCGGGTAGCGGCTTCGGCGAGGAGGTGAGCGGCCGAATGACGGATGACGTCGAGCCCCTCGGGAGACGAGGCGGTGATGATCTCCACCCGATCCCCTTCGGTCAGAGGCGCGCTGAGATCGACCAACTGGTCCCCCACCCGGGCCGCCAACGCGGCCTTGGCCAGGCGTGGCCCGATACTCTCTGCGACGTCGGCCGCGGTCGCTCCATCGGCAACGACGATGTCCGATCCATCGGGGAGCGCAACTCTCATGAAACCTCGCAAGCAGGATGCGATAGGCCGGCAACGAGACAGTGGGCGCTACAGGATTTGAACCTGTGGCCTCTTCCGCGTCAAGGAAGCGCTCTCCCCCTGAGCTAAGCGCCCATCAGGGCGGTCATGATACAACCGGGCTCCGCGGGTGGCAAGGCCGTCCTGGCCAAGACCAACCGAGTCAGTAGTATGCGTGCGCCCCGGTGCCGACGGTCATGAAGAGTACCTGACGGTTCAGATCGACCTCGGAGTTCTGCCTCCGGACAATCGGTCAGAGAGCGGCATCGGGGCGTAGCAGGGAATAGCCGATGTTTCGGCGTGGAGCCTTGTCGGGTAGACTCCGCGAGTCATGCAATGCAGGATCAACCGCCCACAGAGGTGGGAAGGCCTGGCCAAAGCGAGGGAGGCGATCATGTCGTTGGGGCCTGTGGAGTACATCGTCATCGGGTTTCCGGGGAACAAGTTCAAAGGAGACATCCTCCCGGCTTTGGGGGATCTAGTCTCCAACGGTACTATCCGGGTCATGGATCTGGCCTTCGTCTCGAAAGACGCCGACGGCTCGGTGCTCGCCTTCGAGCTGGAGGATCTGGCCACCGAGGAGGCCGAGGCGTTTGGGTTTGAGAAAGAACTCGGCGATCTGTTGTGTGAAGAGGACCTCGAGGCCTTTGCTGACGAACTCAAACCCAATACCTCGGCTGCGGTGCTGGTATGGGAGAACCTCTGGGCCCGGCGCTTCCAGGAGACCCTCCTTGAAGCTGATGGCATCCTCGTCGACTACGCGCGCATCCCCCATGAAGTGGTTCAGGCGGCTATCGACGAAGCGAAAGCGCTCAAAGACTAAGCTGATCAGAGACGGAAGGGAGAACAAGCATCATGCGAAGGAGACGAGGCGGACTGGTGAGAGTGGCGGCTACGACGGCCGTGGTGGCAGGGACGGCCGGAGCGGTACACCACCATCAGGAAAAGAAATACGACCAGAAGCAGCAGATGGCCGCCGATCAGCAGGAATTGGCCGCCTATCAGGCGCAGGAGCAACAGGCCGCAATGGAAGCCGCCGCCGCCCAGGCTGCCGCCGCAGCCGTAGCCCAGCAGCAGGCTGCCGCCCCCGCAGCTCCCGCGGCCGCACCGGCCCCCGACACCATGGCGCAGCTCCAGCAGCTCGCCCAGATGCAGCAGGCAGGCATCCTGTCGCCGGAGGAGTTCGCAGCCGCGAAGGCCAAGCTGCTAGGATTGTAGGCCCCGGGTGAAGGTCCGCCCCGGCCCTGTGAGGGGTCGAGTGCTGATCCCGGGGGTATTGCAGGATTTGACCCTGTGCTATGGTGTTTTGCCAGGGGACCCATTGACGGAGGGTCCGGCAACGACCAGAGCAACGGAACGGCTACCTCGGAACGGGAGGGATTAGGGAATGGGTCTTCAGATCGAAACGGGTGCATTAGGTTTCCTGGGTTTCTTCTTCCTGATCCTGATCTGGATCGCGCTGTTCCTGATCTGGGCGTTCACGATCTGGGACATCTTCCGTAGGCACGATATGGGTGGAGGGGCCAAGGCAGGCTGGTTCGTGCTCGTCATCATCCTGCCTCTGATAGGCACGATCATCTACCTCATAGCTCGGCCCAAGCCGGAGCCTGAGGAGGCTCGTTGGGCTCCGCGGGTGGAGGGAGCTTCACCCAGTCCCGCTCAGGACCTAGAGACCCTCGCCAAGTTGAAAGAGCAGGGGGTCATCACCGAGGAGGAGTTCCAGGCGCAGAAGGCCAAGCTTCTCGTCTGACCCGACTCCTTCTTTCTAGCTCGTGCGCTAACCCGGGGCGCACCTCCAAGAGGTGCGCCCCGGCGCTTTTCGCATAGGACCCGATAGGCCCGCGTCGAATGTCGACATTAGTGTGGACAGAGCGCCTATGACAGATGAAGGCCGGGCGGCCGTTCAGGGGTCCGAGGAAGAACGGGAGCTGGCAGGCTACCTCGAGCAGCTTATTGCGGCCGCCCTGCGTAACAGGGCGGCCAGGGGGTCCGTCGAGCGTTGGGAGATGGACGAGCTCGAACCGGTCGCTCCCAGGACCGTGGGGTCGCCGGATGCGTTACGGACCCCAGAGGTTCTCGAAGCGAAAACCGGGCTCATGGCTGCTGAGCAGGAATCACCACGGCCCCCAAGGCGGTCTCGCCACGCGGGTCGCGCTTCGATGAGCGAGGGGCTTGCGGCTCTCTTCCGCCCGACAGAACGACCAGTGCCCTCGCGCCCGACCAGGACAGCGGTGCCAGCACGGTCGATGGCCGGCGAGCCCGGAGACACCGCGAACGGACCCAGCGAGTATTTGCGAAGGTTTCTTAGGCAGGCGGACCAGCGTCACGCGGTAGTCCCCTCGGGGCTGGTGGAGCTTGACGCTCGTCTTGGCGGGGGGTTCGGCAGCGGCCTGCATCTGGTTCTGGCGCGACCGGCCGACCTGCGGACGTCGTTTCTGGACTCGATGGCGTGGGAGTCTGTCACTTCCGGGCGTCCGGTCGTCTACTATTCGCTGCGTGGGGGAAGCCTGGGCGCGTGGGAGCGGCTAGTGAGTACACTGGGCAGTATCCTGGGCGGTCCGACGATCCCACGGACGGCCCTGCGCACCCGATGTTTGGGTCCGGATCACCTCGAAACGCTCGCTAATCTGGACCTGGCATTGCAGAGCTCCGTGCTGCCCTTCCTATCGCTGGTCGAAACGATCCCGGCTCATCAGGACGTGGCGAGCGCTTTTCTGGGAGACGCTCGGTCCCGAGCCCGGGAGTCGGAGGAACGGCATGGCAAGACTCCGCTCATCCTGGTCGACGATCTCGAGCATCTTTTGCCGTTGAGCGACGCTCGGCCAAGGGGGCAGGTGCTCGCTCGCCTGGATAGCGCCCTGGTCGCGGACTCGATACCCGGTGTGGTCTCCTCCACCCCCCTCGATCGATCCGACCCTAGCTTCTGTGGACTGCCGACGCGATCGACACTCTTTCTCGAGCAGTTGTCGGGATTGTCAGAGGATGCCTTCGGACGCGTGGACCTCGAATTGCTGGCCAACACGCATACGGGTTGGACGGGATCCCTACCACTGGTCCTCGACCACTGCTCCGGCCTGTTTAGTGTGTGTCCTCTCGCACCTGAGGGCGAATCGTTTGTTCAGAAGCAGACTCTTGTCTCGCTTTCAGGACTTCGACCCGGAGACGACAACCACAACTGAACGTCCCAAGAGCCCACTTCTGGGCATCCAGGGCATTCAGGGATGGCCCCTGCTGATCGGCTTGGAAGTTCACTTGGCTTCGGTGCCATCCCCTCAAAAGGAATGGGCCAACATCCGATAATGCTGAAGAAGATGCAGAGCGTCGGCAAACGCAGCGAGGGCTTACATCATGATGACTTGGTACGAATGGCGTGACCGGATGGCAGAACGCTCACGGCAGCGAATGGTCGAGCGTCTCCCAAAGCCGAAGCCGCTTGAGGAGACGGAGCGAAGATCTCTGCTGCTTGACACGCTCAAAGAGTGGGGCGTCATCGATGAGGACCAGTATCTGGAAGGGAAACGTGGCCTCGCGAATATCGGATTTCCCCAGGGTCGAGCCTGGGACCTGCGAACGGAGGTCCGCGCTCACGACAGACGCGATCGACGTCGGCGGCCATGAGATTTTGGTTGTAGAGCCAGTCCGCTAGTAAGATGGCACTCGACAACCTACGACAAGACCTACCCTCAGGAGGTACACGTGAGCGAAGCGCAGGCCTGCGCAACCTGTCGTTTTTGGGAAGAGCAGTCCAAACGCTGCCGCAGATATGCCCCACGCCCGACCCAGGGGAGCGGCGAATACAGCGACGGACGCCAGAATGCCTTTTGGGTTTTGACCAACGCCGAAGACTGGTGCGGAGACTACGAGTCTATCTTGGGGGAGGAGTACGAGGAGGAAGAGCAATACGAGGAGGAGGAGGACGAGGAGTGGGAAGCCGATGGCTCGCCCAAATGGTCGCCGCCTCCACCCGCTCCTCCAGCCCAGAGGGGGCTTTTCAGATGACCCCCAAGCGTAGGGTGGTTGTTGGTCTGGAGTGTCCAGAGGAAGCGAAGGCCATCCTTGGACGCGGCTGAGTAGTTTCAGCTCACCAACAAAGAGCCCCCGCCGGCCGAGCTTGCGAGCTGGCAGGGAGACAAGAACGGAGGCCCCGAAGGGCCTCCGTCTTTCTTTTCGCGCACACTCCGTCAGAAAGTCAGATAAGAGAGCCGGCGCACCGTCATCTCAGCCGAGAGTCGGGCACTGGCCTGCCGAGATTGCTGATGAGGTACGGCAGGTCGACCAGGGCGTCATGGTCCGCATCAGGACCGGTCCAGTCGCTCCAGCAGTCGCCTTCATCCGGCAGTACCGCACACCCTGGGAGTTGTTGGCAAAGGTGTTGTCCCGGAAGGTGCTGTCGCGCCAAGTTCATTCGAGGTCGGTTGTACTCTGCGTCAACAAGAAGAGGAAGAACCCCGCTGGCCGGTAGTGGCAGGTAATACAGAAGGTCTGATCTTCCGATACTGGAGGTGGAAGGAAGGAGGACATCATGCGAGGCTGTCACGACTGCAAGCATGGCCCACTGCGCCTTGACAGAGAGTTTCAGTGCGACAGGGAGAGAATGATGTTGCCAGACCCAACCGAGCCCTGGATGGGTCCTTGTTGTTTGAACTGGCAACCCATGTCGTTAGATGACCCCAGGCGGGTCAAGTCGTACCAGGAAGTCCTCTGCGGCACAAAGACTTCGCCGCTGATCACTCGCAGAGCCTGAGGAAAGAAAGAGCCCTCGTCGGCGAGCTTGGGAGCTACCGGCGGGGCCTAACGCTCGGGTTAGGCGCGGCAGTGTGTGAGGCCAACGCAGCCATGCCTGCAATCGGCGTACACAACAAGAGCGCGAGCCCCAAGTGACTCCGCTCTCCTTCCTGTCGTTCACATGCGCACCCGGCTCTCAGATCGCGCTACGTCTCTCGGGACTTGCAGAGAGTGTATTCCCCGTTGGCCAGATCCTCAACACACGACAGGTAACCGTCCTTGGTCGCCTCTGCCGTGGGCGCAACACGCAAGGACGATGCCGCCCGATAATGACCCGGCCGGGCGGACATGGCTTCGCTGGAGCGTGCCGCTGGACGTCCTCGCCTGGCATCAGTTTGGTATACGCTGAGAAGCAATGGAACGGTCGACACAAAGAATGGTGCTCCTGGTTGCCACGACGGCCGGCTTCCTCAGCACCTTCATGGCCTCGGCGATCAATATCGCCTTACCTCGGATCGAAGAAGAATGGAACGTCTCCGCCGTCACGCTGAGCTGGATCTCGCTCGCCTACATTCTGGCGGCGGCGGCACTCCTCATGCCCATCGGCCGCCTTTCCGACTTCTACGGCCGCAAACGGTTCTTCGTCATCGGCATGGGCGCGTTCACCGTGCTCACCTTCGCGGCTGCGTTCGCCCCATCTGCTCCCGTGCTGATCCTACTTCGCGTACTGCAGGGGATTGGGACGGCTGTGCTGTTTGCTTGCACCACCGCCATGGTGACGCTCGCCTATCCGCCCGAGACCCGGGGCCGGGCGCTTGGGCTCCAGGTGGGTGGCGTCTACCTCGGACTGACGCTGGGACCGGTGTTGGGCGGGTTGATCACCCACAACCTGGGATGGTGGCTCATCTTCGTCTTCGTCGGAGCGGTCGCGGCCGTCGCCCGCGTGTTCGCTGCCTGGCGTTCGCGGGATGTAGAATGGCTGGAGCCCAAAAAAGTGCCAACTTTGACGTCGCCGGTTCTGTCACGTGGGCGGTGGCGCTGACCGTGCTCCCCACCGGCTTCTCGGTCCTGCCCGGGGCACTCGGCTGGGTGCTCATCGTCACCGGCGCTGCCGGCATCGCAGGTTTCCTCTGGTGGGAAACCCGGGCCCCCGACCCCGTCCTCAACGTGGACCTCATCAGGCGGAACCGGGTGTTCGCCTACTCGAATGCGGCTACCTTTGTCAACTACGCGGCCACCTACGCGATGACCTTCCTGATGAGCCTTTACCTTCAGTACAACAAGGGGCTCGACCCGCAGGCGGCTGGGCTGGTCCTCGTCAGCGGGACCGTCGTGCAGACCGTCTTCTCTCCGGTTGCAGGGCGTCTTGCGGACCGGGTTCAGGCGCGCTTCGTCGCCTCTGCCGGCATGGCCGTCTGCGTGCTCGGACTCGGGGCTTTCGTCTTCCTCAGCGAGGAGACGGCCTACTGGTACATCATCACCACGCTGTGCGTGCTGGGGCTCGGTTTCGCGTTCTTCGCCACCCCCATCATCCACGCGATCATGGGCAGCGTCGACCGGCGCTATACCGGGGTGGCTTCGGCCACGATCGGCACCATGCGGCTGACGGGGCAGAACATCAGCATGGGGTTGGCCACCCTCGTGCTGGCGGTCGTCGTGGGCTCCCATCCCATCGGGCCGGTGGACTACTCGAACGTGCTTATCAGCGTCCGCATCACCTTCGCCATCTTCACGGTGCTCTGCATACTAGGTGTCGCGGCTTCGCTGGTGGGGCCACGGGGAGCGGGAAGCGACGAGCGCTAGAAATCGCTGGGCGAAAGCGCAGGCGCCGTCGTGCCTTCTTGAAACGATCTAACTGCGAATGGTGTAGCCTCAATGGTCGATTCTGGAGTCCTCAGAAGAAGGGGACGGAATTGCAGCCATCCCGTCCCCTCTCAGATCTCCCTCCGAGGGCACCTCCCTCGGTGAGTGCGCGTGATCAGCCTACGGGGTCCAGTTGTCTACGTAGGGGTTGCCGGCGACATACCAGGCTTGAGAGGGGAATCACCTGCTCCTCCCCACATGGTTCCATCTTCCTCCCCATCCGGCCTCCCCTCAGCGCCCCGTCGCCACTTGTAACGAGGAGTGAACTCGCCGCGCACATCGCCGCACACGAGACGCCACACCTCACGCGACACGGTTGGATACCGTCCGGCGAAAAGGCCCGCGTTTCTCGGCTCCGCTCGGAGCGGGGAAAAGTGATTTTGCAGGACTTCTCTGAGGAGGCGACGACCGGAATTGAACCGGTGTAGCGGGTTTTGCAGACCCGTGCCTAAGCCACTCGGCCACGTCGCCTCGCAAGGGCAAGATCATGGAGCGGATGAAGGGATTCGAACCCTCGACCTTCTGCATGGCAAGCAGACGCTCTAGCCAACTGAGCTACATCCGCCCGGTACCTCGCGGCTGACGGATTATAGACCAGCCCTCAAAGCGATGCAAACGGGGTCACCTTCGATCCGGACGCCGCCATCATCAGAGGGCGCTGTCGAGTGCCCGGTTGACCAACTCGTCGGCCAGTTTGTTCTCCTCACGGGGTACATGGCGGAAGAAGACGCTGTCGAAGGCCCTCAGCCGCTGAGTGGCTTCCGCGTGTAGAGGCCTCAGGCCCTCGTTCTTGACCCTGTACTCGCCACGCATCTGTCTCACCAGCAGCTCGGAGTCAGACAGCACCTCCACCTCCCGTGCCCGCCCGCGCTCGGCCAACTCCAGTCCGGCGAGCAGCGCCCGATATTCGGCGACGTTATTGGTGGCAATGCCTATGGCTTGACTCACGGTATCCAATACACGACCCGAGTCATCCTCGAGGACGACGCCGATGGCACTGGGGCCGGGGTTGCCTCGAGATCCTCCGTCGACCCGCAGTCGTAGCCGCGAGCCGTCCGGGAGTGCAGTCGGCGGGCCGTCGGACGGGCTTGTATTCTGACGGGCGCCATGGTCGTCAGCCGGATCGGAGGGCGCCGGCCCCACCCAGGGCGAGCGCCACGCGCGAGATATCGACACGGTCACCCCGCTCCCTTCCAACTGCTCTCGCAGTATCGTATCCGTCCATCGCCGCAAGGCCCACCACTCCACGTCTCCGTGGGGCATGGTGATGAGCGACAGGTCCAGTTCGCGCGCCCGCTCAGCGTCGTGATAGCTCAGATCACCGGTGATCAGTACCTCGCACGACTCGGCCGCGGCCTCGATCAGACTGCGACCGCTGCCTGGCAGCACACCCACTCTCTGCGCCGTCCTTAAACCATCCCCACTCCAGGTGCAACCGCCGATCGCAAAGACCTCCGCAACGCGGCCGGCCAATCCGGCCACCGTGGATGGTTCAGGAAGAGTCCCGACCCGTCCCAATCCGGCTTGGAGCACCACATCCTCTATTGGGTACACATCGAACGCGGGTTCCTGGTAGGGATGGGCGGCCACATACGCTGTAATCACAGCGCGAAGCCGCTTCTGTGGCACGACGGTCTCCCAGCGGACCTCGGGGACCCGCTGCTGCACCGCCGGTTCCCCGATATAAGGGTGAGCTGCCGGCCCGGGCGTGAACCAGCCTTTGCCGTCGGCGGCAAAGGCGCACTCCCGGTAGTCTCCGATGATTCCGGCCCCAGCGGCGAACACCGCCCCGGCGACTTGCTCGGCGGCGTCCGGCGGCAGGAACCCGACGAATTTGTACCACCCGGCGGATGCCCTCTGGATCGGCCGCATCCCCCGGAGCCCCAGAGCTTCCCCGGCCAGGTCGGCCACACCCCCAGGAGCCGCGTCCAGGTTAGTGTGACAGGCGAAGAGGTTCACATTGCCGGCTACCAGGCCACGCAGAAGCCGATCGCGAGGGCGCGAGGCAACCAGCGACCGCACGGGTGAGAACAGAAGCGGATGGTGCGTAAGGACCGTATCGTAGCCACCCGTGGTGGTCTCATCCAGCACGGGTTCAGTAAGCTCCAAAGCTACCAGGATGCGTCGCACCGTGGCCTCTTCGGCACCGACGAGAAGACCACAATTGTCACCCGGCTCAGCCAGCGCTTTGGGCGCCAGCTTCTCGAGAACCGTGTCCAGATCAGCTACGAGCATCCGGCGCCCCCACGAGACCTTATAGCGGCTCCCCGGGTGTGGCCGCGCCTGCCAGCCACGCGGCCCCTTCGGCGTAGAGCCTGTCCAACTCGGGTCCACGCATCCCTGGCAGAGCCGGCTTCACCTTGAAGCCCACCTTCGTCTGGAGATATGCCAGATGGCGATAACCCTCTGGGAAAGCGGCCAGCAGCTCCGGGTCGAGTCTCAACACGGCGGACGGATCGACCGCATCCAGGCGGTCCTTCTCGTAGATGGGCTGTCGCCGAACGATGGCCCAGCGGCCGTCGCGCTTTTCGAAGAAATCGTAAAAACGCCCCAGACAGACAACATCTACCAGGACGCCCTCGACTGACGCACGCTGATGGATGGTCATCTTTACCTGCGAGATCGCCCTATCGCCGGCTATGTCGCACGACCAGCCGCCCAGCGTATGAAGGATATTGGAGCCAGAGTCGAAGGCCTTGCGGCTGACCTCGATGAAGTCGCTGAAGGGGCCCTGGAACCAGGTCGCGGTCATCCACCCCTCAGGGTGCCAGACCGTCGCAAAACGCTCCCAGTCTGCGGCGTCCCGCCAGACGACCCAGTTCTCGACCGTCTCTCGGATCGCCGCCTTGTCACTGGCCAGGTCGTCCGGCATGGTCGTTCTCCTTTCGGCCTCACACAAATGGGCACGTCTGTCACAAGTGGCCGCCGCCAGTATTTCTCCGGGCCCCGGGCGAAGACGAGATACGCCACAGTCAGACGGCAGACGCCAACAGCTTAGCACCAGGTGGCCGCGAAATCGTCAGTCCTTCTCTTTGGTGATCGACCTTTCACGCACCAATTCTTCCCAGTCAAAAGCCTGAGTGTCGTTCCTGCCCACGACAAAACCGAGGCTCCTGAGATGCTTGCGCGCCTGGTTAGTGGCAAAGTCCAAGCGGTCGAGTTTCGTGGCTCGAGCAAACGCCTGCTTCACCGGATATCGGGTCCCGTTGACGTCCACCCAGTGTGCTCGTATCGGCTCCGGGGGTACACCGAGCAACGCCTGCACCACCTGTCCTTTGGTCAGAACGTAGAGTTTGCCCCCGTGAGTAAAAGTAATCTTGTCAGCCGCCACAGAATGATTCCCCTGCTAATAGCGATATTTTTCTTAATACTTATAGCACGCCCTGGGGCTACGTAACAGAGTCTTTTTCGGTGTTGGATTTGCTCTATCTGAAGCAGAGGTGCACACATTGCGTCCGAGACCAGTCTGAACAGGCGGTTGTGTATACATCTTGTAAAGTCGGTCGGTGGTGATCACTCTGAGATCAACAGGTGGCGCGTTGGCGAGGAATAGAACGACAGAGGCCCGACGCGACCTTCACGCAGAACCCGCTTCCGCGATAATGTGGAAACATCCACCCCAAGGAGGAGCGATGGACGCGTACGAAGTCATGCACGAGTGGGATCGCGCGCTGAACAAGACCCCCCGCTCGAACGAGGATCTGGACAGAGACGTACCGGCGACGTTGGCAGGCTACGACTACGAGGAATGGAAGGCGCTGCTGGAGGAACGCAACGTCAACGCCATCATGGCGGGCATGAAGTCGTGGGGCCTGCCGATCGAACCTCTGGGCCAATTCGAGGTCGACATGAACATCGAGGTCATAGAGAGACCCTACTCTCCCGAGTCGTGATACTGTCCGGCGATCTCGCGGCGTGAGCCGAACTCCGACCGATCTGCTCGACCGAAGATGAGAGCATCGATTTCGGGAGCGATATATGAGATGGGAATACCGAAGCGTCATTTTGAGCGCCCAGGCGCATGACCCAGACACCAAGGCTTATTTGCAGTCACTGTGGCCCGGGTGGGAGCCGCCGCGTTACGCGCCCCAGGCCTTGATCCCCAAGCTGAACGAGTACGGGGCAAATGGCTGGGAACTCGTGAGTATCGAGCCGGTCTATCTGGACGAGGATGCCAACGTACTGATCCACGGAGGGCCCAAGCCCGCCGACGACCCCATAACCGCCACGATCAAGGCCAAGGCGAGGATCCCGTCATCCGGCGGCGGGACGGAGCCGACCAGATATGCGCACTCGTATCTCTGCACGTTCAAGAGGCAGCTGGATTCGTGACGGCCGCCCCGGTGCCGGAGTCGCGGCGCTCCGTCGGCCTGGCTCGCTACTGGATCAACGGCCGTTTGAAAATCGGGTAGGTATACCCGTCCGCGTCACAGCGAGAGGACGACTGGCCTCTCATTGTTTCCAGGCTGTTGGTCCAAGACGAGGACTTGGGCGGTCCGCTTCTGTCTTCTCCTGACTAGCGGCCGCCCCGACGTCTCCCTGGCCCAGGTATTTGGCGATGCTCTTCTTCTCTGCCTTTCGGCCCGAGCGCGCGTAGAGAGCGACACCCACGATGATCTCCGCGCAAAAGGTTATCCCTAGGACGAAAAGGATCAAAACCAACATCGCCTCTGCTCAGTCAAGCCCTTCGCACGCGTCCCGATTCCCTATTCATGTTACGCTCATACGAGACGTCAGGTTGGAAGTCCGCAGTCTGCACGATGCGTGGTCTCACCACCAGCAGACAAGACCAGGAGCTATTAATGGCCAAGGTGCTCGTTAGACTCCCTGTGGGCGTCGTCCTCCCTGGCCTACCCACCTTCATGGAATGCGAGGGTGCGACGGTCGCGGAGGCTCTTGCCGACTGCACGGTCAAGGAACCCCGGCTCAAGACCCGAATCTTCCGCCAAGACGGCACCCCCTGGGTGGGGGTGACCCTCAACGGACGAAACGTGACCACGGAAACGGCACTGACTGCCGTCGAGGATGGCGATGAGATCCGGCTGCTGCCGATCGCGGGGGCATGCTGAGTCTCTGACAAAGTGGGCCCAGCAGGACTCGAACCTGCGACCGGCCGATTATGAGTCGGCAGCTCTAACCAACTGAGCTATGGGCCCCGGCGATTGCTCATTCTACCGCACGTCCCGCCCCGCAGCGCCTTGGGCACAGCAGAGCGGTGCTCTGCGCGCAGTCAGTCCTCCTCGGAGTCGCCTCGCGCCGAAACGCTGGGCTTTCCAGCGGCGCCCTCCAACTCGGAGCCTCCCGGCTTCTCGAGTACGAACACCCCGTACGCTCCGCGCAAATTCGGCCAGAAGCGCAGTTCTCCCTTCTCCCCCAGATAGAAGCTGCGCACGATATCGATGCCCTTGTCCTTGGCGAAGACGCGAAAGTCCTTGATGGTGAGAAAGTGCACGTTCGGCGTGTCGTACCACTGATAAGGCAGTGAGTCCGTCACGGGTGCCCGGCCCGTTGCAAGCAGGTCGATGCGGGTCTTCCAATGCCCAAAGTTGGGGAAGCTTACTACTGCGTACCTTCCCACTCTGAGGGCGTCTTTCAGAACGGCGACTGTCTCCCGAGCCTCCTGAAGAGTTTGGCTCAGGATCACGTAGTCGAAACTGTTGTCCGGATAGTAGGAGAGACCCTCGGTGAAGTCGCCGTGGTACACGGTGACCCCCTTGCTGACAGCGTCGTACACCTTCTCCTCGACGATCTCGATGCCCGTGCCCCTCACGCTTTTCCGTTCAATGAGCATCTTGAGGAGCGTCCCCCGGCCGCACCCCAGGTCGAGCACCCGCGAGCCCTGAGGCACCACGTCCACGATGAACAGGTGGTCCCAGCGCACTCCTTCAGCATTGCGGGCGATAGCGCTAGGCATGGCGCATGCCCATCAGTCTGGCCGTGGATTCGAGGAAGTGCCAGATCATCCGGGTCAGGTCCTTGTTCTCGAGCAAGAAGGCGTCGTGCCCGTGGGAAGATCGCATCTCGATGTAGGAGCAATCCAGACCGTTGCCCTTGAGCGCCCGTACGATCTCCTTCGACTGGTAGGGCGGATAGAGCCAGTCGCTGCTGAAGGCGATGAGCATGAAACGCATATCGTCGGGAAGGTCGCGGAAGGTCTCGACAAGCACCCCCCGGTCGTTCGTGAGATCGAAATAGTCGAGGGCCTTGGTGATGTACAGGTACGTATTGGCGTCGAAGCGACGCGTGAACACTTCCCCCTGGTAGCGGAGGTAGCTTTCCACCTCGAAGTCGAGGCTGAGATCGAAACCGGGTGCGTTCTTGTCCCGTAGCCGCCGGCCGAACTTCTCGTGCATGGATTCATCCGACAGATAGGTTATGTGGCCGATCATACGAGCGACCGCCAACCCGTTGTCCGGCGATTCTGCCTGATAGTAGTCACCGCCGTTCCAGTTGGGGTCGGCCATGATCGCTTGGCGGCCTACCTCGTTGAACGCTATCTGCATGGGCGAATGCTTATGGGTCGCAGCGATGGCGATGCACGAAGCGACCGCCTCGGGATAGGCGACCGCCCATTCTAGAGCCTGCATCCCGCCCATCGAGCCGCCGCACACGCAGAGAAGCCGCTCGATGCCCAGATGGTCTATGAGCATCTTCTGGGCCCGGACCATGTCGCCGACGGTGACCATGGGGAAACTCAGCCCGTACTCCCTGCCGGTTGCGGGGTTGATGCTGCTTGGCCCCGAACTGCCCTTGCACCCACCGATGACGTTCGAGCAGATGACGAAGTATCGCTCTGTATCGAAGCCCTTGACGGGACCTATTTGAGTCTCCCACCAGCCCGGCCTGTCTTCTTCCGGGTAGTAGCCGGCGGCGTGGGCGTCGCCCGAGAGAGCGTGTAGGATGAGGATGGCGTTGGTACGCTGGTCGTTGAGGTGACCGTAGGTCTCGTATGCGAGGGTGAACGGCTCCAGACTGGCCCCAGAGTCGAGCGCCAGCGAGGCGAACTCGACCGATTCGAGCGTGACCGGACCCACCGAAGCGCCCAGCGCCCGTTTCCCGAGAATGTAGTCGCTCAACCTTCTCTCCGTCCTCTCCGCAGAACCTGCACGAGCGTCATCCCCTGTAACGGTTCGTTATGGGCAGGCGCCTGTCCTTTCCGAAGGCTTTGGGGGTGATACGCACCCCGGGGGCAGCCTGCCGGCGTTTGTACTCGTTGCCGTCGATCATCGCCACGACCCGCGCGACCTCGGTGCGCGGCAGGCCCCCGGCCACTATCTCGTCGACGCTCTCGTCCCGCACGACATAGGCTTCGATGATGCGGTCAAGGACATCGTAGGGCGGCAGGGTATCTTGATCGGTCTGATCGTCGGCCAACTCGGCGGAGGGAGCGCGCTGGATGGTGGACGCGGGGATGGGACCAAGACCCGGTCCCAGGGAGTTCCGATATGCCGAAAGCTTGTAGACCAGGGTCTTCGGCACGTCTTTGAGCACGGCAAAGCCGCCCGCCATGTCGCCATAAAGCGTCGCGTAGCCGACCGCGGTCTCGCTCTTGTTCCCCGTGGTGAGGACCAGCCAGCCGAGCTTGTTGGAGAGCGCCATGAGCACATTCCCGCGGATACGGGCCTGGATGTTCTGCTCCGTCACCCCAGGCTCGTCACTCACGAAATAGGGGGCGAGACTCTCCAAGTAGGAGCGATAGACGCCCTCGATGGGGATCTCGTAGAAGCGTATCCCCAGACGGCCGGCGGTCTCGCGGGCATCGCTCTTGGTACCTGCGCTCGAGTAACGAGAAGGCATGGAGACCGCGTTGACCCTGTCCCTGCTCAGGGCGTCGGCGGCGATGCACGCCGTCAGCGCCGAATCGATACCGCCGCTCAGACCCATGACCACCTGCTGAAACCCGTTCTTCGCAACGTAGTCCCGGACCCCCAGGCACAGGGCGGTGTAGACCTCCGCCTCGATGGAGAGAGGCTCGCTGATGCTGGCCGGGAAGGGCACGGTCGGCCCTTCGCCGGCTGCTCCACACGATCGACCCGTCGAGTCGGAGTCAGAGGAGCCATCCGGCCGTGCATCTCGGTGGCCGCCGATGTCGATGATCTCCACGGACCACTCTCTCTCGGGGCACCGAGCGTTTGGACCTTTGGGCGATGACGCGAGATCCAGGTCTACTACCAGCAACTCCTGCTCGAACTGGCGCGCACGGGCGATGACCGACCCCGAAGGATCGAGCACGAGGCTCTGCCCGTCAAAGACCAGTTCGTCTTGGCCCCCCACACCGTTCACATAGCAGACAAAAGCTGAGGTCTCCCGAGCCCGTGTGGAGAGCATCTGCTCGCGCTCGCGCCCCTTTCCTACATGGTAGGGCGACATGGAAAGATTGATGATGACCCGGGCCCCGCCGCTGTGGGCAGCCGTCACGGTGGGCCCGCAGTCGTCCCAGATGTCCTCGCAGATGCTGAGTCCAACGGGCACTCCAGAGATCGGCAGCACGGTGACGCGATCGCCGGGTGTGAAGTAGCGCTTCTCATCAAAAACGGCGTAGTTGGGCAGAAGAAGCTTGCGGCAGTAGCCAGCCATCCTTCCCCCGACCAGAACAGCCGCAGCGTTGAAGACGTCTCCTCCGTCCGACAGCGGGACTCCGACCAAGGCGACGATGTCGGGACACGCGGCCGCGACGTGAAGCAACGCTTCGCGACAGTCAAGCAGGAAGTGGTCTTTGAGCAGCAGATCCTCCGGCGGATACCCTGAAACGGCCAGTTCAGGGAAAGCCACGATGTCCGCACCCATGGCGCAAGCCTGCTGCGCCCGCTCCACCAAGAGGCGGGCGTTACCTTCCAGATCTCCGACAGTCGAGTCTATCTGGGCGAGCGCTATCCTCACCGTAACTGCTCCATCAGCCGGCTTTCTGCAGGATGTCCAGGAGCTCCCTCGTCTTAAGCTCGAGAAGAGCCCTGTCGGCCCGGGTCTCGACGTTCAGGCGTACGACCGGCTCAGTGTTGGACATCCGCACGTTGAAACGCCAGGCTGGGTAGTCGATGCTGACGCCGTCGGTCTCGTCGACGGAGAGCGCCCCGGGCTCGTATGCGGCCCGAACCGCGGCCAAGGCTCGGGGCGGGTCGGCTATGGTCAGATTGATCTCTCCGCTGACGGGATAGAGGGCGATCCTCTCCTCCATGAGCGCGGATAAGGGCCGCTCGTCCTCGCTGAGAGCCTCCACCATCTGTAGCCACGGGATCATGCCGCTGTCGCAATAGGAGAACTCTCGGAAGTAATGATGCGCGGACATCTCTCCCCCATAGGCCCCGTCGACGGCCCGCATCTTCTCCTTGATGAAGGCGTGCCCGCTCTTAGAGACCACCGGCCTTCCGCCTGCCGCCTGTACGAGGTCTTGGGTGTTCCAGACCAGCCGGGGATCGTGGACGATGGCTGCTTTGGGATGGCGGCGGAGGGCGCGCTGGGCCAGCAGACCAACGAGATAGTAGCCCTCCACGAATTCGCCTCGCTCGTCGAAGAAGAAACAACGGTCGAAGTCGCCGTCCCAGGCGATGCCCAGATCCGCCCTCTCAGCCACCACCACTTCGGCTGTCGCCGCCCGGTTCTCGGGGAGCAGCGGATTGGGAACCCCTGTCGGAAACGACCCATCCGGGCGATGGTTGATCTTGACGAACCGGAGGGGGAACGACCTCTCTAGGAGATCCACCACCGGCCCGGCTCCGCCATTGCCGGCATTGACTACCACTTTCAGAGGTCGGAGCTTGGTGACGTCCACGTACGATAGGAGGTGATCAACGTAGCTGGGGCGTACGTCGAACGGGCTGACGACACCCGACCGCGGGGCCTCCGCCTTTAAGGGAGCCGATTCTCCCCGGGACCCTCGGGCCAGGGCATCGACCACCATAGCCTCGATGTCGAGCAGGCCGGTGTCGGCGCTGATGGGTCTGGCCCGATCCCGAGTGAACTTCATGCCGTTGTAGTCGCGTGGATTGTGGCTGGCGGTCACCATGATGCCGCCGCCGAGCCCCAGGGAGAACGTCGCGAAATACACTTCCTCGGTGCCCACCAGGCCGATATCGACTACGTCGACCCCCGACGTGGTAAGACCCCTGCAGAGAGCTTGGGCAAGCCCAGGGCTGGTAAGACGGACGTCGTGGCCGACAACCACCTTGCGTGGGCCTACGAGGGCAGCATAAGCACGCCCGATGAGTTCGGCCATTTCTTCATTCAATTGGTCCGGTACCCGGCCGCGCACATCGTACGCTTTGAAGCACTCCAGACGTGCCCCATCATCAGCCATTGGTGACCTCCCAGTACCTCGCGGTATCGTGGCTCAGGTCGCGGGCCCGAGCGCTCTCAGCGGCTGCCCCTCGTTTGCATGGGGAAGTTCGTTCGCTTATACTACGCGAGGTTCACGCTCCTCGGTAGCTCAATGGTAGAGCACCTGGCTGTTAACCAGGGTGTTGCAGGTTCGAGTCCTGCCCGAGGAGCCATTTATTTCCGGAAGGATACCTCTAGATCACGCCGCCCGCGTGAGAGTGTGGCCGGGTGCTTCCGCCATTTGATCCTCAGACACTTCGGTGACCTCACAACCACAGACCGGGCAGGTAAGGCTGCCGCCTCCCTCTGGGGAGAGCCAGCCCCAGCCCCCGGTGCCCACACCACGGCTACGATCTGTCGTTTGGACGGCTGCTCCGCAACACACGCACGCCGACCCCGGGCGGAGGTCACGAAGAACAGCTCCTAAGGTGCGTATCTGACCGGTCCCACGTTCAGCTTCCATCAAAGCCTCCGGATCACGCCTGTCACCTTGCCCACGATCCGCGGATCTCGGGTGAAGATCGGCTCCATCGTGTCGTTCTCCGGCTGCAGCCGCACCCTGTCGGACTCTCGGAAGAACCGCTTGAGCGTTGCCTCCTCGTCCAGCAGGGCGACCACGATGTCGCCGTCGTCCGCGGTCTCCTGTCGTTTCACTACGACCAGGTCACCATCTAAGATGCCGGCTTTGATCATTGAGGTTCCCGTGACCCGTAAGGCGAAACACTCCTCCGGCTCGCCCAGAAACGCGGGGATGGAGATGGCCTCCTCGATGTTCTCCTCGGCGAGGAGTGGGACCCCGGCCGCGATGCGCCCCACCACGGGGATCTGCGCGGCCTGTCGAAGGGAATGCCGGGGTCGTTGCGCACCCGACGGCCGGATGACCTCGAGTGCCCGCCGCTTCGAGGGACCGCGGCGGATATAGCCCTTAGCTTCCAGAGAAGCGAGATGGCCCTGCACCGAGGCCGGAGAGCACAGACCGACGGCGGCGCCGATCTCACGGACTGTTGGTGGATAGCCCTGCTCTCTGACCGCCTGCTCTATCACCCGAAGGATCTTCTTCTGTTTCTCCGGCAATGCCATCGCCGTCTCCTTGGTGAACATTCGTTCGGTTGACTGCAGTATAGAACATGCGTTCGCTCCATTCAAGATGCTGGTTGACTCCCCTAGAAAGGGGCCTTATACTCACCGCTGTTCGCAACTCCATGTCCGAGTGGCGGAACTGGCAGACGCGCTAGGTTGAGGGCCTAGTGAGTGCATAACTCATGGGGGTTCAAGTCCCCCCTCGGACACTATCCTTCCGCCTCTCTCCCCTGTCCTCTGACGCTTTGTGCTCGACGGTCGTCGATAGGCATGCTTGCCGCGGCGGATGAGCGGGTAGTCTGTTACCGTTATGCGTGGGCGCGGTCGTCCCGAAAGCACGATCAGCCCCGCCTTGCGTCAACTTCTGAACCTTCCGGAGGATGAAATGGCCAAAGGTCCCGCAGAACTCCGACCCGACGAGGTATACCGACTCTGTGATGCGACCTTGTTCCCGTTCGAGACCACGGCGGAACTCCCCGAGCTTGCCGACATCATCGGCCAAACGCGCGCTGTATCCTCCGTAGAATTTGGTATGGGTATCAACAACGATGGCTACAATATCTTCGCCGTCGGTCCGGCGGGGACGGGGAAGACCAGCATGGTTTCGAGCTTCCTTTCTCGGCAGGCGGCTTCTCTGCCGGCTCCCGACGATTGGGTCTATGTCTACAACTTCGGCAAGCCATACCAGCCCAATGCCATCCGTATGCCCGCCGGCCAGGGGGAAGAGTTCCGCAAGGATATGGAGAAGCTGGTCGAGGACCTGCAGGCCGCGATCACCCAGGCTTTCGAGAGCGAGGAATACGAAAAGCAGAAACGGGAGATCGCTCAGCAGGTCAGTGAGCGGCAAGAGACCAAGCTGAGCGCGCTCAGTAAGAAGGCCGAGGCGGGTGGATTCCAGATGGTGCGCACGCCCGCCGGCCTTGCCTTCGCTCCCAAAGCGGCCGACGGCGAGACCATGTCCCGAGAGGCGTATGAAGCCCTGCCGCCCGAGGAACAGAAGCGCATAGACGAGGGTCTGGAGAGCCTGAACGGGGAGCTCCAGCAGGTCATGCGGCTGGTGCGTCAGGACGAACGGGCGGGTCGTGAGGCCTGGCGAGAGCTCGATCGCCAGGTGACCACCTTCGCCGCGAAGCATCTGGTGGACGAGGCCTGCGAACGGTGGTGCGATGTTGAGGAGATGGTGGACTACCTGCACGCGGTCCTTCAGGACGTCGTCGAAAACGCCGACGACTTCAAGAAATCGGACGAAGAGACGCCGGTGATGTTCATGGGCATGCCCATCTCCGGGCGGCAGAAGGGCGAGGGCGTCTTTCGCAAGTACAAGATCAACGTGCTGGTCGACAACTCCAAGCAGACCGGAGCCCCGGTCGTCACTGAAAGCAACCCGGTCATGGGGAACCTAGTGGGCCGGATCGAACACCAGGCCCAATTCGGCGCCTTGCTCACCGACTTCGGCATGATCAAACCTGGGGCGCTACACAAGGCCAATGGTGGCTTTCTCGTGCTCGACGCGAGGGATGTGCTCCTTAAACCCTATGCCTGGGACGCCCTGAAGCGAACGCTCAAGACTGCCGAGATCCGGGTGGAGGATATCGCCCAGCAGATGGGCTTCGTCACTACCGCTACCCTTGATCCAGAGCCCATCCCCTTCAAGGCCAAGATCGTGCTCATCGGGGAGCCGTTCCTCTACTACCTCCTTTACACCCAGGACCCTGAGTTTCAAGAGCTTTTCAAGGTCAAGGCCGATTTCGACACCGTCGTCGACCGTACGCCCGAAAACGAGCAGTTGTACGCCCGCTTCATAGGCCAGATCTGCCGGCAGCGGGAGCTCCCCGCATTCTCTCCAGATGGGGTCGCTCGCGTGATCGAGCATTGCTCCCGCTTGGTCGAGGACCAGCGCAAGATGACCACCCGCTTCGTCGATGTGGCCGACCTGCTGACCGAAGCCAGCTATTGGGCCCGAAGGGGACGCGGCCCTCGGTCGAAGGCGGCCGTGCGGCGCGAGCACGTGCAGAAAGCGATCGACCAGCGGGTCTTCCGCTCCAACCGCGTGGAAGAGCGGGTGCGGGAGATGATCGCCGACGCTACGGTCATGGTCGACACCCGGGGCGCTGTGGTCGGCCAGATCAATGGGCTTTCCGTCTCATCGATCGGAGACTACATGTTCGGACGGCCGAGCCGCATCACCGCCACGCACCGCCTTGGGGACGGCGACCTGGTGGATATCGAGCGAGAAGTGGAGATGGGTGGACCCATACACTCGAAAGGCGTGCTTATCCTGGCAGGTTACTTGGGTTCGAAGTATGCCTCCGACCGGCCTCTCTCGCTGACGGCCCGGCTGGTGTTCGAGCAATCCTATTCAGGCGTGGAGGGGGACAGCGCCTCCTCAGCCGAGCTGTACGCCTTGCTGTCGTCTCTCTCCGGGCTTCCCATCCAGCAGAGGTTTGCGGTCACCGGTTCTGTCAACCAGCTCGGCCAGGTGCAGGCCATCGGTGGCGTCAACGAGAAGATCGAGGGGTTCTTTGCCGTCTGCAAAGCGCTGGGCCTGCGAGGCGATGAGGGGGTACTCATACCGAGGACCAACGTGCGCAACCTGATGCTGAGCGAATCGGTTCGGCAGGCGGTCGAGAAAGGACGCTTCCACATCTACCCGATCGCGAGCATCGACGAAGGCATCAGCGTGCTGACCGGCGTATCGGCCGGCGTGTTGGGGGCTAAGGGCGCCTATCCGAAGGGGTCGGTGAACGGGTTGGTCATCGAGCGGTTGGCCTACCTAGCCGAGAAAGCGCGTGAGGGCGACCGCAAGAAGAAGAAGGCCACGGTACAGGGCGAAGCGGCAGCCGAATGCCCGAACGGATAGAGTAACACCCTACGACCTCTCGGAACGCGAGGGGCGGCAGGCCCCTCGCGCCCCGCTTGTGCGCCTAACAACTCGTTTCAGAATGAAGCCGCGGGCGCCTAGTGCACCCTGGGCGGCACGATAGTGCGTCCTCGGTCCCGCAAATAGCGCTGCTATTCGCGCTCCCTGCGTCCTTCTCTGGCGCGTGCCCAGCCCGTCCCTGGCGGCGGAGCTTCATTCTGAAACGAGTTCTAAGCGACCGGCTCTACCCGGACCGCTGGAGGGCCGGATGCCCCCCACTCGAAGAGACGCGCGGCCGGTGCGGTGGCGGAGAAGCCGGGAAGGAACACTGCGCCTTTGGGCACGCGCCCCGTGACCCGAGCGGCGAGCTCGATCGCCGCCGCAGTCCGGCCGACCACCTTGACGCGGTCGCCGTCCGCGATGCCGAGGGTCGAAGCGTCCGCCGGGTTGATCTCCAGCCTGGCTTCATCGACCAGGCTGGTCAGACCGGCCGAACGTCGCGACCGTACACCCGTACCGTGGTGCTCGAGCACACAACCGGTGAGCAACACGAGCGGATAGTCTGCGTCCACGGCTGTGAACGTGACGCCGGTCTCTACCGGCGCGAACGCGGCTCTACCCCGGCTGAACTCGGTTACGTGCAAGATGGGGGTGCCGGGATGGTCCACTCCCAGGGCAAGGCGGCTGCAGACCCTCGTCATCGAGGCGCTCATAGCCGATTCCCCTGTAGCACCAGACCACATCGGAGATCTCTCGCATCACATCGGCGGGGCCGGCATAGGCCCAGTCACCGCCGAGCGCGTTCGCCAGGAGTTGGATGATCCTCCAATCCGGAAGCGCCTCTCCCAAAGGCGGAGCGGCCGACCGGACCCGCTGGACGAAACGCTCCACGTTGGTGAACGTGCCCTCGTCCTCAGTGCTGACGACGGAGGGCAACACCACATCGGCGTACTTGGCCGTCTCGGTGAGGAAGCTGTCCTGCAAGATAAGGCAATCCACCTTGGCCAGCGCGTTGCCGGTCCTCACGTCGTCGGCGGCGGAGAGCGCCGGATCGTTGCCCACGACGTACAGGAGAGCAAGCTCACCGGCTTCCGCCGCCGCGAGCATCTGGCCGACAGTTCGGCCGGGCCCTGCGGCGGGAAGAGTGGTACCCCAGGCCGCCTCGACCTTGGCCCGCGCCTCGGAGTCGGTCGGAAGCGCCCCTCCGGGCAGACGGTCGGGGCGGACACCCATGTCGAGCAGGCCTTGCGAGTTCGCACCGGAGCGCAACGGGATGACACCTGCACCAGGACGACCAACGTTGCCTGTGAGCAAGGCCAGGTCGGCCACCGCGCTGACCGTTGCCGCTCCTTTGGGGCCGTGGGTCAGCCCCGGTCCATACAGGACGGCGGCCGCGGCGGCTTGGCCGTAGGCCTCGGCCGCCGCCCGAAGAGCGTCGGCGTCCACTCCGCATGTCGCTGCTTCCGCAGCCACATCGACCCCTGCCAGCGAAGCCTGGAAGGTGGAGAAGTCCTGGGTCCGCGCGGCGATGAACCCAGCATCCTGGAGGCCCAGGTCAAGTAGGTGGCGTAGCATCCCTCGCAGCGCCGCCAGATCCGTTCCGGGCTTGATGGCCAGATGATGCTTTGCACGGCGGGCCAGTTCAGTGGTCCGAGGATCGACGACGATGACCGGCTTGCCCTGGCGAATGGCTTTGATCACTTCGAGGGCGAGCACCGGATCCGATTCGGTGAGGTTGGCTCCAAGCACCAAGATCGCATCCGCAGCTCCCAGATCCTTGCGCGAATTGGTGGCAGGAGCCACGCCGAACGCGGCCGTGAGGGCTTCCTCGGAAGCGGCCTGCCAGCCATGGTCGATCGAGTCGACGTTGTTCGAGCCCAGGAGGCCGCGCACCAGCTTCTGCAGGAGATACGCCGCTTCGTTGGTGCAATGAGTGCCGCATACGGCTCCGATGGCTTCGCCGCCTTTGTCCGCGCGTACCGCCTTAGCCTTCGCGGCGATCCGGGCCAGAGCGTCTTCCCACGACGCCTTTTCCAATTCCCCGGCAGCATTCCGCACAAGCGGGGTCGTGAGACGGTCCGGAGAGTTCGCGTATCCGAACCCGAAGCGGCCTTTCACGCAGAGGTTGCCGCCATTGAGCCCCTTTTCCGTTTCGGAAGCGACCCGCACCACCTTGTCGCGATAGCTGTGCACCACCAGGCGGCAGCCGTTGCTGCAGTAGGAGCAGGTGGTGACGGTCTTCGTGGTCTGCCACTCGCGGGCACCCTGCGGCGTGCGCTGGCCGATGACCGCCCCCACCGGGCAGGTGCTGACGCATTGCCCGCAGGAGACGCAACCCACCTGCTGCAGAGGCAGCCGGTAAGGCGTGTCGACTTCGCTCTCATACCCCCGGTTGAGATATCCCCAGCACCCGATGGACATGACTTCGCGGCAGATGCGCACGCAGCGCCCGCATAAGATGCAGCGGGCACCGAAATGGGCCACGTTTGGATGGTCTCCCGGATCGCCGGCCAGAGGCCCACGCCAGCCCCACGGGACCATGTCCACCAGGTACTCGTAGGCGTAGTCCTGCAAACGGCAGTCGCCGGCGGCCTCGCAGACCGGGCAATCGAGGGGGTGGTTGGTGAGGAGGAGCTCTAGGACGAACTTGCGCAGCTTCAGGATCTTCTCGCTGTGGGTCGCGATGACCATGCCCTCGCGGACGGTGGTCCCGCAGGCAGCCATGGGGCCACGGGCTCCCTCGACCTCGACGAGGCACATGCGGCAGGCCCCGTAAGGCTCGAGACGGGGGTCGTGGCAGAGCGTGGGGATGTCGACACCGGCATCGCGCGCCACCTCCAGGATCGTCTTGCCAGGAAGTGCCTGGAACTCTCGCCCGTTGAGAGTGAGAGTAACCGGTAGGGGAGCGGTCGGCTCGGGGGCGGCGGACATCACGACCTCCTCACAGCGTCGAATCGGCATTTGTCGTAACAGGCCCCGCATTTGATGCAGAGCTCTTGATCGATAACGTGCACTTCCTTGCGCTCTCCGGTGATGGCCTGGACCGGGCAGACACGCGAGCAGGCCCGGCACCCGGTGCAGGTCGAGGGGTCGATAGAATACACGGTGAGGGCTTCGCAGGCCCCAGCCCGGCATTTGTGCTCGATAACGTGCTCCTCGAACTCCTCCCGGAAGTACTTGAGTGCGGTGAGCACCGGATTCGGGGCGGTCGTACCCAGCCCGCAGAGCGAGCCTACCCGCACCTGCTGGGCCATCTCCTCCAGGAAGGTGAGATCGGCCAGCGTGCCCTCCCCCGCGCAGATCCTGTCGAGGATGTCGAGCATCCGTTTCGTACCGATCCGGCACGGTGGGCATTTACCGCAACTCTCCGACTGGGTGAAGCGAAGGAAGTAGCGGGTGGTGTCGACGATGCAGTTGTCTTCGTCGATGACGATCATGCCGCCGGAGCCGACGATGGCACCGGTCTGGTTGATGGTTTCGTAGTCGACGGGCAGATCCAGGAGCGACTCAGGCAGACAACCGCCGGAGGGGCCGCCCATCTGCACCGCTTTGAAGGCCTTGTTGTTCTTGACCCCGCCGCCGATGCCGAAGATCACCTCGCGCAGGGTCAAGCCCATCGGGACCTCTGCCAAGCCGGTACGATTGACCTTGCCCGCCAGAGCGAACACTTTCGTACCCCTGGACTTCTCGTAGCCTCGCGCCGCGAAAGCGTCGGCTCCGTTCAGGATGATCCAGGGCACTACCGAGAGAGTCTCGACGTTGTTGATGTTGGTGGGCCGTTTCCAAAGGCCAGACTCGGCCGGGAACGGCGGGCGCAAGCGGGGCATACCCCGATTGCCTTCGATGGACATCATCATCGCTGTCTCTTCGCCACAAACGAAGGCGCCGGCGCCCTCTTTGATCTTGATGTGGAAAGAGAAGTCGGAGCCCATGATGTTGTCGCCGATGAGATTACGTTCCTCTGCCACTTTCATAGCGATCTTGAGGCGTCTGAGAGCCAGGGGATACTCGGCGCGAACATACACATAGCCGATAGGAGCTCCGATAGCGTATGCACCGATGGCCATCCCTTCGAACACGGCATGCGGATCGCCTTCGAGGACCGA
Organism: uncultured Actinomycetes bacterium; assembly: GCA_963713545.1. Taxonomy (GTDB): domain Bacteria; phylum Actinomycetota; class Thermoleophilia; order RBG-16-64-13; family RBG-16-64-13; genus CAVPLM01. The sequence continues at coordinate 128,744 of CAVQME010000002.1, read as the reverse complement.
GCAGTCCATGAAGGCGCCCGGGTCGCCTTCATCACCGTTGCATATGAAGTACTTGACGCCGTCCGGCGACTGATAGCCCGCGGCGAACTGCCACTTCTGACCGGTGGGGAAACCGGCTCCCCCCCGTCCTCTCAGACCCGAACGCTTGATCTCATCGATCACCTCTTCGGGAGACATGCTGCAGAGGACCTTGTAGAGAGCCTGGTACCCGTCCGCTTCAAGGTAGTCGTCGATGTCCTCGGGGTCGATGATCCCAACATGCCGCAGGGCGAGCTTCTCTTGGGCCTCGTAGAAGGAGTCGAACTCGGTAGGGCCGTCCTGAGTCAGCACCAGCCACTTCTCGATGGGCTCCCCGCCGATGATGTGCTTGGCGATGATCTCGTCCACCATCGCGGGCGTGACCTGACCGTAAGTCACCTTATGGGAAGAACCGTTGCGTCTCGCGATCACCTCCACCAGCGGGTCCATGGCGCACAGGCCCTGGCAACCGGTGCCCGTGACTGAGGCGCACTGGCCCTCGCACTCGTCCTCACGAGGGCGTATTACCGCGTAGATATCGGAGCCGGCCAGGCCTTTCTCGAAAGCCTGCAGTACTTCGCGGCTGCCCGCGGCGACTCCGCCTGTGCCCAGGCAAATGCGCACATCGACCTCGGGGATGCTCAGGCGGGGATTGCGGGGAGCCGGTCGTTCCAGCACGCGTCCGGGAGCCATCACTCCTCACTCTCCTGCGCATCCGCAGCAGGAGACCCGCCGTCATCCCCTTCTACTTGCGCCTGGAAGGCCCTGACGACCTCTACCGCCTTGTCCGGGGTGAGCTTGCCGTGGGCCCGGTCGTTGACCATGACCACGGGAGCCATACCGCAGGCACCGACACAGTGCACCTCTTCGATGGTGTACAGCATGTTCGGGGTGTTCTCACCGGCATGGATGCCGAGGTGCTTCTCTATCTCGCGCGAGATGAGTGGTGCGCCCGACACGTGGCACGCGGTGCCGTGGCAGCAGCGGATGGTGTTCTTGGCATGGGGCTGCAATCTGAACTGCGAATAGAAGGTGGCCACGCCCAGTGCCTGGCTGAGGGGCTCGCCGGCCGTTTCGGCCACCCGGGCCATGACGTCTTCCGGCAGGTAGCCGAAGATCGCCTGCGCCCCTTGCAGAAGGGGGACCAGCGCCCCTGGTTGTCCCTTGTAGTGATCGAGAAGCTCCTTGAACTGCTCCTCCAGCTCCGGCTCGACCGGCGTCTCAACCGCAGTCTCACTCGTCATAGATATGGTCCTCCGTAGGCCCGGGCTATTGTAGCTCGGCGTCCGAAACAGAATACAAGGATTTGCCGGTCATTGCTCGCACCGGCGCTTCTTGACACCACCCGCGCTCACCCGGGCGAAGCTCTCGCCGGCTTGGAACGAGCTACGCACGAACGGGGCTGCGTACACCTTCAGGCCGAGAGCTTCGCCCCACTCCTCATACCTGGAGAAGACCTCTAGCCGCACGTACTCCACCACCGGAAGATGACGGGCCGACGGCCGCAGATACTGCCCGATGGTCACCATGTCCACGCCGGACTCCGCCACCTTCCGCAGGAGGTCCGCGACTTCCTCCTGCGTCTCTCCCAACCCCGCCATCCAGCCGGTCTTGACGACGGTCCGCCGCATTTCGGCCGCCCGTCTCAGTACCGCCAGAGAACGCTCGAACACAGCCTGCGGCCGCACAGTGGAGTACAGGCGGGGGACGGTCTCGACGTTGTGGTTGAAGACCTCAGGCGCTTCGGCCAACACCACATCGAGGCAGTCCATTTTACCGAGAAAATCGGGGACGAGTACCTCGATGCTCACGCCGGGGGCCGTCGAGCGGATGGCTCGGATCGTGGCCGCGTAGTGTAGGGCCCCCCCATCTCCCAGATCGTCGCGAGTGACAGAGGTGATCACGGCGTGCCGCAGTCCCAGGCGGACGACGGCGTCCGCGACATTCTCGGGCTCGAGGGGGTCCAACGCGGGTGGGTTGCCGGTGCTGACGCCACAGAAACCACAGTCACGGGTGCAGACGTCCCCCATGATGAGGAACGTCGCCGTGCCGGCGGTAAAACACTCGCCGAGGTTGGGACAGAGGGCACTTTCGCAGACGGTGTGCAGATGCCTGTCGCGAAGCAAGGTCTCCATTCTCCGAAGGGCGCTCGCTTCGGGCAGTGGCTTCTTGAGCCAGGCCGGCTTCCGGCCCGGCCCGTCGGGGGCGCCTTGGGGTGGCGTCGCGTCGTCCACCAGGTGCACCATCCCGATGTCGCTATTCCGGGTTGTCCGCAAGCCGCGGGGCCGCGGCCTCGGTGGCCAGCTGCATGACGGTCTTTAAAGGTAGCCCGGCAGCGGCGGCCGCGGCGGCCGCGTCCTCGTACTCCGGAGCGATACTCACGAGACGGTCCCGCCACCGGCCCCATTTTACCCTCACGTCGCTGCCGACCACCTGGACCGTCACAGTTCCCCGTGTGGCCAGCCACCGGGAGACCGTCTGCCGCCGCACTCCGAGCGTGCCCGTCTCGGCCAAAAGCAGCCCTACGGCCTCGACTTCGGTCTCGGGACGGACGAGGGCGTGGAGCACCACTCCGGGCCGGTCCTTCTTCATCTGGGCGGCGACAGTCCACACGTCCAGGGCTCCCGCCTCTCGGAGCAGCCGGCACGCGTGCCCGACCACCTCGGGCGAGGCATCGTCGACGTTGGTCTGCAACTCGACGACCACGTCCTGTTCGTCCCCTCGGGATCGTGGCGCAGGGCGATTTTCCAACGAGCGTCCCACCAGGACCCGCAAGATATTGGGACCGCCTTCCAGCTTCATACTGCCGGCGCCATGCCCCACCCTGGCGATATCCAGCGCGGGCAGCTCGCCGGGCGTGGCTTCGAGCTGCCCCACCAGTAGGGCGCCCGTGGGCGTGGTCAACTCGCGCATCTCCGGGCCTCCCACTATGGGGTAGCCCTTCAGGAGAATGGCTGTGGCCGGCGCCGGCACGCCCATCCTCCCGTGTGCGATCTCGACAGTGCCGCCTCCCACTGGTATCGGGCCCACCGCGACACTGTCGATGTGGAGCGCCTCCACGAGAGTAAAGGCCCCGACCACATCCACCAGGGTGTCCACAGCTCCCACTTCGTGGAAATGGATCTCTTCCGCCGAACATCCATGGACCTCAGCCTCCACCGCCGCCAGACGCCGGAGGGCCGCCAGGCTTCGAGTGCGCACCCAGTCCGATAGCGATGCTCCCTCGATGATGCGCTCCATGTCCTCCAGATGTCTGAGAGGGACGTCGGCCGCCGGCCGAACCCGGATCCGGGTGCATGTGATGCCCCACTCCACGTCGTCCACCACCTCCACCGCGGACGCGTCCAAGCCGAGAGCGGTTAGAGCCTGGCGAAGCTCCATCTCGAGGTGGCCGGTCTCGTCACAGTTCAGCAGTGCCCCAAGCAGCATGTCCCCGGACACACCTGCCCAGGGATCGAGATACAGCACCGTCGGCGTTCCGACCGCCGTCTGCCTCTCCGTTGGCACATCATCACGGGAGCCAGCCGTCATCCCGCTCTCCTTTGGCCTAGTGTTACTTGCGGTGGTTGCATTCTCGCATGCCACCCCATACACTGCAGAGCGTAAGCCCCGGCAACCCTCGGACCCCGATGTGAGACAGTGAAACAGAGGCGTCTGGCCGACTACATAGGCGTCACGGTCCGTCGCTTACGCGCGGACAGAGATTTCACGCTGCAGGCCCTCGCCGACGAGTCCGGGGTCTCGAAGAGCTACCTGGGCGATATCGAGAAGGGCCGCAAGAACCCTACCACCGATGTCATCGAGGCAATCGCCGATGCTCTCGGCGTGCCGGCCCGGGAATTGCTCTATCATGCCGCCCTCGACGAAGAGGATCCCTTCCTCCAGCCGGAGCAGCTCAGCTTGGAGGAAGTCGCGGAGGAAGACGCCGAGACGCGGGAACTCACCCAGTTGGCCCGGCGCATGCGACCCGTGGACCGTCGGCTTCTTCTCGAGTTTGCGCGCAGACTATCGCACTAGCCTGGGGCGATCACCAGCCCAGCTCGTCTAGACGGTCGTCATCGATCCCGTAGTAGTGCGCGACCTCATGGATGACGGTCTCCCGCACCTGCTCCTTGATCCGGCCCTCGTCGCCGTGCACCATGGCCTCGATGGGTTTCTGGTAGATCGAGATGCGGTCCGGAAACGCCATGTAGAAGGCTCCCCTGTCGGTCAGGGGCACTCCGTGATACAGGCCAAGCAATGAGTATCTCGCCTTGGGCGACAGTCCCGCGGCCACCAGGTCTTCACGTGTAGGCCACTCTTCGATGTCTACCTGGACGTTCTCAAGCCGGTCGAGAAACTCCTCTGGGAGCGACTGCAGCGCCTCAGAGACCAGCTCCGCGAATGCGTCAAGTTCCATGGACCGAGACCTCAAATTCCCTCAGACGCGCGAGCAGAGCCCTTGCGGCCGCCCCCCGATGCGAGACCGCATCTTTGCGAGCGGGATCGGCTTCCGAAAGAGTCTCCGACCACCCCAGAGGCTGGAAAACCGGATCGTAGCCGAACCCGTCGCTGCCCCGAGGGGCGCCCGTGATCGTTCCCTCGACCAGACCCTCCGCCATGAAGACCGCCGGGGCCGCCTGCGCGCGCAGCTCTGCCGGCCGAGGAGGCAGGATCAGACTGAGGACACAAACGAATCGCGCGGCCCGGTCGCCCCTTCCTCTCAGCTCGGCCAGAAGCTTTTGCACGTTCTCCTCGTCGCGGGCATCCTCACCAGCGTAGCGGGCCGACTGGACCCCCGGGGCGCCTCTCAGGGCGGTCACCTGCAGCCCGGAGTCGTCGGCCAGCACCGCCGTCGATCCACCGAGGGCAGCGAACACCGTCTCGGCTTTCAAACGGGCGTTCTCGGCGAAGGTCTCTCCGGTCTCCTCGGGAAGGGCGATGTCCGCGCGCAGGGTGCGCAAGTCGAAAGCGCCCTCCAGGAGACGGTCGAACTCCCGGGCTTTGCCCGAGTTGCGCGTAGCCAGGACCACCACGGTGGGCCCACTCACGGCCGGGAGGTACCTCCGGTCCCGTTCGTGTACGCCCGAGCCACCACTTCCATCTGAGCCTCTTTGATCTGGGCGATGCCGGACTGGGCCAGGTCGAGCAGCTCGTCGAGCACGTGGCGGTCGAACGGCTCGGTCTCCGCGGTCGCCTGGACCTCCAGAAGGCGCCCGTTCCCGGTCATGACCACGTTCATGTCCACCTCGGCGACGCAGTCCTCTTCGTACTCCAGGTCCACCACCGGCATCCCCCCCACGACTCCCACGCTCACAGCCGCGACAGAGTCATTCAGGGGCAGAGTTCGGAGAAGCCTGTTGTCGACAGCCCGCTTCAAGGCCAGATGAAGGGCGACATAACCCCCGCTTACGGCCGCGCAGCGGGTTCCGCCGTCGGCCTCGACCACGTCACAGTCGATATACACCGTTCGCTCGCCAAGAGCCTCCAGGTCGACGACCGTCCGCAGGCTTCGGCCGATGAAGCGCTGGATCTCGACTGTACGCCCTCCTTGCTTGCCCCTGACGGCTTCCCGCGGGGTGCGCTCTCGGGTGGAGCTGGGGAGCAGCGAGTACTCAGCAGTAACCCATCCCGCGCCGCTGCCCCGCCGCCAACCGGGGACACCGTTGACCAGCTGGGCCGAGCAGAGGACGCGCGTGCCGCCCAGCTCCAGAAACACCGACCCGTCGGCCGTGCGCACGAAGTCCGGGGTGATCTCCAGGCTGCGCATCTCAGCGGGCCCCCGCGTACCGACTTTGCCTCTCTCGCTCATATCTGTGTCACCTCTCGGATGGGGAGCTGCAGGAAGCGCATGCCCACTTCCCTGAAGTCCTCGCTGTCACCGGTCGCGAAGAACCGATAGATACCCTCTCGCTTGGGATCGTTTCCTATGGCTTTTCTCTCCAAGATCTCCCGGACCTCATTGGCCGTCTCCTCGGCCGAATCGATCAGGGCGACCCTGGGGCCAAGAAGTCGGCGTAGCATGGGAGTTATCAGGGGATAGTGGGTGCATCCCAGGATCACCGTGTCGACCTCGGCTTCTTTGAGAGGGGCCACGCAGCCACGCGCGGCCTGCTCTGTGTCTTCGGAGAACACGTCGCCTTCCTGGATGAGTGGAGCGAGGCGTGGACAGGCCACTGGGAACACCTCCACACCGGCATCCAGCGTGTGCAGAGCGTGCTGGTAAGCGTTGGAGCGGACGGTGGCCTCCGTAGCCATGAGTCCCACCCGCCGGTTGCGGGTCTCCTGGACCGCCGCCCGGGCCCCGGGCATCACCACGCCCACGATAGGAGTGGTATAGGCGGTCTGCAACTGCGAAAGGGCCGCCGCCGCAGCGGAGTTGCAGGCGATCACGATCAGCTTGACATCTTTCGCGGCCAAGAACCCCACGGCGGAGAAGGCCAAACGACGCACTTCGGCCAAAGACTTGGACCCATATGGGAAGTTACCAGTATCGCCAAGGTAGACGAAGTCCTCGTGAGGCAGGTTGACAAGGCATTCGTGCAAGACGGTGAGACCGCCCACCCCGGAATCGAAGACCCCGATGGCGCGGGCGTCCGGGATGTTCGAGTCTGGCGCAATCATCGCCAGCCGATTCTACCAGACACCGCTTTCATGCCCGCGGGACCGGGCGCCTCAGCGACGAGGCGACGCGCTAGTCCGCGTTGAGGCGCACCCCCGGGTATTTGGAGGCGTAACTGGGGATCAGTGTGTTCAGCTTGGCCACCAGGTTCCGCTCTGACAGCGCATCGAGGGCCTCCTCGACGGCCGGCGCGGGACACGAGACCCTGGCCACTATTTGTTTCTCCGTCAACCCGGTCTCGGCCCGCTGCAGGCAGTCGAGAACTATCTTTTGTTCGTCACTCAGCTTCACGAGCAGCGGGGCTGCCTCGGCTTGGCCGCCCCCGATAGGCTCCTCCGCCGGCTGAACCCGGTGCTGCTTTGCTCCGGTCTGCCGCTTCACGTAGGCCCTCCTTCCCGGCGTCCGTAGGGAGCCAGTACGGTCCTTCAGGTTTAGCGTGCCCAGGCCTGGGCGGCTTCAAACGTTGAGGGCCTCCTCGCTGGCCGTGCCCCGGAAGAAGAAGAGCGAGATCACGATCATCAGGGCCGAGACCAGCCAGATCACCGCATATTCACGGCCGTCCTCCGTGAACGTGGCCGCGATGTCGATGGCGACCCCCGCGACGATGGGCCCCAGGATGTTGGCGAAACCTCTCGTCATCGAGAACATGCCCGTGAACTGTCCGATGTGCTCCTTCGGCATCAGCTTGATGAGGATGGCGTACGGCAAGGTGAGCACGATCGATCCACCCAGGCCGAATATGGGAAGGAAGATAAAGGCCCACTTGATGTCGGTGAGGAACACTCCGAGGATGCATCCACCCAGATATACCCACAGACCGACGCGCATGATCCTTAGCCGCCCGTATCTGTCGGCCAGATACCCGCTCCCCAGCCCGGCGATCATGTAGGTGATTCCGACGAGGCCGAGGAGGAGGGCACCAACCTGCTCGGTCGCCCCCAGCGTGTAGATGAAATAGAGCATGATGAACGGACGCAGGGCAGCCAGAGTCGACTCCCAGAGAAAGCTGGCGACCATGAACCGCTGGATACCCTTGGTCTGGCGGGTCGATTGCCAGACTCGCTTGATCTCCACCCAGAGGCTCGCTCTCGGAGGTAGCAAGTGATTCTGGGGCTCCGGTTCCTGCACTTTCACCACGGTCAGGTACGTGACCGCCATGATGAGCAGGCTGCACATGATGAAGGGTAGAGGCTCCCACCGGTAGAAGAGGATCCCGGCCACGACCATACCGAGAAACATGCCTCCTCCGCGCATGAAGCTCTGGAATCCCTGCGCACGGCCCTGGACGCTGGAAGGTGTGACGTCGGGAAGCAGCGACTGATAGGGCGACGTGTAGAAATGATAGGCAGCGAAGAACACGAACGTGGAGATGGCGATGGGCACATATCCAGGCTGGAAGGGAGCCAGCATCAGGGCAGCGGCCATGAAAGGCCCGGCAAAGATCATAAACGGCTTGCGTCGCCCCCAGCGCTTCGTCCAGATGCGGTCGCTCATGACGCCCGCCCACAGCGGGATCAAGGACGAGAATATCCCCTCGCCACCGATGGCAAAGCCGATCAGGGTCGCCGACGAGGTATAGCGTTCCAGGATCAGCGGGAGGTAGGTGGTGACCAGCGAAAGGCCGGTAGCAAAGCCTAGCGTCGGAAGCGTCAGGATCAGCAGGAACCTGACGCCCACCTTTTGCTCGCTACTCACACTGCCGCACCCTTCCGCCTCCTCAGCATGCCTCGCAAGACTTCAAGGCCCTCGTTCAGTGTCGGCCAAAGCGGATTCTACCAAAGGGCCCTGGGGCAGCGCGAACAGGCCGAGCGGCGCGCGGCGCGGCGGCGACAACGCCGCGCGGCGGCCCTGGACAGAGCCCGCTATGTCAACAGGCCTGTCAGGTCTCTAGGGGGTGCGACAGAGAGCGTCAGGGCAACCGGGGGCCAAGTACCCCTTGCTCTCGACGTTGATAGCTAGCGTTGACCTGATCGAACACGGCGGTGCCTGTCGGCGCTCCGGCCGCGCCGGCTCTGATCCCGCGATCGTCTCAGACTGCGCCTACCGGGCGGCAGCGTAGTTGGCGGCTACGAACTCCCAGTCCACGAGATTGCTCAGGAATGTCTCTACGTACTTCGGGCGCAGATTCCGGTAGTCGATGTAGTAGGCGTGCTCCCAAACATCCACCGTGAGAAGCGCTGCCTGGCCATGTTTCAGAGGCAGGTCGGCGTTGCCCGTCTTTGCTATCTTGAGGGCGCCGTCTTCGACCACCAGCCATGCCCATCCGGAGCCGAACTGGGTGACCGCAGCCTGGGTGAACTCCTTCGCGAACGCTTCATACGATCCGAAAGCGCCGTCGATAGCCTTCGCCAGATCTCCGGTGGGTGCGCCGCCGCCACCAGGCTTCATGCACTTCCAGTAGAAGCTGTGATTCCACACCTGGGCCGCGTTGTTGAAGATGCCACCGTCAGACGCGAGGATGATCTCCTCCAGGCTCTTGCCGGCCAGGTCGGTGCCCTCGACGAGTCCGTTCAGATTGGTGACATAGGCGTTGTGATGCTTGCCGTGATGGTATTCGAGCGTCTCTTCGCTCAGATACGGGGCCAAAGCGCCCTTTGCATAGGGCAGGTCGGGTAGCGTGAAGGCCATGACGGTCTCCTCCTCCGGGCTTGGTGTATTCGAGAGCGACTTACCCCGAAGGAAGACCGTCCGAAACCTCTCGGGGACTGAGGCTTGCGCCCACCAGAGTCACGCGGCGCTGGGGCCGCCCGGCGGCCCCGCAAAAGCCTGCTTCTCAGTCCGTGAGTTCCCGCTTGCGCAGAAAAGAGCGGAGGTAGTCGGAGAGCCGGGGCTCTCCCCGCTCGACCGACTCGTAGCCCACTTGCACCATGGGCTTGTCGACCTGGATGAGACTCTTGAGGGAGAAGGGCGTTGCGCTGACCACCACGTCTGCCGGCACCGCCTCCAAGGTGGCCTCAAGGTCGCGTAGCTGATCCTGGTAGTAGCCCACGGCGGGAAGGATCGGCCCCAGGTGCGGGTAGGCAGCGTAGGTCTCCGCCAAGCGACCTTGAGCGAACGGTCGCGGATCGATGAGTTCAGCCGCCCCGAACTGACGCGCCGCTTCCACCCCGGCTCCTGTGGCCATGCCCCCGTGGGTGAGTGTAGGGCCGTCCTCCACCACAAGGACCCGCTTGCCCCGGATCTGCTCCCCTCCCGGAACGGTAATGAACGAGTCGGTCTGGACGATGACAGCGTCCGCATTCACCTTGCGGACGTTGGCCACGACCCGATCGACGTTCTCCCGTGGCGCGCTGTTGACCTTGTTTATCACCACGACCTGTGCCCGACGAACATTCACTTCCCCCGGGTGGTAAGCGAGTTCGTGGCCCGGCCGGAAGGGGTCCACGATCACGATCTCCAGATCCGAGCGTAGGAAGGAGAAATCATTGTTTCCCCCGTCCCAAACGATGATCGACGCTTCCTTCTCGGCCTGCTCGACAATGGCTTCGTAGTCGACGCCCGCCCAGACGACGAGGCCACGCCGGATGTGCGGCTCGTAGTCCTCTCGCTCCTCGACGGTGGCCTGATGTCGGTCGAGGTCATCGAGAGTGGCGAAGCGCTGGACCTTCTGACGGATCAGATCCCCGTACGGCATGGGATGCCGTATTATGGCCGGCCTGAGGCCTTCGCCGATGAGGAGATCGGCCACGAACCGAGAGGTCGGGCTTTTGCCCGCGCCGGTACGTACCGCGAGAACCGAAATGACAGGGACAGAGCACTCGACTTGGGTGCTCTCCGGGCCCAGCATGGTGAAGTCGGCCCCGGCGGCCAGGACCCGCGACGCCTGATGCATCACGTATTCGTGGGCCACGTCGCTATAGGCGAACACGACCTCATCGATCTTCTTCTTGTTGATCAGGTCTTCCAGCGAGTCCTCGGGCACGACCGGGATGCCCTCCGGGTACAGTGGTCCGGCCAACTCGCGAGGATAGTGGCGCCGGTCGATACCGGGTATCTGGGTGGCCGTGAAAGCGATGACCTCGGTCTGGGGATCGTTGCGATAGACGACGTTGAAGTTGTGGAAGTCACGACCCGCAGCGCCCATTATCACCACTCGCTTCCGGCCCACGCCATCCTCCTCGTCACTCGCCTGTCGCTGATCCCAGACTATGGCTGAGGCCCCTTCCGATAGGAAGGAGCCCCCGCGGTAGCAGCCCTGTAAGCCGGATTCTGTCTGCGGGTAGCCATCTATCTATGGCCGGCCGTTGCCGGACGGCTCATGCGGCCAACCCGGAGGCATCAGGCGAGCAGCCCTCGAACGCCTCCCTATTCGGCCTTGCACCGGGTGGGGCTTGCCTGGCCGCCGTGTCACCACGGCGCCGGTGCGCTCTTACCGCACCATTTCACCTTTGCAGCCGGACGAACCGGCGTGCTGTGTAATTTCTGTGGCGCTTTCCCTGGGGTTTCCCCCGCTGGACGTTATCCAGCACCCTGCTCTGTGGTGTCCGGACTTTCCTCAAAGATCCGCCCGTGGGCGGGTCCCTGCGACTACCCGGGCTGCATACGGAGTATACCAGTATGCAGGCGCCGGGGCTCAAGAGGCTGGGCCTACGAGGCCGCTTTCCAGTCCGCGGGGATAGGGAAGGATTTGGCGAAATGGCAGGCGGCTCTATGACCGATGGCCACCTCGTTGAACGGCGGATCCTCCTCCGCGCACAAGGGGAACTGTGCGATGGGACAGCGGGTGTGGAACCGGCAGCCGCTCGGTGGATCGATGGGGCTGGGCACGTCGCCCTTCAGGATGATACGGGCCCGCTGTCGCTGCTTCTCTGGGTCCGGGACAGGAGCCGCGGAGAGGAGCGACTGCGTGTAGGGGTGGTTGGGAGTGTTGTAGACCTCTCGCCAACCGCCGAGCTCCACGATCTTGCCCAGATACATCACCGCCACCCGGTCACAGATATGGCGGATCACGGCCAAGTCGTGGGCGATAAAGAGGTACGTGAGGCCGAACTCCTCCTGTAGTTCCTCGAGGAGGTTGATGATCTGCGCCTGAATGGAGACATCCAGAGCCGAGACCGGCTCGTCGCATACGATCATCTTGGGCCGGAGCATGAGCGCCCGGGCGATGCCTACCCTTTGCCGTTGACCACCCGAGAACTCGTGCGGGTAGCGGTGGATGTGCTCCGGGTTGAGGCCCACCACCTCCAGCATCTCCTTGCACCGTTGCTCACGCTCTCTACTGTTGCCTATGCCGTGGATGACAAGGGGCTCCGACATGATCTCGCCAAAGGTCATGCGAGGGTTCAGGGAGGCGTACGGATCCTGGAAGATGAACTGGACGTCACGACGGAAAGCCTTGAGCTTCTTTCCCTTGAGGTGCCTGACATCCTTCTCCTCGAACTGGATGGTGCCCGCTGTCGGCTCGAGAAGACGGATTATGCAACGGCCTGTCGTCGACTTCCCGCAGCCCGATTCCCCCACCAAGCCGAGGGTCTCACCCTGCGCGACCGAAAAGCTCACGTCGTCGACGGCCTTGACCGTGTCTCCCAAGCGCGAGAAGATCACTCCCTTGCTGACCGGGAAGTGCTTGGTCAGGCCCTCCACCTCCAGGAGCGCGGTCACCTGCTATCTCCCGAAGGGCTGCCCACGTAGCAGGCCCGATTTTCGAACTGAGCGATGAAATCCGAGTCGCCGGCGAAGTGACAGGACGAGTGGTGCCCGGAGTCCAGCTCCACCAGGGGAGGCACTTGGCTGCGGCACATCGGCTGCGCGTAGGCGCAGCGGGGGCTGAACGCGCACCCGACGGGCAGGTTGATGAGGCTGGGAGGCTGGCCTTTGATCGGGCAGAGCGCGCCCTTGTCATCTACGTCGTGGCGCGGGAGGCTCTCGAGCAGGCCCCATGTGTACGGATGCATGGGTCTGTAAAAGACATCATCAGCTCGGCCGAACTCGACCGCTCTGCCTCCGTACATGACCAGGATGTGGTCCGCCATGTCCGCCACCACCCCTAGATCGTGCGTGATCATGATGATGGCCGACTCAGTGCGTTTCTGGATCTCTTCCATGAGCTCCATTATCTGCGCCTGTATGGTGACGTCGAGGGCGGTGGTGGGCTCGTCGGCGATAAGGATGTCGGGCCCACAGGCCAAGGCCATCGCGATCATGGCCCGCTGGCGCATTCCACCCGAGAACTCATGGGGGTAGTTCCGCGCCCTCTCCTCCGCCTGCGGGATGCCGACCTGGTCGAGGAGTTCGACCGCGGCCGCGTTCGCGTCCGCCTTACTCATATTCTTATGAATGCGGAGCGGCTCAGCGATCTGCCTACCGATGCGGTGAACGGGATTGAGCGAGGTCATCGGGTCCTGGAAGATCATTGCTATCCGGTTGCCACGGAGTGCCCTCTGGTCCTTCTCGGTCATCGTGAGGATGCTCTCTCCCTTGAATCGGATGTCGCCGCTCACCACTTTGCCGGGGGGCTCGGGAACGAGGCGCATGATGGAAAGCGCAGTGACCGACTTGCCCGAACCGGATTCTCCCACCACCCCAAGAGTCCGACCCTGTTCCAAGGTGAAGCTGACCCCGTCGACGGCTTTCACCACACCATCGCGGGTGAAGAAGTGCATATGCAGATCGTCCAGTTCCAAAAGCGGGGGCACAGACTACTCCTTGAGTTTGACGTCGAGGGCGTCACGGAGACCGTCGCCCAGCAGGACGAACGCGAGCACGGTGGTGAGGATGGCGAGACCGGGATAGATCATGAGCCAGGGCGCCGTGAACATGTAGGCGCGGGCATCGGACAGCATGAGGCCCCACGACGGCTGTGGCGGCTGCACGCCCATACCCAGGAAGCTCAAGGCGGCCTCAGTCAAAATGGCCCCCCCTATGCTCATGGTCGCATAGACGATGATCGGGGAGACCGAGTTCGGCATGAGGTGCCGGGAAAGAATGCGAGTGGTCGATGCGCCCATGGCCCGGGCAGCGTCGACATACTCGTTCTTCTTGATGCCGAGTATCGAGCTTCGAAAGACCCGGGCGATGCTCGGCCATCCGAGTATGCCGATGGCGATGAACACGTTTTGGAAGCCCTTGCCCATGACAGCGATGAGGGCGACCGCGAACAATATGTACGGAAAAGCGAAGAAGACGTCGGCGGTGCGCATGATGAAGCTGTCCCAAATCCCACCGTAGTAGGCGGCAATGGCCCCCGTCACAAGCCCTATCACCACCATGATGAACACGGCCACCACACCCACGACGAGAGAGACCCGGGAGCCATAGACGATACGGGAGGCAATATCCCGCCCCAGCTTATCCGTTCCGAAGGGATGATCCAGTGACGGAGGCTGGAGGCTGTCCTCGGCCACCGTGGTGGTATCGATGGCGACGGGATCGCCCAGCCAGTAGGGGGCCCACAGGTCAGCAGTGATGGCGATCAAGACCACGATGATTATCCAGATAAGTCCGGCAACGGCCAGCTTGTTCTTGCGCAAACGCCGTATCGCGTCGGCCCGCAGAGTACGGCCCTTTCCGGTGAACGCCTCCAGATCGCCTATGGCGATGTCGGCCGGGCCGCCATCAGGCGTGGGGACCGGCGCGGGGACAGGCTCGTGAGGATCTCTAGCCACGTGCCATCCTATGCCTGCTCATGCCCGTAGCGGATGCGCGGATCCAGGAACGCATAGCTGATATCCACCAGCAGGTTGATGATCATCACCAGCACCACGATGATGACCGTACCTCCCATGACGATGGGCCAGTCCCGTGTATTAATGGCCAAGAACATCTCGTAGCCGATCCCCGGCCAGTTGAAGACGGTCTCCGTCAGTATGGTGCCTCCTATCATCGCGCCCAGGTCGAGACCCAAGAAAGTGACCACCGGGATCAGGGCGTTCTTCATAGCGTGGCCGCCGATGACGCGCCGGTATGACAGCCCTTTCGCCGAAGCCGTGCGGATGTAGTCCTGGCCGGTGACCTCCAGCAGTTGGCTACGCTGGATGCGGGCGCAGTATGCCGTGGAGACCGCTGCCAGAGTGATGGCCGGGAGGATGATGTGGACGGTGGTGGGGAACTCCCGCGACGTCATGCCCGAGATTGGGAGGTAGGGCAGCCCCCACTGCTTGAACTTGATGCCGAACATGATCTGCAGCAGCATCCCCAGCCAGAACACAGGCACCGAAACGAGCACCGATGTACTGAGGGTCACCAGAATGTCCCAGAACGAGTAACGCTTGATGGCGGATATGACTCCCGCCGAAATGCCGAAGATCATCTCGATGATGATGGCCGCCACGGCGAGCTTGATAGTGTTGGGGAGTTTCTGCATGAGGATGTCGGCGACCGAACGGCCCTTCTGATAGGAATCACCCAGGTCGCCCTGCAACAGATTGCCGAGGTAGTTGAAGTACTGAACGATCAGCGGGTCATCGAGCCCGTACCTCTCTACTATCTGGTTGTAGAGGTCCTCGGAAATGGCCTTCTCGCCTGTGATCATCCTGACGGGGTCCCCAGGGAGGATGCCCGGAGCGCGAAGGATGAAAAGGATGATGGTGACCCCGATGAAAACCGGGATCATCTGGAGGATGCGGCGGGCGATATAGCCGATCATCGAGAGGCTTCTGCTTCCTCGGCCTCAGATAGCCAAGTGGTAGGGCGCCTTTGCCGGCGCCCTACCACTTGAAAACTGGCTCGCTTGTTACACACCGCTAAATAGAGCAAATAGAGCTGTTACTTAGCGGGTTCGATCCAAACGGCTGCGAGGTCGACGTAGCTCATCGGGCTATAGACGAAGCCGTGGATCCGGTCGGAACCCACATGCTGATGAGCGTAGAACACGATGGGAGCGACCGGAGAATCTTCACCGATGGTCCTCTCCATCTCCTGGTACTTCGCGATCCTTGCGGCGGTATCAGCGGTGGCCCGAGCGGCAAGGATCCCCTCGTCTATCGCCGGGTTGGAATAGAAGGAGTGGTTGTCGAGGCTGTCGGTCTGGAACAGCGGCGCTATCCAGTTGTCCATGATGGGGTAGTCGCTGGACCAGCCGAGGCGACCGAGCTGGAAGTCTTTGGCATCCATCTGGTCGAGCCACTGGGCCCATTCCACGCCCTCTAGCTTGGTGTTGATGCCGATAACCTTCAGGTCGGCCTGGACCAAGGCAAAGACGTCTTCATGCCCCACACCGGAGTTGAAACCGACCCTCAACTCAGGCAGACCCTCGCCACCCGGGTAACCAGCTTTCTCGAGCATCTGCTTGGCCTGCTCCACGTCGTACTTCGCGTAAGGCCACTGATCAGGCGTAAAACCGGCGATCCCCGGCGGAACGATGCCGGTGGCCGGCGAGCGGACACCCTCATACACCGTGTCGCAGATGGCCTGGCGGTTAATGGCGAGAGAAATCGCCTTGCGGAGGTCTGGGTTCTGCAGCACCTCTTCCGTAAGGTTCATGACCAAGTAGTAGGTGGAGATCTCCGGGCCGGTGAGGACCTGTTTGCCGGGTTCGACGGTATAGCCGTCGGCACTTGCACCGAACTCAGCCTTCGACGCTTCGACCTGGCCGGACGGGATGGACGTGAAGTCCAGGTTTCCCGCCTTGAACTCGAGGAACGCGGTGTCCTGATCCTTGAAGATCTTGAAGTCGACCCCGTCCAGATAGGCCTTCTGGCCCGTGTAGTCCTCGAAACGGACCACCTGGATCAACTGGTCGTGCTGCCACGGGCCGGCCATCATGAAGGGACCGTTGCCGATGGGCATGTCATGGAAGGCTACGGGATCCTTATCCACCTCTTCCTTGGGCACAGGCCCCAAAGACGGGTGGCCGACCACGAACTCGAAGTCACCGTACCCATAATCCAGCGTCACTTCGAGCGTCTTGTCGTCTACGGCCTTGACGCCCTCAAGCTCGGTGGCGGTGCCGTCCTGCATGGCCTGGTAACCCTTGATCGCCGACAGGTGGTAGGAGATCTCACCCTCGTTGGCCGGGTTGCAGATGCGTTCCCAGGCATACTTGAAGTCGGCCGCGGTCACGTCGCGACCGTTGTGGAACTTGCTGTCGCCCAGTTTGAAGGTCCAAACCGTGGCGTCTTCGTTGGCTTCCCAGCTCTCCGCCACAGCCGGGACAATCGCCGAGGTCATCGGGTCGAAGGCCACCAGGCTGTCGAAGAGCTCTTCGGTGACCTTGATACCTTCGGATTCCTGCGCATTCCAGGGGTCGATAGCGGTCGGTTCCGTGATGTAGAAGGCAAAGATCCCGCCCTCGACGGCTTCCTCTCCCCCTGCGCCGGTGGTGCCGGTCTCTTCATCGCCGCCACACGCGGCGACCGCGAAGAGTACGCCCACCAGGGCGACAGCCAAGACTAGTACCAACCATTTCTTGCTCAGTTTCAAAATGTTCCCTCCTTAGCTTCGAGACACCCCACGCCGACCTGCTTGGCTTCCTTTACGCTTCATCACCTCCCTCGCACTGTCGTGCGCGTCGCCTGAGACGATGTTTCAGTCGGCTATTGGACGACGCTCCTAGACGGTGAAACACAGAGCGATCGTCACGACAAAAAAGGCCACCGCGCAACCGACGGTCAAGCGGTCGAGGTTCTTCTGCACCACGGAACTGCCGCCAAACGTGCTGGACCCACCGAAGGTGGTGGCCAGCCCGGCGTCTTTTCCTGAGTGAAGAAAGATGAGGAACAGCAACCCCAGCCCAAAAATGGTCTCCAGCGCAACTAAAACGTACAACACTTCAGACTGCCTCTCCCTGCTGCCGGTTTCGCCCGTGGCGGTGTTCGCGTTATTCTACCGCGTAAGGTACCACCCCGAACACTCCCATTGTATACACACTAATCCTATTCATCCCGGCTGTCGCCGCATAGAGACCGCCCCGTCATCGTCTCCGGTACCTCCAGGCCCATGAAGCACAGGATGGTCGGCGCGACATCCGCCAGGCCGGCACCGTCGCGGACGGTGACCCCTTCGTCCAAGACCAGCAAGGGCACCTTAGCGGTGGTGTGTGCCGTATTGACATCCCCGTTCGGCTCCAGCATCGACTCCGAGTTTCCGTGGTCAGACGTCACTATGACTTTCGCCCCCACGCCCTCCAGCACCTTCAGGACGCGTCCCAGACACCGGTCGACATGCTGGATGGCCTCGACCGTCGCCGGTATGTCGCCGGTGTGGCCCACCATGTCGGGGTTGGCGAAGTTGAGAACCACCAGATCGACCGGATCCTCGGCCATCGTCTTTTCGAAGCATTCGGCCACCTCGCAAGCGCTCATGGCCGGCTTCTGGTCGTAGGTGGCCACGTCCTTCGGCGACGGCACCAGCTTGCGCTTCTCTCCGGGGAACGGTTTCTCCCGGCCACCGTTGAAGAAGAACGTGACGTGCGCGTACTTCTCCGTCTCGGCGATGTGCAACTGGGTGAGGCCGGCTGTGCTCACCACCTCGGCCAGGACGTTCCGCGGCTCTTCTTTGGGAAACGCGACGGCCAGTTGCAGCTTGGGGTCGTACTCGGTCATGCCCACGACGTCGAGGGCAGGTGGTGCTCCGCCCCTGTCGAAGCCGGCGAAGTCGTCCTGGGTGAGAGCTGCGGCCATCTCCCGAACCCTATCCGGTCTGAAGTTGAAGAAGATCAGCCCGTCCCCGTCGTGCACCCGGGTGTCGGGGTCGTCTGCGACGACGGTGGGCAGGATGAATTCGTCGGTCTCGCCCCTGGCGTACGACTCCCGCACCGCCGCGCCGGCACCGGAGGCCCAAAGTCCTCGGCCATACACCAGGGCGTCGTAGGCAAGTTTCACCCTGTCCCAACGGCGATCTCGGTCCATGGCGTAGTAGCGCCCGGAGACCGTGACGATCTCACCCGCCCCCTCGGCACGGAGGAAGGCCTCGAGCTCGTCCACGTAGGCCTCCCCTGCCGTGGGTGACGTGTCCCGGCCGTCGGTGAAGGCGTGGATGAAGATCTTCTGCGCACCCCGCCGGTGCGCCATCTCGACCAGAGCCTTGACGTGCCCCAGGGCGGAATGGACGCCGGCATCCGACAGCAGACCCATGAGGTGGAGCGAGCGATCACTAGCGATAATGCCGTCCATCACGGCCGCCAACGCAGCGTTCTCGAAGAACGACCCGTCCCTGATAGCCCGGTTTATGCGAGAAAGATCCTGGTAGATGATGCGCCCCGAGCCAAGAGTGAGGTGTCCCACCTCCGAGTTGCCCATGACGCCCGCCGGCAGGCCGACAGCCTCACCGCTGGCTTCGAGAAGTCCGTGAGGATAGCGAGCCCACAGAGCGTCCCAGACGGGGGTATCGGCCAGCGAGATGGCGTTGCCGGGGCCGGGGGGCGCGCAGCCCCAGCCGTCCAGTATGACGAGGGCTGCGCGCCGGCGGCCCGTGTTGCTCAAGTTGGGCATGGACATCACGGCCCCTGGAACTCGACGATGCGGGCGAACGCCTCCACATCGAGGCTCGCTCCACCGACGAGCACCCCGTCGATGTCCGGCTGAGCCATGAGTTCGTCGATGTTGTCCGGGCGGACGCTCCCTCCATAGAGGATGCGGGTCTTCGAGGCGGCCTCCTGCCCGAGGACGGCCGCCATCTGGGCCCTGCAGAAGGCGGTCGCCTCCTGCGCTATCTCAGGGGTAGCGGTGTGGCCGGTGCCGATGGCCCACGTGGGCTCGTAGGCCAGCGCGAAGGACGCCACGTCTTGAGGTCGCACCGCCGAAACGGCGGCCCCGACCTCCACGTGCAGTATCTCCTTGGTGAGACCGACCTCGCGCTCGCTGGCGGTCTCCCCCACGCAGGCGATGGGCCGCAGCCCGGCAGTCAGAGCGGCTCTCACCTTGCGAGAGACCCAGTCGTCGGTCTCGCCGAAGTACTGCCGGCGCTCGGAGTGCCCGATGATGACGCTCCGGACCCCCAAGTCGGCTAACATGCCGGGCGAGATCTCGCCCGTGTAGGCGCCCTCGACTTCCCAGTGCATGTCTTGGGCGGAAACGATGATGTCAGTGCCTGCGGCCGCCTTCACCGCCTCGTGGAGGCCGGTGAACGGCGGAGCCACGACCACCTCCCGACCCTTCACCTCACCCAGCCGGCTTGCGAGCGCCCTTATGAAAGCGGCGCCCTCGCCGCTGGTCTTGTACATCTTCCAGTTGCCCGCGATGAGTGGCACTCTCACTGTGGTCGCAGAGGCCGGCGAGGCCGTGTTGTCCGAAACCATCAGGCCTGGTCCCGGTCGGGAAGCGCGGCCACTCCCGGCAACACCGCGCCTTCGAGGAGTTCGAGGGAAGCTCCTCCTCCCATCGAGACATGATCCATCTTGTCGGCCACTCCGAACTTGTTGACGGCTGCTACCGAATCGCCGCCGCCCACCACCGTTACGGCCGAAGTGGAGGCCATTGCCTCCGCGACCGCCCGGGTGCCCGCCGCGAAAGGAGCCATCTCGAACACGCCCATGGGGCCGTTCCAGAAGACCTCGCCTGCTTTCGCGATGGCACCGGCGTAGGCCGCCGCTGTCCGCGGGCCGATATCGAGTCCCATCCAACCGTCGGGAATGGCATCTGCATCTACCACACGCGTGGCGGCGTTCTCGGCGAAATCGTCGCCGACTACCACATCATCGGGCAAGACCAGTTCACATCCGCTGCCTGCCGCTTTCTCCAGGGCGGCCGCCGCGACCGGGATACCTTCCTCCTCGACCTTCGACGCCCCGACGCTCTTGCCCTGGGCCCTCAGGAAGGCGAAGCTCATGGCTCCACCGATGAGCACCTTGTCGGCCAGGTCGAGGAACCGATCGATGACCCTGATCTTATCGGTGACCTTCGCTCCCCCCAGCACGACTACGAACGGCCGGGGAGGCGCCGCCAGCAGTCCGTCCAGGGCCGTCAACTCCTTCTCCATCTGCAGTCCGGCCACGGCCGGTAGTACTGCCGCCAGACCGGCGGTGGTGGCGTGTGCCCGATGAGCGGCGCTGAACGCATCGTTGACGTAGAGGTCTCCTAGACGAGCCAGCTGATCGACCAGAGCCGGGTCGTTGTTCTTCTCCCGTGCATCAAAGCGGGAGTTCTCCAGCAGCAAGATGTCGCCGGATTTCATGGAGGCCACTGCGGCCTCGACCCCAGGGCCCGACAGCTCGCTCATCTTGCGCACCGGCGCGGAAAGTAGCTGGGCAAGGCGGCTGGCTACCGGATCGAGCTGCAGTGCGGCATCGGGAGCGTCTTTCGGTCGGCCGAGATGCGACATGAGGATGACCCGGCAGCCCTGATCGACCAGATACTGGATGGTCGGAAGAGATGCCCGTATCCGCGTGTCATCGGCGACGAACCCATCCTTCAGGGGGACGTTGAAGTCCACACGCACCAATACCCGTTTCCCGGCGACATCGACGTCTCGGACGGTCTTCTTAGCCATCGCGCAACCTTTCTCGTAGCCTCGTAGCCTCTCCCTAGAACAATCGACCGCAGAGATCTGCCAAGCGGCTCGAGTAGCCCCACTCGTTGTCGTACCACATCACCACTTTTGCCCGGCGCCCCATAGCCATGGTCAGGGCGGCGTCGAAAATGGCTGAGTGGGGATCGCCCACGATATCCGACGATACCAGCGGCTCTTCCGTGTAGCGAAGGATGCCGGCCAGAGGACCTTCGGCGGCAGCCTTGACGGCGGCGTTGATCTCTTCCGCCGTGACTTCTCTTTCCAGGTTCACCACCAAGTCGACTACCGATCCATCAGGCACGGGCACCCGGAAGGCGAACCCATCCAGTTTGCCCTTCAGTTCCGGCAGCACCAGTCCGATGGCTTTGGCCGCCCCGGTGGAGGTAGGGATCACGGAGAGCGAAGCGGCCCGGGCCCTGCGCAGGTCCTTGTGGGGAAGATCAAGGATGCGTTGGTCGTTGGTGAACGCGTGGACGGTCGTCATGAAGCCCTGCTCGATACCGAACGAATCCAGCAGGACCTTGACCACCGGAGCCAGACAGTTGGTGGTGCAGGAGGCGTTGGAGATGATGTGATGGCGGGCCGGGTCGTAGTCGGCGTCGTTGACCCCCAAGACCACGGTGATGTCCGGGTCTTTGGCCGGCGCGCTGATGACGACCTTCTTGGCTCCTTGATCGAGATGCTGGGTGGCCTTGTTTCGCTCGGTATAGAGACCGGTGCACTCCACGACCACGTCCACCCCCAGCTCGCGCCAGGGCAGGAGGCTCACATCCGCAGCCGAGAGCACTTTGATCGAACGACCCTCGAAGACGATCTGGTCCTCGGTGTGAGAGATCTCGCCCGGCCAGATGCGGTGAACGCTGTCGTATTTGAGCAGGTGGGCAAGGGTCGCGGCATCGGTCAAGTCGTTCACAGCCACTACTTCGATGTCCACCCCGTTCTTCACCACCGCTCGGAGGAAGAGGCGTCCGATGCGCCCGAACCCATTTATCGCAACTCTGGTGCTCACTTCAACCCGCTCCCTCTAGTCGAAGATTCTCGACGGCTCCCCTCAGCGAAGCCGCATTCTACCAGAAGGCCCTCGACCTTCAGCCTTCTCCGCAGCCTGTACCAGGCGGCGTAACCGATGGTTCACGGCCGACCGGGACAGACCTTCCCCGCCGGTCTCCGCCAGTTCGGCGAGGCTCATGTACGGAAAGCGCAAGCGCAGTTCCGCGGCCTCGCGCACTGCCGGCGGCAGGGCAGCATAGTGCCCCGTTCGCTCGAGGACGGCCACAGCCTCCATCTGCCGCGCGGCTGCAGCGCCCGTCCTGCGCATGTTGGCGGAATCGCAGTTGGCCAGACGGTTGGCGCGCGAGCGCACTTCTTTCACCACGGCCTGCTCTTCGAGTTGCAGGGCCGACTCGTGGGCTCCCGCAAGGGCCAGCAGCCCAGCCACCTCGTCTCTGCCTTTGAGGTATACCACATAGCTTCCCCTTCGGAACCTCTCCCCTGGATGGAAGTGCATGTCGCGCAACAGACGGTAGAGGTCGTCGGCGAACTCCGGGTGAGGAGTGACGATCTCCAGATGGGCCTCTCTCTGCGGCGAATTGGCCGAGCCGGCGCCGATCAGACACCCTCGCAGAAAGGCTCCTCTGCAGCAATTCTTCTTCACGAGACGCCTGACTATGCCGGGCTGAAGCTGGAAGCTGTCGCTCAGTACCCCCATCTCGTTGAGGGCCTGCAGGGCGGGAGGCGTACCTTTGAGACGCAGCTCGTATACCAAGCGCTGTTGGAAACGAGGCTCCCTTCGGGTGAACAGTTCGCCTTCTGCTCCGTAGGCCTTGAACTGCGAGAAGGCCATCTTCGCGGCAGACTGCACCGTCGTGGAGAGACGTATCTCGTAGCGGTCCTTCTCCGCGGCGCCCCCTTTGATCAAGAACGATCCCGCTGTGTGTATCAACCCTGCCAGCGCAGCCATGCGACAGCACGGCTGCCGCTCCTCGGCGCGGGCCAGTTCCTCCCGGAACATGCGCGTGAACCCGACAGCCACGCTCAGACCGTCCGGTCGATGTCTCTGTGCGACACGCTCAGCACCACCCCCGGATCATCCCGCAGCCTGGCGGCCAACTCCTCGATCAACACCGGGGACCGGTGGTGGCCACCCGTGCAACCGATCGCCAGGATCACCCGGGGTTTCTGCTCGGACAGGAACCGTGGGCCCAGGAAGTGCACCAGGTCGACGATGCGGTCGACGAAGTCCTCGGCTCCGTCCAGCCCCATCACGTGTTGCTCGACAGCCTCATCGAGACCGCTGAGGGCACACAGCTCCGGGACCCAGTGCGGGTTGGGCAAGAACCGGGAGTCCAGGACCAGATCCGCCTCACGGGGAAGCCCGAACTTGTAGCCGAAGGAGACGAGACTCAAGAAGAGCTGGTTGCTCAACTGCTCGGCCATCAGCGTCTCTTCCAGTCTCCTGCGGAGTGCCCGCGGCGACAGCTCCGTCGTGTCGATCACCACATCTGCCTGCTCGCGCAAAGCGGACAGAAGGGCTCGCTCTCGTTGTATCCCCTGCACCGGGCTCGACCGCGACAAGGGATGCGGCCGCCGGGTGGACTGATAGCGGGCCACCAGGGCCTCGTCGGAGGCCTCGAGATAGAGCAAGCGGTAGGAGACGCCCGACTGCCGGAGGTACTCCAGGGACTGTCCCAGCTGCTCGAAATACGTGCCTGCGCGCACGTCGAAGACCAAAGCCACCCGGTCGACCCTGCTGCCCTCCAGACAGAAGAGCTCCACCACCCGAGGCAACATCTGCGGTGGGAGGTTGTCGATGCAGAAGTAGCCCATGTCTTCGAAAGTGGCCACCGCCTCGGATTTGCCCGCGCCGGACAGCCCCGTGATGACGGTCAGATGCAGTGGGCAGGCCTCGTTCATCACTCGGCCTCCTCAGGCGCACGAACGCCGGCGCGTTCGTGCGCCAGCAGTCGTTTCTTCCACTCAGGGTCGTCCCCGTAGTTGCCGAGGGTCCCGTCCGCCCTGACAACCCGGTGGCAGGGTATGACGATGGGGATAGGATTGGCCGCCATGACGTTGCCCACCGCTCGGGCCGCTCGAGGATATCCGGCTATTTCGGCCAGTTCTCCGTAGGCCACGGTAGCACCGGCCGGCACCGACAGAAGAGCCAGGTAGACCGCCCGTTCGAAAGGCCCTGGCGAGAGAGCTTCGAGCGCGATCTCTTCTGGCGTCCACGATAGGCGCTCGCCGCGGAAATAGGCCTCCAGCTCCTCCGCCCAGCGCGCGAGAGCCGCCTCATCCAGCGCAGGGATCGCCGCCGGATGCACAGACGGCTCCGCCGGACCGGCGCGCCCTTGCCCGACCCGGCGCAGCGGTTCTTCCGCGGTCTCCGCGATCCCGGAGGCCCGCGGCAGATCCACGGCTATCAGATGACCCTCGCTGACCCATACCGCCCCCGTGCCCCAGGGCGTCTGGTACTGCCTAACCCGTCTTGTGGACATATGCATATATCTCCCTCGCCACTTTGCCGGGTAGTCCCGGCACGGCCTCGAGTTCCTCCCTGCTCGCGTCCAGAAAGCGCTCCGGGGAGCCGAAATGCTGGACGATAGCCTTCTTCCGTTTCTCTCCCACTCCGGGAAGCTGGTCCAGAAGCGAGGCGCTGGTCGCCGCGGCCCGCTTGCCGCGATGGTAACCCAGGGCGAATCGATGCGCCTCGTCGCGGATCCTTTGCAGGAGCATCAAGCCGGGATCGTCTTTGCTCAGATCGAGGGGGTCCGAGGACCAGGGGACGAACACCTCCTCCTCCCTCTTGGCCAGCGACACAGCGGTCACCGCATCCTCCAACCCCAGCTCCTGCAGCGCGGCTATAGCCGCCCTCAGTTGCCCCTTGCCCCCGTCCACCACCACCAGGTCGGGGACGGACTCGAACGACGGGTCGTACCGTCCACCCACGCCATCGCCGGTTCGCGTGAAACGCCGCAGCAGGACCTCATGCATAGCCCCCACGTCGTCCTGGCCCACTGTGGAGGTGATGGCGAACTTGCGATAGTCGCCCTTCTTCGGCATCCCCCCTTCGAACACGACCATCGAAGCCACGATGTTCTCGGCTCCGAGATTCGATATGTCGAAGCCCTCGATGCGCACAGGAACGCCTTCCAGGCCCAGGTTCTCCTCCAGGGAGGTCAGGGCTCCGTAGCGGCGCTCGCGGCTGCGTTCCTCCTTCAGCCGCTCGTGAGCGAGGGCGAGCCCGGCGTTCCGATCCGCGAGCTCCTGCAGGCGCCGCTTGTCACCCCTTTCCGCCTGCCTGACCTCGATCTTCGTCCCTCGCAGCGTCTCCAAAAAGCCCGAAAGGCTGACTGTGTCGCGAATGGCCGCCGGTACGATGAGCTCGGCGGGCAACGTGAGAGCGGACCCGTAGTACTCGGCCACGAAACGCTCGAAGACCTCTTGCTCCGAGGCCGCCTCCACGTTCACCAGCGTCAGACTCCGCCGATCGGCCAGCTTCCCGTCCCGGGTGATGAAGACCTGGACGTTGGCTCCCCAGCTATCCAGGGCCAGGCCGGTCACATCCGTGGAACGCAAGGAGGTCGATTCGATCCGCTGCCGCTCCAGCACGTGGTTCAACGCCTCCAGCCTGTTGCGGAACACGGCGGCGCTCTCGAAGTCCTGGCGCGCTGCCGCCTCCTGCATGGAGCGCTGCAACTGCGTTACCACCTTGGTCTCCCGTCCGCTCAAGAAATCGACCACCTGGTCTATGACGGCCTGGTAGTCGGCCGTGTCTACTGTACCCAGGCACGGACCGGGGCAGCGCTGGATGTGGAACTGCAGGCAGGGAGAGCCGCTGCGCCGACCCGGCTGAGCCCCCCGACAGGCGCGCACCGGGAACACCCTGCCGAGCACGTCGAGTGTCTCGCGAACCTTCGCGGCGCTGGCGAACGGCCCGAAGTAGAGGTTCCCCCGCCGGTGTTGCTGGCGGGAGAACATGACCCGGGGGAATTCATCCTCGGCGGTGATGACTATGTAGGGGTAGGACTTGTCGTCCCGGAGGCGGATGTTGAATTGGGGCCGGTGTTGCTTGATGAGGTTGTGCTCCAGCAGGAGCGCTTCCACCTCGCTCGTGGTGACGATCCACTCCACGGTCGCCGCACGGCCCACCATCTCGCTCATCCGCACCGGGACTCTTCCCCCGTTCCTTCCGTCGACTGCGGGCAAGTAGCCGGCCAGGCGCTTCTTGAGCGAGAGCGCCTTCCCCACATAGAGCACGTCTGCCGCCCCGTCCCGGTAGAGATAGACCCCCGGGATGTCCGGCGCATGCTTGATCTGCTGGCGGAGTTCGTCGGTGGTGCGCATATCAACCAAAGTGTACTCCACCCCTCGCGCCCGGGCCGCCTTGCAGCCGGTCTCGCAGCGCCACCGCGCGCCGGCCGGCCACCCGCCGTGGCCCGGGTCCGAACAACACCCATGTTATACTTTCGCGCCTGCAGCAACCCTTCTCGTGACCATGCACGCTACGACAGTCTACGGGGGTAGAAGTGGCACTGGCGGGTTTACCTCTCGAAGAACGGCAAATGATCCTTGACCTTCTGTCGCAGCTCAGGCAAAGGCTGCTGACACCCGACAGGCTGCGCACATTAGATGCGGAGGAGGTCTTTCCCGAACAGGTCATCCGAGAGATGCTGGGACCCGAGATCGGCCTGCAGTTGCTCTTCATACCGGAAGAATACGGCGGCCTGGGCGGCGGCGCTCGCGACATAGCAGCGGTCTCGGAGGAGTTGGCGAAGATCTGCTTGGGAGTGGGCACGGGGTTCTTGGCCATTCACCTGGGCACCGATCCGATCCTTGTGGGCGCCACCGATGCTCAGAAAGAAAAGTGGCTGACGAAACTCGCTGAAGAAGGGGCCATCGTCGCCTACGCCGTCACCGAACCGGAGGCGGGCAGCAACCTCTCCAACATCAAAACATCGGCTACGCCCGTGTTGGACGACCAGGGCGTCATCACCGGCTACACGATCAACGGCACCAAGCAGTTCATCTCCAACGGCGGGTTCGCCGATTTCCTGACGGTTCTCGCCCTGACATCGGAGGGGCCGTCGTTCTTCGTCGTCGAGAAGACCATGCCCGGGTTCAAAGCAGGCAAGCCCGAAGAGAAGCACGGCATCAGGTGCTCCAATACGGCTGCGCTGACCTTCGACGACGTGTTCGTCCCCGTCGACAACCTAGTCGGCGGCGTCCCTGGCAAGGGTCTGACCCAGGCCAATGAGGTATTCGGCTATACCCGTCTGATGGTAGCCGCGTTCGGGCTCGGTGCCGGTGTCGCAGCACTAGAGAAGGTCGTCGCGTTCGCGAAGCAGCGGGTACAGTTCGGCTCCGCGCTGATCGAGAAGCAGGGCTACACGCACAAGCTTGTACTGCCCTACGTCGCAAAGCTCGAGGCGGCGCGGGCCTACATCGAAGACGTGGCCACCCGCCTTGACTCCGGCGAGACCGATCTGGAGGTGGAAGGGTCGCTCGCGAAACTCTACGCGACCGAGGTGGCCAACGCCTGCGCCGACGCCGCCATTCAAGCGCTCGGAGGCTACGGCTACACCAGGGAGTACGACGTAGAGAAGATCAAGCGGGACGTCAAGATCACCACCATCTACGAGGGGACCAGCGAGATACAGCAGTTGATCGTGAGCACTCGCAGATGGCGTACGTCTGTCTCTTCGAAGGGTGAATTCTACGAGTCGCTCGCGCGAAAGATGGACGCGGTCCACAAGGAGCGTCCCGATCTCAAGGCCGATACCTACGCCGGCATGGTGCGTCTGGTAAGGGATCTCTTCCAAGCCATCCACGAGGCGAAGGCCACCCGCCAACAGCACATCATGTTCCAGACGGCTACTCTCGCGTCCATGGCGGAGGTCGGGGCGGCTCTCATCAGCAAGGTCGCCCGCGGCGATGACCAGACCCCCAGGAAGCTGGACTACCTGAAGCAGTGCGCCCGGATAGAGGCGGCTCTGGCCGCGCAGAGTGCGTTCACCATCGCCAACGAGATCCTGCTCGGGTCGGGACTGTGGTCGGGCCAGGAGGCTCAGGCGGTATTCGAGTCTTCAGGATTCGACTACCCAGCTTCACAGGCAGGTCTCATCGGGGATATGGACCTTCTGCGCACAATGATATGAGGAGCCCTGAATGAAAGACATAGCCGCCCTTCTCACCATGTTCGCCGATGCGCACGGCCTGTCCGGCTACGAAGATGAAGTGGCCGCCTTGCTGCGGAGCGAGATGGAGCCCCTGGTCGACGAGGTGCATGTCGACAAGATGGGGAACGTCATCGGCATCCGCTCGGGCCAGGGTCCCTCGGTGATGGTGGCGGCCCACATGGACGAGATCGGGCTGATGGTCTCCCACATCGACGACGACGGCTACCTGCGCGTGGTTCCGATAGGCGGCTGGTTCGATCAGACCATCCTCAGCCAACGGGTCGTGGTCCATACGACGGACGGCAGAAAGATCCCCGGCGTCGTCGGCTCGCGTCCGCCCCATCTTATGGATGCGGAGGAACGCAAGAAGATGGTCAAGATCAAGGACATGTTCGTGGACTGCGGGGCGACGAGCGCGGCCAACGCCGGCGAATTGGGGGTTGAGATCGGCTCCCCCATCACCATCGATTGCGAGCTAAGGCAGATGGGAAACGGCTTTGTCACAGGCAAGGCCCTCGACAACAGGGCAGGCGTCGCGATGATGGTGAGCGCTCTGCAGCTGCTGAAGGGCAAGAAGGTACGGGCGACGGTGCAGGCGGTGGGGACGGTCCAGGAGGAGACCGGCTTGAAGGGGGCCCGCACGAGCGCATACGGCCTCGACCCCGACGTAGCCCTCGCCACCGATGTGACCATACCCGGCGATCATCCTGGTGTCAGCAAGAACGAGGCCCACGTCGTTGCCGGCAAAGGCCCGGCCATCACCGTGATCGACGCCGCAGGCCGGGGCATCATGGCCCCGAGGCCGGTGCTGCGCTGGCTCCGGGAGTCGGCCGAAAAGGCGTCGATCCCGTATCAATTGGAAGTGGGCAACGGTGGCAACACAGACGCCACCGCCATCTACATCTCCCGGGCCGGTGTCCCCTGCAGTGTCATCAGCGTTCCGGCGCGCTACATCCACTCGCCGGTGGAGGTTCTCTCGCTGCGCGACCTGGAGCAAGGGGCCCAATTGATCGCCGCCGCCATCCAGCGAGCGCACGAGTACTTCTAGTCCGGGGCGAGGCCGGGGCGGCTTCCGAGGCGGTCCGTAGCGTCTTTCAGACGGCTGAAACGAACCCGGCGCGTCACCCCTACCTGGTGATCATTTGGCGTTGAGGGCTTCCTCTATCTGCTTGACCTTCTCGGGCCCGAAGTAGCCGCAGTTGCCCTTCTTCTGGTCTGGCTCCAACCCGTGCTCCTTGATGGTCTTGCTCACCTTGCCGGCCGAGACTCCCAGCTTCTCAGCGATCTTGCCGGCGGTCAGGAGTTCGTCTGCCATCTCGCCACCTCCAGTGTCTGCGCTGCGCGCACTCTCCGCCCTTTGCTGCGCCCGAACGAGGCGCTCCCAACTCACTGCCCCTCTCTGTAGCTCCGCGGCCAGAGAGGGCGGCACCTTCCCGCCCACACGGACATCTTCATCCCGGTACTCGAATTCCACCGAGCCCCGTTCTCTCGCCCTAGCCATGAGACCGCCGGCGGAATAGGGCAGCACGACATCGACGTCCAGCCAAAGCTCGGCCAGGACCTCTCCCATGAGCTTCAGCAAGCCGTCGATACCCGTTCCCGTGAGCGCCGACACCCGGACGACGTGCTGATCGTCTCGGCGAACCACCCCTGCCTGACCGCCATCGGCGCCGGACCCCGGGTCGACCCGGTCCGTCTTGTTGAGTACCACGATGCGCGGTTTGTGCCCAGCCCCCAGATCGTCCAGCACGGCCTGAACGGTGCGGCGATGCTCCGCCGCATGCCGGTCGGCCAGGTCAACGACCTCCAGCAGGGCATCGGCCCGGGTCACCTCCTCCAGCGTGGCCCGGAAGGCGTCCACCAACTGGTGAGGCAGCTTATGGATGAAGCCGACGGTGTCGCTGACTATCACCACCTGCCCCTCGGCCAGCCTCACCCTGCGAGTGGTCGGGTCGAGCGTGGCGAAGAGCATGTCCTCGACGGCGGCCGCTTCCTCCCCCACAAGGGTGTTGAGCAGAGTGGACTTACCCGCGTTGGTGTATCCCACAATGGCCACCTTTGGCAGTACGCGGCGGTCACGAGCCCGGGCCGCGGTCTCCCGGCGGCCGCGCACCTCCTCCACTCTTTCCCGCGTCTTCTTTATGCGCTGCCGGATCACTCGGCGGTCGGTCTCGAGCTGGGTCTCGCCTGGGCCGCGCGTGCCGATGCCGCCGCCGGTGCGGGAAAGGTGGGTCCACAAGCGGGTAAGACGGGGCAACTGATACTCGAGTTGCGCCAACTCCACCTGGATGCGGCCCTCATGCGTGTGCGCCCTCTGCGCGAAGATGTCGAGGATCACGCCGCTGCGGTCCAGTACTTTGACGTCGAGCAGAGATTCCAACGAGCGCTGCTGCTTGGGTGAAAGCTCGTCGTCCGCTACGAGCACGCTGAAGTGAGTCTCCGACTTGGCCAGCTTCAGCTCTTGGGCCTTACCCGTGCCCACATACCAGACCGGATGCATCGATTCTCGGTTTTGGGTAACCCTCCCCACCACCTCGACCCCGGCCGTCTCGACCAGAGCCGAGAGCTCTCCGAGTGACTCCTCCGCCGTCCAGCCGGCATCGTCGCCGCAATCGACGGCTATGAGATACGCTCGCTCTCGCTGCGCCGCGGTGCCTTCAGCGCCACCGTTTCTCATGCCGCCCCCTGGGCCCGCTCTGAGGACCGGCCGGTGGAACCGGGGCCGCATCTGTCCAGAACCCGCCGCAGGACCTTGCCGGTCTCGCTGGCCGGGTGGGCACAGATCTCCTCGGGAGTCCCCTCCGCCACCAACTCACCGCCGGCATCGCCTCCCTCCGGGCCCAGGTCGACCAGCCAATCGGCGCACTTGATGACGTCCAGGTTGTGCTCTATGACAAGGACCGTGTTTCCCGTGTCGACCAGGCGCTGCAGAACCTGCAGCAGCCGGTCGACGTCGGCGAAATGAAGCCCGGTGGTAGGCTCGTCAAGGATGTAAAGGGTGTTCCCGGTGGCCACCTTTGCCAGTTCGGTGGCCAGCTTCACGCGCTGGGCCTCGCCTCCCGAAAGCGTTGTGGAGGGCTGGCCCAGCTTGATGTAGTCCAGCCCGACGTCGGCCAGGGTCTGGAGGCGACGCCTGATCTTGGACTGGTTGGCGAAGAACTCCAGCGCTTCCTCCACGCTCATATCGAGCACCTCGGCGACGTTCTTCCCCTTGAAGCGCACTTCCAGCGTCTCCCGGTTGTACCGCTTGCCTTGGCAGACCTCGCAAGGAACATAGATGTCGGGCAGGAAGTGCATCTCTATCTTCAGAGTGCCATCTCCCTTACACGCCTCGCAGCGGCCGCCCTTCACGTTGAAGCTGAACCGGCCGGGCGCGTATCCCCGCACCTTCGACTCCTGTGTTTGCGAGAAGAGCTCTCGTATGTGGTCGAACAGCCCGGTGTAGGTAGCCGGGTTGGAGCGGGGTGTCCGGCCGATGGGGGTCTGATCGATGTCGATGACCTTGTCCAGTTGCTCGATACCGTCGATGCGGTCGTGATCGCCTGGTCTTACGGGCACGCGGTTCACCAGATTGGAGAGGCTGCGGTAGATGATGTCGTTGACCAAAGTCGACTTCCCCGACCCAGACACACCGGTGACGCACACGAACTCCCCTGTGGGGATACGCACGTCAAGATCTTTGAGGTTGTGCTCGCGGGCGCCCCGTACGACGATCTCTCCCCGGCCCTTGCGCCGGGTCGCCGGAGTGGCGATGAAGAGGTCCCCGGTCAGGAATCGCCCGGTGACCGAGCGGGGCTCGGCCACGATGGCCTCGAGTGACCCGCTTGCGACCACCTCTCCCCCGTGCTCGCCCGCTCCCGGTCCCATATCCACGATGTGGTCGGCAGAGCGCATGGTCTCCTCGTCGTGTTCCACTACGATCACGGTGTTTCCGAGGTCACGCAGCCTTAGCAGGGTGTCTATCAGCCGCCGGTTGTCGCGTTGATGGAGTCCGATGGAGGGTTCGTCGAGTATGTAGAGGACCCCCACCAGACTGGAGCCGATCTGGGTGGCCAATCGGATGCGCTGGGCTTCTCCCCCGGAGAGGGTGCCGGCGCCCCGATGGAGGCTGAGGTAGCCCACGCCGACCGACTCAAGGAACGACAGCCGTTCCCGGATCTCCTTCAGCACCCGCCCTCCGATCAGTCGCTCCCGAGCGCTGAGGTCCATCCCGTCGAGGAACTGCATGGTGCGGTTGACCGGCAGGAGGCTCAACTCGTGGACGCTGAGGCCGCCTACCGTCACAGCCAATGAAGACGGCTTCAGCCGGGCTCCGTGGCAGGCCGTGCAGGGCCGCTCGGCCATGTACTCTTCGATCTTGTGCCGCATGTACTCGGAGTCCGTCTCCCGATAGCGCCGTTCCAGGTTCGGGACGATCCCTTCGAAGGTGGTCATGTAGCTCCGTTTGAATCCGGCCCGGTTCACGTACGACACGTACAGACGCTCGCCCCGCGTCCCGTAGAGGAAGACATTCCGCACCTCCTCCGGCAGCGAGGACCAGGGGGTGCTCATGTCGACCTCGTACCGCTCGGCCACTGCCTTGATGATCTGTTCGTAGTACTTGGAGTTGCTGCCCGACCAAGGCAGCAATACCCCTTCCCTCACCGACAGGGAAGGATCCCCCACCACCAGTCCCGGATCGATCTCCCGGCGAGCCCCGAGCCCGCCGCACGTCTCGCAGGCGCCGTGGGGAGAGTTGAAAGAGAAGATGCGGGGCGCCATCTCCGGCAGTGATACCCCGTGCTCGGGACAGGCAAGGTTCTCGGAAAAGAGCAGACTGGTCAGGCGGCCGGGCGGCCGGTCGCCGTCGGGGGCTTCTTCGTGGCTGGTCCCAGTGGCTCCCACGATGTCGCCGCTCGCCGCGCCGTCTCCCGCCGCGATCTCACCGCGCGCGCCGTCGTAGACGTCGACCACCAGCAGACCGTGGGCTTCCGAAAGGGCGGTCTCCACCGAGTCCGACAGGCGGCGTCGGATGCCTTCCTTCATGACGAGGCGGTCGACCACCACGCTAACGTCATGCCGCATGTTCTTATCCAACTCGGGCAGCGGCCCGTCCATGCTGTACTGCACCCCGTCGATCTCGACCCGGGTGAAGCCTTCCTGCCGGATGTGCTCCAGCAACTCCCTGTGCCAGCCCTTCTGCCCTCGGACGACCGGGGCCTTGATCAAGAACCTGGTGCCCGGCTCCAAGCCCAGTATCTGGTCGACGATCTGCTCTTTGCTTTGCCCCTCGATGGGACGGCCGCAGATCCAGCAATGCGGATGACCGATGCGGGCGTAGAGCAGCCTGAGATAGTCGTAGATCTCTGTCACCGTGCCGACTGTGGAACGGGGATTGCGCGACGTGGTCTTCTGGTCGATGGAGATGGCCGGAGAGAGGCCTTCGATGGAGTCCACGTCGGGCTTGTTCATCTGGCCCAGGAATTGCCGGGCATACGCGGAGAGGCTCTCCACGTAGCGGCGTTGGCCCTCCGCGTAGATGGTGTCGAAGGCGAGACTCGACTTCCCGGAGCCCGAAAGTCCGGTTATGACGATGAAGCGGTCTCGTGGCAGGGCCAGAGAGATGTCCTTGAGATTGTGCTCCCGAGCCCCCACGACGATGATCTGGTCAGCGCCCATGGCACGAGGATTCTAGCAGGTGGTCGGGACTGCAGAGAGCGCCAGCGCAGGGGGCGGCATCGTCGCGCGGCCTCGGTGGTTCACTGGATGGTCGCTAGCCGGGCCTTCAACATCCTGATCTTGTCGCGCTGAGCCTCCAAAGCAGGATGATCTGCGGACTCCACCTTCCCGTGGAAGAGGGCAAGGTTCATCTGCTCCCGCTGTAGTTGCTTGAGCCACGACCGAGCGACGGGCCCCTTCTCCTTCTTGACGTGGCGCAGAGCCGCCCTCCGCCTGCGGCCGCTCTCCAGGGTGTGG
Organism: uncultured Actinomycetes bacterium; assembly: GCA_963713545.1. Classification (GTDB taxonomy): domain Bacteria; phylum Actinomycetota; class Thermoleophilia; order RBG-16-64-13; family RBG-16-64-13; genus CAVPLM01. Next base: position 94,610 of record CAVQME010000002.1, on the reverse strand, counting down.
AATTCCGCTTCACTGACAACGTCGGTGCCGACCTCGGCGGCGATCAGGCGTTCGAAAGCCCGGCGCTCGCGTCGTCGGGCGAAGATCGCCAGAAGCATCAGGAAAAGCAGGAAGGGCAATCCTTTGATGACCAGAGCGAGCACGAACTCTCGCGTGCTCTGCCCCATGAGCGAATCGAGCCAGGGTGAGTTCCATACGAAGTGAGCCGCCCAGGCCAGCACGGCAAAGAGCACGGCCACTGCGATGCGTCTCGGCCGGGGCACGGTCCGCTGCGTCAGAAGGTAGGCGATGCCGAACCCCATGAGCCCGGTGAAGAGCGTATGACTATACAGGCCGGCGAGTATCACCCTGACGAAGTAGGCGTTGACCACCGAGCCCAGTTGCCCGGCCCCAGCTTCCGAAGCGGCGTACATGAAGTACTGCACGTTCTCCACGACCTGAAAACCCAGGCCTATCATGGCCCCATAGACCAGGCCGTCCATGAGCCCGTCGATCTCGGAGCGGGCCATCAGGAAGAGCAAGACCAGCCCGGCCCCCTTGTAAAGCTCCTCGTTGATGGGGGCGACGATAGCCGCGCCCCACGACTCCACTGTCTCCGCCGGCAAAACGTGCTGCAGGAAACTCAGCATGGACGAGTTGGTGATGGCCGAAAAGGAGAGAGCCACTACCCCGCCCCACATCACCGCCACGGCGATCAGAGATGCCGGCTCGGGCTCGAAGATGTCGAACCGGTAGATGATCACGCCGGCGGGTATCGCGGTGATAGCGAGCAAAAGAATCGACAGCAGCCAGGCACCCGGGTAGGTGCTCACGTAGGCCATCTGTTCGACGCCGACGATGAGCACGCCGCCGGCCATGAGCGCTAGAAAGAGCCAGTAGGCGGGCTGTCTGCCCAGGGTCACCGCGGCATCACGATACTGGAGAGCATGGCGTCGAGATCGGCTTGGATCCGGGGCAGCTGGCCGGGCGGGGCGATGGCCAGCATCACGACGCCGATCCCGACGTCGGTGGCGGCAACCAGTTCACCCTCCAGCCGTCCGGAGTCCGCGGTGCCGGAGAACAGCACGGTCAGGGCGGGAAGTTCGCCGTCTACGGTCGACTCGGCCGGGGGTAGATCGCTGTAAGGGTCGAACTGGGCCTCGAGGTCGTCCACTTGGAAGGCAAGGAGATCCTCTGTGCTACCGTCGTAAGCATCCGCGGCGAACACCGCCACGACCCCCGCCCGCTTGAGAGAGACGGCGTTCGGGCCCACATCCCACACGTCGGCTGCCGACGTCCACCCCGGTGCCGGTGTCACGGTGACGCCCTGACCCAGCTCTACGGGGGCGGGGGTCTCTTCACCGGCAGGCGAGGCAAAGGCCGCCAGCGAGAGATTCACGAGCAGCCAACCGATCATGACGGCTACCAGGATGATCGGCCCTCGCCACGGCGAGTGCCGGGGCGTATCGACGAGTGTTGGACGAGGAGGAGCCCCGCGGAGTGTGTAGATGGGTGGGTCGCCCTGGTTCACCGCTGTCCCGCCGTCCTTCTTCCCAGAGAACTAAAAGGGCCCCGCCGTGATCACGGTGGGGCCTTCTGGGTCCGGCCGACTATCCGGAGGCCTAGGTGGAGGTAAGGGGACTCGAACCCCTGGCCTCAACGCTGCCAGCGTCGCGCTCTCCCAGCTGAGCTATACCCCCACGGCGAGCGGCCACGGATTATAGCCTTTGGGCCACCCCTGTGCAACCGCCGCCGAGCCGCGAGGACGGTACCGTGCCCCTCAGTCCACGGCCTCCACCGGCGCCTGCTTCCACAGCACGTCCAGGCGGTAGAACTCTCGTGCGGCCGGGGTGAACACATGCACCACGAAGTCGAGATAGTCCAGGAGGATCCACTCCCCGCTGGTCGTCCCCTCGCTCCCCGTCGGCAAGATCCCGGCCTGCTGCTTGAGCCTGAAACTCACTTCCTCAGCGATGCGGCGGGTGAGGCGGGTGTTGCGACCGGTGCACAGGACGAAATAGTCCGTATAGGCGACCAGCTCATGCATGTCCAGGATCTTGACCTCCTCGGCCTTCACTCCAGTCGCCGCCGACGCCGCGAGCAGCGCACGGGAATGGATGAGCGCGAGTTCATCCGCCGTGCCGAGGACGGTCGGACGTTCGCGCTCAGAAAGACTCTGTAGGCCGGGCGCAGCGGGCTCTTCAGTCATGTTCACCGTCCATGGTCGTCACCGTCCGTGGTGGGTCGCTACTCCCACTCGATGGTGGAAGGAGGCTTGCTGGAGATATCGAGCACCACCCGGTTCACCCCGGGGACTTCGTTGATCACTCTCTGGGAGATCTGCTCGAGCAGGTCGTACGGTAGGCGGGCCCAATCCGCCGTCATCGCGTCGTCGGACGTCACCGCGCGCACCACGATCGGGTAGGCGTACGTGCGCCCGTCACCCATGACTCCCACGGTGCGGATAGCGGGAAGCACCGCGAACGACTGCCAGAGCTGCCGGTAGAGTCCGGCCCGCTTGACCTCGTCCAGCAGGATGGCGTCGGCCTCCCGCAGGATGTCCAGCCTCTCCGTCGTCACCTCGCCGACAATGCGTATGGCCAGTCCCGGCCCTGGAAAGGGCTGGCGCCAGACCATGTCCTCCGGCAGGCCAAGCTCCTCGCCCACGACCCGCACCTCGTCTTTGAAGAGCATGCGCAACGGTTCCACCAGCTCGAAATCCACGTCGTCGGGTAGGCCTCCGACGTTGTGGTGCGATTTGATGACCGCCGCCGAGCTCGTCCCGGATTCGATCACATCGGGATAGATCGTTCCCTGTACCAGGAATCTCGACTTGCCGAGCTTGTGCGATTCTTCCTCGAAGGTGCGGATGAACTCCTCTCCGATGATCTTGCGCTTCTCTTCCGGGTCCGTCACGCCCGCCAGCTTCCCCACGAACCGCTCCTGCGCCCGAACGTGTACGAGAGGCACGTGGAAATGGCGGCGGAAAGTGTTCTCCACCTCTTCGGCCTCGTTCTTCCGATTGAGTCCGTGGTCGACGAAGATGCAGGTCAGTTGATCCCCCACCGCCTTGTAGACGAGGAGCGCGGCCACGGCCGAGTCGACTCCCCCGGACAGGCCGCAGACCACGGGCTCCTCACCCACCTGCTCCCGGATGCGCGCCACGGCATCTTCGATGATGGAGGCCGGGGTCCATGTGGGCGCGATGTCGCAGATCTTGTAGAGGAAGTTCTTGAGAATGTCTTGACCGTGGTCGGTGTGTCGCACCTCAGGGTGGAACTGGACCCCGTAGAGCCCTGCCCCCGGATCCTCCATGGCGGCGACAGGCATATTCGGGCTGGTCGCCGTGACGTTGAAACCGGGTGGCACTTGCACTACCGAGTCGCCGTGGCTCATCCAGCAGGACAGCTCGGCGGGAAGCCCGGAGAAAAGAGCAACGGGCTCGCCTATGGAGAGCGTCCTTCCCCCGTACTCCGCTCGGCCCACACGGGCAACCTGCCCGCCCCTCAACTTGGCAATGAGCTGCAGCCCATAGCAGATCCCCAGCACTGGGACGCCGAGAGCGAAGATCTCTGGGTCGACGGTCGGAGCCCCCGGGTCGTTCACACCGCAGGGCCCTCCAGAAAGGATGATGCCGGCCGGATCCTCAGCTCGGATGGCGGCGAGCGACGTGTCGAAAGAAATCAGTTCCGAGTAAACCCGGCATTCCCGCACGCGCCGGGCTATGAGTTGGGAGTACTGGCCTCCAAAATCGATGACCAGGACCTTCTTGGCGCCGTCAATCCTACGAGTCAGCGGAAACCTCCTCCAATTCGACGGCCGCCGCCAACTTAGCGGCGTCCGCCGGCAGGAAGACCCCGGCGCCGTATCGTGTGAGGCTGGCGGCAGCACATCCTAGACCAAACCGAAGGCACTCCACCGGTTGGTCCCCTTCTTGGAGACGAACCGCGTACCCGCCCACCAGGGCGTCTCCCCAGCCTAAAGGCGAGATCGCGTCGACATCGGGCATCTTGCCGACGTAAGTCCGGCTGACCTCCCCGTCGATCAGTTCGGCCACACAGCCGTACCTGAACGTGATCACCACGGAGCCCGCTCCCATCTCCCGCATGCGGCGGGCCGCCTGGATGCGATCGCTCAGACTGGTGAACTCATAGCCTATGAGCTTCTCGGCTTCCACCAGCTTGGGGAATACGTAGTCAGGGGCGGCCTTGATGCCGCGGCGCAGAGGGTCAGCATACGTGTAGAAGAAGGTTTTGACCCCCATCCGCTGCAGCCGCTCGATCATGTGCACGTAGCAGTCGTCGTCCAGCCCCCGGGGGACGCTCCCAGCCAGGACCGCCATGTCGGCCGCCTTGCCCAGATAATCCAGCTTCTCATACATGAGATCGACCTCGTTGGGCCGGATCTCCGGGCCGGCCTCGGTGATCTCGGTCACGGAGTTGGTGGCGGGGTCGACGATGGCCATGGTGAGCCTCGACTCGTCCTCGATACGCACGAAATCGTTGAGGATCCCTTCGCTATTGAGGTCGGCGAGAATCTGGTCTCCCTTCCTTCCGCCCAGGAACCCGGTGGCTATGACCGGCCGGCCCAGGCTCTTGGCCGCCCGAGCGACATTGATCCCTTTGCCGCCCGGATAGATGACCGTGTCGATGGCTCGGTTGCGAAACCCGGCTGTGAAGTTGGGAACGATCATGGTCCGGTCGAGGGCCGGGTTGAGAGTGACGGTGAGTATCATAAGATTTCCGTCCCCGCGGTCCTAGTTGCCGCCAAGCCAGCGGCCCAGACGACCCCAGTAGTAGCCCAACTTGGAGCCAAGGGTAGTCTTTTCCATCGACCTGTCGGCGACGAGCTCGACGCTCTCCACGGTCTTGCCATCGACCGTGAGGTCCACGCTGCCGTACACGTCTCCGGCCTGCACAGGAAGTACCACGGGCTTGTCGACGGAGACCGAGGCAGTGACCTCGTCGTCCTTGTACACATCCATCTCGAGAGCGCCTGCCGTGACGAGCTTCAGCGTACCGTCGAGCTGATAGGGAATGGTGGTCTCCGCCACCGTCACTCCTTGCTCCATGAGAGTGACGTGCTTGTACTGGCCCAGACCGTACCGGAGGAGAGCTTCGCTCTCGTCCCAGCAGACGCTCGACGCGGGCTGGCCGAGTATCACGCTTATGACCGAGATGCCGTTCTTCGAGGCTGATCCCACGAAACACTGCTCCGCCTTGGGGGTGAGCCCGGTCTTGATGCCCGTGACCCAGGAGACCTCCCCCAACAGCTTGTTGGTGTTCTTGAAGACGATGGGCTCAGACCTGCCGGGAAGTTCGACCGAGTACGTCTCGGTGGACACAAGCTCTCGGAACTTCTCGTTCTTCATGGCATATCGGGCCACGAGGGCCATGTCCGCTGCGGTCGAGTAGTGCCCGTCGGCATCCAGGCCGTTGGGGTTGACGAAATGAGTGTCGTTCATCCCCAGCTCCGCGGCCTTCTGGTTCATCAGGTCGGCGAACCGATCCACGGACCCGGAACACGCTTCGGCCAGAGCCACCGCCGCGGAATTGGCGCTTCGAACCGTGAGCGCATACAGCAGCTGCTCGACCGTGAGGACATCGCCTTCTCTCAACCACGTCTTGGGCTCGACGGTCTGCGCCGCCTTGGCGGATACCGTCACGGGCGTGCTCAGATCCATGTTCTCCAAGATGAGGATGGCGGTCATGATCTTGGTTGTGGAGGCCATACGCAGCTGTTTGTCCGCGTGACGCTCGTAGAGCACCTTGCCACTGTCCACATGGACAAGGATGGCCGCGGGAGACTTGATGGAAGGTGGATCATCAGCGTACTCGCCCAAGTCGGTCGCGCTGACTGTGAAGACGGTGGTCTGGGTGGGTGAAAGGGCCGTGGTCTCGGCGGTCTCACCCAGAGCGACGGTGCTCAGTGCTACGACCGCCACCGCGAGCACGACCGCGAAGATCAGGAGCGGGACCCACCGCCCCTGTCTGGCTATAGGTGGCTTCATGGCCGGGAGTATACCAGGCCGATGCTATACTTCGCGGCTGACTGCTGCCCCATCGCGGAGGTAAGACGATAGTCGAGGTCCTACGTCACGCCTGGAGCCGGCTGATCCGCAAACAGTGGCTCATCTTCTACCCGTTGGCGCTGGCGGTCATAAACACCTTGGCTTTTTTTGCAGTCTACGCAGGCAACAGCGAGACCCTCAGTTGGAGCTCGTTCTTCGCCGCCAATGCCAACCGCTGGCAGTACGTCCGAGACCACTTTCTGAGCGGATTCTCTTTCACGCCGACGCTGGGCGTGGCTGTCTTCGCCGGACTCGCGGTCTGCGTTCTCGCCGCCATGATACGTGCTCCCTATTTCCGCGCCATAGGCGGTCCGGGCTACCCTTTGGCGCCGCGGAACCGCGAAGAGGCGGCGAGGCTGTCGCTCTTCTACGTGCTCGCGAATCTGGTGATATGGGTCTTGCCCATGGCGGTTCCCGGCAACAGCGTACTGGCGCAGATCGTGAGCTTCGCGGTCTTGGTGATAGCCATCCTCATCGCCTTCGTGGACTACGTCATAGTCTTCGAAGACATGGCCTTCCTACCAGCGATGCGCCGCGGCGTCCAGCTGTTCGCCCGCCGTTGGATCACCGTGATCGCGATCTTCGTGGTCATCCAACTCGTGTACCTGGGGATCTACAGCCTGTACGACCTCTATTACCGGGGGGCCGAGGGGTTGTTCATCCTTCTCCCGGTCAGTCAGATCCTGGTGGAATCGTTCGTGGTGCTGTGCGTCGACCTGGTGCTGATCTTCCTCTACGAGCAGATAAGACAGGAAGGCGCGTCTCCAGGACCGCGACCCAGGTCCTAACAACTGGTTTCAAAATGAAGCCGCGGCCGCCTAGTGCGCGCTGAGCGGCACAGTGCATCGTCCTCAGTCGCGTGAATAGCGCTGCTATTGACGCTCTTTGCGTCCTTGCCTTGCGCTTACCCAGCGCGTCCCTGGCGGCGAAGCTTCATTCTGAAACCAGTCCTAGGGGACCACCTCCACGGTCGGCGCGGTGGTGGGCGCATCCTCCGGGGCCACACGAGGCTGATCGCTCGTCACCACCTCCGTCAGGACGAGGACGCTTACTACAGCCACGACCAGCACGAGAACAGCCAGGGGAAGAAGATAGGTGCGGACCCAGGTCGGCCCGGCCTCATCTTCGTAATAGAGGTCGTCGTCAACCACGGCCCGCTGCCTTCCAGAGTGCCGCGCGCATCTCCTGTGTCTCGCGAAGAGCGGCCGCCCGCCAGTCTCCGGGGCGCTTTCGGTAGGCGTAGAGGATGGCCCGCGCAGAGTTGACCACAGCTCCCGTGCCCTTTTCGTCGAAAAAACCGGCGAGATCGGCGGCAGCGGCCCCTTGCGCCCCATATCCTGGCACGAGCAACAGTGTCCCGGGCATCTGCCTGCGCAGGGCGGCCCCCTGGGCGGGATGAGTGCCGCCGACCACCGCGCCCACCGACCGGTAGCCCCCCACGCCTTCGCTCCCGGCGCCCCAGCCGCTGACCAATTCCGCCACCCGGCCGTATACGGGACCGCCCGACGAGAGCTCCAGGTCCTGGATCTCCGCAGAGCTCGGGTTGGAGGTCTTCACCAGGATGAAGACGCCTTTTCCTTCCTCCCGCGCCCTCCTCAGGAAGGGCTCCAGCCCATCAGTCCCGAAGTATGGGTTCACGGTCACCGCGTCGGCCCCGGTCACGTCAAGATGGGCCCGGGCGTAGGCTTCCGCCGTGCTGCCGATGTCGCCCCTCTTGACATCGGCGATCACCAGGAACCCCATGGTCTTCGCAGTCGCCACCATATCCTCGTAAAGGCCGTATCCCAGAGTCCCCAGTGCCTCAAAATAGGCGATCTGTATCTTGACGGCGACAACCTCCGAACGCAGGCTTTCGAGCAGCGCCGTTAGGAATTCCCGGAAGCAGGCGACCTTCATGTCGTCTTCGCCGTCATAGAGGGATCGGTCGTGGGCGGCCTTGATTTCGGGGGGAAGGAGGTCATAGTCCGGGTCGAGGCCCACTACCACGTGCGATCTCCTGGTCTCGATGGCCTCGAGCAGACGATCGGCGAAGTGCCCCTCTATCGATCTGGACCCGGCCACTCTGCTTAACCACCCTTCTAGACCGACGCGATCATCGCCCATGCCAGGCGTACGAAAACGGGGCCGCTTGCGGCGGCCCCGAAAGATACAGCCCTGAACGCGAGATTACTTGACGGCGTTCTTGAGAGCCAAGCCCGCGCTGAACTTGGGGACTGTGGTGGCCGGGATCTTGATCTTTGCCTTCGTCTGCGGGTTGATCCCTTCCCGGGCCTCGCGCTTCTGCACGTAGAACTTGCCGAAACCGGTGAACTGGACGTCTTCCCCCTTCTTCAGCGAGTCTGTGACCACCTCCACGAACGCGTCCACCATGCTGGCGGCGTCTTTCTTGGTGAAGCCCCCTTTTGCTGCAAGCTTGTCCACAAATTCAGCCTTGGTCACAGCTACCTCCCTTTGTCCGCGCGGTACGTCTTTACCATAGCAAACACGCCGAGTCCTGCACAAGCGGTTTTTCCCGATTACGGGGCACTAAAACCTCTTTCTACGGACGGGTGGCGATCCCCAGCCCCGACGAGGTGAACAACGGCCGCAAGACCAGCCCCGCCGCCACAGCTGAGTCGACCCCTCCTTCCTCACGGTCGACGACACAGTAAAGGTCTCTGACCTCTAGTCCAGCCTCGCGAAGCGCCTCCGCGGCCATGATGGCGGCGCCACCCGATGTCACGATGTCCTCCACCAAAGCGACCCGTTCGCCCGCTGAATACCGGCCTTCGATCCGCTTGCCTGTCCCGTACTCTTTGGAAAGCTTCCTTACCAGGAGCAGCGGCAACCCCAGCTCGAGGGAAAGCCCTGCCCCGAGGACCACCCCGCCCAATTCCGGAGCCGCCAAACGGGCGTATTTCTCCCCTACGGCGAGTTGGTTGCGGATCATCATGGCCAGTTCGTGGACGATACCCCGCAGCACCTGGGGCTCCGTCTCGAACAGATACTTGTCCAGGTAGTATTTGCTGCGCTTCCCGGAGCGAAGGACGAAATCCCCCTCCAGATAGGCCGTCTCCAGAAGCAAGCGTCCCAAAGCTTCCCTATCCACGTCTCCCCGCCTCTTTCTGGCTGTGATCCCGTCTCCTCGACCTGCTAGAACCACTCTACAACATCATCCAAGGCATGCGCGTCGCTTCGGGCATCGGGCGCTGCAGTATCAGCCGCCGGACACAGTCATGCCTTCCACGCACAGCGAAGGCACGTAGGCGCTGCCGTACAACGGGATCCAGCGCGCGTCCCCGGCCAGATCGCTGACCGAGCCCAATAGGCCGGCGAAATCGGTAGCCACCGTAACCTCCCGGACCGGTCCGCCCAAAGCCCCGTGTTCGATCAGCCTGCCGGTGACCCCGACGGATATCTCGCCGCTGATAGCATTGATCCCTGAATGGAGACCAGAGACGTTCTCCACGTAGAGACCTTCCCCGACGCGCCCAAAGAGCGCGTCAAGGGACCCTTGACCACCGGGCACGATCAAGTTGGTGGCTCGAACCGAGGGAAGCGTTCGATACGAAGCTCGGCCGGCATTGCCGGTTGACGTGATGCTGCCCCCCTCTTTACGGGCCGTGTAGCTGTCGTGCAAATACGAGGCAAGCAGCCCTGCATCCACCAGGACCGTGGTCTGTTGAGGCACCCCTTCCCCATCGAAGGGGTTTGTCGCCATGCCTTCGAGCGCAAGCCCGTCATCGAGAAGGGTCAGGAGCGATGAGGCGACCGTCTGGCCAAGCTTGCCCGCGAACACCGACCGACCTTTTTGCACGGCCTCGGCGCTCAAAGCGGGAGCGACGCTCGACAGGAGCGCGGCCACCACCTCCCGGTCGAAGACTACGGTGTACGCTCCGGTCGGGCAGGGACGTGCTCCCAACAGCACCCGAGCCTTCTCGGCCGCCTCCCGGCCAGCGGTCTCCGGCTGCAGTTCGGACGGCTCGCGACCGGAACTGAGACCGAGCCCCGTCTGCCGGTCGCCGTCGCGTGCGGCATGAGCGGCTACGTAGAGGTAGCAGAACGACTGATGGGCCTCCGCTTCCAACCCAGTGGTCGACGCGACCGCCGTCCGGCTCTCGCTGTCGGCGTAGACGCTTTCTTCGACTGCTTCGACGTCCTCGCAGGCCAGAGCGGCCGCTTCCGCTTCGAGGGCCAAGGCGATCTTTTTGTCGACGCTCGTAGCGGAGACCCCGGCCCGCCACAGGTCCTCCAGGCGCGCATAACCCCCAGCGGGAGGCTCAGGTAGCCGGACGAAGGGGTCCGGGTCGGTGGCCGCAGCTGTGGAAGCAGCTTCGGCGAGCACGCGGTCGAGCCCGGTGGGGCTCAGGTCGGCGGTGAAGGCATATCCGACCCGGCCGTCGCGGACGGCTCGCACTCCAAGACCGCGCGGCTCGGCCACGGTGACCGACTCCACCTCACGTCCGTACGTCTTGACGGCCACGGTCCGCCCGGACTCGACGTAGATCTCCAAGTCGACTCCGAGCTTCCGGCCTCGCCCGAGAGCAGAACGGGCGACCTTCAAGGGGGCCGTCATTGCGCCGGCCCCGGTGGAGTCAGGGGTGCCCATCACAGATTCGTTCCGCCGACCGTGAGTTCGCGGATGCGGACGGTCGGCTGGCCGGTGCCGACGGGGACGCTTTGCCCCTCTTTGCCGCACATGCCCGCCTTGACATCCAGATCGTCGGCTATGGCGTCGATGCCTTGCAGCACCTCCGGGCCGTTGCCGATCAGGGTCGCTCCCCGGACTGGCCCGCCCACTCTGCCGTTCTCGATGAGATAGCCCTCCGCCACCCCGAACACGAATTCGCCGGTGACGGGGTTGACCTGGCCACCCGAGAGTGATTTGGCGTAGAGGGCCCGCGGTGTATCAGCGACTATCTCCTCAGCCTTCGCCGGTCCAGGACCGAAATAGGTGTTGGTCATCCGCGGGTAGGGCAAATGCCGGTAGTCCTGTCGACGTCCGTTCCCCGTCAACGGCAGCCCCAGATGACCACCCCGGAGCCTGTCGGTAAGATACCCGGTGAGTATCCCGGCCTCGATCACCACGGTGCGTTCGCAGGGAGTGCCCTCATCGTCGCACCCCGCGCTACCCCACATGCCCGGCCCCACTCCGTCGTCGTAGGCGAAGACGTGGGCGCCGGCCACCCGCAGGCCCTTCTTGCCCTCCCAGACGCTGGCCTTTTTCAGGATGTAGTCGGCCTCAAGACCGTGACCGCAGGCTTCGTGGAAGAGAACCCCACCGAAACCGTTAGCCAGCACTACGGGCATACGGCCGGCCGGAGCCGGCTTGGAGTCGAGCATCACAAGGGCCTTCTCTGCTGCCTCTTTGGCCACCGCGACCACCGCCTCATCCTGGGGCAGACCAACCTCCCCCTGATAGGCGAGCGTCTCCCGTCCGGTCTGGATGAGCCCGTCGCGCGCGGCCATGACCATCACCCCGATGGTGACCCGCGTCCTCGAATCGGTGGCCAGCGACCCGTGCGAGCCCGCTATCCACACCTTCTGCACGCTTTCGCTGTAAGAGGCGATCACCTGGCGCACCTCGGCCGAGAGTCCGCGCGCCGTCTCGTCGGCCAGGTGAAGGAGCCGTGCCTTCACGGCCACATCCACGGCCCCCGGACCTGCGGACTCGAGGCCCGCGAGGCCTGACTGGACAAGGGCAAGAGTCGCTACCTTACCCGGAGAGCCGTTCTGCGAACGGCTGAGTTCGCCAGCCACAGACAGAAGAGATCCTTCGTCCACGGCGTCTACATAGCCGAACGCCGTGGAAAGACCCCGTATCAGACGCACCGAGCCGCCTCGGTCCACCCCCGAGAGGGCGTCCTCGATCTTGCCGTCCTCCAGGCGTAGAGCTAGGGAGCGGCGCTCTTCGACATACAACTCGGCCGAATCCCCGCCGTTTTGCAGAGCCTTGCGCAGGATCTTTGTTCCAAGCTCGGCATCAAGACCAGGGAATGGCGCATCAGCAGGGCTCATGCGCGCCCGAAAGGCCGTCAGTTCGCTACAGGATTGGCGGCGAGTATCTCCGTGGCGACGTTCAGAAACGGCTCGGCCTCGCCCGTATTGCCAGGCATGGCGAGCATGGAGCCGTCGTCGAAGTACAGTTCCACCTGAGGCTTCCGAGGCCGCATGACCAAGAAGTAGTAGGCACCCGCAGCCATACTGCCAACGAGAGTGACTACTCCGACCGCTTTCACTGCCCGCTTCATCTAGGCCTCCTCACAACCTTCGACTTCGGTACTCTGAGTGCTCAGGGCTTCCCGAGCGTCCCGCAGACAGGTCTTCAGGTCGTACAGGACCAGGCCCACACGGCTGCTCTTCTTGCCGGTAGCCAACATGGCCATCCCGTCGGAGGCCGTTTCGCGGGCCAGGAAGACCATCCCCGCGGCCGTTTCTATCACCAGCTGCGTAAGAGGCTGGGAGCCCATCTCAGTAGCCCGCAGATCGCCGAGGCGCATGAGTTCCTGGGCTTGAGCCACCGCTGCGTCCTGGGCCTCCGGGTCGAGATTGGAGGCCAGAATCTCACCAGGGCCGAACAACACTGCCTTGTCGATATCGGTGGAGATGTCCAGCATCTCTGAAAACGCAGCTTGTACTTCTTCCTTCATCAGCGCCTCCTTGCGCGGTCACTATTCTGTGGACCCTTTCCCAGTTTAGCATCGCTTCTAAACTGCCCCGCCGCATAGAAAAGGGGCCGTCGCGCCTCAGACGCCCCCATGGGCGCTACGTGCGCGACGGCCCCTGGACCGACGAACGTCTCCGGGGCGCTCGATCGGTCGGAGACTGAGTCTCTTACATCATGCCGCCCATGCCACCCATGCCGCCGCCAGGCATGCCCATGCCTGCACCCTTCTCTTCGGGTTTGTCGGCCACGATGACTTCAGTGGTCAGGATGTTCTTAGCGATAGACGCGGCGTTCTGCAGGGCCGAACGGGTCACCATGGATGGATCGATGATGCCAGCTTTGACCATGTCTTCATATTCGCCGGAGGTGATATTGAGACCGATGCCCTTGGCGCGGGTCTTGACCTCGTTCATCACCACAGAACCTTCCAGGCCGGCGTTGTTGGCCAACTGCCGGAGAGGCTCTTCAAGCGCGCGGGCCACGATGCGGACTCCGGTGAGTTCGTCGTCCTCTGCCTTGACGGCAAGGACTGCCGGCACAAGTAGCACCTGGGCCACGCCGCCGCCGGGCACGATGCCCTCTTCCAGGGCTGCACGAGTCGCGCTCAGAGCGTCTTCTACCCGATGCTTCTTCTCTTTGATCTCGGTCTCGGTGGCCGCGCCGACCTTGATGACGGCTACGCCGCCGGCTAGTTTCGCCAGACGCTCCTGCAGCTTCTCGCGATCGAAGTCGGAGTCGGTGTTCTCGATCTCGGCCTTGAGCTGATTGATGCGGGCTTTGATCTGGTCGATCTCGCCGGAGCCGTCGACGATGGTGGTGTTGTCCTTGGTCACGACCACTTTGCGGGCGCGACCGAGCTGGCTCACTGTAGTGTTGGCAAGCTTGAGACCCATCTCGTCGGTGATGACTTCGCCGCCGGTGAGGATGGCGATGTCTTCCAGCATGCGCTTGCGGCGGTCGCCGAAGCCCGGTGCCTTCACGGCGATACCGGTGAAGGTGCCGCGGAGTTTGTTGACCACGAGGGTGGCGAGAGCCTCGCCGTCCACGTCCTCAGCGATGAGGAGCAGGGCCTTGCCGGCCTGGATGACCTTCTCCAGAACGGGCAGCAGATCCTGGACGCCCGTGATCTTCTGATTGGCTAAGAGGATGTACGGCTCGTCGAGGACCGCTTCCATCCGTTCGGCGTCGGTGACGAAATAGGGAGAGACATAGCCCTTGTCGAACTGCATCCCCTCGGTGAACTCCAGGTCCATACCGAAGGTGTTGGACTCTTCGACGTTCACGACACCGTCTTTGCCCACCTTCTCGATGGCGTCGGCGATGACGTCGCCGATCTCACGGTCGTCGGCGGAGATGGTGGCTACACGGGCGATGTCCTCTTTGCCGGAAATCTCTTGGGAAAGACTCTTGATCTCTTCCACCGCCGCGTCGACGGCCCGCTCGATGCCCCGTTTGATGGCCATGGGATTGGCACCGGCGGCCACGTTCTTGAGGCCTTCGCGCACGATCGCCTGGGCGAGGAGGGTGGCGGTAGTGGTGCCGTCACCGGCGATATCGTTGGTCTTGGTCGCTACTTCGCGCACCAATTGAGCGCCCTGGTTCTCGAAGACGTCCTCCAGTTCGATCTCGCGAGCGATGGTGACGCCGTCGTTGGTGATGGTGGGGCTGCCGAATTTCTTGTCCAAGACCACGTAGCGGCCCTTGGGACCCAAGGTGACTTTCACCGCGTCGGCCAGGGTGTTGACCCCACGCTCGAGGGCGCGGCGGGCTTCTTCACCATACAAAAGCTGTTTTGCCATAAATCCTGTCTCCTTACTTGGAAAAGAGCATGAGTTGTAAGAGCACGAGCCGCCCAGTTTGGGGCGGGCCTAGCGGCGAACTATCCCTCGGGCAAGATGCCGATGAGATCGGTCATGCCCCTCAATACCAAATAGTCGTCTCCATCGATCTTGACTTCAGTTCCCGAGTACTTGGCGAACACCACGATGTCGCCCACTTTCACCGGCATGGGAAGAAGCTCGCCCTTCTCGGAGTACTTGCCCGGCCCCACGGCCATGACTTCGCCCTTCGACTGCTTCTCCTGCGCGGTATCCGGCAGGACGATACCGCTCTTGGTCGTCTGCTCTTTCTCCAGAAGCTTAACGACGACCCTGTCCTCGAGTGGCACTAGTTTCATGCACAATCCTCCTGTTCCTTGCCCTTGACGTTCTACCGGTCATGCCTTGCCGAGGCAAATGCAACGCACTTCGCGCGATTGGCACTCCTCACTTGCGAGTGCCAACTGCCGGGTATATTATGCTCTGACTCAGGATTTGTCAAACATGTGCAGCAGATGCTTGGCAGTCAGACGTTCCGTCTGCCAGTCAGGCGCCGGCCGTCCACTCGCCGAGGGCGAGAGAGGGCGCGGCGTCGACCCCGAGGTAGTCCGGGTACGGCACGATCGGTCCGGTGAGTGCCGCTGCGCCGATCATCGCGGCGTTGTCGGTGCAGTACGCGAAGGGTGGAACCACCACGTGAAGCCCGGCCTTCTTCCCCGCCTCCAGCAGTCTCCGGCGCAGTAGGGAATTCGCCGCCACCCCTCCGGCTATGGCGAGAGTCATCGCCCCTTCCCGCTCCGCCGACAGGAGGGCCTTGCTCAGAAGCGCCGCGACTATCGCCCGCCTGTACGATGCAGCTACGTCGGCCGCTCGCGCTTTCCGCTCATCGGCGCTCATCTCGCGCAGGAGATAGTAGAGGGCCGTCTTCACTCCCGAGAACGAGAAATCGGGACGCACCGACCGCCTCAGCCCCACGGGGAAGGTGAAAGCCTCCGGATCGCCTGTCTCCGCGAGTTGATCCAGCTCCCGGCCGCCCGGGTAGCCGAGACCTAGCAGCCGCGCCCCTTTGTCGAACGCCTCGCCGGCAGCGTCATCGAGAGTCTGTCCCAGCAGCCGGAAGGTCCGGCGGTCGTCAACACGGATGAGCGCGGTGTGCCCACCTGAGGCCACGAGCGTGACCGAAGGGAAAGGGGCGCACGGATCGGCCAGCCACACAGCCGCCAGGTGGCCATGTAGGTGATTGACCGGCAGGAAGGGGAGGCGCCGGCTCCAGGCTATGGTCTTCGCCGTCTGCACTCCCACCAGCAGCGCGCCGATCAGACCCGGGCCCACCGTGGCGGCCACCCCGCCCAGGTCACCGATCTCACAGCCGGCCTGGCGCAGGGCCTCGCGCACCACAGCGGTCATCCGCTCTACGTGCGCGCGACTCGCCACCTCAGGAACGACGCCGCCATATCGCTCGTGGATCGCGTCCTGTGAGTGCACCACGGACGCCAGCACATCGCCTGCGGGCGTGAGCACGGCGGCGGCCGTGTCGTCGCAGGAGGTCTCGATAGCAAGCAAGGGGCCTGAGAAGCGGCGACGGTCGTCGTAGTCGCCACCGCAGGGATCAGCCGCACGACCGACATCCCCGCGGCCGGCGTGGAAGTCCCGCAGCATCACGACCGCATCCTCCCGCGTGTCGCTGTAGTAGCCGCGCCGTATGCCGATCTTCTCGAAACCTAACCGCTCGTACATAACGAGAGCCGTCTCGTTCGCCGGCCGCACCTCGAGGATCACCCCCATGCCGACGGCATCGGCGGCTTCCAAGAAACAGGAGAGTAGGCGCCGGCCCACCCCTCGACCCCTGCGGGCCGGCGCGACGGCAAGGTCCATCAGATGCCAGACGTCCGGATAGCGGCGGCCAACGGCGAAACCGATCACCGTGCCGGCCTCGTCGACCGCCACCTGCCGCCAGCTCATATCCTGCGCCAACTCTTCCCGGAACATATCCTCCGTCCAGGGGAGACTGAAAGAAGCGTCCTCGATAGAGACAACAGCCTGCAGGTCCCCCGCGCGCATGTCCCGTAGCATGATGTCCATGGTTCTCACCCGCCGCCGGCCGCGTCGGCCCACGGGTCCCTCATCCGCGTGATGTGGACATCGGCGTCGGGCGACCGCACGTAGATGGGTGTCACCGACTCCGGGCTCCCGGGAGTCCCAGGCGAACCGATCGTGCCCGTACTGAGCGCCTTCTTGAGCCAGACCGTCAGTCTCGCGCCTTCGGGAAGGGAGCCCGGTTCCTTCAGTCGTTCCTGTCCGATCACCAGGTTCTCGGCGGCGACGCCGTGACTCGCGAATACCACCCCTGCCGGAAGCTCCGACGGTCGGAGTCCCTCCTCCCCCAGAACGACCGCGCATCGCCCCGCCTCCAGGCCGCTCGCCGCTACTTCACCCACTGTCTCCCGATCGCAGACCGCCAAGTCGGTTGAGCGCTTCCAGGAACCCCAGTCCTTCGGCCCCTCCGCCCCGTCGTGCCGGTAGAGACCATAGAACAACTGGCCCCGTCTGGCGTCTATCACTGGAACGATCAGTGCCACGTCAGCGGTGGATGACCGCGCAGCACCCGTAGACACCGAGGCCATACACCCTGCAACCTCACCGGCGCCGGCCACGAGGCTAGCGAGAGTGCTCAGACCGGCTACCGGGACCGCCAGAGCCAGACTCAAGGCCCGAGCTGTGGCGACCGTCACCCTCACGCCTGTGAAGGTGCCGGGTCCCTTCCCCACCACCACGGCGCCCAGGTGTTCCGGGCCGCGACCGCATTCTTCCAGCATCTCATCCACCAAGCGGAGCAGCGTCCTGGCCTGCGCCCGACCGTCCGCCTCGGAGCGTCGGGCCACTACCTCCCAGGGGCTGTCCTCATCCACCTTGAGCAATGCCGCACTGCAGACCCCCGTGGAGCCGTCCAGAGCCAGGATCAGCCGGTCACCCATCGAAACCGCCCGCCCTTTCCCAGCTACCCGCGGCCTCCGAAGTGACCGCTTCTATCTCGATAGAGCGCGTGTGGAGACTCTCGTGTTCGACGCGAACGATCCACGAAGCCGGGCCCAATCGCCCGACACCTGCCTGCGGCCATTCCACCAGAGTGACACATTCCTCCCGCACGTACTCCTCCAAGGCTAGAGCATCTTCATCGCCGATCCCCTCCAGACGGTAGAGATCCAGGTGCTGGATGGTGATCGAACCGCGATAGATGTTGGCGATAGTGAACGAGGGACTCCTGACGGCATCGGCGACTTCGAGGGCGGAGGCTATCGAGCGCACCAAAGTGGTCTTACCTGCCCCAAGGGGACCATACAGGAGGACCAGATCGCCCGGGCGGAGACTCCGTGCCAGCCTGTTCCCGATGCTTTTCAGCCGCTTGAGCCTCACGCCCTGCTCACGCAGCACGACCTCTCCGGCGCTCACCACAAATGCAGCTGCTCCACGCGCTCGGCCGGTCTCTGAGGCCCCTCAGACGCGTTGGTCTGGGCTCGGCCGCCGCGCTCTTCTTGAGAGTCGCCGCCAGGGAGGGCAGACTCGGCCCTCGGTGGCTCCAGACCGTGCTCGAGGAGACGGCGGAGCCTCGCGAAGTCCTCTTCCAACACCTGCCGGTTCGCCGGCGTGTATAGGGCGGCGGCCGGATGGAACACCGGGAAGATGATCGTGTCGACACCGGCTAACGACCTCGCCTTCGCCCTTCCGTGGATGGCCGTCATGCTGAGCTCGGTGTCGGCCAGCAGCTTCGTGGCAAAGCGCCCGAGCGTACAGATGACCTTCGGCCGGATGATGGCGATCTGCTCGATGAGATGGGGGCTGCAGGCCTCGATCTCGACGGGTAGCGGGTCGCGGTTCTCGGGAGGTCTGCACTTCACTACGTTTGCTATGTACACGTCGGCGCGGGTGAGTCCGATCTGGCCCAAGAGCTCTGTGAGGAGCTTGCCCGCCTGACCGACGAAGGGCTCTCCTATTCTGTCTTCGTGGAACCCGGGGCCTTCTCCCACGAACATAAGCTCCGCGCCCGGGTCGCCCACGCCGAACACCACCTGGGTCCGGCCCTTGCACAAGCCGCACTGCGAACAGTCGCGCAGCGCCTCGCGCAGCGCCGCGAGGCCTTCAGCCCCACCGGACGTCCCGGATGAGATGTCCTCTCCGTTCATGGTGCTCAGGGTAGCAGATGATGGTCTTCCCGGATGATTCAGCCGAGATCGAACGAGACTCCCCGGACAGGGGCCCGGATTGCCGCCGGAACCAGGTGTTGGTATGCTACGCGCTCTGGTAGCCGGGACGATCAGACGGACGCCTTGGGACCGGAGTGCCTACCTTCGGGAGGCCAAACCGAGCGACTCATGCGTTTCCCGATCGATCCCTCCCCAGCGAACGACCGAGCCACGTCTGGTATCTGCAGGCAGAACTGGAACAGGCAGGTATCTCATCAGGACTGCGCCTACATCTGAGACGGGTTGCGGGGAATCACTCCCCGAGGCTTTCCTTCCGGACCAACCTGCCACCACGACCTTCGTGGTGATCGGAGCAGGGCGGGTCGGCTCCAGCCTGGCCCTGGCTCTTCGTTCCATCGGGGCGCATCTAGCCGGCTTCACTGCCGGAACGGCCGAAGGCCGCGCCCGCGCGGAGGCGTGGCTGGGAATCGAGGCAAGCGCGGGGATGCGCGAGTTGGTCACCCGCTCACCCCATATCTACGCGATCGCCGTGCCGGACGATGTCTTGCCGGAGGTCACGGAGGAATTGGCTCATGAGTTGGACCGTCTATGGGGCTCGGCACCGCAGGCGGAACGGCGGGCTGCGCCGCTGGTGTTGCACACCAGCGGCGCCACATCCGCTGCAATCCTCGCTCCGTGCGCGCGAGCCGGCGCCCTCACCTTGGCCTTTCATCCCCTGCAGACATTTCCCGACCCTATCGTCGGAGCGACCAGGTTCGTCGGAGCGGCCGTCGCTATCACTCCCGGCGGAGAAGACCCGGATCCGAGGGCGTCTGAGCTCGGCTTCTCTCTCGCCCGATCGCTGGGCGCTCGACCCTTTTTCCTTGCCGACGGCAAGCGCGCCCTGTACCACGCCGCGGCTACCATCGCGTGCAACTATTTCGTCACCCTCGAGCATCAGGCCGAGCAGTTGTTCATCAGGGCCGGCCTAGGAGCCGACCCAAGCGTCGATCCGAACACCGATCATGACACCGGGGCAGGCGGGCGAGAAGCGCTTGCCTTGTTCTTGCCCCTCGTCGCCGCCACACTGGAGAACCTGCGCTTCGAGGGCTCGGTGGCGGCGTTGACCGGTCCGCTCAGCCGGGGCGACGAGCGCACGGTCGATGGGCATCTGAAAGCTCTGGCGGCCGAGGCCCCCGGCCTCCTGCCCCTCTACCGGGTCCTGGGTCTTGCCACTTTGGACATCGTCCGAGCCCGCGGAGAGGTCGATGACGGTGCCATAGCCGGACTGACTCGTCTGCTAGACCCATCCTAGAAGTATCTGGGCATCCGTCAGACCAACGGCGGCACGATCCGAGAGCATAATGGACCAACAACACGGTCGGTGAAGACATAAGCACTCGAACCGCAGACAGAGAGGATCACAGTATGACAACGGCATCTACGGTCACGGGCGTCGCGACGGTGGTGACCGACCGTATCTTCTTCGAGACCCAGGGAAATGCCGACATGGTCAACCTCACCGCCGACGTTCGCCGGATCGTGAAGGCGACCGGCCTGAAAGCGGGCGCCGTCACCGTCTTCTTTCCCGGAGCTACCGGAGCGGTCACCACGCTCGAGTTCGAACCGGGAGTGGTCCAAGACTTCAGGAACCTGTTCGACAGGATCATCTCGCCCACCGAGCACTACGAGCACAATGTGACTCACCCTGATGTCAATGGTCACGCCCACGTCCGTGCGGGGCTCCTGGGCCCTTCCCTGGTGTTCCCGTTCGAGGAAGGCGAACTGTGCCTGGGCCGCTGGCAGGAGATCTGTTTCGTCTGCTTCGACAACCGTCCACGGGAGCGGACGGTCATCGTCCAGACCCTGGGCGTGGCCTGAGAAGGTCGTCGCTTCGATTTAGTTCCGGCCGACTACCCGAGGAGGACGATTTCAATGAAACCGGTTCTGCAGGTGGCTCTCGACTTCGTCGACCTCCCCCGCGCCCTGCAGGTAGCCGAAGAGGCCATGGCCGGAGGGGCCGACTGGCTGGAGGCGGGCACCCCTCTGATCAAGAGCGAAGGCCTCGAGGCCATCCGCCAGATCAAGTCGCGCTGGCCTGACGTGACCGTGGTCGCCGACATGAAGACTATGGACGCGGGCCGAGCGGAAGTCGAGTGCGCCGCGAAGGCCGGCGCCCGCGTGGTCGGCGTGCTGGGAGCAGCATCCGACGCCACCATCAAAGAGTGTGTGGAGGCGGCTCGTAATTACGGCGCCGAGATCGTCGTGGACATGATCCAGGTTCCCGACGTCGTCGCTCGCGCCAGAGCCGTCCAGGAGATGGGCGCGAGCTACGTGGGCATCCACATCGCCATCGACGAGCAGATGCAAGGCAAGACCCCCTGGGACACGTTGCGGGAGGTCGCCCGGGCCGTCTCGATACCGATCGCTGTGGCCGGAGGTATCAACTCCGAGACCGCGCCCCTTGCCCTGGAGGCTGGAGCATCGATCGTCATCGTGGGAGGCGCCATAAGCAAGGCCGTCGACGCGACTGTGGCGACACGGGCGGTCAAGCAGGCCATGGACACCATGGTGCCCGTGGAATCGCAATACTTCGTTCGGGCCACCGGTCCTGACCTTCGGGAGATGCTCGCACGTGTATCGGCGGCGAACGTCTCCGACGCCCTCCATCGGACCGGCGACATCCCCGGGATGCGGCCGCTCAGCCCAGGCGCCAGACTGGTCGGACCCGCCTTCACCGTCCGGACCGCTCCCGGCGACTGGGCCAAGCCTGTGGAGGCCATCGACAAGGCCACGCCCGGCGACGTCCTTGTGATCGACGCAGGCGGCGTCCTTCCGGCCGTATGGGGGGAGTTGGCCACCAACTCCGCCGTCCAGCGGGGACTCGCGGGCGTGGTGATCTACGGAGCAGCCCGTGACACCGGCGATATCAGGGCGCTCGACTTTCCCCTCTTCTGCACACTCGTGTCCCCCACGGCGGGAGAAGCGAAGGGGTTCGGCGAGATCGGCGTCCCGATCCGCATCGCCGGGGTGCGCGTCTCTTCCGGAGACTGGGTCATCGGCGACGACGACGGAGTGTGTGTCATCCCCGCGGACAAGGCGGTGGAGTACACCAACCGGGCCATGGATGTTCTGGAGCGAGAGAACCGTTTGCGGGCGGAGATCCAGGCGGGTAGCACTCTCTGCCAAGTGGGGTACCTGCTGCGGTGGGAGAAGAAGTGAGCGGCTTCTTTTCTGAGCGAAGGCAAGGCTGAGGTATCCCGAGGATCGCGGGGTCATATGTCGGTATTCCGCTGGACCGCCCCCGTCTTCAAGCTGGCCGGGGAACGTTGGTCTGAAGACGATTTCCGCGCTGTGGCCGAATGGCTGCGGCCCTTCGTCTCCCCCGGCGGGGTGTTCATGGATCTCGGGGGTGGCACCGGTGACCTCGGCGCCGGTGTGGCCCGAGCTCTCGACGCCCGGGTGGTGATCGTCGACCCGACTCCTCAGATGCTCGCTCGTGCCCCGGCACAGGCCCTCGTGTCGGTGCGCCTCGGCGCCGCCGAGGAGATCCCGTTCCCAGATGGTTTCTTCGACGCCGTTCTCGTCTCCGACGCCCTCCACCATTTCCGCGACTCGGATTCGGCCGTACGGGAGATGAGAAGGACGGTCCGTTCCGGCGGAGGAGTGGTCATCCTGGAGATGGACAGGTCCGGATGGGGACGCCTGCTCTCCGCGCTCGAAAGGCTCGTGGGAGAACCCGCGACGTTCAGGACGCCGGTCGAGTTGACCCGGCTTCTGGCGACCTATGGCATCATCGGGGATACCATCCGGCAGCGTGGCATCAGCTACGCCTTCGTCGGGTCTGTCAGCGAGTCAGCACCCGTTCGCGACGGAGCGCCCGCGGCGGTAAGCTGATCGGGAAATATGGCGAGTAACAACGGGCACTGCGGACCACACGAGGAGAAGCGCCATGGCCGAGACGACCGAGCCCGCACCGGCGGGACACTTCTCGCTGACCGGGCAGACCGCCCTGGTGACGGGCGCGGGCAGCCCGGAGGGGATCGGTTTCGCCACCGCCCGCTTGCTGGGCCGCTTGGGGGCGGCGGTAGCCGTAGCTTCCACCACCGCCCGAATAAACGACAGGGCCGCCGAACTGCGGACTGAGGGCATCGATGCCGTTGGCATGGTGGCCGATCTGACCGACCAAGCGCAGGTTGCCTCCCTGGCGGCCGCGACACTGGCCTGGCGTCCCGCGGTGGACATCGTGGTCAACAACGCCGGCATGGTCTCCCTTATCAGCGGATGGGACGCGGAGAAGCTTCTCGAGGAACTGACCCTTGCCGAGTGGGACGAAGCCCTTGCCCGCAATCTCCGCACCGCCTTTCTGGTGACCCAGGCTTTCATACCAGGGATGAAGGCCCGCGGTTACGGAAGGATCGTGTACGTCTCGTCCACCACGGGACCGCTGGTCGCGATGCCGCTACAGACAACCTACGCGACCGCCAAGGCCGCGATGGTGGGTCTCACCCGGGCCCTCGCGCTCGAGGTCGCGCAGGCCGGTATCACAGTGAACGCCGTGGGCCCGGGTTGGATCGCCACCGCATCGGCCACCGCCGCCGAGGCCGAAGCCGCGCTCGCTTCGCCCATCGGTCGGGCTGGCACGCCGGACGAGGTGGCGGCCGTCATCGCCTTCTTGGCCTCACCGGCGGCCTCGTACATGAGCGGGCAGTTGGTAATCGTAGACGGGGCCAACTCCATCATCGAGGACAAGGCCCATTCCTGAACTCCGACCCCGAGCGACCGCAGTTCGACCACCACCGGTATCCACCACCGTGAGACCCACTGCGACTCAAGAAGCGGCGCCTCCAACCCGCCGGGGGAAGCGGCTCCTAGTTCAGGTCGAGACCGTGATGTTGTCGATGAGCCTCGTGTCGCCGAACCAGACGGCTACAGCCACAAGACACTCGCCTTCCAGCAACGCGACCGGCGACAGATCAGCCCGGCTGACAATCTCCACGTAATCGACCCGCCCCAGGGGCGCACCGGCCAGCACCGCCCGAACGGCGCGCTCAAGGCCGGCCGCGTCACGCTCGCCGCCCTGCACCAACTCTCTCGCCCGCACCAGTGCCCGGTAAAGGACGGGGGCTTGCGCCCTCTCCTCCACGGTGAGACGTGCGTTGCGCGAGCTCATCGCCAGACCGTCGGCTTCACGCACCGTCGGACAGGGGACGATCTCCACCTCGAGATCCAGATCGCGGGCCATCCGGCCGACCACGGCCAGTTGCTGAGCGTCTTTCTCACCGAAGTAGGCCCGGTCGGGCCGGCAGATGTTGAGGAGCTTCGTCACCACCGTGCACACCCCCCGGAAGTGCCGCGGCCTCGACCCTCCGCAGAGCCCGGCAGTCAGTCCCTCAACGTCGACCCAGGTGCAGTAACCTTCGGGGTACATCTCGTGCACCGTCGGAGCGAAGATCAGGTCCGCCCCAGCCGCCTGGGTCACCTCACGGTCACGCTGAATAGGCCGCGGGTAACGCTCCAGATCCTCTCCCGGTCCGAACTGGGTCGGGTTGACGAACATCGAGACGACGACGAGCCCGTTCTCCACCCTTGCTCTGCGGATGAGAGAAAGGTGGCCGTCGTGGAGAGCGCCCATTGTCGGTACCAGTCCCACGGTCAGTCCGCGGGTGCGCCCCTGCTCCAGTCGGGCGCGCGCCGCTGCGATGGTGGTCAGGTAGCTGGTCACGGCCCGGCTGGGAGTCCCTTCACGGCAGGCGCGCCGCCCAACGGCTCGGCCTCCTTGACCGCCCGGCGGATGCTCATCGCCACGGCCGCGGCCGCGGCAGCTCCCACCTGAAACACGTTCGACGGCCGGTCGCCGGTGGCGAGCACGAACACGCAGTCACCGTCGACCGGAGTGTGCACCGGGTTGATAGCTCGAGCAAACCCGTCGTGACTCATCCGGGCCACGATCCCGCATTGCAGCTTGTCCAGCCTGGCGTCGGTGAGGACGACCGACAACGTGGTCGCCTCCACGCCCGCGAATGTCGGCGCCTCCGCTAGCGACAGCAGTAGCTCGCCGCTGTCGACAAAGGTCCCGTCCCGCCTTGCCCCGGCGATGATGGACCCATCTTCAGCTATCACGTCACCGAGGGCGTTCACGACCGTAAGGGCGGCTACCGTGACGCCTCCGCCCAAAGACACGGCCGACATGGCCAGGCCCCCTTTCATTAGGCCCCGCGCCCCCAGGATCTTCCCCACTGTGGCTCCGGTGCCGGCCCCAACCGAGCCCTCCTCCACCTCAGTTCCCGCCGACCGGCAGGCCCGGTAGGCATCATCTGCACTGGGACAAGCCTGTGAGCTCCCCAAGCCCAGGTCGTAGATCACACCCGCCGTAACAAGCGGTATCCGCGCATAGGGAGTGCGGTAGCCGTGGCCTCCCTCCTGTAGGAAAGCGGACACGCCCGCAGCCGCTCCCAATCCGGGCGCGCTGCCGCCGGTCAATAACACCGCGTGAAGCTCGCTCACCGCAGCAAAGGGAGAGAGCAGGGCTGTTTCCAAAGTTCCCGGAGCCCCACCCCGGATTTCCACCGAGGCCGTGACTCCGGCGGGTGCGAGCACAACCGTGCACCCTGTCAGACCATCCCGATCGGTGTGATGACCGACCGCTATCCCTGCAAACGGGACGACCACTGTCAAAGCAAGGACCGCCTACGAATCTGGTCGCGTACCATCATATGACCTACCACCGCCGTACGACCCATACCGGCAGCTATCGGGTGTTCTTCCGCATCCCCTCGAGGAACTCGGCGTTCGACTTGGTCTCTTTCAGCTTGTCGATGAGCAGCTCGATGGCCGCGTTCGGATCGAGCGCGTGCAGTACCGCACGGAGCTTCCACACCATCTTGGCCTCCGCTGGGTCCATCAGCAGCTCTTCTTTCCGCGTACCAGAGTTCTCGATGTCGATGGCCGGGAAGATCCTCTTGTTGGCCAACTGGCGAGTGAGCCGGACCTCCCAGTTACCCGTACCCTTGAACTCCTCGAAGATGACCTCGTCCATGCGCGAGCCCGTCTCGACCAGGGCCGTTGCCAGTATTGTCAGGGAGCCGCCTTCCTCGATGTTCCGAGCTGCCCCGAAGAACTTCTTAGGCGGGTAGAGTGCTGTCGAGTCGACCCCGCCCGAGAGAATGCGGCCGCTGGCCGGGGCCTGTAGGTTGTAGGCACGAGCCATTCGCGTGATGGAATCCAAAAGGACCACCACATCCTTGCCTACTTCCACTAGGCGCTTGACCCGCTCCAGAACCAGTTCGGTGACCTGCACGTGGTTCTCGCCCGGTTGATCGAAGGTGGAACTCACCACCTCGCCGGTGACGGTCCGCTCCATGTCGGTGACCTCTTCGGGCCGCTCATCCACGAGCAACACCAGCAGATGAACCTCAGGGTTGTTGGTGGCTATCGCGTTGGCAATGTCCTTGAGGATGGTGGTCTTGCCCGCCTTGGGTGGCGAGACGATGAGGCCTCGCTGTCCTTTGCCGATTGGGCTGAGGAGGTCCATGACCCGCGCCGCTATCCGGTCGGGTGTAGTCTCCAGACGCAGCCGCTCATCGGGGAAGAGCGGCGTCAGCGAGTCGAAGGTGGGCCGGTGCCGGGCCTGTTCCGGATCGATCCCGTTGACCGACTGGATCTTGAGGAGGGCGTGGTATTTCTCATTGTCCCGTGGGGTGCGGACCTGCCCTGTGATCTCGTCGCCCCGGCGCAGCTTGAAGCGCCTGATCTGCGACAGAGACACATATATGTCCGAGTCAGACTGCGTGTAGCCCTGGGTGCGCAGGAACCCATACCCGTCGGGCAGGATGTCGAGCAACCCCGTGCGAAAGTGCAGTCCTCGGTCCTGCGACTGCTCGTTCAGGATCTTCATGATGAGATCCTGCTTGGAATACTTCCGGAAGTTCTTGATACCGAGCTCGCCCGCGACCATATGCAGGTCCGAGAGCAGCTTAGGCTCCAATTCGGCTATTGCCATCGTCTTGGTTCCCCCCGTCGGCCCTTGTTCACTGTCCTTTATCTCGTTCACCTTGTTTCGTCTTCTCTCTCGATACTCTCGATAGGTATGTGGTCTAGTGTCATCTAGTATCCAGGCTTACTTTCGGTCCCCCGTTCCCCGTCCGATGAATGGTCTTCACGACACGCACCGCGTGACAGCGAGAGCAGAGCACGAGGGTCTCTGAGCGCACTCCGTCGGAGCGGACGTCGACTCCGCGGAGGAATCTGGCCCCGGTCACGGCCGTCGCCACGAACAGGACGCCTTCGCCGGCCATATCGCTTGTGCTGAGGCGTGTCTCGATGTCGTCGATGCCGGCAGCTTTGACCTCATCGACCTGGTGCCGCGAGACCGGCCAGAAGCGGGCCTGCATCTCGCCGCCCAGACAACGCAGGGCGGCGGCGGTCATGATGCCTTCGGTGGACCCGCCGATGCCGACGTACATGTCGACGCCGGCATCTCGCGTCGCTGCCGCGATCCCGGCGGAGACATCACCGTCAGGTATAAGCCTCAGCCGCGCGCCCGAGCGCTTGATCTGCGCTATGAGGTCCTCGTGTCGAGGCCTATCCAGAACGACGACGTTGAGCTCCGAGGGCCGGCGACCGAGCGCCGCCGCCACCGCGTTCACATTGTCGACCATAGGGGCGTCGATATCCATCGCAGCAGCTGCGTCGCCGCCGACGATCAGCTTCTGCATGTACATCTCCGGAACGGACATGAGGCTCCCCGCCGGTCCCGCGGCCAGCATGCACAGGGCACCATCGATCCCCCGGGCCAGGGCTGCGTGCCCCTCGAGCGGATTCACCGCCAGATCCCACGCCCCCTGCTCGGTCTTCGCGTCTGGAGCGCCTGACACATCCCCAGTGCCCACCGCATCCGACTCCGGGCCCAGTTCGTCCCCAACGGACAACGGGCAGGGCGGGTCGGTGGTCCCACGGCCGGTCACCACGTGCGCTTTGAACGGTGCCGGCATCTGGGCCAGTTCGGCCGCCATGGCCTCTCTGGCCGCTCGGTCGCCGAGCAGGCCGTCTCCCCGCCCCGCGAACTCAGCCGCCGCCAGGCCGCCGGCTTCCGTCACCAGCGCGAACCGACCACATATGCACTGTCCCTCAATCGTCCCCACGGCCCGACTCCTCGCTATGTTCGATAAGACCATACAGCGCGTCCACGACCGTCCCCACGGTGTCGTCGATGCTCACGTTATCCACGACCAGCGTGCCTTCCGTCACGGCGCTGTCAAGGATGAAACCCTGGATCTTGCGGATCTCTTCGAAGCCCCTCAGGTAGCGAGCGAATACGCGCCGCCCCGATGTCTCCTGTTCCCGCACCAGGAAATGACTCCGATGAAGCGCTGGGTCGGTCACAGCCACCACCAAGGGCAACAGAAGAGCGTCCCCGCTCCTTTCCCGGATCGCGGTGGAAGCCAGCATCCCGGGAACCAGATGGACTCCTTCCACCACCAGGCTCGTGCCTTCCTTTATCGCCCTGTCGAGGACGGCCAACACGCCCACATTCACCATCTCCACCTGCTCCATGAACCCGATCAAGTGCGAATCCAGGCCGCTTCCTAACGGGATCCGTACAGCCTTGTCCGCGTCATACGACGAGTAGTGGATCGCCGGCATGAGGCTCTCCGAGAAGAAGGCTCTCATCACCTCCCGGATGGAGTCGGTGGAGATGATCCTCACCACCCCAAGACGCTCGGCCACCTGGGCCGCGATGGTGCTCTTCCCCACCCCTGTGGCCCCTCCGATCAGCACGATCACCGGCACGTCTTCTCGCGCCAGGCGGTTCCAAGTCCGGTAGCGCCGCAGATAGCGCTGACCTTCACTCTCCGCCAACACCAACTCCACCAGTTGACGCAGCCGTTCCACGCTAACCTCGTGGTCGAGCCCCTGGAGCAGCTGCCACTCCACGTCCATGGCCACGCCAAAGGCGCGTTCCGGAGGCAGTCCGGTAGCCGTCAGGGTGGTAGCGAGTAGCCCCTTCGAGAACGGCACGCGATGCCCCTCGCTGACCAGCTGGATAGGGAAGCTCTCCGGCCTCGAAAGCTTCGCACCCGTCTCGTGCCGATCGTCGCCGCCGGGCATCGTCTCACACCCGCGCCGCGAAACGCTCTCTTGCCAACTCAGCCAACTCTTGCGCCAACCGGGCCAGACCTCCCTCCCGCCCGGGTGGCACTTCCACGGGCAGGTTATCCACGAACACCACTTCCAGCCCCCGGGCCTCAGCCTCGGCAGCGACCACATCGATGGCGGCCGCCTTTATCTCCGTGAGGACCGCGTCCACCCGTGCCATCTCAGGCCGCTCCAGATCGGCCCGCAAATCCGGCCGGCTGGAGAGGTTCCCCGAGAAGAGCTCCACCCTGCATCCCCATTGCTCCTGCAGATAGCGGCGCAGCAATCCCTCCTGCCCGCGCGGTGCCGTCGAGAAGAACGCGACCCGCCGTCCCTCCACGGGCTGCACCGGCCGCGGCCGGAAAACCACCGGGACGGTCTTCATGCCAGGTTTGACCTCTTTCACTGCCTCTATGACGGCCCGTACCTTTCCCCCCGACGCGAGTGGCTCTTCCGCCATGGTCAGTACCAACGCATCGCTGGTAAGCAGACGATATGTCCCCAGGTACCCGGCGATGTGGTCCACCGGCTGCTGGGCTCCCGACACGAGCAGGCGCGCGTCCGTCCCAACGGGCGGCAACGCCGCCCCGCTGCCTTCGAGGACCACCAGACCGGGGGACAGACTGTTCGCCAGTCGCACCCCGGCTTCCACGTTCGACGCGAAAGGCTCTCCGACCATGCCCCCGCCGCACCGCCGGCATCCCACGGTCACCACCCGGCTGAGTACGGCGTCTTCGAAGTGATCGGACGCCGCGTGCCTACCTTGCCGACTCCAGGCCAAGAGGTCTGCCGCCGTCAGCCCGATGCGGGCACCATCGATGACCTCGGGTTCCGCCGGACCACCGCGGCCCATGGCCACGACCACCACTCCCGGCGCATGCTCCCCTTGTGCGGCCCTCTGCAAGGTCCGTGCCACGTAACCGCTGACGGCGGTCTTGCCCACTCGCTTGCCCGTCCCCACGATGGAAAGCGAAGGAGTTGCGCAAAGATGATCCGAACTCGCGGGACTGAAGTGGAAATCGGGACCGACGTAGCCGACGTTCCGCGCCAAGCTATGGCTGATAAGACGGAAACGCTGCTCGTATCCTAGCACCGGTTCATCGCTCAGGTCAACGACCACCTCAGGGCGGAACAAGTCGATGGCACGCATCAAGCCCCGATACGGGTCGGGATCGAACACGACCGGCAGTCCGTAGATCCTCTCGGCTGCGGCCTCTAGATCGCCCTCCCTGATCTTTTCCGACCCGCCGAGGAACACCGCGCCTCGATACTCGAACCGCTCCGCGCTTTGTCGCAGGGCATCGACCACCACCGAAGGATAGTGCTCCCCATCGATCAGAGCGACGGCCGACTCTCTCATCAGCCAGGCTCGGCCTCGGTCCGAAGGCCGTTGCGCACATAGGTTTTCGAGGCCGCGTCGAACTCCACGATGACCTCGCCCCCATGGAAGGGGTAGCGACGCGAGATAGTTACGTGGTCGCCGACTATCTCGATGACGTTGTAGCAGGGTTTGGTGTCACCCCGGAGGCGCAGAGTGGCCACCGTCCCAGTGTTGACCACGAACATGTTCTCGAGGCGCCAGGCGTAGGGAACGTGCTTGTGACCCGACAGCACGAGTTCCACCCCGCATTCCACGAGCACCTCCAGCACATCTCCGGCGTCGTTCACGATGTTGCGCTCCCGCCCGGTACCCGGGATGGGGAGTAGATGATGGTGCAAGAGGAAGATCTGGAGATCATCAGGGCACTGCGTGAAGGCTTCTCGCATCCACGGGTAGCGATGCCGGCCGATACGCCCGTAGTCGAGGTCGGGCTCGGTGGAATCCACTCCCACCAGCGTCACGCCGTTCTTGCGGATGACGTTCTCGCGGGAGGCGAACAGTCGCTCGAAATGCGCGTAGCCGACGTTCCGGCTGTCGTGGTTTCCGGGTACCACCAGCACATCCGGGCAGTCGAGCCGGTCAAGGTACTCCCGGGCTTCGCGGAACTCCTGGCGGTAACCCATATTGGTCAGATCACCCGTGACGACCACCACGTCCGGGGCCAGGTCGTTCACCTCCACCAGCGCCCGGTCCAGCAAGTTGGGCACGAAATACTGAGAGCCCGTGTGCAGGTCGGAAAGGTGGGCGATGACGCAGGAGCGGGTCTTGTTGTCCATCTCGAATCCCTCCGCCTGGAGCACCCGGCAGCGGCCCTTTCCTGAGGACCGCGACAGGCCGGGATAAGTGCGAATCTAGGCGCTCGCTATGATCTCCTCCACCGCTGCCAGATCGGCCGGGCAGTGGATGATGGGGCGCGATTGGTCGATAGCGGTCTGCGGGTCTTTGAGACCGTGGCCGGTGAGCACCGCCACCACCGTATCACCGGATGGCAGGCCGGTGCGCCTGTATTTGAGAAGCCCGGCTACACTGGCCGCGGACGCCGGCTCGCAGAAGACTCCTTCCTTCTGAGCCAGCAAGCGTTGGGCAGCGAGGATCTCAGTATCCGTCACGTCGCGGATGGCGCCGCCCGAGTCGCAGGCGGCAGCAAGAGCCTCTTCCGCCCGGGCGGGATTGCCGATGCGGATGGCCGTGGCGATCGTTTCGGGTTTGTCGATGACATGTCCACACACAAGGGGATTGGCTCCCTCGGCCTGGAAGCCCCACACCACCGGCAGCCGCCCCGCCAGCCCGCGCTCGTGGTACTCCCGGAATCCCTTCCAGTAAGAGGTGATGTTACCCGCGTTGCCCACCGGGATCGAGAGCATGGCAGGAGCGTCCCCCAACCGGTCGACGATTTCAAACGCCGCCGTCTTCTGCCCCTCGATGCGGTAGGGGTTGAGCGAGTTGACCAGAGTGATGGGTTGCCGTCCCGAGATCTCTTTCACATACTCCAGGGCCAGATCGAAATTGCCTTCGATAGCGATGGCCACCGCCCCGTGCATGAGGGCTTGCGACAACTTGCCCATGGCTATCTTGCCCTCAGGGATCAGCACCACACAGCGCAGGCCCGCCCGAGCGGCGTACGCGGCCGCAGAGGCGGAGGTGTTGCCCGTGGACGCGCAGATGACGGCTGTCGCCCCCTCTTCCGTGGCCTTAGTCATGGCGACGGTCATGCCCCGATCTTTGAAAGATCCCGTGGGATTGGCGGCCTCGTATTTGAGGTAGACCTGGCAGCCCAGTTCTTCGCTCAGCCAGACAGAGGGTATGAGCGGGGTGCTGCCTTCACCGAGGGTGGCCGGCACCGTATCAGGCTTCAGCGGCAGATACTGCCGATACCGCGCGATGACCCCGAACGGGCTGCCGTCTCGCGCGCTCATCTACAGCACCCTCAGTGTCATGGGCTCGCTCTTGCAGCACTTCAGGCCCTTCGCCTGCTCTATGGCCGCGAAGAAGTCCTTCTCGCGCGTCGGGTGGGTGATGAGAACCAGTTCAGCCTCCGCCCCCCTGCCCTTCTGGATCATGCTCGCGATCGAGACACCGTGCTCGCCGAACACGGAGGCGATCTGCGCCAGCACACCGGAGACGTCTTCCACGTTCATCTTGATGAAGAAGGCCGACTCCACTTCGTCCGCCGGGTAGAAGCCCAGACTGCGATAGCAGGAGCAGCTCTGCAGGAAGCCCACGTCCTTGGTGTTGGCGATAGAGACTACGTCACTCACAACGGCAGTCGCCGTGGGCGGGCCGCCGGCGCCAGGACCCATAAGCATGATCTCCCCGATGGTGCCGCCCTGGAGGAACACTGCGTTGTGCGAGCCGCTGATGGATGCGAGGGGATGATCGGCCGGAACCAGTGCCGGGAACACCCGCACGCTCACCCGATCGTCGATCAGGCGGGCGGCACCGATGAGCTTGACCACGAAGCCGAGGTCCCTGGCATAGCGGACGTCGTCCAGACTTATGCTCTGGATGCCCTCGAACGACACGTCGGCTAGAGTGACGCGCGAATGGAAGGCGATCGACCCCAGGATGGCCATCTTCGCGGCCGCGTCGGCCCCGCCCACGTCGGCGGTGGGATCGGCTTCCGCATAGCCGAGTTCCTGCGCCTTGGCGAGGATCTCGGCGTAGTCGCCCTCATCGTTGTACATGCGGCTGAGGATATAGTTGGTGGTGCCGTTCACGATGCCGTACACCGTATGCAACCCCGCCGCGATCATGCTCTCCCGCATGACCTTGATGATGGGGATGGCCCCCGCCACCGAAGCCTCGAAACGCAGATGGCGCCTCTCGTCCCGGGCGAGATTGAACAAAGCCTCACCGCGTGACGCCAAGAGCTGCTTGTTGGCCGTGACCGCGTTCTTGCCTTTGCGCAGCGCCGCGTCCAGGAAGGTGAAGGCCGCGTCGGTACCTCCGATCAATTCCACCACGATATCGATCGACTCGTCCTCGACTATCTGGGCGAAGTCGGCGGTGAACAGACCGGCGGGTGCGTCGGCGGGGACCTTGGCCGAATCGATCTCCAAGACCTTCGCGACCTGCAGGTCGACCCCTGTGCCCTCCAGGATCTGGTCGTGTTCCTTCTGGATGAGCCGGTACACGCTCGATCCGATGGTACCGAACCCCAACAGACCAAGCCGTACTGTCCTCTCCTCCCGACTCATGCCCGTCCCTCCTCTGACGCCGACTAGTCCCGCAGCGGACGGTGCTTCGCCACCAGGTCCGCGTAGCTCTCCCGTTCGATGATCACCCGCGCCCGACCGTCATCCACCAGGATCACGGCCGGTCTCGGGCTACCGTTGTAGTTCGAAGCCATGGCGTAACAGTACGCCCCCGTGGCAGGCATGACGAGGGTGTCGCCCGGTTCGGGCCGGGCGATAACGGCATCGCGGATGAGGATATCGCCGCCTTCGCAGTGCTTTCCGGCGACCGTGACGGTCGTGTCCGGTGTCGCGTCGGCCCTGTTGGCCAACATGACTTCGTACCGGGCATCGTAGAGCATGGGCCGGATGTTGTCGCTCATACCCCCATCGACACTCACATACGTTCGCACGCCCGGGATCTCCTTGATGGTCCCCACTCGATACGCGGTGATCCCCGCTTTTCCCACTATCGACCGGCCGGGTTCGATGAGCACGCGCGGCATGGGCAGACCCACCGCCGCCATCTCTTCCCGCACCCCCTCCACCTTCACCGCCGCGTAGTCGGCAATGGACGATGGGGCGTCTTCTTCGGTGTAGCGGATGCCCAGACCGCCCCCGACGTTCAGGTACCGGCAGTCGAAACCCAGGCTCCCGTTGGCCTGACCGATCAGCTTCACCAGGATCCCAATGGCCTTCCTGAAACCGTCCAACAAGAATACCTGGCTGCCGATGTGAGCGTGTAAGCCCACCAGGTCCAAATGAGGAGCCGCGAGGCCCTGGCGGATTGCTTCGAGCGCCACCCCTTCTAGGAGCCCGAAGCCGAACTTGGAGTCGACCTGCCCGGTCTCGATGTACGAATGAGTGTGAGCCTCCACGCCCGGGGTGATGCGCAGAAGGATCCGCTGCCGGCCCCCCCTGGTTGCCACCAGTTCCTCGAGCAAGGCCAGCTCCTGGAAGCTGTCGACCACGACGAACCCGACCCCCCGGTCCAGCACATACTCCAGCTCTTCGCGCGTCTTGTTGTTACCGTGGAAGAAGATGCGTTCGTTGGGAAAACCGGCTACCTCGGCCACGTGGTATTCCCCTCCGGACGATACGTCCAGGGAGAATCCCTCCTCGTTCACCAACTGGCACACCGCCACCGACGAGAACGCCTTGCTGGCGTATATGACTTCGAAGTCCTCGCTGTGTTCCCGGAACGCCGCCACATAGCGCCGGCACTGGTCGCGGATAGACTTCTCGTCATAGATCATCAGAGGACTGCCATGACCGGCCACCAGTTCGACCACGTCGCAACCGCCGACCTCCAGGTGCCCCGCAGAGTTGTGCGCAGCGGTGATGGGATAGACGAGCGTGTGGGTCACTACAGCCTCCAGACGGGAAACACCGGTACGTTACCACACAAGGCCAACTGGTAAAATGAAGTTCTAGGATGGTCGACGAAACGTCTAGTTTTTCCTACTATCGCGGCACTAAGGAGCCCAGCTTCGCCACCCGCACGGAGCTGGAGGCAGCCAAGCTTTTCGACTATCACCGCATCGCCTGGGAATATGAACCACGCACCTTCATCCTGGAGCAGGACGAGCAGGGCCACATACTCGAAGCTTTCACGCCCGATTTCTTCCTGCCCGATCTCGACCTTTTCGTCGAAGTCACCGAGATGAAGCAGTCACTGGTCACCGCCAAGAACCGCAAGGTGCGGAAATTGCGCGAGAAGTACCCCGATATCCGCATCAAGCTCCTGTACCGTAAGGATTTCGTGCGAATGGCCCAGAAGTACGGTCTGTGAGGTATCAATGACCGGGCTGCCTCAGGGTCCGACCTCATCCTGCGACGCGTGCCATGCCGACGACAGGCTCGGCGAGGTGTATCTCGACACGGCCACGATCGCCGGACGCGTGCGGAAGCTGGGCACCGAGATCACCAGCGACTATCAGGGCCAGGACCTCCTGCTCATCTCGATCCTGAAGGGAGCGGTGTTCTTCATGGCCGACCTCGCCCGAGCCATCGACCTACCTCTCGAGATGGACTTCCTGGCCATAAGCTCGTACCTACACGAGCACGGCCAAACGGGCACCAAGGCCATCCGTTTTCTGAAAGACCTGGACAGGCCCATCAAAGACAAGAACGTCCTCGTCGTTGAGGACATGATCGACTCCGGCCTGACCTTGCACTACATCATGCGCTCGCTCGGCCTGAGACGACCCCGCTCCCTGGAGGTGTGCACGCTTTTCGACCGGCCCCATCAGCGGCTGGTCGACATCGACGTGCGCTACGTCGGCTTCGAGGTGACCGACGACTTCCTCGTGGGCTACGGCTTCGACTACCGGCAGTTGTTCCGCAACATCCCCCACGTGGCCCATCTTCGACTCGAGCCCCAGCAGCCGACCCTGTTCTAGGGGAACTACTTGGTCGATCCGGTCTCTCCGACCCAACTGACCCTCCGATCGGCGCCCGACGCGGGCCTCGCACGGACCCTGGAGTTGGCCGCTACCCTTTACCTGCCTCCGGCGGAGGGCGGGGTCCCCGGGCCCGGTTTGCTGGTGGGCCACGGCGCAGGCAGCAGAAGAGAGCGCCACGATGGCTTCTGCCGGGAGGCCTGTGCGCAGGGCTTCGTGGTGTTGGCTCTCGATTTCCGCGGGCATGGCGACAGCGCCGGTCGTGGAGACGGCCCATTGGAGCAGGATATCTTCGCGGCTGTGGACCTGCTCCGTGCCCATCCGCGGGTTGACCCGGAGAGGGTGTGCTACAGGGGCTCGAGCATGGGTGGGTTCTACGGTCTCAAAGCCGCCCCTCAGGCCCGCTTCGCCGCCCTGGCCCTGCTGTGCCCAGCCAGCGAGGGCGTGATCCTAGACGCTCTGGACGACGAACAAGGGACTGAACCTGAGAGCGGCTCCAGGTCTGCACCGGAGCATGCGCCTCCCCGTTGGGACACCGCAGCTCTCCGCTCCTATTTCCAGAGACAGGACAGCGTCCGGCTGGCTTCACAGGTGGAGTGCCCGGTGCTGCTGGTGCATGCCCGCGGAGACGACGTGGTTCCCTTGGCTCATTCGCTTCGACTCTGTAGGCATCTCCGCACCGAGACGACCTTGCTAACTTTGGAGGACGGTACGCACACGAGCGCACAGCATGACCCGCGCATCCACCAGTACACTTCTACTTGGCTTCTCAAACAAAGCGGCTAGAAAGCGGGTCAGCGCACGCACTGAACGTACTTGAAGAAGACCTCGAAGGCCTTCTCCAGAGCGGCGGGGTCGAAGGTCACCCCCGCTTCCTCCTCCATGCATTCCTTCATACGATGACTGATGAGATAGGTGCCTACGTGGTCGAGGGCCGACCGCACGGCCGCCAATTGGGCGAGGATCTGCTCGCACTCCTTGCCCTCTTCGATCATGCGCTGCAGGCCGCGTACCTGACCCTCGATGCGGGCCAACCGGTTGAGGACGCGCTCTTGTTCCTCTCCCACCGCTCGGGGTGCGTCTCCGTCGCTGTCTGTCATGGTCGAACTCCTTGGTGTTCACTGCGCGACAGTTCGGACTCTCGAGTCCATCATACCCACGGGGGTACCACGGGCGCAACATGCCGTGTCTGAGATGCTCGCTCGAAGGGACAAAATGGAGCGGAGTACGGGGTTCGAACCCGCGACATCCAGCTTGGGAAGCTGGCACTCTACCAACTGAGTTAACTCCGCTCGCAGGTCGGTCATGCCGATTTCGCGACGATTCTACCACACCGATCCCGTGCGATGGCTCTCACCAGTGGTGCCTCCTCCGGGGCCTCCTTGCGTCCGTGCGCTGCAGGCGGACGCCCCTTCCGCTGGTACCAAGCGCTCGCACCGCTATTTTTGAGCGGGAACATCGCCCGCGCAGGCTTGACGGCGCGGCAAACACGAGTACAATACATTCCAGAGTCCCGAGAGCTCAGACGCAGCATCTGAGGAGCTTACAAAGGGGCCCGCAGAGGAAACGCGGAGGTAAATGGCCGCGGAGTACAGTGAAGCGGGAACGAAGTGAGAGCCGGTGAAAGGTGAAAAGCGAGTGCACTCGGGGCTCGCTTTTTTGTTGCCCTCCGTGACGGCTTCCCCGTCCGCGTCTCGAAGCGCCCTAAAACGTGTATAGACCTAGATCTGGCATCCCGGGCAATAGGTCGTGCCGCGTCCCGCCACGACCACTCGGGCCAGGACGGCCCCACACCGGGAGCACTCTTGCCCCTGCTTGCCGTAGGCCCGCAACCACTCCTGAAAGCTGCCGAATCTTCCTTCGGTGTCAACGAAATCAGAGATCGAGCAGCCGAGAAGGCGTACGCCTTCTCCCAGCCGAAAGGGGATCTCCCTCGCCAGCGCGGCCACCTCAGCCGGCGTGAGCGACCCGGCGCGCCTGAGCGGCGACAGTCTCGTCCACCAGAGGATCTCGTCGGCGTAGATGTTCCCGATGCCGGCCAGGTTCCGCTGGTCGAGCAGGAAGGCCTTGAGCGGTGCCGTGCGCCCGCGAAGGCGGTCTCCGAGGTACTGCGTGTCCCAGGTCCCCTGCCACGCGTCGGGGCCCAGGTTGTCCAAGCGGGGCGCCGGCGCGCCCACAGTCAGATGCAGGCGACCGAACTTCCGCATGTCGCGGAACTCTAGAACGGATCGGCGCCCGGCCTCGTCGTCCAGGTGAAGGACGAAGCGCGCATGGGGCCCCCACGCCTCGGGAGGTTCGGCAGACACGAGGATGTTCCCGGTCATACCCAGGTGAAGCGTTAGGAACCTGGTATCGCTCAAAGGCAGGACAAGGAACTTCCCCAGCCGCTCCACGCCCTCGATCCGGCTGCCGGGCAGGAACTCCCACACCTGCCCCTCCGTGCAGTCCCGCAGCATGGCCGGCTCCACCTTCTCCACCAAGGCGATGCGCTTCCCGACGAGAGACTGCGCCAGTTGGCGCCTGACTGTTTCGACTTCAGGGAGTTCCGGCACGGTCTCCCACCCTACATGGAGTCGGGAGCACCGACCCCCACGAGGTCGAGGCAGCGGAACACCACCCGTTTGGCCACCACGCAGAGGGCCAGCCGAGAGGCAGCTTTGCTGGGCTGCACTCCGATGACGCGGCAGTGCTTGTAGAAGACGTGGAAGTCGGCGGCCAGTTCCTGCGCATAGCCGGCGATACGATGTGGAGCCCGCCTCTCGGCGGCGTCCTGCACGACCACGGCGAAGCTTTCCAGGCGTTTGATAAGAGCCCGCTCGTAAGGGGAAGCAAAGACCCCCGGATCAGAAGGTACCGCCGCCTCTAGGCCTTCGGGCACGTTCCGCAGGATGCTGGATATCCGAGCGTGCGCATACTGCACGTAGTAGACGGGGTTCTCCTGCGATTGCTGACGGGCCAGACCTATGTCCAGATCCAGGGTCTGATCGTGCGAACGCATCACCAGGAAGAAGCGGGCAGCGTCGACCCCGATGGCTTCGATCAACTCTGCCAACGTCACCATCTCCCCCCGCCGGGTGGACATCTGCCGCAGTTCCCCTTCATCGAGCAGGTTGACCAGTTGCCCGATGATGACCTCCAGAGCGCCGGCCCGCCCCGATAGTATCTCCACGGCCGCCTTCATGCGGGCGACATAGCCATGGTGATCAGCTCCCCAGATATTGATGAGGTGCTCGAACCCACGCTCCAGCTTGTCTTCGTGATAAGCGATGTCCGCGGCAAAGTAGGTCGGCCGCTCGTTGCTGCGAATGAGGACCCGATCTTTGTCGTCCCCGCGGGAGGTGGTGCGTAGCCAGATCGCATCACCCTCCCGGTAGGCTTCTCCCTGGGCCAGCAGCCGCTCGATGGCTTGTTCCAGACGGCCGCCCTCGTGCAGCGTCGTCTCGCTGAACCAAACATCGAAGACCACCCCGAAGCTCTCCAGCTCCGCTTTCATCTGCTCGAGCATCAGGGCGCAGCCGCGAGAGCGGAAGAAGGCGATTGCTTGGTCGACCTCGGGCAGCGCTTCCGTCTCCCCTGCGGGCCCGGTGCCGACGGTATCCGTCGCGGTGTTGGTCGCCGGCGCCATGCCGGCGGCCGCGATCCGGAGCGCGCCCACGTAGCGGTCGCCGACCTCAGCTCGGACGGCTGCCGCGACGTCCTTGACATAGTCCCCCTGGTAGCCATCGCCGGGGACGGCCAAGTCAACGGCAAAGGATTGGGCATATCGGGCGGCGACGCTGCGACCGAAGCGGTCCATCTGCCGCCCGAAGTCGTTGATGTAGAACTCCGAGGAGACATTGAGGCCGCTGAACGCAAGGAGTCGATGGAGCGAATCGCCGTAGGCGGCGTACCGTCCGTGGCCCACGTGCAACGGGCCATTCGGATTCACGCTTACGAACTCCAGGTTGACCCGGGGATGGGCGCGCGCCGGACCACGGCCGACAGAATCGCCCTGGTCCAGCATCTCCCCCATGGCTTCGGCATAGGCAGTGCTGCTAAGCGTGAAGTTCAGAAAGCCGGGGCCGGCCACCTCGATAGCATCGACCAACCGGGCCAGCTCGGCGTCATCGAGCAGCCGCAGCCGCAGTTGGTCCGCCAGGGCGCGCGGTGCCTGCTTGGCTGCCTTGGCCATCTGCATGCAGAGCGGGGTGGCGTAGTCGCCGTGCGCTTCCTCGCTCGGACGGGCGAGTTCACACGCGGGCACATCACTATAGCCTTGCTCGGCCGCCCATTCCGAGACGACCCGTCTCACATGTTCGGCCAGCACGCCGCGCGATCCTCCTTATCCCACCGGGGTAGGAGGCGCGCCGATGAGCTCCTCCAGCTTGGTTATCTCCGGCGGTGTGCCGATCGCGATGATCTTGTCGCCGGAGTCCAGGGGCACTTCCGGCGACGGGTTGGTCTCGAAGACCCCCGTGTGAGCCCTCCGGACGGCCAGGATGGTCGCTCCCGTCCGCTCCCGGATGCGAAGGTCCTTGATCGAACGGCCGATAGAGCAGCACTCCGTGTTCAGCTCGAGCTCCTCCACCCGGAATTCCAGCTCGCCACCACCGGTGACCACTTCCAGATAGTCGCTCACCAGCGGTTTGAGCATGAGAGTGGCCATGCGTCTGCCACCGATGCCGTAGGGAGAGACCACGTGGTCGGCACCGGCCCGCTCCAGCTTGCTCTGGGTGTCCTCTGAGCCTGCCCGAGCCACGATCAGCAGGCCTGGATTGAGCACCCGGGCGGAAAGCGTCACGAAGATGTTGCCGGCGTCGGACCCTACGGCGGCCACCAGACCCTTCGCCCGGGTGACGCCTGCGGCTTCCAGCACGTCATCCGCAGCCGCATCTCCCCGCACCACGAGGAAACCCTCCGCCTCGGCCCGGGCAAGCGCCTCGGGATCATTGTCGA
The DNA here is from genome assembly GCA_963713545.1 of uncultured Actinomycetes bacterium. GTDB lineage: Bacteria > Actinomycetota > Thermoleophilia > RBG-16-64-13 > RBG-16-64-13 > CAVPLM01. Next base: position 53,889 of record CAVQME010000002.1, on the reverse strand, counting down.
TTATCACGAACTTGGCCTTGTCGCTCGTGAAATGCCGGGCCACGGTCTCTCCCACCCGACCATAGCCGCAGATGATGTAGTGGCCCTCCAGCTTATCCACCTGCCGCCTCACCGCCCTCCTTCGGAAGACCCCCGTAAGCTGGCCTCCGATCACGAACTCCACCATCGCCCCGATGCCGTACAAGATGGTCCCCACTCCGCCGACGATCAGCAGCAGGGTGAAGATAGACCCTGCCCGCGATAGCGGATGGACCTCCCCGAAGCCGACCGTGAAGATAGTCGTCACGGTCATGTAGAGGGAGTCTAGCAGGCCCCAGCCCTCGATCAGCATGAACCCGACAGTGCCGATGATCACCACGGCGAAGATCGCCGCGAGAACAATGATCCCGGTCTTCACTTCCTGTCGCATCAAATATCCTGTCTTCTGCGCCGATGTCCGCCGCATGTTCCGTCAACAGTGATAAGGCTCGCCCCGCTCGATCTTCACTGCCCGATAAAGCTGCTCCAGCACGATGCACCGGGCCATCTGATGAGGGAACGTGAGCGCGGAAAGCGACCAGCGCGCCTGCGCTGCTGCCAGCACGGCTTCGTCGAGCCCGAAGGTGCCCCCCAGTATAAACTGGAAGTGACTCCGGCCGTGCAACTTCCTATCTGCCAGGAACGCACTCCATTCTTCGGACGAGTACTCCCGACCCCGGCCGTCGACGGCCACGGTGAAAGCGTCCGGACGCAGGAGCGCGAGCAAGGCGCTTCCCTCTCTGACCCGTACCTGCTCGGCAGTCAGGGAGCGCGGCGCCTCGGGGGTCTCGAGAACTTCCAGTTGGAGGTAGGGACGCAAGAGATGCGCGTGGTGGCGCCAGAGCGGATGGTACTCCCGAGCGAGGCGGCCCACGCAGACAAGGGTCGCGCGCATGGTCCGTCAGATGAAGGGAAGCTCGCCGGTGTCATCCTCGTCGAGAGCGTCCGACTGACGCATCCGACGGAAGATGGGGTCCTTCAAGATGCTGGGCATGTTCCGCCACAGACATACATCTGCCTTAAGGTAACGTTCTTTGATCTCGGGAGAGCACTCCAAGGTGCAGGTGAGGCAGAACTCCTCCTCCACCGAGACCTTCTCCCTCCCCGGTCGCTCGCCCTCGTCCACCCGACGGTAGGCCTCGAGCAACAGGTGATCGACGTTGATGGAGGGGGTCACACTGAACTGGACGGGTCGGGTGGGGACGACGAAGCGAAACGTACCGGTGCTCCAGTACATGAGCTGCATGATCTGGTCGGCGGTGTGCCGGTTGACGATTTCGACCAAGACCTCCGGCTCGGCTTCGGCCGCTTCCAGCAGGGCCGCCAGCACCGGCTGCTCCTCATCGGCCTGCGAGTATCTCATCCAGCATTCCTTCGCCCTGCTCTCCGCCAGAGCTCCGGTAGCCACCAGTTTCGCGCCCAAGGCCTCGTCGGAGAGCGGCATGCTGATGGCGTCGATCCGGCCGTTGGAGAGGTAGATGGCCCCGAACTCTTCGAAATCCTGGATCTCGAGCACCCCAGAGCGCCGTTGGGAAGCCAAGAACTGAAGCACACTGAAAAGCGGGAACTCGCGGATGTTGCCCCAAAGGATCATGGCCAGATTCTAACTCAAACCGCGTTCAGGTTGTGACGAGAGGCCGCAGGGCAGCGCGTGAAGGTGGTCGCCTTCCGTCGAAGGCTTGACAGCAACAGCCGTAGCACCCAAAATACCGAGCACTTGCTTGCATGAGGCAGGCGAGGACGGGGTCGGAAAAATCGCGGTGGCCAGGAGGCCACCGAACACTCAAGGGGGGTGCGCATGCTCCATGAGCCCGCAGCACAAGTACGCGGCATAGACGAGGCGGCTGCTTACAAGCGGCGCCTCGGGCTGTGGATGTTGCTCTTCTACGGCATTCTCTACGTCGTTTTCATCATCATCAACGTCGTGTGGCCGAAGTCCATGGGCACCATCGTGGTGTATGGCCTGAACCTCGCGATCGTCTACGGCTTCGCGCTGATCATCATAGCCTTCATCCTAGCGGTCGTTTACAACTGGCTGTGCACACGGCACGAGAAGTCGTTCGAGGGCGAGGAGCAGGTCTGATATGAACACAGTAGAGCCTCTCGCCATCGTCATCTTCCTGCTCATCGTCGGCGTAGTCCTCTTCGTCTCCTTCTACACCGCGCGCAGGGCGAAATCGGCCCACGGCTATTACGCCGCCGGTGGACGCATCCACTGGGGCGTCAACGGCATCGCCTTTGCCGGTGACTATCTATCCGCCGCATCTTTCCTCGGAATCTGCGGACTCATAGCCGTCTCCGGCTACGACGGCTTCCTGTACTCCATCGGCTATCTGGCCGGCTGGGTGGTCGCCCTCTTTGTTGTGGCAGAACCTTTGAGGCGTCTCGGTCGCTATACGTTCACCGACGCTCTCGACGCCAAGTTCAACAAGCGCAGCGTCAAGCTCATGGCTGCGATCGCCACGCTCATCGTCTCGATCTTCTACCTTATCCCCCAGATGGTAGGGGCGGGCGTGCTGATCGAGCCACTGCTCGGCTTCCCCCATTGGGTGGGCGTGGTTCTGGTCGGAGCTATCGTCATCACCATCGTGGCTACGGCCGGTATGACCTCCACCACCTACGTGCAGTTCATCAAGGGTGCCCTTCTCATCATCTTCGTGCTTGTTGTCGTGGTCGCGGTCTGCGTTCGCGGCTTCTCCACAGAGCCTGATCAGGGAGGAAGGGTCCCCTTCTACCACTACAAGACCATAACGGCTACGGTGGCCGACGGCACGATAACGCCGGACGATACGGCCTATCAGGTGGTCGGCACCCACGACGTGACGGTCAAGGACAAGACCACCACGTTCGTCAAGCTCGACAACAATGGCGTCAGCACCTGGTGGAAGCTCACCACCAGTGATTCAGGGGCTGAGTTGCACGAGACCCAAGAGGTGGTCATCAAGGATGACGCCACCAAGTACATCAACGGCGCTCCGGCCTCCGATGACAACCAGTTGAGGCAGGTCAGCAACATGAGCCTCATCGCCGGCGAGACGTACACGGACGGCGGCGCCGTGAATCCGTTCAAGTTCCTCGCCCTCGTGGGCGACCCGGAGACCACCATCAACCTCTGGAAGAAAGCCGCGTTCGAGGACGCCGGGGAACAGGTGTCCATCTACTACTCGGTGCCTGTGTCCGGCGACACGGTGACGAGACCCGGCCAATCGTTCAAGCTCGAAGGCTCGGTGCTGGACCGGATCGACTTCGTCTCCCTCATGATCGCCTTGTTCCTGGGAACGGCCGCTCTCCCACATATCCTTATCCGCTACTACACCGTTCCCAGTCAGAGAGCGGCCCGTAAGTCCACGGTGGTCGCCATCGCCGCGATCGGGTTCTTCTACATACTGACGCTCTTTATGGGGCTCGGCGCGATGACCAGCAACACGGTCAACGTGCTGGACAACAACATGTCCGCCCCGTTGCTCGCTCGTTCCTTTGGGACCTTCCTCTTCGCCATGATCTCGGCCATCGCCTTCGCGACGGTCCTAGGCACCGTGAGCGGCCTGATCATCGCCGCCTCTGGCGCGGTCGCCCACGACCTTATGGATCGTTTTGGCGGATTGATCAAGAACGAGAGGCAGAAGGTGGTCGCAGGACGCGTTTCCGCCTTCGTGGTAGGAGCCATCGCCATCCTACTCGGCATCGCTTTCCAGGGCGTCAACGTGTCGTTCCTGGTGGGCCTCGCTTTTGCGGTAGCCGCATCGGCGAACCTCCCGTGCATCATTATGATGCTTTTCTGGAAACGAACTACCTCCAAGGGCATGGTGGCGTCCATCATCGTGGGCATCGTCGCTTCTGTGGGCATCATCATCTTTTCGCCCACTATGTGGGAGCTGTACGGCCTCGATCCCGCGGATGCCCCCATCCCCCTCAAGAACCCGGGCATCATCTCCATCCCGCTTAGCTTCATCGCCATCTATCTGGTGTCGAAGCTCACCAAGCCCGACATGATGGAGGAGCACCCGGTGACGGGCCAGTACTCTCCCGCAGCGTCTGAAACCTCTGCCGAGGTTGCTCCAGCCGAGTAGGCCTCGGTCTAGGAACGGCAAACGCAAAACTAGAGAGGCCGCCGGACGCGATCGCGTCCGGCGGCCTCTCGGTTATCCGTCCTGCAGGTGCGGGTTCGCGCGGGTCCCTAGAAGATGTCCCTCGGCTCGAGAGGTGCTCCGGTGTACCCAGCGCTCGCGTAATAGACCGCTCTGTCGAAGAACCGGCCGAGCTCGCGGTTGAGGTCGACCGCCTGCTGCAGGTCCTGGGCAGACTCCCAGACGCCGTGTGTACGGGCCGACATCCAGATCTCGCGCTTAAGTAGCAGGATGGCGCTGATCAGTTCGGGGAGAGGCAGCCCCTGGGCCGCTCTGGTAGCCCCCAGCCGGTGGAAGAACTCGCCGATATCGGCCTCGGTAGGCTTGCCCGTGAAGTACTCATCCACCTGAGTGAGGGCGAACTCGCTGGCGTTGATGAGTTCCGTATCCGACACCAGGCCATACGAAGGCGTCTGCGGGCTGCGCCGCAGGCTGTCCAGCCAGAGAGTGGCGATCTCTTCCCCGTAATCTTGCACGAAGCCTCTGGAAAGCTGGCTGACCGGACCCAGCGGGAGCAGGACCCTTTTGTAGGCTTCGTTGAGTATCTGGGCGCAAGCGGCGTAGACGGCGGCGAGTCCCGTGATGATGCCCTCATAGCCGGCGATCTTGCCCCAGACCGCTCCGCCACCGAAGTCGCGGATGGCAAGGAGGAAGAAGAGGATGGTGAGGAGGCCGAAGACTACCTGGAGCGCCCGGTTGAGCTTGAGGGTGCCGACGAACATGTAGGCCGTGAAGATACCCCAGAAGACGAAGTACCAGGCAAGGGCGGTCTCGCTCGGCGCGGCGGCCGCGCCCGCGTCGGCAAACATCGTGGGGAGAAGCCAGATACCCGCCAGCGTCAACCAAAACAGTCCATATGACGTGAAGGCCAGGGTCCCGAACGTATTGTTCTTCTTCCACTCCATGATTCCGGCGATGATCTGGGCGATACCGCCGTAGAAGATCCCCATGGCCAGGATCATCGCATTGAGCTCATAGAAACCCGCGTTGTGGATGTTGAGAAGGACGGTAGTGAGGCCGAATCCCATCAGCCCCAACGGAGCAGGGTTGGCGTTGGTATCGAGTAACTTGGTGACCGTTTCGGTCGAGACAAACCCGTTCGCCATCTAACGACTACCTCCCTATAGTGCCCGCACGACCGTGCGCGTGTGATCATCCGCCGGGCCATTCGAACGTGACGCTCCGGGCCGGACCGCCCGACACTATACTCGTGACCAGCCGGACTTGTCTACCCGCGGCCGATTTCTTGTAGGGCTGATTTCTTGTAGAATAGCCGCACCTGTTCGCTAGACGCGCCGGGGATCAGCACAAGTCCATTCAGAACGATCTAAGAGGGGCGTTATGGGGGAGATCATTCGGGTTGACCTGCACTGCCATTCGTCTGCGAGCGACGGCGATCATTCGCCAGGCTACGTGGCCCATCAGTTGGCGAGCGCCGACGTTGTCTGGGCTTCTCTCACCGATCACAACAGCGTGGCCGGACTGCCGCGTTTCCATTCGGCCGTTGAGAGGCGAGGGATGCGCTATGTTCCGGGCCTTGAGGTTCACGCCCACTCGGCCAAAGGGCCTGTCCATCTGCTCGCCTTCGGGTTTGACACCGAGAATCAGGCGCTGCTGAAGGCCATAGAGCTCTTGCGGCAGCCTATGTGGAACTCGGCCCGCCAGTGGTTCGGTCGGCTCTTTTCCCGGGACAAGAACGCGGCACCGGCAGATGCAGCCACTCCCCCTGACGGGCACGACCCGCCGCGCAAGGAGCTACCCGACACCGCCGAGTCGATCCGTTTGATCCACGAAGCGGGAGGACTCGCCCTTCTTGCCCACCCGCTCGCGGGTCTGAAGACGATCGAGCGACTCGAGGACTATCTCGATTGGTTGCAGCCCCAAGGGTTGGACGGGATCGAGGCCTTCTATAAGTTGTATTTCCGCTCCACTCAGCAGGAACTGCTGGAACTGGCGGAGCGCCGCGGCCTTCTAACGACCGGCGGCAGCGATTTCCACGGCCTCCACAACTCCGATGGTACGAGTCCCGGCGTCGACATGCCGCTCGAGCAAGTTGAGCGCTTCGTGGCAGCGCTTGGGCCCCGACTAGGCCAAGGCTCCGCTACGAGCCTCGGCGAGGTTCTTCCGACCTAAGGGGGAGTCTTGGCTAATAGCGAGCGAGCGCAAGAGAAGACCGGTCCGCGCCAGTGGTCCGGGTTTCTTCTGCGTATCGTCCTGCCTGCGATTCTGGCTATCGTCCTCTTCATCATCGTCATCTTCCTCATACTGATCCCGTCAGCCGAGAACCAACTGCTGGAGGGCAAGAAGTCGACGGCCCAGGAATTGACCCGGGCCGCCATCAGCATCCTCGACGAGTACTACGCCGAAGAGACCTCCGGCGCCATGACCAGGGAACAGGCCCAGAAGGAAGCCGCAGCGCGGATCGAGAACCTCCGGTACGGCGACGAGGGAAAGGACTACTTCTGGATCCAGGACACCCATCCCACTATGATCATGCATCCGTATGTCCCGGAACTCAACGGCCAGGACCTCACGGACTACGAGGACGAGAACGGCGACAAGATATTTGTCGAGTTCGTGAACGCGGTGGAGGACGACGGCTCCGGCTGGGTCGACTACTACTGGCAGTGGCAGGACGATCCCACCCAAATAGTGCCCAAAATCTCGTACGTGCAGCTCTTCGAACCCTGGCAATGGATCATCGGCACCGGAATGTACGTCGAGGACGTCAATGCCGCCATAGCCGACGTCGAGCGAAACCTGATCTATATCTCGCTCGGCATCATCGTGGCGGTTGCGCTTCTGATGTTCTATGCGATCCGCCAGAGTCTCAAGATCGAGAGAAAGCGGGCCATCGCTGAAGAGGCGCTCAAGGAATCACACGAGAAGTATCGGGCGCTGGTGGAGGCCGCCACCGAGGGCCTGCTGATGACCCTCGAAGGCAAGTGCGCCTATTCCAACGAACCACTGCGCGACATGCTCGGCTACTCCGCCGAGGAACTCACTGATATGGACGTCACCCGCCTGTTCTTCGGAGAGACGTCCGCGGATCGCGAAGCCCTGGCCAACGTGGAAGGCCTCGCGAAAGGCGAGGCGGCCGCCGAGACTTTCGAGGCTCGTCTCCGGCACAAGGACGGACACCCGGTCGAGGTCCTCATCACCCCCACTCCCATCTCGTTGGCGGGACGGGAAGGCTTCATCCTCATCGCCCGCAGCCTCTCTGGACAGAAGGCCATGGAGGCGGCCCTCGACGACACCAGGCGCCAGTTCGGGACGATGTCCGACGCTATCGGTCTTGGGGTCTTCCGCAGCGCTTGGGGTCGCAGGGGGACGCTTTTGGAGGCAAACCCGGCCATGCGAAGAATCCTCCGCCTGCCTCTCTCCGTGGAGCTTTCGAGTATCGACTGGCTGGATCGCATAGTCGATTCGGAGCAGCGGGACGCCTTGGTCGACCGGCTGAACGTCGACAAGGCGATCCAGGACTTCCAACTCGGGCTGAGGCGGGAGGACGGAGGCAGAGCAGAGGTCGCGCTATACGCCGTCCTGGTGAGCGGCGAGGACGGACAGCCCCTCTACTGCGACGGCATTCTGGAAGACGTTACCCAGAAGAGGAAGGGCGTCGAAGAGCGCGAGGCGTTGATCGCGCAACTGCAGTCCTCGCTGTACTTCCTGCAGGAACCCATCACCAAGGCGGTCACACCCGCAGTGTCTGTGGACATGGGCGAGACCATCACCCGCGCCGCGACGCTGATGACCAAGAACCGTGCGGGCGCGGTGTTCGTCAACGCACCCGATGGTGAACTCATGGGGATCGCGACCGATCATGATTTCCGGGCGCGCGTGGTAGCCGAGGGCATCTCTCCCGATGCTCCCGTCCGCTCCATCATGACCGCCCCGGTGGCATCCATATCGTCCGGCGCGCCAATATACGACGCTCTGCTCCGCATGCAGGCAAGGAACATCGACCACCTGGCGGTCATGGACGAGAGCGGCAAGCTCGTGGGCATAGTGCGCCTGCGCGATCTCGTCCACCATCAGCAATCTTCGCCTGTGATCATCACCGACTCGATACAGCGAGCCCGCTCGATCGAAGACATCAATGAGGCCCACGCCAGACTGCCCGAACTCGTACGGGCCGTTGTCGATTCCGGAGCCGGCACCCGCTACGTCAACCGCATCATCTCCGGCGTGTCCGACGGGGTACTCCAGCGACTGGTGGCGATGGCCACCGATAAGCTGGGACCGGCTCCTGCCCGCTTCGCCTTCCTGGCGCTCGGCAGCGAAGGCCGGGAGGAACAGACACTACTGACAGACCAGGACAACGCCCTTCTCTACGAAGACCCGCCGGCCGATCAGGCCAAGGAGGTCTCGGAGTATTTCCTCTCCATGGGGACTCTGGTGTGCGACTGGCTGGCCGAAGTGGGGTACGAGTACTGCGAGGGTGGCGTCATGGCCAAGAACCCCCGCTGGAATCTGCCCCGCTCGGTATGGCGGCAGCAGTTCTCCCACTGGATCCACAACGCCGACCCCCAGGAACTCCTAGAACTCAACATGTTGTTCGACTTCCGTTGTGTCCACGGTGAGCAACAACTCGCCCGAGAGTTGCGCACCTGGGTCTTCGACCAGATGGAATCCTATCCCCTGTTCTTCCTGCACTTCGCCCAGAACACTCTGCTGTACAAGCCGCCTATCAGCCTCCTCGGCAACCTGCAGACGACCTCCTCGGACGAGGGGGTCAAGGCTCTCAGCCTCAAAGAGGCTCTGATGCCCGTGGTCAACTCCGCCAGGCTGTATGCCCTGAGGCATCGTATCGACTCGACAAACACGCTGGACCGGCTCGGCGAACTGCGCGACCGCGGGGTGGTCAGCCGGGAGCTGTACGAGGAGATGGCCCCCGACTATGAGACCCTGATGCGGATAAGGCTTCGCCGGCAGGCGATCGCCATCCAAGAGGGGCGCACGCTCAACAACCTTGTCTCCCCGGATGAATTGACCTCAGCTGAGGAGGCCAGGCTGAAGCGGCTCTTCACCGTGGCGGAGACCCTGCGTAAGAAGATCAGCTACGACTTCTTGGGAGGCATAGCCGGCTTCTAAGATCGAGACTGCCGTCTGGCCGGCTGGGCGCTTCGGCGCCCCAGCCGCCAGGCGAGGCCTCGGCCGGGTGCGAAAAGAAACGCGAGTACGAATATCGCGGTGGCCACCAGAACGATGGCCCCACCTGACGCCACGTCGAGGTAGTAGCTGGCGTAAAGGCCCACGACCGACGACACCACCCCTATGAGGGCCGAGACCAGCATCATGATGGGCAATCTCCTCGTCAGCAGGTAGGCGGCCGCCGGCGGAGTGATGAGCATCGCCGCCACGAGCGCCACCCCGACGGTCTGAAGCGCCACCACTATGGTGGCAGCAAGCATGAGGAACAACACCGTCTGAAGAGCATGGGTGTGCAGACCCAGGGTCTGCCCAAGTATGGGGTCGAACGAGACCACCAGCAGCCGTTTGTAGAGCAGCAAGATGGCCGCCAAGACCATGAAGGCCAACCCTCCGGTGATCCAAACGTCCGTCGCGGTGACGCCGAGGACGTTACCGAACAGCACGTGGGTCAGATCGACCGCGTACGTGCGCATCGTACTTATCAGGACCACGCCCAAAGCAAGAGCCGCCGCGAAGAATATGCCGATAGCGGTGTCCTCCCGAACGGCCCCGGCTTTCGATACATAGCTGATGCCCACCGCGACGATCAGGCCGGCAACCAGCGCCCCGGCCAGCAGGTTCGCTCCCAGCAGGTAGGCCACGGCTACTCCCGGCAAGATCGCGTGCGCCAGCGCATCACCAAGGAACGCCATGGAGCGCAGTACGACGTAACACCCGAGGACGGCACAGACCACTCCCACGATGATCGAGGCTACAAGCGCCCTTTGCATGAAACCGAGGGCGAAGGGTTCGGTCAGCCAGTCGATCATCGCCGGTCGACTTCTCGCGCACCTTGGCTCGCTGGACCGCGGCCGTCGGACTGACGTGTTTCCTGACCAGGGCCCTCGTGGCCATGGCTCTCGTGACCGTGGCTTTCCGGGCCATGGCCTCCACAGCACTGGTCGACCACGATCGCCTTGCCGTCCACGATCACCATCTGTCCGCCGAAGGCCGCCTGCAGGTGCTCCTCGGTGAAGACCTCACGCGGACTGCCGGCGCTGATGAGCCGTCCGTTCAGCAGGACCAACTGATCGAACCTTTCCGCCGCCAGGTCCAGGTCGTGAGTAGACACGAGCACAGTTACCGAGCGCGCCCGAAGTGCACTCAAGAGATCGAGGGTGGCTTCTCGGGTGGCCATATCCACGCCGGTGAAAGGCTCGTCCAGTAGTAGCACGTGGGGTTCCTGCGCCAAAGCTCGGGCGAGAAAGACTCTCTGCTGCTCGCCTCCGGAGAGCTCACCGATGGGCCGGTCGGCCAGCTCGCTTATGTCAAGCCGCTCCAAGCTCTCCTGGACCACCTCTCGGTCGCGGGCCGACAGCCGTTGCAGCCAGCGTCCTCGCCCGTACCTACCCATAGCCACCACATCGAAAACCGTCACGGGAAAACGCCAGTCGACCTCTTCACGCTGCGGAACGTAGGCCACCGAGTGTTGGTAGCGGGAGGGCGGCTGTCCGTGGATGAGCATCTCCCCCTCCTGCAGGGGGAGAAGCCCCACCATAGCCTTGAACATCGTGGATTTGCCCGCCCCGTTTGGGCCGACGACGGCCACCTGGGCCCCATGGGAAATGCTCAGCGTCACCGACTCCAAAGCTAGCCGCGAACCGTACACCACAGTGATGTTGCGCAATTCCAGGAGGTCGCTCATCGGCTATCCACCCGGAGTGCCTCGACGATCCGGCTCACATTCCACCGCATCATGTCCAGGTACGTGGGAACGTTCTCTCCCAACGAATGGGTGTAGAGGTCCGTGACTACCTCCACCCCTGCTTCACCTGCGATCTGTGCAGCCAGATCGGAGCTGCTCCCAGTCTCGACAAAGATCGCCGGAGCCCCTGTGGCACGGATCTCCTCTACCAGGGCGGCCATGTCCTGCGCCGAAGGGCTACCCTCGGCCCCGGCGGTGGAGAAGAGCGTCCCCACGATCTGGAAGCCGTAACGGTCTGCGAAGTACCCGAAGCTCTCGTGGTTGGTCACCAGAAGCCTGCGCTCTGCGGGAATCTTTTCGACCTCGGCTTTGATCCACCCATCCAGTTCGCGCAACTGCTCTGCGTAGGAGTCGGCCTGCGCCTCATACACGTCGGCTCCCTCGGGGTCGATGGACGAAAGACCTCTCCGGATGTTGTCAACGTACGCCACGACGTCTATCGGATCCAGCCAGAAGTGCGGGTCGACCTCCGCCGCCTCATCGCCGTTATCGGCCGCGTCGTCGCCGGCGAATACCGCTTCTCCCGGCTGAGGCGCGCGTGCGGGCAAGCCGGCGGCGGCCTCGACGACCAAGAGGTCGGGGCCTCCGGCACTTGCGATGAGTGCGTCGATCTGTGGCTCCAGGCCGTAGTTGTTGATCACCACCAGTCGGCTGTCGGCGATCTTCCGGGCATCACGGGGCGTCGGTTCGAACGAGTGGGGGTCGGCACCCATGGGCAGAAGCGACGCCACGCTGAGCCTCTCCCCGGCCACATTCCTGGTGATGTCGGCCAAGAAGGTCGTATCGGCCAAGACCGTGGGCTGCGTCTGTGCCTCCCCGGTCATTGCCCCTTCGTCGCCGCAGCCGAGGACCAGAGGGCCGCAGCCCACCGCCACGATCGCAGTCGCCACAACAATGCGCCCCCAAGCCCTGTGCCGTCTCCTCACTTGACCCCGGCCATCCGCTCCAAGACCTTCCGGTCCTTTATGTGCACCTTGCGCCCCTGAGTCTCCACCGCACCGGCCCGGCTGAGCTGCTGGAACGCTCGAGACAGCGTCTCGGGTACCGTTCCCACAGCGGCCGAAAGCTCGGTCTTGGACACGTCCAGCTCGACCACCTCGTCGGCTCGCCCCTCGGTGGCCAGGGACAGAAGGTAGGCTGCGAGACGCTCGCCCACCTCCCGGAGGGACAGATCCTCGATGAGAGTGGCGAAGGAGCGCAGTCTGGCCGACAACGCCGAGAGGAGCCGCATGGCCACCTCCGGCTCGCGGCCCACCATATCCAGGAAAGCCTGCCGGGGAACGTAGAGAGCCTCGGTGGGCTCCAGTGTCTCCGCGCTGGCCGGGTATGACTCCCCAGAAAGCACCGCCACCTCGCCCACGGGCTCGCCGGGCCCCATCATCATGAGGGTCTGCTCGCGGCCTTTCGGAGACGTTTTGAACACCTTCACTCGACCGCTGACGACAACGTAGAGCCCCTGAGCTTTGTCGCCCTCAAGGAACACCGTCTGCCGGGCGTCGTAGCGCCTCCGGCGACTCCGGGACACGAGTTCCTCGAGGTGTGCGTCATCCAGTCCCTCAAACAGGCTCGCCCGGCGAAGGACGTCGGCCAGTTGGGCTTCACGGCTCGTGCTTTGTCGATCTCCAGAGCGTTCTCTCACGACATCCCTTTTTGGGTGTAGACCAACGAAGTACAGAAGAATCCTGGGCACTTGACTTAAATCAAGGGCAGGCTTTGGGGATTATGTTAGGTTCTAGACGGGAAAACAAGACCACGTGCCGTCTCGACCGGAGGGCGGGCAGGCACCGACACACAAACGTAGGAGGACGCTCATGTTTTGCTACCAGTGCGAACAAACCGTCAAAGGGACGGCGTGTACCGTCAAGGGAGTCTGTGGCAAGGTGGATGGCGTCTCCGCCATCCAGGACGCCTTGGTATACGCCCTCGAGGGGCTGGCGGTCGTGGCCGAGAAGGCCGAGGCCGAGGGTCTCGTGCCCGGCGACACATATCCGTTCTTGGCCGAAGCGCTGTTCTCGACCTTGACGAACGTGAACTTCGATCCCGAAGCGCTCGCCGAGAGGGTGCATCAGGCCACGGATCGTCGCGACGCGCTCCTCAAGGCACTCGCCGGCAAACAGCCCGGCGTCAGCTTCAGCGAAGCGCCCGTTTCCTTTGTCCCTGACACCACCGTGGACGGCCTGGCCGCCCAGGGCCGCGAGCATGACGTCAACACTGAAGCCTCTTCCGACGCGAATATCCGGTCTCTGCAGCACACCGTCCTGTACGGTCTCAAAGGGGTAGCGGCCTACGCCTTCCATGCCGCCGAGTTGGGCTACAGGGACGACGCGGTCGACCATTACTTCGTCGAAGCCCTGGCCGATCTCGCCCGCCACAACGAGGGTGACCTCAACGACTGGATCGGCAAGGCGCTCCGCTGCGGCGAGATCAACTACAAGACCATGGAGATACTGGACAAGGGCAACACCGAGACCTTCGGCACGCCTGTCCCCACCGAGGTACCCTTGGGCGTCAAAGCCGGGAAGGCGATCCTGGTCTCAGGCCACGACCTGCTCGACCTCGGGGAGTTGCTCAAACAGACGGAGGGCAGGGGGATCACCGTCTACACCCACGGCGAGATGCTGCCCGCCCACGGCTATCCCAAACTGAAGGCATATCCCCATCTCTACGGCAACTATGGGACGGCCTGGCAGAATCAGAAGAAGGAGTTCGCCCAGTTCCCCGGTGCGATCCTGATGACCACGAACTGCATCCAGCAGCCGCAGGAGTCCTACTTCGACAACATCTTCACGACGGCTTCCGTCGGTTGGCCGGGTGTGACCCACACCACGAACCGCGACTTCGGGCTCGTCATCGACAAGGCCCTGGCGCTGCCCGGCTTCTCAGAGGATGTAGCCGGCAAGACGGTCCATGTGGGCTTCATGCGCAACGCGGTGCTTGCCCATGCCGAGAAGATCATCGAACTGGTCAAGGCCGGCAAGATCCGCCACTTCTTCCTGGTAGGCGGCTGTGACGGGGCCAAACCGGGACGAGATTATTACACCAGGTTCGTCGAGGAGGCCCCTGCCGACACGGTCATCCTGACCCTCGCCTGCGGCAAATATCGCTTCTACGACAAAGACCTGGGTGCCATAGACGGCATCCCGCGCCTGCTCGACATGGGGCAGTGCAACGACGCCTACTCGGCCATCCAGGTGGCGCTGGCCTTGGCGGATGCTTTCGAGGTGGGAGTCAACGACCTGCCTCTCACGCTCATCCTATCCTGGTACGAGCAGAAAGCTGCGGCTATCCTGCTGACCCTGCTCTACCTCGGGCTGAAGGACATGCGGCTCGGCCCCACTCTGCCGGCGTTCCTGACCCCGGACGTAGCCAAATTCATCGTCGATACCTACGACCTGCACCCCATCACCACCCCGGAAGAAGACCTGCAGGCGATCCTGGCCTGATACCACCCGCTTACCAGCCCTCCACAAGAAAGGTCCGCCCGGAACAGGCGGGCCTTCTGCGTTCCCTCGGGTGCGATTCAGCGGCCGGTCACATCACGATCTTGTTCAGCGGGTATTCCACGATCCCTTGCGCGCCGGCTTCTTTTAGACGCGGGATGATGGTGCGCACCGTCGATTCGTCGATGATGGTGTTTACCGCCAGCCACTCCTCGTCGCTGAGAGCCGATATCGTCGGTTTGAGCAGGGCGGGCAGGGTGTCGAGCACCGTCGGCAGGTCGCAGCGACGCACGTTCAGCATCAGTCCCACTTTGCCCAGCGCGGCCATGGCTCCCTGGAGGAGCATGGCGATGTCCTCGAGCTTCCGCCGCTTATCCGGATCTTGCCAAGAATCCAGGTTGGCGATCAGTTGCGTGGTCGACTCAAGCACGGTCTCGAGGATACGCAGTTTGTTGGCTCTGAGCGAGCTGCCCGTCTCGGTCACCTCAACGATGGCATCGGCCAACTCAGGCGGCTTCACTTCAGTGGCGCCCCAACTGAACTCCACTTTAGCCCTCACGCCCTTTTCGGCGAGATAGCGCTTGGTAGTGGCGACCAGTTCGGTCGCGATGATCTTGCCCTCCAGATCGTGGACGCTCTGGAACGGTGACCCCTCAGGGGCGGCTAGGACCCAGCGTACCTTCCCAAAGCTCTGCTTCGCGTAGACCAGATCGCACACCGGATGTACGTTCGCCTCGTTCTCCAGGACCCAATCCAGCCCTGTGATGCCCGCGTCCAGGAGGCCGTTCTCGACGTAGCGGGCCATCTCCTGGGCCCGGATGAGCACGCACTCGATCTCGGGATCGTCGATCGCCGGAAAGTACGAGCGGCTACTCGTGCTGACGTTGAAGCCCGCCCGGCGTAGCAGCTCGATGGTGGCGTTCTCGAGACTACCCTTGGGGATTCCCATCTTCAGGATCATGTGATTCTCTCCGCCACTCGAGATTGAAAGCGGTCCAAGGCCCTTTTCCCAGGCCGGCCGCGCCTCCCGTGAGGAGGCGCCAGCGCATTATAGCGCCGCGACGCAGCGTGTCACTCGAGACCGGCCTCGCTGTGCTTTGCCGCTATGGCCTCTGCGATCTCGTCTACTCGCTCGAGGTCTTCATCCCGGGGAGCGCCCTTGACCAGGACGGTGTCGATCATCTCCGCCTTGAGTGCGCCGGTTAGCGATGTGACCACCTCGACCACGTTGGTCCCCCAACCGTACGAAGCGAGTAACGCCAGGTACCGCACCTTGGGCCGCAGAGCCCCTATCAAGTGGAGAGCCGACACCATGGCCGGATGAGGATTGGTGAGGACCGTCGGGGTAGCGACCACCAAGGTGGCCGCGTCCACCAGAGCGGCCGCCAGGCGCCCCAGGTCGACGGTGGAGAGGTCGAAGCGCTCGACCCTCACCCCTGCCGCCGCCAGCCCGCCGGTCAAACGCTCCACAAGGGTCAGAGTGCTGCCGTGCATGGTCACATACGGGATCACCGCGAGATTACGTGGGGGCCCGTCCACCCACTCTCGATATGCATCCAGGATCGTCTGAGGACGCGCGTAGAGCGGCCCATGGCTGGGACCGATCGCATCGATCGTCAGAGCCCCCACCTTCTCCAGATTCTTCCGCACCGCAGCGCGGAGCGGCATCATGATCTCGGCGAAGTAGCGCTTCGCCGCGGGCAGGACCTCCTCCTCCCTGCCGAACAGCTCGCTCGTGGCAAGATGCGATCCGAAGAGATCGCAACTGAGAAGCATCCGATCCTCGATGAGATACGTGGACATTGTCTCGGGCCAGTGCACCCAGGGAGTGTGGAGAAACCGAAGGGTCTTGTCCCCCAGCGAGAGCTCCTCACCGTCCCCGACCACCTTCAGTGCCTCGGCCGGGATGTGCAGATGGGTGGAAAGCAGGTCGACGGCTTTGGGGCTGCAGAGGACCCGGGCATCCGGATAGCGGGACATCACCTCCGGCAACGAACCCGAATGGTCCTGCTCCGCGTGCTGGATGACGATGTAGTCGAGGTGGCTCATCCCCTGCAGGTAGTCCAGGATGACCCCAGTCTTCGAGGGATCGACCGTGTCGAAGAGGACGTTTTTCTCGCTTCCCGTTACCAGGTATGCGTTGTAGCTGGTGCCTTCCGGTAGTGGGATCAGAGCGTCGAACAGTCGCCTGTCCCAATCGACGGCCCCCACATAGTAGATACCTGGCTTGATCTCACGTGGTCTCATGTCTTACGAGCCTCCAAGGCGACTATAGACTTTGCCGGGGGGTCTTTCGCCCCATTCTCCGGCTCAAAGCATCCTCTCTCCCCTCAAGTCTTCCCGAGCGGGCTCCCCACGCAAACCCGATGCGCAGGACCCGCGGCGAACGTTCAGACCCTGCGGCATTGATGCCGTCTCGCCCGTGGGCCAATATTGCATGCTGCATGACAGCGATCGACCGAAATGGATCCCCCGTCGGCCCCGAGCCTCATCTTCCGCTCGGCGGCCGGCGCATTCTGAGGACATGGTGGCCTCTTGCCGCCAGCTGGATACTCATGGGCCTGGAGGGCCCCGTCATCAGCGCGGTCGTGTCGCGTCTGGAAGACCCCACGATCAACCTGGCCGCCTTTGGCGGTGTCGTCTTTCCCTTGGCGTTGATAGTCGAGGCCCCGATCATCATGATGCTCGCGGCCTCCACGGCTCTCTGCCGTGACTGGGCCTCCTACTTGAAACTCCGGCGGTTCATGAATCGCATGGGTGCCGCGCTCACCGCGATCCACATAATCATGGTCGCCACCCCCCTCTACTACGTCTTGGTCCGGGATGTCATCCACGCGCCTGAAGAGGTCATCGAGCCGGCGCGCCTGGGGCTCCTCATCATGATCCCCTGGACATGGTCCATCGCCTACCGCAGGTTCCATCAGGGAGTGCTGATCCGTTTTGGGCATTCGCTCAAAGTGGGGTTGGGCACCGCGGTACGGCTAACGGCAGACGGGGTGGTGCTGGCCGTGGGCTATCTCGTCGGCGGCATCCCCGGTGTCGCCGTCGCCACCAGCGCTTTGGCAGCGGGAGTGCTCTCGGAGGCCCTCTACGTCCATCTGGTGGTGCGGAAGACCCTCCGAGAGGAGCTTAGGCCCGCACCGGCCCTGGAGAGGCCGCTCTCGACGAGGGCCATGCTCGACTTCTACATCCCCCTGTCGCTGACCCAGTTGCTCGTCATCCTGGCGAGCCCTATCGGCAGCGCGGCCATGAGCCGCATGCCGCTTGCGCTGCTGTCGCTGGCCGCCTGGCCGGTAGTGAGCGGCATCAATTTCATCGTGCGCGGCTTCGGTGGCGCTTACAACGAGGTGGTCGTGGCTCTCATCGAAGAGCAGCGGGCTATGCGGGCCCTCCGGCGCTTCGCGGTCGTTCTCTGCTTGGTGGGCACGGTCTCGTTGCTCATCCTCATGATCCCCGCCGTAGCGGAGGCCATCTTCGAGGATCTCCTGCACCTGGCGGACCCTCTCCCCCATATGGTCTGGGCCAGCCTCTTCATACTCCTGCCCATGCCGATCCTGGCCGTGCTTCAGAGCTACTTCCAAGGGGTGATCCTCTACAGCAGGCGCACACGCAGCATCACGGAGTCTGTGGGGATGTTCCTGGGCCTCGCCACCCTCATACTTGTGGGCGGAGTGATCTGGGGCGCCGCCGCCGGACTCTACGTCGCCCTGTTCGCCTTCCTGATCGGGGAACTGCTCCGGAGCTTCTGGCTGTGGGTCCGGAGCCGCGAGGTGCGGCGCGATCTACACAGCGGGGGCGCCGCCCCACCGGGCCGCGCCCCGCTTCCTGCGGACAACGCTGCCGGCACCTAGCGCGCGTTGCTCCGTCAATCTCATGCACGCGCAGGGGAGCCGTGCTCCGGCGTCCATTATCGCCCGACGGGCGCGACCTTTCAGTCTTCCTTGAGCGTCAGCGGCTGCCCGCAACAGACGAAGCCCTGGATTTTGCAGGTCTCCTCGGCTTCATCTCCCTCCTCGTGGCTGCACTCCTCAAGGACCTGTATCTCCAGGCCGCATTCCTCGCAGCAATAGACATCCCCTTCGCGCATTTCGTCACAGCGGGCCATCGTTACCTCCGATCCTTCTCGAGGTATTAGGCTGCCCAGATCGGGGCCCGCGGCTTGCCCCGCCGGGACTCCCCGAGCAGTGCCCTCATAGCATCGCCCCTAGCAGATGTCCTCCGGATTCTCTAGAAAGCTTTTCCAGCGCTCGATGTGGCCATATTCGTCAGCCTGGTCTTTCTCCACGAACGCCCGGGTCTCGTCATCCCACTCCACTCCTGCGAGCAGTTCGGAGTAGTGGTGCACCGCCTTGGTCTCTACCCATACACCGGTCTTCAGGATGCGACGTGTGCCGAGGATACGCGAGCCCAGACCAAAGACATACCCGACGATCCAGTACGCCCCCCGCAGTTTGCTGGGCTTGAAACCGTACTCGTACAGCTTGGTCTGGAAGTCCTGGGTGTGGGTCATCTCGTTGCACATGGCAGCGGTGAGCTGCGTGTTGAGCGCGCAGTCTTTGGAGGTGATCTGGCATTTGTAGATGTTGGTGGCCATGATCTCCAGGGTGTGCAGCGCGCGCAATCCCTTTTTCAGACCGGCCCTCCGGCTGGCGCTGAAGCCCTGCCCTCGGGACTTCACCTGCTCGGCCCGCATCTCGGGCCGGATCACGGAGATATCGTAGGCCATCGGTTGATCCTCCATTCCGCATCTTGTTGTGCCAGTAGCAATCAAGAGACCCACCGGCTCCATACCCGGCACGGGGGACTTCTAAGCTCCCGAGTCGTCCGTCGGAGATAGCGGGCGTCGGAGACCGCGGCCGGCGGGGGGCGCGCAGAAGGGTCAGCCTTCGGTTGGCTGCGGCGGCGGTTCGACCTTTAGAGACGCCCGCCGGCGGGCACGCTGCTCTTCCAGTTCCTCGGCCTGCTGCTCGAGATCATCCAACTCCTTCTCCAGGACCTGTTCCTCTTTGAGGTCCTCCAGGATCGCCCTACGGTCGTCCGCAATCTCCGGCTCGATATCATGCATCGCGTGTGCACTCCTCGCGCGTGGGCAGGTCACCGATTGTCTTCCCAAAACGAGGCTTTGCGACACAACGATTCAGGCGAGGACGCACCTGTCGGTCACTGTCTAGCTCAACCTACCCGGCCCGCAGTTGCCGCCGGACCCGGTTCGCGAGTATGCTCTTTCCGTCCGCCTGCTTACACTCAAGGAGGGTCACAACAGCATGGAATGCCCGCACTGCGGATCAGAATTCGAAGGCAAGACCCACGTCTTCGCCCTGGGGGAAGACCCGGACGGCAGCTGGCAGGTCTCCAATGCTCGGTGCCCCGTATGTGATCGCATCATCGTCGGTCTCTGCACCAAGGATGGATGCACCTACCCGGTCCGGCCGGCAACCTCCACGCGACCGCGACTGAGCGACGATGTGCCTACCGAATATGCGGATGACTATCACACGGCCTCCCAGATCATCTCTTTCAGCCCCGAGGCTTCGGCCGCCATCAGCCGGCGCTCGCTGCACCGGTTTCTAGCCACCGTGGTCCACGCCGGGCACGGCGGCCTTGCCGACCAGATCCGCCAAGCCAGCCTCGCTCCGGAGGTGCCGGCCTACGTGAAACAAGCTCTGGGCATGCTGGCGACTCTGGCCAGACTGGATGCCGAGTCGGTCAAGAGCCTCCGGCCTGAATCGATCGCGGCTGTGGAGCCCGGTGAGGCCCAGTGGCTACTGGATCTCCTCCAGTCACTGTTCGATCTTTACTTCGTACAGCCGGCGCGCATGCAGCGCAAACAGGACGCGCTTGAAGAGGGGCTCGCGCCTCCAGCACCGCCCACGCCGCCTGCAGCCGTCGCACCAGCCGCCGTCTCGCCAGCCGTCTCGCCGGCCGTTGACGCGCCGGCGCCGGGGGCCGGCGCGGAGAGTACGGCTACCGTGGACGAAACCCACGTTCATACCGCTGAGGCCTGAACCGACCTAGAGAACGCAAGGAGCCAAGGAGTCACGCATGGAGAGAGAGATCAACGAACTGCGGGCCCAGTCTCTGCCGCGAGGGGTGGTCACCGCGACTACCTCTATCGTAGGCAGGACGAGGAACGCCATCATCACCGACACAAAGGGTCGGGAGTTCATAGATTTCGCCGGCGGTATCGGGGTCATGAACGTGGGACATGCTCATCCACGCGTTCTTGCCGCCGCCAGGAAGCAACTGGATCTCTTCGCCCACACGTCCATCAGCGTCTTCGCTTGGGAATCCTACATCAGGCTTGCCGACAGACTGAATCGCGCCGCTCCCGGCGATAGCCCCAAGCGCTCGTTCTTCGTGAACTCCGGCGCCGAAGCGGTAGAGAACGCCGTGAAGATCGCCAGGTGCGTCACGGGACGGCCCGGCATCGTGGTGTTCAGCAACGCCTTCCACGGCCGCACCAACCTGACCATGGGCATGACGTCCAAGATCGTCCCGTACAAGAAGGATTTCGGACCGTACCCGGCCGATATCTATCGCATCCCCTACGCCTACTGCTACCGTTGCCCGCTCAACCTCACATACCCGGCGTGTGCCGTCGCCTGTGCCGAGCTGCTACGTGAGGGCTTCGAAAACCAGTTCCAGGCCGATAGGATCGCGTGCGTCGTTGCCGAGCCCGTTCAGGGCGAAGGGGGCTTCATAGTCCCTCCGCCCGAGTATCACGCGAGACTGAAGGCTATCTGCGAAGAGTTCGGCATCCTCTTCATCGCCGACGAGATCCAGACCGGCTTCGCGCGCACGGGCAAGCTTTTCGCCATGGAGCATTACGGTGTCGAGGGAGACATGATGACCACGGCCAAATCCCTGGGCGCCGGCTATCCTATCGCCGGTATCACCGGCACGGCCGAGGTGATGGATATACCCGGCCCGGGCAGCATCGGCGGCACGTTCGGCGGCAACCCCATGGCCTGTGAGGTCGCCCTGACCGTCTTCGACATCATAGAAGAAGAAGGTCTGAGCGAGCGGGCGATGGAGATCGGCCGCCGTGTGAAGGAGCGCTTTGCCGTCATGCAGCACCGCTTCCCCCAGATCGGCGACATCCGCGGGCTTGGCGCCATGTGTGCCATGGAGCTCGTCGAAGACCCCGGCACCAAGGTGCCGGCGACCGCCCTGACCAAAGCCTACCGGGTGAAGCTCTACGAGAATGGCCTGGTGAACGTCATCGCGGGGACCTATGACAACGTGGTGCGCACGCTCATGCCTTTGACCATCGAGTGGGAGACGCTCGACCGCGGCCTCGACATCATGGAGGAGTCGTTGGCTCAGGTGACGGCGGCGCGGTGAACCCCGGTGGCAAAGCACAACGGACCGATGTCGAGGTAGCAACCCGGCAGGCGGGATCAACGCCGCGCGATCTAGAGCGCAAGTCTTCGGCTGTGACACTCTCCGACATGGAGGTGTTCATCTTCCCCGAGCTGATGTACAGCCTGGTACTGGCCGATATCATGTCGCCCCGCATCTGGGCTTGGCGCGACGATCCCTGGTTCGCCGGCACTGCTCAGATGACGCCTTACAGGCGGATCACCAGGCTCAAGCAGTACATCATGGACCGCTACGCGTTCAACCTCGATCTCGATACCTGGGGACTCACTCACAAGCAGCGCGAGATCGACCGTTTCAAGGACTACGTGGACCCCGATGCGCTCGCCCAATCCAACGCCCTGTTCGGCTACGAGGGCGACAAGTACTACTTCGATATCGACATCCGCACCCACTTCGGGCTGGACAAGTACGAGGGCGACATCATCCCTTATTGGAAGACCGAGACGGTGGAGGCCATGGACGCCTTCCGCTACAAGCCCACGTACTCTTCGGGGGCTGGAGAATGCGTCTCTTTGGCCGCTCTTTATGCGGCCGCATTGTTCATAGTCGCGCGCATACCGCTCAGCGACATCTTCCTCATGGCCACACCCCTTCATTCCCAGAACTTCGTCGATACCGGCCATGGCATCCTCACCAACAACCGCCGGCTGGTGACCAAGAACATGTGGTTCAACGGCACCGCTCTGTCCGCTCAAGCACGGCGCGCCCTGGAGAACGAGCGAGTCACCCTCGTGGCCCACGAGACTGGCTACGTGCACATCCTGTTCCCTGAGGCCACCATCGATCCGGAGGCGTACAGACGCTTCGTCGGTAGGCTCCGCCGTTTCTTGCAGACGCCTCTCACACCAGAGATCCTCGGCAACTTCGTGCGTCACAGCACCGACTTGCAGAAGTGCTTCCAGGCACGATGGCGGAACTTCGGCGTCGACCACTACATAGCGATGGAGAAACTGCTCGCCTACGAGTATGACTGCCCGTTTCGATTCAACGACGATACCCGCGAGCGCCTCATGATGGAGGTGGCGGGTGAAGATTTCGAGGCGAAGCCGCTTCCCGACCGGATCGTGGTGGACGACCTCGAAGACCTCGTGAGGCAGAAGCGTGTCGACGTCCGCACCCCCGAGGGGTTCGCCCTCTTGGTGGACCAGGTCGCCGGTTCCTGCCTGAGGGCCCAGGATGCGATCGAGAGGCTGCGCGACTTCTGCTGGACGGAGCCCCGCTTGCCCGATGCGGCAGCCCGGACCTTCAACCGGGAGCAGCCGCCGCTGGGCCTTACCGTCGAGATGGAGCGGGCCGACATCATCGCCAAGCTCGAGTCGCTTCGTTCGGCCAACGAGCTGGCCGACCTCGCGTTCTACGCGTATCGAGATCTCAACCGCACCGAGGCCGGGCCTTTCCTCAAAGCCGCGTTCGAGCGTTGCCCGGTCTCGATAGCGGGCTCCGCCGATATGGACGACGCGTCGGTCGTGGCGGCTGTGGAAGCGTTGGAGGATGATTCCATCTACGACGAGCCGGGTCGCCTAGCACAGCCTGACGAGGCCTGGAATTACGGCCGCGGCGACGGCGCCGAGAAAGCGCTTCTTCTTGCCAACATCCTCCGTGCCCGGCATCCAGAGGCCACGCTGATCGTCGACGTGACCCCGGACTCGGCCACCCTGAGCGTGGACACCCACGGGACCGCGGCCGACGCTGTCTATCTTTTTCCCAGCCGCAAAGGGCTATGTGCCCAGACCTGGCACTGGGGCCCGTGACCCGGTCGGCCGCGTGACGGCGCTTGGCGCGCGCTCGCCGCGCCAAACTGATGTTTCGGCCTCGCCACTTCGTGGAATACCTGCGGGAGTATCGCCGAGTCTTCTTCCGGCGAAGCGTGCTGGTGGAGCCGAGTAGGGTCGATCCTAAGGAGGTTTGTCAGATGAAGTACAGGTGCGCCGTGTGCGGTTATGTCCACGAAGGTGATTCCCCATGGGACGAGTGCCCGCAGTGCAAAGCCCCGGGTGACCGGTGCGTCTTGATCACCGCGACCGACTTGACCTGGGCGGCCGAGCATGTGATCGGCATCGCCAAAGACGTCGATCCGCGGGTCATCGAGGGTCTGAAGAACAACTTCAATGGTGAATGCACCGAAGTGGGCATGTACCTGGCTATGTCCCGGGCGGCCGACCGTCAGGGATATCCCGAAGTGGCGGAAGCTTACAAGCGCATCGCGTTCGAAGAGGCGGACCACGCGTCCCGGTTCGCGGAACTGCTGGGCGAAGTGGTCTCCCCCGAGAGCAAGACCAACCTCGAGATGCGTGTCGAGGCCGAATACGGTGCTACCGCGGGCAAAGTCGAGTTGGCGAAGCTGGCCAAAGAGCTCGGCTACGATGCCATCCACGACACCGTGCACGAGATGGCCAAAGACGAAGCTCGCCACGGCAAAGCCTTCAAGGGTTTGCTCGAGCGATATTTTGCCTAGTCGCTTCTAGTCCGGATCCGGTGGCAGAAACCGATCCGGTGACACGAGCCCCGGCGGGCTAAGGCCCGGCCGGGGCCTCTTCTTTTTGGATCCCCTCTTATGCTTCCGACAGCCTCCAGCCGGTACAATCCTCAGCAGACCTACCCGCAAGAGGCAGTGATAGTGCGCGACTTCGAACCAAGTGATTTCGACATGTTCTATCCCGGGGTCTATTCGGGAAGAGACGGCGCTCTCATACGGAAGTACATGGCCGCCAACAAGGCGATCGGCGCCCGGGGCGCGGTCGACCCGGCTTCTCTCGTCGGAGGCTCACTGCCCGAGCACACACCGGGACTGGGACCCTTGGTCCCCGTTACGGAGGACATGGTCCGTTATTACAACCAGAGATACGACCCCGAGAACCGGGTGCTGAACGATGCGCGGTACGCGAGGGAGTTGGGATACCAGGACATCCTGGCGATGCCCTGCTTCGGCGCACACGACGACAGTTTCATGGTCCCGGTCCCGGCAGGGGCGAGAGACACTCTCCTCGTATCCCAGCTCAACCACAGCGTCACCAGCCATCGGCCTGTGTATCCAGGGGACACTCTGCGCATGGTCGTCGACGCGCGGACGGTGACGGACCTCACCCCTCCGGAGGGTTCGATCTTCCGGAGCCTTGCGATACGTACCGAAGGCAGCGTCTACAACCGGACGGGCGAAAGGGTCAACGATTGCGTATGGAGGGTGGTGGAGAGCATGAGGGTCTTCAAACCAGGGAGGAGACCCGGCGATCTCGACTCGGCTGGGATGTGGGATGCCCCCGCCTGGACAGGCCGCCCGGCTCACTACTACACCGACGACGACTGGAAGTTCATCATAGGTGTCTGGTCAAAGGAGCACCGGCAAGGGGCCGAGCCTCTCTACTGGGAGGACGTGACGGTCGGAGACGAACCCGCGTGGACGGCGGACGGCCCGCTCGACGAGCCGGTCGTACCGACTGCTCCGTTCGGCCAGGGTACGGGCGGCACTCGCACTCTCAAGAAGGAGATCATGGACCCTGAGTTCCGCAAGTCGCTGCTGCGGGGCAAGTCCGACGGGATCTATCGCACCCCCAGGCGAGAAGACCACGTCCCACCCGTTCCGGAGAATCCCGGCATACCCGACCGGATACCCGGGTTCCCAGCTGACCAGGTGATCGACACGAGAGCCATCCACGGGCCGGTGGCGGGAACGAGAGCTCCATTGGTCGGCTTCTGCGGACGAGATATCGCCTTGCGGCACGTCAGCAACTGGATGGGCGACCATGGATGGCTGTACAGGATCGGCTGGGGACTCATGCCTCCTGCCACCATGGCCGCCTACGGCAAACCTGTGCCCACGAACCCAGACTCCGTCCGCTTTCTCGCGAAAGTGCCGCATATGCGCGACCGGTACCCGGATGCCCACGGCATGACTACCGATCTAGCGCTGGTGAAGTCGTACGTCTACGACAAGTATGTTCGGGACGGCGAGTTCTTTGTGGAGCTGGCGTGGTGGATCGAGGCCATAACCGGGCATATCTGGACGGATGGCAACGCTACGGTCAGGCTGCCGTCCCGAAAGGTGCGAAGTCCGCAGCCGCGAGGGCCCGGGAATCGCTAGGTGCCCGGCCGACCGGAAGCCGGCGCGCGCTGGGTCCGAAGGCCCCGCCGAGGCTCAATCGAATTCGTCGGATTCCTCGGCCGAGTAGAACAGGTACAGATCGTCACCTTGGAGGCTTCGCTCGTCCCTATTCAGAAGCTGCTGCTCGGCTCGCTCCCGCGAAGCGGCGGCCGCCCTCTCCATAGCCGCCAGCTGCTCTGGTATGCCCCTGTCCGTGAGAACCGCTTTTGCGGCGGCGAACAAGTCCCGGCTACCGTACAGCCACAAAGCTTCGTCGAGGATCTTGCAGGGCACCATGTTCTTGAAGGTATCGAACGCGGCCTGCTCTCTGAGACGCTCCAGGGGCTTGATGACGTAGTCTATCTCCTCCCTTATCGATGGATTGATCAGGTGCCGGTACTTCTGCTCATAGATGGCGTCGTCGATCCGCCCCGCCAAGTCTTCAGGCGCTTCATCGTCCATGATGACCACCAAGTCGAGATCCGAGCCTCTGACCATCCTGCCGGTGCTGCGCTCCGGCCGCGGCGCATCATGACCCATCTCGTAGACGATGTCGCCCGCGATAAGGACGCAGAAGCGCTCCTCGTCAGCAGATCCCTCGACGGCCAACCGGGCGCCTATGTCGCTGATGATCCTCTGGGCCATCTTCATCTTGGCCGCTGTGATATCCCTGATATGAGCATCGAGTTCCTTGGCCCGCAGGTCGAGCGTCCCAGGGTCGGCGGCGAGACCTACGACCGTGTAAGTGAGGAACTCCCGTAGGATCGAGGGTGATAGGCGGGCGTAGCCCTCGACCTTCCGGTCCAGTCTCAGGTATCGTCTGCCCACCCGCCCGATCGCAAGCCGGGTCGACCGCATGCACGTCTTCCACTGGCCAAACCCGTCATCGCCAAGAGCCTCGCGCAGCTCGGCCCCCGTGACCGGACCGCGCTCCTCGAGCAGACGGACTATCCTCTCTTCCACCGATCGCGCCCGCAGCGCCTACGGCGCGTCGCGCAGGTCGATCATCTCGCACCCTTTGGCTATGACTTCGGCCCGACGGGCCAGCAGTTCGGCCGCGGCCGCTTCGTCAAGGACGTAGACAAGATCGCCACCCTCGGCAGCATATTTCTGCCCATAGCTGATAGGCACGTCGCAGGTCACCTCCCCCAGGACGGACTCAGCGACCGGTCCGGTCTTCCGGCTCCCATTGGCCAGTAGAACGATCGTTGGCGCCCGGTAGACCAGTTCGGCACCCATGGAGATCGCATAGCGCGGACTCTCCCCGATAGAGGGGAAGTGGCCGTCGCGCACCGCGTTACCCACGGTGCTGTCGTCCAGCTTCACCAGCATTACCCGGTTGCCCTCGAACGGTATCCCGCTCTCGTGGAACGCCACGTGACCTCGACCTCCCACTCCGATGATGTGGAGGTCTATGCCGCCCACGGATCTGATCTTCTGCTCGTAAGCATCAAGAACGCTGTCCTTGATCGAACCGAGCACGCCACCGGCTCCCTTCTTGATCACGATAGCCTTTCCCTGATCGGTCCCCTGCATCTCATAGAGATCGGGTTCCTCTTGGAGAGCGGTGATCAGCTCCTCTTGCTCGATGAGAGTCCCCCAAGGAACGTTCGTCTCGGCGAACTTCTTCTCGAGAAGACCGAATAGCTCCTGCACCATGAAGTAGCTGTAGGACTCGCAGTGAAGGCACCGCTGCTGAGCGTTCTCTCCGGGGAGACCCACATATTCATCCAGGTTGAACGTGCGGACCCGGCCTGGGTCTATCCGGCCCTCGTTGAACGCTTCCGCCAGATGCTTGTAGAGGCCGGTGGGAGAGTTGCCGGTGGCGAGTCCCAGCACGTACTCGTTCTTGACCGCCTGCTTCTCTTTGATGTCGGCCTCGACGACATCTGCAGCGACCCGGCTCATCTGGGCGAAGTCCCGGGTCACGAAGATCCTGAAGGCCATGTCTGGCTCCTATCCGATAGTCGCTTTCACCACTTCGGCCAGTTGCGCAGCATATTTCTCCGTGATCTCCTTCGTGGGTCCCTCCACCATGACACGGCACATATTCTGGGTGCCCGAGTAGCGAACGAGAACCCGCCCTTCGTCCTTCAGTTCCGCCTCCACCTGCTTGATCGCCTCGACGATCTCCGGCACCGTCTGGATGTCCGGCTTGCTCTTCACGTCCACGTTGATGAGCTTCTGCGGGAAGACGTCCATCAGCTTGGCCATCTCCGATAGAGGTTTGCCTGCTTTGAGCATCGCGGCAAGTAGCTGCATGGCCGTGAGGATCCCGTCACCGGTTGTGTGGTGGTCGAGGAAGATCACGTGGCCGGACTCCTCGCCGCCAATCACCCCGCCCAGTCGCTGCATATCTTCCAGTACGTAGCGGTCTCCGACCTTCGCAGCGTGGTTCTTGAAGCCGTATTTCTTGCAGGCCACGCTCAGGCCCATGTTGCTCATGATGGTGGAGACCAGTAGATCGTTCTTGAGCCGCCCCTCTTCCTTGAGCATGACGGCACAGATGATCATGATCTGGTCACCCGTGATCTCATTGCCGTTCTCGTCGACCGCGATCAGTCGGTCACCGTCGCCGTCGAAGGCCAATCCGATGGCCGCACCGCTCTCCACGACGGCCTTCCGCAGGTCCTCCGTATGCTGCGACCCGCAGTTCTCGTTGATGTTGAGGCCGTTGGGCGTGTTGTGGATCACCGTGACCTCGGCCCCCAACTCGGTGAATGCAGCTGGGGCTACCCGATACGTCGCCCCGTTGGCCGTGTCAAGGACGATCTTCAGGCCTTCCATCGACAGACTGCGGGGGAACGTGTTCTTGAGGAACACGATGTAGCGTCCAGCTGCGTCGTCCAACCGGTAGGCCCGACCCATGTCGTGTGGCGGAGGCACCATGTCGGGGAGCTTCCCGCCGAGGATGAGCTGCTCGATGGCTGCTTCCTGCTCGTCGGACAGCTTGAAGCCTGCCCCGGAGAAGATCTTGATGCCGTTATCCTGGTAGGGGTTATGGGATGCCGAGATGACCGCACCCGCGTCAGCCCGCATGCTTTCGGTGATGAAGGCGATCCCCGGGGTCGGAAGCACCCCCACCAGGTAGGGCACGCCTCCCATGGACGTAACGCCGGACTCCAGGGCACTCTCCAGCATGTACCCTGACAGACGAGTGTCCTTGCCGATGACCACCCGCGTGGTGTGATGCGACTTCTTGAGGACCAGAGTCACAGCCTGTCCCACAGCAAACGCTGTGTTCGCATCCATCGGATAGCGGTTGGCCTCGCCTCGTATTCCGTCGGTCCCGAATAATTGGCCCATGTGTTGCTCCTCCCCGCAAAGGATCTTGCGTTAGTGCTTGCTTTCGAACAGGTCCATTGACTGCAGAAGCGCATCTGCCTCCCCGCAGAGCCCATCGACGATCTGTTGGAGCCACTCTACCCCTAGCGCCCGTAATCCCGGCGTAAAGCCTTGCACAGCCTCGATATAGCCGGTCGTCGCAGCCCTGGTCGCCGGATCGAACGCCTCAAAGAACTCCGCTCCGTCCGAAACAGTGAACTCCCCATCGAACACGGCGCAGACCTCGCCGACCCGCTCCCTGAATTCCCGCCCCGGGACCGTGGAGTCGGGCACCTTGCTGGCCATCGCCGCCAGCCGCTTGGCACGCTCCTCCTTGGCCAGAGCGAGCATCTCCAGCGCCCCCTCGTAGACAAGGGGTCCCATGTCTTGCCTCGCGAAGAACGGCTCTCGGACCTTCTTGTACCACTCCTCAAGCGCCACCAGGTTGGCGAGATAGATCACGTTGTTACGCACCACTCGGGTCAGATTCTTGTAGGTATGGGGCCGGTGGTCTCGCTGGAAGCCGGGGGGCGGAACGGCGGCCACCAGCTTCCCGTCTTCGGGCACGTCATGAAGAAGGACCGAGCCCGCAGCCACTACAGTGCCGTACCCCACTCGCACGGGACCGACCGCCCCGCCCTGACCGCCCAGAAAGATCGGGGGTTGGTCGAGCATGACCCCGCGCGGCACGTCTCCGAACAAAGAGGCGGTGGTCTTGTCACCGTCGGGGGTGTAGTTGAAGTGGATGTAGGAACTCCCCACCTCGCTGTGGTCCTTCCGACTGGTGCCGCCGGCCATCAGGCAATCGCAGAAGTTGATAAGGCTCCCCAGGGTAACGAACGGGAGAAGGATCGTCTGCTTGAGCCCTACGCAGTGAGCCCCATTGGCCTCCTCCTCGAGCAGACAACCCTCCCTCACCTGAGCTCCTAGCCCCATGCTCGCCTTTTCCAGGAAGACCGCCTGCTTGAAATAGCCCCCTTTGAGCTCTACCTTGGGCCCCAGCCTGCAATCGTCGAGCGTCGCCGGACCCTCCGCACCGAGACTGCATCCTGGTGAGATGACCGTCTTCGCACCGTAGATCCGGCATCCAGGGTACAGAGTGACCGCCTCCCCGGCGATTCGGCTGACGTCGACCTCGTCACCGATGTCTAGGCTAAATGGGTTGGGAATGGTCGCCCCTCTTTCCAGCAAGCCGACGACTTTGTCGTAGCCTCGGGGTCGCTGCTCCATCAAAATCTCCTCGCGGCCGTTTCCATTGCTAGGCCCCATGTGTCCCTCGATACCAGCGCGTCAAAAAACTCGCGCAAGAGTCGCGCAGTAGACACCTGTTGTCAAGCGCTCCACAGCGGCGCGTCGCGGACGCGAAGACGCCTCCCTCACTGGTGCGGCGACCTTCTTCAGGAAGTTGCCGCCTAACGCCCCGGCTACCCCGCCTGCCTGCAGCCGTGTACAGTGAATGTCATGGCTGCTGAGTCGAAGAAAGCCGTGGTCGCAGCGATCGCCGGGAACGCGGCCATCGCCGCCATCAAGTTCGTGGCCGCCGCCCTCACCGGAAGCTCGGCCATGATCTCCGAAGGCATCCACTCCCTGGTCGACACCGGGAACGGCGTGCTGCTCTTCCACGGTCTTCGCCGGGGGGCGCGGCCCGCCGACACCAACCACCCGTTCGGCCACGGCATGGAGGTCTACTTCTGGAGCCTCATAGTCGCCGTGAGCATCTTCGGCATCGGCGGTGGCATGTCGATCTACGAGGGTATCGTTCACATCCTGGATCCTTCGCCACTCGAGAACCCTACCATCAACTACATCGTGCTCGGACTGGCTATGGTGTTCGAGCTGCTCTCATTCTCGGTGGCGTGGAGGGTGTTCGGCAGAGCCAAGGGTACAAAGCGGGTCCTGACGGCGATCCATCACGGCAAGGATCCCAGCCTGTTCACGGTCCTCTTCGAAGATACGGCGGCGCTTCTCGGTCTCGTGGTCGCCTTCTTTGGCGTCTTCCTCAGCCACCAGTTGGAGGAACCGGTCATCGACGGGGTCGCCTCGGTGGTCATCGGTGCCATCCTGGTCTGCACGGCCAGTTGGCTTGCGTACGAGAGCCGGAGCCTGATGGTGGGCGAAGCAGCCGACCCCGCTCTGGTCGCGGCGATCCGCGAGATAGCGCTGGCGGACCCGGCGGTGAGAGACCTCGGCTCGGTGCTGACCCTGCACCTGGGGCCCGAGAACGTCCTCCTCAATATCGAGGTGTGCTTCGTCCCCGGGATAACGGTGGAAGAGATCCACGCCGCCATACATCGCATCGAGGAAGGCATCGCCGGCCCGTTCCCCGAGGTCGACCGCATCTTCATCGAGGTGGAGAAGCCTTCGGGACCCTAGGACAGATAGCGCTGCCCGGTCTCCGCAGAGAGGCCCAACGAGTGGCGCAGAGCCTCATCAACCTGATCCATGAGCCACGAAGGGCACTCGCCCAGACCCTGCCGATCGACCCGCCGAGTACTCACCGTCCAGATCTGCTCGCACATGATGATGCCGGGCTTCCCCAAGATCTCCGCCGGGAGTTCCACATGAAACGGATACGAGCGCGATGGCATCCCCGAACTCAGCGGCACCACGATCGTGGTATCGGCGTAGGCGTTGCCCCAGTCGTTCTGCACCACCAGCACCGGCCGCTTCTTGCTCCGACCCTCTAGCTGAGGAGTCCCATCGGGACCGATCTCCAACACGTAAATGAAACCCCGCTTGATCTCGCCCTCGACCGTCATCGGTCCAGGCCGCTGGCGGAGGCGACGATCACCTCCTCGGCGAGGCGGCGATCCGTCTCCCGCATCTCCTCGTACCCGGCGCGCATGAGCCGACGCACGTCCTCGGTGCGCAACCGCCACAACGCCTCGACCACGATATCCGTCTTGGTCACTCCTCGTTCTCTGGAGCGAAGGTCTATGTACTCGATCGCCCAGGTCGGCATGCGGATGTTGAAAGGCTTGGTGCCTCTTGGTTCTTCCTCCATGGCTGACCTCTTCTCTGCAGGTTCTCTCCGATAAGGCTCCGCGGCCCCTTTTGGAGCCGACCGCCATAGGAATATACGTTCGCCATACGTAAAGCAATCCCTGCTTTACGCTCTGTGGGACACGTTGGAAAGCGTCCTGCCGGAAGATCAGGAACCAGGCTGCCTGGGGACCCTGCTCAAGAGGGAGATCGCCCGGTAGACAAAACCCACGACTACGACGGCTGCGTAGAGAGCGAACCAGACCTTGAGGAAGACATCGTTCCTCAGGTCATAGCCCAGTGTCAGCCCATGCACCAGCACTGCCGCGAAGATCAGATAGTTGAGGCGGTGGATCCAGCGCCACGAGCGTCTGAGACGCTTCCGGGTAAGGGCCGTCACGATCACCGCCGCGAGCACCACCAGAACAGTGGGCCCCACCCACACCGCGACGGTCTTGTAGCCCGATATCCCGAACACAAAGGCCATGATCCCATGCGCAAGGCCGAGGGCGAAGCCAAGCAATGCCACGACAACGTGCGCTCGCTGTACGGTCCGCCCCTTGAAGACCCGCACGATGAGGGGCCGAAACGCTCCCACGACCATGTCGATGAAGACGAGCGTGAACGCCTCCAGGGCGACCAGGCGCAGCCCTGTCCACAGCGAGTCGGAGGAAGCGGCGCCCGAGACGACCAACACCACAGGGGGAACCGCCAGAAGTCCTACACCTATGCCTGTCAGGAGTACCTGCAGCAGGGTCCGAGTGGGCCCTGCGAACGGTTTCTTCACGGTACCAGCGCCCCCACAACGGCCAGTCTCTCAAGAAGCTTGCGCATGCTGGGCGGGGCCTGGTCGATCTCGGTTGAGAGGTCTTTACCCGCCATCGCGGCGAGATTACAGGAAGTGTGCCGGCCTTCGGGCCATCTGGCGCTGCCCGAGACGTCATAGACCACCCCGTCAACGGCGATGTATGCCGGTCGACCATCCGTGCCGTCGAACTGAGCCAGGTCGGCCAGAGTGAACGTCTTCTCACCTGCCGCGGGTGCGGTGGTCGGAACATTCCCTCCGCCGGTCGACGTCGTGGTCGAAGTGCTCGATGCCGACGTCAGGCCTGTGGTGGCCGCTGCGTCCGGTCCGCCCTCGCCACATCCCACGATCGCTCCCAGGATCAAAACCGCGCACAGCACCAGCACACTCGTCGCCGTGTATATCCTTCTCATGCTCGCCCTCCCCGCCCGATGCCGAGACCTCGGCTGGTGTTAGGTCGCGTTCGTCCTTCCCACCCACATTGTTCCTTACGCCGCCAAAGACAGTCAACTCGCGCTTCCCGCGGTTGACGGCCCGTGGCTCAGACTATAGAGTTCCCTCTTACACGGCAGGAACGCGTGGGCACTAGAATCATCCGACGGGACATCGAGGCATAGTGGACATACCCGCGCAGAGCATCGATTGGAGGAGCCTCAGAAGTGAGGCCTCTTCATTGTACGAGCGAGGAGACCTCGACGGAGCTTTGGGGGCTGCTCAGGAGGCACTGGATGCGGCGGAGCAGGCCCTGGGACCCGAGCATGCCGACGTCGCGTCCAGCCTGGTCGATCTTGGCCTGCTGCTGACCGCCAAGGGTGACTATCAGGGGGCGCAGGCATGCTACGAGCGGGCCGCCGTCATCCGCGAGCGCGTTCTGGGCCCCGATCACCCGGACCTTGCAGTCCTGCTTGAAAGCCTCGCCGAGTCGCATCGCTCGCAGGATGACGACGAGGCTGCGGAGGCGCTCTACGAGCGCGTTTTGGCCATCTGGGAGAAGGCTCTCGGCCCGGACCATCTGGACGTTGCCCTCGTCATCGAGAGCCTCGCCGCCGTCTATCAGAGCCGCAGCCGGTATCAAGAGGCTGAGGCTTCGCACAAGCGGGCGCTGGCCATTCGGGAGAAGGCCCTCGGTCCCGTACACCCCCGCGTCGCGGCGAGTCTGACCAACCTTGGCCAACTCTATGACAGCCAGGGCAAGGCCTCTGAGGCCGAACCTTTGTACTTGCGGGCTCTGATGATCCTGGACACAACCCTCGGACCCGACACCGCTGACGCCCTGCCGGATCTGGACGGGCTCGCTGACCTCTACAGGGCCCAGGGCCGCTACGCTGAGGCCGAGCCCCTCTACAAGCGAGCGGTTTCCATTCGCGAACGAGGGCTTGGTCCTGACCATCCCGAGGTGGCGAAGAGCCTGAACAATCTGGCGAGCCTATATTTCGCCGAGGGTCTCTACGCGGAAGCCGAGCCACTCTTCAGGCGGGCCCTCTCCATCGCAGACAAAGCCCTGGATCCAGATCATCCCGATCTCGCGCTGAGCCTTAACGGCCTCGCCGTCCTCTACAGCGTGCAGGGTCGGTATGCCCAGGCTGAGCCGCTTCACGAGCGTGCCCTCGCCATCTGGGAGAAGGCCCTCGGGGCCGAACATCCAGACGTCGCCACCAGCTTGGGCAACCTCGCGGTGCTTTACGACGCCCAGGGGCGCTACTCAGAGGCCGAACCGCTTCACCGGCGCGCTCTGGCGATACGGGAGAAGACGCTGGGCCCCGAACATCCCCACGTCGCGACCAGCCTCGACAACCTTGCAGACCTGTACCGAGCTCAGGGACGCTACGAAGAGGCCGAGCCGCTCTATAGGCGAGCGCTCACGATCGGGGAGAAGGCTCTCGGACCGGACCACCCTGACGTTGCCCTCAGTCTCGACAACCTGGCGGAGCTCTATCGGCTCCAGGGCCGCTACGAAGAGGCGGAGCCGCTCTACGAGAGGGCGTTTGCGATAGCTGAGAAGACCCTGGGCACCGAGCACCCCGATGTGGCCCTGACACTCAGCGGCCTCGCGGAGCTGCACAGGGCGCGGGGCGAGAATGCGGAGGCTGAAGAGCTTCACGTGCGTGCGATCGCAATCCGGGAGAAAGCCCTCGGCCCTGATCACCCCGACGTTCTGACCAACCTGGAGAACCTGGCGACACTCTACGAGGAGACAGGCCGCGCCCAGGAGGCCGCCACCCTTAGAGAAAGAGCGGCGGTGGCCCGCAAGGGCGCACGCTAACAACTCGTTTCAGGTCCTCAGCGCCGTCACTCTATCGCAACGAGCAAACGCCCCCCGTCGACAGAGTCGCCCTTGTGGACGGTCACCGACTTGACCACACCCTTCGCGGGGGCACAGAGCTCGTTCTCCATCTTCATCGCCTCAAGGATCACGACCGGGTCTCCGGCCTCCACACTGTCGCCGGCCTTGACGAGGACGTTCACGATCTTGCCCGGCATGGGAGCCAGTACACCCTGACCAGCGTCCTCCGCAACCTGCACCGGTTCCACGGGCTTGGCCGCGCCCGCTCCGACCGGAGCGGGCGCTGCCGTCACCCGTCCCCCGATCACCGACATTGCGGTAGCTCGGGCGGGGGCCATACCACCGGTTGAGATGTCCATCACGGAGATCGGGACGCGCTCGCCGGCAAGTTCGAGTACGTGCGCCCCGGACTCGACGTCCGACTCGGCGACGCGCACTTCATAGGATCTCTCCCCCACCTGCACCACCCGCCGGTCGCCGGACGTCCTGCTTACTTTGACATCGAACCGATGGGCGTCGACGGACAGCACGCCGTCCGGGCTGAAGACTATCTGGTGGTCCACCCCGTCTATTTTGACCTTGAACTTCACCGCGCTACCCCCATGCTCCACCCGGCGCGCGCGCATACTCGTGGCGCGCGGCCGTCGCCCAGGCCGATGCAGCAGCACCCGGAGGGCAGGCCGCTTCCCGCACCTGCGCCTCTCTATCCTCT
Organism: uncultured Actinomycetes bacterium; assembly: GCA_963713545.1. GTDB lineage: Bacteria > Actinomycetota > Thermoleophilia > RBG-16-64-13 > RBG-16-64-13 > CAVPLM01. The sequence goes on along the minus strand of CAVQME010000002.1, from coordinate 17,838 downwards.
TTCGCCCCTAATAGCTCCGCTATCACCACCGCCAGGGAGGCGACCTCCTGTAGCGGCCGTTCCGTGCGATCGCGGCGCTCGAAGAACTCAAGAGCGACTTGGGGGAACAAGGCATAAGACAGGAGGTCTTCCTCGCTGAACCTGATGCCCTTCTGTTCCAGCTCGGCCCTCCGCAGGGGGAGCTCGGGCTCGAGCGAATCCGCCGGCCGGGTGGTTATGGGAATCTCATCGCCGATGCACAGCTTCTGGATCTCCGGGTCTATCGGGCCGGGAGGCCTGCCATAGAAGCCCTGGACATAGGCTTTGGTCTCCTTGGTGATCATCTTGTAGCGGCCCATGAGGACGTTCAGAGTGGCCTGAGTACCCACGATCTGCGAGGTGGGCGTCACCAGAGGCGGATAGCCCAGCTCCCGGCGCACCCGAGGCACCTCTTCCATCACTTCGTCCATGCGGTCGAGAGCCCCCTGCTCCTTGAGTTGGGACGAGAGATTGGAGATCATGCCGCCTGGGATCTGCCAGAGCAGCACCGCCGGATCCACCGCGGTGAAGGCGCTTTCGTAGGCGGCGTACTTCTTGCGCACGTCGCGGAAGTACTCCGAGATCTCCTTCAGTAGACCGATATCCATGGCCGTCTCGCGTTCGGTGCCGGCAAGAGCGGCGACCATGGCCTCGGTCGGAGGATGGGACGTGCCCATGGACATGGAGGAGATGGCGCAGTCAAGGATGTCGGCGCCCGCCTCCACCGCCTTCAGATACGACATGGAGGCCATTCCCGACGTGTAGTGGGAGTGCATGTGCACGAGGATGTCGGGGTAGGTCGACTTGAGCGCACTCACCAACTCGTAGGCCTCCCCAGGGTCCAGCAGCCCAGCCATATCTTTGATGCAGATGCTCTGCGCCCCCATCTCTGCCACCTCGCCGGCAAAGCGAAGAAACGTAGACACTTCGTGCACAGGACTCTTGGTATAGCTGATAGTGGCCTCGACCCACTTGCCGTTCTCTCTCACTGCTTCCATGGCCACCTGCATGTTGCGGGCGTCGTTGAGAGCATCGAATATGCGGAACACGTCGATACCGGCCTTCGCCGCCAGGCGGACGAACTCGCGCACGACGTCGTCGGCGTAGTTGCGATAACCGACCACGTTCTGGCCACGCAGGAGCATCTGCAGCCTCGTATCGGGAAGAGCGGCCTTCAAAACCCGCACTCGCTCCCAGGGATCCTCATACAGAAAGCGCATCATGGCATCGAACGTCGCCCCACCCCACACCTCAAGCGACCAGTAGCCCGCTCGGTTGAGCTTTTCGGCGATGGGCAGCATGTCCTCCACGCGCATGCGCGTGGCAAGCAGCGACTGGTGCGCGTCGCGCAGCACCACGTCGGTTATCTGGACGGAGTTCTTGGAGCTAGGCATATCTTTGCGTCTCCGGATCAGAGAGGGATGTTGCCGTGCTTCTTGGGCGGGCGGCCTTCTCGTTTGGACGCGCACGCCTCCAAAGCTGAGATGAGTCGGGGCCGCGTATCCCGCGGCTCGATGATGTCGTCGATATAGCCAAGCTGAGCCGCAACGAACGCGGTAGAGAGAGGATCCGCCGGTTCTGCGATGGCGATCTCCGCCGACGGCCAGGCGAAGTTGAGGTCCGCCCGGGCGTGTCTTGAGCACATGATGTCGTAGGCTTCAGCACCCGCTTTGCGGGTTATCAGCGTTATCTTCGGCACGGTCGCTTCGCAGAACGCGTAGAGGAGCTTCGCCCCGTTCCGAATGATCCCCCCGTGCTCCTGAGCCGACCCCGGCACGATACCGGGGACGTCCCCCAGAACGACCAAGGGGAGGTTGAAGGCATCGCAGAACCGGACGAACCTCGCCCCCTTCGTGCAGGCGTCGTTGTCGAGCGCGCCTCCGGCGACCGCAGGTTCGTTGGCCACGATCCCGATCGAGCGCCCACCCAGCCGCGCGAACCCCACCGCCAGGTTCTGCGCCCAGTACGGCATCACCTCGAAGAAGTACCCGTTGTCGACGACCCGGGCGATCACTTCATGCATGCTGTAGGATCCATCGGGCTCGCCGGGCACGATGTCGTCCAGCGCCTCGTCTTGCCGGTCCACCGGGTCATCAGACTCGATCCGAGGCGCCTCGTCCAGGTTGTTCTGGGGCAGGAACGAGAGCAGCCCCCGGACCAGCTCGAGGCAGTGTTCTTCATCGTCGGCGGCCAGGTGCGCCACTCCGCTCCGGGCGTTGTGCGTCATGGCCCCGCCCAGATCCTCTCCGGTGACTGTTTCGCCGGTCGCGTTCTTGATGGCCTCCGGGCTATTGACGAACATGTGGCTCGTGCCCTTCACCATGATGGTGAAGTCGGTCATGGCCGGTGCATACACCGCTTCACCCACGCAAGGGCCCATGACCGCCGATATCTGGGGCACTAAGCCCGAAGCCATGACGTTGCGGAAGAAGATCTCCGCATATCCTCCCACAGAAACGACGCCTTCTTGGACGTTTGCCATTCCCAGGTCGTTGATCCCCACTATGGGGGCGCCGTTCTTCATGGCCAGATCGATCACTTTGACGATCTTCTGGGTACCTATGTCTGCCAGCGGCCCACCCAAAAGGCCGGAGTCCTGAGAGAAGACGTACACGTCCCTCCCGGAGACCTTCCCATACCCGATGACGACCCCGCCTCCGATCACCTGCCGGTCATCTTCCGCGGATCCGCGGCCCCGGGGAGCGGCGAACATGTCGAGCTCGACGAAGCTCCCCGGGTCGAGCAGCTCGACCACCCGTTCGCGCGCCGTCTTCCTGCCCTTCTTGTGCCTGGTCTCGACGTGTTCCAGCCCGCCGCCGTGAAGAGCCTCTGTCTTCAGCGTACGCAGTCGCCCTATGGCATTGTCATCGTTCATGTGTAGACACCCTGTCTGCTGGCCTGATGTCGTGCGGAGATACGCCGAAGCGGAGCATCCCCCCAGTGGTCTTGAGCCGGGATGATACCAGTCCGGGCGCCATCTTCGCTCCCCCTACGTTGAGCCGACCTCTGCGCCCATCGAGAAGAAGCGCCCTCGATGCCAGAGCAAAGGAGCTTTGTCCGCGTCCACCGCGTCGGCCAAGATCTCGGCTACGTAGAGCCGATAGGTCGCCGCCGGATAGGATCCGACCACTCTGCATTCTAAGCTGATATATGACCCGGCCAGGCGGGGAGCGGCCACGATCATACTCGGTAGAGTAGTGAGACCGAACTTCTCGAACTTGTCGACTTCGCGACCGTGGGTAGAGCCCAGCTTCCGGACCAACTCCACCTGTTCAGGCGTGGGCATGTTGATCACGAACTCACCAGTCTGCTGGATCAACTCGCTGGTCAGATGATGCGCCGCCATGCTCACGCTGACGAGCGGGGGAACTTCTGACACGAAGAACGCGGTCGCAGTCATGGCGTCGCGCCGTTCCCCTGCCGCCGCGGTCACGATGACGGCCGGACAGGGGAGCATGGCGGTGATGGCTGCATAACGATCGGTCATGATAGAACCCCCAAGCAGAGTGCCTGAATGAGCATGGTCATACCCGCCACGGCGCAAACCTAGTCTGGAAGGATGACGTCGCCCTGGGGCCGGTGCCTCAGAGCGGCAGCTCTCGGTAGGTCTTCTCCACGAGGTAGCTACCGTACTTCTTCTCGAGACGCAGAATGACGAAATGTCCCCGGGCCATCTCCTGGAAGTGGTTCATGAACACGTAGTTCACCCCGGCACCCGACACTGCCCCGAGCACCGGCACGGCCTTGGCGGCTATCTCCTCAGTGATGATCACGCTGAACCGCGAACCGATGGCCGATACGAGTCTGATCAGAGCGGGCGTGCCCTGGTGGACGGCTCCTCCCCTGGCTAGATGGCTCACGACCTCGGGCACAAGCTTCGCCAGAGCGGCTCTGGTGGTCCAGTACCCGGTCTCGGATGCGTCGTCCAGCGAACTCGGGCCGCCGAGGGCGAAAACCCCCAAACATCCCAGCTTCACGCCCAATGAAGATACGTCGTGGCCTTCGCTCCGGGCGATGTCGGCTATCGAGCGCAGCATGACGCAGGTGGAGAAAGGGAGCTCCACGATCAGGGAGTAGATCCCCGCGGCACCGGCCGCCGCACCCGAACCTATCACCACGGCTTTGTGCAGCCAGTCGCGGGACGGTCTCGGTTCGACTTCGCGCATGGTGCGGATGGAGTACTCGAGGCCCTTGAAGAGAGCAGCCTCAGTGGCCTCCCCCACTCTCTTGTTCCATCCTCTGGGGAGCCGTTTGAGGCCGGCCTCTATGGGGCTGCCGACCGCATCGGCCACTTTGACCGCAATACTGGGGCGCTCAAGGCGCAGCTTCGCTTGGCGGAGATCCTCCAGGTCACACTCGCTGAACTGCCACTCGCTGATCTCGATCACGATTTCACCTCGCGTGAGCCTCCACTAGTCATCCTCGAAATAGTCGTCGGCCGCTTCGACCTCGAATGCACCCAAATCGAGCAGGTTGTCCGCGCCTTCCGCAGGGATCTCCTGCACCGTCCTCAGCTTGCGCTCGATGGTCCGGCTCTTCCTGGCCGCGTCCTCGATAGTGGTCGACGCCTGGTCGAGCTTCTTATGAACCCGGTCAAGGAGAACGCCGAACTGGCCGAACTGGGTCTTCACCGCCCCCAGCAGTTGCCAGACTTCACTCGACCGCTGCTCGACAGCAAGGGTGCGGAACCCCATCTGCAGGCTATTCAGGAGGGCGGCCAGAGTCGTGGGGCCGGCGACGATCACTCGACAGTCGTTCTGCAGAGACTCCGCAAGACCAGGGCGGCGGAGGACCTCCGCATACAGCCCTTCGGTCGGCAAGAACATTATCCCGAAGTCGGTGGTCCTCGGCGGATCGAGGTACTTCCCCTGGATGTCTTTGGCCGAGGCTTTCACGCGTGCCTCCAGTCCCTTCAATGCCAGTTCCATACCCGCGGCGTCGCCCCGCTCCTGAGCATCCAACATCCGCTGATAGTCTTCGATGGGGAACTTGGCGTCGATGGGTAGCCAGACCGCTTGATCCTTCCCGTCGTCCTGCCCGGGCAGCTTGATCGCATATTCGACCCGTTCTCCACACCCCACCTTGCAGGCCACGTTCGCCTGGTACTGATCAGCAGTGAGGATCTGCTCGAGCAGCATGCCAAGCTGCACTTCGCCCCATGTCCCGCGGGTCTTGACATTGGTGAGCACCTGCTTCAAGTCACCCACGCCGGCAGCAAGCGTCTGCATCTCCCCGAGACCCTTATGCACCGCCTCCAGGCGCTCGCTCACCTGCTTGAACGACTCGCCCAGGCGTTGCTCCAGAGTGGACGTCAGCCGTTCGTCGACTGTTTGGCGCATCTGCTCGAGCTTGGTGGCGTTCTCGTCCTGCATCTGCTTGAGGCGGCCGTCCACCGTGGCGCGAAGCTCGTTCATGCGCTTCTCATTGGATTCGGTGAGCGTGACGAGTTGGGTCGCGAACGTGTCGAACTGGTTCTTCTGCTGGAGACCGAGTTGGCCGATGCTGTTGACCGTGGAATCCCCCCAGCCTTTGACCACGCCCGTGACTTCCTCTCGCACTTGTTGCGAGCCCCTGGCCGATTCCTCGCGACCCCGGGCCATCTCCTCGCGCAGCAGGCGCTCTCCCCGCTCTTGACGCCTGGCTCAGTTGATCCAGCTTCGAGCCGGTGTTGTCATGGCGCGAGCGTAAGACGAGTACTAGGAGCAGCCCTACCGCCATCAAGAGCAAGACTAAGGAAACGACAGCCAATGCTACGGTCATACGAGACCTCCTTGAGGCGCGGAGGAGCATCATCGGATTCGCTGCACTAACTTACCACGCAGGCCGGACGGGTTGGCCGGGAAGGCCCTATCCGGCCTCGGACGAACGGTCGCCGCCGGCCCGCCGCGCATTGGCAGCGCGGCGGGCCGGCGGCGACCCTCACCTTCGCTACCGCACGCTAAGTGCTTGGCTGATGGTCTCTCCTCGCCATTCCGGCGTGTAGTACGAGTAGGCCACCGAGGCCGCACCCTTGCCCCTCACCGGGTAGAGAGCCCGTGCCTGGAAGGAGAAGCTCACCTTGTCACCCGGGCTCATGTCCTCGATGTAGACGATCACTTTGCGGCCGGCCACGTCGTAGCGCTTGATCTTCGGGTTCTCGAGCAGGCGAGCCAGCGATTCGTCGACCGCCGCGAATCCCGTGGGCACGGAGACATCGAGCACCGTCATGCCCGCCTTGATCGGTTCGGGCGGGTCGAAGGTGACGCTCACGTCTACATCAACCAGATCGTTAACCGCCACCTGAGCGGTGTTGTAGTCGACGTCGATCTTGAACGCACTCTCTGCTTCCTCGGCTGCGGGCAGGTTGTAGCGGAGCACCCCTTGGATGACGGCTTCCCCCTTGCCCTCGGCGTCCACCTTCACCGGGACCCCGGCCGGGACTTCCACCACTTGGGTGACGTCGTAGTTCCCGGGGCCGATGTTGATCTCTTGATCCACGTCGCCGGCACTGATGGTAACCGTCATCTCAGTGTCGGTGACGCCCAGCGTCGCGTACTCGGTCAGAGCTTGGAGAGCGACCACCGTGTCCTGCGTGGTGCCAAACCCTCCCTGACTGTTCCGCTGCCCCACCAGCCATTTGCAGGCCTGAGCGGCGTTCACCCGGTCGCCCGCCTCGATCAGGGCCAGCGTGGCATAGCCGGTCGCCTCGATATCCAGGCTGGGCATGATGTCGATGGGTGGCATCATCTCGCCCTCTACCCCGGGCGCTATCCCGCCGGGCTCCTGTGTCAGGGGTCCGGCCGCACCGGCGCTCCAGTGGAGGCCGTTCTCGTCTACGATGGCCAGGGCCATGAGGGCCTCTTGCGCAGCTACCGCCCGGCCGCTGCCACCCAGCTCAAGGGCGTATGTCGTCAGCGCCAGAACGTAGGAGTCGTCCATGAGGTCGAGCCGATCCTCGAGGTAGCCGATGGCCCGGGCGGCGGCGTCGGTGTAACCGGCCTCGAGCAGAGCGACCGCGACGTAGGCGGTGAGAGCATCCTTGCCCTGCACTCCGCCCATCATGTCGGAGTGGTGGACGAAGCCGACCGCCTCGAACGAGCCGTCTTTCTGCTGATACTGGGTGATCCAGGCCGCAGCGTCGGACAGGACTGCCTCGTCGATGAAAGTCAGGTCTTTGGCCTGGGCGAACGTCTTGAGGACGAAGGCGGTGAGCCACAGACTCCCTGACTCGTCCTGGTCGCCGAACGCAGAGAAGCTCCCGTCCGAGCGGCGATAGGTGAGCTCTCGCTGGTAGCCCGTGACCAGGAGCATCTCGGCCTTAGCCTGGATCTCAGGCTTCAGCTGGCGAGTCCCCTCAAGGTACTTGAGTATGAAGGCGTCGGGTGCAAAAAGGATCATATTCTGTTCCCCGCAGCCGAAGGGCATCTGTAACAGCTGATCGAGACCTTCGATGGTCTGCGCCAGCAGGCTCCCGGTCACTGCTACGTAGGCCCGGTCTGAGTCGGGAACGATCTGAACCAGGTCCGGCAGCGTCAGACCCAGAGTGCGCGACTGGCCGGCGGCAAGCACGGCATTCTCCACCGTCTCCCGGCCCACGCCTTCCGGCTCCACTATCATGCTCTTGATCACCGCGTCCGCGGCTTCGGAGCTCCGCGCCGTGATCTTGACCAGCTGCGTGCCGATCTGTTTCGGCCGTATCATGAACTCAGCGCTTCCGATGTCGCCCCCTGCGATGGTCACCGTGGTCGTCGCCTCTTCCAGAAGCTCGAACCAGGAGGCCGGCTCTATCTCCACCTGGATCTCCTGCGGGGTCTCCAGGTAGTTGTAGAGGGCTACCTTGACCGGGAACTCCTCTCCGCGGATGGCCGAGTATGGCAGGTCGGCCTGTAGGAAGAACGGCTGGAACACCCGGAGTGAGGCTTCCGCGATACCCAGGCCAGCTTGCGGCGAGAGGGCTACCGCCCTGAGATCCCAGGTGGTTATGGAATCGGGCGCCTCATAGGAGAGCGTGGCGATTCCCGCGTCGTCGGTGATGGTCTCGTCCCAGATCCACGTCTCGGGGAAGTACTGCCGTACGCGTTCCACCTCTGCCAGCCCCCCGGTGGCGTTCGCCGCCGGTTCGCCGGCCATCGACGTGGTCGTGGCAGCCGCTGCCGTGGTCTCCACCCCCGCAGGCGCAGCACCCATTCTGGCTGCCTCCTCCATGCCGTCGAACATCATCTGGGGCGATTCGATCTCCTTGCCCTCTGGGACCTTCTTGTTCGAGAGCACGATCAGTCCCGCGTCGGTGAAGGTGTCCTCGGCCCCAGGTATGAGCAGGGTCCCGCCCATCCATTCAGCCTCGTGCAACTCCGCCTGGGGCTGCATGTAGAGGCGCTCCAATTCGGCGAAGACCTGTTCCAGATTGAGCCGGTTCTCTGCCAGGATGAACACGGAATGATCGACCGCCACAAGTCCCACCTTGGCCGGACCCTCGGTCTGCACCTGCACCTGCACCTCGTCCCCAGGCTTGACTTCCTCCGCACTGAACGAGGCGCTCACTGCCTGGGGATATTGGCCCGTTACCTCGAAGGGAAGGGAATCCGCCGCAACCTCGCTGTTCGGCAGGATCTGGTAGACCAGCAATTGGGCCGAAGGCGCCATGGCGGGAGTCACCTCGAACGAGATGTCCCCTGAGGCACTGCTGGTGAACACCACCCTCCCTCGTGAGACCACCTCGTAGTAGATGGTGCCCGCCTCGGCGGTAGAGGCCACCTGGAAGCTCGCCGTGTCGCCCACGGCCAGGTCGAGCTCCCCTCGTTGCTGCACATGGATGAAGTTCCCCGACGGAGAGTACGACGACGTCACTTCTTTGTAGGCGTAGGCATCACCGGAGACGGCCTGGATGGTCGCCCGCATGGCATCCTCCGGAGGAGAGAGCTTCACCAGGGCCGTCCCCCGGCCGGTCTCAACCCTCTTGGTCTCGTGGCCCACTTCTGTGTAGTCCTCGTCCATGTAGTAGATGTCAACGGTCACCGCCGCTTCCACAGGCTCTCCGCCCGGGGTCTCGGTGACCAGTAGCACGCTGAAAGGGAGCGTGGGCTTGAAGGCGGAGCTCTCGGGGATGAGTTGGACGTTGACAGGTGACTGAGCGACCGTAAGCAGCTCGGTGGTCGTCTGTTCGTAACCGGTGGACTCCTCCACCACCGTGATGTCGAGACGGACGTTGCCCAGCCCACCCGCTTCGGGGACGCCGGCCACATAGCCTGCCGGCTCGATGGTGAAGTCGCCCTCGCCATCGATGGCAGCGGTGTAGGTGGCGTATTCTTCCCACTGACCCACGTACCGGGAAGCAGTCACTTTGAGCTCACCCTGGACTGCGCGGCCGAAGCTGTAGTTGGCCGCCACACGCCCGGTGATGCTCTCGCCCACCAAGAACCAGCCCTTCTGCAGCTCGGCCTTCACCTCGTATTTGGGCAGGACATATTCCTCCACGCGCACATCCAACTGGGTAGACGCATCGCCGGCAACGGCGGCGAGCTTCCAAACGCCAAGGTTCGGCTCGGTCGAGAGCGGAAGCTCTGTGGTGACCGTACCGTACTCGTCGGTAGTCAAGGACTGCTTGAAGATCTTGATGCCCTTGGCGTCCTGGATCTCCACCGTGGCTTCGGTCCGTACCGGCCGCAGCTCCGAGTTCAGGGCGACCAGCCGCACCTTGATGGTCTGCCCAGGCTTGTAGATAGGCTTGTCGGTCTCGAGGAATAGGAGCGTACCCGCTTGGACCTGGACCGTGGTACGTTCGGAGAAGCCCCTGCCGCTGACCAACACCTCGTACTCACCGGCCGCGATCTGCGGCACCTCGAAGATCACGGTCCCCTTGCCGTCGATCTCGGCCGTTCCCGACGTCAAGAGATTCTTGCTCTGATCGAAGAGCGATACGCTCACCGGACTCTTGACGAGTTGTTTGCCGTTGAACAGGGACAGGGAAAAGGAGGCGGTCTCACCGGATCTGAGGACCTCGGGCACCAGAGCCACGTACCCGTCGACTCTCTCCGTCCTCTCGGTCCCCGTCGGCGGAGACGACGTACATCCCAGGATCGCCGCTCCCAGAAGCCCCGCAAGCAAGAGTGGGACAAGCATCCTCAAACGACTCATGGCGCACCCCCCTGGTCTCGGATACCTGCTGAGACGGAGAGAGGCCCCGGCGAGTTTCCAAGGGGTAGAAGATTTCTGTCGGACAGGAGGCCGTGAGCCTTCCAGCCTCGAAGCGCCCGGTCACCGCCCCGGGCACGGGACGGCGGCCGCTCGCGCGGCCCGCCGATGCCGGGTTACTCGAGCGGCCAGAACACCTCGGTGACGTGTTTGCTCAGGTCCGGTTCTTCCGGGCCGGTGAGATAGCGCTCCCACATCATGCCGGCTAGGTTCAGACCATTGACCTTGGCGTACTCCTGGATAGCACCGTACGCCGCTCCGATCTGGTCGTAGGGGCCAACATGTTTAGTGAAGGCCGCCTTCCCTCCAGGGAGAGTGCTGGGTCGTACGTCCCCCTCAGCGGCGAAATCCCCGTCTATGGTGAAGGCGATCTCCGCATCCACGGTGTCTTCGGTCCAGCCGTAATAGACGGTCACCGCGCCTCCCGACGGACGCACCCCTTGCGCCGTGAGGGCCGCCATGATCCGACCGAATTCGCGCCCCATAACCTCGCCCAGCTCGGCTATGCGGTACGTGCCACGCACGCCGGCGAGCCGCATCGGCACCGCATCTTTGATCTCCACTTCATAGGCCACGGGTCTGACTCCTCCTCCCTACCGTCCGTTGCTGCTGAAATGCTGATAGTCCTTGCTCTCCTCCCAGTAGCCGCCCCATTTCCAGCCGATCGAGGCGAACGCGCGAACCACCACGTCGCCGGCGCGTATGACACCGGGAGCGGTCAACGACCGATCCGCGTAGGCTCGACCCGCGTCGGGACTCACCCCGCTCGCGTAGACCCACGGATTCTCGACCGGATTGATGTCGATCGCCAGCCCGTAGGCGTGCATGCTCCATACGTTTGTGCCACCCCGAAAGCGGCCGTTGTACGCAGAGCTGTTGTCGGCCGCCATCGATCGCTTGTCAGACGCACCATAGTCGTCAATGAGATTCATGCTCCGGATGGGGAAGCGCGCCTCGTAGATCGCGCGAAAGACGGTGCAGATCCCCTCGGCCCAGGCTTGATTGACCACCAAGCGTCCCGTGTGCGGCTTGGCATCGAACCCCCAGAAACTCACGTGGATCAGACGCAACTCGTCGAAAGATATCGGCACCCCGGGTTTCCAGGAGCCGCTCTCTTGCATCTGCGCTTTCAGTGATTCATCTATTTGCTCGATGGACCACGCGAACGCAGGGATCTCTGGGAGGCACTCCTTCATGTTGTAGAGGACCTGTGCCGTTTCCCCGCGAGGCATCGCCTCCAGAGGATCCTTCGAGGCACTCTCAAGGTCGAGCCCCTTGAGCAGACCGTTCTCGTTCGCGAGTCTCGCGTTATCGCGATGCTCCCCTTGTAGATCCTCCCATTCCCCGGGGAGGACGGCGGCGACTGGCGCGGGCCGGAGCGCATCGGGATCAAGCGCTTTCAGCGCCCGGACCACCATAGTGACCACGTGCGCGCGAGTAATGAGCCTGTAAGGGCCGAAGGTGCCGTCGGAGTAACCCTCGGTGATGCCGCTGGCAGCTGCGACCGCCACCAGGTGGTCGGGGTAGAGGTCCGCACCTTCTACTGGAGACCACATCGGGGAACGGGCATAGGTCGGCCGTGCTTGCCGGGAGATAGAGGGCGCCCACGATCATCTTGGCGAATTGCTGCCGTGTGACCGGCGCGGCCGGCCGGAAGGAGCCGTCATCGAAGCCGTTGATGATGCCCCGGGCGGTCAGTTCATCGATGGCCACCGCGAAGGGGCTCGTGGCCGGTAAGTCGGTGAAGCCCAGCGCAATGCCGGATAACAGGAGCGCTAAGAGCAGGGAGACCAGCGATAGGGTCGCGCTCCCTCTCGCCAGTTCACGTACGTAGCCCCTCTTCCGTCCGGTCCGCAGAAGACTCCGCCCCTCGTAGTGGTCGGCACCCATCTGATCCCGATGAAGGCTCATGCCATCGGAGCCCTTTGGCCGGTTCACGGCCTTCATGTCGGCAGCCTAGTCCATAGGGATGAACTGCCATTGCCCCCAGGGGGTACCCCGACCGGGAATACTGCTGCCCAGCTGAGAGAGCTCATCGATCGCCTCGGCATAGTCGTCGCTGGGAGCGACGTCCTTGAACGCAAGGGCAGGACCGGTGCAGACTAAAACGATTATCAGGAGAACACCAGCTCCCAGTGCAACCAACCGCGTCCCGAGGAGAAACAATCGTTTGTTCAGTCTCATCGTTCCTCCACTCCTATACAGTGCCCGGTATGCCCTCCATCATCGAGACTGATAGATTCAGTATAAGCTGGTCCCGCTTTGCGTCCATCAAGAATAGGAGCCCCCGTCGGCCGAGCTTGGTAGCTACCGGCGGGGACTCTAACGCCGCCCAATGTCACGGAAGTCCGGGACCGTCAACCCCCCGGTCCTTGCAAGACTAGACCTCAGTCAACTGCTTGAGGTTCTCCAGAGTGTGACGCGCTGCACGCTCCTGATTGCGCTCGATGAAGAGTCGGTCGGCGACCTTGCCCAGCACGCTGCCCGGCACGGCATACTCGATCTCAAACGTCACCGTGGTTCCGTCGTCCTTGGGCTCGTAATCCCAGCTAATCCATCCGGCAAGGGAGCCTTCATTCTCGCCCTTCCAATGGAAGGATCCGTCGGCTTCGGAGCGGTTCTCGATGACCTTGGTGGTGAGGGGGATATGCACGCCTGCCATCAGATAGCTGTGACTAATGACGGTGCCAGGTGAGTTGTCGCCCTCTAGGCTTTTCACCTCACCCAACCCTACGAACCAGCTAGACCACTTGTACGGGTCGGCCGCGAAAGCGTGTACTTCTTTAGGCGGAGCCTGGATGAAGATGCTGTCCTTGATATGGGCCATCTAAGCCTCCTCGTCATGAAGACATGGATCGGGGGTCGTCTTTCCGACGAAACCCCCTACACCTCATTCTCCGCAAGACGATGCGCCTGTCAAGAAGTGCGACCCGAGGCTCAATCATCCAGGTCAGGTGCCTTCCTTCTTCTGGGCGAAGTAGAGTAGGACCCGTTCATAGAAGTCCTCCGGCGGGAAAGCGCTCTCCCTCTCCTCGTCCGTCAGTACCTCCCTGAGGAGTTCGTCTCGCCTCTCGGCAGGGAGGGCGAGGAGAGCCTCGGCCATGGAGACGTTACGGAGCCATCTCTCCTGCTCCTCGTCCATGTCGGGGACCGGCTCGAGGCTCACGAGTTGCCTCTTGAAGACGTAGCGAGGATGTTCGGCGAAGCTTGTGTCTATCCCGGCCAGTTCCCAGCCCTCGCTGCCAAGCTCGTTCAGCACCTCTTTGGTCGGAGCGTGTACAAGGTGGTCCGTTGGGGAGAGGACCCTATACTCCCAGCGTGTCATCTGGCCCGGACTCAATTCTCCCCTCTCCACCCTCGGCAGGCGATGAACGATTGCGTACCATTCTAAACCCAGAGGCCCCGCAGAGGGAGCTTCGCTCATGGCAGGCAGGCGGTGCGTCAGCGCCGTGGCACCACCAGCCTGAGACAGGCTTCGATGAGGAAGATGGCCCCGCTCCCCACACAAAGATGGCCCATTGCTGATCTTCATTACCGTCACCGAAGAGATCCAGGTTCTGCAGGAGCAGAGAGACACCGAACCAGATGATCACCAGGGCCCACGCCACGAACCCCAACGGGTTGCGCCTGTACTTCTCGTCCAGGCCTTGACCTTTTTCCTGCCTTTTCTCCCGCTCTTTCTCGTTCGGCTTCTTGCCGCCAGGCTGGTCGTCTTCCTCCGGACTCATGTCGCCTCCCTCCGGCCAGGAACGGTCACTATGCTTCTGATTCTACTCAGTTCGATAGTCTTGGGAAGCGGAGAACGAAGCCTGATCTCTCCTGGTTGAGGAAGAGCCCCAATGGCCGAGGTCGGGCGCTGCTGAGGGCATGCCTAGCGGCGGGGCTGAACCACCTCGAACCACTGATTGTCGGGTGCCCGGACGTAGAAGAACCTCTGTACGGGGATGTCCTGGACGGGAAGGACGATCTCGACCCCTTTTTCCTTGAGGCGCGCGTAGGCTGCGTCGATATCGTCCACCTCGAAGGCCACATGGGAGTGGCCCACCTGTCCGTAGGGTGTGTCTTTGAAGATCGGTTCGCATACCGGCCGGACTATCTCGATAAGCTCCAACGTCTGGTCCCCGATCCCCAACATCACGATCCTCACCTGCGCGTCGGGCAACCCCATTATCTGGGGGACCTCCGGCCCGGTCTGAAGCCCCAGTTCGGCCCTCACTTCCATCTCAAAGACGTCGCAAAGGAAGGCTGCGAGCGTGTCGAGATCGCTCACGATGAGCCCGGTGTGAGTGATTCCTTTGAACATGCTCTCGGACATCCCATGACCCCCCGTCTTGTTGGTTGCAGGCGTTTTGGTCGCCAACTTGCACGTCGAAGACGTCGCCAGCGCCTGTCTTCCGGTTCCTCAACTCCTGCCGCAGCCCGGTCGTAGCCGTCGTGTCTGCGGCAAGCGTCTCCGGGTCGAGCACCACGCCGTACACTTCCCGCGCCGTATTCGACGATATGTACTCGTTCACAGCATCGAGCCGCACCATCTCTATCTCGCGGTCGAGCTCGTATTCGACTTCTACGGCCCGGCCCTCATCGTCCCCCAGATGTCCAGGGCATCGAGGGTGAGGTACTCGCCCGAGGCGCTACTCGAGCTGCGGACGATCTCTACCATGTAGTTGCCCTCGGGGAGGCTGCCGGTGGACCATGCGTTCACCTGGTAGGTGGATACCGGGGCGGCCAGGTCGATTGTCGCCTGCTTCACTCCGTCGAGGTAGACGTCGGCGACCCCGGGGGTGAGGCCTTCCACCGCCACCCAGTCGAGGCGGGTGCCGTGGAAGTAGATGGTGGCCGAGGCCCCAGGCGTAGACGACCTTCCGTAGCTGCCCCCGGATGCGAGGGTCTGGCCGATGCCAGACCAGGTGCCGGTGTAGTGGAATCGTGGGTCGGACTGCTCCCGGCGACGGCACTGGCCGAAATCGGCCGCCGTCACCGTGAGCCTGTCGCAATGGACACCGCTGATCCAGAGCCCCGTCACGTCCTGACGCATCTGGGCGACGGGATGCCAGCCCTGGGGTTGAGGCCAGGCGTTTGATTGGCAGAAGTAGGTCGCAAGTCCCTGTTGATAGAGCCAGTCAATGGTCGTGTAGTTGCCATAGACGCCCACTTGAGAGACGGGCACCACCGAGACGATGCCCCGGAAGTAGGCATCGATCTCACTACCGTCCGAGGCGGGGAAGTCGACCGTGTAGTAGACGGGGGTGGTAGTCGGAACACCGAGTCTCGCGAGGGCCATAAGAGCTTCCTGGGCATCCGCCGCTCCCTGAGCGAAGCCGTTACGGGCCGAGAAGTGGTTGTCGGAGTCCTCGAACCAGAAGAAGAAGTCGACACCCGCGTCGGTCGCCGCCTCGAGTTCGGCCTTGGTGACCTGCCGCCACGCGGCCCCCTTCCACGGCAGATAGCGCCCGATGAAATCGCGGCCGGAGGCTTTGAGCCGGCGGAAGAAGGTCGGCCAGTCAACTTTGGTCATGGAATAGTCCACGCCGTAACGCGTGCTACCTGTGAGCACCTCCGCCACCTCCCCCCTGGTGGCGGGGGCGAAGAAGTTGAAGCTCGGTCCCATGCCCTGCAAGCCGTCGAGCAGTCCTGCGAAGGCCGCTTTCCTGGCCCAGGGATAGTGAGTAGGATCGAAGCTGCCAAAGGACGGATTGTAGCTGGAGGGAGGCGCAGCCAGGTCGGCGGCCCGGGCCACCATGGTAATGAGTTGGGCCCTTGTCACGTTGCCATAGGGGTCAAAGGCCGATGCTGTCTTGCCCGTCGTGATGCCGGCCGCGGCGCAAACAGCAATGTATTTGTCCGGGTAGAAGGGATCGTCGAGACTCAACCCGTGGCCAACGTCGCTGAACGGGCAGATCTCGTCCCCGGTAACTGTTAGTCCCAGGGTCTTCACGATCAGCTTGGCGAACTGCTGCCGGGTAATCTGACTGTTCGGCCGGAAGGTCCCGTCTCCTAACCCGCTGATGATGCCACGACTCTTGAGGTCATAGATGGCCGGCGCGTAGGGATGGGTGTCGGGGACATCCGAGAAGGGAGAAGCTGCCAGGGCGGACGGACTACAGATTAGAAAAAGGACCAGAACTGGGACGCAAAGGAAAGCGACGCAAGAACCGCCCCTCGTAGGTAACCGCATAGTCGCTTCCGCCTTCTGAGTCATCCCACCGACGGCGGCTGGGCTGTCTTGAACCTCACTGCCAGGTCTTCGGCCCAGGCGCTGATCGCTTCCCAGTCCCGGATATCGGATACCGGCAGTCTCTTCATGGCCGGGAGCCAGCTGTAGGGCGGACGGAGTGTGGCTGGGTCGAACTTGCCGCCGAATACTTGAACCGCGACCGGTGCGAACCAGGGGAACCTCGCAAGCGCTTTGTCCAGTTGCGCGCGCACGTCACTCCATTCCTTCTCCACATCGTTAAAGGGGCCGAGTGCGAAGACTGCCGCGGGCAGACGCGATAACGCCTCTCGATGCCGCTCAAGAAAGGCGAGTGCGTCTTTGTGCCACTTGAACATCTGTAGCGGCGCACCCATCACCACTGCCTGATAGCCCTCGAGGGTCTTCACGGTCTTCAGGTGTTCAAGATCCACCTCGATTCCGCTCTCCCCCAGAGTGGCGGTGATGGCCTCCGCGACCTCCTGAGTGGAGCCGTACCTGGTGGCAAACGCCACGAGAACCGATGCAGGCATACCGGACCTCCTGTCGCCGTGCACTCTTGGTCTCTGCGCTTCGGGCCTCGGCCATCGGCCGAGGCCCGAAGCGCAGTCAAACCGAGAGAACGATTCTAGCGATATACCGTCTCGCCCGCCACGTACTTCGGCGGCACGTACGGCACCAGAAGATACGAATCGTACTTGCCGCCCGTGTGGATGACGTGGTAGCCCTCGTTGATGGTGTTCCAGTCGAAGGGCTCGAACCAGTCTATGCGCTCATAGTGCCCCATGACTTCTACGCGCAGCTGCTCACCCTGATGCCATATGCGGCTCGAGGGATAGATCTCGATCTCGACGGGGACGATCTCGCCCGCTTTCAGCTTCTCCTGGTTCTTGAAAGGATGCCAAGGCTGGAACTCGCTGTGGTGGGGATGGTTCTCGTCCACCTCGCGCAGGGAGACCCGGAGCTTACCCGGGCAGCCCGGATGCGGTTTGCCGATGACGATGTACGGGAGCCATTTACCCTTGGCATCGAGTTTCTGGACGGTGACGAAGAGGTCCATGTCGTCGTTCCCGTCGGCCTCTACCCACAGCCGCAGTTTCATGTAGCCGGTGAGTTCGGTCTCCTCGTCGAAGGTGATATCGAAGGTGGCCTTCCCCCGCTTGGCCTCGTAGTGGCAGTTCGATTCCCGCGAGATCGGCGTCTCCGACAGAGCTCGATTGGCGGCGTCGAGGTAGAGCTTCCGGTACTCGGTCCGAGCCAGCGGGAATTCCTTCTCACCCCGTTTGAGCTGATAGTCGAAGTCGTAGGCGTCCATGACGTCCAGGCGCACCCGTGGGGTAGATTCCCACCCGTTGCGGATCCCCTTGAGGTACCGATCGAAGAACAGAGTGGCTTCGGCAAGATTCTCCCGCGTGTACTGATTGGCCCACTCGAAGTCCCTGTGCGCGCGCAGCCATTTC
>CAVQME010000001.1:0-725370 GCA_963713545.1 uncultured Actinomycetes bacterium | reverse complement strand
GGTCTGCGCAATCCCAGCATCGTCTTCAGCAGCACCGACTTGCCACTGCCGGAACCGCCGACGATGCCGAACACCTCGCCCGCGTGGACATCGAAGGAAACGCCGTCGTGCACGGTCTGCGTGCCGAACCGGTTCACGACGTCGCGCACCGCGACGATGATTTCAGGCGTGGCGGGCATCAGAAGTCGATCTCGAGGAAGAAGATGGCGAACAGCGCGTCGGCGAAGATCACCAGGAAGATCGACTGCACGACCGCGACGGTCGTGAGCCGCCCGAGTTCGCGCGACGAGTCGCGCACCTGCAGGCCGCGCAGCGTGCCGGTGAGGCCGATCAGCATACCGAACACCGGCGCCTTGACCAGGCCCGCCCAGAACGTGGTCGGCCCGATCGCTTCGTCGAGACGCGTGAAGAACTGCGGCCACGGCAGGTCGATCAGGTAGCGCGTGAGCATGGCGCCGCCGAGCAGGCCCATGAAGTCCGCGACGATGGTGAGCAGCGGCAGCGCAATGACCAGCCCCAGGATGCGCGGCAGCACCAGTACCTCGTACGGATCGATGCCCATCGATTCCAGCGCGTCGACTTCGTCGTTCAACTTCATGACGCCGAGCTCGGCCGCATAGGCGCTGCCGGTGCGGCCCGCCACCATGATCGCCGTAAGCAGCACGCCAAGCTCGCGCAGCACGCCAATGGCGACGATGTCCACAGTGAAGATCTCGCCGCCGTACGGGCGCAACTGTTGCGCACCGATGTACGCCGAGATCACGCTGATCAGGAACGCGATGACGGCGACCACCGGCACGGCCTGGTAGCCGGTCTCGTAGGCGTGGCGCACGATGGACGGAATGCGCAACCGCTTCCAGGACGTCCAGGCGGTGCCAGCCGTGGTAATGAGCTTGCCGCCGTAGGTGAGCGCTTCGTACCAGCTCTCGCCACGAGTCTCGAGCGCGCGACCCATGCGGACGAGCGCCGGTGATTCCTGCTCCATCGCTGCGGCCGCCGGGGTCCGTGCGCTCGCGCCCTGCAGCAGCTCGTCGAGGTAGGTGAAATGGCTGGGCAACGGGCCCTGGATTTCCGGAGCCATCGCGGTGTCAGCGAAGGCGCGCTTCAACACCCATGCCGGTCCGATATCGAAGCGGCCGGCGGAACTCAGGTCAATGCTGCGCGCACCGGCTTTCGCCCAGGCGAGCAGCGACGCTTCCAGCGCGCCGAGGTCCGTGGTACGACAGTCTCCCGCCAGGCGCAGGTTCCCGTCGCCGGCGTCGACTTGAGCGTGAAATTCGGCAGGGCTCGGCATGAGGGACGGATATCCGGCACTGGGCGGCCGGCTTGAGCTTCTTGCGGGTCTCACGGGTCAGGATTGACTCGCTGGAATGCTAGCATCGGCGCATCAGCAGCGTGAGGCCCGATGGCGCACGACTTCCTCAGCCAGATCCTGATCCTGCTCGCGGGCTCCCTGCTCGTCCTGAGCCTGGTGCGGCGCTTCAAGCTGCCGCCGATCATCGGGTATCTCGTCGTCGGCATGGTGCTTGGGCCGCACGCGCTCGCGCTCGTGCCGAGCGACGCCTCGGTGCAGCTGCTCGCCGAGATCGGCGTCGTCTTCCTGGTGTTCACGCTGGGCCTCGAGTTCTCGCTGGCACGCATGGTCACCATGAAGTCCGAGGTGCTCGGCATCGGCGGCCTGCAGATGCTGCTCTGCGGCCTCGCGTTCGGCGGCATGGCCGTGGCCGTCGGAGTCGGGACCGGCGCTGCGATCGTCATTGGCGGCGCGCTGGCGATGTCCTCCACGGCGATCGTGCTGCGCCAGCTTGGCGACCAGATGGAACTGGCGCGCACGCATTCGCGCCTCGCGGTCGGCATCCTGCTGTTCCAGGACCTGGCGTTTGCGCCGCTGCTGGCGCTGGCCACCGCGCTCAGCGTGACGGGCGAGGTACCTGGGCCGTTGTGGCTGCTGGGCATGGCAGCGCGCGGCCTCATCGCGCTGGTGGTGGTGCTTGTGGTCGGCCGCTGGCTGCTGCGGCCGCTGTTCCGCGAAATCTCCCGCCACCGCAGCACCGAGACGTTCACGCTGACGGTGTTGTTCGTGGCGCTGCTCGCGGCCTGGGGCACGGACCAGCTGGGCCTGTCGATGGCTCTCGGCGGGTTCCTCGCGGGCATGCTGCTGGCCGGGACCGAGTTCAAGCACCAGACCGAAGCGGTGATCAAGCCGTTCCAGGACATCCTGCTGGGGCTGTTCTTCGTCTCGGTCGGGATGCTGCTCGACCTGCGGCTGCTGCTTGCGCAGCTGCCGCTCGTGCTGCTGTTCGTCGGTGTCCTGCTGCTCACCAAGGCCGTCATCGTGACGCTCATCGTCCGGCAGTTCGTGCCGAACACCCGCAAGGCGTTGCGTACCGGCATCACGGTCAGCATGGGAGGCGAGCTCGGATTTGCACTGCTCACGCTGCTGCTGCGCGGCGACGCCGTCGAGGACCGCATCGTGCAGGCATTGCTGACGGCGGTGGCGCTCAGCATGCTGCTCGGGCCGCTGTTCGTGCGCTACAACGGGCGCATCGCCGACCGTATCCTGCGGCGGCCGCCGGTCGAGCCGTCGAACCTGGCGCTGGAAACGACGGCAACCCGCGAGATCGCCAGCCGGGCGCACGTCATCGTGTGCGGCTTCGGTCGCGTCGGACAGAACCTCGCGCGCGTACTCGAGCGCCGCGGGTTCGAGTTCATCGCCCTCGATTTCGACCCTTTCCGCGTGCGCGACGCCCGCCTCGCGGGCGACTCCGTGGTGTACGGCGATGCGACCCATCCCGAGGTGCTGCGCTCGCTCGGTCTCGACCAGGCGTCGGTGGTGGTGATTTCCTTCGACGAGCCGGAGACCGCCATCCGGATCGTGCGCGCCGTACGCCGCCTGCGGGCAGACGTGCCGGTCCTGGTACGCACCGAGGACGACAAGCCGCTCGAGGCGCTGCAGGCCGCGGGCGCCACGGAGGTCGTACCCGGTATCTTCGAGACCAGCCTGGCGCTGGTCTCGCACGTGCTGCTGTTCCTGCGTGTTCCGGCGGCCGAAGTGCTCGAGACAACCGAGGAAATCCGTCACGAACGTTACGCGATCCTGCGCAGCGTGTTCAGGCGGCGGGAAAATCCGGTCGTCGAGGACATGAGCGAGGAACGGCAGAACCGGCAGCAGTTGTACACGGTCGTGCTGCCGCCCGGGGCCCGCGCGATCGGCCAGACCATCCGCGACCTCGGGCTGGAGCGCGGTCGCGTGACGGTGAGCGCGATTCGACGCGAAGGCATCACGGGCCGCGACCCCGACCCGGAGACGCGGCTCAAGATCGGCGACGTGCTCGTGCTTTGGGGACTGCCCGAGGACCTGCAGCGGGCGGAAAGCCGGCTGCTGATGGGTTAGTTGCCCCGCCGCAGCGGGTAAGGGCCGGATTGAGGGCCTAGCGGTCGGCCTGCAGGTGCGCCTCGACCAGCCACAGGCTCTTGTCGGCGTCGCGTGAAACGCCCGTGAACAGGTCGCTCGTGTCCGCATCACCGGCCTTGCCGGTCTCGTCGATGGCCTTGCGGACGTTCTTGCCGAATTTGGCGAGCCCGCCGGCCAGCGCCTCGAGGTGAGCGCGGCCCTCCGTCAGTTCCAACGGGTACGCCTGCAGCTTCGAGCGGCCGGCGACGGCCTGGATCGTTCCCTCGGCCACGCCACCCAACGCCGTGATGCGCTCCGCCATGTCGTCGACGTGGCCGCCAAGGTCGCTTGCGATCTTGTCGAACAGTTCATGCAGGGCGATGAAATTCGGGCCCTTCACGTTCCAGTGGGCCTGCCTGGCCTGGAACTGCAGGTCGATCGCGTCCGCGAGGCGAGCATTCAGGACCCCTACCACCTTGGAACGGGTCTTGACGGACAGATCGTTGCGGGTCGGGTGCATGGCAGTTCCTCTGATGCAGATGATCCAGTACTGGACCTGTTTCGAACGGTAGGCATTGTCGGATCCCCCTCGGGCGGAACCAACAGAACCTGCCAATCCCGCTGATCGCCAGGGACGATCGGCACGTTAAACATTTGTTTACAGTTTGACACTGTGTCAATCTCATATCACGATGTCAGCCATGACGTACATCACCGAACGCCGCCAGGAAGAAAAGGACCGCCGCCGGGCAGAGATTGTCGATGCGGCGGAAGCGCTCTATGCCGAGACCGGCTGGGACGCCGTCACGATGGACCAGGTGGCCCGTCGAGCGCGCTTGAGCCGCGCGCTGCTCTACGTCTACTTCAAGGACCGGAGCGACCTGCACATGGCGCTGGTCGAGCGTTCGCTCGATGCGCTGCGCGAGCGCTTCGTCGCGGCACAGGCAGGCCACGCCAAGGGCATCGCACAGGTCGAGGCCATCGGTCGCGCGTACGTGGAGTTCTCTGTCGCGACGCCTCATTACTTCGACGCCTGCGCCCGCTTCCAGGCGCACGCTCACGTCGAATGCGAAGCGGGTATCGCCCATAGCGAAGTGGCCTGCGAGGCGGCCGGTCATCGTGTCCACGAAGTGATCGTCGACTCCCTGAATCGTGGCATCGCCGACGGTTCGATCCGCGCGGACATCGGCGATCCGTACGTCACCGCGCTCACGCTCTGGGCGTTCACGCACGGCATGATCCAGATCGCGTCGACCAAGGGCGGCCAGATCGAGCACGAGGGAACCTCCGTGCAGTCGTTCATCGAGCACGGGCTCGGCCTCGCGCTACGGGCGCTGCGGCCATGAATCGCGCGTTCGCACTGCTGGCGGCAATGGGTGTCGCGGGACTTCTTCCCGCGGCACTGGTGGCCGAGCCTGCGCCGGCGACGCCGACTGCCACCCGCGGCGCCCAGCCGCTGGTCACGATGGAAGAAGGCCTGCAGCAGGTCATCGACGAGGCGCTCGCCGCCAACCTCGAACTTCGCGCGTCGGGAGCCACGGTGCAGCAACGGCTCGCGGCGCTCGACCAGGCCCGCGCCCGCTACCTGCCCGTGATCGATTTTTCGGCGCGCTACAGCGTCGCCGACGGTGGCCGGACCATCGAGTTCCCGGTCGGCGACCTGCTGAACCCCGTCTACGAGACACTCGACCAGATGCTCGTGGCGCAGGGCCAGCCACCGCAGTTTCCGCGCGTGCAGAACGAATCGATCGCTTTCCTGCGCGACCAGGAGCAGGAAACGAAGCTGCTGCTCGAGCAGCCGATCTACGAGCCGCGCATCGGTCCCGTCGTGGATGCAGGCCGCGCCGACGCCGCCCGCGCCGAGGCCGATCTCGGGGCGTTGCGCTCGCAGGTGATCCGCGACGTGAAGCAGGCCTATTACCGCTGGATCGCCGCGCAGCAGGCGGTGGTCGTGCTGGACGCCACGCTCGACGCCACGCGCGAGAACCTGAGGGCCAACGAAAGCCTCTACCGCAACGGCAAAGTCACGCGCGACCTCGTGTATCGCGCCGAGGCGGACGTGCTGGAGGTCGAGCAGGAGCGCCTCGCCACCGCGAGCCGTGTCCGCATCGCGCAGAGCTACGTGAACCTGCTGCGTAACGCACCGTTGGCGCAGCCGCTGCCCAATGCAGCGCTCGACGTCGAGACCATCGAGCGGTTCCGCGCCCGCCTGCTGTCCGTGCTGGCCGGCAGGCAGGTCGATTCGCAGAAGCTGCAGGATCTCGCGACCGAGCGCCGCCTGGAATTGAAAAGCCTCGACGAGGCGATCGCCGTGGGCGAAGCCCGCCAGGATCTCGCGCGGGCAGCATTCAAGCCTTCGCTCGCGTTCGGCGCGGAGGCCGGCATCCAGGGCACGGACTACGGCTTCGACGATGAAGACCGTTACGTGCTGGCGTCGCTCGTGCTGCGCTTCAATGCCTTCCGTGGCGGTGCCGACCAGGCAGCGCTGCGCGAGGCGCGTGCGCTCACCGATGAATTGCGTGCGACGCGCGAGCTGGCCGGCCAGCGCGTGCGGCTGGAAGTGCAGCAGGCGGTCGAGAACTTCGCCGTGGCGGAAGCCTCGCTCGACACCGCGGCCAAGCGCACGGAGGCCGCGATGGGCGCGTTCAGGATCACCAGCCGCAAGCGCGACCTTGGCCAGATCAACCAGGCCGAGTTCATCGACGCGCGGCGCGCCGCAACCGATGCCCAGCTCAACGTGACGAGAGTGCGCGCGGAATACCTCGCGCGCCTTGCCGAACTCGAATTCTCCATCGGCGACGCGCGCCGGGTGGACCAGGAGCGTCTGCGATGAAGCCAGCATGGAAGGTGTTGTTCGCCGTGGCGGCGATGGCTGCGGCGAGCGGCTGCGGCTCGGGCAAGAAACAGGAAGCGGGCGATTCGCCGCCTGCGGCCGTGCGCGCCGTGCCCGTCGAAAGCGTGTCCGTGGCGCACCAGACGCGCGCCGTGGGCGTGCTGGCGCCGCGCGACGAAATCAGGCTCTCGTTCAAAGTCGGCGGCGTCGTGGATGCGGTGCGCGTCGAGTCGGGCGACACGGTCCGCAAGGGCCAGGTACTCGCCGAACTCAAGCGCGCGGAGGTAGATGCCTCGGTGTCGCAGGCGGCCGAAGGCGTCGAGAAGGCCCGCCGCGATCTCGAGCGGGCGAAACAGCTGCGCGCCGACGAGGTCGCAACCGAGGAGCAGGTCCAGGACCTGACCACGGCTTACAACGTCGCGCGCTCGGGTCTCGACTCCGCACGTTTCAACGCTCGCTTCGCACGCATCGAGGCGCCGGCAGACGGCATCGTGTTCGAGCGCATGGTCGAAGGCGGCGAGCTGGTGCAGCCGGGACAACCCGTGGTGGTGCTCGGTTCGACGGCCTCCGGCTGGGTCGTGCGTGTCGGTCTCTCCGACCGCGATCTGGTGCGAATGGAAGCGGGCGCTGCGGCAGAAGTGACGTTCGACGCGTTCCCCGGCCGGGTGTTCCCGGGCAAGGTGACCCGCATCGGCGCATCGGCCGATCGCATGACGGGCACCTTCGAAGTCGAGGTCGAAGTCAGCCCGCAGGGGGCGCGGTTCGCGCGTGGGCTCGTCGCCAAGGTGACCCTGCCGCTCGCACAGCTGCCGGACGTCGCGTCGAGCGCCACGGTCGTGCCCATCACGGCACTGGTCGATGCCGACGGCAAGCGCGCCACCGTCTACGTGCTGGACCGCGAGGCAAGCGTCGCGCGCCGCAAGGATGTCACGCTCGGCCCGATCCTCGGCGAACAGGTTGTCGTGACCGCCGGGCTGGTAACGGGCGAGCCGGTCATCACCGATGGCGCGGCCTGGCTCACGGACGGGCGGGCCGTGCGCGTCGTCGCCGACGACCGGGGCTGAACCGTGCGACTCTGGGAATTCGCCGTCCGGCGCTGGCAGTTCACGCTGCTGCTGTTCGGACTCCTGCTCGGCGTCGGTTACACCTCGCTCAAGAACATCCCGCGTGCGGAGGATCCCGAGTTCCACGCGCCGGTGCCGATCATCGTCGTGGCCTACCCGGGGGCCGATCCGGCGGACATCGAGCGCCTGATCGTGGATCCGATCGAGGACGCCGTCAGCGAACTCGACGACATCAAGCGCATGGACAGCCGCTCGCTCGACGGCGTCGGCATCATCCAGGTCGAGTTCCAATGGGACCAGGACCCGGACGAGAAGTACGACGAGGTCGTGCGCGAGGTCAATCGCATCCGTGCCGACCTGCCGCCAGACATCGCCAGTCTCGAAGTGAGGCGCACGGGTTCGGGCCTGGTCAACATCATGCAGGTCGCGCTGGTGAGCGCCGATGCGAGCTACCGCGAACTGGACGCCCTGGGACGCGCGCTCAGCGACGATCTCGAGACGCTGCCCGGCGTGCGGCGCAGCGAAGTGTTCGCGCTGCCTGAGCCGGAAGTGCGCATCGCCGTCGATCTCGAGCGCATGGGGCGCGCCGGCATTTCACTCGGCCAGGTCGAAGCCGCCGTGCGTGGCGAGAACGCCTCGATCCCGGGCGGCTCGGTCGACCTGGGCCTGCGCAAGTTCAACCTCAAGACCTCGGGCAGCTACGACTCGCTCGACGAGATCGGCAACACGGTGGTGGCCAGCCGCAACGGCCGGGTGGTCCGGCTGCGCGACGTCGCCGACGTCACCTGGGACACGAGCGAACAGCAGTACATCGGCCGCTACAACGGCCAGCGCGCGATCTTCGTGGCCGCGAGCGCCAAGGATCGCGTGGACGTCTTCGACGTGCGTAAAGGCATCGAGGGCAGCCTCGATGCGTTCGAGGCCACGCTGCCGCCGAACGTCAGGCTGGAGCGCGGCTTCGACCAGACTCGCAACGTCGCCCACCGCCTGAACCGGCTCGGCCTGGACTTTGCCATCGCCATCGGCCTGGTCCTGCTCACGTTGATACCGCTCGGCATGCGGGCCGCCGGCGTGGTGATGATCTCGATTCCGCTCTCGCTGTCGATCGGCCTGGCGGCGCTCTACTTCTCCGGCTTTTCTCTGAACCAGCTCTCCATCGCCGGATTCGTGCTGGCGCTCGGCCTGCTGGTGGACGATTCGATCGTCGTCGTCGAGAACATCGAACGCTACCTGCGCGCGGGTTACTCGCGCGTCGAGGCCGCGATCGCCGCCACCGACCAGATCGCGCTCGCCGTGGTCGGCTGCACCGCCACGCTGCTGTTCGCCTTCCTGCCGCTGTTGTTCCTGCCTGAAGGTGCCGGCATCTTCATCCGGTCGCTGCCCGCCGCCGTGCTGTTCACGGTCGCCGCGTCGCTGCTGGTCGCGTTGACGGTCATCCCGTTCCTCGCGAGCCGCATCCTCAAGTCGGAAGGGCAGGCGCACACGGGCAACAAGGCGCTGCAGGGACTGATGCGCGTGATCCACGGCATCTATGGCCCTGCACTGCGCGTCGCGCTCGGCGCACCGAAGCGGACGCTGCTCGCCGCGCTGGCGTTTGTGCTCGCGGCGTTCGGCCTGACGGCGCTGATGGGGTTCAGTCTCTTTCCGAGCGCCGACATCCCGCAGTTCCGGATCGCCATCGAGACGCCGACCGGCGCGAGCCTCGCCGACACGGACCGCGCCATGCGCTTCATCGAGGCCGAGCTGCAGAAGCGCGACGAGGTGAAGCACGTCTTCGCCAACGTGGGCCGCGGCAATCCACGCGTCTACTACAACATTTTCCCGGAAGAGAAAAAGGCGAACGTCGGCGAGGTCTTCGTCGAACTCAAGCAGTACGATCCACGCGCCACCCCGCGCCTGCTCGAGGAGCTGCGGCAGACGTTCGCGAACTACCCTGGCGCACGGATCATCGTCGAGAGCTATCGCAACGGCCCGCCGATCAATGCGCCGATCGAGATCGCCATCGTGGGCCCGGACCTCGACGAGCTGCAGAAGCTCGCGAACCAGGCCGAGGAAATCATGGTGGCGACGCCCGGCACGCGCAACGTCGACAACCCGGCGCGCCGGCTGCGCACGGACCTCGACCTGCGCATCGATTCCGACAAGGCCGCGCTGTTCGGTGTCGCGCCGGTCGAG
This sequence comes from uncultured Actinomycetes bacterium, assembly GCA_963713545.1. Classification (GTDB taxonomy): domain Bacteria; phylum Actinomycetota; class Thermoleophilia; order RBG-16-64-13; family RBG-16-64-13; genus CAVPLM01. The sequence goes on along the minus strand of CAVQME010000001.1, from coordinate 715,904 downwards.
GTGGACCGCACGGTTCGCGCGGCGGTTGCGGGCCTCACCGTCGGCAGGTTCCGCGAGCCGGATGGCGACGAGTACGACATCACGCTGCGCCTGCCGATGCAGGGCCGGCAGACGCTGCAGGCGCTCGACTACATCGAGGTTGCTTCGGCCAGCGGGCAGCCCGTGCCGCTGCGCCAGCTCACGGACCCGGGGTTTTCGACGGCGCCGAGCGCGATCCGCCGGCACGATCGCCTGCGCGAATACGTGCTGACGGCGTACTCGACCGCGGACAGGAACGTGGCCGAGGTCACGCAGGACGTGCTCAAGGGACTGCGGGCACTCGAACTGCCGCCGGGCTACTCGATCCGCGCGGGCGGCGAACTCGAGGCGCAGCAGGAGAGCTTCGGCGGCATCGGCACGGCCGTGCTCGTCGCGGTGTTCGGCATCCTCGCCGTGCTGGTGCTGGAGTTCGGCAGCTTCCGCTCGATGCTCATCGTCGCGGGCGTGATCCCGCTCGGCATGGCGGGCGGCTTCATTGCCCTGTTCCTGGCGGGATACGACCTGTCGTTCACCGCGACCATCGGACTGGTCGCGCTGATCGGCATCGAAATCAAGAATTCGATCCTGCTCGTCGATTTCACCAACCAGCTGCGCGAACAGGGCGTGCCGCTCGACGACGCGATCACCCAGGCCGGCGAGATCCGCTTCCTGCCGATCCTGCTCACTTCGGCGACGGCCATCGGCGGCCTGCTGCCGCTGGCGATCCAGGGCTCGGGGCTCTACTCGCCGCTCGCGATCGTGATCATCGGCGGACTGATCTCGTCGACGCTGCTGGGACGGTTGGTGACGCCGGTGATGTACAAAATGCTGCCACCGCCAATCGTGGTGCAGCCGGAAGCAAAGGTCGATGCTTCGCTGGCCGTCACGCGGGCGGTCTGAAGGGCGTTCGATCCGGGCTTTCTGCGGGCGAGCGGAAAGGCAGATACGCGCGACGGCAACGCCTGTGGCTCCACCCAACGCTCGAGTAGCGCCTCCGCGTCGGAACGAAACAACGTCCCAGATTCTCCCCTGCATCAGGCCGTCTTCGAGCCGGATATCGCGAGCATGAACAGCCTGAAAGCCGCCTCGGAAGCGTTCGATCTAAGGGATCGAGTTCTTTATCAGCACTTAGCGAGCGAATTTGGATTCGACCGGGCCGCGGCCTGCCCGGCTCTGGATTATAATGCGCTACCCCGATTTATCCATTCCATGGCCCGCGAGGAACGATGTGAGTCAAGCGCAGCAAGACATTCAATTGAAAGTTTGGAAAGATCTCGCCATCAGCAAGCAGGTCCTGATGCGAGCGGCCACGGAAGCGCTCCAGCTCGACCCGGAGTGCACGCAGGACGAGCTGAAGGAAGCACTCGAAGCCGCGATAAAGAAGGTCGCCAAGGCGGATACCGAACTCGTCAACGCGAAGAAAGAGGCGACGGTCGCCATCACTGCGCTCGAGAAGAAGTTAGCCGAGGGCGAGCAGTGCCTGGCCATTGCGCAGGAGGCCGCTACCGAGGCGAAAGCCGCGCACGACGGCGCGCTTCAGCAGATGGCCAACCAGCGCGCTGCCGCGGCGACGGACCTGCAGAAGGTCAAAGACCGCCTGACCGAGCGCGAAATGTCGCTCAAGGCGATCAACACGGCGCTGGCCGACACGCCCGCAAACGTCCTGAAGAAAATGAACACGCTCAAGAAGCAGAAGCAGGAAGAAGCGGATGCGCGTCGCCAGGTCGAGTCCGCGCTGAATACGCTTCGCACCGAGAAGCGCCAGCAGGATCAGAGGTTGGCGGACGTTCTTCGTAATGGCGCGACCTTGGTGAGCCGTTATCGCGACCTGCACGCGCTGTCGCTGAAGCTGCATGAGCAGCTCCAGCCGCTGGTCGAGGATGCGAAGAGCCTGGCGGAGATTCCCGAGCTGGATACGAATCTGCTGGAAGCCATCGAGCAGCCTGCAGAAAGAATGTAAAGCTCCCTGCCCGTTCGAGCCGCGGCCTGCCCTCAACCAGAACGCGGCGCAGCTCAGTGCCGTCCGCCGCCTTACCCGGTGCAGGACGATCCGATCGTCGGCGCACTCAAGACAGTCGGGACCGAGATTTGCGAGGGTACTGCTCCGGCGCCGTGCGCTGCAGCGGTGAGAGGATGCGCGCAATGATCGCCGGCTCCTCGCTGCTGGCGATCCCGAGCGGCCCCCGCGTTCCGAAAGCAGCCCTTCAACGGCGAAAAACGACCCGAAGCGGTCTTTGTCCGCGCCGAGAGGCGGACGCCCGGCAACGACTAAGCTCCGTCGCCGCGTCGCGGCAGCGGCGACGTCGGCTGGAGCGTTTGGTTGGGCGGCATCACATCAATCTTGTGCCGACAATTTCTCATCGGAGCGCAACGTTCGCGTTTGGGGGTCGATGTCCAGGACCCGCACCGCGCCGGCCTTCGCATAGAACACGAGGGTGCGTGTGCCGTCGATGGAATGCACACCCCGCAGCCCGTCCACGCCGGTCACGAGTTCCCGCACATCGGTTCCATCGGCCGCCGCAATGGCGATGCGTCGCGAGCCGTCCAATCCGGTCGTCTTCTTCGCGGCCGCCGGTTCCGATTCAATCTGCAGCAGCAGCGCGATCGCCACGCGGGACGCTTCGCATTTTTCGGAGTCGTCTCCCGGATGGGTGCAACCCGGCGTAGTGGTGAGAAACGAAGACGTGCGAATGAATTCGTGGTTGCCCTTCAGCAGCCAGTGCGTCCTGTGGGTCGTCGTATCAAAGAACAACAGATTTCGCGTATTGGCAACACCGCCGCTCGAACCCGATCCGATGTAATCCGATTCGGTCCCCAGCGGCGCATACAGCCACGCCGTGCCGACGATCTCGTCGAAGTCCCCGAATCGGAGGGCGGCCGATTCGATCCGGGTTCCGGCCACTTCCGTCACGTTCTCTTCGGGGCGCTCACGAGCGGCGAACAGTCCAACGTTGGCCACCAGCAACGCCAATGCGACGACGCCGGCGAGGCTCAGCACCAGCAATGCGAGCCCATTGGCACGCCAAATCCACTTGAATAGCTGATCTGTGCGACTTTCCACGAGACTCTCCGCTGACCGCCAACGACGCCCAGGCTACGCGAACGCCGGGTGGTGCCCGGTTGATCCTAGCCAAGAGTGTCCGCAATCCAGGCGCGCCTCGCAACGCCCAGCACACCGTTCTCGAAAGCGGACGTCGAACGGGGAAAATCGACCCGATGCAGAAGTTGGGCGCTGCGGAAAGCAGTCGTTCAATTCGCAGAGTCACCTGTAGCTTCGTTGGAGCGGCGAAGCCGCGGTGGCACGAACGTCGAGTAGATGGCGTTATGGTGCCGCCGGCCGCGCGACTGAGGCGGCACTGGCACCGGTCACTGGCACTCGAAATCATCTGCGCCGACCGGCTTGCACGCATCGCCCCACTTGCCGGTCTGCCGCCAGTAATCGGCCACTCCCGTTTCGATCAGCAGTTTCTTGAATTCGGGACGGGCGCGAAGGCCGGAATAGGGGGCAAGCCACAACGTGAAGTAGCTGCCGTAACCCATTTGGCCTTTCTTGAAGCCCTGCCTTCCTTCCATGGATTCGCGCATCGCGGCCACAGCCAGTTCCGCGTCACCCAGCGCGTCGGCCAGGAGCCAGATCTCGTCGCGGCCGCGGTAGGCGGAACCTGCGGCGGCGGCCTTGCGCAGGAACGCGAGCATGGCGTTGCGGTCGTGCAGCACGGCCCCGAGATCGCGGAAGAATGGCGAGATCGGGGTCTTCAAGGTCTTGCAGCAACTGGCGATGCAGTTCGCGTAGCGCCTTGAGGTCGGCGTCCTTGTGCGCCAGCGTGCCCAGGAAGGCGACCCAGGTCGGGTCAACATGGCTGCCTTCCAGCGTCAGGCCGCGCCGGTATTCGGCTTCTGCTTCATCGTAGCGGCGAGCGGCGATGTAATCCCATTGAACGCTGCGGGAATGGGACATCGCCAACGGTTCGATGGCCCTGAATTGCTCGTCCACTGCCAAGGCTTCGTCTAGATGGCCCGCGGCGAAGATCAGGTTGGCGTACGGAACGGCGTGTTCGTAGGTCAGCGGCCCGCTGTCCTTGATCTCCTTGGCAACGGCGATGGCTTCGGCCCGCTTGCCTTCGCGCCACAGGCTGTAGGCGCGTTCGCGTTTCACGCTCCAGTGGTCGGGCGCCAGTTGGGCGATGCGTGCGCGGACCTGCGCGGCTTCGGCGCGCAACTGCTTGGCCTGCGCCTCGTCGACGTTGACGGCAAGGCCGCGCAGTGAAATGGCCAGCGCATCCCAGGCCAGCACGAACTTGGGGTCGAACGCCACGGCCTCCCGTGCCACTTGCACGCGCTGGCGTTCGTGTTCCGCGTCCCACTTATCGGCAAGGAACAATTGGCGCCAACGCAGGTAGCGGTCGTAGGCATCGACGTTGGTGGTGCCGCCCTGCGCCCGGTTCAGCGTCACCGCGTCCAGCTTGACCGAGAGTGCCTGCGCCACGTCGCGTGCGATTTCGTCCTGCAACGTGAACACGTCACGCAGTTCGCGTGCATAAGTCTTCGACCACATTTGCGTCCCGTCGTCGGCGCGGACGAGCTGCGCGGTGAGGCGCAGCTGGTTGCCGTCCTTGCGCACGCTGCCTTCCAGCAGGTGGGCGACGCCGAGCTTGGCGCCGATCGTGCGCAGGTCCTCGTTCTTGCCCTTAAACGAGAAACTGGAGGTGCGCCCCACCAGCCGCAGCGCCTGCACCTGCGCAAGCTGGTTGAGGATTTCCTCGGCCAGGCCGTCGCCCAGGTATTCCTGGTCGTGCGCCTGCGAGAGGTCGGCAAAGGGCAGCACGGCCACGGAGGGCCGTGCATCCGAGACTGCGGAGGATGTGGGCGGTGCGGTCGTGTTTGCCACCGTCGGGGCTGCGTCGTTACCCCCTTCGCTGGTGCGCTGGTAGTACCAGAACGCCCCGCCGCCGAGCAGCAGGAGCAGCGTGAGGATCGCGAACTCGGGAGTAGTGATCCGTTGCTGACCGCGATCGCCGTGGTACCAGGCGAGGACCAGGACGACGGCAAGCCGATCAGCAGTGCGAGGGTGGCGAGTTGCTGGATCTGTTCCGGCCAGTGGAAGGTGTCCGTGACGTAGGCGAGGCCCTGCAGGAATCCCCAGGCGCCGGCAACGTAGACGATGCCCCACTGCACCACCTTGCGGCGGGTCAGTCTGGCCCAGGTGCTTTCGCTTTCCCCCTCGCTCGCGTCGGTCACGCGGTCCTCCCTGTCGCGACCGAGTGTAGCGGGATTACCAATCGGAGGTCTCTGGAGTGTCCGGTTCCGGGTCGCTCAGGTCATGGCATCAAGGACCGCTCCTGGCCGATCCAACGCCTGCGGGAACGCCCGCTGTGCCCATGCCGGCGAACCCGTCCCGAGAGTCGACCGTCAACCGAAGAAAGAGCGACCCGGAGCGGCCGTCGAGAAGTGCCAGCGTGTCCCCGCGTCAGTTGTCTGCTGACAATGAGCCGTCATAGAGGATATTCATAGAAATCGCATGTGACACCGTGCATGTCTCCCGTCTTGAATAGACGCATGCCCGCTTTTCTCATGACCTTGAGTGACGCCGAGTGTGTACGAGGAGCGTACGCAATGATTCGGGGCACCCTGAGATTCTCCCTGGCCCAGGCCAAGAGTGCCCGGAGGCTCTCCTGAGCCAATCCATGCCCCCAGAATTCCTTGAGAAAGACATAACCAACCTCGATCTCACCGCCTTCGATCAAGCCAAATCCTGCGCGGCCAGCAAACCGGCCGGTTGCGAGATCAATGACAGCGAACTCGGCGTACCCGTTCGCCTCGATGGACCGTTTGCCTCTCGCAATTCGAGCGTTGATTTCTGCAGGTGTCGAGATGCCGCCAGGGAAGTGGGCGCGGACCTCTGGGTCCATGTCCAGTCGCTCGAGATCTGGAAAGTCGGCATCTTCAAATGGACGGAAGCCGAGACGCTCTGACGTCAATAGGTATATCGGTTGGGCCATGGTTGATGCATCAGCCGTGATGAATGGCGCCACTTGGTACCGTGGAATTCTGATTCTACGGGCCGCCGACGAAGGTCCGCTCCTGGCCGAGGCTGTGTGAAAACTCACCAGGGTTGCGCAGTCCAGTCGGGTTTGCGATCTGGCAGCTTCCTGCCAGATGACGATCCGAGGTTGCTCAGGCGCGCAGCGCCTCGATTATCGCGCCGGTTCCCATGATCTTCATCACTCGCTTCATGTTGTACGCCAGAACGTGAAGGCTCATCTCGGCGCTCACCCTCGGTAGTCGTCGACACAAGAAGTGGGTAGCGCCCATCCAGGCTTTGATCGTGCCGAACGTATGCTCCACCGTTCGTCTGCGAGTGATCATGAGCGTGGGGTCGCGCTCCAGCCGGGCCTGCATGCGTTCAAGCACGGTCTCGTGCTCCCAACGCGTCAGGCGTCGATAGTCACCGGTCGTGCATTTCGACCGCAGTGCGCACCTCGGACAGGCCGACGACCAGTACTTGTAGTACGTCAGGCCGTGCTCCTGGCTGGTGAAGCGTCGGATGGCGTACTCGCCTGCGGGGCAGCGATAGGCGTCGCGCTTCGGCAGGTAGGTGAAGTCCCATTTCTCGTAGCGACCGTCAGCAGCGCTGTTCGAGGTGATCGGCTTCGGCACCACTGGCGCGATGCCTGCGTCTTCACAGCCCTTGATCTGCTCGCTGCTGTAATAGCCCCGGTCGGCGATTGCGGTCAGCTTCTCTGCGCCCAGCGCCTCGCGTGCGGCCTCGGCCATCTTCACCAACTGCGCCCGATCCGAGCCCACGTTGGTGACCTCGTGCGTCACGATCAGGTGGTGCTTTGTTTCAACGGCCGTCTGCACGTTGTAGCCGACGATGCCGGTGCCCTTGCCCTGGCTCGCCATCGAGCGTGCGTCAGGGTCGGTCAACGACACCTGGCCGTGCGGCGAGGCCTCCATTTGCCGCTTGAGGCCCTTGAGCCTCGCCATCTCCTCTTTGAGCGTTGCGATCCGCTCCTGCAGACGAGTCGCCTTGCGCGGATTTCGCGGCGTCTCCTTGCGATCCATGCGGTCGAGGTGCGTCAGGTACTCGACGATGTTCTCCTCGATCAGTGCCATCCGCGTCTTCATCTTGCCGCTGGTGAAGTTGCGGTCGCGGTGGTTGACCGCCTTGAACTTGCTGCCGTCGATCGCCACCGTCGATTCGGTGAAGAGCTGCCAGCGGCGGCACAGCACGATGAACTCGCGGCAGACGTTCTTGATCGCTGCGGTGTTGCCGGCGCGGAAGTCGGCGAGCGTCTTGAAGTCGGGCGCAGGCGCCCGACCAGCCACATCAGTTCGAGGTTGCGGCGGGCCTCCTGCTCAAGTCGGCGTGTCGACTGGATGCGGTTCAGGTAGCCGTAGAGGTAGATCTTGAGCATCGTCGCCGGTGATAGGCCGGACGGCCCGTCGCTTTCGGCTCGACGCCGGTAAATTCGAGCTCTGCCAGGTCGAGCGCCTCAACGAACGCCTCGATCACCCGGACCGGGTTCTCATCGGCGACGTACTCGTCGATCCACTCGGGAAGCAGCGTGCCCTGCGAGCGATTGCCTTCTTCGATGAACCGGCTCATAGAAATCTCTGGAGCGGGAACACGCAGCAATGGTAGCGTTCAGTGCCGGGTTTTCACACAGCCTCGGCCGATAGCGCCAGTACGGCTAGGTCCGCTTCTACCCGCATACCTCGCGCCGGCCAACACGATTCGGCCGCAAAACCTAGTCATTAGCGATTAGTGAACAGGGGCCAGCGCCCACTAATCACTTCTTCAGCAGGTCGGTGGCGTCGAGGCCGAGGCGCTCGATCGTCAACAGCACGCGGGGCCATTCCGTCGCGAGGAATTTCTCGCGCTCGTCCCGCATCAGGCTCACGCGGGCACCGGTCGTGACGAACATGCCGCGGCCGCGACGCTTCTCGACCAGGCCCTCGTCGACCAGTTGCTGGTAACCCTTGAAGCACGGTCAGGGGATTGAGCGTGTGCTCGGCGGCGCCGCCCTGGGGGTGGGCGGCAGCTTCGACGTCTGGGCAGGTACGGTCAAGCGCGCACCGGCGTGGACGCAGACGGCGAAGGTGGAGTGGCTCTACCGTCTGGCCACCGATCCTCGCCGAGCGCGCAGGCAACTGGCGCTGCCCCGATTCGCGGCGCAGGTCGTGCTCTGGTCGCCGGACGACTATGGGCCACCCCGCCGCGGCCGCGCCGCCGCTTCGCGGCGCGCCCGGGCCGGCGGCTCCGACCCGGGAAGCAGCAGAAGCGCGGGTGGGTCCTCTTGAGGTACCTGATCAGCGGATACTACGGCGAGGGCAACGCCGGGGACGAAGCCATCCTCGCCGGCATCCTCCAAGAGGTCGGCAGGCATGATCCGGATGCTCGATTCACCGTCCTCTCCTTCGATCCCGCCGACACCGAGCGCCGACACGTGGGGCATCACCACGGCGGACCTGATCCGGAGCGCGGCGGCAGGGTCCACCAGGATGCGGAGGCCAGGCTGTGGGCGGAGACGATGCCGGCTCCAGAGACGATGTCCACCCTTGAGGCGATGTCGACCAGTCTGCGTTCCCCCGGCAGGCTGTGGGCGGAGATGAGGACGGCCGACCTGCTCATCAGCGGCGGCGGGAGCTTCCTACACGAAGCCGACTTCGAGTCCTTCGGCCGCTCGTTCCTCTTTCGAGCGGGAAAGCTCCGGCCGGTGCCGTATTTCCTCTCCATCGTCTTCATGGCTCGTTCTGCCGGTCTGCCCGTGATGTGGTACTCGCAGGGTCTGGGTCCGCTCTACACGCGCACCGCACGGCGGCTGGTCGCGACGGCGGGTTCGCTGTCGCAGGCGGTGACCTGGCGCGACCCGGAATCTGCCCGCTTGGCCTACGAGGTGGGCGTGCGATCTCCGGTGCAGTTGGTCGTCCCGGACCCCGCGTATGCGCTCAGGCCCGCCGCCGCGCAAGCGGCCGCCCAGCTTCTCGGCGAACACGGTGTGACGCCGGGGACCCCCTACCTTGCGGTCTGCCCGCGGCCGTGGTTAGGGCGCGCTGCCTACCTGGAGACACTAGGAGAGGTTCTCGAGCAAGTGGCCGCCACCCTGGATCTGGCTATCCTTTTGGTGCCTCTTCACGAGACTCTTGATCCTCCTGTGTGCGAGAACCTGGCGGCGCGGCGCGGCCTCGCCGGCCGCGCCCGCGTCCTGTCCCCCGGCGTCCCATCCGCTCTCCTCGCCGCGGTCCTGGGCGGGGCCGAGTTGGTCGTGGCCATGCGCCTCCACGGGGGCATCCTGGCTGCTACGGGGGGAGCTCCAACGGTGACCCTGGATTACGACCCGAAGACCCGAGCGTTCGCCGCTCAGACCAAGCAGTCTCGGTGGGCGGTGGGGGTCGACGTGCTCGAGGAGCCCGGGTCCCAGGGCAAGGCGGCACTCATGCAAGCCATCGTGGACACTGCCTCCCAGACTGGGGCGCGACGGGCCGCGCTCGCGCGGGCGGTCGCGCCCCTCCGGGCCGAGTCTGCCCGTACGGCGCGACTGGCGGTGCAGCTCGCGCAACGGGGCGCTCCCGGGGCAGAGGGCGCGCCGCGGGGACGTTCCTGGCGGAGGAGCGCATGACCGGTACGCCGGAAGGGCCCGATAGGCCCTCCAGGATCTCGCCGGATCAACCGGCCCCGCCCGACCTCCGGCGCGACCACCTGCCCGACCCACCCGAACGGATCGCCCCAGAACAGTCCGTCGACGCGCCCAGCGCCCCAGTCGCCGGCCAGGGCACCGGTGTGACCCGCTCCGTCAGGTCGATGGTGGGCAAGGCGGCGATCGTCATCGTCACCGCGACGCTGGTGGGCCGGCTCCTCGGTCTGGTTCGGGACATCGCGGTCGCCTACTTCTTCGGCGCGCAGGCCGACACCGACGCCTTCTTCCTTGCATACAGGATTCCTTACTTGCTGGTATTGATGGTTGCCGGCGCGCTCACCGCCACCTTCGTCCCCCTCCTCACCTACCGCCTGGCCACCGGGCGAACGAGAGAAGCCTGGGACCTCTCCATCAACATGGGCAACATCATAGGCGTGATCCTTGTTGTGGTGACCGTGGTGCTGATAGTCCTGGCCCCCTGGATCATCCCGTTGGTCGGCTATGGTTTCAGCGACGCCACTGCCGACAAGGCGGTCTTCCTCTTCCGCATCTTGATGCTTGGGTTGGTGTTCGAGGGCTTGACCGGTCTAGTCATCGGCATGCTCAATTCTTTGAAACGTTTCGCGCTCGCGGCGTTCGCTCCGGCCGTGGGCACGGTCGTCGCCTTGGTAATCATGGTGGCGCTCGAAGGGAGCATCGGCATCACCTCGCTCGCCATCGGGAGCGTGGTCGGGTGGATGGCCGGGTTCTTCGTCCTGTTTCCCGGCTTACGAGGCCAGGATATCCGCTACCGTCCCCGCATCGACTGGCACGACCCGGGCGTGCGTGAGGTGGGAGGCATGATCTGGCCCATCCTCATCGGGTCGGCGGTGGGCAAGGTGAGCATCTTCGTCACCCAGATCCTGGGTTCTATGCTGGAGACCGGCTCGATCTCCAGCCTCAGCTACGCCGAGAAGCTCTTCCAGTTACCCTTGGGACTCTTCGTAGCGGGCATCACGGTGCCGATCTTCCCCCTACTCTCCGAACAGGTGGCGGCCAACGCTCCCGAGCGAGTCAAGGCCACGGTCGGTTTTGCGATGCGGCTCATGGGCTTTCTCATGGTGCCCGCAACCGTGGGGATCATCCTGCTTCGCTACGCCATCATCGGTCTCATTTTCGAGCATGGGAAGTTCACTGCTGAAGACACCACCCGCACCGCCTGGGCCCTTCTCTTTCTCTGCCTCGGTCTCTACGCTTACGCGGGCCGGGACACTCTTACGCGGGTGTTCTACTCCTATCACGACACTCGCACACCGGTGAAGATCAGCGTGGTCACGGTGATCATCAACATCGGTTTGTCGTATCTCTTCATGCAGTTCCTTGGCGTCGGTGGGTTGGCCCTCGGATTCACGGTGGCGCTGACGGTCAATTTCACGGTCCTCACCTGGCTTCTCGAGCGGAAGATCGGTGCCATGGGATTCGGGACGATCTTCGGTTCGCTCCTGCGCGTGACCGGCGTCTCGGCGGTCATGGGAGTCGTCATCTGGGCCGTCGACTTCCTCCTCTTGCGCGCGGTCGGGGAGACCTCCGGAGGCAACGCCGTGCGAGTCGTGGTCGGCCTGGTGGTGGGCGCCTTCGTCTTCCTCTCGGTGGCCAGACTTGTTAGAATGCCCGAACTTGCCGAAATAACCGACATGCTCCGCGCGGTCTTGAAGCGGCCCGCGCGCGAGCCCGCCGGACCAGCCTCGAACGGCTGACCGGGCGGCAACAACGGTGAGCCGAAGGCAGGAGAAGTCCTGCCCGGGGCGTAAGCAGGTAGGTGGATCGATATGGCCGCGACAGGATCTAACCACGAGGCGCGACACCTGGCGCAGCCGCCAAGAGGCTTTCAAGGCACGGTGCTAGGCCGGCGAGGGCTTCACTCCCCGATCTGGGCAGCGGCGGTTCTGCTTCTGGCTGCCCTGGCTTTTCTCGTGTTCCCAGCGACACCCGGTTCCGCGGAGACGGCCTCGATCGAAGCCGCGGCTACCGACCCGAACGCCATCGTGGTGCCGATCCTCTTCCCCCTCGAGCATCGCGTGACCTGGACCGACACCTTCGGCGCGGCGCGCTCGGGCGGTCGCACCCATGCCGGCAACGACCTGATGGCGCCGAAGATGACGCCGATCCTAGCTGTGGTCGACGGCAAAGTCGATTGGCTCAATCTTACCGGCAAGCTCTCCAGCTACAACAACCTCCCCTACTACAACATCCTGTTACGGGGCGACGACGGCAATGATTACTTCTACATCCATCTGAACAACGACACCCCCGACACCGACGACGGTAATGGCGGCGTGCAGTACGCCTACGCTCCCGGTCTGGCCAACGGGACTCGCGTCCACAGGGGTGACGTGATCGGCTACGTCGGTGATAGCGGGAATGCCGAGGACACGGTCAGCCATCTTCACTTCGAGATCCACCTGGGCGGCTACGTGGCCGCTTCGGCGGGCCAGACCCGGACTCCCAGTGCCATCGACCCATATGCAAGTCTCAAGGCCGCCCCCACATTGGCGGAGTGGATCGCGGCCGGGAAGCCGCCGCTGACCACGACGACCACCAAACCCGGGTCCACCACGACCACCACCGCTCCGAAACCGACCACGACGACCACGGCTCCGAGGCCCACTACCACCACGACAACCGTTCCTACCACCACGGTGCTGGGATTCACCGACGTCCGCACCACCGACTGGTTCTACACCGACTTTGCCCAGGCCCGGGGAGCGGGGGTGGTCACCGAGGTCGCCGACCAACGGTTCCGGCCCTACTCTCAGGTCTCGCGGGCGCTCTTCACGGTGTATCTGGTTCGGGCGATGGCGCCCGCGGAACTGGCCGCCTTCGACGCCGCGGACGCGGACGCCGCGGCCTCCGCGGAGGCCGCACCTGAAGCCGAAACTCCCGCTGATCCGTCGGCCCTCGACCCGGCGATACCCGAACCGGCCCCTGTGACCGACACGGATGCGGTCGATCCTACGGATGACGCGGCTGCTCTCGACCCCGCAGCTGCTTCGGCTGCCGCTACGACCGACCCGACCGCCGCCAACGCCGCAGAGACCGGCGACTCGGCCACCTTCACCGACGTGCCCTCCACCTACTGGGCCTACAAGGAGATACAGGTCGCAGCCCGGCTCGGCCTGGTCCGCGGCACCGGCGACGGAACCACGTTCTCTCCCGACCAACTCACCACCCGGGCCCAGATGGCCACCATGATGTGTCGCGCGCTGGGGTCCGATCCCAACGAGAACTGGGCGGGAACCGCCGCCGCCGCCTACTTGGTCTACAAAGACGTATCCAAAGGCTACTGGGCCCAGGGGGCTATCTTCATGACCAACTATCTAGGGCTCATGTGCGGCGACGCGAAGGACTGCTTCCGCCCCGAGGAGAACGCGAATAGGGCCCAAACGATCACCGTGATGGCCCGTCTCCTGAGATTGCTCGAGGGAGGTTCGGGCTCATAACTCCTTTTGGGTGGCATATGCTCCGCCGGGAGGGTGAGAGTCGCCCGGCAGCCCGGACGCGCGCCTGCCCCGCCCACTCCCGTGTCTCCGCCGGCTTGCTGGGATCTGTCGCCGCCCTTGTCCTCGCCGCACTGATCCTGCTGACCGCCGCTCCGGCTTCCGCCTCGGCCGCCTCCACGTTCCCCGACGTGGGAAAGGGCCACGTGGCCTACGATGCCATCGAATACATGGCGGGTGCCGGCATCATCTCCGGCTACAACGACGGCTCCTTCGGCCCCGAGAAGACCCTCACCCGGGGCCAGGCCACCAAGATCCTGGTCTTGTGGCGGGATGTGCCGCTCAATTCCGGCGGCCCCTATTTCTCCGATCTGGACGTCGTCTACGGGAAGTACGTGCGGGCCGCCGCGGCTCAGGGCTGGATCACCGGCTACCCAGATGGAAGATTCCGGGCGTACGACACGCTGACGCGAGAGCAGATGGCGATCATCATGGTGCGGGCCATGGGCTGGGACGCGGACGCACTCAAGCTCAGCGGTAGCCGCATCGCCGAGATCCTCTCCGCGTTCTCGGATGAAGCGAACATCTCGACCAACGCGCGGCCCTATGCGGCTCTGGCGGTGGAGCGGGGGCTCTTCAACGGCTCCAACGGGGAGTTCAAGCCCAAGGACGGCATCACCCGGGCCCAATTCTCCCTCGTGGTCTTTCGGGCCGAGCTCAGCATGATGGCCGTCATCCAACGGGTCAGCGTCGCGGGTGACTATCCCGACAGGACCCGAGTGGTCATCGAACTCTCCCGCGCTCCGGGTAGCGTCGTAGCTGCCATCTCCGCCGACGGAACGCTCACCGTCGACTACGCCGGCGGCGCCATCGCCGGGACTCTCAGCCAGGCCATCGACACGGCCGAGGTCAAGTCCGTCGGCGCCCGGCAACTTGCTTACCATCCGCGCACCGTCCGCATCACTCTGAAGCTCGGCCGCTACCGGACCTTCCGGGTGATGTCGCTCGCGCCGGCGGCGGACGAGGGCAGCCGCATCGTCGTGGATGTAGCTCCTCGTGTTGATGGTCCCGAGGGAGATGGACCGCCACTCATCTGCGTCGACGCGGGCCACGGCGGGATCGACTCTGGGGCCGTCGGTGCGACCGGTTCCTACGAGAAGGACTTCAACCTGAGCATCGCTCTGTTGCTTGCTCGGGACCTACGCGATGCCGGTCTCCGGGTGATCATGACCCGCGAGGAAGACATCCTGCCCGGCGCCACGGTCTCCGAGGCCCTTCACCGGCGGGCGGAGATCGCCAACACAGCTCGCGCCAACCTCTTCGTGAGCGTCCACAACAACGCAGCCGGAGACCCCGAGGCCGAGGGCACAGAGACCTTCTACTGGGGTACCCCCGACGACTACTCCGTCGAGGGTCGGCTTCTTGCTGAAGCCATCCAACGCAACCTGCTGGAGGCCATCGACTCCGTCGACCGGGGGGCGCGCACGCACTGGTACAACCTGGTGGTTCTTGCCGAAACCGACATGCCGGCTGCTCTCGCCGAGGTCGGCTTTGTCACCAACCCCGAGGAAGAAGCCCTGCTGAAGGACCCTGCCTATCAGAAAGCGGGGGCTCAGGGTATCGCCAACGGGGTGCTCGAGTACCTCAAATGGTCCAGCACGGTCTACACTAGTGAGTAGCAGCTGCCGGCGACCGCCCTCAGGGGAGCGCCCAGCGACCGGATGAGCAGTAGTCAGCCGCACCCGTCGGGGCCTAGAGACCGCAGGGCCGCGACTCCGACTGGGAGGTTTTGCTTTTGAATAATGATCGTTCCTGTTCGCGGGCCGGGAGCCGCCGCCGGGTCTTGGCCGCGGGGCTCGTTCTTCTGTCGCTCGTCCTCGCCGGTCTTGTCTTCACTCCTGGAGCGCGCGCAGCCGGGGACGACTTCGTCTTCACCGGCCGCGGCTGGGGCCACGGGGTAGGCATGAGCCAATGGGGCGCCTGGCAGGCGGCCCGCGAGGGCGTCCCCTTCGACGAGATCCTGGCCTTCTACTACCCGGGCACCACTTTGGAGAGCCTCCCCGATCCGAACAGCGAAGTCAGGGTGCGTATCTCCAGCAACCCACCGACCAGCAACGTCACCAGCTTCGTCCAGGTCGACCTCAAACCGGTGTTGACCTCGGCCCTCCTCGTGAAGCACACTGCCTCCACAGACGAAACGGAGGTCATCCCTGCGGGCACGCTGATCAACGTGTTGAACACCGAGGGCAGGGTACGGGTGGTCACTCCGGCCGGCACCCAGGGCCCTTACGACTACGTCGAGCTAAGATCGGTCCGCACCGGTGAAGATCCCGGTGAGGGCCGGGTGGCCATCCAACTCAAGACCAGCGGCGCCACCTACGACTACCGCGAGTACTGGGGCTCCATCCGCCTCCAATACGGCGACGACCCAGGCGAACTCTGGGTCTACAACATCGTCAAGCTGGAGAAATATGTCCGCAGCATCGCCGAGGTCGACTACGACTGGGCGGTCCCCGGAGCCGCCGCCTATGCCCCCGAGTCGGTGAAAGCGCAGGCGGTCGCTGCCCGCACCTACGCCGTGGCGAAGAACGGCACTCTAACTGACGGTTGGCAGGACCAGTGCTATCGGGGTTACAGCTTCGAGAAACGCTACCCAGGCATCGCCCAGGCGGCTGAAGATACTGCCGGGCTGATCCTCACCTACCAGGGCAAAGCTGCCAGCACCTACTTCTCCGCTCACTCGGGAGGCTACACCACCGATTCCGCCTGGTCGGGCACCAAGCCGCCCTACATCGTCTCGCAGCCCGACCCCTGGAGCCTCGAGGCCCCGCCCGCGAGCATGGACTCTCACGGCCCGGGCTTCAGCTGGACCTACACCATCTCGAGAGCCGAACTCTCCGCGGAGTTCGACGTGGGTCTCATCAGCCGGGTGGAGGTCGTCGGGCGCGACACCGCTGATCCTGACAGTCACGCGAAGACCTTGCGTCTCACCGGCGACCAGGGCACCACCACCGTCTCGGCCACGACCATGAAGAGCCGCCTGGGGCTGCGCTCCACCCTCATCTTGAGCGTTACCGGGGGCGAACCGCTGGCTCCGGGGGAGTTCTACGACGTGGGCAGCGGTCACATCTATCACGACCAGATCGCCCGGGTGGTCACCGCCGGGCTGATGAGCGGGTACGATTCCGGCCTCTTCAAGCCGGGTAACTCGGTCACCCGCTGGCAGTTCGCCAAGATCGCCGTGAACCTGCACAACATCCTGCACCCCGAGGACCTGATCGAGGTGGTCAACGTGACCACCGCCCCCTTCGACGACGTCCCCATGGACAAGAACGTGGTGGGAGACACCTCCGACTGGGTGGCCGCGGCCAAGAAGGCCGGTTTGGTCTCGGGGGTCAGTGCCACCAGCTTCGAGCCGTACACGGTGGTGCGCCGCGATCAGATGGCGACCATGATGTGCCGTGCCCTGGGCTGGGAGGACGAAGCCGCCGCTCTAACTGCCGGCACCCCGGGCTTTGCCGACGTGCCGCCGACCAGCGTCCACTGGGGCGCAGCTACCTACCTGAAACAGCAGGGCGTCATCCAGGGGTACGAGGGACCGCCCGGTAGCGGTACGGTGGTACTCCGGGTAGAAGAGGCCATCAAGCGCCAACACGTAGCCGTGATCCTCTGCCGGGTGCTCGACCTGGAAGGATACGGCGTCTGATTCCGGCGACCGCGGCCTGTTTGGAGGAGTGACCGCCGAACCGTGTCCGAATGAGCCGGGGCCGGGTCCTCTTCAGGATCCCCCGCCCAGCTCTCTCTCCCACGTACGCAGTGGCCTGATCTCGGCGACGCGCTCGAAGTCTTTGTCGGAGTGAAGCAGCACCCCGTCGTGCTCGAGGACGAGCTGGGCGATGAAGCAGTCGACGGTCCCTCGCAGGGAGATGCCTCGCGTCCGGCAATCGACCATGATGCGCGCCGCCTCCACATGCGTCTGCCAGGGGTCCGCTGGGAAGAGCAGATTCTGCGTCTCCAGGTACGAGAGGAGGACGTCCCACTCCCGGATGTCCCGGGCGCCCGCGAGCAACTCCTGACAGCAGATGCCGGGAATGGCAAAAGCGATCCCGTCAAGCTCGAGGTGCTCGAGCCGCCTTGCGGCGGGAGTCGCCCGGCCCTTGAAGAAGTCGACCAGGACCGATGTATCGACGATGATCAACCGCGGTCTTGGCGTAGGTCGCGGTAGTCGTAGCCTTCGGCAAAGGCGATCTTCCCCTGAAGCTCGAGGAGGCTGCGCCGCCGCCTCGAGCTGATGAGGACCCGCAGCGCCTCCTCCACGAGGGCGCGCTTGGTCCCGATGCCCGTCAGCCGCCGTGCCTCTTCGATCAGCTCGTCGTCGAGCTCGATGTTGGTGCGCATGCTGTACCCTTGATGTAGGAGAGGTGTATCTTAATACACATTATAATACACTACACTCAGGGCTCCAGGGTTCGCGGCACACCGCGATGAATCCCGTGTAGTGCGGCGGTCACTGGCCGGATGTACGACGTTGGATCTAGCATGGCGGCCCAGACCGGGCGCAGCCGCAGCTCGCAGAAAGACGCCGGAGCCCCGGGCTTGGCGGACTTCCTTCGCTCGTCCGCTGAAGCCCGGGGCTCCGGCGTGCTATGAGGGGCGCCTCGAGGACCGGAGGGGGCGGGTCGTCTCGAGGAGAGGGGGACTAGGTCATCGGTTCAGCCATCTGTTCTATTCGACGCTCCATCGCAGGTACCCTAGGACAATCCCAGATCTTGTTTGCGCTGCAAGAACTCGTCCTTGCCTGACTATACGCGCAGGGGTATAAAGCACCTGTAAAGTCGGGTCGAACGCAGAGAGCGGCTATAATGGCTGCCATGCTTGCCCCCAGACCACCGCGCCTCCCGCGCGTCACGCCCGTCGTGGCAGCTATCACGGCCTGGCTGGCGATCGCCGTCGCTCTTGGCATCGTTGCCCTGGCCCCCTCTCCTGCCTTGGCTGCCGGCGCCGCCTCCCTTATCGCGGCCTCCGACCCCGTGGTCGGCCAGGTCGACACGTTCTGGGTCAAGGACTGGAACGGGGGCGGCTACCTCCAGGTCGAAGCAGGAGTCGCCCAAGTGGGAGACAGCTGCGTGGTCTACGTGCAGAACGGCGAGTTCGTGGCCCCGGTCACCGTGGAACGCCTGAGGACCGAGTTCGACGCCGCCGTCTATCCCAGAGTGACGGAGTTGTTCGGAGCGGAGCCTCGTCCGGGGATAGACGACGAGTCTCGGATCGTCATCCTCTTGTACGATTTCGCTGCGATCGACGTCAACGGCTATTTCTCCCCCCTAGACATCGCGCCGGCGGCCGGCCAGGGCTATTCCAACCGCCGGGAAATGATCTATCTCAACGGCGAAGTGGTGGCCTCCGAACCTGAGAATGCTGGGGCGCTCGCAGCCCACGAGTTCGCGCACCTCATCGTGTATTACCGTGACTACCTTCTCGAGGAATCCCCCGGCCGGACGGAGGAGCCCACGTGGATGTACGAGGGCTTCTCCACGTTCGCGGAGCACGTCGCTGGGTATGATGGTCGGACCAACAGCCAACTGCGGAGTTTCGCGAACGATCCCGGCACGAATCTCACGAGTTGGGCCGACTACAGAGCCCACTACGGAGCATCCTACGCCTTCATGAGCTACCTGGCGATGCGGCAGGGTGAGGAGTTCGTGACCGATCTGGTGAACCAGCCTGAGGACGGCGTCGCCGGGATCAACGAGACTCTGCTGGATCGAGGGGAGACCTTCGAGACCTTCGACACCCTTCTCGACGACTGGATGGTGGCGAACTTCCTCGACGGCCGCGACCCTGAGGTGTATCCGTATTCGTACCCGGATCTCGAGATCGAGGCCGCTTCGGTACCCGTGACCGGCTCCTTTCCCCTGACCGGCTCCGAACTGGCGGTCAACTTCGGCGCCGTCTACCTCGGCCTCCCCGCCGTCGACAGCGGGTCCACGCTGCTGGTGGCCGTCGATGGCGACAGCACCGCTCCCCTGCGCGCCGCCCTGATCTCATGGGATTCCAACGGCATACTGCCGCCGACGGTCACTCGGCTCCAGCTGGTCTCGGGCGACGGCGATGGCACGGCTCCCCTGGGCTACGACCGGCACACTCTGGCAGTGTGGGCGCGAGGGACGGTCGGGAAGGACGCCCTTTACGCATTCCGCTACACCGCTTCCGTGCGTATCCCGGGTGCACCTGACTTCATCGACCTGGGGCCCGAGGATCCGTACTACCCGTACGTGGCGGAGCTATACGTCCGGAATGTGATCAGCGGCAAGGAGATTCCTGAGGGATCGGGTCTGTGGTATTTCCTGGGTGGCGAGAATGTGCTGCGGGCTCAGTTCGCCAAGATGATCATGGAATCGATCGGGCTCCATACCCCGGCCATCGACCATCTGGACGACCCGACCTTCACCGACGTGCCCCTGACCTATGAAGCGGGCGTCCCGCAGCCGTACCCGTACGACTACGTGGAAGAGGCGGCTGCGCTCGGGCATCGTCCGTGGGTACGACGGCGGCCTGTTCCGGCCCTACAGCCCTATCACCCGGGGACAACTCGTGCTCATGATCACACGGGGGGCGAACGCCGCGGGGAGACCGCTGCCCCAGTACATGGGGTCTGCTCAGGTCTTCGCCGACGTGCCCGTGTCGCACGCGCTCTATCGGGACATCATGACGGCTTACTCGGCAGGGATACTCAGCGGCAGCCTCGGCAAAGATGGGCGCCTCTATTTCTATCCCTATTCGTTCGCCAGCCGCAATCACGTTGCCAAGATGACGGCCAATCTTATCGGTCATCTGGAGGGCGCCGCGACCGGCGACTAACGGGCTGCCCGGCCCGGCGCCTAGAGACGCAGGGCTTTGGTGGCCCCTGGGCGAAGCGCCCTCAGGGAGCCCGCGGAGACTCTGCGGGTAACCTTTGGCTCCGGTTCATCGTTTATCATAAGAATGAACATGGTCAAGCTCCGTCGCTCAGACGCGCCTCCTCTGGAATCGACCACGGATTCCCGGGGCGGGGCGAATCAGGACCTTTCCGGTGAGACAGTCCCGGCCTCGGACGGTTCGACGATCCTCGACAGCGAGGTGACCGAGTTGGCTGTGGGGGCCGCTGGTCTCGAAGCCGGGGGGGTGGACGCCGCCCTCGATGCGGCGCCGGACGCGCCCACTTCGAGTGTGGCCGCGCCGGATGGCGCCGTGCCGGATGGCGCCGTGCTCAGGGTTACCGGCCTGGGTGGCGCGGAACCGGATGGCGCTTTCGCATCAGACATCGTGTTTCTGCCTGGCGGTCAGGCCTCGGAGAAGGAACGCCGCCGGGAGCACCGGCTGGTGGAGGCCGCCTGCCGCGGGGAGAACTCGGCCATCGAGGCGCTCTATCGAACCCACTTCGACACGATCTTTCGGTACGTTCTCCTTCGTCTGGGGTCGCCTTCGGCGGCGGAGGACGTCACCAGCCTGGTATTTCTGGGGATGGTCAAGGGGCTGGGGCGCTATCGCGACGAGGGCAAACCGTTTATCGCCTGGCTCTATGGGATAGCCCAGAAGCAGATCGCCTTCTTCCAGCGGGGCCAGAGCCGGGCGCCGAGCCCCGTGGACCTCGATGCTGCTGCCGAGCTGGCGGCCCAGAGCGCCGGCCCCGATGCCACCGCCGAACACCGGGAGCTGCGGGCCGGGATCGCCCGGGCCCTGAACAAGGTGCCCGAGGGGCAGCGCGAGGTCATCATGCTGCGCTACATCCTCTCGCTGTCGGTGGCCGAGACCGCCGCCGCGGTCGGTCGCACGGAGGGCGCGGTGAAGCAACTCCAGTTGCGGGGATTAGCGACGCTCCGGGATATCCTGGGACGGGAAGACGTGCCCCTGGGGTGATGGTCGCTTGGCCGCTCCTCTTGGCGGCCCCGGTGGCCATATCGCGCCCGGCGGGACTACAATTGATGTGCATCCAAGGGTTTCAGCCCAGAGCAGAGGTCGACATGGGCGCAAGGGCGATCTCGGTCCCCAGACTGACGGCCTCCGCGGCCTCCCCGGCCTTTCTGGTCGGCATGGCCGTGGCGTTCGTCGTGGTGCTGGTACTGGCGCTCGCGCCGCCGGCTCTGGCCGGCGAAGCCTACTACCGGGGTAACGACATACCGCTCGACAACCCCGACTGGATGGCCGGTTTCCCGGACGACCTTCTCCTCAGCCAACTGTCGCTTCCTGGGACCCACGACACCATGGCTCGGGACACCGGCGACCCTCTGGCCACCTGTCAGGATGCGACCCTGGCCGACCAGTTGCAGG
Source organism: uncultured Actinomycetes bacterium (assembly GCA_963713545.1). Lineage (GTDB taxonomy): Bacteria > Actinomycetota > Thermoleophilia > RBG-16-64-13 > RBG-16-64-13 > CAVPLM01. The sequence goes on along the minus strand of CAVQME010000001.1, from coordinate 694,459 downwards.
CCGGCATCCGAGTGCTGGACATCCGCTGCGCGAACGACTACTCGAGCACGCTGGGACATTACTTCTCCATCTGGCACGGGCCGCTCTACCGCCTGGGTACGTTCGACGAAGTCGCCGATGAGTGCAAGACGTTCCTTGCGGCTCACTCTGGGGAGACCATCATCATGAGGATCAAGCAGGAACTGACTCTCATGAATCCCAAGGTCACCCAGTCGTTCACCGACACCTTCAAGGATTATCGGGACGATAAGTATCCGGGTCTTTTCGCGGACATCGGCGACGGCAGGCACATCCCCACCCTCGGGGCGGTCCGGGGGAAGGTGGTGGTCCTGCAGGATTACGACTACTCACCGTTCTGGGGCATCCGCTACATCACTCCCGGTAGCAATCCACCCTTCGACTCCCAGGACAACTACGTGGTCGCGTTCTCGAAGGCTGGGTTCGAGAGCAAATGGGCGGGCATCTACCGGCATCTCTACGCGACCAACGCCGGGAACCGCACGACGACCTGGTATGTGAACTACCTCAGCGGAGGCACGGAAACATACCCCGAGCGGGTCGCGGGCGGGTACTCCAACGGCTTCTCCGCGGCAGGTATGAACGACCGTATGCTGACGCGGCTGAGAAGCTCGGCTCCGCTAGACCCGCCATCCGGGTCGGGGGCGGCGCCGGTCTCGCTCACCGGCGCGGGCACCGTGTTCATGGACTTCCCCGGGCCGGGGCTGATACAGGCGATCATCGACTTGAACGGCGGGACCCCGACGGGCTTCCCCGACGTGCCCGCCTCCCATCCCTACCACGACGCGATCGAGGGGATGGCCGGCCAGGGGATCATCGGCGGCTACTTGAATGGCAACTTCGGTCCCGAGGATCCGGTCATCCGCCAACAGTTCGCCAAGATGATCGTGCTCACCTTGGGTCTGCCGGTGGCTGGAGAGCGACTGGCCCAGTCCTGCGGTGCCCTTTGTCGATCTGGAGGCGGACGACCCGGCCAAGCTCTACCCTCACGAATACGTAGCCGTCTGTGCTCTTAACAACATCACCAAAGGCACGGACGCCACCCACTTCTCCCCCTACAAGAGCATCACCCGGCAGCAGGTGATCACCATGGTGGTGCGGGCGGCCGACAACCTACGACCCGGCGCATTGGATGAGGTGCCCGCCGGCTGGATGGGGCTGCTCCCGGCCGGGGACCCCACCCACGGGGCCAACATCAAGAAGGCTGAGTACAACGGCCTCCTAGACAGTATCTGGGCATCGACCACCATCCCCATCCCAGGGCTGGCCGGCTGGGACACCGGCGCCAATGCCACTCGGGGCGAGGTGGCCCAGATGCTCTGGAACCTGCTGAACTTGCACGGGGGGTAGCGGCCTGCGGCGGCCGAAAGCCGCGACCTGTGGGCGCGGCCAAGACCTGCGAGGTGGCCCGAGAGCCGCGCCATCGGGCTGCCGACCAGCCTCCAGGGCGACGCCCGTCAAAGCGGCGCCGCGTGACTTTTTCCCCGCTCCGGCAATAGAGCTTCTGATGAACCATGCTTAGAGGCATTTTCAACAAGTCGGGAGCGGGGCAAAAAGGCAAGAGCCAAGAGGCTCCGCTTGCCTCGGCCTCGGCGAACCCAGCTGCCACAGAAGCGCAGACCCTTGCCCAGGCCAAGCCCGTCGTGGTCGACGAGGCCATGCTGGTCATCAGCCGGGAGCTGTCGGGTCTGGCTCAGCTTCCTGTCGCTCAGGCGGCTAGGGAGCGCGGCTGGGCCGCCCTGCAACGCGAGTTGGAGCGCCGCCCGGTTGTTGCGACCGGCGCGAAGAGCACCGTTCCCGCCCGGCCGGCGAAGGCACGCAGCTGGCGCTGGGCTCTCGCTTCCGCGGCCGCTGCGGTCGCCGTCATCGCCGCCCTCGTCGGCACCTACAGCGGCGGCCTTCTGCAGATGGCGGACACCGACGATCCTACTGGAACTGTCACGTCCGTCACTTCAGTGGCGAGTTCCGACACCACCGGGCCTTCCACCCCCGTCACCACTGAGGGCACTACGGTCAGCACGGTCGGCCCCGGGACCACTCAGGCTCCCGACACCACGGTCATCCAGCCGAGCACCACTCAAAGCCCCGGCACCACCGTTACTCAGCCGACCACGCCGTCGACCAACGGTGGCACCACGGTCACCACCGGCGGCAGGCCGACCACCACGCGACCCTCCACGACCAGCACCACCGGCCAGCAGCTCTACACCTCGGCTCAGCGTGAGGGCTCCGCCCGAGCGCTGGCCGCTTATCTGGCCGATCTGGTCATAACCGGCAACACCTCCGGAGCCCGGGCCCTCGTAGCTCCTGAGGCCCAGTCTTCCCTGGCCCAGATGATGATGTCGCTGAGCGAACCGTACGGCTACAAGATCACCGGCGTGCAGTCGCTTTCCGACACGACCGTGCGCGTGACCATGCAGATCAACGACAGGGTTATCAACGCGAATGGCGAACTTACTGAGGTCTTGTCCAAGTTCGTCATCAGGGTGCGTGTGGACGATAGTGGCGCCGTCATAACGGCCATCAACGCGGGATCGTGACTGAGGCCATGATGATCACCGAGCTTTCGCACACTCCCACAGGCACGGTATACTCGACGCTCCGTGCAGCTTGTCTGCACTTTTTTGCTGGTCTGAAACGGCTGCGGGCCCTTGCCGCCCCCGGCCCTAACAGAGTTTGCCACTCCGTGTTGGTAGGCACGGACGTGAGATCAAGGAAGAAAGGAGGTGACTCGTTCTTCTTCCTACACTACCGCTTCACAAGTAGGAAACGGCAAGAACTATTTTGCTATGAGTAAACAAGAACAGAGGAGTGGTCTCATGCGGAAACGCACCCTAAAGGTAGCGCTTCTGGCCGCCCTCGCCGTGATCCTGGTACTGAGCTTCTCCTCGGTAGCCCTCGCGGACCAGACCTGGAGTGACCTGCCTGATACGGTGACCGCCAAGTACGGCATCACCGACAATCAGGTGGCAGGCATCTCCGATGGTTTCCCCGATGGCACCTGGAGGCCGTACCAGTCGGTTACCCGAGGCCAGTTCACCAAGATGGCTGTGCTGGCGTTCGGTATCCCCCTGGCGAATCCGGCCACCCCGTCCTTCACGGACGTGCCTAAAACCCATATTTTCTATCAGTACATAGAAGGGGCCAAAGCCGCGGCTGTCGCTAACGGCACCGGCACCACCACCTTCAGCCCCGATGCGATGGTCACCCGCCAGCAGGCGGTCGCCATGGTGTCCCGCTGGGTGGCCCAGGTGAACGGCTACAACCTGGCCACCATGTACACGGCCGATCAGATCGCCGCTCTGCTGGCGCACTTCGGCGACGCGGCCTCCATCAGCTCTTCGCTCAAAGCGGAAGTGGCCTTTGCCTATGACATGGGCATCACCACCGGCGATGCCTTCGGCAACTTCGCTCCGCTCGCGAACATGATGCGTATCCAGGGCGCGGCCTTCCTCATCCGGGCCCAGGGCCTGGTGCCGCCGGCCAACTGGACTGCCGCTAAGATCGAGCTGGTCACCGCCGACAAAAGCGAGAACCTGATCGGTAAGGTCAAGCAGGTCACCTTCAAAGTCACCACCGCCGACGGCCATCCGGCCAAGGGTGTGCTGGTGGACTTCGACACCATGTGGGCCGATCCGTACTACGTGGGTAACATCACCCCGCAGGCGGCCATGACCGACAGCATGGGTGAAGTGACGGTCAACCTGATCTCCGCCGAGCCCGGCACCCAGCGCCTGAGCGCGGCGGTGGCCGGTCTCACCGCCATCTACACCACCGCTTACTGGGTGGCGCTGGATGAGGTCTACCTGACCGATCCCGACGGCGAGATGGATCCGGCCGACCTGAACGAAGCCGAGAACAACGCCGGCGAAGAGCACACCTGGTGCTACCGGGTAGTGGTCTTCGGTCCCGGCCCGCTCTCGACCAGCCAGTACGACTGGTACAACATCTACGATCCGGAAGCCGACCTCGCCGACCTCGACTGGTATTCCGGCTGGGATGCCTTCGACGTCTATGCCGACTACAACTACGCGGCCGAGCTCGACATGATGGCCGACGGCTTCCTGCCTCGGACCATGGCGGGCATCGACCTGGAATGGCTGCTGGATTGGAATCTGGACGACGACTCTGAAGGCACCGTCGTGTCCAAAGACCTCAAGACCGACGCCGATGGCCTGGGCTGCATAACCCTCAAGTCCACCGTCACCGGTTGGGTCGAAGTCTCGGTGGTCGCCACCTATCCGGAGAACCCCTATCCGAAGCAGCTCTTCCTGCATGACACCTTCATGCCGGACACGGGCCATGACTACGATTGGGGCGATCAGCCGGCCGATGACGACGACTACGCCTACAAGACGTGGATCCCCCACGTCATCGGTGGTGACGACGATGGTCCCATCACCCCGACGTACGCCGTCAACAACACCGGCGAAGTGGAGCAGTTCGACCTCGCCCTGGAAGACGTCTACGGCAACCCCATCCCCGGTTACACGGTGGAGTGGTGGATCCAGGGTGTGGGCTTCTTCAAGACCGACGGCACCACCTGGGCCGGTATCGGTGAGCAGAACAAAGACGTCGATGTGACCGACGCGAACGGCAATGCCTCTGTCTGGGTCAAATCCCTTGTCCCCGGTCAGACCATCGTCCACTGCAAGGTCATGGACAAGTACGGCCTGCCCTACAAAGAGTGGAACGTAGTCAAGCAGTGGTACTCGATCGATGACATCTACATCTTCGACAAAGAAGTGTGGTACGACGACAACGACAACGACAAGATTGACGCAGGCGAAGTACGCGCTCCGGAAAACGTAGTCGGCACCACCCATACCTGGGAGCTCCAGGTTTCGGGCGCCAAGTACGTATACACCATCTACGACCTGAACCAGAACGGTCTGCGTGACGACAAGGTCCTGATCGGTGACCGGGCGGACATGAAAGCCAAGGCCGGCAACTATGCCAACTTCGACGGCACCGTAGGTGCGGCGAAGTCGGCTGGTGTTGACCCGGCGGTTGGTGCTCCGTTCAGGGCCACGACCGGCGACACCTGGTACATCCGCTTCGCCGACATGGACATGCTCGACAACGAGTTCTGGACCGACATGATCGGCACCGTTCTCAAGGGAGATGTCCGGGTCGATGACGGCATCGACGAGGTGTGGGCTGGTCTCGCCGGCAAGAACGTGTACTTCTTCAACAACGTCGGCTTCCTCGGCGGCAAACCCACGTCCGACACGCCCTTGAAGACCCTGACTGTGTTGGATCCGGGCTACATCAAAGACGCGGGCGGATGGCCGATCTACGTCGGCTCCATCACCTCCGCAACGATGGTTGTGACGGATGAGATGGGCATGGCTTCCGTGGATATCACGTCCAACGTCAAGGGTTGGCAGTTCATCTACGCGGTAGCCGACTACAAAGACAACCCGCAAGACGGCGATCCGCTCAAGCCGACCAAGTGGGCTGAGCTTCGTTGGGATGCGGCCACCAAGCTGTGGGTCCCCGCCGGCGGCGACTCGATCGTAGTCTTCGCCCAGGGCAACGTAGCTGGCGACCGCTGGGTCAACCCGGTCCTCGACGCTACCCGTCAGGGCCTTGACGGTGCCGGAATAGTCACCATCGGCCCGCCGAACGGCACGGCAGTTGCCGGCGTTACCGCGATAATCGCGGCTGACGGCTCGGTGACCTTCGGCGGCACCACGCTGCCCGCCGGCACCGGCTACAGCGCGGACGATGTCGGCGACGCCGTCACCGCCGCTCCTGCCTGTAGGCGACGGCGCAACCGCGACCGCCACTGTTGGCGGCGCAGGGACCGACAACCAGGTAATCCAGATCAGCGTGCTGACTGGTGGGGCCGGCTATACCGCGGCTCCCACCGTTGTCATCGACTCCGCCGGATATCGTCGGTGGGACGCAGGCCACCGCCACCGCCAACATCGCCGGTGGTGCCGTGGTGAGCGTCACCATCACGAATCCGGGCTCCGGTTACCTGCCGGCTACTCCGCCCGCGGTTTCGTTCACCTCCGCCGCAGGGAGCGCTGTGACGGTTGGGACCATCGGTGCGGTTGCGGGTGGCCAAGTGACCACTCTTACCCCGACCGCTGGAACTCCCTTCCCGAACGTTCCCGCCGGCACCTATCCGGCCACCGTCCCGCTGACCAAGACTCAGGCGACTGCCAGTGCGACCGTCGTGGGCGGCGTCATAACCGGTCTCACCCTCACCAATCAGGGTGCCGGCTACGCCACAGCCCCCGTGGTCACCTTCGGTGCTCCTGGGACCGGTGCGGCTGCACACACGACCGTTCTTGACGGCCGGGTGGCGACCATCGTCCTCGACGCCGGAGGCTCCGGCTACGTCCTGAGTGGTGGCCCGATCATCAACAACCCGAACAAAGAAACCTTCGCTGTTCAGGTGTTCGACGAGTACGGGAACGCCCTCGAGGGCTACAAAGTGACGTGGGAGGTTGTCGGTCAGGGTGAAACCACCGCTGGCACGATCCCGACCTACCATCCCTATGCTCACTTCGAGAATCCCAAGTACGACGATCCGATTACTGGCGCCTAAGGCTGGTGTAGGCGACCTCAACCCGTATGTCAACAGCAACAAGTGGTGGGGCGACTTCGCCGATGGTGTCCATCCGCAGTACGCTCATGACGGCAAAGACGCCGACTGGGCATGGGGCTGGACTCTGAACCAGCTGATCAACTTCAAGCTCGATCTGATCAGCGCTGCTCAGGTCACCCTCGTCCTCGACGAGACTCGTGCTGAGCTGCTCGCGATGGGCCAGCCTGGCTCCATTCACTTCACCGACATCATCAACGTCAAGGTCTACACTCCGGCTGGTGCCCTCATGGATCAGTTCGAAGTGACCAAGGTGTGGGATCTGACTGCTCCTGCGCTGACCACCACCACGATTCTGGTCGGTGAGACGAGCACCGGTCCGTGGTTCCCGTCTCTGACCAGCGCCGTCACCCAGCTGTATGCGTTGGTGGGTGCTCTGGACCAGTACGGCGACCCGATCGCGGCTCCGAATCTGAAGCTCAGGATCACCGGTCCGTTCGCTGATACCTATCAGGGGATCACGGCTGTTGTGGGCTCCAACCCGCTGCCCGTCTTCACCGCGGCTGGACTCCATACGCTGTGGGTCTACGATGATGCCAACGCGAATGGCAAGCTTGACGTAGGCGAAGTGGTTAGCACTCCCGCTACAATCACAGTTCCGTAGTAGCAGCACAACATAAGGGTCGGCATCGACCGGCTCTGAGAGGGGGCCCGCCGCAAGGCGGGCCCCCTTTTTGGTGCACGTCTCGTCGGAAAGCTGCGGCTGGGGAGGACTCACATCGTCACCGGGCGGAAGCCCGCGGCGCCAACTCCTCTCGGATGGATTCGAGGTTCTTTGGCGCACGGGCCTGGCCGACTCTGGGCTTGGGCGCCGGTGTCCGACTTGGCCGGGCTCTTCCGCTCCGTGGTAGACTGACGACGTTCGGCGCCGGACTTGGGTGCGCGTTTGCGCACGCCGCCGGCCAAGGACTGAGGGAAAGGGAGGAGAGAGATGAGACTCGGCTGCAAGAGCGTCGTGGCCATCGTTATCCTGGCCGCAATCCTGATCATGATCATGGCCGGAGGAGCTTTGGCTGCGCCTCCCTGGCCGGATGCACCGAACTCGTGGTGGGTAAGCAGCTATGGGGTCACCGAGGCGGAGGTGGCTACCGTGGCCGACGGCTACCCCGACGGCCTTTTTAGACCCTCAAACCCCGTGACCCGGGGCCAGTTCACCAAGATGGCGGTTAACGGCCTAGGGGTCGATCCTCTCGATCCGCCGGTGGCGACCTTTCTCGACGTGCCCAAAGGGAGCACCTACTTCACGTACATCGAGGGAGCCTACGAGGCGGAGCTCGTTACCGGCTACCCCGTGGCCGGTGGACTGGAGTTTCGCCCCGGAAACAACATCGCTCGGCAGCAGGCGAACACTATCCTGGGACGGTACCTTTCTGACACCGAGATAGCGACCACAGGCGTAATCCACGGCACCGGCGGGCTCACGTATTCCTCGCTGGCGCTATGGTACTCGGCGCAGGGAAGCTTCTACTTGAACGGCTTCCTTGACGCGGGTCAGGTAGCCGTTGTCCACCGCCCGGCGACCGCGTACCTGGTCTATCACGAGGCGGTGCAAGGATCCAACGGCAGGCTGAGCCCCCTCGCGACGCTCAACCGGGCCCAGGCTGCGGCCATGGTGCTCCGTGTCGCGGAAGAAGCAGCCGATATAACCACCCCGCCTCCAGCTCCCACCGGGCTCGTGGTCACGCCGGCCAGCCCCGGGAACGATAGTACCCCGCAGGTGAGCGGTACGGCCCTTCCCAGCAGGCCCGTCGCGGTCTACGACACCTTCGGGGGGGCTACGACGAAGCTCACCGAGACCACTACCAACGCCGCCGGCATGTTCTACGCTGATCTGACCGTCCCCCTGATGGACGGTACTCATGTGTTCACTGCAAAAGTCAAGAACGCGCTTGGCGTGGTTTCGCCGGCCTCTGCCCCCATCACCTACGTGCTTGATACCGTGGCGCCCGCGGGCAGCATCACGGCTCCGTTGGTTCCGAGCGGCCAACCGGATGCCGCCGTGGGCAGCAACAAGCCAAGCTTCACCGCCACTGCCACGGACGCACTTAGCGGGGTAGGCAGCGTTGCCTTCGAGTATGCCACCGCCGCGGCTCCCACCACCTGGATCCCCATCTCGACCGATGCGGACGGCGCACCATACACCGCTGTATGGGGAGCTATCTCTCTCGTTGATGGCCAGTATGTATTCCGCGTGGTCATCACGGATGAAGCCGGCAACGCGTTCACCTCCGCGTAGTCGCCGTGACGGTCGATACGAAAGCGCCCACGGCTCAGATCGCCGCAGGCTCTCTGGTGCCCAACTCTGGGGACCTCTTCTATACCGAGAACAACAAGCCCATGTTCGGGGCGACCGCCGATGACACTACCGGTGGCGGGAGTGGCACTCTGGCGAGTGGCGTGGCCAGGGTGGAGTTCTTCTATGCCCCCATCACCCCGGCGCCCGACGCCTGGAACGACTTCACACTGATATCCGGCGACCTGGGCAGTTCTGGTTTTGCCGTGTACCCGCCCGCCGGTTTGAACGATGGCCACTATCTCTTCGCGGTGCGGAGCACGGATCGCGCGGGCAACGAAAGCCTTCTGATGACCGGTAGTCCCGCCGCCTATGTTGCGGGGGTGACCCGGCAGGTGGTGATAGACAACCTGGCGCCGGTGGTCAACGTCACCGCGCCGGCCGCGGGCGCGCTCGTACCCGACTCGATGAATTTCACCATCACCTGGACTCTCACCGATGTTTCGGCGCCGACCACGGTGAAGATCGAGTACTCGGCCACAGGTGCCGATCCCTGGACGACTATCAACGATGCTGCTCCGTTCACGCCGGGGGCCCCGGGCAGCCTCGTGTGGGCTGTTCCTTCGGTGACCGGTGCTGATGTGACCACGTACAAGATCCGTATCACGGCCATTGACAAGGCAGGCGCACCCGTTGCAGACGTGCCGGGGCATACCGCTGTGGTCACCTCGGGAGCCTTCACCGTCTATGACGCGCCGGTTGCCCCCACCAGCGTTGTCGGTTCAGACCCTGATGGCGCCACAGCCGGTGTCGACTGGCACGATTTTCACGCTGTCTGGACCGTATCCACTTCGCCTCATATCGTGCTGCAGAGGGTGTTCCTTCTTCCGGAGGGGCAGATGCTCAATCTGACCACTTCGCCGGTGGATGTGGCCGTCGCGTCGTTGGCAAACAACACCACAGCAATTTGGGATAGTACAAGCGCTCTGGTTGCAGACAGCCGCGGAGCCGCTCTCGTGGCCGGAAACTACAAGGTGTACGTCGTCGTGAGTGATCCTGCCGGACGCACGGCCACAGCCGAGAGTCTTGCCTTCGTGGTGGCAGTCCCCGTAATTGCGGCACGCGTGACGAGGCGGACTGACAAGCGGGAGGGAGCGTCGATGAGGGAAACACGTGCGAGTGCCTGACGTCGAGGTGCGACACACGAGCAGATTGAGGATAGCCTGCGGGACGAGCGCGGTGCGCTTGGCAATCGCCGCGGTGGTGCTGATCGCCCTGATGCTCGTCTTGCTCCCCGCCGGGGCTAAGGCAGTCAGCTACAGCAGTCAGGAGCTGCAGCTCGTGCAGTTGCTGAACGATTACCGCACGAGTCGGGGCCTCGAGCCCCTTATGATGTCCGACCTAGTCTCCGACGCGGCCGAAAAGCACAGCTCCGATATGGGGAAGTATGGATTCTTCGCCCACAACACCGTGCAATCTGACTACTTCCCCGTGGGTGCCGACGCCCGTGTCCGATTGGCGATGTGTGGCTATGCCTATCCCATCGCCTGGGGTGAGAACATCGCTGCCGGGTTTTCGGGCGCTTCCGCGGTCATCCAGGCCTGGAAGGGCTCTCCCGATCACGATCGGCTGATGACCTCCTCCTACTACAAAGTGGCAGGGGTCGGTCTCGTGCACGTCGACGGCTCTCCCTACGGCTACTACTGGACCCTCAACTTTGGAGGGTACGTCGATTCGACTGCTCACTGGGTGGGTGCCCCTCCATCGTCCACAACGACCACGACAGCACCGCCGGTGACCACGACCACTACCTCACCTCTCCCGACCACGACTACCACGACGGTCTCGACGACCACCACCGTACCGACCACGACCACTACCGCGCCCAGCCCGACCACTACGCGCCCAGTACGACCAGCACCACGCTGGCGGGGGTGATCTTTCCCGATGTTCCTCCCGTGCACAGCTTCTATGAGGAGATAGTGGGGCTTGCCTCGGCAGGCGTGGTATCGGGATGTGAGGATGGTCTGTTCCATCCCGACGATCTCGTGACTCGGGCCCAGTTCGCCAAGATCATCGTATTGGCCTTGGGCAAGCACACGAGTGAGATCGACAACGCCGGCGATCCCTCTTTCGTCGACGTCAAATACAGCGGCAGCGACTACCCCTTCGACTATGTGGAAGAAGCGGCGGGACTGGGCATCATCCAGGGCTACAATGATGGAAGGTTCGGCCCTCAGGATAAGGTGATCCGAGCCCAGCTCGCCTTGATGCTCGTGCGCGCGGGAGGAAGCAGCCTCAGTCAGCCGCCGGCCGACTATGACTGCCCATTCACCGACGTGCCTGTCTATGCGCGGGAAGCAGTGCGCGTGGCCTTGTACAATGGCCTCCTGAGCGGCAAAGCGACCACCATCTTCGACCCTTACGGCAAGGCGACCAGGGGGCACGTGGCGAAAATGGTGTACGAACTCCGGCAGGCGCTCGGACTGTAGGCTCGTCTCGCTCGGCTCCGTACACTCGGCTCCGCGGTCAGCGCGTTGGCGCCGCGCAGTTCGAGTGCGCCCATTCACGCTGGCGGCACGCCGGGCGGCCCCGCCATCCTCGTTCTGATTGACGCTGCTACGCACATCTTTCTACTCAGACGCTAAAGAATTGGCCGTTTCTTGCCGACATATTTCCTACCACAGTTGTCGGCGACACTCGTGGCGTCCTCAGCCACGATCAACAGGAGGAGCGGCGGTGGGTATCTGCCTCCCGGGTGCAAGAGCAAGATCCGTACGACTCCCAGCCCTGCTGCTCGCCGGATTGGTCTTGATCGCGCTTCTGATTGGTGCGGTGGTAGCTCCGCCCGCACAAGCCGGCGTGAGCTACAGTCCCGCCGAGGTCGCCTTCGTGGAGTTGCTGAACGAGTACCGGGTGAGCAACGGCCTCCAGCCCCTGCTGGTCTCCGACATGATCTCCGAAGCCTGTGACCGGCACAATTCAGACATGGGCAAGTATCGGTTCTTCGATCACTACACCCAGGGATCGGACTGGTTCGCTGTGGGCGCCTCCCCTTGGGATCGCATGGCGGCCAGCGGCTACAGCTACAACACCTATAAGGGTGAGAACATAGCCGCCGGCTACGGTACCGCCGCAGCCGTTTTCGAAGGCTGGAGAAACTCCCCCGGACACAACGCAAACATGCTCGGTGTTAACTACAAGGTATTGGGAGTGTCTCTGGTCAATGTGAGCGGTTCGCCATACGGTTCCTACTGGACGACCGATTTCGGCGGCTACGTGGATTCCACTGCTCACAGCGTCGGTTCCTCCTCGACGACCACAACGGCCGCACCGACTACCACCACAACGGCCGCACCGACCACGACCACTACCAAGGCGCCTACCACGACCACAACGGCGGCGCCGACCACCACGACCACCCGGCCCCCGACGACCACTACCACAACGTCGCCGCCAGCCACGACCACCACTACGACTTCGCCGCCGGCGACTACGACCACCACGAAGGCCCCGACTACCACCACCGCGCGGCCGACTACCACGACGACAGAGGCTCCGCCCGCGACACCTGTCTTCTTGGACGTGGATTCGGACACCCTCTACGCTGCTGAGATAACCCTGCTGGCCGAGCGGGGGGTCATCAGTGGCTACGGAAACGGGACGTTCGGACCCAACAGGCTCGTTACTCGGCAGCAGTTCGCGAAGATGATCGTCCTTACGCTCGACTACAACGTAGGCCCACTGTCTGCCTGCGGGTTCAAGGACGTTGCGGATCAGCTTGATCCCAACGACCCGCTCTATCCGGCGGGTTACGTTGCCGTGTGCGCGGCCGCCGGCATCACCGTGGGCAAAACGCTCGACACCTTCGCCCCTTACGACAACATCACCCGGGCACAGCTGATTACCATGGTGGCCCGGGCAGCACGACTGCCCAACCCGCCCGCCGGCTACGCCCCGCCCTTTGGAGAATTCTGTCCCGACCACTATCCGTGGGCTGCCAGGGCGGCTGCTGCTGGGGTGCTGAACGGTCTCGTCGACATGGGTCCTGGCTTCGACTTCTGGGCGCCGGCCACCCGGGCTGAGGTGTGTCTGCTGCTCGCCGGCCTGCTCGAATAGCCGATAAGAGCGAGCGGGGATAGACCCTAGCTCAATGGCGCAGCCATGAGAACGCGAGGCCACGGAGCGACGATGACGGGAGGCTCACCGAGAGGTGGGCCTCCCGTCGCTTGCGAGCGGGGCTACTGCGCGGGCACGAACTTCACCGCGTCGGCCATTGTGGGAATTCTGCCCCTGGCTAGTCGTGAAAGATCCCACGTAGAACTCGAAAACCGTTGTGCCGCGCAAGCGGCACCGGGGGTTCGAATCCCGCTCTCTCAACTTGGTCCGGCAAGGAATTCATTGGGCTCTACGGCGCCCGGGTCGCACGGGTTAGGCTTCAGCAGGCGGCGGGGTTTCAAGCGCCCGTTCCCTGCGGCCTCTTATCGCCTTCAGGCCTTCGAACCAGGCCACGCTCAGGAGTCCGGCAGTCAGGCAGATCAGCAAGTCCACCGAGTGGAGCACACCGAAGCGGAATAGCTCTCTTAGGGCAGGCACATACAGCACGAGTCCCAAAAAGGCCAGGGCCCCGCCGACCACCCACCACAGCGCGGAGTTGGGGGAGCGAAGCGTCGCGAGGATTCCCCGGCTCCAGGACCGGTTGGTCAGGATCAGGGCCAGGTTTGCGACGATCAGCGTGGCGAACGTCAGGGCTCGGGCCTGCTCGGCACTCTGTCCCCGAGCCAGAGAGATCCCGTATATCACGAGCAGGATGGCCAATACCACCAGGCCCTGCAGAACACTGATTCCCAGGACCTTCCGCCCGAACAGGGGCTCCTTCGCCGGTCGCGGCGGGCGGTTCATGATGCCCTTTTCTTCCGGCTCGGCCTCGAAGACCACTGAACACGCGGGGTCGATGATCAGCTCCAGGAAGAGCACGTGCACGGGGGAGAAGACCAATGGCCACCGGAGCACGAGCGGGATGAGTGTCAAGCCGATGATCGGTGTGTGGACGGCGAAGATGTAGGCCACCGCCTTCTTGAGATTGTCGAAGATCCGCCGACCCAGCCTGACGGCTGCGACGATGGACGAGAAGTCGTCGTCGAGGAGCACGAGTGACGAGGCTTCCCGCGCGACGTCCGTGCCCCGTTGGCCCATGGCCACCCCTATGTTGGCGGCTTTTAGAGCGGGGGCGTCGTTGACGCCGTCGCCGGTCATGGCCACGAGTTCACCTCGAGCCTTGAGCGCACGGACCAGCCTCAGTTTCTGCTCGGGCACCATCCGAGCGAAGATGTTGCAGTCCCCGATGCGTTCCTGGAGCTCCGGCTCCTCCATAGCCTCCAACTCTGGTCCGGTGATAACCACCTCCGGGGCGTCAAGACCGATCTGACGGGCGATCGCCCGTGCGGTCCCCGGGTAATCTCCGGTGATCATGATCACCCGGATGCCGGCGGTCCGGCACTCTTTGAGCGACTTCGCAACGGACGGGCGGGGAGGGTCCGATAGTCCCACTAGCCCCAGAAAGGTGAAGTCGAAATCGTGCTGTGCCCCGGGCCACTCGTCCCCCCGGAAGACAGCCCGTGCGACTCCAAGCACTCTGAGCCCGTCCTCAGCCATGGTCTCGATGGCGCGTGAGAGGTCCCGGTGCTGGGAAGCGTCCAGATGGCAGAGGTCGGCGATAGCTTCCGGTGCGCCCTTCGCCGCGATGACGTAAGCATCACCCAGAGGCGAGCGCCAAACGTGTGACATAGCCAGAAGCTCTCGCGAGAGCGGGTATTCGTGAACAAGCTGCCAGTCGCCATGCAGGTGCTCGGAGCCGGCGAAGTATCTTCCTCCCAGCTCCTTGAACGCTTTCTCCATCGGATCGAAAGGATCGAGCTCGCTGGCGAGGATCCCGTATTCCACGAGTTCGTGGAACTCCTCAAGGTGGGGAGCGTCCAGCGTGATGCCCTCAGATCGCCCGTCCGCTCCGGAAACCTCACCAGCGACCTCTCCCGGAGCGGCTGCCCCTGCTCCCGGGACTGCGAAGAACCGGCCGCCGGCGAAAAGGCGGGCGATGGTCATGCAATTCAGCGTCAAGGTGCCCGTCTTGTCGACGCAGAGGACGGTCGCCGAGCCGAGGGATTCCACGGCCGGGATCCTGCGGGTGAGGACGCTCTTCTGGCTGATGCGCCACGCGCCCAGGGCCAGAAAGACCGTGAGCACCACCGGGATCTCCTCAGGCAGCGTCGCCATCGCCAGCGTCACTCCAGCAAGAAGCCCTTCCGTCCAGCGACCGCGGGTCAGGCCATAGATGAGCACGACCAGGAGGCAGACGAAGAGCCCTATGAGCGCCATGTTCCGCACCAGCCGCCCGCTGTGCCGTTGGAGGTCGGTCGGCTCACGATCGGTAGACTCGAGCGCCTGCCCGATCCTACCCATCTCCGTGCGCGGCCCGGTGGCGATCACTTCCGCGATTCCCTGACCCTGTACTATCAGCGTCCCGGCAAAGATGTTGGGAAGGTCGTCGCCCCCCGGCCGCACAAGGGGGGCAAGCGCACTTGAGGGGTCGATGGAAGCCAGCTTTCGCACCGGTACCGACTCGCCCGTGAGCAGCGACTCATCGGCCTGCAGGTTGTCACATGAGAGAACGAATGCGTCGGCGGGCACGCGATCGCCCTCGGCGACGAGGACGATATCTCCCCGGACTACTTCTCTGCCGGGGATCCTGATTTGCTCCCCGCCCCGGATCACCCGCGCCCGCGGGCTGGACAGATCGCGCAGGGCGTCCAGGGCCCGCTCGGTCTTGCGCTCCTGATACATGGTGATACCCATCACCACGAAGACGAAGCCCATAAGCATGGAGGCTTCCTGTATGTCGCCCAGGGTCGCGTAGAGTGCCCCGGAGAACACCAGAAGCAAAAACATCGGCTCTCTGATCACGCCTAGCGCTATGGCCGCCAGCCCGCGCTTCTTGGCGGACGGCAGCTCGTTGAACCCCTCAGAGCGGAGCCTCTCGCCCGCCTCCGCGGGCGAGAGGCCGCTCGGATCATCCGCGGGATCGGACCTCATTCTTGGCCGAAGCCGCCGAGGAGATCTTGGAGAAGCGAGGTCCGCCGCTGCTTGCCAACCGGTTTCTGGTCATAGCCATGATCGTCGCGATGCTTGTTGTCATGGTCGTGATCGTCATGATCACGATCGTCTCGCCTCTCCGGCTCATAGCGAGCGGTGCCTGTCTGGCCGACGGGGGCGGCCGGCGCTCCTTTGGCCTCCATTTCGATGAGTTTGTCGATCTCGCCACGATCGAGCCAGATACCCTTGCACGATGGGCAGATGTCGACCATCACGCCCGAGCGCTCGATCTCCCTCAGTCTTTCTCCGCAGACCGGGCAATCCATGGATCCTTCCTTTCTGTTGCGTTCGCACACGTCGCGGATCGCAGATGCCGGCGGTGCCGCCAGGCCTTCAAGGCCAAGGGCGCGACGGACATCCCCACGATGGCCAGTATGACGATCGTCAGGTTGTTCTCTACCCACGGGATGGTGCCGAAGAAGTAGCCGGAGACCACGAACACCGCCACCCAGGCAACAGCCCCGAGAATGTTGTACCGCCAGAAACGTCCGAGAGACATTCCCCCGAGGCCGGCCACGAATGGGGCGAAGGTCCGAGCCACCGGTACGAACCTAGCCAACACCACCGCCTTACCCCCATGTCTGAGGAAGAAGCCCTCGGTCGCTTCAATGTGCCGGCGCTTCACTAGTCTGCCGGCCCGCCTTGCGATCCTTTCTCCGAAGAACCTTCCCACAATGTAGTTGACCGCGTCGCCCGCCACGGCCGCCGCCAGCACGACAATGGCGAGCGCCCACAGTTCGAGCCGCTGAGCCCCTGCCAATGCCCCTGCCGCGAAAAGCAGGGAGTCGCCCGGAAGGAAGGGCGTCAGCACCAGACCGGTCTCGGC
This sequence comes from uncultured Actinomycetes bacterium, assembly GCA_963713545.1. Classification (GTDB taxonomy): domain Bacteria; phylum Actinomycetota; class Thermoleophilia; order RBG-16-64-13; family RBG-16-64-13; genus CAVPLM01. The sequence continues at coordinate 677,614 of CAVQME010000001.1, read as the reverse complement.
GAAGACGATTGCGAAGATCACCCAATAGACCCATCCGCCGCCGCGCGTCACGATGTCAGATAGCAGGCCGGCAGGATCGAGAAGATATTCGAGAAAACCGATATCCACGCTACCTAGCCTCGGTCTCGTCGAACCCGGGCCGAGGTTGTTCGTGTTCGCGTCTGTCGGGCCCCGAGCAGATCACCCCACCCACTCCGAAGCGGTTTCGCATCCTGCGCTTCGCGTAGTTGATCATGTGCCCACCATGGAGAATGGTGTGCAGGACGGTGAGCACGACCATGCTCCAGCCCATCAGTCCGTGTAGATCGTCGCCCAAACCGAAGAACTCGGCCTCGTCACTGCCCAAAGCGGTGAGTACGGAGAGAACCACGGCAAGCAGCAAGAGCAGGCTCACGACGAAACTCGCGTCCTGACGGAGCGTTCTGGCCGTTCTTCGTGATCTTCTCTCGCGCATCAGGTCTCCTCCGGCACTACCGCCCTGCATGGGGCCGCTCCGACGGGACCGGAGAGGCCTTCTGTGCAGTGATTATGCCGACAGGCACCTTAAGGGCGGATTAAGGCGACATTCAGCCACCGAACGCGACGGTGAACGTGCTGCCCTTTCCCACCTTACTGTCCACATGGATGGTCCAACCATGGGCCTCGACGATGCGGGCAACTATTGCCAGGCCAAGACCAGACCCTTCCTCGCCGCGGGCGGATTCCGCCCGGTAGAAACGATCGAACACGTGAGGAAGCGCCTCCGGTGGGATCCCCACCCCGGTGTCACTCACGGAGAGACCATCGGACGAGAGACTGAGTAAGGTCTTTCCTCCCGGGGGCGTGAACTTCAGAGCGTTCGTCAAGAGATTGTCGATGAGCTGCCTCACTAATCCCTCGTCGCAGTCTACGACCAATCCCTCGGCAAGCGTGCTGGTGAGCTCGATCCCGGCTTCGCCAGCCGCCGGCTGATGCTGCTCCACCTCGCTCGCCACGAGAGCCGACATGTCCGTCGGCGTCGGCGAAAGAGCCAACTCGTCAAGTTCGGCCAATTGCAGAAGGCGCTCGATAAGACGCGAGCCCTGCTTCAGTTCGTTCTTGGCTGCTCGGATCTCGCGCTCGTAGTCTCCGCTCTTCAGCGCAAGGTCGAGCGAGGAGCCGACCGTGGCCAGGGGAGTGCGCAGTTCGTGGCTCGCATCATGGGTGAACTGACGGAGGCGGACGAACATCGCTTCCGCCGGAGCCAGGCTTCGTTTGGCGAAGAGCAGCCCGAAGACGAAGGTGAGTGACGTCACCACGATGGCCACGATGCCGAACAGCATCGCCTCACCGGGCAATTCGTGGACGTCTATGCGTTCCGGCCGCGCTACCTGCAGATAGGTCGCCGCTTCCCCTTCGCCGCCCAGAGGGACCTCGTATACACGGTAATAGCTCCCCGACCCTTTCACGGTAAGGAACCGGGCTGTCGTCCCCGCCTGCATCGGAACCGATAAGCGCCCGAAGAGGTCGCTCGCGAAGATCACCTCCCCTTGGCCCGAGAACACACGGACGGCGGCGTCATGAAGGGTTGCGGCGGCCTCTGGGATGGCGGCACCGTCCCCAGACGCCTCTGCGAGCTTGGTCTCAAATTGGGCTGCGTCGGTCCGCAGCTGGTCGTTTGTCGACCGATGCGTGCCGAAGTACTGCACGCCTATGAACGCGCCCCCCACCACCAGCATCAGAGCGAACACCAGCCCAGTGAACTGGAGGGCGATCCTGTAGCGGAGGCGGCGAAACATGGCCTCTAGGCGGGGACGAAGTAGCCCTTGCCGGGAACGGTGCGAATGACGTCCTTGCCCAGCTTGCGCCGTAGGTAGGCCACGTGTACATCGACCGTCTCCAGAGGGATCGACGCGCTGTGCTCTCCCCACACATGCGCGACTATGGTCGCCCTATCTCGAGCCACACCCGCATGTCGCATAAGGTATTCCAAGAGTCCATACTCCTTGGGGGCCAGGTGCACCGCCTCGCCGCCCTTGCGAACTTCGTGAGTATTGGTGTCGAGAGTGACCTGTCCGGCCTGAAGGAACGGATTGGATGCCGTGCCCCGGCGCCTGAGGAGTGTGCGGACCCGGGCTGCCAATTCCTCCATATCAAAGGGCTTTACCTGGTAATCGTCGGCGCCGGCATCTAGCCCCTGGACGACGTCCCGCTTGGCGCCGCTCGCCGTCAGGATGAGTACCGGAGAGGCGTTCCCCGCGGCACGGAGGCGGCGGCACACTTCCAGACCGTGCAGACCGGGCAGGTCGAGATCGAGGATGATACAGTCATGCTCCTGACGCAGCGCCCGGCGCAGCCCCTCGGCCCCATCGAAGCACACCGAGGCGGCATAGTGTTCCAGCTCGAGGTATCGCCGGATGTTGTTGGCAAGAGTCCGGTTGTCTTCGATGATGAGGATCTCCATCTGGCCTCGCGATCTTTGCCCCAGGTCCGCTCAGAAGGCCAAGATACCCGAATCTCGCCGCCGGTCAGCATCGAGCGTTATGCTACGCTCAAGTATAGTCATATGGGCACCTTCGACGACCCCTCAGTACCCCGCGCGTGCTGCGTCCAGGAGTTCAGCATGCGGCGCCCGTCGCAGTCCGGCACGGAGCGTCTGCGGCGTCAAGCCATCGAGATGACTCCGGGCCCGCGGCGAAGCGGGCCCGGAGTCGACTCAATCGGTGCTACAGAGCCAAAAAGTGCTTCTGCGCTTTCACAAACATGACAGAATCGGCGACTGTGATATTTCTGCCCCTCGCCGTCGCGGGCCAGAAGTCCCTGAAGGTTGGATGCCGCTGACCGCCCGGGGGCCTCTCGCGCCCGAGGCCTTCGCGCCCCATTATGGAGGCCAAGGAAACGCTGACGCCAAGGGGGTCGCCATGCTGCCGCCGGTCAACAGGCGCCGACTGAAGACCCGTTCGACCAGGCTCGGTACATCGCCCCTTGCGCGCTCGGCTGTGTTCGTGGCCGCGACCGCGGCTTGTCTGCTCTCCCTAGCAGTCGTCGCTGTCGCCGAACCAGCTTCAGTACCCCTCCCGGGCAAGACCGACGGCTGGACCCAGGTGATCAAGGGGGGCTTCACCGACCCCAACAATTCGATGATCGCGTCCTACGTCGAGTACAAGGGCTACTTGTACGCCAGCACGACCGCAAACGACTTCTCCACTCAGTACTCGGGCAGCGACAAAATGGGCGGGGATATCTTGCGGACGAAGGACGGGATCACCTGGGAGCAGATGGGGGTGCCGGGTCTGGGAGATACAGATAACACGTCCTTCAGGATCGTCACTTTCAAAGACAAGCTCATGCGGTTTCCGAGAGCAACGACAATGGCATCCAGATCTGGGTCACCTCCGATGGATCGGAGTTCGCGCAGATCGAAGAAGGTGGGTTTGGAGACAAAGACAACAGGACGGCGGACGCGTTCGTGTTCAACGACCGCCTGATCGTGGGGGTCGGCAACACCGCCAGCGGCGCGCAGATCTGGGTATCCGATGACGGCGAGAGTTTTCGCCAGGTGGTCACCGGAGGCATGGGCGACAAGAACAACGTCACCATTGATGCTCTCGCCAACCTGCGCGATCGCGTGACCGTTTTCCAGGACAGGCTCTACGTTGGCGTAGCCAACCTTTCGACGGGCGGTGAGGTCTGGCGTACGGCCGATGGGCTGCAGTGGGAGCGAGCAGCGGACAGCGGGCTGGACACAAGCTCCAACTATCTTCTGCTCCCTCAGGTGGTGTTCCAAGATCGGCTGTACATCGTCGGTTGGCGGGGCGATTACGTAGGCTTCGCCGTCTACCGTACGAGTGACGGCACCACCTGGGAGAAGGTGGGGAACGACGGCTTCGGCGTGGGCGACGCGCGGAACATTCGGGGTGAGTTGGTAGAGTACAAGGGTGACCTGTATCTCACGGCCAGCAACTACGGCCAGTGGCAGCTTGGCCCCGACCAGCCCGTGACGCATGGGTTCCAGCTGTACAAGTCCACCGACGGCAAGCAGTGGACCCAGGTCGGGGAGGACGGTTTTGGCGCCGACACCGGTATCACCGCCGGCATGCTGCCGTTCGGGGAGGACGCCTATCTGGGGGTCAGCGACTGGCATCTGGGAGACCAGCTGTGGCGCTCGTCGGACGGCACCAGCTGGGAGCTCATGTTCCAGGAACCGGTGCAGAGTTGGTACGGGCTCGGGTGCGGGTCCATCGAGTTCCAGGGGCACATGCTCTGGTATGACAACGACGCCCAGCGAGGCTTCGAGGTATGGCGGACCGATGAAGTTGTCGTAGCCGGGGCGACGAACACTACGTTGCCCTCGGCCACGACCGGAGGCACGACGGTCACCAGCTCGGGCGGCAGCACGACCACCGCGACCACCGCAGGCGGAGGCACAGGCGCCAGCGGTGATGATTCCCAGGGCGGCGGCGAAGAAGGGAGCCGGTCCCGGGGGGACTGTCCGGCGGGATCCTGGCCCTGATCATCGCTTTGGCTGTGGTAGCCGCTACGGCCATCGGCGTGGCCACCTATGTGTTAGGGAAGTCGCGGGGCCGGGCTAACGGGCGAGCGGCCTCGCCCGCCGCCGCATCCTCGTCTCCTTCCGGCTTCTGTTCTCAATGTGGGTCGGCTGTCACTCCGAATTCAACCTACTGCGCGGGATGCGGGAGGAAGCTCTAGGGAGAGTCCCAAGTCCCCCAGAGGGCACCCGCGTGACCGCGGCACGACGGTGGCCAGATGGTCACTCTCATGAACCGCCCCTGAGAAGAAGAGAGGCACACCGGGCCCGCGGCGAAGCGGGCCCGGTGTCGACTCAATCGGCGGTGTAATGGCAAGACACGCTACTGCGCAGGCTTACGAACTTCACCGCGTCGGCCACGACGTAACCGTTGGCCCCGGTGGCGAAGATGCTGAGGCTCCCCGACCCGGTGCTGTAGCCGGCATTGAAGTAGTAGCGGCCAAGCGAGTACCAGGTGCCCCCGTTGAGGCGCTGGTTCACGTAGCGATTGTACTGGCCGGTGGCTGTGTTCACGTGCAGAAGAGCTGCGGATGCTCGGTTGGAAGCACTGGTCCAGCGCATGTAGACGTTGTAGTATCCACTGGAAGGGAACCGGGGTGTCCAACGGGCCCAGCTGTCGCCGGTGGTGGCGGCTCGTACCTGGTAATCGTCGCCATAGAACCCGGCGGTGCTGGTACTGCGCGCCCAATTGCCGCCGAGATCTTCCCCGCCGGTGCTCTTGGCCGTGGGGTTGTCGAGTATGATCCCACTCGTGACCAAGGAATCCCGCCGCCGCGGCTGGTACTCGCTTCCCAGATAGCGGCTCACACGGCGCACAGTCAGGCCGGTTCCAGGAGCCTCGTAGATGATGGGCGAGTTCCAGGCGTCGCCTCCCGCGTAGATGACCACGTGCCCGGAGGTGCCGTTGTTCTTGACCAGCACGTCGCCCTCGCGTAGGAGGGAACGATCGCTCAGCGCAGACCACGGACCCAGACAGTTGAAGAACTCGTAGCTGGAGTAGCGAGGGTAGATCGAACTGTTCTCTCCATCCTCTTCCTGATAGAGAAGGGTACGCGGAACCTCCCAGCACTTGAGAGCGTAGCCGGAGCAGTCGGGACCGGCACCGCTGCCGAGGTTGGGAGTCCAGCTCTCCCGGCCCCACGTGTACGAGGCGCCGATGCCGGATTCGGCCCGGGCGATGATCTCGGCCCGGGTGATGCTGGGGATGCCTGCCAGCGCCGGCGAAGTCGCGGGGCTCAGTAGCAGGGCGACTGCGGCACACGCCAGCGCCAGGCCACCAGCCGGGGCCGCGCGTCGAGTGCCGCGGCGGACCGTGCCGTGAGCGAGAGGCAGAGCTCCGCGCCCGCCGAAGAAGGAGACTACGCGCCGGATTGCCATCAGTCTGTTCGCCTGGCGTGTCATGGTTGCACCTCTGCAGCTTCCGCGAAGGAGTGGATCAAGATGCTGTAGCCGCTCTCGTCACCCCATGGTTGAAGTATGCGCCCGTCCGAGGCCACGACATACGGTTGCCCCAGGTAGGCGAGCGGCGAATCGGCGAGAAGGATGGCGTCGGGCAACACGTCGTCCTTGGCTGATGGCAAGCGGGTGAGTGCCAGAGAGGCGTTTCGGCCTTCTGCGACTTCCGGCCGGAGAAGGCGCACTCCGATGATCAGGCCGCCCGTACCGTCTCCGTCCACCGAGACCAGATGCTCGATCGCGCGTCCCGCGGCCAGGGCCGGGCTCGAGTCGTGTGTTTGAACGACCCGCAAGCTGCCGTTGTCGAGTTGGAAGAACTTGACCCGGACACCGACCCCGGGCCTGAAGGTCACCTGGGCTGCACGGCCGAGCCTGCGGTCCATCGGCCGGCCGGCGACTGCGCGTGTGGTCAAGCGGGCTGGTCCAGATCGAGCCGCGGATGCCTCGAAGGTCTGCGTGGTCTGGGTGAGCAGGAGCACCGTCTGGTGCGCGATCTCGAGACATGGACCCTGGTCGGTAGCGAGGAGTCCTGTCACCACATCCTCCAACTCGGGAAGATCCGTGGTCCCGACGACCGCGCCGCCCCAATCGAAGCTGACCAATCGACGGTCGGTGTCACAGTCGAGCACGTAGAGCGTGCTGTCGTCGACCGCCAAGAACCGCGGGCTTGCGAGAGGGATGGAAGCAGTGCTTACCGGCTCTCCGCTCGGGTCCAGGAACAATATCCTGCCGTTCACCGAATCGAGCACTGCGATCCGTCCGTCCGGGGCTGCGGCCAGAGCTTCCGGACCGCGGGCGAGACCCTCGCCCGGATCGAGGAGCCCGACCTCGCCGGGACCGCTCCCCCAGGGCAAGGTGACGAGTAGCTCACCGCCAGAGGCCGCAACGGCCGCGGCGCTCGCGGCGGCGGCGGCGTTCGCTGCGGCGACCGCGTCGTCCACGGCGACCGCGTCGTCCACGGCGGGCGCCTCCTCGGCGGGCGCCTCCTCGGCTTTCGGCGGCGCCGTTACGTTGGTCGTTGCCCCAGGCAACTCGGGCTCGACGGCCCGCATGAGCAGCGAGCCTCGGGTCGCGTCGTCTCCCGGCGGGTCTTCGGCTCCCAAGACGAAACCGGGAGCGACCAGCGCGCAGGCGGCGAGCGTGATGGCGCCGGCGGCGCCGACCGATGCCAGCAGCACCGTCAGATGCTGGCGCCTACACGGACTTCCGCGCCCCTTCTTGGGGGGACGAGGCGAGGGCGCCGCTGGCGCCCGGCCCTCGGCGGGCGCACCGCTCCCCGGACGGGGGCCGTTCCCGGGGCGGTGCCTGAGGGTCATACGGACCATTTTCTCCTCCTTTGCTGCTCGAGTGACAACGTGGTTCGAGGTTAAGGAGGGTCGCCAACGGGCAGCCATGAGACCAAGGGTCGGTATTGGCGCCGCGATCGAAGCTCTCGGGCAAAGCACGGCCGCGGGCGTGGGGGACGGGGGCGTCCTTGACCATCTCGTGCGGTACACTGAGTCGCGGGGCGGTCCTGCGCCGGCGCGTGGCGGCCGCTTGCCGACTGGCCGTCGCCGGCAGGAGCCACCCGTTGCCGACGGACCGCTGGGGCCGGCCGGAACGCGGGACTGGCGGCGGAGCCTTTAGCCGCTGGCCGCGGGATCGACCTTGTGGGTCCACGCACCGAACGATCTGCAGGGGGTCACGTTGATCGTCTTGTTCTTTGCCGACGTGGTGGGTAAGCCGGGCCGCGAACTGCTCGTGTCCAGGCTGGCCGAGCTCCGCGCGCGTTTCAGCGCCGACGCGGTGATAGCCAATGGCGAGAACGCCACCGATGGCAAAGGGATCAAGCCCGCCCACGCGGAGGACCTGCTCAACGCAGGTGTGGACGTCATCACCACCGGAAACCACGTCTACAGGCAGCGCGACGCCTATCGCTACCTCGACGAGCAGCTTCGCGTGATCCGACCGTTCAACTTCCTCGAGACGAACCCCGGTCGGGGCGTCACCGTGGTCGATACGCCCGCTGGGCGTCTGGGCGTGGTCAACCTTAGCGGCGATCTCTACCTGTATCCCGCCCGCTCGCCGTTCGAAGTGGTGGATCAGGCTTTGGAACAGCTACACGGGGTGCGTAGCGTGGTGGTCGACCTCCATGCTGAGGCGACCAGCGAGAAGGTAGCCATGGGTTGGCATTTGGATGGCCGCGTGAGCGCCGTTATCGGTACCCACACGCACGTCCGCACAGGCGACGCTCGGATCTTGCCCGGGGGCACCGCTTATATCACCGACGCGGGGATGTGTGGTCCCCGGGATTCTGTAATAGGCGTCAAAAAGGAACTCGTCCTCGAACGGTTCCTCACTCAGCTACCGGTGCGCTTCGAAGTGGCCGACGGCGATGTGTGGCTCGAAGGCGTGGTCGTCGAGATCGGCGACGACGGCCGCGCGTTGCGGATCGAGCCTTTCGAGGTGGGCGCCGGCGCGTAGCCCGGCGACCACCGCTCGGGCCGGCGGCCGGCCACCCGGCCCCGTCGCCGGCTAGCGTGTCCGCGCCGCAAGGGCGGTGTCTGCCCGAGCCGACTAGTAAGCGACGCAGAAGCGCTGCCCGGTGTGGCGCGGCTCCTCGAGTTCGTCGATCATGGCGACGGCGTAGTCTTCCACCGTTATGCGGCATCGGCCTTCAGCGTCGACCATCAACTGGTCGCCGCCCAAGCGGAAGTTGCCGGTGCGTTCTCCCGGTTCGAGCATCGCGGCGGGGCTGAGGAAGGTCCAGTCGAGTTCGGGCTCCTTCTGGAGCAGATAGAGGAACTCCCGGGTGCCCAACGCGCCGCCCTTCCACTCCTCGGGGAAACCCGGCTGGTCCACTACCTGCTGCCCCGGGGCGACCTCCAGGCTGCCGGCTCCTCCCACTGCCAGCAGGCGGCGGATCCCCGCCCTCTTGGTAGCCGCGATGATCGTCTTGGCGCCGGCTACCATGGCCTCGTACTTGTCGACGGCGTCCTGGTCAGGGTTGAAGGCGGCGATGACCGCATCGTGGCCCACCAGCAAACCTGCTAGGTCTTCGCCGCCCAGGATGTCGGCCTCCTTCGCCGTGAGGCCCACACGAACCGGCAGCCGTTCGGTCCGCCGCACGATGGCGGTGACCTCGTGCTTGCGATCCAGTGCCTCGTTCAGGATGCGCGAGCCTACATAACCTGTGGCTCCGATCAGAGCGATCTTCATTTCCGGTTACCTCCTGTACGTGATCTCTCAGAGCGAGTTGCTCAAGTCTAGAAACACCAGCCCGGTCGGCAGTTTAGGGTAGAAATATGTGGCCTTCTGAGGCATGCGCTCGCCACCGAAGGCCACCTCTCGTATCTGGTCCAGTCCGGTCGGGTTGAGGAAGAACCCGACCTGGAACTCCTCTGCCTCGAGCCGGGCGAACGCGTCGTCCGGGTCCTTGAAGTAGGTCACGCGCGCCCCCTCGGCAATGTCACCGACGGGCGCGACCCCGTGGCCGGCCGACGAGTCGCCGGAGGCGATACCGAGCGTCCTCTCCAGGATCAACGTCTGCAAAACTGTGACGTCCAGCAGCTGGTAGGCGGTGCTATGACCCGGGGCGGCCGACCGCGCGGCCTCTGTGTCGGCCAATTGGAGACCGTAGGCACCGTCGAGCGCGCGGCCCCAGAGCCCGAAAGCGCCCCTCGGATGACCTTCGAGATACTCGGTGATGGCCTCTTTGGCTCCGCCAGCCGTGGTCCCGCCCGCGAGCGGTTCGACGTCGAACATCCCCGCGAGCGACCTTGGCAGAGCGGCCACCGCCTCGGCATCGACGCCGGAGAGCAGGCGATGCGTGCCGAATATGGCCAGTCCCGGGTCGGACATGTTGCTGAAGTAGGCCAGGGCGTAGTCGGACGCGGCCGGCTCGGTGGTCTCGGGAGGGCGGTTCATCTTGTACCGCAAAGCGGTCTCATAGCGATGATGGCCGTCGGCGATCACAAAACGGCTGGCGGCCAGATTCCGGCTGATGGTGGCCAGCAGCTCGGGATCCGTGGTGGTCCACAGCCTCGTTACCGTACCGGCCTCGTCGGTCACGGTCGCGAACGGGGCTTGAGCGCCGAGGCCGGCCTTCCAGACCGCGGTGACCTCGTCGCCCGGCAGGTCGTAGAGGAGGAAGACCGGACTCAGGCTCATCGCCGTCGCGCTCAGAAGGCGGTAGCGGTCCTCCTTGGGTCCCGAGAACGTCTGCTCGTGGGGGAAGACCACGCCTTCGTCAAGCTCGAAGAGACGCATCAGGGCAAGAAAGCCGTGACGGATTCTCGGCCGGCCGTCCGGACCCGTGAAGATCTCCTCGACGAAAGTGACAGAGGGTTGCTCGTCCCGAACCAGGATACCGGCCTCTTTCCACTCAGCTAGCTGGTCGGCGGCTCGAGTGTACTGGTTGTCGCACTCGTTGTCGCTGGGCGTAGTCATGCCCAGATCGACCCGGACCACGTTGTGCCGGCTGCGGGCATAGAGGCGGGATTGCAGGTCCGGACCGATGACATCGTACGGCGGCGCCACCAGTTGGGAGAGGTCGCCCGCCGAAGGGCTGTAGCGCCACGCACGGAACGGGATCACGGTCTCCAAGGATGCCTCCACGGATCGGGGGACGAGTGCTGTGCGGTCTCTGAATGATAGCATCGGGCATGGACCCACCATGTCCGGCCTCTGTACCCGTTGCCTCCAGGCGTGCAAATCGTTAGATTGGGAATAGACACGAGTGCATCGAGTTCAGTGCCGGAAACGGGCGATCGCAAGATCGTTCCCACCCGGCCGACGAGGGAGAAGGTGGGCTGATGGGTCTCATGGACAAATTGGCTGACGGCGCTGAGCGAGCGGCCAGAGAAGCTGAGAAGGCCTTCGACAAGGGCAAGACCAAAGTAGGCGAACTCCAGATCGAGATGCAGATGGACCAACTGGCCAGGAAGTTGGGCTACCTGGTGTTCGATTTCTATCGAGGCCGGCAGGTGGATCAGGCGGTGCGGCAGAAGATCCTCGATGATCTCTCCCGTCTCGAAGACCAATTGCTGAGGGTGCGCGCCCAAGCTGCGTCCAAGGCTCAACCCGACGCGGCCGCCGGCACCACTCCTCCGGCCGACTCCGGCCCGGCTGCCGATGCCGCCTCAGCTGCTGGTACCGCCTCGACTGCCGAGGCCGCGCCGACTGAGGGTGGCGGCACGACGGGCCAAGAGACCTCCACCGCCGAGACGGCCCCTGCCGAAGGTGGCACCCCGGATTCTGGTGAATCGTCCCCGACCTCGTGAGGTGATGATCGTATGGCTGACGAGATCCACGAACTCAGCCAGGTGGAGCTTGCCCGACTGATGGCGGGCGAACCTCGCGTCCTTGCTCTTCTGGCCGCGGGCGAGTGCGTCCGAGCGAAGACGCCCTTCATGTACCCGGGGCGACGCGGCCCCGTGGTGGTCTATCTGACCCCGGGTCCGGAGACGTCGGCGCTCGCGGCAGACGGCGTCGGCGTGGCCGGCCCGGCAGAGGCGGGCGGCCATCCGGCCTCCAGCCCTGCGGCCGGCGCCGCCTCCTCGCGGCCGGTACGCATCTCCGACGGGGGCGACCTGATCAAGAGCCTCGACGAGCAGGGCATGGACCTCTCGGTCGACATGATCCTCAGCAAGACCGTCTTCCATACCGTCAAGGAGATGGAAGGCGGGACCGTCGCCGGCGGTCAGGTCTGTCTAGATTCCACGGTGGGGAAGGTGCCCGCGGACCTCTGGCGGTTCCTTCAGTTGGTGGCGGAGATCATCGGCCTCCGCCATTCCAAGTACAAGGACGCTTTGCTGAGGTTATCGCGCCGCCAGGATGCACCCGACCTGGTGCATTGGGACGATAAGTGACAACGCCAGCTTGAGGCGGCACAGTCGCTGACGGGGTGAATCTGGGTCCGCGCAAGAGCCCGCCCTGACTGCGGGGCACTGTCGGCCGCAGCGCCCTGATCTGCAGACAGGGGCGCCGCTCGCGGCTCGCGCCGCAGCGCCGCGGCTCAGGCCGTGGTCGTATACGTCTCGAACACCGGCGGGTTGTCGAGGTGGCGCTTGACGGAGCATTGCTCGGCCGTCCGGATGATGGCGTCGCGGTACTTCTCGGGGAAATCAGCCGGCAGCTTGATCTCGATAGAGATCTTGCTGATCAGTCCTTTCTCGCGATCGTGCTCGGTTCGTAGAGTGATCCCGGCCCCTTCCGTCGAGAGACCGCGTTGCTGCATGAACGAAAGCACGAAGATCCCGGCGCACGTGCCGATGGAAGTCAAGAAAAGGTCGAAAGGTGCCGGCGCGGTGCCGTCGCCGCCGGCATGCTCAGGTTGGTCGGTCTCGATAACATAATCCTTGTACCGGGCATAGACCTTCTTGTTGCCGGGGAAGTAGACCTCCATGTCCATCGGGCGCTCCTTGGGGCGTGTTTGGCTACCCACAGGATACCGCACGGGCCGGGCGGCCTGATCGGCTGCCGGACTCAACGGGAGGGGCAAGGCAGTGGACTAGGGCGCCACTTCTACGGGCGGCGCCGCCAGGCCGACGCAGTTCATCGGCGAGAGCGGAACTGACTCAGCACAAGCCCTTTTCGTTCGGGGGGAGGGGGAACAGGCGCGCCGGGGGTCAGAAGCCCGACCGCGTCCAGAGAACGACTCCGGTGATCAGAAGCTGGCGGGCTCTATACGCTCAGAGCGCGCCCGCCTGATGAGGTCGAGTTCCGCCTGGCTTGGACCGAGGAGGTTCGACTCGGTCAGCGTCTCAAGTTCGGCAAGCGCCTCCAAAACGCAGGCAAAGCCCTCTTCGACCGCTAGGGACAGATAGACAACCTGCGGCCGATCGAGGACAGCGATCTGCTCAAAGCCGCAGTCAGGACACCACAGCCGGAGTCTCCAGTGCGTCTCGTCCTCTTGCTCCCAGTCGGCGGCCTGGACGAGCGGAGAGGCGCACGACCGACAGAAGATCCGAGGAACGAGGTTGCGAGACGCAGTGCTGTTCGGGCCGTCACTCACGGTGCTCTATCTCTCTGCGCCGGCGGGCCGGCCGCGGTCGATTACCTGGAGTGGCATGGTCATAGCCACAAGACAAGTATCGGCTGAGGGACGGGCTTGGTTTAGCGCGGAACGAGCTAGTCGGGAGCGTCCCGGGTCGTGTTCGGCAACATTTCATCTTTGGTTGTATCCACGCTGTGCGACATTCGTTTCAGGAAGACACGCATGTCTTCATGTGCGGCGGCCCACACATGATCGGGTCCATGGCCGAGCTGTTGGCGCAAGAGGGATTCAAAGAAGATACAAAAGACGAACCCGGACAGATCCATGCGGAGAGGTATTGGCAGGGTTGAGATCTTGGTACAAACGAAGTGCCGAAGGCGCGGCAGTATGCGGCGCGTATGCTGATGAAGGTGGGACGCACGACCCACAGCATGTGCGGCATGTGCGCGGTGCGTTGTCCGATTGGAAGTAACGGTCGAGCGTGCCTGTCTGAGGGCACACCGTTGCGCGAGCAGGCCCTACTCAGCTTCCGTTCCAGACTCCCCCTCATGTGAGGACGACGGTCTTGCCTGCCAGAACGTGGCCAAGGACACCAGTCGAGCGACGATGGTGATGAGAAAGATCTGCCCGAAGATCGCCTGAAACAGCCCAAGCAATTTTGCCGGGTACGTTACCGGGACAAAGTCACCGAGCCCTACGGTGGTCATGTTGACGAAGCTGTAGTAGTAGAGGTCACCGATAGCCATGGACTGGTCAGGGGAGACGGACGGCGCGACGACCGCCTCCCCGTGAGCCACCGACAGCACCAGGTAGAGAATGGCGAAATCGATACCGACCAGAAGATAGGCGGATAATGCCGCCGCAATGGTCTCCCCGGTCACCCGCCGAGCTGAGGCAATACGACGAATGATGAGCGGAAAGGCCGCGATGAGCAGCATTCCGAAGACAAGACCAGCCAGCGAAGTGACCACTACGCCGAGTGCCGAATTGCCCAGCCAAACAAGAATCACCGAGCCTGCCACTCCGCCGACGAACGCGATCCAGCCCAGGATCACCCAGACCCGTGAAGCACGTGATGCACGAACGGCAAGCAAGAGAGACGCTGCGGCCAAGGCCTGGCCGACCCTCCATCCCCACTCATACTCCGCCGCTCCGACGGTGAACACGAGACTGACGAGCAGCAGAACGAAGAGTGCGTAGTACGAGTCGGCCCCAAACAGCCGGCGTCGGTGACTCACGGTCACCTCAGCCTCCCACTGCCGCTCGGACGTCTCTTCGATGTCGTGCCTCTTTCTCAGGAGCAATACCTCCTCCCAGCACCCACGCACGAATGATCATGGAAGCGAGTGCTTGGTCCCGTATCCCGTCTTCGACGTCGGAGCTTCGTTTCCCCCCGCCGCGTGAGTGGGTGCGACCATGGTCGGGATGACGTCGAGAGAGTGAGCGCAGCGCCGTTCGTTCGGCTAGGATGGGCTCGTCGTGCCCGGCCAGCCGACTTGCAGACCGGGCCCGACAGGACACGAGCGAGGGCGCGCAAGACGGCGCACCGCGGAGGGGGCATGGGCCTGAACCGGACAAGACGAGCCGGTCTTCATATCGCGCGCATGCTCTAGGGCGGCCTGTTCAGTCCACAGGGATGGTGATCGTGACCAAGAAGGAGCCCGTGGTGGGTGAGACGATACAGAACGGACAAAGGCGTCGTCGCTTTCCCCTTGCCAGCATCGTCGTGGCGGTCACTTCTGAGGGGAAAGGTACATCCGGTGACGGCAGCCGCCGCCGAACTCGAATACCGCCGAATGGCGCTCCAAGACCGGAAGCACCCATACTACGGCCGGGTTGCCCGCCGAGGAGGCTGGACCATACTCCAGTACTGGTTCTTCTACTGCTGCAACAGCTGGCGGTCAGGGTACGAGGGGGCGAACGATCACGAGTCCGACTGGGAGAACATCCTCATCTACCTGTATGAAGGAGACGGACCAGGTTTGGAGCAGACCCGTTCCGGAAACATAGTGTCGGGCGTATCCGCCAACCCCGAAACGAGGAGAGGACCAAGTGAAAAGGCCGATAGGAGTATGGATTATAGGCATCCTCGCGCTTATTGGCGCCATCCTTCGCATCCTGGGCGGGTTCACGGCCCTGGGCGTCGGCGGGCTGGCGATGACCGGCAAGCTGGGCCAGGAGGCGGGGAGTCTAGGGGCAGAGGCCCTGGGGGTCGGGATAGCGACGTTGATAATAGGGTTCCTTGTCCTGATCTTTGCCCTGGCCTTCCTGGGACTGCAGCCCTGGTCCTGGGCGGCCATGATGATCATTCAGCTGCTGACCATAGTGGTGGTAGTCGTGCAGTTCATCTTCGACGGCTTTCACTGGTCTTCGCTCACGACCATCATCATCCCGGTGATCATAGTCTTCTACCTCACCAGACCGAGAATCAGGCAAGCGTTCGGAAACTAGCCGATACAGCCGGGACCTGCTGACGCAGGATCTGACCCAAAGACCAGACTCAGAACCAGGAGGCCAAGTAGTGATAGTAACCACCACATCGAGCATCGAGGGAATGAGGATCACGGAATACAAGGGAGTCGTCAGCGGTACCGCGATTCACGGCATAAATATCGGGAAAGACTTCATGGCTGTCGGACGGAACCTTGTCGGGGGACGCTCGCAGGCGTACGAGGACGAGCTCGGCAAAGCTCAGTCCGAAGCGATGGCTGAGATGGAGAGCGCCGCCGCCGATCTGGGAGCGAGCGCGGTCGTTGCCGTGAGGCTGGACGTCGAAGCCCTCGGGGCCCAGAACAACATGCTCCTGGTCAACGTTACCGGGACTGCGGTGGTCGCGCAGCCTCTCTAAGACCCGTGCCCGGGATATCGGTTCGCCCGGACACTAGACCAGCCGGGCAGAGAAGGAACGAGGGCCGTCCTTCGGGGCGGCCCTCTCAATGCGGCGCAAGCGGTACCGGGGGCTCGGACCCCCCCTCAAAGCGGCTCGATCCCGAATCGCGAGACGGGGCTTCAGGCGGTCTCCGGTTCGGCCTTGGGCTTTTCGATCAGATAGCGATAGAGCAGTCCCCGACGGCTCCTCCGATAATGGGCGCCACGATGAACAGCCAGAGCTGGGAGAGAGCCCAGCCGCCTTGGAAAATTGCCGGCCCTATGCTCCGAGCCGGGTTGACCGAAGTAGCGGTCACCGGAATGCATATCAGGTGGATAAGGGTGAGGGTGAGACCGATGGCCAGTGGGGCGAAACCCTTGGGGGCCCGCGCGTTGGTGGCTCCCATGATGACGAAGATGAAGATCAGCGTGAGCACGAACTCGGCGACGAAGCCTGCCGCCAGACTGTAGCCTCCGGGGGAGCGCTCCCTGTAGCCGTTGCAGGCAAAGCCGCTGTCCGCGGCGGAGAAGCCATGTACACCGCTCGCGATGACGAAGAGAACCGCGGCGGCCACGATGGCCCCGATCACGTGAGCCACCATATAGGGGCCGACGTCCTTGCCCGGGAAGCGCCTTCCCAGCCACAGTCCGAAGGTCACGGCCGGGTTGAAATGGCCCCCGGACACGTGGCCCGCGGCGTAAGTCATGGTGACCACCGCGAGACCGAACGCCAGGGATACCCCCAGGAAGCCGATGCCCTCTGGGGGAAGTTCAGCGCTAGGAAGGCGCTCCCGCAGCCGCCCATGACTATCCAGAACGTGCCGAAGAACTCTGCGATCAAGCGCCTTGCCATGCGCACCTCCTGCTCCGTGGATTCCCGCGACACTCGGGACCAGAAGCGGCCGGGGCCTGGCCCGCGGTCCCGTCTGCGCGTCCCCACCAGCCACAGCGTAATAGATGCACGCGGCATCATGGAATGCCTTGCTTGCGCCACTCTGCCCCACACTGTAGAGTCCGCTGTGAGAACGGTAGGGGTGTTCCGATAACGACCGTAAGAGAGAATCTCGTGTCCACTTCCGAAGTGGTTGTCGGCAAGCTGTCCGGCTGCGACTCGCGTATCGGCCTGGCGCCAAATCCAAGGCTGGAGGCCGCTGTCGAGCCCGGGGGCTCGTCGTGAGGGCGGTCTCCCCGGAGATCGCGTCACCGGCACCTGCCAAGCGCTTGATCGTCGTACGTAGCATCCACGCCGGCCGCGACCTGGAGATGTTCCTGGTCACGGCGATCGCGACGATCCTCATCGTTCGCGCCGCCCTGGCGGCCACCGGCTGGCCCCAGCTCGGCGGCGGGAAGATCCACGTCGCCCACCTCCTGTGGGGCGGGCTCGGTATGCTCGTCGCCCTCATCCTGTTCATGGTCTTGCAGGGGCGGCTCTGGAAGCAGGTGGCGACTCTGCTCGCCGGCATCGGCTTCGGACTGTTCATCGACGAGCTCGGCAAGTTCATCACGTCCGACAACGACTACTTCTTTCAGCCGGCCGTCGCCATCATCTACCTGCTGTTCGTGGTGCTGTTCCTCGTCGGGACGGCGATTGTCCGCTGGGTCCGCATCTCGCCACACGCGGCGCTTGTGAACGCGTTCAGCCTGGCCCAGGAGGCCGTCATCCGCGACCTGGGCGAGGCGGAGCGCACCCAGGCCCTTACGTTGCTGGCGCAATGCGACCAGACCGAGCCCCTAGTGCAGGACTTGACACAGATGTTCGCCGCCGTGCGCTCGCCGGCGAAGACGTCGCCGCGCTTCTATATGCGCCTCAAGACGCGGCTCCGGACCTTCTACCAGTCGCTCCTAGGGAAGCGCTGGCTCAGGGCGCTCGTTGTGGGCTGGTTCGTGCTCGTCGCTCTCGGCAACCTGCTCGTCGCCATTCTCGTTGTCGTCGTCGCCGCGGCGGGGGAGTCGGCCTCACTGACTCTAGACTTCTGGAGGTACGGACAGCTGGTCTCTGCCGCCATCGGCGGCGTCCTAGTGGTTGTCGGCCTGATCCGCTGGCGCAGCTCGCGGCTGGCTGCGTACCGCTGGTTCGAGCGCGCGCTGCTGTTTACCATCTTCGTCACCCAGTTCTTCACTTTCTATAACAACCAATTCACGGCCGTCTTTGGGTTGGTCATCGCGCTCCTCACCTATGTGACGATCAGGCTCATGATCCGCGAGGAGGAAGCCCGCGAGGAGTCGCGGTCGCTACACGAATCTCAGGGGTCTGCCCCGAGCCGGCTAGACTGAGGCTATCGCGCGGGCTGGCGGCCGGCCTGCTACGGCGAATAGTCATCGGCGGCGCTGGAGCCCCCCAGGCGAAGCCGATATCGGGGTTGTCGGCCGCGACGAGGAACGGATCAGAGACGCGGCGCTCATAGGCAGACGGGGCCGCAACCTCCCCGGCCAGCTGAGTCCAGCTATCTCCGCGGCGCCATCTCTCCCCCTCGTATATCGCCACATACACGCGCGAGGGGTCAAATCCTTGAAATGGGGCATCAAATCGGTTGCCCGAGCTGGCGACGGCGACGTTCCACCTTTGGTTGTATTCGCCTTCGCCACGAACCCCGCTACCCTGCAATCCCGGGCCACCGCCAAGGCTGGGATCCGGGCTCGGGTGCCGTTGCCATGCGCGGCGACGACCCGCCGAAGCACAAGGAACCGTTACCGCCAATGACCGGGGGCGCCGACCGCGAATCGCCGCCAAGGTCCGGCGCCCTTCATCCTCGACCGCATCCTGGAGACATTGGAGGATGCGTCGGGAGGGGCCGTGCACCAGTGCTGGGCCGCGACCCGCGGACCGAGTCGATCTCGGCTAGGACGGATCGACTTCGGGCACAGCCGCGCCGGTCTTGCGCTGCGAAATCCAGTCCTCGGCGGCCGCGTAGGCATCGTAGAGCGATTCGCCCACTTCCTCGGTCTTGGTGAAGATGTTCCGGCGCGAGATGGAGTCGACCAAACCGACGCGGGCAAGTTGCTCCCTGACCGAAAGGTCGACCTCGACCAGCATGAGCCGGCTATCGTGCTCCTTCAGGTCGGCAGCGTATCGCTCCACCATCTTCATGAAGGTGCTCCCGAGCTCGGTACGGCCCCGCAGGTTGAGGATGACCACCGCGTGCTTGGTCTTTTCATCGACGGCCGGCAGCTTATCCTCGAGCACGGGGGCGGCGGCGTAAAAGAGGCTTCCGTAGGGCACGAGGACGGTGACGCTCTCGGGAAGAACGGTGGCGGGTGCGTCCTGTTCGATCGGGAGCCTGCCTTCGCGGAGCTTCCACTCCATCACCGTCACGCGGTTAGATTGGCGCACCGTGTAGAGCACGATGGAGAGGGCCACGCCGACCAGGACCGCATACTGCAAGGGGATCATGAGCACCAGGGCGAAGGTGATGATCATCACCACCCGCTGCACGTTGCCGGTGCGCCAGACCATGAGTACGCTCGCGGGCTTGAGGGTGCGGAAGCCGATCACGATCAGCAATCCGGCGAGGGAAGGCATGGCCAGCTTGCCCACCGCCCCGGTGAACAACAGGGTGATCAAGGCGATGATCACCCCGGCGAAGATGTTCGCCAGGCGGCTCCTGGCCCCGGCGTTGACGACGAGCGCCGTCGCCGAGACGGAGCCGCCGACCGGCATGCCCCTGAAGACGCCGGCGGCCACGTTGGCTGCTCCCTGGGCGATGAAGTCCCGCGAAGGATTGGGATAGCGTCCATCGGGGTTCACGTACGACTGGCTGATACCCGCGCCTTGGATCAGGCCGATGATCGCCAAGGAGAGCGCGGGGGCGAGAAGCGAGAAGAACATGGTGAAGTCAGGCAGAGCCGGCCTGGGAAGTCCGCGGGTGACCTGGGCGATCTCCGAGACCTGTGGCACCGTCTGCCAGTCGAAGAGGAAGGGAAGCAGCGAGGCCACTATGAGCGCCACCACCATACCCAACTGACGAAGCCGGGTCTTCTCGAGGACGACGATGAGGATGACGGTCGTGAGCCCCACGGCGAGCGTGGGCAGACTGACGAGCCTGATGTTCCACAATAGGTCGAACGCCCGCAGCACCCGGTTGCCGAAATCACTCCTATATCCGGTGAAGTCGGCGAGTTGGCCGAGGATGATCAGCAGCGCCACCCCGTTCATGAACCCCACCATCACCGAGTTAGAGACGAAGCGCATGAGCCGGCCCAGCCTGAGAAAGCCAGCGATCAACATGAAGACGCCGGTGAGTATGGTGAGCATGAAGACCGCGCCTGAGGCGAGGGCTTCACCGGTCACGGCAGGGATGCTGGCCACCACCAGCGACATGGCGCTGGTGGTTTGCACGCTCAGAAAGACCGAGCTGGCGAAGAAAGCCCCGATGGGTGTGGCCAGCATGACGGCGTAGAGGGCGAAGAGCGGGTTGATGCCCGCGAGCACGCCGGAGGCAAGCGCGTCGGGCACGCTCACCATGCCCAGGACGAGGCCGGACGATAGATCGGGCCCCACCGTCCTGCGGTCGAATCTCGGGCGTTTCAGTCGGCCGATCGATCTCATGCGAGGTCCCCCCGTGGCATGGCCCGCAGCCGGCGAGATCCGGGCGAACGCAACACCCGGAACGCCGACGCACTCACTCTACCTCAAGTCGATGAGGAACAGGCAGCCAATCTGACGGTTGCTCACCTTGGGCCAGACCAGCGCGCACCTGGTAGGCCGACTCGCCACCGACGTGGAGGTCAAGGAGGTCACAACTGCGTACGAGGCGGGACGAGCTTCGCGCGTGAAGGCTCGCGCACGAGCAGGAGGATCAGGATCGCGCCGAGTACCAGCAGCAAAGCAGTGGTGATGAAAGCCTCGCCGGCGCCAAAGCGGTCGTAGATCCAGCCTCCCAGGAGCGGACCGATCACCCCGCCCAACGCAGCCGCAGCGGTGTAGTATCCCAGCGCTGAACCCTGGTGGGCGCTGTCCGCGACGTCGATCACCAGTGCCTCCTCGGCGGGCGTCGCGGCGGCGAAGGCAGCAGCCTCGAGCACCCATAGGACGGCCAGCGGCCAGAGCGAGCGCACGAAGGGGACCGCAGCGGCGGCCAGACCGGCCACCGCCAGCGCGGCCACAATCGGTGGGCGCCGTCCGATGCGGTCGCTGATGCCACCCAGTCGCGAGGGGAGCACCGACCCAGCGATAGCTGCCGGCAGGAAGGCGAGGGCGAGGCCCAGGATGCTGGTAGAGACGTTGTCGAACAGGTAGGGCATCAGGACCGGGCCCAGGAGAGCGGTGGCGACCGTCGTCAACACCACGATGCTCATCAGGATCCACAACTGGCCGGGGAGGCGCCACGCCCCACCCCCGGAGGCCCGTTGAACCTCGGCAGCCTCAGGTGTCTTGTCGACGCGGCTCCCGCGTTGACGGAGTGTCTCGGGGATCTTTCGCCACACGATCGCGGCAGCGACCAACGCCGCCGCAGCATATCCGAGGAAGAGCCAGCGCCAGCCGCCGGCCAGCGTCAGTGCCCCTCCGATCCTGTCACCTTGGAGCAAACGAAGGAGCGCGAAGCCTACGAGGGATCCCACGAGGGTGCCTCGAAAGGCCATTTCTTCGATGCGCCCGTATTCTCTTCCGCGACAGTCGACAGGCGCTAGGTCCGACACGATGGCCAGAGCCGCAAGCCACGTAAGACCCGATCCAAAACCCTGCGCAACCTGGGCGAGATACAGACCGCCGACCCCTGACGCGAGACCAAAGACCATGTTCGACAGGGCGTAGGCCAGCAAGCCGGCGATCAGGAAGGGCCGCCGGCCGAGACGATCGAGCCCGCGCCCGATGAGGGGCTGGGAGATGACCACGATCGCCGCGTAAGCGGAGAACAGCCCACCGATCGCGAGAGGGCCGGCTCCCATCTCGCGTGCGATGAGAGGCACACCGAACAACAGCATGCCGAAAGGAAAGGACGTGAGGAAGACGCTGAGCCGCAGACTCCGGAGGTACCAGTCGTTGGCAAAGATTCTTGTGTCGTCCGATGCGGCGGGTGCGCCAGAGACAGCCATGGCAAGTTCCTAGTCGTGTCGAACCTTCCCTGTACTTTCTCACACTCGACCGGCCAGAGATAGCATGCAGGGAAGCGCAACCCGTGCCTCGGGAGATGGGGCTCCATTCGGGATTCCACCCTTGGTTGTATTCGCGCTTCCGCGTCCTCCCACTACGCTGCATCTCCCGGGCGGGATCGCAGCCGCGCCCGCTGCCGGGCCGGGGTTGAGCGCGTCGGGGGAATGGGCCGCAGCAAACCAAGCAACGAGGAGGAAGGACCATGAACAGCGTGCACCTGAGTGGCCGTCTGGCCACCGACGTTGAGGTCAAGGAGGTGAACAGCGGCTCCAAGGTCTCAAGCTTCATCCTGGCCGTGGACCGCAACGCCGCAGAGGCGAACTCCGAACTTCTGCGACACTGAGTCTGCTCTGGCGGGCGCCTGCCTGTCTGACTGCAATCGAAGCAAAGCCCAACCACTAGACGTCTTGACGTTATGGTGCTATTAGCCAATACTGTTGTCATGACTCAAGCATTGAGAAGGAGCACGATCTACTTGGATCCGGAGCTGCATCGGGCGCTCAGGATCAAAGCCGCGGAGACCGACCGTTCTATCTCCGATTTGATCAGCGACGCAGTGAAGTCCGCCTTAGCCGAGGATGCTGAGGATCTCCAAGCGTTCGAAGAGCGTGCTTCAGAGCCCGACCTTCTGTTTGCGACCGTGGTGAAGGCTCTGAAGGCGGATGGGAAGATATAGGGTCTTCATCAAGCCCTCCGCCGTCCGTGAGATCGAGGGGATTGCTGAAAAGAAGCAGCGACAACAGATCATCGCAAAGATCGGGGCTTTGAGTGACGATCCCCGCCCGCCGGGCTGCGAGAAGCTGACCGGCCGGGAGCAATACCGTGTGCGGCAAGGTGCCTATCGGATCGTCTACGCGATTGAGGACGACCGCCTCGTGGTGTACGTGGTCAAGGTGGGTCATAGACGCAGCGTATATCGATAGGAGCCATCGGCGAATCCGGCCATTCTGCGACAGTGATTCTCGTGAGCGTAACCGTGTCGGTCCGTCCACTCGGCGTCAGTTCGCCCCCCAGTCCCCTGACCGGTCCCCTCTCTACCATGACCTTATCTCTGCTCCTTCTTCAGAGAGCTATTGCGCACAAGTCAGCACACTACCCTCAAACATCGCCAGTCGAGCTTCAGCATCGGCTTGCAGGGACAGATTTCGAAAGGCGGCGAGTTCAGTGGCTCGATAGGAGGTGACCAGAGCCAGGTGGTGACCGCTCAGCGCCGGTAGTAGACATCGACTGAGCTCGCAAGAGCTCGCGTGGCGCCCCTCAACGCGATGGGCTCGCCGTCGGCCGAGTCCGGCAACAAGTCGGGGCAAGAGTCACCGGCATTCATGAGCGTGTGAAGGACGAGAGTGCGCCACGACAGGCCTCAGCGCCTTGTGTTCCGGTGACGGTGCCGGTCGCACACGGGTCTCGACACAGGGGTTACTCTAGAGCCTCTTCCCGCATCCTCCACAGAAGGTCGAACCGGGCGTGATGGCGGACCCGCAGTGTCGGCAGAACCCGGAGGAAGCGACGGCACCGTCTACGGGCAGAGCTGCAACCTCGTTAGCTCTTTGGCGCCGTCTCCTCAGTAGAATGACGCCTACGCCGATCGCAGCGGCGACCACCACCGCCAGAACGATGATCAGAGCCAGCATTCCCCCGGACAGCCGCGTCCCGAAGGTGGAGCCCGGGCCGCTGCTGGGCGTCCCGCCCGAGGTCACCGAGGTCTGGCCGAAACTCGTAGTTGTCGTTGCAGCACTTGTCGTCGGGGGGGTTGCCTGCGACCACAGCGCCTCCCGCTCTTCTGGGCTCAACCCCTGCATGTCCTCGAGTCCGTGGGACTTCACCATGCTGGACCACTGTTCCTCGGTGAATGGGTGGACTTTGCCGAACTCACCATCGCGTAGCACAACACTCTGAAGAGCAGTCAGATTATTGGTCTTGCCCGTGCGTGAGTCGGTGACGTCCATGTGCCCGTCGAGGACCGATGCTGCTACCTTCTCGTCCCTCGGGTCGTAGAAGATGAAGACGTCCGAGCCTCGGATGCCGCAGGTAGTGCCTCCGGTTATACGGACGATGGCAGCGTCTGAGTCTGTTCTGTCTACTCCTCTGAAGAAGGCCCTGATGGCTCCCCGGATGAGGGAGACCCAAGAAGATGGTCTTTCGTCATCCCCCCACTCCATCGAGTCGAATACCATCGTGGTATTGATGGACATATTGATGACGCTGGGACGAGAGTTGGGACTTCCATCCCACGTTGACAATTCGATCCGCATCCTTCCGTCCGCAGTGGTCTGGAGCGTGTCTCCGATGCGGACAAGCGTGAGTTCTCGCCCGGTCTCGAGGCTGACCATGCGTGAGCGTCCGGTCGGACCGTCCACGCGCCGGCCGGTGTAGTCGTACACCCGGCAATCACCCGTATTCGCGATGATCACCCCGACATATCCCTCCTTGATCCGATCCCACACGTAATCGGGCGCCCGCGCCGCAACTTCAGCCCACCCTCTTCTCGAACTCCTCATCGGTCATTGTCGGGGGCATGGTGTCGGCGGGACTCGTCGTGCTCTTGCTGGTCGAGGGCGCAGTGGTCGATGTCGTACTCGATGTGGTGGTCTCAGTGGTCGGAGGCTCGGTGGTGACCTTGGACGCGGTTACCGTCCAGGCGCTACGGATGTTGCCCTTGAAGGTGCCATTGTCGGAGAAGGTGCCCTGCAGGGTCTGGCTCTGCACGACCGGCACTTGGACACCTTCGCAATCCGGCCCCTCGAGTTCGTTGGCGTAGTCCACTAGCTTCAGTTCCACCGAAACGGGATTCCCCATGCGACCCTGGCCTCGATAGAGTCTGTACATGGTGGCGGTGCACAGATCGGTGTCGCCATCCCACTTCAGCACCGCGATCAGCACGAACTCCACGGTTACCGACACCGTGTCACCGGTCACCTCGATCTCGACCCTGCTCGAGTCGAGTGCGTAGACCGGCACCGGCTTGTTGAGGACCGAAAGTGTGCCCTCGTAGCGCGCCTGTTCGGTGTCTGCCTCGGCGGCACTGGCGCCAGGCGTACCCCACGCGCCGAGCGCTAGGCAAAGGATCATGGCAAGACACGCGGCTGCGACGTGGCCCGAGCGGGAGCGTAGACCGGCACCGCACCGTTCCTGTGCTGTCGAGTCGAGTCTGCCACCTCGTGCCATCGGGGGTACCCCTCTGCTCGTCTTTGGCCCATTGTAGTGCCATGACATCCGGCACGCCATGGTGAGGGGGTGGATCCTCGCGGCTCTTGAGGAATCTCGGGGCACTGAGTCGCACGAAGATCAGTAGCCTTGTGCCTACCCATGCCGATCGATGCGATTCCACCTTTGGTTGTATGTCACGCGCGCCTCGGTGCCGCTACCCTGCAATCCTCAGCCGCCGCCGCGGTACTGGAGCGGGAACCCACAAGCGAACAACGAGGAGGAGATCATGAACAGCGTGCACCTGATCGGCCGCCTGGCCACCGACGTGGACGTGAAGGAGGTGAACGGCGGCTCCAAGGTGAGCAGTTTCATCCTGGCAGTTGACAGGACAATGAAGAGGCGGACTTCTTCCGGATCAAGGCCTGGAACTCGCAGGCCGAGGCAAACAGTGGAAATAGTCCCCTACCGCCAGCGGATGCGTACACGCTCACGTGCAGGCATCCGTGACCGCTTGGCTGGGTCCACCACGATCTCGTCGATGAGGCGGCCTTCGCACTTCTGCGACAGAAGTCACGGTGAGCAGGCACGTTTCCGGCCGCGCCAGTTGGTGGCCAAGAAGTCAGCGCGCGCTAGGTCGGGACGGGTCGAAAAACCCCGTCTCGAAGCGCCTATGGGGTCAGACCTCGAGCAAGGATATCCAGAGCTCCCACCGCCGGAATGGGGAAGTCCCCGGAGGCGTTTGGCTCTCCGGAGGGCGCGAAGTTGGCCCACAAGGCGCGCTCCATGCCGGCGGCGAACGGCACCGAAACGATCACAGCGGCTGCCTCGGTGGCGTCCACGTCGGGCCGTATCCTGCCGAGTTCCTGCTCCGCCTGGATGTACTTGGCCACCATCGCCACAGGCTGAGGTCGCTCGAAGTCCGGGGACGGCTTGCCGCGAACATAGGACTCGAAGTTCCTGCCCAGGTCTGGGTCAGCCCACGTGGACGCCATGAGCGAAGATAGAGCTCCCTGCATCCGACCCGCCGTCACGAACAGATACTCCAGGTTGTCCCGAACGGTGTTCTGGCCGGCGAGTCCAGGGAGTCGTCTGAGTTCCTCACCGGCGTCCAACAGGAGGGCGAAGAACACCTGGTGGAAGAGCGCGTACTTGTCGGCGAAGTGCCGGTACATGGTGCCTTCGGACAAGCCGGCCCTATGGGCGATCTCCCGGGTGGTGGCCCGGGCGAAACCGCGCTCTACGAATACCGTGAGGGCCGCGTCCATCAGAGCCTGGCGGGTCGGACGGGTATCTGTTGGCGTCGGATTCACGGGACCTCCTTCAGGCCGTCTCGGCTTGTCTGGCACGGCTCACGCTGTGATGTCCCGCCGCCGGAACGTGACCGTCGCTATCACGAGCGTGACGACCACATATCCGACGGCCACCATCAGGCCTGTGGCGAATGACATGTCATCTGTCCCTCCCGCCGCCACGGTCCCGAAGGAAGATCCGGGAAGCCATTTGGCCCCACTGTCCAGCAATAGAGTCAGCACCATCTCGAACACCAGTAGGTAGCCAATCCCCACGGCGATGGAGAGTCCCGTGCTTCGCGTCATGACTCCGACGAAGAGCCCGACGAACCCCCACATGAGGGCCGCGAGAGTCAGATGCAGATAGCCATTGAGGAGGGTCTGGGCGATATCCGTGCGCCACGCCTCCGCCGATATCCCTGTTGCTCCCGCTACAGCGGGGGAGGCGATCAACACGAGCAGGGTTGTCGCGAGGGTGGCGATGCACGTGAACAGCACGAGGGCGACCACCTTGCCACCGAACAGTTTCAGACGGTTGGGCTGGGCCTGGACGAGCAGCCGTATCAGGCCGTTCGAGTAGTCAGAAGAGGCGAAGATGGCCCATACCACGAGGGCCACGAGTCCCCACATGTTGGACGCCAGCTTCAGTCCCGCGAACATGCCATCGGGGGCCTCCAGTGTTGACACCGACACGCTCGGGCCGCCCGGCATCGTCACCCCCGAGTCCGCGGTCGCGGTGAAGAAGACGATGAATGTCACGACGAGTCCCAACGCGGCCATCAGGCCGATACCCCCGAGGATGTAGTTGCGGCTCATCAGTCGGGTCCATTCGCAACGGAACTCGCGCAGCATCACGCCACCTCTTCCAGTTGGGTCGCCGGGCGGCCGTTGTCACCCGATTCCGTGCCGGTCATTCGCAGGAACACCTCCTCCAGGCTGGCTTCTCGCGGCCGCAGTACGCGCAGGACGATCCCCGCTTCGGCCGCGGCCCGGTTGACGTCGGCCGACCTGGAGACCGGGGCCGAAACATGGACCTCGTCCAGTACCACCGATGCCTTCCAGCCCCCGGCTCGCAGGGCCTCCGCGAGGCCGTCGACGTCGGCCGGATGTTCCGGCGCGATCTCGATGCTCTCTCCTGCCCGGGAGACCAGGTCAGCGAGGGGACCCGAAAAGAGGAGTTGCCCGAAGCGGACGATGGCCAGGCTGTCGCAGGCG
Source organism: uncultured Actinomycetes bacterium (assembly GCA_963713545.1). Classification (GTDB taxonomy): domain Bacteria; phylum Actinomycetota; class Thermoleophilia; order RBG-16-64-13; family RBG-16-64-13; genus CAVPLM01. The sequence continues at coordinate 650,066 of CAVQME010000001.1, read as the reverse complement.
GCCTCGATCTCGCTCAAGAGATGGGAGGATACGATCACTGTTCGTCCCTGGTCTCCCAGAGAGCGCAGCAGCTGTCTCATCTCCACGATGCCGGCAGGGTCGAGGCCGTTGGTCGGTTCATCGAGCACAAGGAGTTCGGCGTCGGGGAGCAAGGCAGCGGCGATCCCCAACCGCTGCTTCATGCCTAGCGAGAACCTCTTCACCGGTTCCTTGCTCCTATCGAGTAGGCCGACGATCGCAAGCACCTCCTCGACCCGGGTGTTGGAGATGCCGCGGAGACGCGCCAGCGAGCGCAGGTTGGTTCGTGCCGAGAGCGAGGGAACGAAGGCGGGGCTCTCTATGAGAGCTCCGACCCGGTGCGCATACTTCCCGGGATGGGAGATGGGCGAATCGAAGACGGTCGCCCCACCGCTTGTCGGCCTGATCAGCCCGAGAAGCAGTCTGATCAATGTCGACTTGCCGGAGCCGTTGGGGCCGACCAAACCGATCACCCCCGGACCAGTGATCTCCAGGTCTAGCTCGCGGAGTGCGATCACATCACCAAAGTGCCGACTGAGCTTGTCGGTCCGTATCACTGACACCTTGACCTCCAGTGTTGTTCGGGGCAAGCGCTCATCCCCTGGGCGCATATTGTAGCGGGTAAGCGCTCACCCCGCAAGTTTGCTGGCTTATCCGGGCTCGATTTCCACCTTTGGTTGTATTCGCCGTTGCTCCCCCTGCGGCTACGCTGCATCTCCCGGACCGGCAGGCGCCGTGAGGGGCGCAAGCCGATGGGCGCCGGTCCGGGACCCAGCTTGGCGGCAACCGCGAGAAGAGGAGGGTCCTATGAACAGCGTGCACCTGATCGGCCGTCTGGCCACCGACGTGGAGGTCAAGGAGGTGAATGGCGGGTCGAAGGTGAGCAGCTTCATTCTGGCAGTCGATCGCAACGCCGAAGAGGCGGACTTCTTCCGGATCAAGGCCTGGAACTCGCAGGCCGAGGCCGCAGGCGACCACCTTGGCAAAGGCCGGCGGATAGCCGTCGAAGGCTCGCTCCGTCAAGACGTCTACGAGAAGGACGGAGAGGAACGCAAGGCGGTGTCTGTTGTGGCCAAACGGTTGGAGTACCTCTGAGCGCAGGGTAGGCCCGACAGGCTTGGGGCGGCGGTCGGTGGAAGCCGCCGCCCTGGCTCCGAGTTCGACGTTCCCGATGTGCGTCTTCTCAGACGGGGAGAAAGAAATGAGCGACGTTGATACTCTGGCTTCCGGCAATGATGCCGTTTGCGCCGGTCCTGTGCTCGGCGGGCGCCAAGGCGATCCGGAGGTGACGTCACTGTCTGGTCCAGGAGAACATCGGGCCCGGATACTCACGGCCAAGCTCAGCCTTCCCCACCAGGGCTTTGTGCTTAGTCGGCCACGGTTACAGGCTCTGGTCCGACCCGTACTCGCCGGAGGCGTCGTCTATCTCGTCGCCGGACCGGGCTACGGAAAGACCGCGTTCATAGTAGACCTGCTCTCCTCAACGGAAGGTCGCTCGGTCTACTACTCTCTCGACGAGAATGACCGCGATCCCATCCGCTTCCTTTCCTATCTGATGACCGGTCTGGGCATGGCGGTCCCCGAGCGGCGTTCATCAGTGTCTTTGGGATGGGCCGGCCGCGAGCAAGGCGACGAGACCGTCTTGGAGATGACTGCCGAGTTGCAGGACTTCATTTCGGCTTGCGGGGACGGGGCGACCTTGATTGCGATCGACGACCTGCACCTTGTCGACTCCTCCGCCCAGGTCGTCGGCGCACTGGAGCTTATTGCTCGAGGTCTACCCCCGGGGTGGACCCTTCTCCTATCGTCCCGTCGACGGGTGCCCTTCCTGCTCGACAGCGTCAATCTAGGGGGCCGGTTGGTGCAACTTCGGAGCAGAGAGTTGCGCCTCACTCCCCGCGAGGTCACAGCCTGGGCTCGGCAGAACTGGGGGGTGCAGCTTCAGTCATCCGATGCCCGGGCGCTCTGGCGTTTGACCGAGGGCTGGCCCGCAGCGCTGGTGTTGCTCGGCCAGCACCTGCTTGCACACGGGGGCGATATCGGTCGGAAGGACATCCTGGGCGTGATCGCCGGCGGGCGCGATGTGAGCGTCTATCTGGAGCGGCATATCCTCTCGGCACTCGACTCTGAGGCTGCAGAGGTGATGCTCGGCGCTGCCCTTCTTCCCCGGGTACTCTTCCCTCGAGACGAGACCTTCCTACCCGGTCCCCCCGGTCTGGCACAGGTCGTTCTGGAGGAGCTTGTTTCTCGGGGATTCCTGGTAACACGCCTGGGTCGTCACAGCTACAGCATTCACCCTCTTGTGCGTGGCTTCGCCGAGCGCCAAGCGCGCCAGAGCGAAGAGGGACACGACCTGATACGTCGGGCGGCGGAGCATCTGAATCGGGTGGGCGAGCATCATCACGCGGCCTCGCTCTGTCTGAGGGCCGGACATCTACAGGACGCCGCACTACCACTCCGATCGCTCGTGCTCTCCTCTCTGAACGCAGCGGTTCACCTTGCGCGGGATGACTGGCTCGATCTCATCCCGTCGACCGACGATGCGGCGGATGCACTCGATCCATGGCTGTTGGCTGCAAAAGCCCGGATCCTGCAGCAGCAGGCGGAATACGCAGATGCGGCGGCTCTCTACGAGCGGGCGGCTCGTCTGCTTTCGGCCTCCGGGGACAAAGAGGGGCTCCTGCCGGTCCTCCTGGGTTCCGCCTTCTGCCTCTACAATCAGGGATACTGGGAGAAGAGTCTGGCAGTTCTGACCCGCTGCCGGTCGTTGGCCAGCTCTCGCCGGGAAAAGGTGGAGACGCTTGTAGCGGAAGGAAACGTGCTCGTGAGCCTCTGCCGCTGGGATGAGGCGGTGGAAGACTGGGAGCGGGCGCTTGCTTTGGCACCGACCACCGACCGCCTCTATTTGACCCAGCGCGTTCACTTTCATAGATCACGGCTGTTCTACTCCCTCGGACACTACCGTTTGGCCAGGCAGTGGGTCGAGAGGGCCATGGCTGGCGGCGCAGGATCCGGGAGCCCATCATATGCGATGGCTCTCAATGGAATCACGATCCTCGCGTACATGACTGGCGACTACGAGTTCGCTCGGCAACGTGCCGTCGAATGCGCTGAGCTCATCCGAAGTCGCGGTTACGCCTGGATGGAGGCATCGAGCGCGCTCAATCAGGCTGCCGTGGCGGTAGCTGGGTGGGACTACCGACTCGCGCTCTCAAAGATCCGGGAGGCCCAGACACTGGCGACTGAGGCTGGTGATGCCGAAGCCTGCTTCTGGGCCGAGGAAATGCTTGGCGATCTGTGCCGCCGGAACAAGAACGCGAGGCGCGCCATGGAGCATCACCAGATCGCGCTCGAGATCGTGGAAAAGAACCGTTTGGCCGCGTTCGAGAAGGTGCGGGCGCAGACGGCGGTGGGCACGGACCTGGCGGTGCTCGGGCGTGAGGACGAGGCCCGCGCCTCTCTTGAAGAGACCGTGCGGCTCAGCCGCCGTTGGGGCCTCATGAGCTCACTCACGCCGGGTCTCTTCTACCTCGGCTGGCTCTATGCTCGCGCGGGGCGTGAGCACGAGGCCGCCCGCTCCCTGGTGGAGTGCATGCGTCTAGCGCGCGAGCACGGACATGTCCACTTCTTCAGCCAGGAAGCGCGGGTGGCTGTGCCGATCCTGGCGCTCTGCGATCGATTCGACGCCGGGTCTTTCGTGCGCGAGGACATCGTGCCCAGGCTTCCGGAGCGCCTTCAGACCTATTTCCATCGTTTGGCAGAAGGCAAGACCTATCCCACCGACGTCTCACTCGGACCGCCGCGACGGAGTCTGAGCGGGCCGGCGGACGTTCCCTACTTGAGTCCCACCGGGCGACCGAGTCCCGCTACATTCGCCGGCATCGAGACTCTCACGGACCGTGAGCGAGAGGTCCTCAAGCTGATCGCGCTGGGTATGCCCAACAAACAGATCGCGGACAAGCTGGTCATCACGGAGAAGACGGTCAAGACTCACTCGAACCACGTCTATCGAAAACTCGGGGTGACGAGCCGTGTCCAAGCCACGCTGGTATTCCAAAGCTATCAGCGGGCCCGCCGGGCTGGTGAAGCGGGTGGCCGCCGACGCACGTAAGGGTGGCTTCGATGTGGCCCTGAACGCGGACGAGCCGCCCCCCGGGGCCGGCCGGGGCAGGCCGGGGGTCCCCGGGTCGGGGCGGCTCAAGCGAGATAGGGGGCTCCTCTGTCTCTCGAGCTGCGGGGTGTCTCTACTTCTCGAGCCGCAACGGTATCTCGATCACATTGGTGGGGGAACCATCTTTGGGAGACTCGGCGAACACGATAAGCGCTCCCCGGCCGGCAGATCCGACGGTGAACGGGATCGTCACGTCGAAGGTACCCCTGGTCCCCGTGCCCGAGCTGGCGGTCACCACCTCGTCGGCGATGATGAGGCCGTCCCAGTCGACGATATTGATGCGAAAGACCGCTTCGAAAACGTTGGCCGTCCCTCTGACGCGCAGCGGGCTGCCGACCGTGTTGCCGACGGTGGGGGACTCCACCAGGATGGCCGGAGACAGGTCTTCGTAGTCGGCCCGGCTCATCGGATGATCCAGGATCAGGCCCTCTCCACCGAGCACGTCGATCGGCTCACCATCGAGCTTGAAATTGACGCCTTCGACCGTCGGGAACTGAGTCAGGGTGAAGACGACCTCGGCCAGTCGCATCATCATCGAGAGACTGCCGCCGCCGGAGGCATACTCCTTAGAAAGGTCAACGGTGGCGACCCCATCATCGATGGAGAGACCCAGGAAGGTGGTGCCGGCGGGGATGTTGGTGACCATGCCCGCCTCTTCTTCCACGTCGGTTGGACCTTCGAGCAGGGCCTTCATGGCGGCGGCGCCAACCTGCTGGGTCTTAGGTATGACCCGGGCAGCCGCGCATATCATCTCGTCGCGGGAGTAGTAGACGTTGACAGTCATCGAACCCTGCGTGGCTGTTGTAGTGGTCGTCGACTCGCTCGGAGTGGTAGTCGACGTGGAAGCAGTCGTGGTCGTCGACTCCTCTGGGGGCTCCGTGACCGTGGTCTGAGGGCCTTCAGTGGTGCTGACCGTGCCTCCGTCACCGATATCATCGCCATACCCGCATGCACCGATCGCGCCGACGATCCCCGCAAGCACCACGATCAATAGACCGACCAAGATGATGAGCGGGATTCTGCTCCCCCGGGATCTTCTCCTCGAATCACGCCGGCGGATCCGCGTCGATTCATCATCCGGCAAGGATCTCATCGTTTCTCCCTCCTTCTGACCCGCATCCTTCGCGGGCCCGCTCTCGTTCAAGTCCATATTTGACCCCTGACGTCACGAACCTGCCGCTATCAGGTAACGATCGTGTTACAGAAGGGGAAGAGACGCCGAGTTGACCTCCGGACCAAGCGCGGGGCGGCGCAGGGTGCGGAACGGCGCAGAGCGAGGGGCGGCGCAGGGCGCGGAACGGCGCAGAGCGGGGGCGGCGCAGGGCCAGAGGCGAGGCGCGGCGGGGAAGGGTGGGGCAGCGTGCGGCCGTCCTACGCGGGCAGTGTCAGCACGAAACGGGCCCCACCGCCAGGGACGTTGGAGACGGTGAGCTCCCCCCCAAGAGACGAGCATTCTCGCGGGCTATCGCCAGGCCCAACCCGCTTCCACGGCTGCTCGATCGACTCGGGTCGGCTTTGTAGAAACGATCGAACACGTGGGGCAGGTGCTCTTCGGGTATCCCCGGACCGCTATCGGTCACGGCGATCCGGACCAGATCTGCTGAGGGAGGCGTCCCGCCATCCGCAGCGACGCCCACGCGCCGGAGCTCGATGCGGACGGGCGCTCGGCCGTGGAGCAGGGCGTTCTCCGCAAGGTTGACGACGATTCGTTCGAGCCGGCGCTTGTCGGTGCGGATGGCATAAGGGAAGCTCATACCGCCGGGAACGCCTGAAATGTCTTGCTCACTCATGGTGGCTGGAGTCGCGACCTTCGCGCCGGAGAGGGCCTTGGTAGTGACCGTGACGCCGGCAGTACCCGACCATCCATGCGCGTCGACCAACTGGGTGAGAAAGGCTTCGATATCCACCATCTCGATGACGATTTCGGCCGCCTGAGCTTCCAGACGGCTTATTTCCAACAGGTCGTCCACCAGCTCGCGCAGGCGGGAGATGTCGTTGCTCACGAGCAGTGCGAGCTGGGCGATCTCAGGCGGGCAGCCCTGGGGGTTCATCTCCAGCCGAGCCTTGAGCAGAGAGGCTTCCCCGACAAGGGCGGAAACGGGAGTGCGCAACTCATGGGTCACGTCGGCGACGAAACGGCGCTCCCGGGCTTGGCCAGCCTCCAGATCGAGCATCTTGGCCTGAAGGTTCTCAGCCATTCGGTTGAAGGAGTCCGCCAGTATCCCGAACTCATCGGTCCCGACCGGCAGTCTGATGTCGAGGTCACCCTTGGACATCCGTACTGCCGCCTTGCTGGCGTCCTGCACCGGCTTCAGGAGGCGGCGGGCCAGCAAGTACCCGGCGATGGCTCCCAGGACCGCGAGCACGATCCCCCCGATGATGAGGATGGTACGTAGTCGCGCCAACTCCTCTTGCCGGGCTCCCTGGGGGTAGAAGAAATAGAATGCGAGGTCAGGCGAGCGGACCTGCCCCCCGACGGCGATGGTGGGCTCACCGGCCATCTCGATCATCTGGTAGCCGATACGGCCCTCATCGACTTTGGCGGCCAACTCCGGCGTGATCAAGCTTGGATCAACTTGGGGCCCCGACACGTAGATCTCATCGCCTGCTTCGATCAAGGTCGCGAAGTCGCCACGGATCTGGAAGGCGTCCAGAAGCTCGTTGTAGTCGGCTGATTCAGGGTCCGTGGGGAGCATCGAGTCGGCCAGGAACAGATTGAAGCGCGTCTGGGCAAGGGCCTTGTCGAGAGCTTCGTCGTCCTGAGCGGTTTTGATGATGAAGTACGCGGACAGCGCGAGCGCCAGGGCAGTGATGACCACCGCGGCTGTGAAGATGAAGGCCACGCGGCGCTGCAGGGAATGCCGCGCCCCGGAACGCCTGCGGAATGTGCCCGTCATCAAGCGGTCCCAAAGACCCGGCGCGCGGGGCGAACCTCGTCGATCACGACACACCCCCGGGAGGGTCTGCCCGGTAGCCGACCCCCCGCACCGTGAGGATCAGCAGTGGGTGACTCGGATCCTCCTCGATCTTCGTCCGCAGGCGTTGCACATGGACATCCACAAGACGGCTGTCGCCCAGATAGGTGTAGCCCCACACCAGTTCGAGAAGTTGGTCACGGGTGAGCACCTGTCCGACATGACGGGCCAGCTCGTAGAGAAGGCGGAACTCGGTCACCGTGAGGGGGATCTCGTCGCCGCCTCGCATCACGCGGTAAGCGGCTGTGTCTATGGTGAGAGGACCGAGCGTAAGCGGCGGGGTGACGGGCGCAACTGCAGGCCCAGCGTCGGCTGATGACCCGGCCTGGACGCCGGTGTTGGACCCGGTCGCGGCGTCGCCTACGAGCCCGAGCGCGACGCTGGCGGCGGCACCGGCCACACCTTCGGTCGTCCCCGACGCGCCGGTCGCAGCTCTTGCGCTTGCCGCCGCGTCCTCCGCGGCGGTCCTTGTCGAAGCGCGGCGCAGCACCGACCGCACCCGGGCATTCAACTCGGGGAACTCGAACGGCTTCGTCACGTAGTCGTCAGCACCTGACTCGAGCCCGACCACCACGTCCACAGTGGACGACCGAGCCGTGAGAATGATGACTGGGACGAGCGAGGTCTTGCGCAGCTCCCGGCAGACCTCGAAACCGTCCAGGCCGGGCAGCATGATGTCGAGCAACACTAGGTCCGGCCGGTGCTCGGCGAAGGCAACCAAGGCCGACAGACCGTCCTCCGCGGTCACCACCCGGTATCCCTCGCCCTGCAGGCCCAAGGTGATGACCTGGCGCAGCGAGGGGTCGTCCTCGACGACAAGCAGAAGTTCATCCACGCTTGGATTATGCCGGGCTCTCGTCGGCGAGTCCAGTCCTAGAGCGCGAACGAGACTCGACTCAGGGCCGGAAGGGCGCTCAGAGCGTACAGAGGGCGTTTCCGGTTCCGCTTGCGAGAAGCGAGGGACAACGCTGCTGCAGGACTTGCGGTAACGATATATAGGGTGGTAGGATTCCCCAGTACACCACATATTGTGCACTTGCGCTGGAGCCCGCCAAGAGGAGCCAGCCGCGCGTACGCTGGTGGGGGTCGGCATCGTCGGCCGTACTTCTGAGGAAACGGGGGGCTGTGAACTGCCCGTATTGCGGGTTTCCCGACAGCAAGGTGATCGACTCGCGCGAGACCGAGAGCAAGGAAGCCATCCGCCGGCGGAGGGAGTGCGTCGGCTGTGGCCAGCGTTTCACCACCTACGAGAAGATCGAAGAGATCCCCATCACCGTGGTGAAGCGCGACGGGAGCACGCAGCTCTTCCATGCGGACAAGCTGCTGCATGGGCTCATGCGGGCGTGCGCGAAGCGGAACGTGCCGCTGGAGACTCTGGAGGCCGTCGTCGCCGATATCGAGCGGGAATTGCGCGAGGAGTCGGCGTACGAAGTGACGTCCGAGCGGGTCGGTAAGATGGTGCTCGAGCGCCTGCAGGGAGTGGATCTGGTGGCCTACATCCGCTTCGCCTCAGTCTACCGGCAGTTCGACAGCATCGAGGGATTTAAACAGGAACTTGAACAACTTGCGAAAGAGGGAATCAGATGACCGTCGCTGAACTGAGTGCTGCTGCGGCCGAGTTGGACAAGAGGCTCTCCCCTAGTGCCAAGAAGGTCCTACAGAGGCGGTACTTGAAACGCACCGAGAGTGGTGAACCTCTCGAGAGTGCCGCGGACATGTTCGCGCGGGTGGCGGAGAACATTGCCCAAGCCGACCTCACCTACCATCCCGATGCCTCTCTCGATGCCACCGTCTCCGAGTTCTTCGAGGTGATGGCGCAACTGGAGTTCCTGCCCAACACGCCGACTCTCATGAACGCAGGGCGCGAGCTACAGCAGCTGTCCGCTTGCTTCGTCCTGCCGGTTGAGGACAGCATGGATTCCATCTTCACCGCGATCCGCGACGCCGCGTTGGTGCATCAGTCGGGTGGGGGCACGGGATTCAGCTTCAGCCGGTTGCGCCCCAAGAACGATCTGGTCCGCTCCACCATGGGTGTGGCGAGTGGGCCGGTGTCGTTCATGCGGGTGTTCGACATGGCCACAGAGACCATCAAGCAGGGAGGCACGCGCCGGGGTGCCAACATGGGCATATTGCGGGTCGACCACCCCGATATCGTGGAGTTCATCCGGGCCAAAGAAGACGAGCATATTCTCAACAACTTCAACATCTCCGTGGGGGTCACCGAGGAGTTCATGGGAGCGGTGCTGGCGGGCGAGGACTATGCGTTGCGGAACCCCCGGGATATGACTGAGGTAGGGCGGTTGAACGCCCGCCAGATCTTCGATCTCATCGTCGAACTGGCCTGGAAGAACGGCGAGCCGGGCATCGTCTTTCTAGATCGGCTGAATCGGGACAACCCCACGCCGAAGCTGGGTGAGATCGAGTCGACCAACCCTTGCATTACCGGGGACACCCTGGTTTACACCGGCTGGGGACTGGTGCGCGCCCTCGACCTCTTCTTGAATGGCGAATCGGTCCAGGCCACGGTCGATGGGCGCATGGCGGCGGGTGCGACCAAGAAGGCAGCCGGGGGAGGGACCCGCGGGGCGGCCGTTGGATCTCTGGTCGACGCGTCACCGGTGTTCTATAGCGGCGACAAGCAGGTGGTGCGGGTCACCACCAGGGAGGGCTACGAGATCCGGGTGACGCCCGATCACAAGATCATGACTGAACGGGGGTGGGTGCCGGCGGGCGACCTCGTCATCGGGGACGAGGTGCACGTGCTCAACCGCAAAGGGGGGTTTGGCAGCGAAGGCTCACTGGAACTGGGACGAGTCCTGGGCTGGCTGGTGGGCGACGGCACGGTCAAATCCGACCGGGCGGTGCTCTCGTTCTGGGGCGAGGAGCAAGAGCTTGCCCCCGCCTTCCGCCGGGCGGTGGAGGCGGTGGTGCGTCCCTCGCGCGGTGGCGCCTGCTCGAGCACGGGTGTCGCCGTGGCTGAACGAAACGAGACCCGGGTCCAATCGGTGCGGCTGCGCGAGATCGCCGAGGAGTACGGTCTGGTCGACGAGAAACTGCTGGTACCCGAGCCGGTCTTGTGGGGTTGTGAGGATATGCAGCGCGGATTCTTGCAGGCCTTGTTTACTGCGGATGGGACTGTGCTAGACCAGCCTCGCAACGGACGTGCGGTGCGTTTGACCTCGGTCGGTCTCGACTTGCTGCAGGATGTACAGCGCATCCTGCTCAACTTTGGCATTTTCAGCCGAATCTTCCGAGACCGTAAGAGGGGACGGGATACCGCCCTGCTGCCCGACGGCAAGGGAGGTATGAAGCGATACCAGGTGCGTCCGGTTCACGAACTGCATGTCGCCAGTGGGAGCCTCCTCCGCTTCGCGGACGAGGTCGGGTTCTTGAGCAGGGCGAAGATGGCCGCGCTGACTCGGACGGTCGCCGGCTACAAACGCGGACCCTACTCGGAGCGGTTCGTCGCGCGTGTGGAAGCAGTCGTTCCCGAAGGCGTTGAAGCGGTCTTTGATCTGACCGAACCCCTGACCCATTCCTTCATCGGCAATGGTATCGTCATATCAAACTGTGGTGAGCAACCTCTTCTGCCCTACGAAAGCTGCAATCTCGGCTCCATCAACCTCGCCGTCATGGTCAAGGACGGCGCCGTGGATTGGGAGCGCCTCCGCCGGGTGACGCGCACCGGCGTCCATTTCCTCGATAACGTCATCGACATGAACCGGTATCCCTTGCCCGAGATCGATAGGATGACCAAAGGAAACCGCAAGGTCGGGCTGGGGGTCATGGGGTGGGCCGACATGCTGGTAGAGCTTGGCATCGCCTACGATTCCGACGGCGCCATCAAGCTCGCGCATGAGCTGATGGGTTTCGTCCACGAGGAGGCCATCAAGGCCTCGGAAGACCTGGCGCGCGACAGGGGAGTCTTCCCCAACTGGGAGAGCAGCACCTGGAAGGCCAAGGTTAGGGAGGTGCGCAACGCCACCCTCACCACTATCGCTCCAACCGGCACTATCTCTATCATCGCCGGCTGCTCCAGCGGAGTGGAGCCTATTTTCGCCCTGGCGTTCATCCGCAACGTGATGGATAACACCGAGCTTCCCGAGGCCCATCCAGCGCTCGAGGAGGTGCTCAAGCAGCGCGGTCTCTACTCAGACGACCTCATGAAGAGCATCGCGACTATCGGCGGGCTGCACGACATGGACGTGCCCGAGGACCTCAAGAAGGTATTCGTCACTGCCCACGACGTGTCTCCTGAATGGCATATCCGCATGCAGGCCGCTTTCCAAGACGACGTCGACAACGCCGTGTCCAAGACGGTCAACTTCCCCAACCAGGCTCGGCCCGAAGACGTGGAGCGCGTCTACCTACTCGCCTACGAACTCGGGGTCAAAGGGGTCACCATCTATCGCGATGGCTCCCGGCAGGAGCAGGTGCTGAACATCGGCGAGGTGAAGCGCAAGGGAGCCGAGACCGGCCAGGCCGTGCAGATGGAGCTCGGCCCCCAGGGTACCGCTGTCATGCCGGTACGGCCTAGTCGCTCTCCCGTGCTGCGCGGAGAGACTCGGGAGAAGGTGACTGGGTGCGGCAGTCTGTATGTCACCGTCAACGAAGACGACTTCGGCCCCAGGGAAGTCTTCGCAAATATGGGCAAGGCCGGGGGCTGCGCCTCGGCGTCCACCGAAGCTATCGGCCGACTGATCTCCCTGGCCTTCCGCTACGGGGTTCCGCCCGACAAGATCGTCAAGCAGCTCAAGGGCATCCGCTGCCATGTGCCGCTCGGATTCGGGCCCAATCAGATACTTTCCTGCCCCGACGCCATAGGCAAGGCTCTGGCCGACAAGTACCACCTCGCCAGCGGCAACGGCGGCAAGACCGTGGGTCAGCTGGAGATCCCCATAGCGCTGGCGCAGGGCGCCTGTCCCGACTGTGGCGGAGCGGTGGAGCACGAGGGCGGGTGCGTAGTCTGCCGTTCGTGCGGCTATTCCAAGTGCGCCTAGAACTCGTTTTAGAATGAAGCTCCGCCGCCAGGGACGTGCTGGGCACGCGCCAGAGAAGGACGCAGGGAGCGCGAATAGCAGCGCTATTTGCGGGACTGAGGACGCACTATCGTGCCGCCCAGGGCGCGCTAGGCGGCCGCGGCTTCATTCTGAAACGAGTTGTTAGTCCGCGGAGCGTCCGGCATGACCATATTCATGGACGTCGAACTCGTGTCGATCGTGGACGGCGACACACCGGACGCCTACACGGTCACTTTCGACGTGATCTACTCGGGTGAGACCTGGTGCCGATCGATGGTGGGAGTCGACTCAGCGGTCGCGGCCCGGCTGGAGCGGGATGAGTACGCCATCATCCGAGCCGCGCGCGATGCTCTGCTCGAACTGATTGCGGCCGAGGCCGGACCGGTGTCATTTCAGCTACGGCTCGGCATCGAAGGTACGGCCATCATCGCCCGGGCCGCGCCGGGCGCCTAAGCGAGTACGATCTTAGTCCCCCACGATCCACTCGTCGGTCCAGGCGGGGCGTGGGGGGGCTTGGCCGGAGTCCAGCTGTGCCACCCACTCCTCGTCGGTGAGCCGTTCTGCCAGAGGGACGGTGAACTCGTAATAGGCGTAAGAGGCTCCGGCGAACAGCTGCAGCTTCCCGCCAAGCTCAAAGGCTGTGTACAGGACAAGTGGATACCCGGTCGCCTCTTCCAACGCCAGGTCGGAGTTGTAGCTGGTGTGCACGTCGGCTGCCAGCGGGCTTTTCTCGGCCGTGGGTGAGAGCGTCCGCCCCTCCACCTCGTCGTCGAACTGCTCCAGGGTCTCCAGATAGTGTCCGTACCCGGCAATCGTCGCCTCCTCGTCCAAGGTGAGCTCCTCGCCCGCCAACTCCTTCTCGGCGATCGTGGCCAAGGTGTCGGCCAGTTCGATCATCATCTCCAACTTGTTGGCGGATTCGGAATCGATCAAGCCATAGTCGAGGAGGCCTTGACGCAGCGTGGTGGCCAACTCGGCGATCTTGGCGTAGAAGGCCGGATACGGCTCCACGTATCCCGCTACCTTCGGCTTCTCGCCTCCGTCACCTTCCGCGGTCACCGACTGCTTGGCGTAGAGGATGGTGTCGTGCCGCAGCTCCGTCCAACTGCCCAGGGCCACGTTCAGGCTCTTGCGGGCCCACACCCGGGACTTCATGAAGTCGGGGGCGCCGTCGGCCGGGAACGCCATCACGCGTTGCAGGGACTCGAGCCAGCCGGTGTAGAGGTTCGCCGGCCACAGATCGGCGGTGCGCGCCACGAACTCGCCGTTCACCTTTTTGATCTGCTGCTCCCAGTTCGTGTAGCGATCTTGGTCGTAGTCTTCTGTCTCTAGCCTATAGGCCTGGTCGCTGCCGAGCACCGTCATTATGTCGAGACCCATGGGAAGGTCGCGTTTCGCCTCGGGTGGCTGCTCTTCGCCCACGTAGGCCCACACCAGTTGCTGGAAGGCGTAGGAGTCGGGGATGTAGCGCTGTCCCATGACCCGGAAGCTGCGCTCGTTCTCCTCGCGGTTCTCGGTATCGCCCGGCGCGCGGACCACGGCCGAGAGGATCTTGGGAGCGGGGAGCTTGTTCAGTTCCCCCCGGACGGTCGCGATCTTCCCGGCGTCGGCAAGGTCGTCTGGGGCGGGCTGGGCCGTGCCGAACACCTGCTGCAGCACCTGCCGCATATCGTCGACGGTCAGATCATCTGCCCGGCCGACCAGGAAGCTCGTGGGTTCGTAGATCGCCTGCCACGCTTCTTTGGTCGAGCCGTTCAGGGACGAGGCGATGAGGATGGCGCGCCGGGTCAGGCTGGCCGCCTCCTCTTCGGTGATGTCCGGGCTGCGCGGATTGATGAAGTAGCCCGTGTGGCCGAACCACATCATCGCTTTGAAGTAACGCTGGAGGGTCTCGCTGCGGGTGTAGTGACCGCGCGGCTTGTACTGGCTGTAGTCTTCGGTGTAACCGAGGATGGGGGACTCTTCGGTACCGCCGGCCGCCTCGATCAAGGCGACCTCCTTGTCGGCAAGGTCGAGGGCGGCTCTCAACGTCTCCGCTCCCTCTCCCGTGACTATGCCGGGGAGCTGGTTCGTGCCTGTCAGCAGCGCCTTCGCGACGGCGAAGTAGGCCATGTTGAGGCCGGCCTCTTCCCTGACTGTGGGGTCGGTCGCGGCATTCAATTGGTCGGAGGCGGCAGAGTACAAGGCCTCCGTCATAGTAACGGCCTGCTCGAACAGCGCTGCCTCCTCCATCCGCTGGAGCAGGGTATCGAAAAGACCGTGATAGGTATTGAGGACGGAGTCGGTGGTCACCAACAGGGGTAGGCCGGCGTAGCGGGCGGCCTCGTAGACCTGCCAGAACTTCCAGGACCCCTCCTCGGGCGGCTCGGCCACGGCCACGAAGCTCTGCCGCGCCAGCACCTGCTTCTCGGCGTCGGACAGACCCGCCTTGTCGAGATTGGAGATCGAGGTCAGGTCCACCGGCTGAGGATCCAAGTAATCCGGCTCTTTGTACGGGCCGGTCAAAACGGCTGGCGCGACTCCTCCGGACGTGGCGGTCCCGGCCGGGCCGGAGGTGCTGGTGGAAGGGCTTTCGCTCGTGACCACGGGGGCCGCGCCTCCGGAGGGGCCGGATGCGGTGGTGGGGGATCCCGCGTCAGTGCAGCCAACGATGGCGAGACTCAGAGCAAGGAGTGCGCAGACGGACGCGAGGCCTGTCGCGCCGCCAGGTCGCGTGCCCAGATGTCGGAGTGGCGAACGCAGCTGGAGCAGGCGTCGTCTGTCTGATGCCGGACCGGTCTGTGTGCGCTCCATGGCCGTCCCCCTCTCCCGTCAGAACCTTGCCACTCAAAGGCCACGTACATGTCCACCTACTATGCTCGCGCGTCAATGTCACGTCGCCGCCACGGACCTGTAACGATCTGGTTACAGCTCCTGTGCCCACGAGCGATCAAGGGGTCGACGGCCGGAGGGCCGTGAAACCGAAACCGTTCCAGCGATAGGTCGTGGTCTGAACGCCGCTCACCGACGAGGCGGATTCTTCCTCGAGGAGGACCAAGTCCGCGGAGGCAGCCGCGTCGTGGCCCGGGACGACTTGCAGCGAGAGCGGACGGGGGCTTAGGACGCTGGTCACGAGACGTTCACGGTACTCATCGCCCATGTAGGCAATAAGGCCCAGGTGACGCCCGTTTGAATCATCGAGAAGGGCTACTACTTCGAGGACGCCGTTGCCGTCGGTGTCGCCCAGGCAGGCTTCGGCTACCCGCCACTTCTCCCGGCTGCGATAGAGGTCTTTGCCATCGTCTATGATCAGGCGGCGAGACGCTCCCTCCACCATCACCCGTTCGCCGATGCCGTCGCCATCGAGATCGGCGGACAGGGCGGCGTCGTTCTCCAATCGGTCTCCCGCTCGGGCAAGCGGCGTTACCTCTCCAGCGCACCCCACCAGGTACCACGTCGTGAACGCGAGGATGGCTGAGATCAGGAGGATCGCCGCCAGTGACACATGGGGGATCACGCCGTCGCGCCTGGGGGTGTTGCGCCTCGGTGTGCCGCGTCCGGCGCCGTCGCGCCTTGGGGTCTGGCGACTCCAGCCGGGGCGCCCGCAGGCGCGGCGCGCCCGAGTGCGGGCTACGCCGGAGTTACTTGGCAGCCTGCCGGGCGCGGTAGTCCTCGATGGCGGCCTGGAGCCCATCAGCGGCCAGGTTGCTGCAATGCATCTTGGCGGGGGGGAGTCCTCCAAGGGCCTCTGCGACGGTCTTGTTGGTGATCTCCATGGCCTCATCCAGTTTCTTGCCCTTGGCCATCTCGGTGACCATGCTGGAAGTGGCCACCGCGGCTCCGCATCCCAGGGTCTGGAACTTGATGTCTTCGAGCGTCTCGTCCTTGACTTTGATGGTGATGCGCATCATGTCGCCGCACTGGGGGTTCCCCACCTCGCCGACGCCGTCGGCATCCTCGATAACGCCCATGTTGCGAGGATTGCGGAAGTGCTCCATCACGAGTTCGGAATACATATCAGGTCCTTTGCTTGCAGACGCAATTGGCGCACCAGATGGGCGACATCTCCCGCAGTCTGGCGACAATGGGCGGGAACACCCTTATGAACTTCTCGATGTGGTCGACGGTCGTGCTGCGGCCCAGCGTGATGCGCAGAGAGCCGTGCGCGTGCTCAGCGGGGATGCCGAGGGCCAACAAGACATGGCTCGGTTCCAGCGACCCTGTGGTACAGGCGGAACCCGAGGATACGCAGATGCCTTCCATGTCGAGCATCAGGATCATCGACTCGCCCTCGATCCCGTCGAGCCGCACGTTGAGATTGCCTGGCAGGCGCCGTACAGGGTCGCCGTTGAGGTATATTGACTCGATATCGGCTTCCAAGCCCTGCCACAAGCGGTCGCGGAGAGCGGCTTCACGGACCGCGTCGTCACCCATTCGGGCCCCGGCAAGTTCGAGTGCTTTCGCCATCCCTACGATCCCGGGTACGTTATGAGTGCCCGCTCGTCGGCCCTTTTCCTGGCCTCCGCCGTGCAGGAGGGGGGTGATGCGGGTGCGCTTGCGCAGGTACATGAGCCCCACGCCCTTGGGGCCGTAGAACTTGTGGGCGCTCATAGAGAGCATGTCGACCCCCAGCTCCTTGACGTCGAGCGGGAGCTTGCCGGATGTTTGGACGGCGTCGACGTGGAAAAGGACCCCGGCCTCGCGGGTCACTCGGCCGATCTCGGCAATCGGTTGGATGGTCCCTACCTCGTTGTTGGCGTGCATGATCGAGACAAGGATCGAATCGGGGCGGATCGCCCGGCGCACCTCTTCCGGATCGACGAGACCACCGCCATCCACGGGTACCCGGGTGACCTCGTAGCCGCGTTTCTCCAGATACTCCATGCTCTCGAGCACCGCGTGATGCTCGATACTGGAGGTGATCAGGTGGCGGCCTTTCTTCTGCTGAGCCTCGGCCGTCCCCAGTACCGCCCAGTTGTCCGACTCGGTGCCACCGCTTGTGAAGTAGATCTCTTCGGGCTCGGCGCCGATGGACCCGGCGATGGATTCTCGCGCCTGCTGGACGGCATGCGCAGCGTCAAGACCCAGGCTGTACACAGTGGAGGGGTTTCCGAATCCCTCTGTGAACCACGGCAGCATGGCCGAGACCACCACGGGGTCGGCAGGAGTGGTGGAAGCGTGGTCGAGGTAGATGGCTTCTTCCATGGGGTCCTCGCCCGGTCGCTCAATCTCGCTCGTGATCGGCGGGATCCAAGAGTCCGGTTGCGTCCACTCCGGTCTCAGCCGCCAGCGCTTGCTCGCGATGCAACGCGTCTTCCCCGGCGGCTGTCAGATATATGGCCCAATCGGGGCACATGTCCGAGCAGAGTGCGCACGAGGTGCAGGCATCCGCATCTGCCAGATAGGGCATGCCGTCCGGTTCGACCGCAAGGGCTTCTACCGGACAGAAATGACTACAGATGCCGCAGCGCTTGCAGCGAGCCCGGGAGAAGACCGGTAGCTGCTTCGCGGTCTTGTCTTTGGTCTTGTCCCTGATGGTAGGCATGGCGTTATTGTATATCAGCCGCTTGGAGTGTGGCGTGGCGAGAAGGTCGGGATCTCGTTCACGCTCCCGGCCCGCTCAGGGAGGCCAATCGCGGCACACCGTACCACGTCGCCCCTGTCCGCACCCACCCGTGGCGCTTGCGCAGTCGGGCGACTACGTCCTTGCGCACCATCTCGGCCCGGTCGACATCCGCCCGGGTGGCGTGATATCCCCCGAACAGTATGGCGTCGGTGCGGGCAACAAGAACGGGGTCGGGTTCGGTGCCGAGCTTGATCTCGAGGATCGCCAGTGTCTCTTCGAGCGTGCACGATGGGGCCACGGCCATACCGTAGTCGGCCATCTCGCCTCGGAGCAAAGCCAGTGAGGCCTGCAGCCGCTGATCCAGGGGACCGCGCTCGAGACGACGCTTGCGCCAAAGGCTGCGCCCGACCGGCCAGGCGATCAGGAGCACGGCCAGCCCTGCTACCCAGGGCACCCAGGGGGCGCTGGCAAGCCATCCCCGTCCTCCGGCGTCCGCTGCAGCGCCGCCGCTCGGCCGGTCCTCGGGGATGTTCTCTCGAGGCGGCATAGTCGTCACCGGTCCTTGCCCGGCGCTCCCCTCTTCGACGAAGGGGTTGATGAACCTCGGGTTGCTGGAGGAGGTAGCGGTGGGAAGGTTCCTTCCCGGCGTGGGGTCGAAGGCCACCCAACCCACCTCGGGGAAGTAGACCTCCACCCAGGCGTGAGCGTTGTTCGTGCTCACGATGTAGGTGTTCCGATCTCCCTCTTCTCCGCCGGTGAACCCCACCGCCACCCGGGCGGGGACTGCGTTGTAGCGAAGAAGGAGGGCCATAGCTCCGGCGAAGTGCTGGCAGTAGCCGGAACGCGTGTCGAAGAGGAAGGCGGAGAAGGAGGACGAGTAGTCGCTCGCCGGCGGAGTGAGGGAGTACTCGAAGTATCTCGGGTCCCGGAGGTACCGCTCGATGCGAAGGGTGACCTCGTAGGGATCGGTCGCGTTGCCGACGATCTGTCGGTTGAGGGCGTAGAGATCGACCCACTCCCGACCCTCCGGGGTGTTATCGGGAACGGTGCTCCGCCAAGTGGCTTCTTTGTCGGGACCCTCGATCTGCTCCACCCGCGGGAAGGGGAGCACCAGGTAGTCTCTCGCTGATTCGGGGTAGTCTCTGCCCTTGCCGACCACATCGGTAGGCTCCAGATCGGGGACGACCGCGGTGACCGTGTAGGCGAAGGTGGGCCCCACGGCTCTGTTGGAGTGGATGGCTCGGGTATCGTTGGTACGAAGGACGAGATCTTGATCTATCGCGAGCGAAAGCGGGTCGCCTCCGACGAAGAAGTAGTTGCTATAGACCGACTGCACCTGGAAGGTCTGGGTCACCTTCACCCCTGGAGGAGTGGGCGTTTCAGCCGACCGGAGCGAATAGACGTACGTACTATCGCTTTGCGTCTGTTCCAGGCCATCGAGGAAGGCCTGGGCGGCGGTCCATGCGTTGCCGGTGAAGGTCTCAAGGGCGTTGGCGCGCCAGTACGACGGAGAAGGTGATTCAACCTTCATGATCACCGTATCTTTTGCTGGGTCAAGAAGGTCACCGTACTGCTGCAGCCAGTTGAACGTGTAAGCCGAGGGACCCTGCCGGAAGGGATCCCAGGTGCGCCAGTCCTGCCAGGGAGTGGCGGCGGCCGACGGGGCCGCTCCCAGCAGCAGCAGGGCAAGCAGCGAGGCGACCACGCCCACTGCGCCTCCGGCCACGACCTCTCGTAGCTTCCACCCCTCCCGCTTGAGCCCGCGGGAGAGGACAAGCAGGCATGCCGCCAGTACGAGAAAGAGCAGTGCCGACCACAGTACCCGAATGGTGCCATCGACCGTGAGACCGAAGCCCAGCAGCAGGATCATCAGCGCTATCCCGGGGACAGGCCTGCGTAGACCCAGGGACAGGAAGGCAGCAGCGCCGACCAGCCAGTAGACGCAGAATGCCAGCAAGAGGGGAAGCTCCGGCGCGTCGATGGAGCTGAGCGGGAAGATCTGGGTGAGGTACGCGTTCGCGCCCAGGCGAAGCTGCTCGATATAGAAGTGGTACTGCCCGCCCAGGCCGTCGACCTCCGTGGGAACCGGAATGATGGTGCGTATGAGAAGGTAGGCTCCTATCGGGAGCAGCGCCAAACTGAGCGGCCAGAGCCTGCGGTAGATGAGCCCGGGTGCGCCGAAGAGCGCAGCGACCACCACCGTGCGCAGCAAGATGTTCACCATGGAAGGGCGCACGACCGCGTTGAGCGCGAGGGCCGCAACCAGCGCCAAGCCCACGAAGCAGAGCAGATACAGGATTCTGGGTACGGCCTTCACAGGCTCCTCATCTCAGCCGTCTCACAAGGCGCTCGCTCGCTTACGGCCGGTGCCCCGGAACGACAAGGCCCGGAACAAGTCGTCACCGTGACCGAGTGTCAGGCAGCCTATACCGGCCGAGGAGAGTGAGAGTAGTAGGGCCCGGGACTCCACGGGAAGCTGGCCTTGGGCCGCCACGCCGGTCAGCGGACTTGGCTCGGACTGAATCGTGGCCTGCGGCGGTCTCGCCGGCAAGCCACCGGCCAGGTCGCGCGGAGGCAGGAACGGCAGTATGGAGGAGCCGGTGCCCGCCCCGGTGCGGGCTTCTGCCCCGGTGAATGATGCCCCCACGATGTAAAGGAAGCTCAGGCGCATGCCGTCTTCTCGCAGGCCGATGAGCGTACGGACCAGCTGATGATCCAGGGACAAGCTCACCACGGTCACCGTCTGGGAGCGGAGCAGCTGGCGCGCTTCGACCCTCAGGTGGCGCAAAGCATTGACCAGAGGAGCCGAGGCGTTGGGTCGCGCCTCGGCCAGCACCTCCATCAGACTGCGGCGTCCGCCTCCATCGGCTGTGAGCCGCGTCTGCCGCCAGCTGTGCTCGTGGCGCAGAAGACTGACCCCTCGGCCGGCGCGCAGGGCAAAGTCGGAGATACTACCCGTGGCGCGCACCGCCAACTCGAAGTTGCTGTGGGGCGGCTCCCCCACCACTTGCTGGGCGGTGCCGTCCAGAAGCAGGGTGATGTCCGCGCCGGCGGGCTCCTCCATCTCGCGCAGCATGAGGATCCCTGTCTTGGCCGTGCTCTTCCAGTCGATGTGACTGAGCGGTTCGCCGGGCTGGTGCGGCCGGATGCCTTTGAACTCGGACGCCCCCGGGGAAGGCAGACCATACCGGCCTCCCCAATCGTGCTTAAGGCCTATCTCCGGGTAGAGCACGCAGGAGTCGAGCATCGCGACACGCGGATACACCGTCACGGGCAACGGAGCGCTGACTCTGTGCACTGCGCTCGCGATCCCCAGGGGGTCTTCGGCTACGGCCTGGGCCGCCGGGAGCACGTGGACTCCGCGATTGACCCGGCCCATGCGGGTCCTGACCATCTTGTCCCCACGGGGGACGAGACTCTCCACTTCCAGTTCGAGATCTCCCGAGCTCAAGCCCGCCAGCTGATTCCGCAGCGTGAGATGCGGCCCGGGGAAGAAGGAGGTGTTCTCGACAAGGAGACTCATCTCGGGCTCGTCACCCGCCACGGGTCGCTCAGGCGTGACCTTGCGAGTGACGTGGATGCGGCGGCCGGTCGCCAGGACCAGCAGCCAGGAGATGATCACCGCGGCCAGGAAAGCGAAGGCAAAGAGGTACAGCTCCCAGGTGCCGACCACCCGCCCGGCCAGATAGGTCGCGGCGGCGAGGCCCAGCAGGGCGAAGCCGCGGCCGGTAGGACGAGGCATGGGCTAAGCGCCGCCCTGAGGAACCGGCACCGTCTCGAGCAGCTTGGTCACGACACTCTCGGGGCTCACGTCCCGGACTTTGGCATCCGGGGCGAGCATGATGCGGTGAGCCAGACAGCGTACCGCCAGGTCTTTGATGTCTTTGGGTACCACGAAATCCCGGCCTCGCAACAAAGCGAGGGCCTTGGCGGCTCGGGTGAGGGCGATACCTGCCCGCGGGCTTGCTCCCAGGTATACATCACGCTGCTGACGGGTCGCTGCCATGATGTCGACCACGTACCGGCGCAGAGAGGGAGCGACGCGCACCCGGGTGACCGCCTGGGTCATTGTCAGCACCTCGGACCCGTCGACTACATGGCTCAGTTCGGCCAAGGGGTTGTGCGAGGTCTGCTCGTGGATGATGGCCTCTTCGGCCTCCGCCGAGGGATAGCCAAGGCTGAGCCGCATCATGAAACGGTCGAGTTGGGCTTCGGGCAACGGGTATGTGCCTTCGTACTCGATGGGGTTCTGGGTGGCGATCACCATGAACGGTGGGTGTATGGCGTGAGTGACGTTGTCGATGGTGGCCTGGCGCTCCTCCATGCATTCAAGCAGGCTCGACTGGGTCTTGGGCGAGGCGCGGTTGATCTCGTCGGCCAGCACGATGTTGGCGAAGATGGGACCGGGACGGAACTCGAACTCCCCGTTCTTCTGGTTAAAGACGCTGACACCGGTGACGTCGCTCGGCAGCAGATCGGGAGTGAACTGGATGCGGGCGAAGCTGCAATCGATGGAGCGGGCTAAGGCTTTGGCGAGGAGGGTCTTGCCCACGCCGGGGAAGTCCTCCACGATGACGTGGCCTCCCGCCAGAAGCGCGACGACGCAGGCCCGGATGACCTCCTCTTTGCCCAAGATGACGGAACCGATCCCGCCCGCGATGCGCGCGGCCCTGCGGGCGACGTCCTGCATCTCCTCGTCTTGCAGAACGGTCATGCCCGGCCCCCCCGCGGTGGTGGAGGGACTGGCCGTGACCGTTGGACCGGCCGGCTCGGTGGCGATCACCTGGCCAAAAAAAGCAGCATCTGTGGTCGCGAACGCTTCGCTGGAGCCGGCGGCCGACGTGGCCGCGTCGGCAGGGCCGAATATCCTATCGGGCATGATGCCTCTCCCATTCTGTGAGCCGGCAGTCGGCGGGCCTGCGCGCTATGTTTAGAAGTGCCTCGATGGCCGTGTGCATTCCGACATGCTCTTTTCCACCGGTCCCGGCAGCGGCACGGCCGATGCTAAGACGTACCGACGCGGTTCCGGAGGTTCCAGACCGTCGGTGAGACTCCGAACTGACGAAGATCGCGCACGCTACCCGGCCCGGGATGACGGCCACGTCGCATAGCTCCCCCGGGATCGCTGCGATCACCTGGGGGGGTCGGGGACGCGCAGGGGCGCCTGTTTCGAAATAGAACATGAATCGCTCCACGCGATGGTGTCCCGGAGCATTTTACCCTGCTAGAGACACGGATGACACCTCGGCCCCCGTTGTGGGTGCCGTCACGCGGGCGGGGAGGATCGGCGAAGGCGTGAAAACCGGACGTCTTGGAAACAGCGGGGCCCGAGCCTCTTCGTCTAACCCGGACTTGCCGTTGCCGCCTGCACCAGAGCTTGGAGGTCACCATCGATCTGCCAGGCCCGGCCTTCCCTGGCGATGAGCCCCTGATCCAGGTCCATGAGGAAGGTCAGAGTCTCCCGGCCGGGGAGGACGAAGGTGAGGGCGGCGCCTGCCACGCCGGCGCCCGCAGGGTCGGTGTCGGCTGTACCGGTGCCCGTCCGATCGTCACTGGTCGAGGCGGTCCCGGCAATAGTCGCAGCCGTCTGGGCGTCCACTTCATGCGCGTCACGGACAGCGTCGGCGAGCGCCTTTGCCGCCGGTAGGTCCATGCTGACCCCGTAACTGGTGAGCTCGCCGGTCTCGTTTGGGACGAGGATGCTGACGAACGAAGCGTCTTCGATGACATCGAGGTCGACTTCATCAGGGAGTTCGGTGAAGTCATAAGGGGAGGAGACGCCCGTGGTCGAGGTGGCGGCGATCGCGGCGGCTCGCCGGGCTTCGTCGCGCTCCCGGTCGAGCACGATCGCCACCACCGTGATCGCGATGATGAGGTCCAAGGCCAGCACCGCGATGATGACTATCCACTTGCGTGACATCGAAGCCCCCTGGAATCTGCCCACGCGACCCGCCTCCTCTGTATCCGCTGCCGGGAGGCCCGGTCCTTGAAGTTTGTCCTGCATCCCACTAGACTACGCCAGCACCAAGGCGATGACGGGAACGAGTAGGCGCTGCGCTTCCCGCGAGCGAGCCGGGGACGGTGCAAGCCCGGTGGGAATCAGCACGCGAATATCATCCCCGAGCCGCCACTCGAACGGTCGAGCCGGCCGGCTCCGCTAGGTTACATGAGCGGGGAAGGCAGCGCTAGGCTCGCACCCAGTGGACCTGGCCGGATGGTCGATCTAACGGGTGGAGCGTCCGCTGAGGGGGCTGCCCCGGGCGGCGCCGCAGAGATGTGGTGCTACCGGGAGAAGCGCAGCCGGCGCCTCGGGGCGCGGCTGCCCACGGCCAAGTAGGGTGGTACCGCGGGTAACGTCCCGTCCCTACGCGCTCCGGTTCCGCGAAGAGAAGTCGGCGGACAGGTGAGCGGCGATCGCCGGCGGTGATCTGGCGGCCGCCGATGCATCCTCCGATGGTCGTGGAACCCGACGAGCGCCCCGGCGAGGTCCGCCGGCAGGCGCAGCGCGGGACGGGGCGTATTTTGTTTGTGGAGTAGGCTGCGCGATGGGGCACCACCGGCGGTGCGTGCCGGACGCGCCAGTGTCGGCTTCGCCCGGGGATGGCTGCGACGAGGAGGGTTGATGGCAGGTCGTTATCGGCACGTGGACACAGGGCAGAGTTTCCCCGCCCTCGAGGAGCGGATCCTGGCCTGGTGGAAGGAACGCCGCATTTTTGAGAAGAGCCTCGAGTTGCGCGCCGGCAATCCCGAGTGGGTGTTCTACGAAGGTCCTCCGACGGCTAACGGCAAGCCTGGTGTCCATCATGTGCTGGCCCGGGTGTTCAAGGACATCTATCCCCGCTACAAGACCATGCGCGGCTACTTCGTGGGCCGTAAGGCGGGGTGGGACTGCCATGGCCTGCCGGTGGAGCTGGAGATCGAGAGACAACTCGGCTTCGATCACAAGGAGCAGATCGAGGCCTACGGTGTTGCCGAGTTCAATCGGCTGTGCAGGGAGTCGGTGACCGCCTACGTGGACGAATGGAACCGCATGACCGAGCGGATAGGCATGTGGCTCGATCTGGACGACCCGTACATGACCATGAGCAACGAGTACATCGAGTCGGTCTGGTGGATCCTTTCGGAGTTCGACAGACAGGGGCTTCTGTACGAAGGGTACAAGGTAGTGCCCTACTGCCCCCGCTGCGGCACCGCCCTGTCGTCGCACGAAGTCGCATCCGGATATCAGATGGTCACGGATCCCTCGGTCTACGTGCGGTTTCCACTGTACCCGGCGGGCTATGTGCCGGTCGGCGCTGTGGTCGGCGCCGCGACAGACGGCGGTGGCGACGGCGCCCCGGCCTCGGAGGCGGACGCGACTCAGGATGGTCTGCCGATCAGCCTCTTGGTCTGGACCACCACCCCGTGGACCCTCATCTCCAACGTAGCGGCGGCAGTGGGTGCCGACATCAAGTACGCCCGCGCTCGCTTAGGAGGCGAGTTTCTGATTCTGGCAGCCGACCTTGTTGCCGCTGTTCTCGGCCCCGACGCAGTCGTGGAGGAGACCTTCGCGGGCTCGGTGCTGGTGGGACGCCATTACCGGGCTCCCTATGATTTCGTCGAGCCGGACAAGCCGGCCTGGCGCGTGATCGCCGGCGACTTCGTGGCCACCCATGAGGGGACCGGCATCGTTCACATCGCTCCCGCCTTCGGGGCCGACGACATGATCGCGGGCCAGGCCAATGACCTGCCGGTCGTCATGCCGGTGGACGAGGAGGCCCGCTTCACCGCCGAGATCACTCCGTGGGCGGGTGTGTTCGTCAAGGACGCTGACGCCGGCATCATGGACGACCTCGATTTCCGCGGCTTGCTCTACAGCCGCGAGCTCTACGAGCACAACTACCCGTACTGCTGGCGCTGCGACACGCCTCTCATCTACTACGCCAGATCCTCCTGGTACGTGCGCACCACCGCGCGCAAGGACGCCGTGCTTGCGGCCAACGAAGAGATCACATGGTATCCCGAGCATCTCAAGCACGGGCGCTTTGGGAAATGGCTGGAGAACAACATCGACTGGTCGCTTTCCCGGGACCGCTACTGGGGCACGCCTCTGCCCGTGTGGCGCTGCCCTAGCGGACATGACACGGTGGTCGGCTTCCGAACCGAGTTGAGCCAGCTCACCGGCCTTGATCTCTCCGACCTGGAGCTCCACCGGCCGTACGTGGATCAGATCACGTTTGCCTGCCCCGAGTGTGGGGCCGAAGCCCGCCGGGTCGAGGCTGTTATCGATGCCTGGTTCGACTCGGGCTCGATGCCGGTGGCGCAGTGGCACTATCCGTTCGAGAATCATGAGACGTTCGAGAGACGGTTCCCGGCGGACTTCATTTGTGAGGCCATCGACCAGACTCGGGGATGGTTCTACAGCCTCCTTGCCATCAGCGCCCTGCTCAGCGGGCACACCTGCTACCGAAACGTTCTGTGCTTGGGTCATATCCTGGACGGCGAGGGTCGCAAGATGTCCAAGCGCCTGGGCAACGTGGTAGATCCTTGGATCATCCTCGGCAAGCAGGGCGCCGATGCCCTGCGCTGGTACCTGTTCACCGTCAGTTCCCCCTGGTTCCCTCGCCGCTTCGGGCCGGAGAATGTGGACGAGGTGGTCCGCAAGTTCATGCTCACTCTCTGGAACACCTACTCGTTCTACACGCTCTATGCCAATATCGACGGCTTCGACCCGGCGGAGCATCACGTGCCCGTGGCCGAACGCACTCTGATGGACCGCTGGATCATCGGGGACCTCCAGTTGCTCCTGAAGAAGGTGACCGCGGAGCTCGACGCCTATGATGCCTTCGGCGCCGGGCGCGCCATCGCCGAGTTCGTCGATGAGCTTTCCAACTGGTATGTGCGCCGGAGTCGCCGCCGTTTCTGGAAGAGCGAAGCCGACCAGGACAAGATCGCCGCCTACCTCACGTTGAACGAGTGCCTGGTGACGCTGGCGGAGGTTCTCGCGCCTTTCACGCCGTTCCTGGCCGAGGAGCTCTATCGGAACCTGGTGGCCGAGCGTTTGCCGGAAGTGCCGGAGTCCGTGCATCTTGTGGATTGGCCCGTCGCCGACGAAGCCCTTGTCGACGAAGATCTCTCCTTCCGGATGGCGGTCGCGCGGCAAGTGGTGAACCTTGGACGTGCCGCCCGTAATTCCGCCCAGATCAAGACCCGCCAGCCGATCGAGGTGGCCGTGGTCGCCTCTCGGGACAAGGAGCGTGTGGCCGTCCAGAGCCTGGCTGCCGTCGTGGCCGAAGAGCTCAACGTGAAAGCTATCGAATACGTGGAATCGGCGAGCGAGCTGGTGAGCTACGTCGTCAAGCCTAATTACCGTACTCTTGGGCCGAAGTTCGGCAAGAACATGCCCGCGGTCGCGGCGGCCGTGGCCGCCCTCCCGGCGGACGAGACCGGAGACCGGCTGGCTGGCGGTCACTCGGTGACGGTGAAGGTGCAGGGCCACGACTACGAGTTCAGCCCCGACGACTTCGTTGTGGAGACCAGCGAGCGGGAAGGCTTCCAGGTCGAGCGCGAGGGTGCGATCGCTGTCGCCATCTCCACCCGGCTCTCTCCTGAGCTGCTGCGCGAGGGTCTGGCTCGCGAGCTCGTTCATCACATCCAGAACACGCGCAAAGCCGCTGACTTCGAGATCGACGATCGCATCCACCTGCGTATCGCCGGTCCTGCGGAGGTCGCGGACATGCTGGCAGCGCACGGCGACTGGGTGAAGAAAGAGACCCTGGCCGTGAGTCTGGAGGTGGCCGGGCAGGACGCGGTCGACGAAACCGCCGCCGCGGCTGTAAGCGGTGCCACCGCCGCCGCGGAAAACGGCGCCGGCGCCGCTCCAGGGGACGCGGAGAATTGGTTCCGGGAAGACCTGAAGGTCAACGGACTGCCGGTGACGGTGGAGGTCGCGCGTGCCTCCTGAGCTCGGTCGCGGCGCGGGGACCCCGGAATCGGGATCGCTGGCCTAGGCACCCGACGGGCCGAGCCGGATCCAGGTGCAGACGATCTCGGGAGCGGGTGGCGACGGTTCCTGGCGTATCTGCGTCGTCTGCAGGGCCCGCGTGTCCTTGGTGACGTAGAAGCCGACGTTTAGGTAGCCGTCCGGGTCGCGGGCCGAGAGCTTCTCCACCACTTGCCTCGGGAAGTAGGGCTTCAGCACGTCGGTCAACAGCGCTTGGGCCGAGCAGTACCAGGCCTCACCGTCGTCGGACTCAAAGACCAGGGGATTGATCACCTCGCCCGCCTTCAGCACGGCATAGGGGCACGTTGCCAGAGAATCGGCAAGAGCATCGACGATCGGAGCCACCTGCTCGTACGCTCCCTCCGTTTCGAGCCAGTCTTTGGCGATGACGACAGGCGGGGCGTCGTGGTGGCGAGGATCGTAGAGGTAGAACGCCCCCGAATCGTCGTGGTAAGTCCACTCCCACGGTCCGGCGCTCCGCCACTGAACAAGGCTTCCGCCCTCACCGATGACCCAGGAATCGGTGGCGCTCTCCTTCACCGAGCCTTCACAGGGTGCGCCCTCCATCCACCCGATAGCCTCCTTCCGGAGCGAATCCGCGGATGGGTGCCCGCCGGGCAAGGCGCAGCCCGTTACCGCGCAGAGCAGCAGACAGACAACGACCAGAATGAGCGCTCTTCGTGGGTCGCAGGTCGGCTCGGTCCGTCCGCGGCGCCCTTGGTCGTCTCGCTCGTTCCGCCCGGACATCGTTTCCTGGTAGCTTCTCCCGTCTGCCCTATCTGCGACGGCAGGCACCTCCTGGCTTCACACGATCCCGGGACCAACGCCCCCGGGATCGGCTTGCCGCTCGTCGACGCGCGGCTGGGGTCAGTCGCGTAAAGCTGTCAGCACCTGTCGCCCCGCCTCGAGTCTGGCCTTGTTCTCCTCGGACACTGCCGCCAGTCCTTGATCGATCACGGCCAGCGCCTCATCGTCTCGACCCTGGCGCCACAGCAGTTCCGCCAAGTTGAGGTAGGGTGGAGCCACAGTGGGATCGTCAGTGATCGCCTTGCGATAAGCGGTCTCGGCACCCTTCTCGTCGCCCATGTCGCGCAAGGTGTTGCCGAGGCGGTTGCGAAGGACGGCGTCTTCCTCCACCGCGAGCAGGCGCTCGTAGATCGTGGCGGCGTCGTCGAGACGGCCTAGGTTGTAGTAGGCAAGGGCCAGTTTGCGCTGGACGTTGACGTCGTCGGGATCTCCGTCGGCTAGCTCCTGCAGTCTGGGCAGGAGGGCGGTCCACTGCTCCTCCGCGGGCTGTAGACGCCCTGGGGCCGGTTCGATAGTGGGCGCGGAAGCCATCTCTTCCTCGGTGAGTCGGTCGGTGGTGCCCGTCACCGCGGAGACGAGCGGGCCACCCAGCATTGCTTCGGTATCGGCCGGGTCGTCCGTGAGGCTGCCGACAAGCAGGGCGATGGCCGCCACCAGTATCGCCGCTACCGCGATCACCAGGATCGTAGGTCCCGGGCGCCGACGACCCTCGGAGGGGTCGGTCGGCCCCGATCTCTCGCCCCGGGCCCCGCGCGTCGACTGCCGCCCTGCTAGGTGGTCGTGGTCGAGGCCGTCGCCGCGGTCAGCTTCTCTTTGAAGCTCTCCAGCCGTGTCTTGTCTTCTCCCGTGATGGTTTGGAGGCCGCGGTCCAAGACTTCCAGGGCCGCGGCTACGTCCCCCTCGGAAGCGAGGACCGACGCCAGGTTCACGTAAGCCGTGGCCAGCGTCGAATCCATCGAGATCGCCTTCTCGTATTCCGCTTTGGCCTCGTCGAGCTTCTTCCAGTCACGCAATACATTGCCGTAGTTGTTGCGAGTGAAGGCGTCGTCCTTGAGTTGGAGCATCTTCTGGTACGTTGCGACTGCCTGTTCATATCTGCCCGTGTTGTATTGGGCGATGGCAAGTTCCTGGAGGGCTTTGAGGTCGTCGGGGGCAGCCTGGACGGCTTTCTCGAGATCGGGCAAAGCAGCCTCGTACTCTTCAGCGCTCTTCCCCCCTACCACGAGCCTCTCGGGTGCATCGGAGTCAGAGGCGCCGGTGGTGGAGCTCCCAGCCTGGGTCGTGTCGGAACTGACTGCGGCGGCGGTTGTCGTGGCTTCGCCTTGTGAGGACGAGCACCCCACGGCGGCTACGACCGTGGCGGCGAGTACCATCAGGACCAGGACTAGGATTACTCCCTTTCGTGCTGCTTTCGTCATGTCTCCTTCTCCGTTCCGTTCGTCAACGTACCAGCACTCTCAGTGCGTGGTGATCGATAGTGACTGAGGCGGGCAGGCTACCGGCCAGTTCGCCGTCAGTCTGGAACCATACCGTATCCTCATCGTCCAGAGCAGTCAGCTCTGCCCGTGTCGCGTGCAGAGAGATGACACTAGGATTGCGCGTATGCAGACCTCTCGGCACTTCCATCCAGAAGACGGCCAGACTGGACCGGGTAGTTCCGGTGAAAAGCATCAGGTCCAATATGCCGTCGGTGGGGTCTGCTTCGGGAGTGATACCGAAGCGGCCTGCGTAGTTGCGGGCGTTCCCTGCGACGACGAAAGTGGTCCGATAGTCCCGGCCGTTCACATGCGTCAGAAAAACGGGAGGACGGTCGACGAAGCCGGTCTTCAGGCCGGTGCCTACGAAGGCTAGCCCCCTGAAGCGCCTCTTGGCGCGAAGGTCGATGTTCCGCACTGTGAGGGCGTCGATGCCGGCTCCCATCATGAGAGTGAAGCGGCGGTCGTTGACCTTCCCCAGATCTAAGAGCATCTCCTTCCCCGCGGCGACGATGTCGCAGGCCGCTTCGGTCTCGAACGGTATGCCCAGCTCCAGGGCGAGTACGTTCACCGTACCGGCGGGTACGATGCCGAGAGCGGCCTTGCAGCGGCGCTCGCCAGGGACGTCTGCGGCGTTTGGGGCGACGGCGCCACCTGCGCAGGCCAGGCCGTTCACCACCTCGTTGATGGTGCCGTCTCCGCCCACGGCCACGACGATGTCCGCCTCGCTGGCGAGCCTCTGGGCGATGACTTTGGCGTCGTTGGGAGCCTGCGTGGGATAGAGCTCCGCCTGGAAACCCCGGCCGGTCAGTAGCTGCTCCACCTTTGAGGCTATGACGTCGCCGCGCTCCTTCCCGGCCTGAGGATTGAAGATGACGGCCGTTCTCACGGGCGCGGAGCGTCTCCGGAGGCTGAGGACGAAGCGGCCGAAGAACGCCGGTCCGCGAACGCGGCCGGAGCGCCGAAGTGGTTCGAGACCACCTGCGCCCGTCCGCCCTCGGGTCGCCTCACCAGTGAAGCGAACTCAGTGTACCCGGCCGCCTGGGCCAGTCCGGCTGCATGATCGAAATCGCGGCCCACTTCTCGTGGTTGGTGGGCGTCGGAGCCAAAGGTGACGGCCACTCCTGCCTCGCACAGGCGGCGGAGGATGTCCAGGGTGGGATAGGCTTCACCCACCGGCCTGTACAGCCCGGCGGTGTTGATCTCCACCAAGACACCGGCTCTCGCCACCCGGTCGGTCAGGCGGTCGAGCTCGACATCCAGGGTCCGGGTGGGCCGATAGCCGAACTTCTTGACCAGGTCCAGGTGGCCCAGGATGGTGAAGAGCCCGGATTCGGCTGCATCCCCGACCAACTCGAAATACTCGACCCACACGTCGTCGATCTCACGCTCCGAGTACCCGTCCATCTGGCGGGGATCATCGAAGCCCCAGGCGCCCAGATGGTGGACGCTCCCGATCACGTAGTCGAACGGATGGCTGTCGAGGAGGGAGCGGATCTCCGAGACGGTATGCGGACGGTAGTCGGCTTCGACGCCGAGGAGGACGAAGTCGGGGAAGCTTGCCTTGAGCCCTTGCACCTCGGCCACGTAGTCGCCCAACTCGCAGGCATGCATGGACAGTTCGGGTGCGCGCTCGGGTAGGAGAGGGATATGATCGGCGATACCGATCGCCATGAGACCCTTTGCCAGGGCAGCCTCCACGTACTCGCCGGGATGTCCGGAAGCGTGCCCGCAGCGTACGGTGTGTGTGTGGTAGTCGGGCAGGTGCACGTCGGTCTCCTCAGGGACGGTCGGGGATCGCGCCGGGTCTACGGCCATCGGCTTCTCTTCGGGGCCGGGCAAGCTCTTCAGTGTCTAGGATGATGGTGTACGGGCCATCGTTGACAAGCGAGACTGTCATGTGGGCTCCGAACCGCCCGGCGGCCGTGGGTACCCCCAGCCGTTCCAGTGCCAGGCGGAACTCTTCCACTACGGCCTCGGCCGGACCGGGGTCACCAGCGTCGGTGAAGGACGGCCGCCGGCCTCGGCGACAGTCCGCGTACAACGTGAACTGGCTTATCACCAGAGCGGCACCCCCCGTGTCGAGCAGCGACAGATTCGACTTGCCTTCCGCGTCGGGGAAGATGCGCAGGTTGGCGACTTTCTCGGCCAGCGCGGACGCCTGCGCACTGCACCGCGCCGCGATGCCTCTCGGCTCCCCTTGCGGCTCCCCGCTCGCCCCGGCACTTCCGGGGTTGGGTGCCGTCACGTCGTATCTGCCCGCCGCCACAAAGATCAGCAGGCCCTCACCGATCTCGCCCACCACGTGGTCGTCGACGATCACAGAAGCCCGGTTCACCCGCTGCACTACGGCTCTCATCGGACCCTGGCCCTGCTCGGCGCCCGACACTCGGGGCGAGCCCCTGCCGGGCCTGGCGCCCGGGACTCGGCGCCGGCCCCGCGACGGCTGCCCGGGAGGGACGCCTTCACCGGCTTGGGTCCCTCGCCGTCCAGGGGCTCCTCGCGCACGAAAGCTGTCTCCCAACGGCCATCCGCGAGCGCGCGGCTCATCTTCACCCTGACGAACCGGTTCATGAGGGTATCGTCCCCCTGCAATAGCGCTTCCTGGTAGTTTCCGGTCAACCCCACGAGCTTGCCCCCGGTCGTCCGCTCCTTGAGGACCAGAGCTCTTTGCTCGGTCCCAGCGAGCATCCCGCGAAACGACGCGCTCTTACGCTCTCCTAACTCGCGCAAGCGCACACTACGCTCGTGGATCACCTCGGGATCGACCTTCGGGCACATGCTCGAGGCGGGAGTGCCCGGCCGGTCGCTGTAACTGAATAGGTGAAGGTAGGTGAGAGGCGCATGCTCGATGAAGGAATAGGTCTCCTCGAACTCCCTCTCGGTCTCGCCCGGGAAGCCCACGATCACGTCGGCCCCGACAGCGGCGTCCGGGAGGCGGCCGACCAGGCCGCAGAGGACATTCAGGTATTCGCCGGCGGCATAGGGCCGGTCCATCCGCCTGAGCACGGCATCAGACCCGCTCTGCAGGGGCAGGTGGAGATGCCGTGCGACCCTGTCACCGGCCTGCTCCATAACGTCCAGAAGAGCCTCGTCCACCTCCATGGGCTCGATGGAGCTCAGGCGGTAGCGCGCTATGTCTCCGTGCTCGATCAGGAGCGCCATCAGGTCGGCCAGAGAACCGTCGCCGCTGTCTCTGCCCCAGCTACCCAGATTGATCCCGGTGAGCACCACCTCCCGGTGGTCTCGGGCCGCCAGCAGGCGGACTTGCTCAAGGACGTCGGCTTTGGGCATGCTGCGGGCCGGGCCCCGGGCCAGGGGGATGACACAGTAGGCGCAGCGCGAATCGCAGCCTGTCTGGATCTTGAGAAAAGCCCGGGTGTAGCCGTAGAAATGCGTGAAGAACTCACCTTCGAACTCGGGATGATCGGTATAGGGCGATACAGAGACACGCGTCGGTGCGACGGAGGCTCCGCCGGCGGCCGGGGCCGTCCCGACGCCGTCGGACGCGACCGGCCGCGATACGAGATGGCCGTCGAGGAATCCTCCCAAACGCAGCTTGTCGATATTGCCCAATACCAGGTCGACTCCCGGGATCTCCGCCACGGCTTCCGGGGCGACTTGGGCGTAGCAGCCGGTGGCCACCACGGTGCAGCCGGGGTCGAGGCGTCTGGCAAGCCGTATCTCGCGCCGGCACGTGCGGTCGCTCTTGGCCGTCACCGTACATGTGTTGATGACGCGGATGTCGGCGGGCTGCTCCCAGTCCACCAGCCGGTAGCCCGAAGCGGACAGGGATTCCTGCATCTGGGCGGTCTCACACTGGTTGAGTTTGCAGCCGATAGTCCGGAAGGCCACCCTCATCGGGGCCGTTCCTTGGGAGTCAAGAGGAGACATCATCGGCCGATGGTAGCTTGTCGCACGCGTATCTCCGGGCCACTGGAGGACTGAGGGATGTTAGCATATAGACCGCTTGCCTCCGGCAGGCCGAATCACTGCGATGGTCGGGGGATCGTGAGTCCTGTCTCAGCGCTTTCCGGTAAAGAGCCGAGTCCCGTGACGCAGGAGCCGTGGTACCAGCGCGTGGTGCCTGCCTTCCTGCGGCGCGACCGCATGGCCGGACAAGCGGTCCGCTTCATCCTCGTGGGCGTGACGAACACGGCCGTCGATCTTGTGGCCTTCTACCTTTTGTCGTTGATCCCGGGAATGCCCGAAGTAGCCGCCAAGGCGATCTCATATGTGCTCGGGATCTGCAACAGCTTCGTTTGGAACAAGTACTGGACGTTCAGCGCGCGTGGCTCGGGACGGGGCTGGCGCGAGTTCGGCGTGTTCTTCGCCGTCAATATCCCTCCGCTGATTGTGAACGTGGTGGCCTTCACCCTGCTCGGGCTTTGGATCGACTCGGGGACGTGGTACGTGCGGATGGGCAAGGCGTTCGTCGCTGCCGTGATATCCGTGGCCTGGAACTTCTTGGGCAGCCGCTACTTGGCCTTCCGACATACGGCGTTGAAGAGAGGGCGCGATGAGTGAGCCGGCCGGCCGGGACCGCGGCCGCGGATGCGAGTCGGGCGCGACGCTCGTGCCCGGGGGCGCGACGCCGCCGCCAAGCCCGCAGCCGGGCGCAGCACCCGAGTACTCCATAGTCATCCCGATCCACAACGAGGCCGAGTGTCTCGCCGACGAGGTGGCCGAGCTCGTGAGGGGGTTGGACGCTCGGGGGGTCGACTACGAGCTACTTCTGGCAGAGAACGGTAGCGTCGACGAATGTCCTGCGATCGCTGAGACATTGGCCCGTGAAAACCCTCGCCTTCGCGTCCTCCGCGTCCCTGTGCCGGACTACGGGGCCGCCATGAAGGCTGGGATGCTCGCCAGCCGGGGCGATCTGATCGTCAACTTCGACATCGATTTCCACGACGTCCGCTTCATGCTGGCCGCCGGCGACCTGATGGCGGCCTCCGGGGCCGGGGTGGTGGTCGGCAGCAAGCTCGTAGAGGGCGCGGAGGACCGGCGCTCGCCTGCCCGTCACCTGGTGTCGCTGGGCTTCACCACTATCCTCAGGCTATTGTTCGACCCCCGCATGGACGATACTCATGGCATGAAGGTTCTGCGCCGCGAGGTAGTCGAGCGCTACGCCCCTCGAACGGTGAGGACCCGGGATCTGTTCGATACAGAGCTCATCATCCGGGCCCGGCGCGGTGGTATAAGGGTCAAGGCTCTGCCGGTAACGGTGGAGGAGAAAAGGAAACCGCGTTCGTCTATAGTACGTCGCATACCGCGTACCATGTGGGGGCTGCTACAGTTACGGCTGATCTTGTGGAAGGAGGGGAATGCTGGACCCTAAGCGAGAGGACCTGGTCGAGAAGGGAAGCATCTGGGACTGGGTCCCCACCCTGCTGGCATTCCTGGCGATCTATACGACCCTGCTCATCTTCTATCGGCCCAACCTCCTCTTCAGTATCACTACCACCGCCGGCGGCGACACAGGCGCGCATCACTACCCCGCGCAGTACCTCATCCAGGAGCTGCTACCCCATTTCCGTTTGACCGGCTGGGCGCCCGGTTGGTACGCCGGCATGCCCATGCTGACGTTCTATTTCCCCTTCCCGTTCTTGCTCATAGCTATCATGGACTGGTTCATGGCCTACGAAGTGGCCTTCAAGATCGGCACCGTATTGGGGGTCTTCGCTCTGCCGGCAGCCGCCTACGCGATGGGTCGGCTGTGGCGGGTGCGGCGTCCCTTCCCCATCTTTGCTGCCGTCTTCGCGTTGATCTTCCTGCTCATGGAGAGCTACTCCATCTACGGGGGGAACATCCTCAGCACGCTGGCGGGCGAATTCGGCTACATGCTGAGCTTCGCCCTGGTGTTCCTATTCCTGGGCACTATGTACCGGGGGATGGAGAAGCCTCATTTCAACATGCTCTTCGTCCTCAACTGCCTGATTCTGATGGCTCTCGTCCTCTCGCACATCGTGACCACCATCGCGCTGGTCTGCATCATCCCCGGGCTCTTGCTCGTGATCCCCCGCTGGCGTTCTCTTGGCTACATGGCTGCGGTGGCTGCGGTGGGCTTCTGCTTGACCGCTTTCTGGTCGCTGCCTTTCGCCTCGAATCTGGAGTGGACGGCGCACATGGCCTGGGACCAGCTGGACTCGCTCGGCGACCTATTGCCGCTACAACTGCTGCCCGTCGCGACCCTTGGCCTGATAGGGATGGCGTATGCCGTCGCCCGCAAGGAGAAGAAGCTGCTCCCGCTGGCCTGGATCACCTTCATCACCCTCGTGCTCTTCTGGGTGCTTCCGAACGGTCGTCTGTGGAACGCCCGGATCCTGCCGTTCTTCTATGTGTCGCTTCACTTCTGGGCTGCATATGGCGCCACCTGGCTGATCCGTCCCTTCACGGTGATGATGCGCGACCTCTTCCGGTTGCGGGGGATCAACGCCCGCAGGATCTACGTACCAGTGGTCGCGATCGTGCTGGGAGCGGTGATCATAGTGACGAGCACCACCGCCGCAGGCTGGATCAGGTGGAACTACTCCGGCTACGAAGGCAAGACCAACTGGGAGCAATACAACTCCATCAACCAGTTCATAGCCACGCTCGACCCTCCGGGCCGGGTGATGGTGGAGCACGGGGACAAGATCGACGAGTTCGGCACCCCCCGCGCCTTCGAGATCATTCCCTACTGGACCGAGCTTCCCACCATGGAAGGCACCTTGATGGAGGCTTCGTATCACGGCGCCCTTCCACTTCATCAATCAGGCCTATCTCTCCAAGCAGCCCAGCAACGCCATCATCGGGGTCACCTACCCCTCGCTTGATGTGGCTCAGGGGATCACCCGGCTGCAACTCATGGACATCCCCTATCTGCTCGCGTTCTCGCCGGAGGTCGTCAGCGCTCTGCAGGCCGACTCACGGGCTGAGCTTCTGGCGACCTTCGGTGATTACAACGTCTTCCGCATCATCGGCACCACCGGCTATGTCGAAGTGATGAAGAACAAGCCGGTGAAGGTCGACATCGAGGTGAACGAATGGCGCGATATGGCCGTGGACTGGTATCTCAACGAATCCGCCCTCGACACCCCGATCGTCCTCGATAATGGGGACGAGGCGCTCCAACAGTTCACCCAGATACCTCTTGATGAGGCCGCGATTCCCCCTGCGGAACCCATCGTCGCCGAGGGCCGTGTCATCGGAGAGCTGATGGAGAACGAAAGCCTCTCGTTCGACACCACGGCCATCGGGCAGCCGCACTGGATCAAGGTCTCCTATTTCCCCAACTGGCACGTCGAGGGAGCCGACGGACCCTATCTGGCTTCTCCTTCGTTCATGATGGTGATCCCCACCGAAAGCCACGTGACTCTCACCTACGGGCGTACGGCGGCCAACACAGTCGGTCAGGTACTCGAGGTGGCCGCTTGGGTGCTGTTGCTGGGACTGGCTGTCTGGCGGGGCATACTATGGCGCCGGCGCAGGCGGCTGGCAGCGGTGGTGCAGGGCTCGGCTCCGATACTGGGAGTCGACTACTACGAGGGCGAAGGTCCAGACTGGCCGCCGGCCGGCTCCGGTGAAGACGGCCCTGATGGGGAGACTGAGGTCCGGGACTGAGCGTCTAGACTCTCGGCGGACCCAGCGGCGGCGCTTCATTCTGAAACGAGTTCTTGGGGATGCCCGATTCGCAGGGCACTTTGGTCTGGCAGAGACCGCACCCGTAACCGTCGAAACCGTATTCCTGCTTGACGAACTCTTCGCTCACCGGAATGAGATGTGTGGCACAGGCTGCCTTGTCGCGACCATCCTCGCTGATCGACCCGACAGGGCAGCGACGCGCGCAAGCCCCGCAGGTGCCTCGGGCAAAGAAGAGGCAGTAGGCGAAGGGGTCGGTATAGCGCCGCAGGGTGACCGGGATCTGCGCGCGGACTACCACCGATCCGAATCTGACCGCCTGCCCCCGCTCGGTGATCAGCCCACCCGACAGACCGAAGGTCCCCAGACCAGAGATATGGGCTACGTGACGCTCGGACCAAGTACATGCTCTTCCGAACCGGGGAGAGGACTCCTCGGCCCACTGCCGGAGCAACCCGGGGGCTACGGCCTCGTATCCAAGGTCGGCGAGCATCTGGACGAGCGCCTTGTGCAGGCGGCGATTGCAGTTCTGCCCGAAGATCCGGGATCGCGCCCATGGTTCCGACGGCATCAGGGTCTCCGCCCGGTTCGCAGCTTTGGCACTCTCGGTCTGACAGAGGGCCCAACTGATCACCGTCAGCTCGCCCGCTGAGGCATCGGCCGCATCTTCTGGGCCAGACACCGGCCGGTCCGTCGACGTGCCCAGGGCGAAGGCTTCGGCCGGCGTCCAGTGGAACGGTCCGATGTGCTCCTTGAGGAACTCGTAGAGCTCGTCTGCTCCGCTGGAGAACCCCAACAGGACGCCGTC
Source organism: uncultured Actinomycetes bacterium (assembly GCA_963713545.1). Lineage (GTDB taxonomy): Bacteria > Actinomycetota > Thermoleophilia > RBG-16-64-13 > RBG-16-64-13 > CAVPLM01. The sequence goes on along the minus strand of CAVQME010000001.1, from coordinate 611,644 downwards.
CCAGGCCTTCCCGTCGGTGCCCGGGCCGAGATTGTTGATCTCCGGACTGCTCAGCTGATCTCGGATGAACTCCTCCACCGCCTCGCCCAGCTCCGAACCGGGACCGTTCTGAGGGCCGGCCCCGGACGTCCCGGGGCTCACGCAGGCGCGGGCACTATCCATACCCGCCGGGTGCGAGGACCATCGAATTCGGCCAGATAGATGCTCTGCCACGTGCCAAGCCGCAACCGTCCCTGTTCCACGGGGACCGCGACGCTGCTGCCTACGAGACTCGCCTTGATGTGCGCGTCGGAATTCCCCTCGCTATGACGATAGGCGGCCTCGCGGGGGACGAGGCGGGCAAGGCCCTCGACGATATCGCGGGCCACGGAGGGATCGGCGCCCTCGTTGATGGTGACGCCGGCGGTGGTGTGAGGCACGAAGATGCTCACCATGCCGCTCAGTGTCGGATGGGACTGGGTGACGGCCTGCTGGACCCTGTCGCTGATATCCACCAGCACCTCGCGTGCCGGGGAGGAGACTCTGATCTCGATGAGAGGCACGGTGGTCACCCCTTCATGAGGACGGCCGACAAGGGAGGGAAGGAGTGGAGGTAAGGGGATTCGAACCCCTGGCCTTCGCGATGCGAACGCGACGCTCTCCCAACTGAGCTATACCCCCAGTCGACGCACAATCGCGTATTTATAGCACAGTGGCCGCGGCCCCATCACCCTCGTTCCGGCTGCGTTGTACGACTCCTCCCTCGAGGGTGATGGGGCCGCGGCGCCTGATGGACTTCGGCTGCGCAGGTGCGACTCTTCCGGAAGGGCGATGGAGACGCGGGTTAGCACGGCTGGCGAACGACCCTCACGGAGACAAGGGACAGAGGCCTAGGTATCGGAATGCTTCTTCATGAACATCTCTATCAGATCGATGGGGATCGGGAAGACCGTAGTGGAGTTCTTCTCGGTGGCGATCTCGGCGAGGGTCTGGAGATAGCGAAGCTGAATAGCGGCCGGGGTCTTCGAGAGCACCAAGGCGGCCTGGGAAAGCTTCTCCGAAGCCTGGAACTCGCCCTCGGCGGCGATGACCTTGGCCCGACGTTCCCGCTCGGCCTCGGCCTGCCGGGCCATCGCCCGCTGCATACTGGCAGGAATCTCGACGTCCTTGATCTCTACGATGCTGACCTTCACACCCCAGGGGTCGGTCTGCTCGTCGATGATCTCCTGCAGCCGGGCGTTCAGCTTGTCCCGCTCGGTGAGCAGGTGGTCCAGGTCGGACTGGCCGAGGACGCTTCGCAACGTGGTCTGGGCTATCTGCGAGGTGGCGGCGATGTAGTTCTGCACCTCGACTACCGATCTCGACGGATCGATGACCCGGAAGTAGACGACGGCGTTCACCTTGCCCGGGACATTGTCCTTAGTGATTACCTCCTGTGCCGGCACGTCCATAGTGATGGTACGCAGGTCCACGCGCACCACCTTGTCGACGATGGGGATGATGAGGAAGATGCCCGGCCCTTTGGGCGGCATCAGGCGCCCCAGGCGAAAGATCACACCGCGCTGGTACTCGGGGAAGACTTTGATCGCCGAGGCCAATATGATGATCACCACGATCACCACGATCACGATCACTGCTATCGTGCCTACATCCATGACGTCTCCTTACGTCCCCTGGTTCGGTTTCTCTTCGGTGTCGCCGTCCGCCGTACTCGCCCGGCGCACGACGAGCGTGAGCCCCTCTGCTCTTAGTACCTCTATCCGTTCGTCTTTAAGCAGGTCCTCTCCCTCGGTACGGGCTTTCCACGTCTCTCCCCGCAGCCTCACCTGGCCTTGCGGACCGAGAGGTGAGACCGTCACGCCGGCCGCTCCCACCAGAGTCGAGGTCCCCGTGGCGGGGGGCCGGCGCATGGCTTTCGCGACCGCTCGGATAACGAGCATGAAGAAGACGACGGCGAAGACCGTGGCTGTGATAAGCACCGGCCAGCTGACCTTGAGAAAGGAAGACGAGGTATCGAACAGGAGGAGACCGCCGGCGATCAGCGCGGCGGCTCCCCCGATCCCCAGGACCCCGTGGCTCTGGATCTTGATCTCGGCGACGAACAGGATCATGGCCAGCACCACCAGGGCTATCCCCACCAGGCTGACGGGAAGTACCTGGAAGGAGTAGAAGGCCAGAAGCAAGGCTATGACCCCTCCTATCCCCGCACCTCCCAGACCGGGGGTGCTGAGCTCCGTGATGATGCCCAGGATCCCGATGATCATAAGGATGTAGGCGATATCGGGGTTGGCGATGGCGTGGAGGAAGCGCTGGATCCAGCCCATGCTGACTTCCTCGACCGGGGCCCCGGCGGTGTGCAGGGTGAGGCCCTTGGGCGTGGTCACGTAGCCGTCGACATCCTGCAGAAGGGTGGGAAGGTCGGCGGCGACGAACTCGATCACCCCCTTGGCCAGAGCCTCCTCGGCAGTGAGCGACACCGATTCTCGCACGGCCTGCTCGGCCCACTCGGCGTTGCGTCCATGATTGGAGGCCAGGCCGGAGATGTACGCGGCGGCATCGTTGGTGACCTTGGCCTTCATGACGTCGTCCATCTCCCCGCCGAGCGACACCGGGGTCGCCGCTCCCAGATTGGTCTGCGGTGCCATCGCCGCCACGTCGGAGCCCATGAGTATGTAGACGCCGGCCGAGGCCGCCCGCGCCCCCTCGGGGTAGACGTATAAGACGATCGGTATGGGCGAGTCGAGCTGGGCCTGGATGATGTCGCGCATGGCGGTGTCGAGGCCGCCGGGGGTATCTAGCTCGACGACGAGTGCGGCCGCCCGAGCCTCGGCGGCCTGCTTCATGGTCTTGACCAAGTAACTCGCCATGGCCGGATCGACGATACCTTTGACCTGCGTGACCCAGACGGGGGCCTCAGCCAGCCCGGCCTCCGCAGCCACCGCCGCCGGCGGTTCCTGTGACCCCACGAGAGCGAATGCCGCCAGGCAAGCCAGCGACACCAGGGCCACGGCCGCCGCCAGCCGCACGGCGCGGTAGCGCGACCGCCGCCCCGGACCGCGATCTACGGCACGCGAGCCGCTGCGCTGCAGGTGCCGCCTCATGGCGGGCTCATGACGTCCCGCGGTGCGTCCAGGCGGCGGGACTTGGAGTGGGATCGTTACGGAGCGCCCGCCTGACCGCGGTTTCTACCTGGCCTATGAGGGAGAGCAGACCCCGCAGGTCGGCGCGCATCAGATAGATGTCCCCGTTGTCTCGGACATGCCGAAAACCGTTGGCTTCCAGGAAGTCGAGAGAGAAGAACTCACACCGCCCGTTATCCTCGGGGCTGCCGAAGTGGCCGGCAAAGGCATACACTTCCTGGACTCCTCGATCCTTCAGCTGCCCAAGCGCCTTCTGCATGACGCGTTTGGCCTGAAGATCAGCTTGGTCCTCCTCCGACCGAAGGCAGAAGAGGAGCACCGCGTCAGGACCGAGAGGAGCGAACGGCAGGTTCCGCAACCTCGGGAGGGCCGTCGCCGGGGCGTAGTGTATCGATGCAGCAGTCGCGAGATCGGGCGAAGGAGAAGTCTGATCGTTCGCGCCCGTGAGCTTCTCGGACGATGATTGGCCGGATGGCACACCTGGCTCGGCTCTCTGGAGGAGAAGTCCTGGACTACCCCAGCTGGATTCGACCGCCACCATCCACTGGTGGCGCCTCTCTTCGACAGCGACGGCGCGGTCCCGCCCTCCGCTCGAGGTCTGCCACCAGGCGCACGAGCGACAAGCGGGCGGCAAGAGGTCCTGCCGAGAAGCACAAAGCGGTAGGTAGTCGGGCACGATGCCTAGCCCTCCTGCGAGTCACCGCCCTCCATCGGTCCGGCTATCTCGTCGACGAAAAGGGTGACGTTCCCAAGGTCGAGATTGAGGAGTCCGTTCACTCTGCTGCGTACGGCGTCTTCGACCTGGCGAGCCAATTCGGGTATCACCACGCCCCAGGCCACCCGGGCGTGTATCTCCACGTCCACTGTCCCTGGTTGCGACTCCCGTATGAGCACTCCTCCCGTATGCGTCTCACGCACGCGAGACGAGAGGCCTTTCCACGGAGAGGCGTGAAGATCAACGACGCCATGAACGGAGCGGGCAGCGTCGGCAACATACGTTGCCACCACCTCGTGGGAGACGGCGGGTCTCGTCTCTTCGTAGGGTGTCGGAGTGACCGGCAGGTCTCCGGACATCCGCTCATCCTGCGGCTGACTCATCGAAGCCCCCTGTTCGAACGCATTACCCGATGTGCTGGGGTCGTCGGTGCAATTCTATACCAATCGCCACAGGCTCGCCTCCGGCCGAGTGAGCAGACGGAAGGGTAGAAAGCTGGTGCCCACCCCGCGCGAAACGACCAGCCGGCCCTCGCCCCAGGTATGCACGCCCGCCAGGTACTCGCCTCCCTCTCGGTGTATAGGCGCCAACCCCTCTGGACCCGGTACTCGCAGTTGACCTCCATGGGTGTGGCCGGAAAATGCCAGGGGGAAGAGCCGGGCGAGAGGTGAATCCGAGGGTGGAGGCTCGTGGCTGAGGAGCACGGGGAAGTCGCCAGCCAGGAAACCTTCGTCCGACCCAAGCCGTGGAGCGTCGTCCCGGTTGCGTGTTCCGGTGTTGTCGAGGAGCCCGAATCCGCCGGTCAGGTGGTCGGCCCCGCAGAGGATGATATGGCGGCCTTTCCGTGCCGGCAGAGACACACATCGGTCGGCAAGTAGTGTGATCCCCGCCTGCTCCCACAGATGGCTCGTATCGCGGGGGCGCGCCAGAGGGTCCTTGCCGATGCCGTACTCGTGATTGCCGGTGACGGCGAACGTGCCGAGGGGCGGCTCTAGCCGAGCGAGCATTTCGAGTACCCTCTTGCTGCGGTGAGGGTCACCGAGCATATCGCCGGTGAGAAGCACCAGGTCAGGGGCGCGGGGGACCGCCCACTGCACCACCTTCTCGAGGCTGCGCTCGTTCGTCGGGAAGAGACCTGCATGCACGTCCGAGAGGTGAAGGACGCGCAGGCCCGACCACACAGAGGGCAGGCCGGGTACTTCAAGGTCTGCCTCGCGGCACTGCACCCACTGAGCCTCGAAGACCATATAGCCTGTCGCGGCTGCTCCCGCGGCGGCAGCCCAACAGAGCGGGCGCGGCACGCCGCGCGGCGGGTGATCTCGGGGAACCTTCATCGGGGCTATGGTAACTCAGGGGAGATGATGGGTGGTATTTTGGGCAGTGTGAGCTCGACTACGCCAGATCCAGCAGAGCAAGACACCCCGACGACCCGGTCGATGTCAGAGGCCGACGCCCGGTGGCTTTCATGCGTCGAGCAGATGGCGTCTGCGGGTAAGGAAGCGATCCAGCCCCTCTTTGGCAGAGCACCCGGTAGGGTAGCCCTCGGGCGGGGGGCAGGTGGCGATCGCACGCTCGAGCTCGATCGTGTCTGCGAGGAAGCTATCCAGGACGTTCTGGCCGCTCGGGCTCCGTTCCCGTGTCGCTTGGTGTCCGAGGAAGCCGGTATCAGCGGCCCCTCCGACGCGGAGTGGCTGGTGGTGGTCGATCCCGTGGACGGCAGTCTCAACGCCAAGCGTGGCCTTTCGCCTTTCTGCGTCTCCATCGGGGTGGCCGACGGTCCGAATATGGGTGATGTCCGCGTGGGCTACATCGAGGACTACCTACGGCCGAACGTATTCAGCGCAGTCAAGGGATCGGGGGTGCTCTCAGCCGGAGAGCCGGGGGTGACGCTCGATCCCCAGCGTTTCAAGAACGCTCTGGTAGAAGTGATCCTACTCGAGGCTGGTCGGCCCGACCGTCATCACTTCCGGTTCCACGATCTGAGCGCCATGGGCGCCGTGGGCCGAAGTCAGGACATGCGCGTGCGTCAGATCGGGTCGCTGGCTCTTGCCCTCTGCTACGTGGCCACAGGGGCGGCCGACATCCTGGTGGCAGCTGTTCGGTCTCGCTCGGTCGACCTGGCGGCCGGCCTGGTGATCCTCACGGAGGCAGGAGGGGGAGCCGCCACCCTGGCCGGCGACGCCATGTGGGATCAACCCCTCGATCTTGAGAAGCGATGTGCCTTCGTGGCCTGGCGTGCCGGGCTCGATGGTGCCGAGATAGTCGCGCGTACTCGCGGCTTGCGCGAGGCTCTACTCTACTCCTAGAAGCCGGTCTGCGGCGTCCAGAGCGTAGACCTGCATCTCCGGGTCTGCGTCGTCAAGGCAGCGGCGAAGCACGTCCAGAGACCCGGGGGAACCGAGGTTCTCAAGGACGTCGATCACCCCCTTCTTGAGCCTTCGATCTTCGCTGGCCTCGAATACGCGTGCGAGTTCAGGCGGCTCCAGGAAGGCGAGCATGTCGGCTTGATCGCCTGCGGGCAGGGCCATGAGCTCCTCTGCGGTCCTCACCCTGCCATGCAGAGTCGAAAGGGAATCATCAGGCGCCTGGAACTGGTCGGTGATGTCCTGCACCGGCGTCGTCTCCTCGGTGATCGCGGTAGCTGCGGTTGCGGCAGCAGGTCCTATGTCGGCGACCGCCGCCGCCGGCAGAGGCTGCTCATCGTCCAACTCGACCGGGACCTCCTCTAGGACCGGTGGCTCGTCGATATCCCAACCCGTCGGCTCCTCCGACCAAGGAGAAGCTGTGGCCGGCGTCAAAGGCTGCGACTCCTCCGGCCACGGCGACGACGCGGTCGTCTCGACGGGCTGCGAATCCTCCGGCCACGGAGACGTCGCCACAGACTCCTCAGGCCTTGACTCCTCGGGCCACGGTGGTATCACGATCGGCTCCGCCGACTGCGTCCACTCGCCCTCATCCTCGCCGAGCTCCTTCTCCAAGCTCAGGCGGTCTTCGATCTTCTCGTCGTGGGGCGTAGCTGCGAAGGCCGCGGTCGCCAGACCGGCGCCGGCAAGGTGTTCCGTCGGCTGAGGCAGTTCCCACGAAGGTGGCGGTCCTTCGGGCTGGGGCTCTCCCGCGGCAAGTTCCTCGGCCCGGGTCTCCTGACTCGGGGTCTGCTCGACCTCGGCTACCAGAGTCGCGGTCTCCTCGGGATCGGTCTCCACTGCCTCCATTGTGAGCACCGGTTCCACTCCTGACGGTTGCACCTCGGGCGCGGCTTCGGGGGGCTTCTGCTGGAGCTGTTTGTCGGCCGCGTACTTCCGTATCTGCAGCAAACGGGTGCGGGCGTAGCCGCCGCCCGCGTCTTCCTTCGGGAGGTCGATCGCCTCGGCGGCAGCCAAGACCTTGTCCGCCCGGAACAGGTTGAGGCGGTTGGTGTCCTCGCTGGTCAGGTCGCCCCATCCGTGCACGATGTCGAGAATGACGGCCCGCAGCGGATCGTCGTTGAGTGCCGCACGCTCCGGGAACTTGGTTGCCTTGGCAACAGGCGTGACAGGTGCGGGGCGCTCTTTTGCGACAACGGGCTGAGCGGCCGCCGCAGGGGATTGAGGCTGGGGGACGAGGGATGTGTCCGGCGCTCCCGTGGCTTGACTCGGCGCTTGACTCGGTAAGGGTCCCGGCTGCGAGTCGGCGGCGGCCATAGGCATGATGCTGGCTGCCGCCGCGGGTCCTGCAGGCGGAGCCGCTACTCGTTCCATCGACCGGACTTCGCTCTGGCTCGTGCCTCGACGTTTGCGCATCATCACGATGAGCAGCAGCACCAGCAGCAAGACGACCACGATGACGGCCGGCAGTACGTAGGGATTCCCAAATAGCTCTGGCATCTCCATCCACCCTTCCTGGAGTCCGCGCAGCACATCCATATATACTATCCGCTAACGCGGAACCCTGGGAAAGGCAAACCGCCCGCCCCGCGTTCGCATGGAAACGTGCAGCAGGCCGAAGCCCACCCGGGTTCCTGTACTAATTTTCGGCTCTGAGGCCTAACTAGTTGAGGCCGGATCTTGAGGAGGACTCGCCTGCAGGATGATCGACACTCATTCCCACCTTCTTCCTGGACTGGACGACGGCTCTCCCGACCTTCGGACAAGTCTGAAGATGGCCACCGAGGCCATGGCTGTGGGGACCACAATCGTGGTCTGCACCCCCCACTTGAGAGAGTTGGATCTCTCGTTCGTCGGCAGGGCACAGGAGGAGATCCAGTCGCTCAGAACGGCTATGACCGAAGCCGGCATCGAGTTGGACCTTGTGCTCGGTTTCGAGGTGAGCCTGGACGTAGTAGCGACGCTTGGTAGGATGGAGCTCGAACCACTCGCGATCGAGGGAAGCGGGGGCGCTCTCCTTATCGAGGTACCCCATTGGGGCTGGCCGGTATACGCGGTCGAGACGGTCTTTCGCCTGCGCACGGAGGGCCTTCTGCCGGTGCTCGCCCATCCCGAACGAAACGACCGGATACAGCGCACTCCCGATCTGCTCACCAAGTGCCTGGACGCGGGCGCAGTGGCCCAGGGCACTGCCGCCAGCCTGAACGGTGACTTCGGCCGCGCCAGCAAGCAGGCGTTCTATCGCCACCTCTCCCGGGGAGACATGAGCCTTATCGCGTCAGACGCCCATTCTCATCGTCGCTCCAGCTGGACGCTGGCCCCGGCCGTAGGGACCTTGCGCGGCATGCTGTCCGCTGAGGAGGCGGACATGCTCGTCCGTGTCAACCCAGGCATGGTGCTGACAGGAGGTAGGCCGGCGGCGGTCATGCCGTCCCAGAGACGTCCCTCCTGGCGTAGGCGCACAAGAAGGGGCTGGTAGCGAGCCGGAGATAGTGCGGGACCGAGGACGCACTATCGTGCCGCCCAGGGCGCACTAGGCGGCCGCGGCTTCATTCTGAAAAGAGTTCTAGGGCTCCGCGACGAGATCGATGCGCCCGTAGTTGTCCTCCAGGCGGACGATGTCGTCCTCTCCCAGATACTCGCCCGATTGCACCTCGATGATCTCTAGAGGCTCCGGCCCGGGGTTGGCAAGGCGGTGGGGGGTGCCCAAGGGTACGTAGGTGGATTCGTCCGCCGTCAGTCGGAAGACCCGGTTGCCGACGGTCACCTCGGCGATCCCACGGACCACCACCCAATGCTCCGCCCGGCGCCTATGATACTGAAGGCTCAGACTGGCTCCCGGGTTGACCACGATGTGCTTCACCTGGAAGCGTTCCCCGCTGTCGATGGATTCGAACCGCCCCCACGGACGGTGCACTCGGCGGTGGCTCAGAGTAAGGTCTGGGTCGGAGTCTTGGACTCGAGCGACAAGCTTCTTGAGATCGGCGGCCTTGTCCGAACCAGCCACCAGAACGGCATCGGCGGTCTCGACAACCACCAGATCCTCGCCGCCGAGTACCGCCACCAAGCGCGAATAGGCGTGCACCAGCGTGTTTCGGGTATCCTCGAGCACAACCTCCCCCCGGGTGGTGTTACCGGATGCATCTTTGGCCGAGACCGCCCAGATGGCCTGCCAGCTCCCGACGTCGGACCAGCCGGCGTCGAGCGGCACTACCACCGCCTGGGTCTCGGTGGGGGAAGCGCCGAGCTCTTCCATCACCGCATAGTCGATGGATTCGGAAGGGCAGGCTGTGAAGGCGGCCTTGCCCAGGCGCACGAAAGGACCGTCTATCTTGGCGCCGTCCACGGCCTTCCGGCAGGCCGCGCTGATGGCAGGTCGGTAGTGTTCCAGGGCCGCTAGCCACACAGAGCGCTTCATCATGAATATGCCGCTGTTCCAGAGGTGATCGCCGCCCGCGAGATAGCTCTCGGCTGTCTCCAGGTCGGGCTTCTCCTCGAAGCCGGAAAGGACGCGAGCCGTTGGTGCCGCGGGTGCCGGCTGTCCCACTCGGATGTAGCCGTAGCCTGTCTCAGGTCGATCGGGCACCACGCCGAACGTGACGACCATGCCCTTCTGAGCCTGCTCAGCTCCTTCAGCGACGGCGGTATGGAAGGCGGAGATATTGCCGATGAGATGGTCGGACGGCATGGTGAGGAGGATCGGGTCGCCGTCAGGGTCGGTGGGCAAGAGTGCGGCCAATGTCAAAGCTGGAGCTGTGTTGCGGCCCACCGGTTCCAGCACGACCTGCGGCGCTCCGACGCCCACTTCTCGCAGTTGGTCGACCACGATGAAGCGGTACTCCTCGTTCGTCACCACCACGGGATCGGCGACCGTCCCCACGGGGAAGCCTCGCAGGCGGGTGGCGGTCTCCTGCAAGAGCGACTCCGGACCGGTTAGAGCGAGCAGTTGCTTGGGATGGCGCTGCCGGGATGCCGGCCACAGCCTGGTGCCGGAACCTCCCGCGAGGATGACAGGTCGGATGATCATGCTGGCCCTCTCGATCCTAGCGAATCGCGGACTAAACAGGACTCCATCATAGGACGATACAAGAGGCACGAGCAACTCACGCCTGCGTGAACCACTCTGGACGTGCGGGTCTGTTGCCCGAGCCGGGCCGAAAAGAGCGGGATATACTCTTGCTCACCATGGGGGAAGACGTGGCAGACAAGCCGGACACGACGCCCGAGACGGCGGGGCCGCCGGAGGAGGCAGCGCCTGATGGGCATGTGACGCTCCAGACGGACGCGGCGCCTGACGGGCCTGCCCCGACCGGGCCTGCCCCGACTGGGCCTGCGCCACGCCGGTCCTTCTGGAGGCGTCGATCGTGGAAGCGCTGGCTGGCCGACGCGATGATCATCGCCGGCGTGCTCCTTCTCGCCTATCCGGTGGGGACGTGGGGCTACACCTGGTACGAGCAGCGAGAGCTGCGGCAGCAACTGGAGAGGGAAAACCCGCAGCTGGCCGCTTCGAGTGCGGCCTTAGACGCGACCGACTTCATTCCGGTCGAAGTCAAGGGCGAGCACGCCCTCCAGTCCACCACGACCACGACCATAGACCCGGATGTCGCGGCCGCGCAGGCTGCCGCGGCGGCAGCAGCGGCGGCCGAGGCTGAGCGGCTCGCGGTGCTGGCCGCTTTCAAAGCAGCCGCCGATGATTTCGAACGGTCTGTGGGCGGTCAGACAGGCGAACCCATCGGCCAGATCTTGATCCCCAGCATCGGGCTGGACGTGATCATGGTGGAGGGTACGGGGAAGGGCGATCTGCGCGAGGGGCCGGGGCACTGGCCGGAGACCCCGTTCCCAGGGCAAGGGGGCAATTTCGTGGTGTCGGGGCACCGCACCACCTACGGCGCTCCCTTTCTCAGGCTCAACAAGGTGGAGGTCGGTGACGAGATCGACCTGGTGCTCCCCTATGCTGTCGCCCGTTACACGGTGACCCGAGTCATCATCGTGTATCCCGACGAGGTGGACGAGGTCGCTCAGCTGGGTCGAGAGCAGGTCTCACTGGCCGCGTGCCATCCCTTGTATAGCGCGAAGCAGCGCATCGTGGTGCAGGGGGATCTGGTCGGCTTCAAGCTCATTGAGCCGCAGGGCTAGTTCTCACGAGATCGGCGCCTCCGCGCCACTTGACCTGCGCACATCGTCTGCTTTCCCCGGGCCGAAGTGGAGGAGTCATTGACGGGTATGGACGATGAGTCCTGCCGTCATTTCCTCGAGGGCCTGGAGAGACTAGTGGGAAGGCGGAGGTGACCCGGTGGCATGGAGTCTTTTGCCCATGCGATGCGTACCACCTACACGGTCTCGATCATCCTCATGATCATCGGCGCGCTCCTTGCTCTGGCGGTGAGCGGCAAGATCAGGAAGAAGCGCTTGTGACGGCCGGATAGGCAAAGCCCACACGTGCTTGTGACCGGCCCCGACCGCCCGTATGCTATCGTCGTCAGGGCGAGAGCCCGGCAGGGCGGCGGCTGGGATACTCGGCCGGTGTCAGGCAGCGGGGCGCGAGGACGAAACACAGCGGGAGCCCATGGGCGTTGATCTCTTCATCGACTATCTGACCTCGGTCACCCCCGTTATCGACGAGCGGTTGCACGCCTACCTGGCCGGGGTCCCCGAGGGCAGTGCTCTTCACACCTACCTCTACGGCATCCTGGACGAGTTCATAGTCCGCGGTGGCAAGCGGGCTCGACCGGCGATGGCCATGGTGGCGTGCGAAGCGGTGGGCGGCGAGCCGCGCAAGGCCCTATCCGCAGGGTGTGCGATCGAGTTCTTCCATGCGGCCGCTCTGATCCACGACGACATCATGGACGCGAGTCTCCTGCGGCGCGGCCAGAAGTGCGCGCATATCTTGCACGGCGTGCCCCTCGCCATCAACGCCGGCGACTATGCATTGGGTCTGGTGTGCACTATCGTCGTGCGCGATCCACAGCTCGACGACGCCACCAAGCTGGCTGTCCTGGACGTCATCGGCGAGATGAGCGCCCGCACCGTCGAGGGTCAGGCCCTTGATGTGGGCTGGGTACGGGACGATGTATACGAGCTCACTCTGGACGATTACCTGCGTATGGCGCTCGGCAAGACCGGCTACTACTCCGGGATCGCTCCGGTCAAGGTGGGAGCGATCATCGGCGGGGCGACGGACAGCGAGAGAGAAGCGCTCGAAGGCTTTGGGAAGAGCTCCTCCATCGCTTTTCAGATACAGGACGACCTTCTCAACATCCTTGGCGACGTCGACACCATGGGCAAGGACTACCTCACCGACGTCCTCGAGAGCAAGCGGACGCTCATGGTGATCCATTGCCTCACCGTGGCCGAGCCGGCCGACCGAGAACGGCTGATCGAGATACTGCGGTTGGGGCACGGCAAGACCCTTGGCCACGCCGCGGAGGTGCTGGAGCTGCTGAACAAGTATGACTCGATAGGTTTCGCCCGGGCACGAGCCCGGGCGCTCATCGGCGAGGCGCGGGAATGTCTCGCCGGTCTACGCGTCTCACCTGCCCGCGATGTCCTCGAGTCGATGGCAGACTTCTTCCTGGAACGGGAGAAGTAGGAGCGGGGAGCGAGGGACGCACCCAGGGGGCCTCACCGGGCGTCGGCGTCTTGAAGGAGGCGGAGATGGACGACACGAGGCAGAAGGCACTGCGCGATCTCCCGTCGGTAGAGGAACTGACGAGCCGGCCGGCGGCGCTCGCGCTCCTGGAGCGCTACCCGCGGCTACAGGTGGTGGAGGCGGCTCGGGCGGCGGTGGAAGCGGCCCGGCAGGCGATCATCGCGGGCGAGACGACGAGCGGCGCTGGCGCGCCGGAAAAGATCGTGGCGGAGATGACCGTCATCCTGGAGTCGTGGGCTGAGCCCGGCCTGCGGCGGGTCTTGGACCTGAGCGGGGTGGTGGTCCACACCAACCTGGGCCGTTCTTGCCTGGCCGAAGCCGCGGTGGAGCGCGTGGTCGAAGTGGCCCGTTCGTACAGCAACCTGGAGTACGATCTCGAGGAAGGCACACGCGGCCGGCGGGAAATCCATGTCGAGACCCTGCTCACTCGGCTGACCGGGGCGGAAGCCGCCTTCGCGGTCAACAACAACGCAGGGGCGATGCTGCTCCTCCTGATGGCGCTGGCCTCGGGGCGGGAGGTCCTCGTCTCGAGGGGACAATTGGTCGAGATCGGCGGGTCCTTCCGGCTGCCCGAGATCATGCGGGCCGGAAGCGTCCGCCTCGTGGAAGTGGGGACCACCAATCGCACCCGGATATCGGACTACGAAGCCGCCATCACGGCTGATACCGCCTTGCTGCTGCGGGTGCATACCTCGAACTATCGGATCCTTGGCTTCGTCGAGGAAGCCGATCTGGCCGAATTGGTGGATCTAGGCCGCCGCCGGGGAGTGCCGGTCGCCGACGACCTGGGCAGTGGAGCGCTCTACGAGCTCGACGCGTTCTCTGGAGAGCCATCGGTGGCGGCGTCGCTGCGGACGGGCGTGGACGTCGTCTGTTTCAGCGGGGACAAGCTGTTGGGGGGACCCCAGGCCGGGATCCTGCTCGGCAGCGCCGACGTGATCGACCGACTGCGGAAACACCCGGTGGCGCGCGCCCTGCGGCTGGATAAGATGACGCTGGCGGCTTTGGAGGCGACCCTTCGCCTCTATCAGGATCCCAAGAGGGCCCGCGAGGAGATCCCGACACTGCGCTACCTCAGCCGGACCGCGGCGGAGACGGGCGCGCTGGCCGCGGCTCTGCAGGCGGCCATCGAGCGGCGTTGCGGCGACGGCTTCATTCTCGAAGTGGAAGAGTCGAGCGCTCGGGCCGGCGGCGGCTCGATGCCTCTGGTGGAACTGCCTTCGCATGCCGTCCGCATCAGGTTCCCGGAACAACCGGTCCAGAGCGGAGCACAAGGGGGATCTGCCCGGCCGGCGGGAGTGGCCGGAGGTCCCGGAGGGTCGGCGGCGGCCGCGGATACGGGAGCTACACGGGCGGTAGTCCCCACGGTCTCGGCGCTCGAAGCGCTCCTGCGCCGGGCCCCCATCCCCGTGGTGGCCCGCGTGTCCCAAGACAGTCTCCATCTGGACGTGCTGACTCTGGCCGAGAGCGAGGTCGAGCCTGCGGCCGAGAGCGTCGTCTGGGCCATCGAGCGGCTGGTGGGTATGGCGGTTGGTGACGCCGGCCGATCGTTGCCCGGGGCGGTACTGTGACTGCGGATGCGGGGGGAGCCGTGCGTCCCTCTGACCCTGGGTACCGCCGGGCACATCGATCACGGCAAGACCACCCTCGTCAAAGCCTTGACCGGCCGGGATACCGATCGGCTCAAGGAGGAGAAGACCCGGGGCATCAGCATCGAATTAGGCTTCGCCGAACTGGTGCTGCCGAGCGGCCGGCATCTGAGCGTGGTAGACGTACCGGGGCACGAGCGCTTCGTCAAGACCATGGTGGCCGGCGCCACGGGCATCGACCTGTTCATGCTGGTGGTGGCGGCCGACGACGGGGTCATGCCGCAGACCCGTGAGCACTTGCACATCATCGAACTGCTCGGTATCCCCTCTGGGATGGTCGCCCTCACCAAGATCGACATGGTCGATCCCGACCTGGCCGAACTGGCTCGGGCCGACGTGGAGGACCTACTCGCCGCTACCCCCTACGGTGATGCTCCCATAGTGCTGGTGAGCGGCGTGACCGGCGACGGGTTGCCTGAACTGGTGGCTACTCTCGACCGTCTGGGCGCGGCGGTACCGCCGCGCCCCGCATACCCAGCCACCCGTATGCCCATAGACCGGGTCTTCTCCCTCAAGGGCATCGGCACGGTCGTCACCGGCACGCTGTGGTCTGGGAGTCTCAGCGCCGAAGACACGGTCGCGATCCTCCCTCCCCGGACCGCCCGGGGTCCGGCCGAGCTGCGGGAGGTGCGGGTGAGGAGCGTCCAGGTACACGATCGTGAGGTGGCAGCGGCTGCCGGTGGGCAGCGGGTTGCGCTCAGTCTGACCGGGGTCGACCGTGATGAGCTCGATCGCGGGCAATGGGTGGTGAAGGACCCTGTCATCGAGCCGACCTACCTGGCCGATGTGCGGTTGACTCTGCTGCCGGAGGCACCCGGCCCCGTGCCCCGCGTCTCACGCGCGCGGGTGGACCACGGCACGGCGGAGATCCTTGCCAAATTCGTGCTTGCCGACCGCGATTCTCTGGAGCCCGGGGACTCCTGCTATGCGCAGGTGCGGTTCGAGGAGCGCGCTCTTGTTTATCCCGGAGACCAGTTCATCGTGCGCTCGGTGACTCCTGTCGCCACCGTTGGCGGGGGCCGAGTGATCGATCCCGCGCCGCACAAGCACGGCACCGGACCTCGATGGCACGACCGCCTGGCCTTGCTGGAGGAAGGACCACCGGACCTCATCGCCGCCTTGTTGCTCGAAGAATCGTTCCCATCGGCCCTCACGCGCCGGAGACTGGAGGACAGTCCCTATCTGTGGCGATTCGGCCGAACGGAGATCGGCGCGGCCGTAAACGGCCTGCTGGCGGACGGCCGCGGCCGCGGTTGTCGCCACCAGCACGGCGCGGCACGGTCACCCGGGGCCCAGACCGTGGCTGGGGCGGCGGCGGAACCTGCGGCGGAACCGACGGCGGCCAACCTTCGCTTATTCCACGGGCCTTCGCTATTGGCCTTGACCGACGTCGCCCTCACGGCTCTGCGCGAGCGGGCTGCCACCGATGCGCTGAATCCTTATCTGACCTTGGGCGAGTTGCGGAGAGAGCTGTCCGGCGGCAAGGAATGGCTCGCCCTGGACGCGGCCCTCGAGAGACTGCAGACGGCTGGGGAGGTTGTCCGAACGGAGCACGGCTTCCGCTGGGCTGGGGCCGCCGCAATGCCCGACGATGTGCAGGCGGGAGCGATCGAGAGCCTGCTGGCGCAGTTCACGACGGTGATAGCGCCGAACGCGCCGCCGAGACTCCGAGCGTGACCGTGGCGGCCGCCGCGGCGGGACTCGTTGTGCGCGACGCGAAGAGGATCGTCGACGCCTTGGTGCGTCAGGGCCGGTTGGTCAAGGTGGGCGAAGACCTCTACTATCCACCGGAGCGCCTGGACGATCTGATCGGCCGGCTGGTAACGGCCATGGAGGAGGCGGATCAGCTGACCCTGGCTGAAGCCCGGGATCTGCTTGGCACCTCCCGCCGGTATGCGCAGGCGCTCCTGGAACACATGGATTCTGAAGGGTTGACCCTCCGGGTAGGAGAGGCGCGGCGCCTAAGGCGCCGCCGCCGGTGAGGCCGGAGCATGGTGAAGCGGCGATACTGCCGACCGCGGGGGCGGGGCTCGGCCGGAGATGGCTGCTAGGGCGTGGTGGCAGTCTACTCGCGGGCCCGTCGCGATGGTAATGTAAGGGGGCATGCCGCGGGCGTCTTGCGCTCGGTAACGGATGTCCGCGGGTGTTCGGAGTACTACCGACGCTTCCGGGCGAGCGCCGACTAGAGCCACGGCGAAGGGGGAACGCAAGTGAAGATCAGGGCCGCTATCCTGCGCGAAGTCAACAAGGGTTACAGCATCGAAGAACTGGAACTCGATCCGCCGAAGGCCGGCGAAGCTCTCGTCAAGTACCAGTACACGGGCTACTGCCACAGCGACCTCAGCAATCTCAAGGGCCGGATCTATATGGCTCTGCCGATGGTGGCCGGTCACGAGTGCGCCGGGGTGGTCCAGGCCATCGGCGAGGGCGTGACCCGGGTCAAGGTGGGCGATCATGTCGCGAGCGCCTGGATGTGCCCCTGCGGTGATTGCCCCGAGTGCCGTCGTGGTCTGGGCAACGTATGCTCAGGCAACTTCCAGTACTTCGTAGGGGGCACCATGCTCGACGGCACCACCCGCATGAGGGATGCCAAGGGCAACCCGGTCCTGCACGGCAACTTCGTGTCCGGCTTCTCGGACTACACCGTGGTCCCTGAAGATTCCCTCGTCCCACTGCGCAAGGACGTGCCGCTCGAATGGGGCGCCTTGATGAGCTGCTGCGTTCCCACGGGCTGGGGGACGGTGACCAAGCTGGCCAACGTCCAGCCCGGGGACAAGGTAGCCGTGTGGGGGCTGGGGGGCGTTGGCCAGAACACGCTCCGGGCGGCGAAGATGCGCCAAGCCAATCCTCTCATCGCCGTGGACCTAGAGGAGTCCCGGCGTGAGATCGCCCTCGAGTTGGGGGCTACCCACTTCATCTGCAACTCGACCGAGGATCCCGTGCCCATCGTCCAAGAGTTGACCGGCGGGGGGGCGAATTTCATCTTCGAGTGCAGCGGGGACCCAGGTGCTCTGGTGCAGGCCTGGTGGGCCCTTGGGATGGCCGGTCGCCTCATGGTCGTCGGGATCATGCCCCAGGATCAGGTGGCCCCCATGCCCCTGACCTTCATGGCTCTGCAGCAGAAGGCGATGATCGGAGGGCTCTACGGTTCTATCTCCACCAAAGACGACATACCCAAGCTGATCGATTTGGCCATGACCGGGGAGATGAAACTGGACAAGATAATCGCGGGCAAGTTCAAGCTCGAGGATATCAACGAAATCGCCGAGAAGATGGAGCGGCGTCAACTCGGTGGGCGCTGGGTCTGTGAATGGGACTGACGCACTGAGGCGCCCGACCTCACGGAGGGAACATATGTATGCCAGAAGCGATGATGTCCTAGCCGCCACCCCATGCCCGGCCCCTCCCGAGGAGCCGCTGGTCCTCGAAGAGATCGAGGTCGAAGACCTGGCCGTGGACGGGATCTGTGGCGTCTACTGACGACGCCGGGTTCGATCTGCTGCCAGCGACCACGTATCTCGTACCGGACTGGGTCCGGGTGCGACGCGAAAGCTTCGGGCTGCTCTTCTACGACACCCGCTCCACCAAGCTGACGTTCGTGCGCTCCGGCGACGCTCTAACGCCCCCGCCTTTCGCCGGACCGGACCGTGTTCTCCACGTAGGGGCGCTCCGGGGTGGCCGGCGTGCGGCAGTAAGGCGACTGCTTGAGAACCTTGTCGATAGGGGCCTGATCGTTGCCACACAGGCTGAGTAGCACCCCCCTTCGCGCGCCGGTCAACGTCACGTGGGAGATCACCCAGGCGTGTAACCTCCGCTGCACCCACTGCCTCTCTGCCGGAGTGCGCGCTGGACTTGGCGGCGAAACGCCGGGCGGGAACGGGTTGCGGAGCGACGACCCTCTCGGCCGGGGCGGGGGTGCGCTCGACCTTCAGCAATGCCGGGCGCTCATCGACGAGCTGGCCCGCATGGAGATCTTCCAGATCAACTTCGGAGGCGGGGAGCCTTTCCTGCGGGACGACTTTCTCGACATCCTCGCCTACTGCCACTCCCAGGGCATCACCACCTGCGTCAGCACCAACGGGACGGTGCTCGCCGACTCTCTCGTCGATGAGCTGCTGAGGATGGCGCCCGTCTACCTGCAGGTGAGCCTGGACGGCGCCTGCGCCGAGACCAACGACGGCATCCGGGGGGCCGGGACCTTCGCCCGCATCCTCGCCGGCGTCGAGCTTCTCGCCGAACGGGACTACCCCGACTTCAGCCTGAACATGGTGGTCACCCGCCCGAACGCCGGCGAGATCGCCGACTTCGATCGGCTCGCCCGCCGCTACGGGGCCAAAACCCGGCTCTCGCGTTTCCGCCCCTCCGGAGCCGGCTGCGCGAGCTGGGAGGACTACCGCTTGACCCGGGACCAGCTTCTTGCGCTTTCCAGCTTCCTCGGAGACCACCCGGAGATCCTGACCGGCGACTCGTTCTTCTCACTCACTCCGCAGAGCCGCCGGACTCTGGGGTTGGACATGTGCGGCGCGGCCAAGATGACCTGCGCCGTTGCGCCGGATGGCGGCGTCTATCCCTGTGCCTTCCTCTGCCATCCCGCGTTTCTCGCCGGCAACGTGACGCTCGAGCCTTTCGAGAAGATCTTCCAATCGTCGCCGGTGCTCCAGCGGTTTCGGGAGCTCGAGGTCGACTCGTGCCGCATCTGCGACCGCTTCTCCGTCTGCCACGGCGGCTGCCCGGCGGTAGCGTACTTCCTCACCCAGTCCCTGGACCAGCCCGACCCGGAGTGCCTGCGCGCGGCGACGGCCGCCACGCTGGTGCCCGCGAAGGAGGTAGCTTAAGTCCATGCAGTTCCCCCACCTCTTCAGCCCCCTGGAGATCGGGCGGGTGACGGTGCCCAACCGCATCTCCTTCTCCGCCCATCTCACCAACCTGGCGGACGACGGGCTGCCCACCGACCGGCTGACGGGCTACCTGGCCGCCCGCGCTCGGGGCGGGGCGGGCCTGATCATCACCGAGGAGCAGTCGGTCCATCCCACCGACCGGGCCTACGAGCACCTGATCGAGGCGTTCCACCCGGAGGTCATCCCCGGCTACAAGCGGCTCACGCAGGCGGTGCACGCGTTCGAGACGCGCATCTTCGCCCAGCTCAACCACAACGGGCAGCAGTGCAGCGGTAGCCTCTCTCGTCTGCCGGTGTGGGCACCGTCCCCCGTGCCGGACGTGCTCTACCGGGAGACCCCCAAGGCCATGGAGATCGAAGACATCCGGGAAGTGGTGGAGTACTTCGCCCGGTCGGCGACCCACGTGCGCGAGGGTGGCTTCGACGGAGTGGAGCTACAGTTCGGGCACAGCTCGCTGGTCCGCCAGTTCATGTCGCCGCTCACCAACTACCGCGGCGACGAATACGGGGGGGAGTTCGATAATCGGCTTCGCTTCGCTCTCGAAGTGATCGCCGCGGTGAGAGAAGCGGTGGGGGCCGACTATACCCTGGGAGTGCGCCTGTGCGCCGACGAGCTCATCCCCGGGGGCCTCACCCTTGAGGACGCGAAACAGATCGCCCAGCGCCTTCAAGCGACCGGGCACCTGGACTACTTCAACTTGACCCTCGCCACCTTCTACAACCTCTATCTGGTCGGGGGTCCCATGCACATGCCGCTGGGCTATGCGGTCCCGCTGGCCGCCGGCATCAAGGAGGTGGCGACACTCCCGGTCTTCGCCACCGGGCGCATCAACGACCCGGCCCTCGCGGAACGGGTACTCGCCGAGGGGCAGGCCGACATGATCGGGGTGGTCCGCGGGCAGATCGCCGACCCCGATTTTGCCCGCAAAGCCCGGGAGGGCCGAACCGAAGAGATCCGCTACTGCATCGCCTGCAACCAGAACTGCTACGGCCGGGTGGGTCTCAACAAGACGATCGGCTGCGTGCAGAACCCGTCGGTGGGTTGCGAGGACATTGAAGGTGAGCGCCATCTGCGCCCGGCTCTGAGGAAAAAGCGGGTCATGGTCGTGGGCGGTGGTCCGGCAGGCATGTGGGCGGCCAAGATCGCCACTCTGCGGGGGCACCAAGCGACCCTCTATGAGCAGGCCGGGGAGCTGGGCGGCCAGGTGCTCCTGGCGGCGAAGGGCGCAGGCCGAGATGAGTTCGGGGTGATCGTCCGCAACGAGCGCAACCAACTCGCCCATCTGGGGGTACCGGTGGAACTGGGCGTGGAGGTCACGCCGGAGTTCATCTTCGAGCGGGAGCCGGACGCGGTGATCGTGGCCACGGGATCGCGCCCCAAAACGAGCCCGGTGGCGGGCGCCGACGGCCCGGGGGTCTTCAACGTGTGGCAGGTCCTAAGGGGCGAGGCGGAGTTGGGCGAAAGGGTGCTTCTCATCGATTATGACGGTCACCACCAGGCAACAGCCACCGCCGAGTTCCTGGCCGAATTGGGCAAGACCGTGCACGTGGTCACCTCGAGCCTCTTCGTGGGATCCGACCTGGGGCCGTCCCAGGATCTGTACCTCACCCGACAGCGGTTGCTCCAGAAGGGGGTGACCTTCACGCCCGACTTCGCCGTCATGGAGATCAAGGGTCTGGAGGTGCACGGCTTCAACGTCTATTCCAATGTCTGGGACGTCTTCTCCGGATACGACAGCATCGTCACCGCCATGGGGAACGACGCCTGCGAGGACCTCTACTTCGCCCTTAAGGGCAAGGTGTCCGAGCTCTACCGCATCGGCGACTGCGTGGCCCCCCGCAAGGTGGATATGGCCATCCACGAAGGCTATATGGCCGGGAAGCGCGTGTGAGCGGGGCGGCGGATAGGGTGACGCCCACGCCGGCGGCCGCCGCGGCTGCCTCGACGAGCGGCGCCGACGTGGGCGGCGCGCGCGCCCTCCTGGTGGTGGTCGAGCCCCGGGAGAAGGAACGCGGCGCTGGAGAGGCCACGGTAACGGGAGGCACGGTCATTCTCGCCGAGGGCGTGCGTCTGGCTCGCGAGCTGGGCGCGACGCCCCGATTCGTCACATGGCGAGCCGGGGTCGAGATCGACCCGGAGGTGGTCGCGACGGCTCTGGCGGCCTTCGTGGAGCACGCGAAGCCGGTGGCCGTGGTGATGGCCGACACCGATGTCTGCCGCGAGCTCGCGCCCCTGCTGGCGCACCGGCTGGGCTCCGGGGCGGTGGTTAGTTGCAGCGACCTGCAGGTGCGAGGAGGTTCCCTCGTGTTTGTGAAGCCGGTCTACGGCGGCTGGCTCGAGCAGGAGATCGAACCCCAGGCCGGCTTCATTCCGGTGGCGACTCTCGACCTCACGGGAATGGATGAGTCGGACTCTTTCCCAGACGGCCTGCCTATTCTGGAAGTCCTGGAGATCGAGGGCCCGGCGCAGGACGCATCCGGGGCGCCAGATCAGCACCCGCGCGTTCGTCATCTCGAGACCATCCCACCGGACCCGCGGACCGTAGACCTGGCCCATGCCAAACGCATCGTGGCCGCCGGCTCGGGCAGCGCGAGCGACGACCTTCTGGCCGCCGCGCGGGAACTCGCTGACCTCCTCGCGGGCTCGGTGGGGGCGACCCGGCCCGTGGTCGACGATGGCCGTCTCCCCAAAGAGCGGCTCATCGGCCAGACTGGCAAGACGGTCACTCCCGAGCTGTACCTCGCCCTCGGTATCTCGGGCTCGCCTCACCACATGGCCGGGGTGCAGAAGGCCGACCGGGTTCTCTCCATCAACCGAGACGCGCGGGCTCCCATCTTCCAGTTCTCCGATGTCGGCTATGTAGCCGACCTGGAGGCGGTATTGCCGGCGCTCGTTTCGAAGATCAAGGAGTGGCGGGATGCCCCCGTCGGGCCCGAAGAGCCCCGCTAGCAGCGTGGCCGCCGGCGCTGAGGCGACGGTCGGCGGCGCCACGGTTCGCGGCGCCCCTGCCCGCGGCGCCCCGGCTCCTGGAGCGGCTGTATCCGCTGCCTCCATCCCCAGCGGCTTCGACGCCATCGTGGTCGGGGCCGGCCCGGCCGGCACCAGCGCGGCCCTGGGCCTAGCGCAGAAGGGGGCTAAGGTCCTTCTCCTCGAGCGGGGTGAGTACCCCGGGGCCAAGAACATGTTTGGTGGGATGATGGCCTACTGTCCGGTCCCGGAGGAGCTGGTGCCAGGGTTCTGGGAGCGGGCGCCCTGGGAGCGGGCCGTCAACAAGCGGGTGCTCTCACTAATGGGCGAGAGCTCCTCCACCTCTCTTGTCTTCCAGGCCAACTCCGATTCCGACCGACCCGCGGCGGGCGCCGGCTCGACCTCCGACCGTACCCTGACCGGCTTCACCCTGTTCCGCCCCCATTTTGATCGCTGGTACGCGGAGCGCGCTGTCGAAGAGGGCGTGACCCTGCTCACCGGCTGCCGGGCGGAAGGCCTCGTGAAGCGCGCCGGAACCGTGCAGGGAGTGTGGGTGGCGGGGCTCGACGATATGGTCGAGGCTCCTCTGGTAATCGCCTGCGATGGGACGCTTTCGTTCCTCGCCCAGGAGGCCGGGCTGCACGGGGGCTTCAAACCCGAACAGGTAGCGCTTGGGGTCCGGGCTCTCTACCGCCTGACCGAGGAAGAGATCAATGAGCGCTTCGGCCTGGTCGGCCGGGAAGGGGCCACACAGGAGTTCCTTGGCTGCACGGAGGGCATCCGCGGCGGGGGCTTCATCTACACCCAGACCGAGACCCTCTCCGTCGGTCTGGTGATGCACCTCGACTCTCTGAAGACCCGGGGTATCCCGCCCTACGAACTGCTGGAGCGCTTTGTGGCCTCGAGCCCGGTGGCTTCGTTGCTTCGGGGGGCCCGCTTGATCGAATACTCGGCCCATCTGCTCCCGGAAGCGGGGTTGCGCATGATCCCGCAACTATCTACGGGGGGGCTCCTGGTCGCGGGCGACGCCGCCGGCTTCTGCTACACGAACGGCCTGACCCAGGAAGGGATGAACTTGGCCATGACCTCGGGTCTGGTGGCCGCTCAGGTCGGGGCAGCAGCGCTGGCTGACGGCGACGTCTCCGCGTCCCGCCTCGGAGGATACGGGGAGGAGCTCAAGAAGAGCTTCGTCCTGCGCGATCTTGCCACCTTCGGCCGGGCCATCGATTTCCTACACGAGGACCGTCTGTTCACGGTCTATCCCCGGGTGGTGAGCGCGCTCATGGAGGACCTCTATCGTTCTGACGGCGACCCCAAAGAGAAGATCGGCCGTCTGGGCCGTCGGGCAGTGAAGGACGAGCTGACGATGCGGCAGCTCCTGGCTGATCTGTTCCAAGGAGGGAGGGCGTTCCTTTGGTAGTGGACGAACTGTTTGATCTGGTGAGCTACCGGATCCACCCCGAGGCGCACATCCGGCTGAACGCGGACGTGTGTCAGAGTTGCACGCATCGGGCCTGCACGTTTGCCTGTCCGGCTCGCTGCTATACCTGGAGCGAGGAACGGGCCCGGGTGGAGTTCGCGTATGAGGCCTGTCTCGAATGCGGGACCTGCCTGCTCCTATGCGACCGTGAAGCTCTCGACTGGCACTACCCCCAGGGAGGGTATGGTGTGCGCTTCCGCCTCACGTAGTCTTCGGCCGGCGGCTCCGATGGCCGCCGGGGCGCACGCCTTGCCGGCGTCCGCTCGCGGACCAGGCCGATGAAGGTGGTCGTCTTCCTGGAGCTGGGCGCGGATGTGCGTATCCCTCCGGAGCGCGACCCGCGCAGCGGGCGCGTGCGCGAAGAGTGGCTGGTGCGGGAGACCGATCCCGGAAGCGCTCGGGCTCTCGACCTGGCTCTCGGTCTCAAGGCGGCGCAGCCCGGTATCGAGGTGACTGCCATCCACTATGGGCCGCAGGTCGCGGAGCTCTGGCTCCGCCAGGCTCTGGCTCGCGGCTGCGACCGGGCGGTGCGGGTCTGGGACGAGGAGGCCGCCGAGGTCCGTGCCCCGGGCAAAGCGGTCATCCTGGCCGCGGCCGCGGAGGCGACCGGCTTCGACCTCGCCCTCGTGGGGGCTGCAGGCGTCCTGAGCGGCAGTGGCCAACTGGGGATCCTCGTTGCTGCTCATCTGGGCGTGCCCTGTGTGACCCAGGTCGTCGGTATCGCGCCTCGGCACGACGCAGGCGGGCCGGGTGTCGCGTCCAGCCTGGAGATAAGCCGCGCTCTGGACCAAGGCTTCCGCGAGCGAGTGGAGGCGGTCCTGCCCGTGGTGGCTACCGTGGCCGCGGATATATCCACCCCAGACACCGCCCAGCCGGCCGAGATCTCAGCCGCGGCGTTGCTGGCCGCTCAAGAGAGCAGGATCTCGGTGTGGGACCTGGCCGACCTGGGAGTGCCCCGCGAGCGGGTCCGGCAGGCCGATCAGCCCCTGCGCTACGGCCGGCCCCGTCCGCGCCGTCCGAGGCTGCATCGCCTCCCGGCGCCTGAATCATCCCTCCCAGCGTTCGATCGCATCCTCGAGCTTGTGCGGGGATCGGTCCAGACCCGCCAGGGCCGTATCGTCCGCCAGCCCCCGGAGGCGGTCGTGGACGAGATCTTCCAGACACTCAAGGACGAGGGCTGGCTCGACCATCTGCGGCCGAACAGGGGCGGAGTACCGGAGGCCGGTGACACTACTTGATCCCCCTGAAGTACCGGCTTCGTGGATCAGTGCGGCTGGAGCCGAAGTCCGACGGTACCTGGCGAGTCGTATCCGAGCAGCCCCTCACTGTGATGACTGTCAACGCCCCCGCCGCCCGGCTCCTGCAGCTGGCGCGCGACTGCGTCTCGATCAGCGATCTCTCCTCGACCCTCGGCGTTCCCGAAGAACGGGTCTTCACTCTGTGTGAGTACTTCCGAGGTCGGGGGCTCCTCGAAGTGGGCCGGGCGGCCCTCGATCCCGAGTTCGCTCCGCCGGTTACGGTGATCGTCCCCACCCGTGATCGCGCGAGCGACCTCGACGACTGCCTCACCGCCCTATCCCGACTGGACTACCCGCGCGACGCGCTCGAGGTGGTCGTCGTCGACGACGGTTCGGTCGACCCGGACGCGGTCGCCGAGGTCGTGGCTCGGCACCGCGGCCGGCTGCTCGCCAACGACAGAAACCGGGGTCCCTCCTTCTCACGCAACCGCGCCGCCGGCGAAGCCACGGGCGAGATACTCGCCCTGATCGACAGCGACTGCGTGGCCGGCCCTGGCTGGCTCCGGGAACTCATCCCCTACTTCGCCTGGGAGCGAGTGGGAGCGGTGGGAGGACGCACGATGGCCTACTACACCGAGTCGCGGCTCGACCGCTACGAGGAGGTCGCTTCGCCGCTCGACATGGGGGCGCATCTGATCCTCAGGGCGAAGGGCGCAGACACATTCTACGTCCCCACGTGCAACTTTCTGGTGCGGCGCCCCCTGTACGTGAACCTGGGTGGCCTGCGCGAGGACCTGCGTGTGGGCGAGGACGTCGATCTCTGCTGGCGTCTCCGGGCGTCCGGCTCCTACCTGGTGTACGCCCCCGAGGGAACGGTGCGTCACAAGCACCGCGACAGACTGGGGGCGATGTTGCGGCGCCGGGCCGACTATGGGACCTCCGAAGCCACCCTCCACGCCCTTCATCGCGACAAACGCAAACGGTTCCCGCTGGCGGCGGCACCGCTCGCCACGGTCATCACTGTCTCCGCGGCTGTGGTCGCTATGGAGCCGAGGCTGCTCGCCGCCTGTCTAGCTCCGCCCCTGTGGGACGGGGTGCGTCGCTCCCTGCATCTGCGCGGCAGCGGGGTCGATGTGCCGGCGCGGCGCCTATGGTCCTCCGTTCTTCGCGGCCATCTCTCCATGCTCTATTTCATCTACTTCCATCTCGTGCGCTACTACCTGGTGGCCCTGACCGCCGCCGGTCTGTTTGTGCCGGGCATCCGATTGCTCACTACCATCGCCCTGCTCTACTCCTCGGCCGTCGACTACTCCACCAAGCGACCCCGGATGGCCTATCCCACCTATCTCGCGTACTACCTAGCGGAGCACACCGCGTATCAGGTGGGCGTTCTCGCCGGCTGCATGCGGGCGCGGGCGTTCCGGTCCTACTTGCCGACTATCCAGCATCCTTCGAGGCCCGGAGACGACCTGAACGCCGGGGATGGGGCTGGGAACCGATCCTCCCGGATCTGGTGTGCCAACAGGCGCGTTTCTGGGTAGAAGAGTGCCAGCGGACCGAAATGGTCCCCGTTGTGAAGGCGCTCGAGAGACGGTCGACCTTTTGGGAGGACGAACATGGGTCGTTGGGTGGACGTAGGCGCAGTTGTGGAGTTCGGGAAAGGGACGATGCGGGCAGTCACCGTGGAGGGGAGTGAGTTGCTCGTGGCCCGCGTGGGAGACACATACTACGCAGCCGCCGGACGGTGCCCCCACATGGGGGGGAAGCTGCCGGAAGGCAAGCTAGAGGGCACCATCGTGACCTGTCCGAGACACGGGTCGCGCTTCGATCTCACGGATGGGCATGTGGTCCGGTGGACCGATTGGTCTGGTCTCACCCTCACTCTTGCGAAGACGATCAAATCGCCGCGCCCCCTCAAGACCTACGTTACTCAGGTGCAGGACGACCGGGTGTTGGTCGATCTCGGGTGAACACCATGGGTGAGCATCAGGAAAGATCTCTCTGTTGGAAGGCCGTGTGAGGGACGACCCGGGCTCCTCGGCCGCGCCGATCTGGTCGACCTGCCCGGGATCGCCTTGACGCGGCGCTAGCGGCCCGACCCGGGTATCATTGACCATCACGCGGAGCGGCGCTCGGTCTGGTGGCCGGCCCGGTCTTCAAAACCGGTGTTGGGCGGTAGTCCCGTCCAGGGTGGGTTCGATTCCCATGCCGCTCCGCCATATGCCTGCGGAGGTCTCTTGAGAGGGCTGACGGCTGTCGTGCACGCGTCATCGGCCGCAGAATGCACTCGGGATCGTCTGCGAAGATCTCCGCCAGATGCCGGCGCACGGGGATCGCGTCGATGAGGCGCACCCTGAGTCTGTCCCCTCTCCCTAGACGGGTTCGGAGGGTCATGCTCTGGCGAGAGAGATCAGCAAGACCCCCGCGAAGACCAATGAGACGCCGAGCCACTGCCAGGCTGTGAAACCGACGTGGAGCAACAGGTACGAACTGAATATCTGCACCATAACGAAGGCGAGTCCGATGCCGATGGCGGCCGCCGTCTCGACGGACGAGGAGCGGACCATGCCGGCGTAGGTGAGGTTGATGGCCAAGCCCAGCAAGCCGCCGATGATCTGATAAAAGACGAATCTGGAAACACTCTGAGTCTGGCCGGATAGCGCGAAGAACGTGAACGCTCCTATGTTAGTGGCCAGATTGACGAAGATCATTACGGCCAACATGGACGTCACTCTAGTCTGGCTTTGGCGCGTAGCCGTGATTCCGATACCACTCCACTGCCTTGCGAAGCCCCTCCTCCACAGGCGTCTGCGGCAGGCCAAGCTCCCGCACCGCCTTGTTCGGATCAAAATACTCGTAGCGGCGCGAGAGACGCACCTTGTCCGGCGTAGCCGCCGGCGTGCGGTGAGGGTTCAGTCGGGCGAGGGCCACGTCCACGTAGGACCAGGCCAGCGCTACCGAATGAGGAATACGCAGGTGGACTGGCGGCCGCCCGCTGATCTCGGCCAAAAGGTCCAAGAGCTGTCTCAGGGTCAGGTTCTGCCCCCCCAGGACATAGCGTTCCCCGACGCGGCCCCGCTCGGCGGCCAGAAGGTGGCCCGCGGCCACATCCTCCACGTCCACGATGTTCAGGCCGGTATCCACGTAGCCGAACATCCGTCCATTGAGGAAATCGACGATGATCTGGCCGGTCGGGGTCGGCTTGTGGTCGCCTACACCCACCGGTGTGCTGGGGTTGACGATGACCACCGGGAGCCCATGCCGGGCGAAATCGCCGGCCACCTGCTGGGCCAGGAACTTGCTGCGCTGATACGGCCCGATCCGGTCTGCCAGGCTGCTGGGGGTATCTTCCGTGGCAGGGGTGTGATCCGCGTGAACGCCTAGAGCAGCGATCGAACTGGTGTACACCACACGCGCGACTTCCTCCTGGCGAGCCGCCTCCAGTACTCTCCGTGTTCCTTCGACGTTGGTCTGGTTGAAGTCCTCCGCGCGGTGCCCCCAATAGCTGTAGAGGGCGGCGACATGAAACACCCAATCACACCGGCTCATCCCCCTTCGCAGGCACTCCGAGTCGGCTAGATCGCCTTCTATTCGCTCGACAGGAAGGCCATCCACTTGCCGGGTATCGGTATCCGGGCGTACCAGCGCCCGCACCTCGTGGCCGGCCTCGAGCAGTGTGCGCACCACAGCTCCACCGATGAACCCCGTGCCGCCGGTCACGAACGCACGCATGCTTCCTCCCCCGAGCTGCTCAGTGCCCGGCCGTCTATCGCCTCCAGGAGCGCGACGACCAGGTTCGCCGCTCGCTGCAGGAACTCACCAGAAACAGTCTCCGCGGTGTCGTCCGGGCGATGCCAGTGCGGCAGCGTTCCACTCTTCGGATCACGGCCGGCGATGCAGAGGGCGCGATACCCGGACCGCCGTAACGTGCCCACCTCATCTTCCCCTGTCATCTCCGCCGCTCGTGCACCGAGTTCCGGTCGACGAGCGGCAACACCTTCCACCAGGGCCAGCAGTCCCGGGTCGGGGGTGTAGTGGGCGCAGAGCCCTTGACGGGTGAGGTAGACAAGCTCCCCACTTCCCAGCCCTTCCAGGCCGACAAACGCCGCGTTCCGCAGCTCCGGGTACTGGCGCAGCAACGCATACAGGCCCGCGTGGTCGGTCTCCTCAGCCCCGGTGAATGCCAGCCACACCTGGGTGCGGTCTAGAGGCTGAGTCGTGAGACGGGTGCCCACCTCCAACGCCACGGCGACGCTGGCTGCATTGTCGTGGGCGCCAGGAGTGTAGGGCGCGCGGTCATCCTTCCATAGCGTGATGATCGTGCCGGCCACGTAGCCGACCGGGAGAAGGGAAGCCCACTTCGCCCACTTGGGCCCACGCAGCAGCGCGCCGGCAAGTTGGAGCACGCCCAGCGAGGCCAGCATCGCCAGTGTGAGGTAGGTGAGCGGCTCAAGCGAACGCACCATGCGCGATTGCCAGGCCATCCGGCAGCGATTGCGTATCGAGGTGGGCCAGGAGCACAGCGTGTTGGCAAGGCTCGCCTCGTGGCTCGATGGACGTCACCACGTTGCGGCTCGTGACTTTTGGTAGGAGCGGGCGCAAGGGGCTATCCGAGGTGCGGATCACCTGCCACAAGAGGGGCGCCGTGCTCAGGGCAAGCCCGGCGCCGAGCCAGCGGCCGAAGGTCCTACCGATGGAGTGGAGAACAAAAGCGAGCACAGCTACCAGGTCGATGGCTAGTGGAAAGGCGTTTTGGCTGGCAACGGCCCGGAACACCTGCCGTTCCACGGGCAGCCCCAACCCCGATAGGCGTTCCGCTACATGATCGGCCGCGGCACTCTCACCGCAGGTGCCGGTGCCGCGCGGGCCGATTTCCGCGGCCAGGACCCGTACGTCGGAAAGCATCTGGCTCACTGCGAGACTGCGTGTCTGATGAGCTGCCCGCTCAGACCCCACACGCGCCCGCGTAAGCGCGACGCCTCGTCCATGACGGCGTCGAAGGCGGCGATGATGGCCTCCACTTCTTCACTGCCGATGATGAGTGGTGGCAACAACTTGATGATGTTGACGTCGGGGCCACCCACCTGGGTCAAGATCCGGTGATCGCGCATGAGGGCCATGACGACCAACTGGGCGAACAGCCCCTTCTGAGCCGTTTCGGCAGCGGTCCAGGCAGTCCTTAGGCCAAGCGACCGGGGCGGACGGAACTCGATGCCGATCATCAACCCCTTGCCGCGGACGTCGGCGATCATCTCGTGGCGCTCCTGCAGGGCGGACAGCCCCGAGATGAGCTTCTGTCCCATCGTCGCCGCGTTTTCGATCAGCCCTTCCTCGTCCAACACGTGGAGGGTGGCCAGGCCGGCGGCCATGGCCAGCTCGTTCTCGCCAAAGGTGGTCGAATGCACCTGGCATCGGTCGAGGCGGCTGAACGTCTTGTCGTGGATCGCGCGGCGCGTGATCGTCGCGCCCACCGGCACATAACCGCCGCCAAGGGACTTGGACAGGGTGACCAGGTCGGGCTCCAACTGCCAGTGCTCACAGCAGAGAAAACGCCCGGTGCGTCCCAAGCCAACCTGGACTTCGTCGCAGATCAGGAGGGTGCCATGTTTGCGACACAAGCGCTGCGCTTCGGGTAGATAGCCGTCGGCCGGGATATACACCCCCTTGCCTTGGATGGGCTCCACGATGAAGGCGGCGACGTCGCCGCGCCGCAGTTGCTGCTCCAGCTCTTCCAGGTCGTTCATCTCTACGGCGTCAAAGCCGGGCATCAGCGGCCCGAACCCTTCGCGGAAACTGGATCCGCCATTGATGGACAAGGTGCCGAGGGTCAGTCCGTGGAAGGCGTGGTCCAGGTAAAGCACGCGGGGACGCCGGGTCGCCGCCCGGGCGAACTTGAGGGCGGTGTCTACGGCCTCGGCACCCGAGTTAACAAAGAAGACGGCGTCCAAGCCGGGTGGCATCCGCTTCACCAGACCTTCGGCCAGCAGGCCGGCCAGAAGCGGGCAATCCATCTTGACCAGATTGGGCCGGTCCATCGCCAGAACATCTTGGATGACCTGCCTGACTGCGGGGTGGCCACGCCCCAGGTTGAACACGCTATACCCGGACAGCAAGTCCAGATAGCGGTTCCCCTCGATATCCCACAGGTAG
This sequence comes from uncultured Actinomycetes bacterium, assembly GCA_963713545.1. GTDB lineage: Bacteria > Actinomycetota > Thermoleophilia > RBG-16-64-13 > RBG-16-64-13 > CAVPLM01. Next base: position 580,416 of record CAVQME010000001.1, on the reverse strand, counting down.
GCGCCCTCGCCCCGGCTGTAGATCTTGTCAAAGCCGATGATCGCCTGAACACGAGCCATGCTGGAGTTCAGATAGTGGCGGTGCAAGGCATACTGCTCATCCTGCCGCTGGTCGATCTGCTCTGCCAACGAGAATGCCACGTCGCCCTCCTCCGTCTGCAACAGACCTATACATGCAGACTATCAGGCGCGCAGGCACTATGCGCTAACCATGTCCAGGACCCGAGCCACTCGTTTGGCCGATAAGCTAGAAGCATGACGATGACGTGGGACGGTGCTTTACACAGTCGCGTACACTGCTTATGGTTTCCTTGGTGAATGTCCACTGCCATCGCGGGCTCTGCGCTGAGCAGTCCCGGCAAGGACGGAAACAATGCAGGCCATCACATATCGCTACAGCATGCCGCGGTTCGCGTTCGCCCGACTGGCTGGGCTCATCACCGCCCGCGCGTATGTGAGCCGCTTCGCTCCGACGCAGCTCGAAGAAATCCCTCAGACGGCTCTGCCCGGCGACGATTGGGTCGTCCTGCGCGTCGTCCGCTGCGGCATCTGCGGCAGCGACGTCAAGCAGGTGTTCATGGATGCCCACTTCGACAACCCCCTCACCTCCCTCATCAGTTTCCCCCAGGTCTTGGGACACGAAGCCGTGGGGGTGGTCGAGAACGTAGGTCCGGCTGTGAAGAGCCGGCGGGTAGGGGAGCGCGTCGTCCTCAACCCCTGGCTTGCCTGCGCACCACGCCGGATCGATCCACCCTGCGAAGCCTGCCGACGGGGGCACTATCCCCTTTGCTCGCATTTCACCGACGGTGCCCTACCCCCCGGTATGCATGCCGGTAACAACCGGGCGGTGACCGGGGGCTATGCCCCCTTCATGGTGGCGCACGAGTCGCAACTGTTCCCCATCCCGGAGAACGTCACCTTCGATCAGGCCGTCCTGGCCGATCCCTTCGCCGTCAGTTTGCACGCCATCCTGAAGGCGCCGCCGGCTCCGGGAGATTGGGCCCTGGTGTATGGCGCCGGGGTATTGGGACTGCTGTCCGTTGCCGCACTCAGGGCGCTCTACCCAACTACGCGCGTGGCCGTGGCGGCCAAGTACGACCACCAGGCCGACCTTGCCACGCAGATGGGCGCGGAATGTGTCGTGCCGGCCAGGGATGCCTCCCAGGTCGTGGAGCAACTCGCCGGTCTGACCGGTGCGACGGTGTACCGTCCGGCACGCACGCTGCCCTGGGCGCTGCGCGGAGTGAAGGTCGTCTACGATACCGTCGGTACCGCCGAGACGCTGGAGGTAGGGGTGCGGGTCACCGATCCCTGCGCGCGCATCGTGATCACGGGAGTCGGCGCACCGAAACGGTTCGAGTGGACCCCGCTCTATTTCAAAGAAGTCGAATTGGTGGGCTCCAACGCCTTCGGCGTGGAGGAGGTGGACGGGATCCGGGCCCACGCCATGGAGCACTACCTGCGATTTGTCTCCGAAGGCAGGGTCGATCCGTCGCGGCTCATCACGCACCGTTTCCGCCTCGATCGATACCGCGAGGCCTTTCTCATGATGCATGCCAAAGCTCGTCACGGCGCGGTGAAGGCCGTGTTCGACTTCGCTCCCGACGCTATGTGAGCGGGCGCATCTCCGCTACGGCGCCTGGGTCTCAGCCTATTCTGAGAGAGGCGTACCCGAGGCCATGCACGTGTTCACCGCTCCCCAGGCAGCCGCCGGTTTGACCAGACCCGTCAGGTTGTGCAGCACCTGGGCGCATTCCCCGCGGGTGGCGGGAGCCATGAAGTCGTAGGTGGGGTAGGCGGGACCCAGCCCCTGAAGACTGGTGAGCAGCCCCGCGTACTCCGCCTTGCGGGCGTTGGCGTAGTGCGTCTCCGGATAGAACTGTTCCGGGGAGAAGCCGGGCACAAAATCGGCCGGCGGGTCGGGTAGGCCGGCGGCACGGACCACCATGCTGATGAGTTGCTGGCGGGTGAGGCGACCGACCGGATCGAAGGTAGTCGGTGTCTTGCCGGTGGTAATGCCGCGGGCGGCGCACACGGCCACGTAGTGGTCGGGGTAGAGAGCTGCCGATGACGTCTTCTCGACGTCCGCGAACGGGCACTCGTCGTCCTGAGACACCGGTAGCCATAACGCGAGCACGATCATCTTGGCGAACTGCTGACGGCTCAGGGGGTTGTCGGGCCGGAACGTGCCGTTGGGATAGCCGTTGATGATGCCGTGGTCGGCAAGGTCCTGGATGCTCTCGCGGTAGGGATGGTTCGCGGGCACGTCCGAGAAGGTCAGTCCCTCCCCGTAGCTCAGGAACCCCTCGGGGATGTCGGCGATGCCGTGTTCGGGCGTCAAAGATCTTCAACGCGGTGACGTTCTCGCGGGAGGCGACCGCCTGGGCCGTCCACGTGTCGCCGCCGTCGGTCGTGTGCAGGATGAGCCCGCCGACCCCGCCGACCCAACCCTCTTGGATGCTGAGGAAATCGACAGCCAAGAGGTCTTTCGTCGTCGGCGGCTGGAGCTCGTGCCAAGTCGCGCCACCGTCTTCGGTCCGAAGGAGCAGGCCCTTGTCGCCGACTACCCAGCCGTGCTGGGCATCCACGAAGTCGACATCCCAGAGCCAGCGGTGCTCACCGGTCGAGGTGTCGAGCTCGTAGCCGTATTGCCTTTCCCAGGAAAGCCCGCCGTTCCCTGTATGAAGGATAGCGGATCCTTCCCCACCCCCTGTCCAGCCGGCGACGGCCCAGCCGTTGGTGGCATCCGCGAAGCTTGCCGCCTGCACGCCGTCCCAACTCCAAACGGCTTCCTCAGCGTCGTGCCGGCTCCACGTCTCTCCTCCGTCGACGGTTCGGAAGATGACCGCTCCGATCCCCATGCGTCCGCTACCGACAATGAAGCCGTTCTCGGAGTCGACAAAGACGATGTCGTTCAGGAAGAGAAGCCCGAAATCGAGCGCAACTGCTGTTCTGTTCCAGGTGTCGCCCCCGTCGATGGTATGGAGGACGTAGTGGTCGAAACGCAGGGGCTCATCCGGGGACACGGTCCGCGAGGCCATGGCGACAACCCAGCCCTCCTGCTGGTTGAGGAAGCACACGGGACCGAGGCTTAGATCCTCATCGGGTCCGTAGACCGTTTGCCAGCTCGTACCTCCGTCCTCTGTCTTGAGGATGGATTCGGAGAACGTGTCCTCGCCCGGGGGCGAGGAGAAGACTGTCGCCCAGCCCGCGTCGGGAGTGAGGAAATCGCCGCCGGTCACGGTGAAGCCGGTCGGGGTCGTCATGGGCCCCCAGACCGATGAGCCTGAGCAGGAGGGCCTGCCCATAGAACCGCGAGCGCCGCGATCGCCACGGCTGCTACGGCGATAAGCACGCGCGCTGACCGGCCGGTCTTATCAGCGATGCGGAGCTGCACGGCGTCCCCCAATCATCCAGGTACTGCGGGAAAGCGAAACGGACGACGGCCTCGGCCTCGACCTGCCATTCGGCGCGGCCCTTCACTGACCACTCTACACCCGGTCGCGAGTCTCTATGCCACAAAACGCAGGTCCGGCCGCTCCCGGTAGAACTCCACGAGGTCCCTCAGGGCTGGGCCGGTGACGTTGATGCGAGGTATGTGCAACGGGTCGAACGCGGGCGAGAAGGGCGACGGGCAGGGCCCCCCACCTGCCTCGACCACCGCGCGGTAGCGGTAGGCGATGCTCTGGTAGGTGCCGCTGAAGAGGTCGTCGCTCCCCGGATACGCGCCGTAGGGGGTGGCCAGGCTTTCCACCTGGTAGCCGCCGCCGATCATCTCTTCAAGCGTCGCCTTCGAGAGTGCTAGTTGCCTGCGGACCTCTTCCGCCGGTATCTCGTTCAACCGCAGGTGAGAGACGGTATGGCTCCCGACTTCGTACCCCCACGCTGCCAGGTCTCGCAGCTTCTGCACCCCCCACTCAGGCTGGCCGAAGACTATGCGCTGGGGGTCTTCCACCTCCAGCAGCGGAAAGAAGGTCGCCCGGGGAGCCCAGTCTCCCTCGGCCGTCGCGGCCTGCATGATCCCCACGGCGCAATGGGGATCCAGGGCGCCGTCCGGAAGAAGCCGGTACTGCCCCGGGGTGGAGTCGTCGAAGGTGAGGACCACAGGGGAATCCCCGCCGGGCACGTCTACACGCCCGTGCACCAGATCGCGCAGGTTGATGGGGAAGTAGCCCTCGGCCTTGAGCAGTGCGATGTCGTTGCGGAGCTCTGCCGGGGTACGCGTCCACTCAGGCCGCGTGACATCCGTCGCGATGATGTGATACATGAGCACAATGATCTGGCCGTTTTGGCGCATCCGTGCATTCTCCCCGCTTCCGGCGAAGCTCTACGTCGGACCAAGGTAGCACCGTGAACGGGCATCCCTCAATCGCGGCCACCGCGGGACGGGCGCGACGATCGCGACGCCGCCGTTGCCGTTGCGCGGGCCCGCGGCGGCGACCGGCGCGAAGCCGGTCTTGACGGGGACGATGACGGCCACGACGCTCACTCTCGTCACCCTGGGCGCCGTCTCGCTCGCGGGCTGGCTGGGTCTCGCCTTGGGGCGGGGGATGTTCTGGCGGATCGACGGCGAGCCGGTGCCGCCCGCCCCCGATCCTTGGCCGGAGGTGGTGGCTGTGATCCCGGCTCGGAATGAGGAAGAGGGCATCGGGGAGACCGTGCGCTGCCTGAGAAGCTGATGATCCCCGCCTTCGTGTTCTTCTTCCGTATGCTCTACCCGTTCCGTCTCGTCAACGATCCCGGCTCACGGGTAGCCGGGGCGGCGGGCGGCACCATGCTGGTGCGCCGCGCCGCCCTCGCCCGTATAGGTGGCGTCGAGTCCATCAAGGGCGAACTGATCGACGACTGCGCCCTCGGCCGTGAGATCAAGCGCGGCGGTCATCGCATCTGGCTGGGAATGACTGACAGCTCGCGCAGCCTGCGACACCACCGGAGTCTCCGCGAGGTCCTGCACATGATCTCGCGCTCGGCCTACGCTCAACTGGGCTACTCGCCGCTTCAAGTGACCGCGTGTGTGATCGGGTTGTTGCTCTTGTTCGTGGTCCCGCCCGTGCTCTTGCTGGGGGCGTGGGGGCTGTGGCCGCGCGTCCTCGGCGGAGTAGCCTGGTTGCTGATGAGCCTGCTCTACCTGCCCATGGTTCGCTTCTACCATCTCTTCCCGCTGTGGACTCTGCTGCTACCCGTGACCGCCTTGCTCTATCTCTGGGCCACCGTCTCGTCCGCCTGGCACCATGGGCGCGGTCGCGGCGGGATGTGGAAGGGACGAATCCGGAAATCGCTCTAAACCGGTTCGACGCAACCTAGGCGCCTGCCCAAGGTCGGGCGCTACTTCTTCACTTTGCTCATAGGGATGCCGAGAGCGGCGGCATGCACCGGAGGTGCAGCCGGCGGTCGACGATGGGGGAGGCGAAGCGGATCTACAGCGGGGAAAGTGGCGCCCCGGGGCGAACTCGAACGATCGGCGACTCCCGGGACGGCTGCCCCCACTCCTCGAGGATCGCCTCGTTGGGGATGGGCCTCGGATCGATGCCCGTGATCTGGCAACTGCGCTCGTACACGCAGTCCACCTCGTGTTTGCAGTCACCGGTGGCGACGTCGAAAGGCGCATGGCAAAAGAGGCAGCAGAGGGTCCGAAGATCCCACCACTCCATCTTCGCGATGCGCTCGACCACGGTGCGCATACGGCGCCAGTCGAAGGCCAGTCTCTCCACTTCCGCGGATAACTTCTCTACGTCTCTCGGGCTCTCCATTCCTGCTCTCCGCTGCCGAGGTGCTTTCCGGCTGACTCATACTACTGTGGCGTCGCCGTCCTTGCCACATATATCGGCAGAAGCTGGTGGGAGACAAAGACTGCCTGCTGGACCAGGCCGGTGGAGGGTATTACTCTAGTGACATATGGGGCGAGGGACCGGTGCCTGAGTTGCCTCTTCCTCGGCCTCGACCGTCGACGAGAGGAGGTCTCCGGTGTCTGGTGGCGTTTACAAGGTGATCGAACTGATCGGGACCAGCCCTAACTCCTGGGAGGACGCGGCGAAGGCGGCCATCGAGGCGGCTGCCGCGAGTCTGGAAGACATGCGCATAGCCGAGGTCGTCAAGATGGACGTGCGGCTGGACCAGAACAAGATCGTGGAGTACCGGACCAAGGTCTCGGTCTCGTTCAAGTATCACAAGGATCTCAAAGACTAGAACCCGTACCTGCCCCATGAGACTCTCCGCCAGAGGGGGGGAGTCCCATGGGGCAGGATATTCTTCCGAGCGTGCCCTAGATGAACAGGTTGATGTTCGCTTCGTCCGCTTCGGCGAGATAGGCGGCCACGCCGGCGAACTCGACCCCGTCGAGCAACTCTTCTTTCTTGAAGCCCAGCATGTCCATCGTCATGGTGCATGCCACCAGCTTGACGTCCAACTCCCTCGCGCTCGAAAGCAAGTCCTCCAGCGACATGGCGCCTTCCGCCTTCATGACCTTCTTCATCATGGGGACACCCATGCCGGCGAAGTTCATCTTCGAAAGCTTCAACTTGCCTACGCCGCGCGGCATCATCCGGCCGAACATCCCCTGCAGGGTGCTCTTGCCGGAGACCTTGACCTTTTCCGATTTGCGGAGGAGGTTGAGGCCCCAGAACGTGCAGAAGATGGTGACGTCGTCGCCCATGGCGGCCGCGCCGTTGGCGATGATCAGGGCCGCCATGACTTTGTCGAAGTCGCCGCTGAAAAGGATGATGGTCTTCTTGGTGGTGTCCACGTGTTTATGTCCCCCTTGTATGGTTCGGTGATGCTGGCCGTGATCGTGGGATCAAGCTACGGGCTCGGTCTGGGTTTCGCCCGGTATGCCCTCAGTCGCCGGCAACGGAGCGATCTTCTCGCGCAGTACGGAAAAGTACATGGCAAGTGGGCGGTAGGCCATGTGCGACCACTTGCTGAACGGGACTTCCAGGGCCAGCATGGGGACGACCGCCATTAGGTGGATGACGTATGCCACGTTCGCGGCGATGTCCGCGCCTCCCCGGTGAAGGATGTGCTGCAGGACTCCCGTCGCCGCCACGATGATCAGGAGGACGAGGAACATCCAGTCGGTCTCGTGGGAGTGCCGGTAGTGCTCCTCGGTCTTCTTGATCCGGCCGCGCAGCGCGTAGATGGTGACGGCCAGCAGGCCGACGCTCGCCAGATAGCCGAACACGTGTACCCGCCAGTCGATCTCCGGACCGGACCACATGTTGTCGAGGAAAAACATGATCAGGATGAGCATAGTGAGGTAGCTCAGCATGAGAAACAGGTGGAGTACCCACGGCCGCTTGGTGTTGCATTGTGCATACCGTTTTTGGGTCATGAAGTGGAGTGGAAACAGGTAGATCCCCTTGACGTACTCGAGAGGAGACAACCGCCCGGAGCGAGATGCTCCCAACGTGTCCCGCCCCACCGTGAACCACCACATGCGGGCGCAGTTGGGCAGGAGGAAGGCGAGGAGGACAGCCGCCAGGATCCAGTCGAAGATGTGGACCATGCTCGCCGGCAGGAACGCGTCGGGCCCGGTGTACTGGCGGATGTCGCCCTGCAGCAGGCCGAAGATCGTGAAGCCTATGCCCGTGAGGACGGCCACGACCGCCACGGCGATGATCTCGAACCGGGGGCGCCGGTAGAACAAGCGGCCGATGCCGGTGAAGTCGTAGCGCGAGGTCAGCCAGCGGCGAAGACTCATCATGGTCTCGCCCGGTTGAGCCTCCCGGGGACACTCAACGGAACAGTCGCCGCAGTAGTAGCAGAGCCAGGGCTCCAGGCTACTCTCCAGCTTCTTCTCCATGCCCATCTGCAGAGCATGCATGCACTTACGCGGGAAGTTGTAGGACTGGTCGACGAGCGAGCAGGTGGCCGTGCAGTTGCCGCAGTTGTAGCATTTCTGCACATCCTCGGCCCCATAGAGAGCCACGTCGTCGATCAGGCGAGGATTCACCCTCGTGGTCATGATTCGTCCCTCTCGATCGCCTGGTAGCGGTAGTACCCCTCGTCGGTGACCTCTTTGTCTTCCGTAACGAAGCCGTATTTGCGCATGCCCATCACCCAGAAGGTCACCTCAGAGGTCGGATAGCCCAAAGCCTCGGCTATCTCGGGGATGGTGCGCGGCTCGTTCTCGACCACCTTCAAGATGCGGTTACGCATGATGTGCTCGTCGCGGATGATCTCGCGGATCTCGCGGTCGGGGGTGCCCATCAGACGTTCACCTCCACCGGTTCTCCCGCCGGCTCGCCGGCCGGTTCCTCAGCGAGGCCGTCGATCATGGCCCGGATCTGCGCGTCCGTGTAGCCCTCCAGGTCGATGGCGTCAGAGGGACAGACAGGCACGCAGCCTCCGCAGCCCTTGCAGGTGGCCTTGTCGATGAAGGCGACCGCTTCGCCGTTCTCGGTCACCTGCCCCGGGGCCTCGTAGGGACAGGCCGCGAGACACAGTCCGCACCAGGTACAGCGGTCGGTATCCACCACGGCCACAAGCGGATCGAGCTCGGCGTAGCCCCTCTTGAGGATGGAGGCGCTCTGCGTCACAGCGGCGAGACCGGAGGCCACGGCCTCGGCGGAGTTCTTCGGCCCCTGACAGGCACCGCAGATGTACACTCCGTCCACCACGGTCTCCACCGGCCGCAGCTTCGGGTGGATCTCGTTGAAGAAGCCTCCTCTGCCCACCGGCAGCTTGAGGGTTTTGATCAGCTCGGCGTTGGCTCGGGGGACCATCCCCGTGACCAGGACCACTAGGTCGGCCGGGATCTCCACCTCTTCGCCCCCGCCAAGAAAGTCTCGGATCGTCACCAGGAGCTTGCCGGTCTCCGGGTCGCGCTGTACCACCGGCGGTTCATCGTCGGGCACCTTGACGTAGACGGAGCCCTTGCTCAGGGACTCGTCGTACAGCAGCTCATACTTGCCGTAGGTCCTTATGTCGCGATGCAGGTGGTACTGGTGCACTCTCCCTGGTTTGCCCGCGACTTCGAGCGACGCGTGGACTGCCGCCGTGCAGCAGTAACGCGAGCAATACTCGTTGGCGTTCTCAACAGAGGGATCCTGCCGGCTGCCGACACAGTAGATGTAGACGATCGTCTCGACGGGTTTGCCGCCGAAGGTCAGCGAGCCGGTCTCCGCGTCGACGAGCCTCTTGAACTCGGGTAGGGCGATCACCCCGTCGAGGCCGTGGCCGAACTCGTCGTCACTCACCTCGTAAGCGTCGAAACCCGTGGCCACGATGATGGACCCGACCTGCACGGTGATGGTCTCAGGCGGTTTGTCCGCATCCTCCTGGTCGATCTCGATGCCGACATCGTAGTTGCCGAAGGTCCCGGCCTTGCTGACCACCCGCGCGCCCGTGAACACCGTGATGTCGGGGTGTTCGCGGATGCGGTCAGTCAGGCGGGCGATCAGTTCCCGGCCGTTCTTGCCGTGGGGATACATCTCTCCGAAGCCATTCGCCCAACCGCCAAGCTGTGCCTCCCTCTCCACCAGAAAGACCGCAAGCCCGATCTCGGCCATGCCCAGGGCGGCCCTCAGACCGGCGATACCTCCTCCGATCACGACCGCTTTTGGCACGGTCTCGACTACGATCGGGTCCAGAGGAACTGTCAGGCGGGTGCGCCCGATGCCGGCCTTCACCAGCTGGGAGGCCTTACGGGTGGCACCGTCGCAGTCATCGGTGTGGGTCCACGAGCACTGCTCCCGGATGTTCACCTGGGTGTACTGATAAGGGCTCAGGCCGGCTCGCTTGGCCACCTCGCGGAACGTGAAGGTGTGCAGCTTGGGCGAGCACGAGGCCACGACGATCCCGTCCAGGTGCTGTTCTTGGATGTCCTGGATGATCTCTTGCTGGCTGGCGTCGGAGCAGGTGAACATGGCTGTCTTGGCCACGACGACATCGGGATCGGATTGGACCGAGGCCACGACCTTGTCCACCTCGACATAGTCGGAGATGTTGCCGCCGCAGTGACAGACATAGACACCGATGCGTCTCTTGCCAGGAGTCTCCGCAGGCGCAGCCATGTCGGCTGACGCGGCACCGTCGACCGCGGCGGCGGTCGCGTCGGCAGCTGCCACAGGAGTCGCGGTGGGTCCGGCATCGGCCGGCACGGCGACGCCGTTTGCCAGGTCGGCCGCGGCGGTCCCGTCGGCCGGTGTGATGTCGTCCATGACTGGGTCGCCCTTCGGGACGTCGTTCATGGCGTCACCTTCACCTTCTCGAGGTGAGCTGCCGCTTGGGCGACCGCGGCCCCCGCGTGAAGGATGGAATCGGGGATGTCCTTGACTCCCGAAGCAGAGCCGGCCACAAAGACGCCGGGGATGTTGGTCGCCGCGGGGTTCAGGTCTTCTTCCGGCTCTTCCACATAGGCGTAGTCGTCTAGCTGCAGGTCGCCGTCGGGGAATAGCGTGCGCACGTCGTCGTTGGGCCGGACGCCTACCGCCAGCACGACGAGATCGTGCTCGGCCTCACTCAGCGTGCCGTTCTCGATGTCTTCGTAGCGCAGGATGAGGTTGCCGTCGTCCTTCTCGGCGATGCTGGCCACGCGGCCCTTGACGAAATTGGCCCCCATTGCTTTGGCCTGCTCGTAGAACTCGTTGTAACCCTTGCCGACCGCGCGGATGTCCATGTAGTACACGGTGACGTCCGCCAGCGGCAGGGCTCCCATGATCAACTGGTTCTGCTTGATCGAGTACATGCAGCAGATGCGCGAGCAGAGCGGATTATCCACCGTCTCGTCGCGCGACCCCGTGCAGAGGATATACGCGATACTGTCGGGCACCTTGCCGTCCCCCGGACGCAGAACGGCGTTGTAGGGACGGGTGGGGGCGAGCAGCCGGTCCATCTGCATCCCGGTGATGACGTTCTTGTATTTACCGTAGCCGTATTGTGGCTTGAGGTCGGCCGGGAAGAGCGTGTAGCCGGTGGCTACGATGACCGTGCCCACCTCGGCCTCCATCTCGCTACCCAGCATGTCCAGATGTATGCACTGAGGCGGGCAGATCTTGACACACTGCTGGCATTCGGAGCACACCCCGCAGTCCAGACAGCGGCTCGCGCTTGTGAGAGCCTCTTCTTCGGTCATGGTCTGCTCGTCGGGGTAGAACTCACCCGGCGCCAGCTTGCCCATCTCGCGCGGGACAAGCGGCTCGATGCGGGTGTAAGCCGACTGCCGCGCCAGGACCCGTTCCTTCTCCACGGTCGGAAGCACGGCCTCGAACTCCGCCACGTCGAACTCCTGGCCCTGGAGCCACCGGTCCATCATGTGAGCGGCCCGGCGGCCCTGCCCCGCGGCCGACGTGATCATCGACGGCCCGAGGACGACGTCCCCCGCAGCAAACACGTGGGGCACGCTCGATTGCAGGGTGCCTTCATCCACCTGGATGGTGCCGCTGCTGTTGACCGCAAGTCCGAACGCACCGGAATCCGGCCGCATGCCGGCGGCCACTATGACCACGTCACAGGCCAAGCTGCCGGCAGTGCCGTCAGCGTACTTCGGACTGAAGCGTCCTTTGTCGTCGTAGACCGACACGCAGCGCATGAGATCGACGCTGCGCACCGTCTCCTCGCCTCCGAACGAACGCACCCCGCACGAGTTCTTGAAGGTGACGCCCTCTGCTCTCGCCTCTTCGACTTCCTGCGGGTGAGCGGGCATCTCCTGTAGCGACTCGAGACTGAGCATCTGAACAGACTGGGCACTGTGCCGCAGGGCGGTGCGGGCAACGTCGATGGCGACGTTGCCGCCGCCGATCACCACGACCCGCTTGTCCTTGACATCGAGCTCTTCGCCCAGCTTGGCGGCCTTGAGGAAATCGGCGGCCCGCATGACGCCGGGCAGATCCTCGCCAGGGACCCGCAGCCTGGTGGCCTGGTGCGTGCCTATGGCCAGCAGCACGGCGTCGTAGCCCTCAGCCTTCAGCGCCTCGAGGTCCTCCACGCGGGTGTCGGTGAGGATCTTCACGCCAACGTCAGTGACGTTGGCGACGTCTTCGTCCACGACTTCGTTGGGGAGGCGATAGGGAGGAAGGGCGAGGCGCATCATGCCCCCGGCCTGTGAGGCCGCCTCCAGTATTGTCGCCTCGTAGCCCTTGCGCGCCAGATGCCAGGCTGCCGTGAGACCGGCCGGCCCGGAGCCGACCACCGCTACTTTCTTGCCGTTCGGCGGTGGAAGTCCCACCGCGGAGCGTTCCTTCGCGTAGTGGGCATCGGCGATGAAGCGCTTGAGCCTGCGTATGGAGAGTGCCCCTTCCAGGTTGCTGCGGGTGCACTCCTCTTCGCATGGGGCGTAGCAGGCGCGGCCGAGGCTGCCGACCAGCGGCGTCGCCTCGCACACGAGCTCGAAAGCCTTTTCATATTGACCGCTGCGGATGAGCGCTATGTAGCCGTGCGGCTTGATGCCCGCCGGGCAGGCCGCCACGCAGGGCGAAGTCCCCGCGCGGTCGATGACCGCCTTCTTCGGCACCGCCTGGGGGAAGGCGATGTAGGCCGCCCGCCGGGAGACCAGGTCGGAGTTGAACTCGTCCGGCACCGCCACGTTGCAGACCATCTCGCACATACGGCACCCGGTGCAGGCCACGATGTCGACGAACCGGGGCTTCTGCCGGATCTTCGCCCGGAAGCCACCGTTATCCCGCGTTATGCCGTCGACTTCCGCGTAGGTGAGGACCGTCACATTAGGATGGTGGATCGTGGCCCCCATCTTGGGGGTGGAGATGCAACTGGCGCAGTCTAGGGTAGGAAAGACCTTGCTGAGCAGGATCATCCTGCCGCCCACGCTCCCTTGCCTCTCGACGACCAGCACCTTGTATCCCATGTCGCCAAGCTTGAGGGCCGACTCCATGCCACCGATTCCGCTGCCGACCACCAGAGCGTCGTATTTCATGCCGCCTCCGCTCCGGACGGCTGCGCCGAGGGGCCGAGCCCGACGAGAGCCGCTGAGAACTCCTTCATGTAGTTGACGAAGGGGTCGGCACAGACCGAGCAGATGGCCGCCATCTTCACCCGCCTCGGCTCGTAGCCCCGCTCCTGCAGCCGCGCCTGAGCGTCCGCCATGATCTTCGCGGTGCGCTCGGCGCAGTCGGGCAGATAGGCGCATTCCTCACCGTCCGCGGCGATAAAGACCCCGTCGAACCCTTTCTCTATGGCATGGAGGATCCAGCCTGGCTTGATGCCGCTGGTACAGGGGACGCTGATGACCACCACGTTCGGCGAGTAATGCATGTGTGAGCTTCCGGCCAGGTCGATGCCTGGGTCGGAGATGTTGTTGGTCGAGAAGACCAGTATTTTGGGCGCGAAGCCTTCGCCTTCGGACACCTCGGGCTCCTCGAAGCCTACTTGAGCCGTTTGACGAAGAGCTTCATGTAGCCGGGCTCGTCAACGAAACCGAGATACTCATGCCCCATCTTCTTGGCCCAGGCGGGTAGGTCCTTCTGCGTCCCCGAGTCGGTGGCGAGGACCTCCATGATCTCGCCCACCTTGACGTCGGCCATGCCTTTCTTCGCCGCCAGGATAGGACCGGGGCAGGAGGTGCCTCGGGCGTCCACGACTTTCTGGCCTTGGAGCGTACTGAGATCGGCGGATTCTGCGCTCATTACTGCTCTTCTCCTTTTTCGAGATGCTTTACTTCGGGATACCTGGTTGCTGACTTGGGACTCCGAGCCCCCCCGGGTCCGCCGAGTCCAGGAGCTCCGCCGCCCGAAGTGATTGACCCTCTTCGAGGTGTTGCTCGAGCAACGCCTGGCGGATGAGCGTGCACGCCTGGATGAACTTAGGGTTCGTGATGCAATAGTAGACTGTCTGGCCTTCTTTGCGCGAGCGGACGAGTTGCCGTTGCTTCAAAATGCGTAAGTGCTGGGAAACATTGTGCACGGATATGTCCAGATCCGCGGCGATGTCGCCTACGCACCTCTCACCATCTCTGAGCGAGTACATGATGGCCAAACGGTGCTCGCTGGCCAGCGCCTTGCACAGTTCGGCATGCATCGCGAAGAAGGCGCGGGCGTCAGACGAGGGGGTGGCGTCGGGAGAAGGAGTAGCGCCGCGGAAGGGAGTGGCACTGCTGGAGGCTTTGGGGGTAGTGCTGTTATCCTGTATTTGCATCTTTGCATATATACACCGGACCAGTTGTTGCGTCAAGTATGCGGGTCTCGTCGCAAGCACGGTTGTGGCGAAAGCCTCGCCAACTGGCCCAAGAAGCGCTGGACCCTGGTTGCCTGCTTCTATTGACAAGCGATGCGCTTCGTCCTAGTGTGGGGGCCGCACCGACTATGCAACCTTAGTATGCAGGCCGGTGGGGAGCCGATCCAAGCGATTCTTCCACTGCTCGACCGACTTCCGTGGCTTGAGGGGTGTGCCGACATAGGAGAGGAGAAAAGGGGATGCGTAGTAAGACGTTGCGCTTGCTGCTGATCATCTGCGTGCTGGCCGCGCTGCTGGCACTGATGATCGCGGGGGCGGCGATCGCGGTAACCAAGGCCGACGGCGGCGGGGCGAAATCAGCAGATGTGGCCCAGGCCGTCAGGTCCCTTGGGATGTTCAGCGACTCGAAGTGGACCGTCCACTACCGAGCGCCGAGCGAAGAGCAGATCGAGCTGCTCCTTAGAGACGAGGGCATCCCTCTGAATGACTCAGAAATGAGGGCTACGGCCATCGATGTGTTCCGGCAGGAATGGGCTCAGCGCAACCCGACGACCCCGAACCCCAAGAAACTGCAGAAGCTTCTGGAAGGCGAGCGCTCGCACAGTCCTGACCCTTGGACAGGGCCTCAGATCATGAGCCTGGTCGTGCCGGTGGAGTTCCCCAATAATCCTGAGACATTTGACTGGTACGGGACACCAGTCACCGGCGTAGGTCCACTCCACAACCAGATTCCGGCACCCGGCCCGCGTGACAACAACACCATCTGGTACCAGGATGCAACGCCGGAGCTTTACAACGAGCTGTTCTTCGGAGTGGGACCCACGGCCGGCGTGGTCGTCCAACACCCGAGCCTGGGCACCGTAGACCTGCGGGGCAACACCATGGCCAACTACTACCTGGAGCAATCCGAGGGTAGATTCGTGCCCAAGGGGATGGTATATCCCAAGTGGCTGAAGGCCGCGCACGCGGAAGCCTGGTACGGCGCCGACAACCAGAGCGGCAGCAACCACAACATCCGAGCTGCGGACCTCGTCAGGGAGGTCGTAGACGCCATCAATGCCGACGATACGAACTTCCCTTGGCAGGACTACGATGGTGACGGCGACGGCGTCGTGGATAACTTCACCGTCATCCATGCCGGCGCCGGGCAAGAAGGGGGCGGCGGGGTTCAGGGTGACTTCGCCATCTGGTCGCACGCCTCTGCCATCGACTATCCGAACGGCAAGCTCGCCTGTGCCGCTGGGACGCACGGCGCCACCCGCGATATCTATGTCCGTGAATACAGCATGGACCCTGAGAGTATCGATGTGGGCGTCATCGCCGAGGAGTTCGGCCATGCCGCTTTCGGCCTGCCAGACATCTACACGACCGACTATCAGGCTTCTCCATCCAACTGGACGATCATGGAGGCAGGCTCCTGGAACGGCATCTTGGGCGGGATGCAGCCCGCCCCGTTCCCACTCTACTTCCGTTATCTGATCGGCTGGGCCAAACCGGTTGAGCTCGACTACACTGCGAAATCGACGGTGGTCAAAGTCGGCCAGCTCTCACTGCGCCCGAAGAACACTCAGCAGGGGATCAAGATCGACCTGCCGGATCAGGTGATCGATACGCCTAACCCGTTGGGTACAGGCCAGGCCTGGTGGTCCGACCGGGCAGACCTGGCGGACTTCTACCTGGCCCACGATTTTGACTTAACAGCAGCCACAGCCCCGATCTTCTCGTTCGCCAGCTACTGGAGTTTCGAGGAAGACTACGACTACGGGTACTTCGAGGTTTCTGAGGACGGTGGCGCGACCTGGGCCAAGCTTCCGGACATGGACGGATTCTTTGTGGACGACGGTATGGGCAACCTGGGTCTGAACGGTGAGGGCCAGGGCGTTCTACGCTTCGATTTGTCAGCCTCTGCCGGCAAGACCGTCAGGGTGCGTCTGCACTACACGAGCGACGTCGGTGTGCAGTGGGCAGGTTGGTGGGCAGACGACTTGCGGCTGGTCGATGGTGCGGCCACACTGTTCTACGACGACGTGGAAGCCGGGACCGACGGCTGGACGACCAACCACTTCGTGCTGGTGCCTCTGACACGCATCTATCCGATGTACTACCTGGCCGAGTGGCGGAACGACAGCGGTTTCGACCGCGGCCTCAAGTACCCCTATTCAACGGTGTACAGCAACGAAGCGACGAACGAGTGGGAAGTCGATCGCTCACCCTACACGGTTCCCGGCATGCTGCTGTGGCTCCGCAACGGGGCCTACGATTTCGACTACACGCTCAGCGACTCCTGGTACGATGGACCGAGCTGGGGCCCCAAACACGCCCTGTTGATCGTGGACAGCCATTACTGGCCGCTGACCTGGGACGAGAGCCAAGTACGCCACCGGCGCCTACCGTCGGATCGGCTCGCGCTGTCAACCAGCGAACGCCGCGTTCACCCTCCAGGAGACCACGCCCTTCACGCTACGCCGGGTGGATAGCACTGCCACCGGCAATGTCCAGGAGACGAAGCTCTTCGCGCCAGAGCTGGCCGTGTCGCAGTTCCACGATGCCCTGGGCTACTACCCCGGCTTCTACTGGAACGATGACGGCTATCTCTACTGGTGGAACGTTGAGGCGAGCGCCGTGGTGCCAGCCAAGGACAGCTACAGCACCCGGATCACTTGGCTGGACAAGACCCCTGTCACGGACTTCTTCGGTATCGACGTCGGAGGCACCGTGCTCGGCTCGGGCAATCCGGGCGATGATGGGGTGCAGTACGGCGTGAACATCGCGGTTACTGAAAAGGCGGCGGACGGAAGCTGGGGCAAGCTCGCGGTCTGGAACGCTAAGAAGCTGCTCAGTCTGAGCATGAAGGTAAGCAAGACCAAGATCGCCGCCGGGCAGACACTGACCTACCAGCTTACGGTGCGGAACCTCGGTCCAGCCCGTCAGCCCTTCAGCCTCCGTGACGTGCTTCCCAAGAACACCACCTTCGTGAGTGGCAAGTACTACGACCTGACGACCAAGAGCATCAAGTGGTCGGGGACTGTCGATCCCAACAGACCTAAGACGATCGAGTTCACGGTCAAGGTGAACGCCGGAACGCCCAAGAACACGGTGCTCACCAACACGGCGACGCTGACCGACGACATCTATCAGTCAACCGCTACCGTCAAGAGCACTGTGAAGTGAGTTCCCCGCCTTCGGTCTGAACGCGCGCGCGGACGGACGAAGCTACACGGCAAGTGGCCGGCACCTGCAAGGTGCCGGCCACTTGCTTCTGGAAGACAGGGCAGGGCTTCGAAAGTGGCCCCGACCCGGAGACCGCGGCCCAAGCTCGGCACCGCACCGGTTCAGTCTCCCCCGACCCCCCAGGTCATCCCGGAGTCGCTGAGCGCCGTACCCGCCACGTCCACGATGGCGGCGCCGCCGTCGAGCAGCAGCACGGCGCCGGTCATGAACGCCGAATCGTCCTCAGCTAGGAACGTGCACACCCCGCCCATCTCGGCAGGTGCCGCCACCCGGCGTAGGGGCACCTTGGAAGACAGTCGCGCGAATATGCCGTCCAGGTCGGTGCCGAAGGCCTGGGCAGCCGGGCCGAGCGAGTGCTCGATCATCTCCGTCCTGGTGGCCCCGGGGCAGACCACGTTGCAGCGGATCTTGTAGGGGCCGTAGTCGAGGGCAGCCTGCTGCGTCAGCATTATCAGGCCCGCCTTGGACGTGCAGTAGGCGGGCATGCCGGGCAGGCAGCGCACGCCGGCGAGAGAGGCGATGTTGATGATCGAGCCGCCTCCACCTTCGATCATATGGGGGATGGCGGCTTTCATCATCAGGAATGGGCCGGTGATATTGGTCTCCATCACTCGGCGCCAGAGCTCAGGGTCGATGTCGACGACGGTTCCCGCGGGGTCGATGGCCGCGTTGTTGACCAAGACATCCAGCCTGCCGCTGAACGACAGAGCGGCGTCCACCATGCGCCGGGCATCTTCGAACTCGGCCACATCTCCCCGACAGGTGACGACCGCACCCTCAGGAAGGCTGCATGCCATCTCGTCCAGGACGTGCTGCCGCCGGCCGGTGACGCACACCTTGGCGCCCTCGGCCACGAACCGCTCCGCGATGGCGGCGCCGATACCTGCCCCGCCTCCCGTGATCAGTGCGACCTTGCCCTCTAGTCTCATAGCGCCGCCCCCTTCTTGTTGCTCCTACCTTCTATCTCCACGGCAGTATCGTAGCTGAGATCACTTCAGTCCGAGTTCGCGGCCGCGGCCGCCGCGGCGCGAGTCTCGTCCAGGGCCACCCGAGCCGCGCAGCGCTGCTTTGCCGGGTCGAGGCGGAACGTGACGAAGACCGTGATGATAGCGAACACGCAGGCGATCAGGAACGGGATCTGATATCCCACGTAGTTGAGGATGAAGCCCGCCGCCACCGGCACCACGACGGCGGTGGCATGGAGGACGGTCACGCCCATGGCCAGGGTGGGGGCGATGTCCTCCTGGACCGCGATCTTGCGCATATAGGTAGCCGCGGCGATGGGCGAGACGGGGGTGATGAGGGCATAGATGACGTAGAAGAGGCAAGCCACCCACACGTTTCCAGCAACAGCGTAGCCGGCCAGAGCGACCACATAGGCCAGGTTGACGATGCTCAGGATGCGCTTCTCCCCGTGCCGGTCGATCCGGCGGCCTATCCAGGACGACGTGGACATGCTGGCGAAGGTCACGACCATGAGCAGGATGGAGATACCGGAGACCCCCAGCCCGAACTGATTGACCAGCACCCACAGGCCGAAAGAGAAGAACACCTGCTGCCGAGCTCCGTCGAGAAGGTTGAGCAGGTAGTAGTAACGATAGTCCCGTCGGAACACTACGGGCTCTCGTTTGGGGGCCACCGCCCGCAATTCTCCCTCGTGGAGATGGGGGAAGCGGAAGACGGCGACCGCTCCGATCAGAGCCGCCACTCCCAGGATGACGAAAGTCGGCTGGTATGAAAGTAGGTCGAACTGAAACAAGATGAAGATCAACGCGAAAGCGGCGAACGTGCCGCCCTGGCTGAAGGCCGACATGCGGCCCAAGATGGCGCCGCTCCTCTCCTCGGTCGTAAGGCTCATGCCGAGGGCGTTCTGGGTCTGGAGAACGGTATGAAAGCCGAAGCTGGTGATGAGCACCCAGGGTATGACCGTCCAGAAACCGGTCGAAAGAGAGAACAGCGCGTAGCCGACACCAAGAGCGACGAGGGCTCCCGCGGTCACATGCTGCAACGAGACGCGATAGAGCGTCGCGGTCAAGAAGATCAGCACCAAGCCACCCACTTCGCGGATGGCCGTGATGTAGCCGAACTGGGGACCTGAGAAGTGCAGGATCTCTTCGAAGTAGTTCGTGACGATGTTGTTGTGCCCGTTCATGGAGAAGCCGAGGGCAGCCGACATCACCGCGAGCATGATGAAGCCCCGGCCGGCGGGGCTCCGCCACATCTCCTGGATGCGACTTCTCATGGGCGACCGAGCGCCACTCGTCTTCCTCCAAGCCGATGGGCGGTGTGCCCTCTGGGATAAGCTGACTGGGCCGGCCGGCGGCCGGGTCCTGTCGGACCGCTGTGCGACGCTGTGGCCGCCCCGCCTCCTTCAAGCTGCCCGCCGTATTGTACTCCCGTGCGTCTTCCGCGCGGCTCCCGCGCGGTTTGCCTGCGACCGCGCCGCGCTGTACCTTCATATGATGCCGCTTGATCCCGACAGCACTCCGACCTCGCTCCCGATCGCTGCGCGCACGGCGCGGCGCGACTCCGCGACGGCCGCGCTCCTGGTCGTGGTCGTCGGATTTCTCATGCAGGCGGGGTCGGCGGTGGCGGTCATGGTCATCGAATCCGTGGGGGTCATCCAGGCGGTGTGGCTGCGCACAGCGCTGGCGGCGGTCCTTCTGGCAGTTGTGCGACCCCGTTCGGTGCGCATCCCGGCCAAGGGCGAGAGGCTCCTGCTCGTCATGCTCACGCTCAGCCTGGTCGCGATGAACTTCAGCTTCTACCAGGCGATAAGCCGCGCGCCGGTGGGGATCGTGGTGGCCGTGGAGTTCCTTGGGCCCCTGGCTGTGGCAGTCGCCGGCTCCCGCCGCCTGCTGGACGTCGTCTGGGTGATCTTCGCCGGAGCGGGAGTAGCGCTGCTGGCCGGCCCCGGCGGTTCGGTCAGCGTCCCAGGCCTCCTGTTCGCACTGCTGGCCGCCGTCTGCTGGGCCGCTTTCATCCTGCTGGCCAAGCGGGCGGTGACCCGCATGGAGCCTTTGCCGGTGACGGTGATGATGCTGATGGGTGCTTCGATCATACTGACCCCCGTCTGGCTTGCTACCGGAGTCAAGATCGTCGGCTACGGCCAAGCCCTGCTGCTGGGTCTGGCGGTGGCGGTCCTCTCCTCGGCGCTCCCGTACTTCCTCGAGCTAGCTGCGATCAAGCGTGTCCGCGCCTCGACTTATGGGGTGCTGCTGAGCATCGAGCCCGCCATCGCTGCCCTGATGGGATTCCTGATCCTGTCGCAGACCCTGGCCGGGAGGGAGATCGTAGGCATTGTCGCTATAGTGATAGCGGCTGCGGGGGCCAGCTACTGGAGCAGTGCAGGGCGGTAGGACGGCTGACTATGACAGGAACACATCGGACCGCGGGAAAGACCGGTCCGTCCGACGTCCCCGAGGATGACCACCGCCGGTCGAGGGCTACCAAACTGGCCGTAGCCGCACTTCTGGGTCAGTCGATCTTTCTCGGATATAACTGGGTGGTCATGAAGATCGGACTGGAGTATTCGGACCCCTGGCCCTTCACCGCACTTCGTACAGGACTGGGAGCCTTGGCGCTCTTCGTGGTGCTTGTGCTCTTTCGCCGGCCTCTTAGACCGCGGCAACCGGTCCTCACCGTGATCCTGGGATTGCTTCAGACCACGGGTATGATCGGCCTGCTGATGTGGGCGCTGGAGACCGGGGCGGCAGGGCGCGTTTCGGCTCTCGTCTATACCATGCCGTTCTGGACGCTGATCTTCTGCTGGGTCTTCCTGGGCGAGCGCATAATCGGCGTGCAGTGGGTGGCCGCGGCTCTCTCGCTGGTGGGGCTGGTGCTGGTGCTCGATCCGGCGAACCTCGGGGGTACCTTGCAGAGCAAGCTGCTCGCTCTGGGAGCGGGCGTGGCCTGGGCCGCGAGCGCCATCGTCGTGAGGAAGATCCGGCAGCGGGGCGAGGTCGACGTGATCAACCTCACTGCGTGGCAGATGCTCTACGGTACGGTGCCGATCATCATCATCGCAGTCCTCGTGCCGTCCCAACCGATCGAGTGGACGGGAAGCTTCATTGCCGCTCTGATCTACAACGTGATCCCGGCCACGGCCGTCGCCTGGGTGCTCTGGCTCTACGTCCTTCAGGTGCTGCCCACCGGCGTCGCCGGCATCGGCACCCTCGCTACGCCGGTGATCGGCATAGCCGCGGCAGCGATCCAACTGGGAGAACGCGTCTCCACCACTGAGGCCCTCGGGATCGCCGCGATCCTGGGGGCGCTCCTCGTCCTGACCCTGAGGGGTCTGTTCGCCGGCCGTGGTCTGCGCAGGTCGCGGGGAGCGCCTGCACCGCCCTCTCATCCCGAGGCCGAAACCGAACGCCTTACGGTGACCGATGTCGCCCCGACGCCGGCGTCGGCGGGCGATCTGGGCGCGGACTGACCCGCCCAGACCTTCTCAGACCTTTCCTTTTTCCACCAGTTTTGCGAAGTGGGCGAACGAGCGGTCGTAGGTGCGCTCCGCGTCGGACGGGAAGGCACAGGCGGGAAGCTCCCGGCTCTTGAGGTGGTAGGCGAGGCAGTCGCAGCAGACTCCCTTGCGGGAACAGCCTGGCCAACTGCAGTTGCAGCGGGCCACGTTCGCTTCCTTCTTGCACTCCATCGTCGCTCCTTGTTCCAATATCGCAGGCCGTCTCGCCCGGAGGCATCCCGCCCGAAGTCATCGCGGCGGTCGGCGTCTCTCTCCATTATGCAGCCTCGGGTGTTCTGGGGGCGGCGTGGCCGGCATCCCGCTTCATGCAGCGGGCCCTCACTCGCTGCAGGCGGGTGGGATACTATAGGATTTGACACGTACATAACAAATAGTAGACTCGAGCGGTGAGACGAGAATGCGATCCTTGACCATCAGCGAGCTCGAGGAAGCGACCGGCGTTCCCCGCAGCACCATCTACTTCTACGTGCGCGAGGGCCTGCTGCCCACCGCCCAGAAGGCGGCGGCCAGCCGGGCCGTCTACGCAGAGTCGCACGTACAGATCCTCAAGGAGATCGCCCGTCTGAAGGCGGAGGGCCAGCCCCTGCAGACCATCAAAGAGCGGCTGTCGCCCCAGCTCGAATCGGCCCGCTCTCTCGAGGTCGATCTGGTGGCCGAGCAGGCCGAACAGACCCGGCAGTCCATCCTTGTGGCTGCGGCCCGGCTCTTCGCCCGCAAAGGCTACAAGCGCACCCGCGTCGCCGACATCATCAAAGAGGTCGGGGTGACGCCGCCGGTCTTCTACAGCCACTTCACTTCCAAGCAGGAGCTCTTCGTGGAGTCCTTCGAGGTCTTTGTGGGGTGGATGCGGGGTTTCCTGGAGACCCAGTTGGTCGCCGAACCCGATCCTGCCGCCCGGGACCTCGCCCGTGTGCACGGCTATTTCGGCGTACAGGCCCTGAGTCCCGACCTGATGTCGCTGGTCCGCTCCGAGGCTCTCCAAGAAGACGGCGACATGCGCAGGGCGGTGGAGAGGTCCTACAAGGCGATGACCGAAAGCACGCAGGCGGATCTGACCCGGCTGCGCGAAGGGGGCAGGACCACTCTGCCGGCCGCAGACGAGCTTGTGGCGTTCGGATTGCTGGGTGGCGTGGAGAACATCGTCATGCGGGCTTCCTGGGACGGCCGGTACTCCACCCGCGACGTTCTGTGGACGACTCTCTGCATCTTCCTGGCTGTCGAGGCGCTCTACGCCGGACGCCTGGACCTGGGCCGGGACCTTGAACGATACTCCGGCCTCGTGGAGCGGCTGGCCGAGACTGCCCCGCCCGTGCCGCCCGCGGCTCTCGACTAGCTTTCGATTGACAAGAGGCAGCTTGCACTTTAGTATTTTAAACAGTGGGAATGAGTCCTATAGCCATCGACCCGCAGTCACCCGCTTAGGAGGTGTTCAGTGCCCATCAAACTCATGGCAGTCTCTCGTCGCCGTCCCGGACTCACTCGAGCGGAATACTTCCGCTACATCGAGCATTATCATGGGACGGTCGCCCGCATCGAACGATTCAAGATCGACCGTTACATCCAGAACCACGTCATCGACGGTGCCTTCGGAGTCCTCTCAGACACCAGCCATAAGAACAAAGCCGTCGACCGCGAAGGGGTGGTGGAGCTCTACTTCAGCAACTTCCGGGACATGCTCGACACTTTGGAGCCCCAAGGGGTGGAGCAATCCCGAGCCAACCAGGACGGCAAGTTCTTCGCAGACGAGCCGACGAACATCATCGTCATGGCGGAAGAAGTGGAGCTGCCTGTGCCGCACCCGCGGCCCAAGTTCAACCCCGGATTGGGAGAGCCCGGTTGCGGGGCCGTCAAGGTCTTGCATTACATCATGCGCAAGGCCGAGGTCTTCCCCAACGACTACTACCGACTCTGGCGCCAGGCCCACGACGAAGCCATGGCCAAGTCGCCCTATGCGCAGGAGATGTTCCGCAAGGTCGTTCTCAGCAAGCGCTCTCGGGTGAACGACAACGACGCCGCGGCCCGGGCGCACTTCCGCATGGTCGACCCACCCGTCTACGACATGGTGGTATCGATCACCCTGGACAGCATGGAGCAGGTGGGCGCCTTCCGGCAGTACCTGGAAGCGATGCTGGAGAGCCCGCTCGACTTCGCCGACTGGTCGGAGTCGTTCTTCCTCTACGTCCGGCCGGTGCGCATCATCGACGACGCGCTGCCCAAGGACTGACAAAACGCTCCTCTCGACCCTCTGAAAGGATCGTCATGACTCAAGACAAGAACCTGCCCGAATGGAAGGCGCAGAAGACCTACGACCAGAACCGGGCCGACAGCGTTCTCAAAGCCACGCTTCCCCCGCTCACCCCTGAGGAGGAGGCCCGACCCTTCGCCAAGTACTACTACGAGCCTCTCAAGCAGCCTGACCCAGCTCACTACGCCGCGATGGAGACGCCTATCGACCCGGCTCTGGCGTACGGGCCTGAAGAGATCAACCGGCTCTTGGACGTGGAGGCGCTGGAAAAGGGCGTCGAGGTGGGTTGGTGCAACCTACCGAACGGGGCGGGCTACATAGCCAACACCATCCTCTACCCGGACGTCACGGCGGAGATGATCGACTGGTGGTTCGCGTGGCATCCCCTCGAGGACCTGCGTTACCGCATCTGGTATCCCCCGCAGCACGCCGGCATCATGCTCAGCCCCATCGACCGGGCTCGCATCCTCGACCCCGCCGTGCCCATGCGCGAGAAGAACTGGGGCGTCGTCCACTACGTGACGGAGAACTGCGACTGCGGCATGGAGAATGTGGACATCAGCTTCCGCTCCCCGCAGGACATGGGCTTCGACATGGAGCGCTTTGACAAAGTGGCCGCGACGTTTGCCGGCGGGGGCGGTTGGGCGGTCACCGTCTGCAAGTGCGACGATTCGATAACTGCGCCGGCCATCATGTGTCACATGTTCTACAACGTACCCGGCGGCCTGCGGCACCGGACGCGGTTCTGGCTGGGCTACCGGTTCACCGAGGAGGGCAAACCCGAGGTGTGTCTCCCGCCCGGGGTAAGCGTACCCGATACGGCGGTCCAGGGCCTGGCGCGGCACAACGTCAAGGAGTTCACTCGCTTCGGCGATTTCCTGCCCCGTATATACAAAGAGCTGGGCCCGAGCTTGTTCTGTTAGCGGCGCCTGAGCCCGGCGCAGCGGGACGCCCTCACAGCCATAGAGGATGAAGGAGTAGCAGGATGATCAGATCGATCGTGCTGATGGACCTACCCATCGACGACATCGCCGAGATGGAAAGATGGTACTACAGAGACCACTCGTCGGAGATATCCCGGCGGTTCGGTCCCTGGCTGGAGCGCCACGAGAGCTTCGTCGTGGTGAATGCGCCTGAGGACGCCCGCCGATACGGCTTCTACAATTGGCGGCTCACGGAGAGCTGGTGGCGCGAGGTACCCAAGGCGGGTCCGGCTGGAGCGTACTGCTTCACTCCGGCGCCGGTGTGGAACCCCATCGTCGCCGTCGCCACCGAGGGCCAGCCCGACCACGACTTCCTGGGCTGGGACGGCTTCGCCACCGACCGGGCCTGCATCCGCTGGTTCATGGTATTCCGCTACCCCCTCGGGGTCCGGCTGAACGAGGGCGAGGACTGGTACTTGAACGTGCACGCCCCTGAGATCATGAGGCAGCCCGGCCTGCGCCGTTTCTTCACCTACCGGGCGGTCAAGCCGCCGGTGCCGCTGCCGGGCATGTGGCATCCGGAGGCGACGCCGCCGGAGGCGCTGCAGTTGGTGCAATGGGACCGGGTCACGGAGCTCTGGTACGACAGCGTCTCGGCCTGGCGGAACGCGGTTATCGACAACCCGCCGCGGTACACGCCGCCGGAGTGGGCGACCGATCCCTTCTACCCAGAGACGATCGACACGTTCCCGTTCTTCAAGCCCGGGGTCGACTTCGTGAGCACGTTCCTGCTCGAGCGGCCGGCGGACGAGTTCAAGCGCGACACGCGGCACTATCTGCCCTGAGCCGGCCGGGCGTGCACCCGAACGATCAGCGATGACGGATTGGAGGTAATCCCTTATGGCCGAGGCAAAGATACGAGAGCTTACTCCGGAGGAGAAGGCGAAGCCCTACTCCAAGTACTACTACCGGCCGGTCGACGACCCCGACCCGGTCCTGCTCGAGCTCGTGCGACCCGACAGGCCGATGGACCCCGCGAAGGCTCTTTACCCCGAAGACATCAATCGCCTGCTCGACTCCGGCTACATGGAGATCGAGACGGGCTGGTGCAACCTACCCAACGGAGCCGGCTACATCTGCGTCAACAACAAGATGCCCGGCGTGACCGTGGATATGCTCGACTGGTGGTTCGCCTGGCACTCGCTGGCCGGCATGCATTACGGCATCTGGTATCCGCCGGGGCACTTCGGCATCTGCATCAGCGAGAAGGACCGCAAGAAGGTGCTCGACCCCAACGTGCCCATCAAGGAGAAGATCTACGGACGGACCGACCATGTGGTCGAAGATGTGGGCACCGGTGCGGAGGATATCTACATCTTCTTCTGCCACCCGTCGGAGTTGGGCTTCGACATGGACCGGTTCCACCCGCCCGCCGTGGCTGCAGTCTACGGGGGCTACGGATTGGACATGCCTGTCGGTGCCGAACCGTGGGCCATCCGCGCTCCGGCCATCATGTGCCATTTCATCCGGGAGATTCCCGGGGGCATCGAGTTCCGGACCCGTTTCTGGATGGGCTATACGCTGATCGACAAGAAGCCGGTGATGATGCTCCCTTATGGGGTGAGGGTGCCGGTCGAAGCCATTCAGGGACTCGCGGAGCACAACGTGCGGGAGTACACGAACCTTCGCAACGTGCTGCCCGAGATCTACGCGGAGCTGGGGGGTCGCATCCCCTGAGTTAGCCGCGCTCGCCGCGCCGGCTCGCCCGGACCGGGCGCCGGCCCGTGCCAGCATCAGTGGACGTCGGCCTCGCTCTGGCCGGCGACGCTCGCTCGGATGTGGATCATGAGCGCGCGCGCAGCAGTCGAAACAGGGTGTTCGCGCAGGTAGAGCAGGTCCAGCGACCGGACCGGGCGCTCGACCAGAGGTATGGTGACGAGTCCATCCAGGGTCTCGGGCACTGCCAGCATCTTCGGGATGAGAGCGACCCCCAAACCCTGCTTCACGAGCGCCCTGGTGAGCTCCACGTAGTTGGCTCGATACGGGACCCTGGGCTCGAAACCGGCTCGCCGGCAGACGTCCATCAGCAGATTGGACATGTTCATCGAGTGGCCCGGGAGCAGGATGGGCTCATCGGCCAGGGAAGCCAGGGTGACCGGCGAATCGCTCGCCAGCCTGTGGCCCTGGGGGACAAGCAAGAGTATCTCCTCGGTGAGGATGCGCGTGGTGGCGGCCCGAGGGGATCCCCAGGCGGTCACGATGGCGCAGTCGAGCTCCCCGTTCATGACCGCTTCTTCCAGAAGGACGTCCTCTTTCTCGAGCAGATCGAGATGCACCCCCGGATAGGTCTTCATGAATGACGCAAGGACCGGGGCCAGCAGGTAGGCGAAAACGGTGCCGGTGGAGCCCAGGCTGACCTTGCTCGAGACCGTGCCCACATGCTCTTTGATCAGCCGGGCGGCGTCATCGGCGCGGGCGACTATGTTCCTGGCCAAGGGCAGCAGAAGCCTGCCGTCGGCCGTGCACTCCACGCGGCGCCCATAGCGCTCGAACAACTGCGCTCCCAGCTCAGTCTCCAACCGGGCGATCTGGCGGCTGATGGCAGGTTGGGAGAGGTGCACGAGCGAGGCTGCCCTGGTGAAGCTGCGGGCCTCCGCAACGGCGACGAACGATCTCAATTGGTCCAGTTCCATCTATGCAAGATTGTAATGGTAGAGGCGACTCATGCAAAGGGGAAACGAAGTCATCCTGCCCTCGAGTGCGAGACCTATAGTGGGACAGTGAATGCGCCGCTTGTGGGAGGCGCAGTGCTGTGGGCCGGTGTGAGCCACCTCAACCGGCCTGTTACCGATAGAAGAAGGGGGTATCGATGGCAGACATCGAGAACGGCGAACAGAGCACACGCGAAGAAACCACTCTAACCAAGAAGACGGTCAGCCGGCGGGAGTTTCTGAGACTCGCTGGACTGGCGGGGGCCACCGTAGCCGTTGGAGCGGGGCTGGGCGGGTTCGTGGCCGCGTGCGGCGACGAGGAAGAGACGACCACAACGGCTGCCGCTGAGACCACTACCACGGCTGCGGTTGAAACAACTACTACCGCCGGGGCGACGACCACGGTCAGCGCAGGTGCCGAGGTCGGACGCGAGATCAAGATAGGGTTCGTGACCCCCCTGACCGGGGCCATCGCCGCCTTCGGGATGGCGGACAAGTTCTGTGCGGACCTTTGGAGTGAGGCCATCGGTGACGGTCTGGTCCTCGGGGACGGCATGAAGCACCCCATCAAGTTCGAGCTCCAGGACAGCCAGTCCGACTCCATGCGGGCCTCGCAGGTCGCCGGCGACCTGATCCAGAACACCAAGGTCGACATGATCATGGCGGCGGCTACGCCGGACACCGTGAACCCGGTCGCCGACCAGGCCGAAGCTCTGGGGACGCCGTGCGTCACCTGCGACACGCCCATGGAGCCCTACTACTTCGGTCGGGGCGCTACGCCCGATAAGCCCTTCAAGTGGACCTACCACGCGTTCTGGGGTCTGACGCAGATCCAGAACGTGAGCCTCAGCCTCTGGGAGCAGTACCCCACGAACAAGGTCGTGGGCGCGTGCTGGCCGAACAACACGGACGGGAATGCCTATCGCGACGCGTACCCCCCGTTCATCGAGGCGAACGGCTACAAACTTATAGATGGTGGCAAATACCAAGAGCCCAGCGAGGACTTCACTTCGATTATCAGTAACTTCAAGAACGGCGGCGCCGAAATCTTCACCGGCCTTATGATCCCGCCCGACTTCACCAACTTCTGGAAGCAGGCCACCCAGCAGGGCTTCAAGCCCAAGGTCATGGATCTCGCCAAAGCCGTCCTGTTCCCATCCGCCATGGACGCGCTGGGCGAGATCGGCTACAACATCTCCGGCCCAATGTTCTGGCACCCGACCTTCACATTCACCTCACCTTTGAGTGGGCTGACCTGTCAGCAGGTCGCGGATGAGTGGGAGAAGCGCAACGAGAGCATGTGGCAGCAGACGCTTTTCCACTACCTCTTGGGCGACTGGGCGACCGACGTGCTGAAGCGCACCAAGAACGTCGACGACAAGGAAGAGATCATCGCCAACGTGGCCGCGACCAAGCTGCCTGCGACCATCGGCGGCGAGCTGGACTTCACGGCTCCGGTCGACATGGCCGGCCCGCACCCGGTGGTCAACGTCTACGTGACTCCGCTGTATGGGGGCCAGTGGATCAAGGGCACGGGCAAGTATCCCTTCGACATCGTGATAGTCAGCAACCCGAACAACAATCCGGTGACGGTGCAGCAGAAACTGACGCCGATGAACCCGTAGTCCGACTGTGCGCTGGGGGCGCGCCGTCTCGTTCGAGACGGCGCGCCCCCAGGCTACCAAGGGCCAACGGCTACCAGGTGCCCGACGCAACCAGAGGCTCGGAGCCCGCACGGGTGCGGACGAGCAGTGTCCGCCCCGACCGGCGTGGTACCCTGCCGCCTGTAGGCGAGAGATCAAGGGGAGGAAGAAGTGAGTGCAATGCTCGGTTACATGGGAAAGCTACTGCGGGCAGACCTGACTGCCCGGACGCTCAAGGACGAACCGCTCGATCCGGAGACCGCGAGGGACTTCCTCGGTGGCACGGGCTATGCCGCTCGTGTCATCAACGCCGAAGTGCCGGGCGACACCGATCCGCTCGGCCCGGCCAACAAGCTGGTCTTCATGACCGGCCCGGCTACTGCGACGAGCCTTCCCACCACCGCGCGCTACGAGGTCTGCACCAAGTCGCCTCTCACCAACATGTGGCTCGACGCCAGCTCTTCCGGCTGGTGGGCCCGAGACTTCAAGCTTGCCGGCTATGACGGGCTCATCGTTGAAGGGGCGGCCGATGCCCCCGTCTATCTGTGGATAACGGACGGCAAGGTCGAGATCCGGGATGCCTCGGCGCTCTGGGGACTGGACTCCGACCAGACTCAGGCAGCGATCAAGGCCGAGTTGGGCGACCCGAAGATCAAGGTCCTCTGCATCGGACCGGCCGGCGAGAAGCAGGTGCCGCTGGCTGCGGTGATGAACGACGAGCAGCGGGCCGCCGGCCGGGGCGGGGCCGGGGCCGTCATGGGTTCCAAGAACCTGAAAGCGGTAGCGGTCCGGGGAACCCTCAAGACACCCGTCGCCGACGACGCCAGGCTACGCCAGATCTCGGCGGAGTTGCGTTCCCGTCTGGAGCAGCACCCGGTCGTTTCCCTGTTCAAGCCCTATGGGACCGCCTGTCTCCTGGAGCACGGCTGGGTCAGCGGCGACGTCCCCAATAAGAACTGGGGGAAGGGCGTGTGGCGGGAAGGCTGCGAAGTCCTCAACGGCCGCGTTATGGCCGAGACCATCTTGGTGCCGCACGCGGCCTGCCAGGGGTGTTTCATCCGCTGCGCCCGCTGGGTGAAGATCGACGAGGGCCCGTTCGCGATGGAGGGCCCGGGCCCCGAGTACGAGACCTTGGCGGCCTTCGGCACCATGCTCATGAACGACGACCTGGCGGCGGTCTGCCATGCCAACGATCTGGCCAACCGCTATGGAGTAGACACCATCTCCACCGGATCTGCC
Source organism: uncultured Actinomycetes bacterium (assembly GCA_963713545.1). Taxonomy (GTDB): domain Bacteria; phylum Actinomycetota; class Thermoleophilia; order RBG-16-64-13; family RBG-16-64-13; genus CAVPLM01. The sequence continues at coordinate 549,818 of CAVQME010000001.1, read as the reverse complement.
ATCGCCTTCGCTATGGAAGCCTACGAGAAGGGCGTCATCAGCAAGGAGGAGGCGGGTTGCGAGCTCACGTGGGGCAATGTCGATGCGATCATGGAGATGATCGAACAGATCGGTAACGCCCGCGGGCTCGGGGCGATCTTAGGCAAGGGCGTCAAGCGCGCGGCCGCCGAGCTGGGCCGAGGGACCGAGGACTACGCCGTCCACGTGAAGGGCATGGAGGTCCCCTACCACGATCCCCGCGCCTTTTTTTCCATGGCGACCACCTATGCCACCGGACCCAGGGGCGCCTGCCACATGCACGGGGCCTCCTTCGTCATGGAGCAAGGAGCGCCTCGCCCCGATACCGGCGTCCCGCCCGAGGTCGACCGCTTCGCCAATGAGGGCAAAGGCATCCTGGCCAAGTTGGCCCAGGACAAGTACTCGATGACCGGTTCCATGGTCATATGCGTGATGCTTTCCGATGGCATGATCTTCGCCGACTACGCTAGTATCCTCGAGGCGATCACCGGCGAGCCCTGGACCGTCGAGCGCGTCGCGAAGACCGGTGAGCGCATCACCAACCTGCAACGCGTCTTCAGCCTCAAATGCGGTATAACCGGAGCCGACGACAGGCTGCCCAAACGGCTGCTAGAAGGGCTCGACGAAGGCAGCCACGCCGGCAAGGTGCCCGACCTGGCCGTTCTGTTGCCGGACTATTATCGTGAGCGCGGCTGGGACGAGACCGGCCGACCCACTCCGGCGAAGCTGGAAGAGCTGGGACTGTTGGAGATAGCGGGAGATTTCTAGAGATGCGGGTTTGGCCTTGCAGGTGACCGTCAGCTTCCTGGGGACGCTTCGCGACCAGGTCGGGGCCCAGTCGCTGGTGGTCGAGCTCCCGACCACGGCCACGTACCGAGATCTTCTGGACGGCATCGCTCCGACGATGCGGGCGAAGCTGCCCGCCTGGGCTTGGGATGACGAGAGGCAATCGTTTCCCAAGCAGATGATGGTCTCGAGGAATCTCTCGGTCGACCTGCGAGACGAGCAGACGTCCCTGGCCGACGGGGACGAGATCATCGTGGTGCCGCCGCTGGCCGGCGGTTGAGAGAGCAGAGCCGGTGACGAGCGGCCTTCGCTCGGTGCCCAGGTCGTCGTGAGCGGCGCCGGCCATGCCTCGGCGCCTATCCGGGCCGGCCGGGCTTTCTACGGCAGGAAGCGGCCTGGGTCGGTCAGGAAGTCGCGATAGAGGCGGAAATGGTCCGTGGCTTCGTACTCCGTCTCCCGGATACCCGTGTCGGCGAGCAGGAAGATATGGCTGTCGGGCAGGGCCATGAGGATGGGCGAGTGCGTGGCGATCACGAACTGGGCCCGACTGGCGACGCGGTGCTCCGCCAGGATCCTCAGGAGCTCCACCTGGCTTGCCGGGGAAAGGGCGCTCTCAGGCTCGTCCAGGAAGTACAGTCCCGGCACGCTGTATCGGCCAGCCAGGTAGGCGAGGATCCCCTCTCCGTGCGACCGGGCTGAGAGATCGGTTCCGCCGTGGTACTTGGCCTGACCCGGATCGAGGCGGGTCACGTCATCGAGGAACTCCGCCCACTCGCGGAAGGCCTCCGCGCTGAAGAGACCTCCAGTGACGCTTGCTTCGGCCAGCGTGACCCGCAGGTGGCGGCTCAGAGCCGTCGCCGAGAGTTCGTCTCTTCGCAGGTACCGCCTGGGTTGACCCCACATGTGCAGACCGCAGAGCTGCGCCACCGCCTGGATGAGCGTGGACTTGCCCGACCCGTTCTCCCCGACCAGGAAGCTTACCGAGCGAGTGAAGTCCAGTCTCTGTCGCCCCTGTAACGGAGCCACGTTGAAGGGGTACCTGTCCTGATCGGGGAACTCGTCGCCCCGGATCTCGACGCTCTGCAGCCAGAGGGTCACGGAGTCGCGGGCGGGGCGCCCAGCGAGGGATCCAGGAGCATCAGCGCGTCTGCCGCCTTGGCCCCTTGGCCTTCCGCGCCCACCATCAGCGGGTTGACGTCTATCTCGGCGAGGTAGGGCTCGAGGTCCAGGGAAAGTCGCGACATCTTGAGGAGCACGTCTTCGATCGCGGCCACGTCCGCCTTCGGCCGCCCTCGGGCGCCGGCCAGCAGCTTGTAGCCCTTGGTCTCCCTTATCATGGCGGCCGCGTCCGCGTCGCGGAGGGGAGCCACTCGGATCGCCACGTCTTCGAAGACCTCCACGAAGATCCCTCCCAGGCCGAACAGGACCGTCGGACCGAACTGGGCGTCCTTCTTCATGCCGACTATGCATTCGGCGATCGACCCGATCACCATCTCCTGTATGAGCACCCCGTGGATATCCGCTTGCGGATAGCGCTCGTTTGCTTGCCCCAGAATGCGGTCGAACTCGATTGCCGCCCTTTCGGCGGTGCCGCAGCCCAGCACCACCAAGCCCGCCTCGGTCTTGTGCAGGATGTCCGGGGAGTCGATCTTGAGCACCACAGGGAGCTCGAAATCGGCAAGCGCCGCGGGAAGCTGGTCGGCGCGGGCTGCCAGCCGCTCCCGGGTCACCGGGATGCCATAGGCCTCTAAGACCTGCTTAGCCTCGTGCTCGCTCAGGCTCTTCCGGCCGCGAGCGAGGGCGTTGTTCATGACCGCTCGGGCTCGGTCTGCTGGGCTGCTCATATCCTCGCTCATATCGTCTCCCCTCGCCCGTAGTAGGCGACGACGTGGCCCAGGGCGCGAAAGGCCCGCTCGAGGGTGGGGTACACGGCGAGGCCGTTCTCTTGATAGTAACGGCGGAGGCGCAGACGTTCCTTCTCGATCTCGAAACCAGAGGACGGATCCAGATTCTCCCGGAGGACGACCACCACAGGCGTGCCGGTCTCCCTGACGATCCGGACCGGGATCTCCGAGAGCCACTCCTCGTCCTCCTCCGGGATCTGATCGGCATACCCCATGAGCCGGCGTAGTTCGACAGACATCACGATCTTGTCGAGGATGATCGCTCCCACCTCACCCGAGGTCGCCACTATCTCGAGGACGCTCTTCAGCGCACGGGCGGATGGGACCGGCATCTGGACGTCGATGGGATTCACTGCGCTCGAACCGACCGGAGGCAGATACGCGGCGATCCTGTCTTCCGTCTCGGTGGTCAGGCGCGGAAGAACCAAACCCGCCCGGAAGGAGGCGTCACCGGCCGCCACGCTGTTACCGCCACCCTGGCAGACGTACGCGACCCGAGCGTCGCTGCGCCCGGGCAGGAAGTGGAACGCCGACAAAACGTCGAACTGCTCCTCCTGACTGCTCACCTGCACCGCACCCGCCTGGCGCAGAGCGGCCTTCCAGACCTCCACACTGCCGGCCAGAGAACCGGTGTGGCTGCTCGCCGCTTCCGCCCCTTTCGGGGTCAGGCCCCCTTTCCAGACGACCACCGGCTTCTTGTTCGCAAGACGGCGCATGACCGCGAGGAGCTTTCTTCCGTTGCGGGGGCCCTCGATGTAGATGCCGATGATCGATGTCTCCGGATCCGCCTCGAAGTACTCGAGAAGATCCGCCTCGTTTATGTCTATCGCGTTGCCGTAGCTGAGCACTTTGCTCGCATAGAACCCATAATTGGGCGCGGCCCGCGCGAAATCCTCGGTGAAGCCTCCGCTCTGGGCGATGAAGGAGACCTCTCCGCTCTCACGCGGATAGGTCGCACCCGGATGCTGCGTGACGCCGCCGGCGGGGCAGTACAGACCGAGGCAGTTGGGACCCACCAACCGCAACGAGCCGTCGAGTTCGGCGACGATCTGCTTCTCTAGCGCCTTCCCGGTCTCCGTCCCCGATTCGCCCAGCCCGCCTGTAAACGCGATCGCCGCGCGGACACCCTTGCCGCGGCAATCCCTGAGCGTCTGTAGCATGGCCCCGACGGGGACGAAGAGCAGGGCCAGATCGACCTGCCCGGGAACGTCGAGGAGCGAGCGATGCACCTCCAGTCCCAGGATGCTGCCCCCTCGGGAACCCACGGGGAAGATCGGGCCGCTGAAGCCGAATTGCTGCAGCGACCTCACCATCACCGACCCCGATTTCCAGAGGTCCTGGGAGACCCCGACCACCGCGATGCTACGCGGATGGAACAGGGGCTCCAGCTGCTCGTAGATGTCGGTCATGCCGTTGGGTCGTCCAGGATGTAGACGACGCCCACATCGCCGTCGACCCTTACTCGCATTCCGGTCTTGAGCTTCTTGGTGCCTTCAACACAGCCGGAGATCACCGGTAGCCCGTACTCACGTCCCAGGATGGCCGAGTGGCTGAGGATGCCGCCCACATCGGTGACGACGGCCTTGGCGAGGTTGAACAGTGGAGTCCAAACGGAAGAGGTCTCGATCGTCACCAGGATGTCGCCCGGTTCGAACTTGTCGAAGTCCTCTTCGGAGCGGAGCACCTTGACCACTCCCTCGGCGATGCCGGGCGTCGAGACGGTCCCGTAGAGATCGGCGTTCAGCTCCGGCCTCACCCGGGGATGCGGCTGCTGCGTGCTGCGTAGCATGGGGCTGCTAGCGATGACCTCGCCGAGCTTGGTGACGTCCCCTATGAACAGCTCGGGCTCGGCCTTGCGGAAGCGCGCGTGCTCCACCTTGCGCCGCGCCACCAGATCGTGAGCCGGGAACCGGCCCAGGATGCGCGCGCTGATCTCTTCTGGGAGAAGGAAGTACACGTCCTGCGGGTCGTCGATGATCCCCTGGGCGGCGAACCTCTTCCCGATCTCCTTGGTCACCCGGCGGGCCAGAGCGTTCCCGTAGTTCTCGGCGTAGAAAACGTGCTCTTCATCGACGAAGCTCGACCACTGGGCGGCCTTCATCAGTTTGTTGAAGTCTTCCTTCCTGTCGTCCGGCACCCGGGATAAAACCTCTTCCTCGGCCCTCTCCCTGGCTGCGACCAGCTTGGGCTGGGCCTCGTCGAGGGCGAACACCGGCACCTTCATAAAGCGCCTGATGGACGGCAGCACCTGGCTGGGCTTCTCGATCCACGTGGGGTGGACGGCATCCCAGTTCTCGAAGGTGCGCCACCCGTATTCATCGAGGAACTCCCGAAAAGCCTCGAGCCACACCTTACCGGCCTCCGAATCTTCGAGCACGGAGAGGAGCTCCTCATCGTCCGACGTCCCCGCGAACAGCGGCTCCAGCCCCGTATCCCGGGCTTTGGCGCCGAGCTTGAACATCTCGCGGTCGGTCTGCAGGATCTTGTGGTTGAAGCCGGCCATGAGATCGTTGAACAAGCGGTCGTTGCGGTCTATCCCCACGAGCTCCTTGCACATCTCCTCGAACATCTCGTAGATCTTGCAGTAGGCAAGAAGCCAGACCATGTGCAGGTTGCCGGCCCGACGGTAGAGCCAAAGCCATTCGTCGAAGGCGTCCGAAAGTTGGAAGTCCTCGCAGTTCTCCAGGTCGACGGCCTTGGCTTTCTCGTAGAGAGCCATGACCTCGTCGACGCCTCTGTAGTACTCGCGGCCGAAGTCCTCGATCCAGGGGGCTATACGCTTCTCGAACCTGGCCCTGCGCTCCTCGCGCTCCTCCGGGGTGGTGAAAATGGTGCCGTTGTAGACCCACCCGTCCTTGAGCTTGCAGTCGAAACCGCGGCACTCGGGGACGCAGAAGTACTCGTGTCCGTACTGCAGCCCGATGTTGTCGTAGTTGTACTGGAGCATCCAGAGATCGAACGGGGTGGGGCAGCGGAGCGTCTCCTTCCGGTCGCAGATCCAGACCTTGTAGCGCTCCAGGAGCGCCATATCGCGCTCCTCGTCCCAGTTAACCAGTACGCCTTCGGTCGAGTATCCTGACATGGTGTTGCGCTCCTTGTCTCAGAATCTGAAGCTGACCCGGAACGTCTCCGGCCTTGCCTGCAGTATGAACACCGGGTCTCTGGTTGCGCCCCGGTCGATAGCCCATTCTATGTCCTGGGGCCTGCCGAAGTGCGCCTCGATGAGCTTGCCCATCCGGGCCAGCTCGAGGACCTCCTCATCGAGGAGGCAGCCTTGCTGCTCGTCCTCCTCAGAGGACTGAGCCCCATCGGCCGGTACGTCGCCGGCCGGCTCGTCCCTCGCGGGCGGGGGCGCGATCTTGCGGTCGACTATCACGAACTGGGTGGCATCCACGATCCAGTTGTCCGGGATGACGGCTCCGCCGACAACGTTCTCGCCGAGGCCCCGGCTCCCCTCGATGATCATCCGGTTCGCGTCGGCCGTCGTCGGTTCCGCCGTGAACATTACGCCTGCCGCGTGGGCGTCGACCATGGCCAGCACCGCCACGCCGATCGGATCGGACTCGAGCGGCAGCTCCTTGCGGGCCCGGGCGACGAGCGAGCGGGCATTGAACGTGCTGGACCACACTTTGATCACATTCTCGATGACCGCTTCCCGGCCGCTCACGTTGAGGTAGCTCTCGTACTGCCCGGGGTGGCTCGCCGGCCCGGCGGACCTGGTGGCTACGGGAAGGTCCTCAACGCCGGCCCGCGCGCACAGCTCGTTGTAACGATCAACTAGGGGATCGGTGATGCTCCGGGGCATCTCCTTCGACTCGAGTATCCCACGCGCCACTGCGGAGGCCTCCGTGAATCTTGCCAGCTGCTTGGGATCGTCGGGGTCGGCTTGGAAGATGGCGAAGTATTGCCGGAGCTCACTATCCGCGCCGGTGGCTCTCAAGAACTCCTCATAGGCGTCCAGGTTCAAGGCGAAGCCCGGCGGGACGTGGAAGCCGGCCCTGGTCAACTCGCCGAGGTTCGCGCACTTCCTACCCGCCGACCCGCCGTCGGCCTGGGTAAGATCTTCGAGCCAGGAGATCCACCGGGTCGTCATACGGTCGCCCCTGTCTTCGGACGCATAGAGCTTAGTCCCCCATACCGCACTTTGTCCGTCAGCTCTTCAAAGCAGTCGATCACCAGATCGGCCTCAGTCGGCCCCCGACAGATGTAGCCCGTGTAGAGGATCGTTTTGAACCCGCGCTCCTTGGCGGGCTTGATATCGGTCCACTCCTTATCGCCCATCATGGCCGCCTCTCCCGGCGCTATGCCGCGGGCGGCCAGGTCTTTTGCAAGCGTTTCGTAGATCGTCCCATCCTCCTTCGACGTCCCCTCATACCGCGTGTCCACCGTCCGGTCGCTCATCTGCATACTGCCTCGGGGGGTGACCAGAGCGTCGAAGTACTTCGAGACACCGTGTCTCTCCAAGAATCTGAACTCGCAGGAATCGTCCATGGGTCCCGGGCTGGTCCTGGCCGCCGTGACCACGGACAGCGCTATCCCCTCGCCGCGCAGATAACTCAGAGCTCGGTCCGCGCCGGGCGCCAATCCCAGGTACTCCTGCTCGACGCCGAGGAAAACACCCCCGGCAGCGGGGTCGTTGTCGAACACGTAATCGAGAAGTTCCAGCTTGTGCCGTTCGAGGATCAGCGGGAGCGAGCCATATTTCTCTATCATCACGCACCACTTGTGATAGCGGGACACGATCAGTTCAGGTCTGCCCAGGGCCTTGGTCGTGTCACCAGTGAGCAGATGACCGCGTCTGGGGGTGACGTCCATCAGGCACTCACCCATGTCGATGCCCATCCACTTGATCAGGAGGGTCATCGCGCCTCCTTTTCCCCGGACTCGCGGTAGCCCAGGTCGTACGAGAGGGCTGCCGCGACTTGTCTGAGGGCCTGCTGGTAGCGCCGGTCCTCCGCTTGTCCGTAGCGTACCTCGGAGACGACCAGGGAGAGGCTTGCCCGCACTTCGCCGGAGAAGTCTCTCACGGGCACAGCGAGAGCGCACACCGCCCTCTGCTGCTCCTGGATGTCGTGAGCCACCCCTTCTTCGACCACGCGGCGCAGCTCGTCGCGGTAGCGGTCGAGGTCGATGATGGTGAACGGAGTCAGGGCTACCAAGGGGCGGCTCAAGGCCCTGGCCCGCCTCTCCTCCGGTCCGAAGGCCAGCAGCACTTTGCTGTGGGCGTTCGCCAGGTCGGTGAAGATCTGCCCCACGTACATGAGGAACTTGAACGGACGGGGGGATGGCGAGTGAGCCACGCACAGGGGGCCATCCGCGCTCCACACGGTGAGCCCGACGCTCTCGTCGGTAGCGTCGGCCAATCGCTCCAAGTAAGGCGTGGCTATCCGGGCGAGCGCCGCGTCCGCGATCCATACGTAGGCCAGCTGATACACCGTGGGCCCCAGGAAGTACTTGCCATTTACGGGATCCAGCGCGAGGACACCTTCCGCCTCCAAGGTCTTCATAAGCCGGAAGGCGGTGGTACGCCGCAGTCCCGACCGCCGGGCCAGCTCCGAGGGGTTCCACTCCGGATGCCCGGCGTCGAACATGCGCACGATGCGCCAGGCTCGTTGGACCGATTGGACCAGAGAACCGCTACCGGGTTCGTCCAGATCGGGTTCGTCGGGGTCGACAGCCTGGCGTTTCGGGGCTTCGCTCATATCGGACCGCCTTGAGACTACGGTGTGTTTGTGGCGGCGGACTACGTCGCTGTCCAGGTGTATTGTTCTATAATACGTTAGTCATGTCAATATTTTGGGACACCCAAGGCCAAAACCTTGACATCTGGGGGGCTCGGGGCTATTGTGAGACTGATTTTGGCCCTCTGCAGTGCAATAATGGACAACGGAGCTATCGCCTCCGTGTCACCGCACCGGTGTCCGCCGATCGACCCTGGTCCTCTGGGAATCGGAGGTTTGTGTTGAGAAAGGTCTCCTATCCACCGCAACTTCAGGCTGAGCTGCTGCCTCCGGGGTGCCTTCCCGACCTGGTCTGGCCTGAGGAACTGAGTCTCGACCTGCCTGAGGAGCTCAACCTGACCGAGTGGTTCCTCGACAGGAACCTGGAGGGCGAGAAGGCTGATCGCATCGCGTACTACTCCGGCGAGAGAGCCGTCACTTATGGGGTTCTGAGCGAGTGGGTCAACAGGTTTGCCAACGCGCTGCGCGTCCTGGGAGTCGAGAAGGACGACCGGGTGATGCTGCGGATCGCGAACAGCGTCGAGTATGTGGTGAGCGCTCTGGCTGTGGGCCGCCTCGCCGCGGTGGTCGTCCCCACCATGACTCTTCTGCGGGCGAAGGTCCTTACTCACGATGCCAACACTTCGGGAGCCAAGGCCATCGTCTGCGGGTACGAGCTTCTGGGCGAGATCGAGGCCGGCCGAGACCAGTACACGACGGTGAAGCACATCATCTCCATCGGCGGCGACCCCGAGGGGCTTCAGAAGCAGGGCCTTCTCAGCTACGAACAGCTCCTCTCCTCGGCGAGCGATCAGATCGAGAGCGTGAGGGTGCCGCCCGACTCCCTGGCGGCGGTCTTCTTCACTTCGGGCACCACCGGACAGCCCAAGGGCTGCATGCATCTGATGCAGAGCATAATCGGTTCCGTGCACTCGTTCCCGCTCACCTTCGGCGGGGTCAAGCCCACCGACGTCTTCCTCGGGTCGCCTCCCTTCGCCTTCGTTATCGGCTACGGGTACAACATGCTGCTGCCCCTGCTCTCCGGAGTCCCGTGCGTCATCCTCGAGGGCAGGATGTCTGCCGAGAGTCTGCTCGAGGCCATCCCGAAGTACAAAGTTACGATGTTCAACGCTGTCCCCACGGCTTTCAATCAGATCCTCAACAATCCAAACATCGGCGACTACGATCTCAGCAGCCTACGGGTGGTCATGTCGGGCAGCGCCCCTCTGCTGGCATCTACCTTCCAGCGGTTCAAAGACCTTACCGGCTTGGAAATAGTGAACGGCATCGGTTCCACGGAATCGATAGGGACCCAGCTTGCTTCCTACCTACCCGGATACAAGCCTGGAGCCACGGGGTGGCCTGTCCCTGGAGTCCAAGCCAAGATCATCGATGAAGACGGCAACGAATGTCCGCCAGGCGTCACAGGCCGGCTCGTCGTCAAAGCGTGCTATGGGAGCATGTATTGGCGCGATGTGGAGCGTCAGAAGAAGGCGGTCGTCGATGGGTGGAGTCTCTCCGGAGACTACGTCTACAAAGACGAAGACGGCTTGTTCTGGCACGTGTCCCGCATCGACGACATCATCAAGAGCCGGGGGTATCGCGTTTCGCCCGGAGAGGTGGAGGACGCCCTCCACGAGCACAAGGCGGTGTTCGAGTCCACAGTCATCGGCATACCCGATCCAGAGCAGGGTCAGCGGGTCAAGGCCTTCGTGATACTCAAAGACGGCTTTGCCGGATCGCCGGAACTCGTGGACGAACTCAAGGCCTTCGTGAAGAAGCGGGTAGCTCCCTACATGTCTCCCAGCGAGATCGAGTTCGTCGCGTCGCTTCCCAGGACCGAGACCGGCAAGGTCCGTCGTATCGAACTACGCGAACTGGAAGTCCGGCGCGAGGAAGAGCGGCAGCAGGCAAGCGCCGGGGAGGGCCCGAAGGCTTGAACGTGCCCTTCTTCACGTACCTGGAGGCCACAAGCCTGGAGGAAGCCTGCGCCCTGCTTCGGGAACACCCGAGCGACGCCAAGGTGTTGGCCGGGGGTACCGACCTCTTGGTCAAGATGAAGCACAGGAGGCTGGTTCCCACACATGTTGTCAACATCAAGGGCATACCCGGGCTCGACTACATCGAATACGAGCCGGGTGAAAGCCTGCGTATCGGCGCGCTGACCAGCATCGAGTCGGTGAAGCGGTCTCTGGCCGTGCGGAAGAAGTTTCCCGTGCTTCATCACGCGGCCGCGTACATGGCTACGATAGCCATCCGCAACCGGGCCACCCTAGTGGGCAACATCTGCAACGGGTCGCCCTCGGCGGAGGCGGCGCCGGCGCTGATCGTGCTCGGCGCCGAAGCCCGGATCGTGGGACCGGGTTCCGAGCGGGTCGTTGCGGTCGAGGACTTCTTCACCGGCCCGGGATGCACCGTCCTTGAACCGGGTGAGATCGTGGCCGAGATCCTCGTTCCGGAGCCACCCGATGGGAGCTCCGCGGTCTATGAGAAGCATAGCCTGCGGCGCATGGACGTGGCCATGGTGGGCGTGGCTGCGCTGGTAGTGCCGGAGCGCGGGGTCGGTGAAGGCCCCGGCATGTGCGGTGACATCAAGATCGCCCTGAGCGCGGTGGCGCCCACCCCCGTGCGGGCTAGGAACGCGGAGGCCGTACTGCGGGGCTCGGCACCCACCCTCGATCTGATCGCCGCGGCTGCGCGCGCGGCGGCCGAAGAATCACGGCCGGTGACGGATATCCGCGGCAAAGCGGAGACCCGCCGGAGCATAGTCGAGAAGCTCACCGCCCATGTGATATATCAGGCCCTGAGAGGCGCGAAGCTGGAGGTCGGCTACTCGTGAGACAGCCACCCACCGAGCCCGCGGCCGTCGGCGCAGCCGGCGCGGCCACCGGGTCCCAGGCAGCGGCGAGAGCGACGGCAGCCGCCGGCTCGCCCGGCGCGGAGGCCGCGATGCCGACTCCGGCAGCCGTGGCGACGGCCGACGGCTCGGCCCGGAAGATTACCTTCACCGTCAATGGCAAGGGGTACGAGTTCGAGGTAGAGCCCCAAGAGACTCTCGTTGAGCTTCTGCGGGAGAGATTGCGCCTCATGCGGACCAAGGAAGGCTGCGGCGTGGGCGAGTGCGGATCGTGCACCGTCCTCATGGACAAGAAGGCCGTGGCCTCCTGTCTGGTGCTCGCGGTCGACGCCGACGGCTCCGAGATTCTGACGACCGAGGGCATGTCGTGCGACAGCGAGTTCCAGCCTATGCAGGAATCGTTCGTCGACCATCTGGCGCTGCAGGCCCGCGTGGGCGTCTCTACTCTGAGCGCCCGCCAGGAATACCTGACCTTCTGCCACCTTTGCTGCGGGCACTGCGCGGTGAAGGTGACCGTCGCCGACAACGTCATCGTCGACATGGCCCCCGACCTGGAAAGCGGCCTCTCCAACGAGCAGTGCGTCTACAAGAAGGGGCGCCTCTCGATCCCCGAGATCCACAGCCATCCCGACCGGCTCCTCTACCCCTTGAAACGAGTGGGCGCTAGGGGCGAAGGTAAATGGGAGCACATCTCCTGGGATGAAGCCCTCGATGCTGTCGCCGACAAGTTCCGGACCATCAAGGAAGAGTCCGGGCCGGAGTATGTGATGTTTGGCCTGGGGGAACCGCACGGGTTGGAGTTCGCCTTCGCCCAGCGCTTCGCCTCCGTCTTCGGCACGCCCAACGTGACCACGCCGGGCTGGTTCTGCGGTGTGCCCTTCCAGACGGCTAACGCTTTCACCTTCGGCCAAGGCGCGGTGCCGGACGAGGAGCATGTCCCCGAACTGCTGGTCGTCTGGGGCACCAACCCCAACCACACTTCCGGGGGCATCCGCAGGCAGACCGTCATCAACATCGTGGAGAGCGGAGCCAAGATCGTCGTCATCGACCCGCGCAAGATCGACCTGGCGGGGGTCGCCGACCTCTGGGTCAGGCCGCGTCCCGGCACCGACGGCGCCCTGGCGATGGGGCTCCTCAAGGTCGTGGTGGAGGAAGAGCTCTACGACGAGGAATTCGTGCGTGACTGGACCATCGGTTTCGACGAGCTCGAGGCCGAGCTGGCTACCTTCTCGCTGGCCGAAGTGGCTACTGCTACCTGGGTGCCGGAAGAGCAGATCGTGCGGCTCGCCCGGATGATCGGTGAGTGCCATCCCACCTGTCTACATTGGGGAAACGGCATCGACCAGGGGGTCAACCCCTTCCAGACGCACCGGGCCATCTCCATCCTGGCTGCCATATGCGGCGACCTAAACGTGCCCGGCGGCATAGTCTTGCCCGATTCCGAGACCAATTTCGTTCGGCCCGGCAGGTTCTACATGCTGAGCAAGCGGCTCCCGGTAGCGGGTAAGACCATCGGCAAAGAGTTCCCGATGACATTGAAATCCACGTCGGTGCCCTCGTGGAGCCTCGTGAAGGCCATCCTGGACGGCAAGCCGTACCGGCCCCGGGCAGCCTTCTTCATGCTCACTAACCCCATGACCAGCTTCGTCAACAGCACGGAGACCCGGGAAGCGCTCATGCAGATCGAGTTCACAGTGGTGCTCGACCTGTTCATGACCCCCACCGCGGCCCTCGCCGACATCGTGCTGCCGGTCGCGTTCGGCATGGAGCACGACGAGGTCGGCTACTGGCCGGGCTGGTACAACGAGGTGAGGGCGCATCCCAAGGTGGTCGACCCGCCCGGGGAAGCTTGGCCCGACACCAAGATCATCAACGAGCTGGCCAAGCGGCTCGGGCTGACGGACTTCTGGGAGGAGGATCACGAGGCGCTCGACGCCTGGTTGGCTCCGAGCGGCCTGACCTTCGAGGACCTGAAGGACCAACGGACACTGCTGCCCAAGAAGAATTACAGCAACGCCAACCTGCGCACGCCCTCGGGCAAGGTCGAGATCGTGGCCAGACCGCTCGCCGAGCTCGGCCTGTCCGTGCTCCCCACCTGGAAGGAGCTTTCGGCCATCCCGGAGATCCCCGCGGACTACCCGCTGCTCTTCACCAACTCGAAGTCCGAGATCTTCATCGGCACGAGCTACAAAGGGGTACCGGCTCTCCGAGGGATGCGGCCCGAGCCCATCGTCCAGATGAACCCGGCCACAGCCCGTGGACTCGGGTTGAAAGACGGTGACAAGGTCTACATCGAGACGAAGATGGGCAGGATCAAGCAACGTCTCGTGTTCGATCCGGATATCGACCGGCGGGTCGTGTTCGCAGATTTCGGCTGGTGGTTCCCCGAGGATCCCTCCGGGGCCCTGGGGTGGGACTGGGGGAATATCAATATGCTGACCAGCACCGACGAGCCGGTCGATCCGGCCGTCGGTGTGATGGTGCTCCGAGGCGTCCCCTGCAAGGTGTACGGAGCGGAGCCGGAGGGCGGTCCGTGGTGCTGAGCCACGACCGCCGGCCGGAGGGTCTCGGTGACAGACCTGGAGAAGGGAGGCGCGCCACATGGTGATGTACGCCAAATGGGTGGGGATCGACTTCGGCCAGACATTGATGGACTCGTCCCCGGAGCGTACCTACTGGATGATCGGGGACACCAGCAAAGAGCTGGGTGAACCCGAACTGGTTGAGGAACGCTGCCATCGCTGGCGGAGGATGAAGGAGAAGTACGGCTCTTATCCGGTCATAAAAGAGAAGGCCAGGCCGGAGACTCTGACCTATGTCTTCGACGATCGTCCCGGGGTGACGGAGATCTTCTCCCGCATCGAACAGAAATACCTCAAGGTGGCTGACGGAGCCATCGACGCGATAAAGTATCTGCGCGAACAGGGCATCGGAGTCTCCATCGTGGCCGAGCTCAAGCGGACGCTGGGGCCCATCGGCACGGACATGGTGAGCCGATTCTTGATCAAGCAGGGAGTGATCGAATACTTCGACGAACTGATCAGTCCGCAGGGCAAGATCGACCTCCGCACGGGCGAGGCCGACCTGCGCTACAAAGGCACGTCCAAGGAAGTGGGCGACCTCTACGACGTTCTCGCCCAGGATCTCCGCTCCCGCGGGATCGAGCCGAAGGACGCCATCATGGTGGGCGACAAGGAGTGGTCGGATATCACGCCGGCTCAGAAGCGGGGCTTCCAGGCCATCCACTATTCGGGATACGTCTTTCACGCGCCTTCGAACGCTGCTCACGAGATCAGGCATCTCTCAGAACTGAAGAACATCATCAGACCGGTGGGGTGAAGCGATGAGTCTGCCAGTGAAACTGGTCGTGGAATACGACGACGGGTCCACCCGGAAAGTGGAATATTCCCGGGTTGACGGAGATACGCGCTTCCGGCTGGCCGCGCTGGGGCTGACCCCGGCCGGTGACTACGTGGGTCGCTCGCAACACTACCTGCTGCTGCAGTGGAAGGACGGCTGGCAGGAGGTCGTGGGACTGGACGCGGCCTCAGCCGACGCCCCTGTCGACCTGCTCCGCTACTACGTCATCGAGCGCATAGAAGACCGAGGCCGGCTCTCTCTGCAGACCGGGGCCGACTATCCGGAGCTATTGATAGTCGAGCGCACTCCCCGGGATGTGGTAAGCGCGGTGATTGTGAGCGGCGATGACGTCAAGTTCTATGACCTCGACACCTCCTCCGAGCGATGGGAGGGCATCTTCGAGGCCGGAGGCAAGCGGGAGCATGTGAAGTTCGACAAGACCAGCGACAAGTATCCCCACGAGGCCGACTGCAGCGGCAAGGCGCTGACGCCGGTCCTAGAGGCGCTCGAGCGCGGACTGGACGAAAAGAGCCTCGAACCCGGAGCGCTTCTAACCATGGACGAGCCGGAGCGTGTGAAGGAATACAAGGCCCTGGCCTCGTGCGCCAACGTCCGAGGAGCCTACAGACAAGAAGATGTGTACGGGTTCATGGAATCGATGATCACCAGACTGGCGGGGGAGAAGTGATGAAGGATCTACGGGACTGGATCGCGGCCTGCGAGAAAGAGGGCGAGCTCACGCGGATAGCCAAGGAAGTCGACTGGGAGCTGGAGCTCGGCCACGTGGCCACCCTCAACGAGCGGGCCGGAGGCCCGGCTCTTCTCTTTGAGAAGGTCAAGGACTACGACATCCCCGTCCTCAGCAGCACGGTCACCACGGCCAGGAAGATGGCCATCACCTGCGGGAAGCCCGCCCATTACACTCTGTGTGACGTGTCCCGGGAATGGAAGAACGTCATCCAGCAGGGCAAGCTGGTGGAGCCGGTGGAGGTCAAGGACAACATCCCCGTGATGTACGAGGTGCTCGAGGGCGACCAGATCAACGTGTTCGACCTTCCCTCCCCTCGCCTCTATCCGCAGGACGGCGGCCGTTATCTAGGCTTGGCCTGCAACTACATCACCCAGGACCCGGAGACCGGTTGGACCAACCTGGGGACCTATCGCGGCATGGTCATGGACGAGAGGACGATCGGCGCCAACATGATGGGCAAGGCCAAGCACGGACGCATCCACATCGACAAGTACTCCAAGAAGGGGACCAGGATGCCTGCGGCCGTGTACTGCGGCTGTGACATGTTCCATCTCGTGGTGGGCTCCACCATGGTGCCGGCGCAGCAGGACGAGTACGGTGTGATCGGCGCGGTCATGGGGGAGCCGGTGGAGGTCTTCACGAGCGATCTGACCGGCCTCAAACTTCCTGCTCACGCTGAGATCATCCTCGAGGGCGAGGTGGAGCTCGATCCCGACAAGTTCCGGCCAGAAGGTCCCCTTGGAGAGTATGTGGGCTTCTATGCCGCCAGCGGCGAGGGCCTGAAGCCCTGGCTCGACATCAAGCGGATCTACAAGCGCAAGGATCCCATCTTCGTCATCAGCACCGTGGGCCGACCCGTGGGCGACGCGCACATGATCAACGCCGTCGGCCGGATGGCCTATCTCTGGGCCGACCTGGAGATGATGAAGGTGCCCGGCATCCGTTCGGTGTACTGCCCGCCTGAGGCCGCCGGGCGGTTCTGGGCGATAGTCTCGGCCAAGATCACTCATCCCGCCGGTGCCGAGAGGGTGGCCGAGGCGGTCTCCTGCAGCCCCACCGGGCATTTCGGCATCAAGGGGATCATCGTGGTCGACGAGGATGTCTCGGCCGACGACATGGCAGGGGTGTGGTGGTCCCTGGCCTGCCGGTACGACCCGGGCAAAGACACCCAGATCATCAACAAGATGCGCCCCACCCCGTTCGACCCGGCGCTCCCCGCCGGGGCCAAAGCTGTCGGTTCCAAGATCCTCATCGACGCGACTACTCCGGTGGAATGGGAGAAGAAGCCGCAGCTGGTCGAGCTGGACGAGACCACGACGCGGACGGTACTTGACAGGTGGCAGGAGTATGGCTTTGAACAGCCCTACAAACTTTCGGGGGACGCCCTCCCGAAGTAGCCCACCGGATCGGCTCACCGGACTGTTCCATTTCTGACGTGTTTCTTTCGAAAAAAGCGCGCGACTGGAGGAAGAAAAAGGCGTAGTCTGATAGGTGGCGGTCGCCGCGCGCCGGGAAGACCCGGCCATGTGTGGCGTCACAGGGTAAGCGCCTAACGGGAGGTGTGTTTGACGGAAGCCGCCGGGGCATGAGCCACAGGTTCTATCGATTGAGCGACCAGATATGTGGAATCGGATAACGGGGGGTGCACATGTCAGCTGAAGAGAAGAAGCACTGTGAGGAACCGAGCCTCATCGACGGCCGGACCGTCAGCCGCCGGGAATTCCTGAAGATCGCCGGCATCGCCGGGGCGGCCGTGGGTATGGGCGCCGGCATGAGCGGTCTACTCGCCGCCTGCGGCGAAGAGGAGGAGACCACTACCACCGCGGGCGAGGCTACGACTACGACGGGTGCCCAGACCACCACCACCGCGGCCCCGAGTACCACGGTGACCACCGGCGTCGAGGCCGGACGGGAGATCAAGGTCGGATTCGTAGACCCGATCACTGGCGCCATCGCCGGGTTCGGTATCCCCGGCAAGTGGTGCGTGGAACGTTGGAGTGAAGCAGTGAAGGACGGGCTGGTATGTGGAGACGGACTCAACCACCCCGTCAGCATCGAACTCCAAGACAGCCAGTCCGATAGCAACCGGGCCGCTCAGGTGGCCGGCGACCTCATCACCAATGGTAAGGCCGACTTCATGATGGCGGCCGCGTCGCCGGACACGGTGAACCCGGTAGCCGACCAGAGCGAGGCGCTAGGCTGCCCCTGTCTCACTGTCGACGCGCCCATGGAGCCCTACTACTTCGGCCGAGGTGGTACCCCGGACAAAGGCTTCAAGTGGACCTGGCACCTGTTCTGGGGCTTCACCGAGATGGAGAAGGTCTACTGGGACACCTGGAACGGAACGGCAACCAACAAGAAGGTCGCGATCATGTTCCCGAACGACGTGGACGGGAACGCCTATCGCGAGTATTTCACTCCGGAGAAGTGCGCTGCGAATGGCTTCACCACGGTCGACCCGGGGCCCTTCCAGCCCATGACCGACGACTTCACCACTCAGATCTCGCTCTTCAAGAAGGAAGGATGCGAGATCCTTTCGGCCGTGTTCATACCGCCGGAGATGGCCACCTTCTGGACGCAGTCCCTACAACAGGGCTTCAATCCTACAATCTTCCAGGCCGTGAAAGCCTCGCTGTTCCCCACTGCCATAGAAGCCATAGGAGGGACTGCGGGCGATGGCATCGTCGGTCCCTGCTGGTTCCATCCGACCTACACCTACGTGTCCTCACTCACGGGTGAGACCTGTCAGCAGTTATGCGACGATTTCGAGACCCGGACCGAACAGCAGTGGACCCAGCCCATCATGCACTACGCCGCTTTCGAGTGGGTTGTCGACGTCCTTAGACGCACCACCAACGTGGACGACAAGGAAGAGATCCTGACCCGGGTGCAGGAGACCAAGGCGGACTTCGTCTGCGGTCCCGTCGACTTCACTATCCCGATCTCTGCCGACTTTGGCGCGAAGCGGCACGTCCCCAACGTCTACGTGACCCCATTGTGGGCTGGTCAGTGGCAGCTTGACCCGGGTGGCAATTGGCAGTACAAGCTGGTGGTGGTCACCAACTCGGCGGCCCCAGACCTCAAGGTAGAGGGACCGTTGCAGCCGATCAAGTACTCATAGACCTTCACGCGATGGCGAGACCTGACCACGTGTGAAGAGCGTGGCACCAGGTCTGTGGAACTGACGCCGCGGCGCGTGCTGGAGCACGCGCCGCGGCTCTCGATGCCGGCGGACGTTTATCTACGACCCATGAACCGTTATCAGACAAGGCGACTAATGAACCCGAGCACGACGAGCGAGCCCTAGCCGATGACCCCAGCTTACGACCTTGTCTTCATGGGCAGCGCGTCAATCGACGAGATCCACACCTTTGAAGGACCGGTCCAGACCCTCTTCGGTGGAGGCGTAGTCTTCAGTTCCGCGGCGGCGGTATGGTCCGGGAAGCGGATCGCGGTGGTCACTCGGATGGCAGAACGCGACGCCCACATGCTCCAGCCCCTGCGGGACGCCGGGATCGACGTGTACGTCACCTACACTCAGGAGACCACTCGCCACAGGGCGTTTCACCTGAGTGAGGATGTCGACCAGCGCAAAGTCATCTTGGAGCGCAGCGCCGGAGCCTTCACGGTGGAAGACCTGCCCCCGATGCAGCCCACCTTCCTGCATCTGGCCGGCCTGACCGACCAGGAGTTCTCTCTCGCTTTCATGAGGAGTGTGAAGGAGCTCGGTCACACTTTCTCCGTGGACCTCCAGGGGCCGGTACGCCAGGCAGACTTGGCCACGGGCGAGGTGACATATGCCGACGTCGCCGACAAGGTGGAGATCGCGCAGTTGGCCGACAAGCTCAAGCTCGATGCGCTGGAGGCCACATACCTCACCGGCACGGCGGAGCCCGAAGCAGCGGCCGCGCGGATCGAGGAATGGGGTGCCTCAGAGATCATGGTGACCAGGGCGGACGGGGCGGTGTTGCGCCACAGGGGAGAGACCTTCTTCGAGCGCTTCTCCAACAGCAGCATCGAAGGCAGGACCGGCAGGGGCGACACGACGTTCGGCTCATACCTCGCGAGCCGCCTCGACCATAGCGTCACCGATTCGCTGAAGCTCGCAGCCACGGTGGCCTCGATGAAGATGGAGACGCCCGGACCCTTCACCGGCACCTTAGAACAGATACTGGAAAGAATGAGCGGATAGCGGGGCCGCCGATCGCAGGCCGCATGTCGCCGTCGGTATCGTATGATGGACGCCGGAAGCCTTCGCCCGGCCTGGTTGCCGGGCAGCGCAGGTATGACCTACGAGGCAAGGAGTGAAAGATGGGCAGAACGACGACCGCTGCGGTAGTACGCACCCCTGAAGGTCCGTTCACTCTTGAGACCGTCGAGTTGGACGATCTGCGGGCGGATGAGGTCTTGGTCCGTATCGAGGCCGCCGGGGTGTGCCACACCGACTTGGAGATGCAGCACATCGTCCCCATGCCGGCTGTGGTCGGCCACGAGTCCGCCGGGGTTGTCGAGGAGACCGGCCCAGCCGTCGACTACGTGAAACCCGGGGACCGGGTCATCATCTCGTGGCCCGCCTGTGGGGAGTGCCCCAGTTGCATCTCGGGCCGACGCGACCTCTGCTGCGTCCAGTTCTCTCTGCTCTTCAGCGGTCGCAGGCTAGACGGTTCGTCCACCATCAAGCTCGGCGACGAGTGGATCTCGGGCGCGTTCTTCCAGCAGTCTTCTTTCGCCGAATACTCAATCGCTCCAGCGAGTTCGCTCATCAAAGTGGAGGACGACCTACCCTGGGAGCTCCTCGCAGCCCTTCCCTGCGGGGTGATGACCGGTTCCGGCTCGATCATCAACGCGCTGCAGGTGGGCGTTCGCGACGACCTCGTTGTCTTTGGCGCGGGCGGCGTGGGCATGAGCGCGATCATGGCCGGGCGCCTCGTGGGGGCCGACCCGATCATCGCCGTCGACATCAATCCCGACCGGCTGGTCCTGGCTCTCGAGCTTGGGGCCACCCATGTGGTGAACGCTGCGACCGAAGACGTCGTGGCCAGACTGGCGGAGATCGTCCCTGGAGGCCTGCGCTTCGCCTTCGACGCTTCGGGCGCACCCAGCTCGTGGAGCTCGGCCCTGCTCAGTCTGGGCAACGGCGGCGTGTTCGGGATCGCGGCTCCTCCGCGGGCGGACGGGTTCGGGGTGGACCCCAACGTGATGCTCTCAAAAGCCGCTCGGATCCAGTTCATCCTGGCCGGCGCGGCCACTCCCCGGATCTTTTTGCCCAAGCTCATGAAGTGGTACAGGCAGGGACGATTCCCCGTCGACAGGCTGATCAAGACCTTCACCTTCGCCGACATCAACGCGGCCTTCGCCGAGGCGAAGGCCGGCCGGGCGGTCAAGCCGGTGCTGCTCATGCTTTAGGGTAGCGGAGCTGCAGCGGCCGGGGCTCGTGGCTCCGTCGCCACGAGCCGCAGGGGGATGGCTCCGGTCGCCGCCCCAGACCTTCTGCGGGGCCCGGGCTGTCAAGGGCCCGCCCCAATTGGTATACTCGTTTCATTTGTTGGGGCCACGCGGGGCTTCGTGTCGGAAGCCGGTCGAGCAGTAGAAGCCTATCTTTGCAAGGAGAAGCGATCATGACAGATGTCGTCACCGATCCCTATTCGGGGCTTCAGTTCGTCGAACTGAGCCACGTCTGGGGGCATGGGGCTCCATCCTATCCCGGGCAGACCGATGTCAAGATGCATCGCGGGGTGAAGCACGCGCAGCACGGCGTCCTAGCCTGGCGTGTGACCACCGTCATGCACACGGGCACCCACATGAACGCCCCGCTCCATCTCATCCAGAAGGGCGGCGACCTGGCCGCCGTCTCGCCGGAGCGGCTGTTCGGCAACGGATGCGTCCTCGACGTCCCCAAGAAGCCTTGGGAAGTGATCACGGCGGCTGATCTGCAGAACGCCAAGCCCGGGGTTCAGGAGGGCGACATCGTCGTCATCGTCACCGGATGGCATCACAAGTACTCCGACGCTCTCGAGTACTACGGAGAAGCGCCGGGTCTCTCCAAAGAAGCAGCCGAATGGCTCGTGACCAAGAATCCCAAGATGGTCGCTATCGACACTCCGTTCATCGATCATCCATTGGCGACCTCGATGGCCAACCATCGCGGGGGCCCTCAGATGAAACGTCTGGCCGGCGAGTACACCAAGGCCACCGGTCTCGACCCCAAGAAGGAACACCCCGAGTGGAACGCGGCTCACAGGGTCTTGCTGGGGGCCGGCATCCCCACCATCGAGCAGGCGGGCGGTGACGTCGATCTCATCAAGGGCAAGCGGGCCACCCTGGCCGCTACCCCTTGGAAGTTCGAGCATGGGGACGCCTGCCAGGTCCGGCTCGTCGCCATGTGCGATCCCAGCGGCACGCTGCGGATCGAGCCCGGTAACTGATCATCCGCCCGGCCGAAAGGAACGAGCCATGAGCCTGAAGGTATATGACCTCACCCACACGTTCACACAGTTCATGCCCGAGTGGCCCTCGAGCCCGAGCGTGAACGTCGACATCGACAAGTTCCACGCCAAGGATGGCGTCTACCAGGTGCAGTGGGAAGGGATCATGCACCGCTGCACCCACATGGACGCCCCCCTGCACGTGACCGAGAACACTCCGACCATCGCGGACTACCCGCTGTGGCGTCTCTTCGGCACCGGTGTCTGCGTGTCCATCCCCAAGGGCAAGTGGGGCGTCATCACCCCGGAAGATCTGGAGAACGCGACTCCCAAGATCCAGGAAGGCGACATCGTCGTCATCAACACGGGCTTCCATCACTTGTGGGCCGACACCGACGAGTACTTT
The DNA here is from genome assembly GCA_963713545.1 of uncultured Actinomycetes bacterium. GTDB lineage: Bacteria > Actinomycetota > Thermoleophilia > RBG-16-64-13 > RBG-16-64-13 > CAVPLM01. Next base: position 527,591 of record CAVQME010000001.1, on the reverse strand, counting down.
GCCTACGGCTGTGGGATCTACCAGGAAGGCGCTCAGTGGCTGGTCGACAAGAAGGTCAAGATGGTGGCCTACGGCTGCCAGGCCAACGACCATCCCATCGCCACCAAGTTGGTCAACCACGGGCTAGGCCCCACACACCCGCACCTCATCGAGGAATGGAAAGAGGAATACGGGCGCGATCCGATCGAGGACTTCCCCGGCTGGGAATCCGCTCACAAGACCCTGATGGTCAAGGGCGGCATCCCGGGGATCGAGAACGCCGGCGGCGACCTCGACGCGGTGACCGGCAGGCGCTGCACTTTCATGGCCTTCCCCTGGCGCTGGCCCGGCGGTGACGGCTGCATCGTGCGACTTCTCGCCATCATCGACCCTGAGCAGGACTTCCGCTTCGAAACGGGAAAGTAAGGGCGTCGCCTGACAAGAATGACCGGGTTGGCCCGGCGGCACGGCTGTGGATACTGTGCCGCAGCGGTAGCGCCGGGCAGCCCCTGTGTCGACCGGGCGGCCTCGGGACCTCCTAGCGCGTGGTGACGTCTGCCAGGGCCTGGCGGTAGTCCTCTATTCCGCTCTTAAGGCGCTCGTGCCAGGTGGCTTTCTGCCATGGATCCCAGCCGTAGCCGTTGGTCTCGTAGAGCTCAGGACCGAGAGCTATGGTGATCCCCACGCGATCCACTGTCTCGGTAGTGAGGGAGCCGTCCCGGGACACCCGCAGCGCCTGCAGCGACGAGGGATCGGAGAAGCCAATAGCCTGATAGGGTAGCCGGATCTCGATGCATTCGCCTGCGGCCCAGGTGACCCGAGAGTCGTAGTCGCCGCTCGACGGATCGGTGGTACCGTAGCGCATCTGCCCCGCGTCAAACCACTCGAGGGGCAGCTTCTGACCGGTGGTGGGCATCGTCTGGGGTTTGTTCGTGATGAGCTGTTCCGGGTTCCAGACACCACTTCCTTCGGCGGAGGCCGTGGCGTCGAATGGTATGTATCCTTTCACCTTGCCCCAGAAGATGGTGAACTGGTCGTTCGAGGCCCGGACGTAGACCTGACCCTCTTTGCCCGGACCGAGCACCACGGCATAGTCTGCTTCCGGGTCCTGGCCAGGGAGGGAGGGTAGGCCACCGTTACCCTCCGGGATGACGTCGACACCGAGGGTGAGCGGAACCTCTTTCCACGCCTTGCGGCTGTCGAGCACCAGGCGCAGGTAGAGATACCCCTCGTCCTTGACGGCACGCACCTCGCGTAGCCCAGCAGCGTTCTCGTAGATCACTTGGGAATCGTTGTTCTCCCACTCGGAACCATCACCATCCACGGTGACCGCCGGGTAGGAGCCGGGGTCCATGGCAAGGAGCCCGAAGTGCTCCTCGTTGGTCCAGGGATTGGTCCAGAGCGCCCGGCGATCGCGCGGGAGCTCGTAGTCAATGGTGTTCCACGTGAACTTGAACCACTCGTCGGTCCATTCAAAGAGAATGCCGCCAGAAAGACCTACGCCATGGATCACGCGCAGCAGTTCCGCGTCGATGGCCATCTGCTGCTGCTCGGAGTGGTTCCCCTGATCGCGGCCGAGTGGGCCGGTATGCGCCATGCTCATCGAGGATGGCACACCGAACTCGGTGATCATGACCGGCATGGTGGCATGGTGCTGCTTCAGCGCGGTCAGGTAGCCGGCGTAGGGATCGTTCCGCTCCCCGTACACGAATGATTGAAGAGAGGGCTCATATCTCTGGAAATCGGGGTAGTACGGATAGGCATGGTAGCTCGCAAAGTAACCACCCGGCCACGCGGACGAGACCGCGATGTGGTTCGCGTCCACCGACACCAGATCCTCGTTTTCCATGGGTTCCTCCGGATGCCGCAATGGGTCTGTGGTGGGCCAGTTGGTGAAGGTGAGGGGCACGGCGATCCCGCGGGCCGCCTCTTCGCCAGCCACGTGATCGAGCATCTCGGCGAGCCAGGTTTCCGTGGGGGTGGCCTCCTGCGTGGAGGTGAAGTACTCCCCTTCGTACATGGCCCTACCGGCGTTCTTCTTATCCGAGGCCGAAACCGCCACTGGATCCCACTCCACCCCCAATGAGTAGGAGTAGAGCCAGGGGCTGGCATCGGCCGTCCATATTCCCCACGCCCTGCCCCGCTGTTTGTCTCTCTCAAGATCCCCGTGTACGGCTGCCACAGCGTCGGTGATCTCGCGCTTGAAGCCGTCGCGCACCGTTGGGTCGAAGAGGTCTTCCGTGCCCAAGAACTCCTCTTCCGGTATCCACACCCCCTGGATCAGGTAGAGCGGATGGTCCGGGTTCGCCTCATTAAAGGCGGTCAGTTCCTGGTAGAACACCGGCGGAAGGATGGTATACACGCGCACCGCGTGCAGACCCATCGACGTCATCATCGAGAACCAGCGGGCGTACTCCTCGCCGGTGACGGCCAGCTCGCCGGGCTGGGTGCCGGGCAGAGTCGAGCCCAGATTGACCCCCGGCAGGAAGTCGACCAAGCCGCCCCGAGTGGAGAGGATGAGTCTAGTGCCCTCGGTGTGAGCGATGCGGGTGAGGCCGCCCACGGTCTCCGGCCTCGGTGCCCAGTCTGTCGAGACCTCCGATCCGCAGCCAACCAGCAAGCCCACCAGGGCGAGCACCATGAGAACCGCGGGTACGGCCAACGTCATCCGGCGGCTCGACCCGAGCAGATTGCTACTGTCGCGTCTTGCACCCAGATGCCACGGATGTCCCACTTCTCTCCCCCCCGTCTGTCGTTCATTTGGCATTGGAGATCTGGTCTCACCTGTCCTTATCGGCACCATGCCGTCACAGACCAAGCAGAGGAAGGTCGGCGGGGGAAAAGCGCCTGCAACGGTCAGAGGTTTGTGTGTAGAGCCTCTTGGATAAACCCCAAACAGGTGGACATAGGCGGCGGAAGGAGAGCCAGATGACTGAGAACGTCAGCGGGACCGGTACAAGAGAGGATCCGTGGCGCCTGAAGACCCCTAGCGGGCAGTCCGACATCGAGGCCTACCGCGACGAGGACGCCGATCCGCCTGCGCTCGTCGTCATCGCAGCCAAGACAGAGGTCCGGTACCTCCTGCGCTCCCTCGAGGATCTGCACGCCATGCTCAAGGCTCACGGTGACTGGATGCCGCTGGGCAGCGTCGACGAGCAGAAGACTGCGGCAGAAGGCACGGTCGAGGCGTGGGCCCGTTCGCCGCAGAACCCGGTCGGGGGGTGGTATGGGTTGAAAAAGGGCCTGCGGGGTCGTTTCGCGAACTACGTCCCTCCCGTCCTAGAGGCGCTGGGGATGGCAGAGGTGGAGCACAACCCCAGGAACAATCGCATGAGGGCCCTGTAACGCGCCCGTCCCGAGGCGCCCCGTCCCGAGGCGCCCCGTGCCAAGGTGCCCTGCCGCAAGGTGCTCTTCAACGGGGTGCCCTCCCCCGGCGGGGTCGTGGTAGTATGCGCGCCTATGGAGGCCCCTGCTCTGATCTCCGTCTCTGAGTACGCGCAGCGTCGCGAAACCGTCCTGCAGGCCCTCGAGGGGGCGGCCGCGATTGTCTTAGCCGGCCACGAGAGCTCGTCCTCATCGCCCGTCGACCGCTGGAAGACCGATCGTCTCTTCTGGTATCTCACCGGATTGGACTACGAAGCGGGCGCCGCAGTGTTGTTCGACCCGGCGGCGGAGGACCCCGAGCGCCGGATAACGCTGTTCCTTCGCCCCCGCGATCCGGAGATGGAGCGCTGGGACGGGTCTCGCGAGCCCTTGGGTCTCGACCTGAAGCTGAAGACGGGGTTCGCCAGTGTCGCTCGCACCCCGTCGCTGTCGGCCAGGCTCGGCGATACCGCCCGGCGCACCAAGCGCCTGGCCTGTTTGCACCCGTTCACGCCGTATGACGCGCCCATCTCGCCTGACTTCGATATCTTCCGGAAGGTCTGCGAGCGTATCCCCGGCGTGGCCGTAGAGGACCGCACGGGGGTGCTGCCCTCAATGCGGGCCGTCAAGTCGTCTGCGGAACTAGCCCTGATCGAATGGGCGATCGCCGCCTCGGCGGCGGGCTACATGGCGGCTCTGCCCTTCATCCGTCCCGGAATCACGGAGGCCCAGATCGCCGAGATGCTCACTGCGGCCTTTCGCGAGCACGGCGCCGAGCCTGCTTTCGCACCCATTGTGGGTTCCGGACCGAACAGTACCGTTCTCCACCATGCCGCCAACGACCAGGTGGTCGAAGACGGCCAGCTGGTCGTCATCGACTACGGTGCCGCCTATGGTGGGTACGCGTCAGACGTGACTCGTACGTTCCCAGTGGGAGGCGTCTTCACCCCCGATCAGCGCGACGCCTACGAGGTGGTGCTGGAAGCCAATCTCGCCGGCATCGAGGCCGCGCGTCCCGGCGCCACAATCACCGAGGTGCATAACGCCGCGCGAGCGGTGATCGCGCGGGCCGGCTACGAGGACTACTTCATCCACGGCATCGGTCATCAACTGGGCATCGAGGTCCACGACGTGACACCCGACGGGCCCCTCGTGCCCGGCATGGTCCTGACCATCGAGCCCGGTGTCTACTTGCCTCATCGCCAGCTGGGTGTGCGCATCGAGGACGACATACTTCTGACTGAGGACGGCAGCGTGAACCTCACCGCCGTCATCCCCAAGACCGTGGCTGCCATCGAGGCGGCGATGGCCGGGCGTTAAGCGGCCGCCATGGCCTACCCGTGACGGGATGAGCGTGGGCTCACACGCGACGGGGCCCCCGGCCCCGGCCGCCGGTCTTCCCGGCAATCTGCACCAAAGGAGTTCCACCGACGAACGCCGGTCACTATCCGAGCGCGTGGAGCAGAAGTTCTTCGTCCCTCCTCGCAAGATGGCACTCGTTCTCGCGCACTTGGTACGGACCTGTCGCCGGGCCGCATACTATCCGGAAGAACAGATCAACAGCCTGTATTTCGATACTCTCGGACTCGAACAGCACGAACGATCCCTCTCAGGGGAGTTCGCGAAAGACAAGATCCGGATCCGCTGGTATGGGTCGGAATACGACCCCCACGACGCTGCGAATGCTGGATCGTCACGGTCCTCGCGGCCGGACCACGAGGCAGGGGTCCCTGTCTGGCTGGAGCTGAAGAGTCGCCGGGGTTTCGCGTCGACCAAGCTTAGGCAGGCCATGGACGTCCCGGGCGGGTCGTTGGCCCCCTGTGCTCTCGCCGCCGGTATCGTCCCGCCCACTACCTTGGTCCACACTTTGGCGGACTTCGGCTTCTTTCCGGCGGGTCGCCTCTATCCGGTCGTGGTCGTCTCTTACTGGCGCCGCCGGTTCGTGGACCCCAAGACCGGCATGCGCGTATCACTCGACTCAGACATCCGCTCTACGATGGTGCTGCCCGGCGTCGGCCGGGGTGAGAAAGGGCTCGGGCTGCCCGGAGCGGTAGTCGAGCTCAAGGGACCTCGCTTCGACCTGCCCTCTTCCTTACGGGTGCTTGCCGAGATCGGATCGTCGTGGACCCGCTATTCCAAGTACTCCTCCAGCCTGGAAGGGCACAGGAGCGCCATCGGTGCGGTATCACGGCTCTGGCCGTCCGGCGTCACGGACGTCTGACACATAGAAGAGGGGCGGAGCCGGGGGTTTTGCCCGGCCCCGCCCCGCTGTTAGACCTTGTGTGGCCACGCCCCTCACGGGAGTCGAGCCGCGAGCTATTCTCCGACTACGGCTTGGCCGTCGTGGTCGTGGACGGCGCCGCCGTGGTTATGGTCTGCCCCGCCGCCGTCGTGGTGGTCGCTCCGCCGGAGTCGGTCGTCGAGGTAGTAGTGGTGGTGGGCTCCATGCCCTCTTTATAGACCACACCCAGCTCGGACTTGATGTCGATCAGCCACTGGTCCCAGACCTCGGTCTTCTTCTCGTTGAGAAGCGTGTTGGTGATCTCGTCCTTGACTTCTTCTAGGGTCGACTGCTTGGCTTCAGTGATGCCCGTAACCTGGATGACATGGTAGCCATAGGTGGTCTTGACGGGTTCCGAGATCTCGTTCAACTCCAGGGAGAACACAGCGTTCTCGAACTCCTCGACCATCTCACCTTTGGCGACCTCTCCCAGGTCGCCGCCCATGTCTTTGCTGCCGGGGTCATCGGAATACTGGGCTGCCTCAGCCGTCCAATCGGCGCCGCCCTCAAGATCGGCTTTGACCGTATTCGCCGTTTCCAGAGCCGCGTCCCAATCGGTCTGGGTGGGCTCATACACGGTGGTCGTCGTGGACTCGGTACTGGTCGTCGAGGAGTCGTCGCTGCTCGAGGTAGATCCGGTGGTAGTGGTCGTCGTCGAGGCCTCGTCGATCTCGTCCGGCGTCGGCGAGATCAGGATATGGCGGACCGTCCGCGTCTCGTCCACGAAATACTCAGCCTTGTGCTCCTCGTAATATGCTGCGATCTCCTCTTCGGGAACGGTGGTGACGTCTTTCGTCACCGCGTCGTAGACGCTCTGCAGGAAGGTGCTCTCCTTATCGTAGAGCATGGAGGCCTTGTAGGATGCCTTCAGATCGTCAACAGTCATGCCCTGCGCGGCGAGGGCCTCGTCGAACTTGGCCTGGTCGCCTTGGTAGTAGTCGCCCAGAATCTTGTCTATCTCAGTCTGCACGTCGGCGTCGGTCACGGTCGTGTCGGGAAGCTCCAGGCTATATGAAGGGGCCTTCTGTTTCGCCATCTCATACATGACCATGTAGTCCGCCACGTTGAGTTGGAACTCCTTGTAACCCTCCGGATCCTCTTCCTTGTCCGGCATGTAGCCGGCATACTGGGCTTCGAATGCAGCCATGCGCGTATCGAACTGCTCTTGGGTGATGTAGGTTTCCCCCACCTTGGCCACTGCATCATCAGGCAGTCCGCCCTCACCGCAGCCGACCACAAGGCCGACGGCGGCAGCAAGAACCAACACGAGGATGCTGGCCACGACTAGCTTCTTCACACGAACCTCACTTGATCTCGGTCGGGAACGGCGCGGATGCAGTATAGCCTCATCTGCATAAGGACGCTGTTAAGAAGCGGCATGTGCTTTAGTGGTTCCCTGCCGAAGCGAGCGCTCACTTATCCAGGTTTATGGACTGCCGTCATGGTGCTAGGATGAAGGTATCCGGGGGTGACCGGTTAACTCACACACGTGACGCCTCAAAGTGCCGGCTGCGCGATTGACACGTGGCCGGTGACGGCTGGTAAAGCCCGGAGAGGAGGGAATCCAAGACGATCTCGTTGGCCGCAGTGAATGATCCAGTATCTTCCCAGAGGAGGGGTGACCGCGATGCACGACAAAGACCCTGGAGTCAAGCCTGAAGAGCGTGGCGCGCTGAGAGGCGGGACTGTCAGCCGGAGAGAGTTCCTGAAGATCGCCGGTGTCGCCGGGGCCGCCGTGGGCATGGGCGCCGGTCTGGGTGGACTGCTTGCCGCTTGCGGCGAAGAGGAAGAGACGACCACCACAGCCAGTGTCGCGACGACCACGACGGCCGCTCCGACTACCACCACCACCGCTGCTCCGACCACCACGGTGAGCGCCGGCCCGGAAGCCGGCCGAGACATCATTCTCGGCCTGGTCTCGCCCAGCACCGGTCCCCTGGCCTTGTTCGCCAAGGCCGATGACTGGTGGGTGGAGTTCGGCATGGCCGCGTTGCCCGACGGCATCATGGGCGGCGACGGGAAGCAGCACAAGATCGTGATCAAGCGGGCCGACAGCCAGTCCGACTCCAACCGGGCCGCGCAGGTGGCCGGCGACCTGATCAACAACGAGAAACTCGATCTCATGATGGCCTCCGGGACTCCGGACACCGCCAACCCCGTTGCCGATCAGTGCGAGGCGTTCGGGATGCCATCGATCGCGAACTTCGTGCCCTGGCAGCCGTTCTACTTCGGCCGGGGCGCCACCCCCGACAAGCCGTTCAAATGGACCTACGCCAACGCGCTGGGCTTGGAGCAGATCGTTGCCAACTTCATCGCTATGTGGGACCAGGTCCCCACCAACAAGAAGGTCGGGTTCATCTTCGCCAATGACGCGGACGGCGCGGCCTGGACGGACATGACGACCGGGCTGCCGCCGGCGGTGGAGGCAGCGGGCTATACCTACTACTTGCCCGACCTCTATCCCGTGCCGAGCGAGGACTTCACCGCGTACATCTCCGCCTTCAAGAAGGAAGGGTGCGAGATCTGCTGTGGGACGATCACGACCCCTGACTTCACCAACTTCTGGAAGCAAGCGGTGCAGCAAGGCTATAACCCGAAAGTCCTGACGATCGGGAAAGCCCTTCTCTTCCCGCAGACCCTGGAGGCCATCGGCGAGATCGCCTACAATTCCACGGTCGAGGGTGTGTGGACCGCCTCTTGGCCTTTCAAGGATTCCATCACCGGCATGACCTGCCAGGAGTTGGCCGACGACTATATGGCCAAGACCGGCGAGCAGTGGACCGCTGCGATCGCCCAGTATGCCAAGTTCGAATGGGCCGTGGACGTCTTCAAGCGGGTCACGAACCTTGACGACAAGGAGGACATCATCGGCAAGGTGAGGACCACCAAGCTGGATATGTGCCTCGGGCCCATGGACTTCACCGCCCCCATCGACATGGCCACCAGGCACCCGGTCGAGAATATCTACGAGCCGCCGATCGGCGGCGCGCAATGGGTCAAGGGCGCGCAGTTCGCCTTTGAGCCCGTGATGGTCAGCAATGCCCTCAGCCCAGATCTCCAGGTGACTGCCAAAGTGCAGCCGATGCAGTACTCCTGATCCACGGTTGCTGTGCCTCGGGAAGCGATAGCGCCCCGGGGTTGATAAGCAATCAGGTCAGGGTGAAGCTTCGAGGAGAGCCCCGCGGCGCGGGGCTCTCTCTATTTCGCTGCGTCGGGGCAGACGGCCGGGGCGTCTCCCCGGAGGTACAGGTAGAGGGCCCTGCGCAGCTCGCTGAAGATGGTCTCGCTCTCGATGCCGTAGTAGAGCTCGTGCTCCTGCCCGAACACCATCCTCCCCCTGAGGACGGCGGCGTACATCCCGTACGCAATGCTTATGGCGAGGACGGGGTCGGAGTGGCCGATCTCGTCGCGATGCTTCATGAGCACCTTTATCAGCACCTCGCGGCGCTCCCGGTTCACGCGCTCGCCCCGTTCTCTCAGCACCTGATCGAACACCGAGTTCATCATGAAGGCTCGTGAGAGCTCGCGCTCCCCGCTGACGCGTCTTATGAGTGTGCCGATGGTGCGATCTACCGCCTCCGCGAGGGTCTCGGGTGAGCTGGGCTCCTCGAGCAATTCGGCATGAATGAGGGGTTCCAAGCGCTTGTGGAACCGGTCCTGGAGCAAGTGCAGAAGAGCGGTCTTGTCGGGGAACCTGGTATAGAAGGCGCCGACCGAGAGACCGGCGCGATTCAGCACACTGGCCACGGTGAGCGAGTCGCCCCCTTCTGCCCGGATCTGCTCTTCGGCTGCGTCGAGTAGTCGCTCCAGCGACTCCCGGCTCCGCTTCTGGCGGGGGACGCGGTACGCGGATTCGGTCTCTGCCATGCGCACCAGTATATCGTCGCGCACGCCCCGCGTCGCGCCCGCCTGGGCCCGTCTTTCTGCGGCCATCTGGTGGCTTCGGGCAAATCCCGCCGTTACGGAGCATACGTTCTCGTCTGTGAGACCCTCCCCGTGCGCGCCCCGCGCACTGCTGATATCCTTTGTACCTGCGGAAAGCAGTTTTCCAGGGCTTTTCCTCGAGCTACCAAGAAGCCGCGGAGGCCGCGGAGCAAAGGAGTGACATGTACACAGGGGGCTACACCGGCAAAGTCCTGCGGGTCAACCTGACCGACAAGACTTTCAAAGAGGAGCCGCTGCCCGTGGAGGTAGCGCAAGACTTCATCGGTGGTTCGGGCTTCACCGTCAAGTATCTGTACGACGAGGTCCCGGCGGACTGCGACCCCCTGGGTCCGGAGAACAAGCTCATCTACGCTCCCGGCCCCTTCACGGGCACGAGCGTCCCGTGCTCCAGCCGCATGGCGATCAATGCGAAGTCCCCCGCTACCGGCGCCATGGGGGTAGCCACCACCGGCGGGCACTTCCCGGTGGAGATGAAACGGGCCGGCTACGACGTGATCATCATCGAGGGCAAGGCCGAGGAGCCGACCTACCTCTGGATCAAGAACCACGAGGTCAAGTTCCGCTCGGCGAAGGAGCTATGGGGTCTCACCAGCACCGACTGCCAGCAGGTCATCAAGGACGAGCTTCACGACCAGAACATCCGTGTCAGCTGCATCGGGCCGGCCGGGGAGAAGCTTTCCAAAATGGCATGCATCGTGAACGAGCGCCGAGTAGCCGGGCGCAAGGGTCTCGGGGCCGTCATGGGCAGCAAGAACCTCAAGGCCATCGCCCTTCGGGGCGACGAGCAGATGGCCATCGCGGACAAGGAGAAGTACGACGCCGCGCGCAAGCGCATGCTGGCCGGCATGCGTAAGAGCCCCATCCTCTACCCTGAGTTCTCGCGCTACGGCACCTCTACCACCCTCGACCTGACTCAAAGCCTGGGTATCTACCCGGCCAAAAACTGGACCGCGACTGGCGTGTTCAAGCCCGCCGACACGATCGGTGGCTTTGCCATCGAATCGCGCGGAATGGGCAAGACGGCCTGTGCGACCTGCCCGGTCGGCTGCAGCCAGCTCCGCCTGGCTCAAGACGGGCCGTACGCCGGTTGGTTCACGGAAGGCCCGGAATACGAGACTCTGTACTCGTTCGGCGGAGTCACCGGGGTGGATAACCCCGACGCGATCATCGCGTGCGACCGGATCTCCGACGAGTTGGGTCTCGACACCATGTCGGCTGGGGTCAGCATCGCCTTCGCCATGGAGCTCTTCGAGCGGGGCATACTCACGCTCGAGGACACGGGAGGGATGGACCTTCATTTCGGTAACGACCAGTCGATGGTCAAACTGTTGTACATGATCGGAGAGCGGCAGGGCCTGGGCGACATCCTGGCTGACGGTGTCAAGTCGGCGGCCGAAAAGATAGGCAAGGGCAGCGAACGCTACGCCATGCACGTCAAAGGCCTGGAGCTGCCGGCCTACGACGTCCGTGGGGCGAAGGCGCACGGCCTCAACTACGCGACCGCCTTCACGGGTGCCGACCACAACAAGGGCTACGCTTTCCAGGAGATCTTCGGGATCCCCATCCCCTACCCGGTGGACCGTTTTGCCATCGAGGGCAAGGGCAAGCTGTGCAAGTGGGACCAGGACGCCCGTACGGCCTTGGCCGACTCTCCCACGATGTGCGTCTTTCTGATGGACATGGCGGTGGCCGATTTCATGTTCGAGAACACGGCCGATCTGATGGAGGGCACGACGGGCCTTCTCTACACTCCCGAAGAGGTGCACGAGGTCGGCGACCGCATCAACACGCTGGCTCGCGTCTTCAACATCCTTGCCGGGTTCACCCGGGCGGACGACGACCTGCCGGAGCGTCTGAAGACCGAGCCCATCCCCGATGGGCCGTCGAAGGGGCAGTTGATCAGCCAGGCCGACCTCGACTTCATGCTGGACGAGTACTACGATGCCCGCGGCTGGGATCGCGAAGGGATCCCCAGGCGGGCCAAGTTGGAGGAACTGCGTTTGGGCTACGCCGCGGACAAGCTTGGCCTCTGACAGGCAAAGCGTATTCGGTCATCGGGAGCGGATACAGTTGTGAAGATCGCCGTCCGTAGCATCGCCCTGATCAAGACGCTTCTTGGCCAGGGGGAGATGGAGTTGAGCCTGGCCGAGGGAGCCACTATCGCCGACCTGGTCGAGAGACTCATGGAGATAGGTGGCGACAAGCTGGCTCCATACCTGGCCGTGCCCAAAGAGGAGAGCGCCCATGCCCCGCTGAGGGTCATGGTCAACGGTCGCGATATCACCGCGCTGGCCGGCCGGAAGACAGTCCTTAAGGAAGGCGACGACGTCCTCATATTCATCCCCATCGCCGGCGGATAGAGTGCGAGCCGGCCACCGGATTCAGACGACGAACAAGAGTGGCATCGACAAGAAAGGCAGGATCGTGAAGACGATCGACCTGGAGACCCATTTCGCGACCCAGGAGTGGGTCGACGCCATGTATAGGAACCCGGCATACCCGCGGTTCGTCGACGATCCGGCCTCAGGCAGGCGCCGCATGTACTACCGCGACGATGCCTTCGAGCCACACGGCGACTTCCTCCTCAACCGTCTTCTCGATCTAGGCAAGGAGCGGATCGAGGGGATGGATGCCGCAGGCATCGACGCGGCCGTGGTGTCGCTGACCGCCCCCGGCACAGACCATTTTGACGCCACCACCGGCGCCCGCCTCGCCCGGAGCATCAACGACGAACTCGCAGCCGCCATCGACAAGTACCCCGGTCGGCTGATGGGATTTGCCGCACTCGCTCCCAAGGACCCCGAGGCCGCTGCCCAGGAGCTCGAGCGGGCCGTCAAAGACCTGGCCTTCAAGGGCTGGAAGTGCCACTCGAACTTTGGCGATTCGTACATAGACGAGAAGCGCTACTGGCCCATCCTTGCCAAGGCGGAGGAGTTGGGCGTTCCGATCTACCTGCATCCGGTAGCGCCTATGATCCCGCAGCTGCGCACCTACGGTCTGCCCTTGGCCGGGGCGGCTTTCGGTTTCGGCATCGAGACGGCCATGGCCATGATGCGGCTCGTGCTGAGCGGGGCCTTCGACGCTTTCCCCAAGCTCAAGATCATCCTGGGGCATTACGGGGAAGGCCTGCCTTTCTTGATGCAGAGGATAGACCATCCGTTCGTCAGGCCTCATCTCAAAGCTTCGGACCCGGAAGTGGTGCCCGACCTCATGCGGGTGCCCAGCGACTACCTGCGCGACAACATGACGATGACCACCAGCGGAAACTACCTGCCGGCGGCCTTCCATTGCACGCAGGAGGCGCTCGGCATCGAGAAGATCATGCTCGGCACCGACTATCCCTACGAGGAGATGGACGAATGTATGCATTATCTCGAGGGGCTGGGGATGTCGGAAGCCGAAAAGGCGCAGGTCTACTACAAGAACGCGGCCGCTTTGGGCTTCGACTGATCCCCCTCTGACCCGCTTCCAGTCGCTGATCCCGTCAGACCCGCAGATCCGCCCAAAAGAAAGGCTGGTCCATGGACCGACTGAAGTACCACGACATCCTCTACAACGACGACCCGATCGGGCCGTGGCCGACCCATCTACTGAAACGGGTCGACAAGCCCACCAACGAGATCGTCGGGCCCATCGAGCGGCGCGACGAGCGCGAGAGTCCCTTTGGGAAGTCGCTCCTCGGCGAATACGGCGAGGAGATCCAGCGGGAGTTCATCCGCATGACCGCCCGCTATCCTCTGGGTGCGTCTCTCATGGACATGCAGAACCTCATCAACACGGTGGTGCGCAAGCTCAATCCTGTAGCCCCTGAGAGGACGCCCATCCCCGAAGATCCGCGGGTGCTGAGCCGCCATGTCAAGCTTCTCGGTCACTTCCTCGGCGCCGACCTGGTCGGTATCGGCTCGCTCAGCCAGTCCGCCGTCTACACGCACAATATGAAAGGCAGGGAGATCGAAGCTCCCTTCAAGTACGCCATCGTGCTCCTGTGCCGCAAGCATGACCCCACCATCTCGGCGTCCAACGGCTGGGAGGAGATCGTCGACCCGGCCAGCTTCCAGGCCTACCAGCGCCTGGCCATGCAGACCGAGACCATGGCCAACTACCTGCGCCGCCTCGGCTTCGAAGCCGAGGCCTCCAACATGAACCGCTACCGGACCCTGATGCCTCAGATCGTCCTCGATGCCGGCCTGGGCGAAGTGTCCCGGATGGGGATCATCCTCAACCCGTTCCTCGGGTGCAACTTCAAGTCGGCCTGCGTACTTACCAACATGGAGCTCGAAACCGATGGCTACATCGACTTCGGGCTGCAGAAGTATTGCGGCAAATGCACGCTCTGCGCCGAGCAGTGCCCGCCTCGGGCGATCACCAGAGGACCAAAGACACTCTACAACGGCTACTATACCTGGAAGCTCAACAGCAAGGTCTGCTCCGATTTCGACGTGCTCAACGAAGAAGGCTGCGTATGCGGACGCTGCACCAAGGTGTGCCCGTGGCACATCCCAGGCCAGGAACCGCGCGACTTCGCCGATTGGGATGGCGCCCTGACCTGGCTGCACAAGCGGGTGGATGAGCAGCACGAGCGGGTCGTCGCGAACAACTACGTCGATCCGACCGAACACACACAGAAGTGGTGGTTCCCGCTCGACGAGGTCGACGGCAAGCTGATCGTCCCGACCGGCAAGAACCAGCAGAAGATCTGCCGGGAGTACCCGCTGCAGAACCGATAGGCGCGTCGAGGCGGCGCGCGAGGCGCGGCCTGGCCCTTACCGAGGGGGATTTCCTGCTCGGCGGCAGAGGCGCCGCGTTCGCGGACTCTGTACATTTTCCGGGAAAGGCTTAGAATCGCATCAGGGTCCGCTGCGGTGGCCTCTCCGAGGCTGCCGCCGGCGCCCGGGCGTGTGTTCGCAGAGCTTCGCCGGGCCGGCCCGTGTGCGGCCGGGCGCAAAGGGGGTAATCATGCGGCGGACGTGGTTTCTTCTTCCACTCACTCTATCGCTGGCTATAGTCTTCGCATGCGCGGGGGCTCCGGGCCTGGCACCGCCGCAGGCTACCGCCGCGGGTCCGACCTTCAGTGACGTTCCGGCGGACTACCCCTACTACGAGGCCATCGAGGGCATGGCCGCCGCCAGCGTGATCAGTGGTTTTCCCGACGGCACCTTCGGGCCCGAACTGTTGGTGACAAGGCAGCAGTTCGCCAAGATGATCGTCCTTACTCTGGGATTGCCGGTGAGCGAGCAAAATGTGTGTACGTTTCCCGACGTCTACAAGGGAGGACCGGACACGTTCTATCCGGACAACTTCGTGGCAGTCGCAGCCAAGGAAGCTATCACTACAGGCTATACCGACGGCAGGTTCGGAGGCACGGACAACATCAAACGATGCCAGATATCCACGATGATGGTCCGAGCGGCCAACAACCTGGACTTCCGCGAACTGGTGGAGGCTCCGGATTGGTTCCTGTCCGACTGGGGCATCAGCGACGTCCATGGGCCGTTCGCTGACACGGCCCAGTACAGCGGTCTCTTCGAAGGGCTGCTGCCGGATTTCTACAGGGATGCCTACAAGCTAGCCACCCGGGCTGAAGTGGCGCAGTTACTCTGGAACCTGAGGACCTTCGCCAGGCAGATCAAGACCGGAGAGCAGTTGATGGCGATCAGCGAGCTCACCGACGGTCCCGTAGCGGTGATCTTCGGAGCTGCGCTGGAGGCCGCCTCCGGCGGTGAGGTCGAATGGATGAGGACGCTGCGCGTCGAGCACCCGGTAAACGCCGCCATCGTGGCGTCCATCAACTACGGGTGCGCGGGCGGCAAGTACTACCTCGGTGTGCCAGGGCCGGGGCCGGGACAGGCCACGGTAGCTCCGCTGATGGCCGGCTTCCTGACCTATCTGGAGAAGTTCGGCGCGGAGGTTGGCTACGGGGGTCTGTTCGGCGATAAGTTCGCGTCGGCTCTGGGTTGGCGTCTGGGTGGCGACTATCTACGCCAGGGGAGTGAGACTCTGGCGGAGTATTCGGCTCGCATACAGCCGCTCATGGACGCGTTCCTCGATGAGCATGCCGACGCAGACGAGATGTTCCTCCTGAACGACTCGGCCGTGCACGATCTCATCGAGACCAGTGAATCGCTGAAGGTGTTCGATCCGGGTTGGGGGCTCCTGGGGGTACGGTATGGCGTCGACCTCTACCGAGCCGACGGCTACGGGGATCTGATCGACCGTATCGCCGACGAGTTCTGGCCCTGGTGAGCGTCTTGCGGCCGACCGTGAGCGCCGGCCTCGGGGTTGAGACGTCTCTCGCAGGGGTATACCCGCGAGCAGTCCGGCAGCTTGTCGTCGGGAACCTTGGCGTGCACCTCGGAGGGGCGGTATGAAGTACGTGGCAATCTGGTTCGCGGCGTTCGCCGTTATGAGCGTGCTGGATGTGATCTGGCATCTCGGCATCTTCGGCTGGGCATACGGTCCCGACTTCAAAGCGGTGGCGCGCAAGGTAGACGGGCAGATGAAGCTGCAGCCCATCCCAGGCATCATCTCGCAAGTGCTCGTGGTGAGCGCGCTCATGGTCATCACGGTCATGGGCGTCCGGTCTGGCCAGGGATATCCGGTGAACTTCTTGCTGGGAGCCATGGGCGGGGTGCTGGCCATCAGTGTCTACGGACTGGTGAACCAGGCCCTGATCGACAAATGGGCGTGGCGGCTCACGATCTTGGAAGTCGTCTGGGGACCGATAATCGGAGGACTCGGAGGTCTCTTCATCGCCTGGATGTATAGAGCGCTCAAGCCGTAGGCCGACCGCTGAAAGCGACCGATCCCAGGAATAGTCCGGGATGGACCGAATGGACTACAATACGTCGTCGGCTGTTCCCAACCTGAGGGAGATCGATCAGCTTGTCCGGTCCGCCCGAGCTACGCCGTTCTCCACGCCGTTCCAATGTCGCGGCGCGCCGCGCCCGTGCGCGCAGCCGGCTCGTCCGCCTATCGACCCTGCTGCTAGTCTTAGGGGCGCTTTTGGCGCTGGGGTGGGGCTTACAGCCTGCCGGAGCGACCGGCACCGGGGCGGCCGGCGAGACTCAGAACGAGGCGGGCTCTAAGCCGGCGGGGGCTGTTTCCGCGGCGTCGATCTCCACTGTCGTCTCGCCGGGCGCCGAGCGCATCGCGGTCAAACTAGCGTCGGGCTACAGTCTCCAAACCAGGGCGGACGGCACCCTGGTCGTGGTGCAAGACCACGGGATCATGGCCGCCGCGGCCGTCGACATCCCTGGCGTGACACTCGAGCAGGTGGGTGAAGTCGCGAGCCTGGGCGTCCACGTGGTCGAGCCTGCGGGCGCGCTCGCGGCGGCGGGGGCGCGAACGGCAGCGCACGATGGGGCCGCTCTGGAGGCTGTGGCCCAGGCGCTGCGACTCACGCCCGGGGTCCTCTGGGCCGAAATCAGCCATCCTGTCTACGCATGCCTGACGCCGAATGACCCGCTGTACGGGCCCAGCGCCTGGGATCCCGCCGGGCAATGGGGCCTCGCCCGCGTCGGTCTTCCGGCGGCCTGGGACATCGAGACCGGTTCCGCCGACGTGGTCGTGGCGGTGGTCGACAGCGGCCTGAATCGTGACATCCCGGATTTCTCCGGCCGCATCGTGGAGCCGTACAGCATCCTCACCGGAAGCTCCATCTGGCCGGCCTGGTCGGATACCTACGGGCACGGCTCAGGGGTAGCGGCGGTAGCAGTCGCCCAGGGTAACGATCGCCTCGGGATCGCCGGGGCCGCCTGGAACGTCAAGATCATGCCGGTCAAGATCGCCAACTCCAATTCGTCCGACGATGTCACTCTCGCAGCCGGCATCACCTATGCGGTCGACAGGGGTGCCGCCGTCATCAACGTGAGCTTCGCCGGCACCGAGAGCAGCCGGACCCTGGAGAGCGCCGTCACCTACGCTCTCTCGCGCGGCGTGGTGATCGTGGCTGCCGCGGGTAACAACGGCACTTGGGCCGTCGGCTACCCCGCCGCCATCCAGGGAGTCATCGCCGTTGGGGCCACCGACAGCGCCAACAATCGCTGCAGTTTCTCCAACCAAGGAGCTGCTCTCGATATCGCCGCGCCGGGCTCGAGTATCCTGAGCTACACGGTCCCCTCGATCACGTCGTTCGCCCGCTGGAGCGGCACTTCCTTCTCCTCTCCGCTGGTCGCCGGCGTGGCGGCCCTTCTCAGGTCTGCGAATCCGGCGCTGACCCCGGCTGCGATCGCCGACATCCTCTATGACTCGGCCGACGACCTCGGTGCGAGCGGCTGGGACCAGGCGTTCGGCTGGGGATTGCTCGACGCCGACGACGCGGTAGCCGAGGCGGAAGGCAGCGCCAGCACGACGACGACCACCAGCACCACCACTACGAGCACGACGACCACGACGACGCTCCCACCGACGACCACGACTACGGTTCCGCCATCCACGACCACCACTACCACGTCCACGACCATCGTGGCGCGCTTTGTCGACGTCTCCGAAGAAACGACGCCCTACGCCGACCAGATCGAGCAGTTGGCCGCAGCGGGCATCGTCGACGGCTTCAAGGTGGGCGATCACAAGGAGTTCCGGCCCAACGATCTCGTGAAGCGTCAACAGTTCGCCAAGATGATCGTGCTCACTCTCGGCTATCCTGTCAGGGAAAGCGACACCTGCACCTTCGCCGACGTGATCCACACCCCTGGAGAGCTCTACCCCTATCACTACGTGGCGGTGGCCTACCAGAAGGGAATAGCCGCAGGTACGAAACCGCCGCTCTACTTCTCTCCCTACGGCCAACTCACCCGGGCCCAGATGATCACCATGGTGGCGCGGGCCACCCGTTTGCCCGACCCCCCGGCCGACTATGCGCCGCCGTTCGCCAACTTCTCGGCGGTCCACTACCCCTACGCGCGCAAAGCGGCGTACGCTGGGGTTCTGGACGCGCTGGTAGGGGCCGGGCCCGGCTACGACTTCCTCGCCCCAGCGACCCGGGGTGAGGTGTGCGCCCTGCTCGCTCCTTTGCTTCAGTGACCGCCGTGGCGGTCCCAGAACTCCCGGTCGAGAATATCGAGCACCACGTAGTCTGCGAAGCGACCTTTCTGGAACACCGCCTCGCGCTCCCTGCCTACCTCCACGAAGCCGATCCGCCCGTACACGCCGATGCCTCGGCTGTGATCCTGATGGGCTCTCAGACGCACGCTGTGAAGTCCTAGCGTAGCGAAAGCGAAGCGCAGACACGTCACGATGGCATCGGTGCCGTAGCCCTTGCTCCAATCCTCCTTGGCTCCGATCACCAGGCCCAACTCCGCCCGGCGGTGAACCAGGTTCACGTCCTTGAGGCCCACGTTACCGATGTATCTGCCGTCCTCAGCCACGTGGATCTCAAAGGTATGACGGTCGGAAGAGGTGATCTGGCTTTCGTAAAACTGCCGCTCGGCTTCCTTCGTGATCGGAACGTGACCGACGACCAGGAACTCGTACACCTCGGGGTCGTTCAGCCAGCCTCGGACGGTCTCGGCATTGGCCCAGTCCAACTCGGTGAGATATATCTTGTCGCCTTTGATCATGTTCCCAGCGGATGGCTGATCATACTCATCACTCGGTGGGGCCTGGTTTGAAACTCGAGATCAGCGCGTCGAAGACCGGCGCGTTCGCTTCCCAGTTCTTCGTAGCCGCCTGGAGGGTCAACTGGTACTCGATGGACCCGTTGAACAGGAAGTAGAGCGTAGAGGTGACTGGCTCGCCGCCTTTGGTGAAGCTGTAGGTGACTTTGAAGCCTGGTACCCCTCCCACATCGGCCTCGGAGAGGGCTTCAATGGTCTTCATATCGGTTGCCTGGCTCTCCAAGCTGGCGAGCACCTCTTCGACCTCGGCCTGGATGTCGGGCATCATGGACTCATCCACAGTGACGTTGAGTTCGTAGACGGACGTCTGGGCCAGATCGATGTATGTGTCATCGGCGACCGCCCCTTCGGGGTCGAACACACCCACGCTCCTGGTGGCGCTGCCGCCGGCTGTGACGTCGGAACTGTCGCCCTCCTGCAGCGTCCAGTCGGCCGGGTAATCGAAGCTGAAACCGTAGTCGGGGTCCGTGTAGGTCTTGACGGTCCCACCATTGGCAGTGCCGCCATCTGATCCACAAGCACCTGCCGCGAGCGCCGTCAGCAGGAGGACGCATCCCAGCACGGCCGCATACGCCAGTGAACGGCGAGTGCGCATTCTCATATTTGTCTCCTCGCGTGGATGATGTGCCTCCAATTGTGCCACGTGCAGCGCGCAGGCATCCTCGGTCCTGAGGAGAACATAGTGAGGAGAACATATCTGGGGGTCGGGAACGTCAGAGGGACGGCAACTGGAATCGCGCGGAGATCCACTGATATGAAAGCACGGACTAAGCTGAGCCCGGTCGTCGCCGTTCTCGTCTGTGCGTCGACGTTGATCGCGTCGGCCCTTATCCTGGGTGGTTGCGTTGATATCGTCGCGTTCCAGGTCAACAGTGGGGCCGCGGCGGGCTCGGAGCACTTGATCACTCTGGACGCCTCGGCAACAGTCCCCTCCGAAAGCCCCGTTCGGGCGGTGATCGCCCTCCGCATCCCCTCGGCCTGGGACGTCGAGTCGGTGACTCTGGCCGGTCCGACCGTGGCCGATACATTTCAGGAATCGAGTGTGATCGCAGGGGTTTACGCCGGGGAGTGGGAAGCGGAACCCGTCGGGGTCGGCCATAACGGCCACAAGGACGGCTACAAGTGGTGGGCGGGATACACTGCCGGCGCGCACGTCTGGGCCCTCGGTCAAAGCGGTCGAGTGGCGATCACCATCGACACCCACGGGCGGGGCGGGAGCTACCTGCTCGATCTGGTGACGGGGGTCGCCGGCAGCGACGATCCGGAAGACCTGGCCGACAAGAGCCTGTGGCAGATGGGGAGCGCGGGATTGAGGCCGTCTGGGGTGCGGCTCGACGAAGCCATAACCCTGTACTGTTTCGCCGATGTGGCTCCGCAGACGCAATACTTCGCGGCCATCCAGGGGATGGGCGCGAAGGGCCTGATCGAGGGATATCAATCTGGATCCGGCGGCTACCGGGATTTCCGGCCAGACAACCCGGTGCTCAGAGCACAGTTCGCCAAGATGATAGTGGGTGCCCTGGGTCTGGGCGTCGACGAAGCGATGGCTCCCCCCGTGAACCTGCGCGACCTGGGGAGCGATGTTCCGACGAACCTGTATCCCCATGAGTACGTGTGGACGGCGTATGCGAACAACATCATCAAGGGCTACAGCGACGGGACCTTCAGGCCTTACGTCGGCATCAGCAGGGGGCATGCCGTCACGATGACCGTGAGAGCGCTCCAGAGGCTCCACCCGGGCGTTCTCCAACCTGTGCCCAGCACCTACGTCCAGACGTGGGGCAAGGACCTTCTACCCGAGCACAGCGCCAACGCCCGCATCGCCCACTACAACGGCCTGTTGGCCGGGTTGCCTCTGACGACCACCGCCGCCAACGGCAACGCGCCGATGTCCCGGGGTGAGGTGGCGCAGTTGCTGTGGAACATGATGGGGCTCATCAGCCCTTAGCCCCGCAGCGGCCAACACCCGGGGTCAGACGAAGACCTCCACCAGGGTCCAGATGCCGAAGCCGATGAAAAGGGCTCCGGAGATGCGTTTCATGAGCTTCTCGGGCACACGGCGGCCGGCCGTATGACCGATGACCACCGCCAGGGCGTTGGCGAGGATCATCCCTATCGTGGCTCCCAGCCATACTCCTAACGAGCTCCAGAGGCTGCCCTCGAATCGAGCGCCGAGCGACAGGACGGCCAGCTGGGTCTTGTCTCCGATCTCGGCGATGAAGAAAGCCCCGGCCACCGCGGGTATGATGTGGCGGGTGCTCTTGACCTCGCAGTCCTCGCCTTCAGCCGAGGGCTTGTCCCTGGCCAGGAGATTCCAGAGGCCGAAGCCTATGAAGAGCACCCCCGCCCCGATCCTGACGGCCGTGAGGGGTATGAAGCGCCCCGCGACTGCTCCCACCACGACCGCGGCCAGGTTGAGCAGGGCGATGGCTATCGCCACTCCTATAAGTACCTTGCGCGCCGGATACCTACACGATAAAGACAGGGTCAGTAGCTGCGTCTTGTCGGCCATCTCGGCGATGGTGACAAGGATGAACGAGGTAATGAAGGCTGTCATCGCCCGCATGATAGCAGGCCCACTCCCGGGGACACTGGGTTACACTGGGGATGGAGCGCAGGCGAGACTGGGAGATGTCCTTGGAGGCACGCATCATCGGGTTGAAAGGGTGTGGGAAGTCCACTCTGGTGGCCGCCCTGGCTGAAGGCCGGGGAGAGGGACACATAGCCACGGTGCATGTCGGTGACGCGCGGGTCCGAGTCCTGTCGGAGATATTCCAGCCCAAGAAGACCACCTTCGCCGAACTCAGGGTGCGCGAGGTCGCCTGGCCGGAGGCCAGCGCCCGCAAGGGCGAGATGGAGCGCTACCTGGATGCGCTGGCAGGAGGGCAGGTCTACCTTCACGTGCTCCGCGCGTTTGAGAACCCTGCTCTGGGCGAGCCGGTGCACACCGAACAGGATCTTGAGGAGCTGGACCGGGAGTTCCTGCTGTTCGATCTGATACGGGTGGAACGGGCCTTCGAGCGGGCCAAGAAGGCTCCGCTGCCCGACATCGGCAAGAGGGCGCTCACCCGCTGCCGCGAGGCCTTGGAAGCGGAGACCCCTCTGCGCGAGGTTGATTTTGACGAATCCCAATCGGCCTTTATCCGGGGTTACCAGTTCCTGACCCTGACCCCTCAGTTGCTGCTGACTAACAGCGAGTCGGAAGGGTCTTGGGATTCCTCCGCTCTGGTTTCTCTCGCCAGGGACAGGCGGATACTGGCTTTCCCCTTTGTGGACGCCCTCGAGGTGGCCAGGCTGTCCCTGGAGGAGCAGGAGGAATATGCCCTCGCTCTGGGCCTGCCCGGCCCGGCTGCCGAGGTGGTAGCCCGGGCGGCCTTCGCCCAGTTGGGTCTCATAAGCTTCCTCACCACTGGCAGCGACGAGGTCCGGGCCTGGCCCATCCGCGCGGGCGAGACCGCGCGGGAAGCGGCCGGCGCCGTCCATTCCGACATCCAGCGCGGCTTCATCAGGGCCGAGGTGGTCTCGTTCGACGACTTCATGCGCCATGAGACCATGAAGGCCTGTCGCGACACGGGGGTTCTTCGGATCGAGGGCAAAGATTACGTGGTCGCCGACGGCGACATCATCAATTTCCGCTTCAACGTGTAGGGAGCCAACCTGAGGGTCCCTGACTCCGCGCGCACCGGACCCATGCGCGACTGCTGCGCCAGGGACCCTCAGGTTGGCTGGAACTCAGGGTGCGCTCCGCGCGCACCGGACCCACGTACGACTGCTGCGCGAGCGGGCATCGGCTCGGCTGACGGGTCAAATCTGACTCCGCGCGCACCGGACCCATGCGCGACTGCTGCGCCAGGGACCCTCAGGTTGGCTGGAACTCAGGGTGCGCTCCGCGCGCACCGGACCCACGTACGACTGCTGCGCGAGCGGGCATCGGCTCGGCTGACGGGTCAAATCTGGCTCCGCGCGCGCCGGACCCATGCGCGACTGCTGCGCCAGGGACCCTCAGGTCGCGCCACGGACGGATGCGTGCGGGGATTTGCGACGCGACCCGGATCCCGGCGCGAACCGGCCGACGCTATCCCACGTCTGTCTTGTCGGCGGAGAATCCTCGGGCGGAGTGGTAGACGGCTTTGTCGAAGAAGACCGCAAAGCGGCTCTGGAGCTCCATCACCCGGTAGGCATCGACCGGTCTTTGCCACACTCCCTGGGACCGGGCATAGTCCCAGATGTGCTTCTTGAGGAGCAGGTGGGCGGAGAGGACCTCGTGCAACTCCACGCCCTGCGCCCGCCGCCGCCTCCCCAGGTCCCTGTAGAAAGTCCGGATCTGCTCCTCAGTCCTCTCACCTTCAAGCCACCGCCCCAGCTCGAGAAGACCTTCGGTCACCTCTGACAACAGAGGTTCTGGATCCAGCCGCCGGTAACCGG
This sequence comes from uncultured Actinomycetes bacterium, assembly GCA_963713545.1. Taxonomy (GTDB): domain Bacteria; phylum Actinomycetota; class Thermoleophilia; order RBG-16-64-13; family RBG-16-64-13; genus CAVPLM01. The sequence goes on along the minus strand of CAVQME010000001.1, from coordinate 503,984 downwards.
CCGTGGTGCGGTTCGAACGGACGTCGGCCAGCCAGAGACGGGCCACGTAGGCAGCGTGCTCGCTCACGAATCCCACCAGACTGTCCGAGAGCATCTCGGCGCCCGGGCCGTCATCGAGACGGTGGAACGAGTCCTGGATGGCCCATTCATCCCTATGAAGATCACCGCAGAGACGGATGGCCTTCTCGTTCGAGGGGAAGGCAAGCGGGGGTAGCCGGTCGATAGGGAAGTAACCTACATCGTCGGCGTCGTCGCCGGGAGTCTCTGATCCGCCGGTCTTCTCCACCTCGAACGTGACCACCAGGAGATCACCGTAGTAGGCGCCGCTCCACGAGTCCGCGTCGATCAGGCGGAGGATGCGTCCCTCCACACCGGTCTCCTCCAGCAGCTCCCGCAGTGCCGCCTCGGCGATGGTCTCACCCATCTCGGCGAAGCCGATGGGCAGGCACCACATCCCTTCGTTGGGAGGGAACTTGCGCCTGACGAGCAGAACCTGCCGCTCAGCATCCAGAACGAGCGCCCCGGCTGCGGGCAACGGATTCTCATAGAAGATCGTGCCGCAGGCCGAACAGACGTCTCGCGGTCTGTCGCCTATGATCTGCACGTCGACGGAGCCGCCGCATTTGGAGCAATAGAATGCTTTCAAATCCTGCTCCATTCCGTGGAGCGCATACCGACCTGGCCCGCTGGGGCGAAACTACCGGGTGATCGGCTCTTCGGTGACCTGCAAGTACACGTGCGAACCAGAATCATGGGTGTACTCCGCCAGGGTGGCACCTAACTCCGCGGGGCACTCACGCACCTTGCCCAATTGGGTCTTGCCGGCGGTCACCACCTCGCCGATAGAGATCACCGGGTCGCTGACGAACAGAAGGGAGATGGTGGTGCCGCTCATCTCCTCGAGGCTGATATCGATCCGAACATCGTCGTACTTGCCGTAAAGCTTGTAGGACTTGACTGCGGTCACCGTCCCCGATACGGGCGACGTGACCGCCGATCCTGCCAGGGCTCCTACCATCACCGAGCTCGTGAGTTGGCCACCCTCACCGGGGAACAGGTAGTAACGGACCGATGGTTCACCGGAGAATATGCCGCGGAAGAAGCGGACCAGGGCGTTGGAGTTGGCCTGGTCCCCGATCGGGGAGAGCGCTACTGCACGCTCGTCGCTCACGGGCTGGTAAGCGATGATGGTGGCATCGCCGGCAGCAACAGGCAGCAGCAGGTTCCGGTCACCGAGGCGGGCAAAGGCCGGGTGCTCTTCGCCTGTGGCCGCCACCGGCGCCGTCTGCGAGCGGGCATCGCTCACCAGCAGCGTCTGAGCATCGACTTGGGTGGTATCCCCGCCGGCGGAGATGGCGATAAGGATGCCTGCTATGACCAAGCACAGCGCAGCAAACCCTACTGCAAGGCGCATCCTTCGCCTGCGGTGCACCGCCGTGACCCGCCGTTTCTGCCTCAGCGATTCCCGGTGGCGCCAACTCTCTGGTGCAGTTACCCCTTCTCGCATTGGTTCCAAGTTACCACCTTGGCCCACTATTGCCCAGGAAAGACCGGCTATTCGGCCGGTAAGTGCCGGGGTCACTCATGTGCGCGAGAGGGAGGAGACTGGTAATCTGCCTGGTAATCTCACTGGTAGTCTGTCAGGTCTACACGCCGGCAGGGAGTGCGCCGGGCGCGAAAGGCGAGCGCTGAGGAGGGCGAGGTAGTGCGAATCACCATTCCACGGTGGGTTCAGTTCGTACTGATCCCTGTCGCCGTCCTCGTCGTTCTCTACTTCTTGCACCTGGCCAGCCATGCCATATTCGTGTTCCTCATCGCGACCATCGTGGCCTTGCTGCTCAATCCCGTGGTGCTGGGTATGCGCCGCATCAGATGTCCTCGTTGGCTCGCCGTCTTCGTCGTATACGCGGCTTTCGTGGCAATCATCGTGGTCGTGGTCGTATTCCTTGGCCCGCCACTCATCCGGCAGTTCCAGCGTCTCTTCGATACTATCCCCAACTGGTTGACCGACCTGAACCGTCTTCTGGCCGACCTCGCGGCTTGGCTGGCCGACAAGGGCGTTCAGGTGGACCTACAGCTCAACACGACCAACATAGTCGACTGGCTGCAAACCAACGGAGCAGCCTCGGTGGGCACCCTGTTCTCCGTAGGAGTGAGCGTGGTGGGTATGGTCGTCAATCTCATTCTGACGGTGATCGTGAGTTTCTACATGCTCATCGATGGCAACCGGATCTTCCGGTTCATAAGCAAGCTCGCGCCCGGAGAGCCGCACGTGAAGGACGAATACACTCGCGGCCTGCAGACCGCTTTCAGCCGCTTCGTCCGCGGACAGGCGCTGCTGGGAGCGACGGTCGGCTTGGTCTCCGGGCTGGCCATCTGGATCCTGAGCTGGGAGGCCGTCGGTGTGTGGCCGGAAGGCGGCCAGTATGCGCTGCTGTTCGGGGTGTGGGCGGGGATCACCGAGGTGATCCCTTACATAGGTCCCGTCCTGGGGGCCATCCCTCCGGTCATCGCTGCATTCTTCCACTCTCCCATAGCCGCCCTCTGGGTCGTCATCATCTATCTGGTGATCCAGCAGTTGGAAGGTCACATACTGGCACCCAACATCGTCGGCAGCTCGGTGGGGGTGCATCCGCTGATAGTCATTTTCGCCCTGCTGGTCGGAGCTGAGATCGGCGGAATCCTCGGTATGATCGCGTCCCTGCCTCTGCTGGCGCTGCTCCGTCACACCCTGACCTTCTACGATTTCCGCCTTTCGCATGCGCCCTGGGCTGGAGACGACGGCATCGCTCTCATCCCTGCCAGGTCGGGGGCGCCTCCGCCCCGGCGGGTGAGCGTCGAAGAGCCGGTCAAACCTCCGGAGGACTGAGCCCTTCGACCGGAGCCCGAGAACTAGGCCGCATGCCGCGTCGGGAGCACCTCGGGCGGAGGCCCGGGTCAGGTCGTTTGTGGAGGGTGGTCGATACTGTTAAAATCGCGAGTTGCCGGGATGAGTTGCCCGGGACCCGGATAGCGGCAGGCTATGGAGAACATTCGCGATTTTTTCGGGATAAGGATGCGCAAGGGGTTCACGCCGCTGCTCTCGGCTCTACAGAAGCTCGGTGTCACTCCCAACCAGGTCACCATCTTCGGCACTTTCCTGAACGCGGCCACCGCCGTGCTCATAGTGTTCGATCATCTGATCTATGCCGGTATAGTCTTCCTGTTCGCGGGCTGCTGTGACATGCTCGACGGAGCGCTGGCCCGACGGGCCCAGCAATCGACGAAGTGGGGGGCCTTTCTGGACTCGACACTTGACCGGGTCTCCGAAGGGATAGTCCTTGCCGCGATCGCCTACCTCCTCGCTTCGCAGGGGCACTCGATCGATGCAGCCTTGGTCGTGCTGGCGCTGCTGGGGAGCCTCCTGGTCAGCTATACCCGAGCCCGCGCGGAAAGCCTGGGCGTGGATTGCAGAGTGGGCCTGCTGAGCCGGCCGGAGAGGATCATCCTCGTCGCTCTGGGGCTCTTCTTCGACGTATTGTCGTATGCCATCTACATCATGCTGGCTCTGACCGTGTTCACGATCATCCAGCGCGTCGTCTATACCTACCGCGAACTGCGTAGGCAAACAGAACAGGGAGGATTTGTTGAGCGATAAAGTGCGGGTCGCCATCATCGGGGTGGGCAACTGTGCGTCGTCCTTCATCCAGGGCGTGCACTTCTACCGCAATGCCAAGGCCGACGAGTTCGTCCCTGGTCTCATGCACGTGGATCTTGGCGGTTACCACATCTCCGACATCGAGTTCACATGTGCCTTCGACATCGACAAGACCAAGGTGGGCAAGGACCTCTCCCAGGCCATTTGGGGAGGGAGGAACTGCACGGTCAAGTTCTGTGACGTCCCCGAGATGGGGGTCAACGTCTACCGGGGTATGACCCACGATGGCCTGGGCAAGTACCTCTCCGAGGTCATCGAAAAGGCCCCCGGTCCCACCGACGACGTCACAGGCATCCTCAAAGACACCAAGACCGACGTGGTGGTGAGCTACCTGCCCGTGGGCAGCGAGATGGCCACCAAATGGTACGTGGAGCAGATCCTGGAGGCGGGCTGCGCCTTCGTTAATTGCATCCCGGTCTTCATCGCCCGGGAGAAATATTGGCAGGAGCGGTTCGAGGAGCGGGGGCTGCCTGTGATCGGCGACGACATCAAGTCGCAGGTCGGGGCCACCATCGTCCACCGGGTCCTCACCCGGCTCATGCGCGAGCGGGGCGTGCGTCTGGAGCGTACCTCCCAACTGAACGTGGGCGGCAACACCGACTTCCTTAACATGCTCGAGCGTTCTCGCCTTGAGAGCAAGAAGATCTCCAAGACCAACTCGGTGACCTCTCAGCTGGACTACGATCTGGGTAGCAAGAACATACATATCGGCCCTTCAGACTATGTGGAGTGGCTCGACGACCGCAAGTGGGCCTACATCCGCATGGAAGGCCGCACGTTCGGTGACGTGCCGCTCAACATCGAGCTCAAGCTCGAAGTGGTCGATTCGCCCAACTCGGCCGGCATCGTCATCGACGCTGTGCGTTGTGCGAAGCTGGCGCTCGACCGGGGCATCTCCGGTGCCCTGTTCGATCCGGCTTCGTATTTCATGAAGTCACCGCCCATCCAGTACAGTGATGAAGAAGCTAGGCGCAAGACCGAGGCGTTCATCGCCGGCGAAGCGGCCTGCGAGTGATCTAGACCGGACTGTTGATGGGGGCCCGGGCGGCGCGCGCCGCCCGGGCCCCTGCCGTCTCCGAGGAGACATTTGAAGCCATACCTCCATATCGCGCTGGTCACTCCCTTTTCTTGGACTACGCCGAGCGCAGTCAACCAGCACGTGGCCGAACTGGCGCGGGAGCTCAAAGCTCGTGGACATCTGCCGGTGGTGGTGACGTCGTCCGACGAAGCCCAGGAAGTGACTCGGACGCGGAAGCTGTTTCAGCGAACCCGCGGCCAGGTGGTCGCTCTCTTGGCGGACTATCACAGAGGGGCGCCTGCCGACCCGTTGCTGCTTCCTCCCCCTGATCTCGGCCCTCTGTCTCCACGGACTGGCATACCGGTAGTCCCTATGGGTTCGAGCTTCCCCGTGAGGCTCAACCGGGGGGTAGCCAACCTCGGTCTGCCGGTAGACATGACCTCCCGGCTGGAAAAGCTCATGGTGGGCGCCGACTTCGATCTGGTGCACGTGCACGAGCCGCTTGCTCCCTCACTCAGCTTCACCGCTCTTCGGGAGACACGCAGCCCGGTGGTGGGCACCTTTCATCTCACTCCGGTCGGCGCCGCGGCCTACGAGCTGGGGCAGTCGGTTCTGGAGCGGTTCTTCCTTAGGCTCGACGCCCGCATCGTGACGTTCGCAAATGGCAAGCAGATGCTGGAAGAGATCTTCTCCGGCGACTTCGAGACGCTTCCCTGTGGCACCCCCATGGCGTGCGACTCCGAAACCCGGCCGATCCCGGTGACGGCTTCCGACCGTTTCGGCCTCTACGTCTACAGAGGGGATGGGCGCCGGTCGTACCGGGCGCTGATACGCGCCCTGCTAGCCGGGTTTCCCCCGGATATCGACCGCCTGGTGGTGGCCCTGCATCGGCCCTCGGCGGACCTCTGGCTGCCGCGGGCAGTACCTCGCAAGCTCAGGTCTAGGATAGCCCTATACACCTTTGTCGACCCAGACGAGCTGGCTCCTCTGTATAGGGCCGCTGCGGTCACCATCCTGCCCTACCTGGGGGGGGAGTGGCTCTGTGCCACCGCCGCCGAAGCGGCCGTCTGTGGTTGCCCGGTCGCAGGGCCGGACCTCCCCCCCGTCCGCGAGCATGTGTCTGGTGACTCGACCAGGGGGGCGGTCTTCTCTCCAAACGAGTCAGGCTCCATGAGTAGAGCCATCGCCGCGGCGGTGGCCGGACCGCGCCTTCCCTCGCGCGCCCACAGCATGGGCGCTGTGGTAGATCGTCTTGAAGAGGTCTACAGGGCCACCATCGCCGCCACCAGCGGGCGGGAAGGCCTTGCGGGCAAGACGCCTGTGGCGGGCTACTCCCTCCACGTCCGCGGCATCGGCGAAGAGTCGGCCCGAAGGCGCATGCGCCACGCGGCCCTGGGTCCGACCCGGCCCGACTGGATAAACGCCGACCTGCACGTCCACACGAGCCACTCCAAAGACTGCGTGATGTCCATAGAGTCCATTCTGGAGACGGCCCGGGAGATCGGTCTTGGCGCGCTGGCCATCGCCGATCATAACGAGATCGACGGTGCGTTCGAAGCTGTCGAAATGGCCCAGGGAGACCCGTTCATCATCGTGGCCGAAGAGGTGAAGACGACTGAAGGAGAGGTCATAGGGCTGTTCCTCAAGGCGAAGATCCCGCGGGGACTGAGCTTCGACGAGACCTTGTCTCTCATCAAGGAGCAAGACGGACTGGTCTACGTCCCCCATCCGTTCGACGCTCTCCGCACCACCCCGTCGTACCGTTCGATGGTAGACAACCTCCACCGTATCGATGTGATCGAGATCTACAACGCAAGGGTGGCTCTCTCGTCGTTCAATCTCAGTGCCGAACGCTTCGCCGCAAAGTACAACGTCGTCGCGGGAGCGGGGAGCGATGCTCATGTGCTCCAGGGGCTGGGCACTGCCATGTTGCGTATGCCTCGGTTCACCGACTCCCGGACCTTCATGGCGGCTTTGTGGGAGGCCGACATCATCGCCAAGCGCAAGAACCTGCTCTATCTGACCTCGCTCAAGCTCCTTCAGACGACCATGGACCGCGTCTTCCCGGAAGACTAGGTTTCTCTCTTCTGGCCGGAGGATTTCACCTCTTGCTCGCCAATATATTGTCTACCCTCATCGACGCGGCGGCATCATCGTCCGCCTCGGTCACGGTCGGAGGGGCACATACGCGCCACGACACTACAGAGCGACCTGGGCGACGACGTGAAAGAATCTCCGCCTCTCGCGGAAGCGAATGAGATTTATCGAAAGCTCGAAGAGCGGGCCATCAGCGAGACCAACGATCTCAACCGCCGCGTGGCTCATTGCCGCCTGTGCCGGCGCAGCGACTTCTTGCCCACGGTGGGGTCCGGACATCCGCTGGGCGACATTCTGTTGGTCAAGTATCGGCCCCGCCACTTGGAGGTGACCGAAGGAGTGGCCTTCTATGGGCGTTCCGGGGCGGCGGTCCTCAAGAGCATGGAACGCCTGGGGGTCAATCCCCTGATCGTCTACGGCACCAATCTGATCAAATGCCACGACGTCGATCCCGCGGAAGGGGAGAAGAACTGCCCCGCCTACTGGCTGGAGGAGTTCCATATCACGCAGCCTCGGATCATAGTGGTCATGGGCCGCCGGACTCTCGAGATGGTGAATCGAGAACGGGTCGCCGGCATGAAGGAACTTGTCTGGGATCCTGGGATCCTGCAAGACTTCACACCTTTCTGCAAAGCGCTGGTGACCCCCGATATCGACGACTCGTTGGACGAGGAGCAGGCCAAGGGCTCATTCTGGAAGGCCTTCCGGAATCTGGGCGAGTGGTTCCGCGACGAACCGCCGTACTAGCGCCTGTTCTCGAGCCGTCTCACGCGTAGGCTTGGCGCTCACCGGGTAGACTGATTCCGAAGACTCCGCCCGCGAGTCGACCCTGGGAGGGCATACATGGCTGAGAAGAGGCACCTCGTCGTCACGGTCTTTGAGAACGAAGCCGCGGCCATGGCAGCTGCCGAATGGTTGAAGAAGTGGGAGAGCATGAACACCGATGTCGACGACCTCAAGTTCGGCGCCGTGGGAGTCCTGACTGCCGGCGAGGACAGGGAGATCAAGATCCACCGGGTGGGTAAGCGCGACGCGAAAGCCGGGGCGGGACTGGGTCTCGTCATCGGGGGTCTGGTCGGCGCACTCACTGCGGGCATCGGGTTGCTCGGCGGCATGGCGGTCGGCGCACTGGTGGGCGGAGTCGGAGGAGGCTTGATCCACAAGGGCCTCGGGATGTACGAGGGGGATCTGGCCGAACTCACCGACCAGCTCTGCTCGGGCCGGGCCGCCGTTGCCATCGTCGTCGACGAAGCGGACGTACCCGTCGTGACGGAACAGCTGATCAGCCTTGGGGGCGAGACCAAGGTATACGAGTGCTCCCTGGAGGAACTGGAGAAGGCCGACAAGAAGAGCTAGCCCGCACCGAGCGAAACGGCGGAGCGCTCGCGCACCAGCAGGCCGACAGCCTCCACGTGCGGCGTGTGCGGGAACATATCCACGGGAGTTACCCTCACCAGACGATACCCGTGCTCTCGGAGTTGAGCGATGTTGGGCGCCATGGTCGAAGGGTTGCAGGAGACGTAGACGATCCGGGGCGCGCCCAGCTCGCCGATTCGGAAGACGACCCTGCCGCTTAGCCCGGCGCGCGGTGGATCGACCACTATCACATCAGGCTTCTCCAGTCCTTTGGGTAGGGTTCGGACGCCCTGGGCCAGCTCCCGGAGCACCCGGCGCACGTCGCCTTCCACAAAATGGGCATTCTCGATACCGTTGAGGCGGGCGTTCTCCCGGGCGTCTCCGACCGCGGCCGGCACGGCCTCGATGCCCAGCACAGCCTGCGCGCGTCCTGCCAAGGAAAGCCCTATGGACCCGACCCCGCAGTAGAGGTCCCAGATGACCGGGACGTCACGGGCGGAGACGTCGAGCCCGGAGACGTCGAGCCCGGAGACGCCGAGCCCGGAGACGCCGGCTGAGGGGGCACCTACCGCAGGGGCAAGGGCCACCACGGTGCCCGCCGCGGAGGTGCCGGCGGCGCATGAGCCCGATTCGCAGTCGCCTGGCAGCGGCGCATGCACTTCTCGTGCGACCAGACCGAAAAGGGCGTGAGCCATCAGGGTATTGGTCTGGAAGAAGGCGTCGACCGACACCTTGAGGGTGATGCCGGCGAGTCGTTCCAAGAGGAAGGATCTCCCCCACGAGGTCACCGGTCCCAGGCCTGAGCTGACCTCCGCCCGCCCCTCGTTGACAGCGTGGGCGACTCCCACCACCTGGGGGTGGCTGGCGCGTAGCCGCTCAACCAATCCCTGGGCGTCCGGTAGGTCGGGCGAGCCGGTGACGAGGCTGACCAAGACCTCCTTCTCCATCTGGGCCGAACGCACCAGCAGGTGTCTGGCCAGACCCGAGTTGGTCCGAGGATCCCATCCGGGGATCGACTTCTCGCGCAGCCAGGTCTCCACCGTGCTCCGCACGGATTCGGTCACGGGTCCAAGGAGGTGGCACTCAGTGAGGGGCAGGACCGAGTCCCACCGGCCCGGCGGCCGGAACCCCACGACGGCGCCGGATTCGCCCATCCCGACGGCGAAGTCGACCCGGTTCCGATACCGCCAAGGGTCGGCCATGCCCAGGGCTGGGAGGAGGTGGAAGCCCTTCAGACCCCCTAGGTGCTCCAGCGACTCCCGCACCTGGCGAGCCTTGTAGTGGAGTTGGACGCCGTAGTCCAGATCCTGCCATGCGCAGCCGCCGCACGTCCCGAACGACGGGCACCGCGCCGCCACGCGGTCCGGGGAGGGCTCGATCAGTTCGAGTAGCCGGGCCTCCGCATAGCGCTTCTTCGTCTTGGTGATCGACACTCGGGCCATGTCGCCAGGGACGGCCCCGCTGACGAACACCACAAAGTCGTCGATCCTCGCCACTCCTTTGCCACCGAAGGCCAGGGTGTCGACCGGCAGGTCGAGGATGTCTCCCTTTTGAGGTTTCACGGTGGTCAATGCTACCAGCAGCAGTGCCTGCGTGGCTCCGCCGCGCGGGAGCTCGGCCCCGTGTCTCGGACGCGGCGTCTAGGCCGGCGTCGGCGCCGCCTCGGGGCCGACGCCGGCCACCTTCTCGAAAACCAACTCCAGGTTCCGCTCGTCCACCCGGATCGTGTCGCCGTCGCGGAAGTCGCCTTTGAGGAGAGCCAGCGCGATCTGGTCCTGGATCTCCTTCTGGATCAGGCGCTTGAGCGGCCGAGCCCCGTAGGCGGGGTCGTATCCCTGCTGGGCGAGGTAGGCCTTGGCGGCGTCGGTGATCTCCAAGCTTATGTCCCGCTCAGCCAGGCGCTTGCGCAGCAGTCCCAGCTGGATCTCGACGATGCCTTTGATGTCTTCCAGGGACAGACGGTGGAAGATGATGACCTCATCCACGCGGTTGAGGAACTCCGGCTTGAAGGTGACCTGCATGAGCTCGGTCACTCTCGTGTCCATCTCGATCTCCGTTATGTCGGGATCGAGGATGAACTGGCTGCCGATGTTGGAGGTCATGATGACCACCGTGTTCTTGAAGTCGACGGTCCGCCCATGGCCGTCGGTCAGCCTGCCTTCGTCCAGAATCTGCAACAGCAAGTTGAAGACGTCGGGATGCGCCTTCTCGATCTCGTCGAGGAGGAGGACCGAGTAAGGGCGGCGCCGGACGGCTTCGGTGAGGTAGCCGCCTTCCTCATAGCCGACGTAGCCGGGCGGCGCCCCGATGAGCCGGGCCACCGAGTGCCGCTCCTGGAACTCGCTCATGTCCACCCGCACCATGGCCCTCTCGTCGTCGAACAGGAACTCGGCCAGAGCCCGGCCCAGCTCGGTCTTGCCAACACCGGTGGGCCCTAGGAAGATGAAGCTGCCGATGGGCCGATTCGGGTCTTGCAGACCCGCGCGGGCCCGGCGGATGGCGCTCGCCACCGCCTGGAGGGCGTCATCCTGCCCGACCACCCGCAGGTGAAGCCGCTCCTCCATGTGGATCAGCTTCTCCACCTCGCCTTCGAGCAGCCGGCTGACGGGGATACCGGTCCATTTGGCCACCACTTCGGCTATGTCCTCTTCTTCCACCTCTTCTTTCAGCATCTTGACGTCGCGCTGCAGCTCGTTCAGCCGGGTGTTCTCCACCGTCAACTGCCGCTCGGCCTCCGGGATGCGACCGTAGCGGAGCTCGGCCGCCTTTTGGAGGTCGCCGACCCGTTCCGCCTTCTCGGCCTCGGTCTTGCTCTCCTCTATCTTCTCCTTGAGTGCTTGGATCTTGCCGATAGCCTCTTTCTCCGCCTGCCAGTGCGCCTTCATGCCGGCCGACTGCTCGCGCTGCTCGGCCAGCTCGGCCTCGATGGTCTTGCGCCGCTCTTTCGAGGCGGCGTCCTTTTCCTTGCTCAGGGCGTGCAGCTCGATCTCGAGCTGTTTGATGCGCCGCTCCACCTGGTCGATCTCGATGGGCATGGAGTCGATCTCGATGCGCAGCCGGCTCCCGGCTTCGTCTACCAGGTCGATGGCTTTGTCGGGGAGGAATCGGTCGGAGATATACCTGTGCGAAAGCACGGCCGCCGCCACCAGAGCAGAATCCTGGATGCGGACGCCGTGGTGGACTTCGTAGCGCTCCTTGAGTCCCCGCAGGATGGCGATGGTGTCCTCGACAGTCGGCTCGCCGACGAGGACCGGCTGGAAGCGCCGCTCGAGCGCCGCGTCCTTCTCCACGTGCTTGCGGTACTCGTCGAGGGTGGTGGCGCCTACCACCCGGAGCTCGCCCCGGGCCAGCATCGGCTTGAGCATGTTGGAGGCGTCCACCGCGCCTTCCGCTCCGCCTGCACCCACGATGGTGTGCATCTCGTCGATGAATGTGACTATCTCGCCTTCGGAGCCGGCGATCTCCTTGAGCACCGCCTTCAAGCGCTCCTCGAACTCGCCCCGGTACTTGGCCCCGGCCACCATGGCTCCGATGTCCAAAGCGATCACCCGTTTGTTCTTGAGACCCTCGGGCACGTCGCCCGAGACGATCCGCTGCGCCAGCCCTTCCACGATGGCGGTCTTGCCCACCCCGGGCTCGCCGATGAGGACGGGGTTGTTCTTGGTGCGGCGGCTGAGGACCTGGATCACTCGGCGGATCTCGTCATCCCGGCCGATAACCGGGTCGAGCTTGCCTCGGCGGGCGAGGTCCGTCAGGTCGCGACCGAAACGCTGGAGGGCCTGGTACTTCTCCTCGGCGCTGGGGTCCTCGGCCCGCTGCGAGCCGCGGATGTCTTTGAGCACCCGGAAGATAGCGTCGCGGCTGATGCCGTAGCGTTTGAAGAGATCACCGAGCCAGGCCCTGTTGGTCGCCAAGCCCATAAGAACGTGCTCCGTGGAGACATAGGCATCGCCCATCTTGTCCGCCTCGGATTGGGCGGCCTCGAGCGCCGCCTGCGTCTCGCGGGCGAGCCCGATCTGGGTGGCGCCGTGCGCGGTGGAGAAGTAGTCCAGACGTTTCTCCAACTCGGCCCGCACCGCGGCATGGCTGACGCCCACCCGCTCGAGTATGGGCACGGCCAAGCCACCCTCCTGGTCGAGTAGGGCGACCATGAGGTGCTCCGGTTCGATCTGGGCGTGGCCCCGCCCCTGCGCTAGCTTCTGCGTGGCCGCCAGCGCCTCCTGGGCCTTGAGTGTGAACCTCTCCAACTGCATGAATATCAGCGCTCCTCGCTTGCCCGACTCGTCTTGGGCAAGACCAGGGATTGCAGTGCGGCCGTTACCGCACGCGGGGCGGGTGGTCGACCTGCGCCCAAATGCCTAGAACATGGTGCTGGGCGGCCCGCTGGTGGGAGGAGTGGTCGTGGGCGGCTCCGTGGTGTCCGTAGGCTCTGTGGTCGTCTCGGTGGTGGGGATGGTGGTGGTCGTAGTGCTGCTAGTCGTGGTGGTGCTGGAGGTCGGAGCCACGGCGTATTGACTCTGGAAGAAGGGGTTCCATTGCACCATGACCTCGGGTTCGACGAAGTCTTCTTCGGGGTAGTCACGGTCGGCCGGATACATGAACTTCTGCCACATCTCGGCCGGGAAGCTACCCCCGGTGACCTTGATTCCATGGACGTCGTCCATGGAGATCTGACCCTCGGGATGACCCATCCACACCGCAGTGGACAGATGGGGGGTGTAGCCGCAGAACCAGGCGTCGTACCACTCCTGGCCGGTCCCGGTTTTGCCGGCGCAGGGTCTATCGATCTCGGCCTTCTTCCCCGTGCCATACTTGATGTTCTCCGCCAGGAGCTTGGTGACCTCGTAGGCGACCCCGGCGGCGATGGCTTGGGTCCGTTTGGGTTCCGCCTCCCAGATGACGTTACCCTGGGCATCCTTGACTCTCAAGATGATCGTCGGTTCGATGTGCTCGCCGCCATTCGAGAGCGTGGCATAGGCAGAGGCCATCTCGAGAGGGGACACCCCGACGGTCAGACCGCCGAGCGAGATTGCGGGGTCGGCGTTGAGGGGGGAGGTTATGCCCATACGATGGGCCACGTTGACGACCTGCTGCGCCCCCACGTCGAGCGCCATCTGTGCGTAGACCGTGTTGTCACTACGCAGCGTAGCTTGGGCCACGGTCGAGGTGCCGTAGTAGCTGTTGCCGTAGGTCTTGACGTCCCAGGGTTCGGGCGCTCCGGGATAGTCGAGCGTGACCGGCATCGATTCGTAGTAGGTGTCGTAGGGGTTGATCCCCATCTCGATAGCGGCGGCAAGAACGAAGGTCTTGAACGCCGAGCCCGGCTGCCGGCGCCCTTGGGAAGCCAGGTTGAACTTGGAGCTGTCGTAGTCGCTACCGCCCACCATGGCCCTGATGTAGCCGGTCTTGGTCTCTATGCTCACCAGGGCCGCGGAGGGGTCGTCTTCTCTATCGAGGGTGGTGGAGATAGCCTCCACCGCCAGCTTCTGGTAGGCGGGGTTGATGGTCGTCTCCACCCGCAGCCCGCCCTCGAAGACCCTATCCTCCCCGAACATGTCGATGAGCAGCTTGCGTACGTATGCCACAACGTAGGGCTGCTGCACCTGGGTGTATGGCGAGTAGGGAGCCAACTCTAGAGGCTCGCGCAGGGCCTGGCGAGCTTCCTCCAGGGTAACGAAACCCTGGTCGTACATCTTGAGGAGGATCAGGTTGCGCCGCTTTAGAGCGTCCTCAGGGTGTTTGCGGGGCGAGTATGCGCTGGGGGCCTGGGGAAGTCCGGCGATGAGAGCGCACTCCGCGAGAGTCAGGTCGACCGGGTCCTTATCGAAGTAGGTGCGGGCGGCGGCCTCCACCCCATAGGCATTGGAGCCGAAGTACACCGTGTTCAGGTACATCTCCAAGATCTCGTCCTTGGAGTACTTCTTCTCCATCTGCCAAGCCAGCGCCATCTCGTTGAACTTGCGGGAGAACGTGATGTCAGTGCGATCGAGGTAGAGGTTCCCAACGAGCTGCATGCTGATCGTGGAGAAGCCTTCGCTCACCCCCTTTGCCTGGATATTGGTGACCAGAGCCCGCATGAACCCTTCGAAGTCCACGCCGGAATGCTCGTAGAAGCGCTCGTCCTCCACTGCGACGAGGGCATGCTTCAAGTCATCGGGCATCGCCTTTCCGCTGATGATGGTCCGGTTCTCGACACCGTGCAGATAGGCGAGTAGCGTTCCATCCGCAGCGTAGACCGCGGTCGTCTCGGCCAGGGAGACCGAGTTCTGGGATTCGAGGGAAGGGATCTCGTTCTCGATGGCGGCCACTGTGTGCAAGCCGGCGCTGAAAAGCCCCGCAAGAACGATAGCTGCGATAAGGGGTATAGCGACGATGACTGCGATCAGGATGATGACATGCCGACGCCTTACCGCCTGGGTGCGGCGTTGTCGAGCGCTCCGTCTCTCTCTACCGACTCTCATGATCGGTCGCGTCGGCCTCCGTGTGACAGTTGCTCCCTCGGGCGTGGCGCTCCGCTCTGGAGAGGCACTCCGCTAGACGCATTGTAGCCGACACGGGGTTCCCCGGGCGAGCACAGTCTCGGACCCCACCGGCCGGCCGGAAACCATTCATCACCCACTTGACATTATGAGACTCAGATTTTATAATGCGAACAAGCTAATGCACGTGGATCGAATCTCGGAGGATATGTAATGGGCAAGATCATCGGCATCGACTTGGGCACGACCAACTCGGCCATGGCCGTGTTGGAAGGCGGCGAGCCGACCATCATCCCCAACGCGGAGGGTGGCCGCACCACCCCGTCCGTTGTGGCTTTCACCAAGACCGGAGAACAGCTGGTCGGTACTGTGGCCAAGCGCCAGGCAGTCACCAACCCAGAAAACACCGTCTTCTCTATCAAGCGCTTCATGGGGCGAAAGTTCTCCAACGTAAGCGAAGAGATGAAGATCGTCCCCTACAAAGTGGTCGAAGGTCCGAATAGCGACGTGCGAGTGCAGGTCAAGGACGGGCAGTTCTCTCCACCTGAGATATCGGCTAAGATTCTGCAGAAGCTCAAGCGCGATGCCGAGGCCTTCCTGGGCACCGAGGTCACCGAAGCGGTGATCACCGTGCCGGCGTACTTCGACGATGCTCAGCGGCAGGCCACCAAAGATGCCGGGATCATCGCCGGTCTGGAAGTCAAGCGGATCGTGAACGAGCCGACCGCAGCCTCTCTGGCCTATGGTCTCGATAAGGAACACGAGCAGACAGTGTTGGTGTTCGACCTGGGCGGCGGCACCTTCGATGTCTCCATCCTGGAGCTCGGCGACGGCGTGTTCGAGGTCAAGTCGACCAACGGCGACACCCACCTGGGCGGTGACAACTTCGACAAGGCCGTAGTGGACTGGATCGTCACCGAGTTCCGCAAGGAGAAGGGCGTCGACCTGACCAAGGACCGGCAGGCCCTGCAGCGGTTGTACGAAGCGGCGGAAAAGGCCAAGGTCGAGCTCTCCTCGGTGCTCGAGACGAGCATCAACCAGCCGTTCATCACGATGGACCAAAGCGGCCCTCTTCATCTTGAGATGACCCTTTCCCGAGCCAAACTGGAGGAACTCACCCGCGATCTGCTCGACCGCGTGGTCGGTCCCACCAAACAGGCCATGACGGACGCCGGCCTCAAGACCGGCGATATCGACCAGGTGATCCTGGTGGGCGGCATGACCCGGATGCCCGCGGTGCAGAACAAAGTCCGGGAACTCACCGGCAAAGAGCCGCACAAGGGCATCAACCCGGACGAGGTCGTCGCTTTGGGCGCGGCCATCCAGGGTGGGGTGCTGGCCGGCGAGGTCAAGGACATCATCCTCCTCGACGTGACCCCGCTCTCTCTGGGCATCGAGACCAAAGGTGGCGTCTTCACCCGGCTCATCGACCGGAACACGACTATCCCCACCCGCAAAGGCGAGATCTTCTCGACGGCCGAGGATGGCCAGACTTCGGTGGAGATCCATGTGCTTCAGGGTGAGCGCGACCTAGCCGCCTACAACAAGACCCTGGGCAAGTTCCAGCTCATGGGCATCCCGCCGGCACCGCGCGGCATACCGCAGATCGAGGTCACCTTCGACATCGACGCAAACGGCATCACGCACGTGTCCGCCAAGGACCTTGCAACGGGCAACGAGCAGAAGATCGTGATCAAGAGCTCGAGCGGTTTGAGCGACGACGAGATCAAGCAGATGATGCGTGACGCCGAGGTCAACGCCGAGGAAGACCGCAAGAAGAAGGAACTCGTCGACGCCAAGAACCAGGCGGAGCATCTGGTCTACTCCACCCGCAAGTCGCTCAAGGACTTCGGCGACAAAGTAGACGGCGCCACCCGTGGCGACATTGAGAACGCCATGAGGGACCTGGAGGAGGCGATCAAGGGCGACAACGTCGAACTCATCCGTAGCCGGTCGACCACCCTGCAGGAAGCGGCATACAAGCTCTCTGAAGCGGCCTACCAGGCGGCGCAGGCGCAGTACGCAGGCAGCGCGGGCGGCAGTGGCGCGGCCGGCGGCTCCGAGGGAGCCGGCCCAGGCGCGGCTGAGGACGAAGTCGTCGAAGAAGCCGACTACGAGGTCATCGACGAGGACAAATAGGGTGAACCCCGTTCGTCCTTGCGCTGGGCGAGCGGAGAGAAGCAAGCGACCGGCCGCCTCGCGGCGGCCGGGCCCGTAGAAGGCGGGCACCGCGGAAAGTGACAAGGAGGTATAAGAAATGGCGTTGGTAAGATGGGATCCGTTCCGCGACTTGACGGCGCTTCAGACGGAAGTGAACCGCTTGTTCTCGCGGGCGGGCGGCGGCGACATGGCCGAGCGTCAGTCCTGGACGCCCTCGATCGACGTGATCGAGACCGATGACTCTATCAAGCTCAAGGCAGAGCTTGCCGGTCTGGACCCGGACGACATCAGCATAGAGGTCCAGGACAACGTCCTCACTATGAGCGGCGAGCGCCGCTTCCAGGAGGAGGTCAAAGAAGACAAGTACTACCGGATCGAACGGCGCTACGGTTCGTTCAGCCGGTCGATAGCTCTGCCCCAGACCGTGGACGAGAGCAAGATCGAAGCGAAGTACGACAACGGGGTGCTCGAGGTCACAGTGCCCAAAGCCGAGGTCGCGAAACCCAAGAAGATCACGGTAGCCATCGGCGGGGAGACCCAGAAGACGGTGGAGGCCGCGGCGACCGAAGCAGAGTCGTAGGCCAAAGAACAGATACGTCGGGGCGGCGGCCGCAGGCCGCCGCCCAACTGGCGAAGGCGCTTGGCGGGCTCAGCTCGCCAAGCCTGCAAGAGAGTGGAAGACAGGCGAGAGACGAGAGACAAGAGACAAGAGACAAGAACTCATGACTAGCAGCAAAAGGCGGATACCCATCAACAACAACCCCTTCGCGAGTACTCCGGCAGATCAGTCTCCCGTGGGCACAGCGCCAGCAGGTCCGAGTGATGGCTCCGCACCCGGGACCAAGCCGCAGACGTCTGAGGCCAAGCCCCAGGGTGCCGGACCCGCGTTCGAGGGGAACGGGCCGTACGGTGCCCCCGGCTCAGTGGGGACAGAGGGCGCGTCTGCCGGCTCTCAGACGGCAGAACCTCCGACGCACCGGTCTCGAGGAAAGGGGCAGTACGAGGCCGACCAGCACGTCGCCGAGTTGCAGGCCGCCGAAACGGTCCTGCTCGAAGCCCAGACGGCGCTGGAGAAGGTGACGGCGGAGCGGGACGATCTGACCGATGCGTTGCTGCGGCTGCGGGCGGAGTTCGAGAACTACCGCAGAAGGGCTACCCGGGAACAGGTCCAAGCCCGGGATCGTGCGCAAGGCGAGTTACTGAGCGACCTGCTACCTGTGTTGGACAACCTGGAACGCGCACTGGATGCGGCCGAGCATCACGAAGAGGGCAAGGTGCTGGGCGGTGTACGCATGACCCGGGACATGTTCGTGGATCTGCTGCGGCGTTCCGGTGTGGAGGAGATCGAGACCGTGGGGGTTGCGTTCAACCCTCGGGTCCATGAAGCCATGCTCCTTCAGCCTTCCGACAAAGAGGAGGGCGTCGTGACCGCGGTTCTCGAGCGCGGATACCGGCAGGGCGAACATGTTCTTCGGCCGGCTCGAGTAGCCGTATCATCAGGACCGGGCGCTCCGGGCGGCTCAGCGACGACGGTATAGGAGCGGTACACGGTGGCCACAGGCGCGCGTGACTACTACGAGATCCTGGGAGTGAAGAAGACCGCTTCCCAGGATGAGATCAAGAAGGCCTACCGCAAGCTGGCTCGCCAGTACCATCCCGATGCCAACCCGAACGATCCCAAGGCCGAGGAGAAGTTCAAAGAGGTCTCCAGCGCATACGAGGTGCTTTCTGATGTCGAGAAGCGCAAGCGGCACGACGCCGGGCCTTCGTTCTTCGGGCAGGGACCGCAGGCCGGCGGCGGGTTCCGTGGCTACCAAGGCGGCCAGGCGGCCGGCGGCGACTGGGCTGATCTGTTCGGCAACCTCTTCGGCGGGGCGTTCGGCGGCGGGCAGGGCTTCGGTGGAGCGGGAGGCTACGGTGGCCGCAGACAGGCGAGGGCGGAGCGTGGCGAAGATGTGAGCGTCGCGGTCAAGCTGTCGTTCGACGACGCGCTCAAAGGGGTCACGACGAAGATCGGCGTTCCCCAGACCGTGCAGTGCTCAACCTGCGCGGGCAGCGGGGCAGCGCCTGGGACCGCGCCGATCATCTGTCCTCAGTGCCAGGGCCGGGGAGTAGTCAGCCAGAGCCAGGGCTTTTTTGCCCTCAGCCAGCCGTGCGGCCGCTGCGGGGGCGTCGGGACCATCGTGGAGCATCCTTGTTCGACCTGCAGCGGGTCGGGGTTGACCCGCACGCTCAAGAAGTTCACCGTGCCCTTGCCTCCTGGGGTGAAGGAAGGCACGAAGATCCGCCTCAAAGGCAAGGGCGAGCCCGGACGCCGGGGCGGACCCCCTGGGGACCTCTACGTCATCGCCGAGGTAGGCGAAAGCTCCCTGTTCGAGCGCCGGGGTTCCGATCTGCAAGTGGAAGTACCAGTCACCATGGTCGAGGCCGCCCTGGGAGCGACCGTACGGGTGCCCACCCCGGAGGGCAGCGTGGCCCTCAAAATACCGGCAGGCACCCAGGATGGTAAGCTGTTGAAACTCAAGGGCAAAGGCGCCCCGCGTCTGGGTGCCTCAGGCAAGGGTGATCTGATCGCGCGTATCAAGGTGCTGACACCTCAGAGCTTGAATAGGCACGAAAAGGACCTCCTCAAGAAGTTCGCCGAATCACGCCAGGAGGATCCGCGCGCGGACCGGCCGGGCTGGTCTGCCTGAGCGTTGAGGTTCTGGGATGATCTTGAAGTCTGATCGGGTGGGATAGCACGTGGCGTTTGACGACAAGATGAGGCCGGTCTTCATGATCTCGGTGGCCGCCGAGCTGGCGGAGATGCACCCGCAGACACTGCGCATGTACGAGAGGCGGGGACTCATCCGTCCCAGGCGATCTTCGAAGAGCACTCGTCTCTACTCCATGGAAGATGTGGAGAAGCTACGCCGTATACAGCAGCTGGTGGCCGACTGCGGTCTCAACCTGGCCGGAGTCGAACGGGTCCTGGAGATGGAGGAGCAACTGGCCGTACTGCAGAGGCGGCTCGACCAGTTGGAAGCGGACATGAACCGTCTGGCTGCGCAGGCCCGGGAGGAGCTGGAGGCGGTGCACCGGAGTTATCGCAAGGAACTGGTGCCTCTCAGGACCCCGGGTGAGGTCGTGGTGGTGACTCGCCAACGCCGCGCCAGAACGCCGGAGTCGCGGTAGAACGTGCTCGGCGGACTCCCCAACGACATCCAAGACATGGGGGCGGCCGACAAGCCAGCGAACGACGAGCTGCCCGCCTCCAAGGAGCAGTTCTGCGCCAATCATCCCGGCCGTGCCACCATGGTGACCTGCAGCGCCTGCGGCAAACCTATCTGCCCGGATTGCATGGTCTATTCGGCTGTCGGCATCAAGTGCGAGGAATGCGCGCGCATGCCGAGATCGGCCCAGGTGACCTTAAGGAGGAAGCGCTTCTGGTGGGCTGTGGCGGCGGGGCTGTGGGCCGGCACCGCTCTCGGTTTCGCTTACTACTACATCCTGGGCAGCATCGGGTTCTTCTTCCTGTTCTTCTTCGTGTCGGCGGGTATCGGGTACCTGGTGGGCGAAGCCGTATCGCGGGCCTCTGGCCGCTATCACGGGCTCAAGACGGCCCTGGTGGCGTCTCTCTCCACGCTGTGGGCCTTCATGGTGCCCCCTCTGACCGCTGCCTTCATCAGCTATGGCGTAACCTGGAACTCGGTGGTGTTCGCCCTATCAGCCCGCAGTGTGATCAACTGGGTAGTCATGGCCTTCGCCGTCTATCTGGCCTGGTCACGGAACCGTTGAGTCTCAAGCGGTCGATGTGTTCCGCGAGCAGCCTTCAAAGCAGGCGCGCTACTGGCACTCTCATGTCTAGAGTGCCAGCCACAAGGCTGCACAGCGAGGCCGTTATCCGCTATACTTTCATAGCGATGTATCAGGAGGTCTTGTAGCTTTGCCCACGTACGAATACCGTTGTCTTTCTTGCGATCATCAGTTCGAGCGCTTTCAGCGGATGTCGGACGAAGCCGTGAAAGAGTGTGAGGTATGCGGGTCTTCGGTCAGACGGTTGCTGTTCCCCGTGGCCATCCATTTCAAAGGTAGCGGGTTCTACAGCACCGACTACGCGAGGAAGAACGCCCTTGGCGCGGCAGGCACCCACACCGCGAAGGACGGCGGGTCGGAGGGCTCTTCGACTTCAGAAAGTGCCGGTACCAAAGACGGCTCCAAAGACGGCTCCAAAGACGGAGCCAAGTCCGCCGAGCCGCAGTCGAGCGCCTCGACCGTAGCAGCCGCGGCGGCCAAGAACGACTGAGTCCGTTTCATCCTGCCATGCCGGGTAGGGATGGAGAGGACCATGTCTTGGTCGGCTTCGGCAGCGCTCGTCCGCTGATAGTCCTTACTAACGACGACGGCGTTCGCTCCCCCGGTCTGGCCGTACTCAAGTCGTCTCTGGAACCCTTGGGCGAGGTGAGCATCGTTGCTCCCGACCAGAACCGCTCGGGAGCCGCGCGGAGCATCACCATGCATTCGCCCCTGTGTGTGGAGGAGGTGGAGCTCGCCGATGGCAGCATCGCCTACAGCACCGACGGCACCCCGGTCGATTGCGTCCGTATGGCGGCCTTAGGTCTGCTGGACCGCACACCCGACCTCATCGTCTCCGGGATCAATCTTGGAGGCAATCTGGGTGACGACATCACCTATTCGGGGACCGTGGCCGCGGCCCTCGAGGGCGTCATGCTCGACATCCCGGCCATCGCCCTTTCGGCGGAGGATTATCATCCTGGCTACGACCTCTCGGTACCGGCCCGCTTCGCGCACCGCTTGGTGTCGGTGATGCTGGCGCGAGGGTTCCCTGCGAAGACCCTCCTTAACGTGAACTGCCCGGATCTCCCCTGGGAGGCCCTGCGAGGGGCGCGTCTCACCACTCTCGGCAAGCGTATCTACGGGGACAAGGTCCAGTACCACGACACCCAGGACGGCCGCCGCCGCTACTACATATACAACGATGATCTCAGCTACCACCGGGAGGCGGGTACCGACTTTGAGGCCATCGCAGGGGGTTGGGTCTCCATCACCCCCCTGCATTTCGATCTGATGTCACACGAGGCTCTGGATCGACTGCAGGGGTGGGAGCAGGACCTGGGTCCCTGGGGAGAGGCGGCGGCGGAGGCAGGGGAGCACACGGCCCCCAAAGAAGACCGCAGGGGGAGACCCTGAGCGAGCGGCCCTACAGAGCCGTCGTGTTCGATCTGGACGGGACCATCGTAGACTCGGTGGAGTTGATCGTCATCTCCTTCAAGCATGCGATGCGGGAAGTGCTGGGCCGGGAGGTGAGCCGGGAGGAAGCGATCGCCTATGTAGGGAGACCCCTGCGCGAGCAGATGGTGGCGTTCAGCCCCGAGCGCGCCGATGAATTGGTGGCTTCCTATCGGGAGTTCAATCACCGCGAGCACGATCGCATGCTCAGACTCTACGACGGGATCCCGCATCTTCTGGACAGCCTGCATAGAGCGGGCATCAAGGTCGGCCTGGTCACCTCGAAGTCACGCTATACGACGAAGATGGCCTTCGATCTCACTGGTATCGAGAGCTATTTCGACGCGACGATCTGCGCCGACGAGAGCGCGAGGAACAAGCCCTTTCCGGACCCGATCCTTCTCTGCCTGGAGCGGATGGGGGTCGTGCCCGCGGAGGCTGCGTACGTGGGCGATAGCCCGGCGGATATCCAGGCTGCCCACGCAGCCGGCGTGGAGGCTGTAGCAGTGGCCTGGGGCGTGTTCGAAATCGACGCTCTGACCGCTGAAAAGCCAGACAGAGTGGTCCATACTATCCCTGAGTTGATGGAGGTACTGGACGTCTAGGAGGAGGCGGAGTGGTGCCGGAGGGTGACCGGAGAGCGGCCGAGAGGGCGGAGGAACTGCGGGCCTTGGTCCGCCACCATGAACACCGCTACTACGTCCTCGACAGTCCGGAGATCTCCGACGCCGAATACGATTCCCTTTTCCGCGAACTGCAGGAGATCGAGGCGGCTCATCCGGAGCTGGTGACCCCAGACTCTCCCACCCAGCGGGTCGGCGGCGAGCCGCTCGCCGGCTTCTCACAGGTGCGGCACGGTGAGCCCATGCTCTCCCTGGCCAACGCCAAGAACGAGGAGGAGTTGCGTGCCTGGCACGCGCGGGCGGTCAAGCTGGTGGCGGATGCCGGCGGCGATCCGGCGGCGCTCCGCTTCGTCCTCGAACCCAAGATAGACGGTCTGGCCGTCTCCCTACGCTATGAGGCGGGCCGCCTGATCGTGGGAGCGACCCGGGGAAACGGGGAGATAGGCGAGGACGTCACCAGCAACCTGCGGACCATTCCGGCAGTTCCATTGGCCATGCTTCCCACGTCGGTACCCCACCCTGCCGTGGTGGAGGCGCGGGGCGAGGTCTATCTTCCCCTGGCGGCTTTCGCGAATCTCAACGAGCAACGGGTGGCCGCCGGTGAACCCACCTTCGCCAACCCGCGCAACGCGGCCGCGGGGTCGCTGCGGCAATTGGATCCCCGGGTGACGGCTTCGCGGCCTCTCTCCGCCTGGTTCTACGGTGTCGGGTATCTGGAGGGGATGGAGTTCGCCCGACACCATGACGTTCTCGAGTGGTTACGCGGGGCCGGGTTCCGGGTCAACCCCGATGTGCGTGTTGTCGCCGACGTGGACGAGATCGTGTCCGAGTGTAGAGACTGGCAGGAACGGCGGAGCGAGCTGGATTACGACATCGACGGGGTGGTGGTGAAGCTCGACGACCGCCGGCTGCAGGCCAGTCTCGGAGCGGTCGGCCGCGACCCCCGCTGGGCCGTGGCCTACAAGTTCGCTCCGACCACAGCCCAGACCCGGCTCATCGCCATCCACATCAACGTGGGCCGGACGGGAGTGCTCAACCCCTGGGCAGAGCTGGAATCTGTGGAAGTGGGCGGGGTGACGGTGGAGAAGGCCACTCTCCACAACGAAGAAGACATCCGGCGCAAAGACCTGCGCGAAGGCGACATGGTCGTGGTCCAGCGTGCCGGCGACGTCATACCCCAGGTGGTCGCTCCCCTCACCGATCTGCGCACGGGAGCGGAGCAGCCGTTCCGCATGCCGGACGAGTGCCCCTCGTGCGGGACGCCGGTGGTCCGGGTTCCCGGGGAAGTCGCCGTGCGCTGCCCCAATCCTGACTGTCCGGCCAAGCGGGTGGAAGCGGTCAAGCACTTCGTCAGCAAAGGGGCCATGGACATCGACGGGGTGGGCGACAAACTCGCTGAGCGGCTTCTGGCGCTGGGAATGATCGGGGATGCTGCCGATCTCTACCGGCTGGAGACCGACCGGCTGGCGGCTCTGGAACGGCTCGGAGAGAAGTCGGCCGCCAACATCGTGGCCGCTATCGAGGCGTCCAAGAAGCGCCCGCTCGCCCGGGTCCTTTTCGCTCTGGGTATCCCGCACGTGGGTGGAGAGAACGCGGACCTACTGGTGCGACGATTCGAGAGCATGGCCGCGCTTCGTGAAGCCTCCGTGGAGGAGATCGGCGAGACGCCCGGGATAGGGCCCATCATCGCCGAGAGTGTGTGGCAGTACTTCCGCGATCCGCGCAACCTCGATCTGATCGCCCGGCTGGAGGCGGCGGGTGTGACCATGGCGGCCGAGCGGACCGGCGGGATCGGGAGCGCGGGTTCCGCTGGGGCAGATGCTGGCGGACCGGGCTTCGAGGGTGGAACCGATGGCGTCTTGACCGCAGGGCCACTGACGGGCAAGACCCTTGTGCTCACCGGCACGCTCCCGAACCTGACCAGGGAACAGGCCACCGGACTCATCGAGGCGGCCGGTGGCCGGGTGACCGGCTCGGTCAGCTCCAAGACCGATTACGTGGTGGTGGGGGAGAACCCCGGCTCGAAGGCGGCGAAGGCCGAGGAATTGGGCGTGGTCCGGTTGGATGAGGAGGGGCTGCGGGTGCTGGTCGAAGCTAGTCGGGCTGGATAGGGGTCAGGACCAACCTGCTGTCCTCTGTGACCGCTTCGAACACCCGGAGCACTCGGGGCCGGCCCCCCGGGTCCCGTTCCATGTGGATGATCAGCGGCTTGATCGCGCGCAGGTGAATGGCTGTCTCTTTCTTCATGGCGAGCCAGTCCCCCAATGTGGCCTCCGGGTCGGGGGTCGAGACCGTCGCCAGCCCGGATGCACCCTCAGTCAAGGTCTCCAGAAACGCTGGGCCGTCGCGCCGGACCAGGTCTCGGGCTATCACCCAGTTCGGCTTCATCTCAGCCGCCTTGCGGAACACCGTGACTCGGGCCGGCGTGCCGTGCTTTGCCGTGAGCTGCACCGTGAAGGATCGGTCGCGCAGGGCCGGCAGTTCGACCTCGCCGTCGTCGACCACGACGAGGCGACGGTCGCGGGGCAGGAATTCGATCAGGGCGTTGAGCAGGGTAGCCTTGCCCACGCTGGGACCGCCGGTGATGATCAAGCTTCGGTTGAGTCCTAGACTGCCGTTGAGATAGCGGGCGTAGTACGGGCTAATTGTGTTGTTGTCCACCAGGCTCCGAAGGGGGACGTTGAGCACGCGGCGTCCCTGGTCACCCGCGGCGGCAGCATACATGACGGATGTCGCCGCCTCCAGAGAGGGGGCTCTATTGAGTTGATAGGAATCGTATGCGTGGACCACGGCTTGGAGGATCTGGACGACGAGCATGAGTTGAGCCCGTTCGTCCTCAGGAGGATCTATCTCGCGGATGAGGTCGTCGGCGAGTCTCCGCAACCGGTCCTCGTAGGCTGCGAGTATGCGGTCGAAAGTGGGCACCATGGTTCTCCCGTCATCTCGGGATGGTCCGATTCTACCCGGTTGCGGTTCCCGGCGCTACGGCCTGGGCAAGAAGCATGCCGTCGGGTAGCCTGTTCTGGTCGATACACTGAACGAAGGGAACCGCGGCAAGGCAAGGGCGGTAGCGCGCCTATGCACGGGATATATCCTCCAAGAATCCCACTTAGGAGAGTTGACATGGACCTGCAGCAAGTCAAACAAGCGGTCGAGCAGGCAGCGACTAACGGAGTGCTCACCTGCCACGACGCCCGCGCCCTCGCTGAAGAGCTTGAAGTGGAATACAGCCTGGTCGGCCAGGCCTGCAACGAGGTCGGAGTGAAGGTGCGCGTCTGCGAACTGGGCTGTTTCTGACGGAGCCTGGCTCCGCAAGCCTCCCACTCGATTGCGCGCCTGGAGTGACGCCCGTATTCGGGGGCGAAGGTGAGGTAATCTCTCTAATCACGCGGGCCTTGGCTGAAGAGCTCGGTATCGAGCCCGGCAGGAGGGTGACTGCCAGCGTCAAGGCGACGGCTCTGCACGCGTTCGCCGGATGAGGGAAGGCTGCAAAGAAGACTCAAGAAGGACGGGTTTCTGCACGGATGACTGACGACACTCACCACGACATGGGCGAAGACACGACCGACTCGACCGGGGGGCCGGTCGAGCCCACCGGAGAAACCCGGGGGACGCTCTTCTGGCAAGCCTACCGGTCGGACGTGACCCTGGCCCTGCTGGCTGGAGGCCTGTCCACCCGCATGGGAGAAGACAAGGCCTTCGCCCCCTTCCAGGACGGTACCCTGCTCGAGTGGATGCGGGACCTCACTGCCCCCCTCTTTCCCCACGTGTTCGTGGTCACGCGGGACCCTTCCCGCTTCCATGGGTTGGGTATCCCGGTGATCAACGATGCTCTGCCGGAGGGGGGCTCGGCCGTTGGGGTGTATACAGCCGTCCTCGCTTCTCCCACCGAGCGGGTCATCTGTCTTGCCTGCGACATGCCCTTCGTCACCCCTCGGTTGCTGTGGGAGCTGGCCGACCGATCCGCCGAGTTCGACGTATTCGTCCCCCGGCACGGCGATTATCTCCAGCCGCTATGCGCCGTCTACAGCAAACGGACGCTGGATGCGTATCGGGAGTTCATCGTGTCTGGGCGCCGGCGCATATTCGACATCTACCCCGACCTCTACACCGGCTACTTGGACATGGACGACGGCCGCCATGGCGACCCCGATAAGCTCTTCATGAACATGAACACCCCCGCCGATCTGGAGGCTGCCCGGCGGGCGCTCCAGGAGAGGGACGATGGGGGCTGGCGCGCGGCGCTCCAGCCCCGCATCCAAGCCTTCATGGACTCGTGCCCTCTTCCCATCGTGTCTTTCATCGGCAAGAAGAAATCGGGCAAGACCACGGTGGTGCTCGGTGTTATCGAGGAGCTGCGTGGCCGGGGCTACCGGGTCGCGGTCATCAAGCACGACACCCACGGCTTCGAGGTCGACGTCCCCGGCACCGACTCCTATCGCTTCCGCGAGATGGGAGCGGAAGTGGTCGGCATCTCTTCGCCGGACAAATACGTATGGGTGGCCGGCTGTGACAGAGAACATCCCTTGGGCGAGCTGGCCCGGCAGATCCGCGAGCCCGTCGATCTGATCATCACCGAAGGGTTCAAGCGGCAAGATGCTCCTAAGATCGAGGTGTCCCGCCGGGCTAGGAGCTCGGAGTTGGTCAGCACCCCTGATGAACTCATAGGCATCACCAGCGACCAGGAGTTCCCCGGCTATCCGGTCCCGCAGTTCGCATTGGATGATTTTCGCGGATTGGCCGACCTGATAGAAAGGCGTATACTTGCACGAGTATAACGCTCGAGGTCACTAGCGAAGGGTGCTGCACGTGAATCCGCCTATGGGCCAGATCGTGGACTATCTCCGTCTTTCCGTCACCGACCGCTGCAACTATCGCTGCGTCTACTGCATGCCACCCGAGGGAGTACCGTTCAAGCCGCATGAAGAGGTGCTCGCCTACGAGGACATGGCGTTCTTCGTACAGGCGGCCGTGCAGGTGGGCATCTCCAAGGTCAGAGTCACGGGGGGCGAGCCCCTGGTACGGCGCGGCCTTCCCGACCTGATCGGGATGCTGCACGACATTCCGGAGATCCACGACATCTCTCTCACCACGAATGGTGTTCTGCTGCCGCGTTTCGTTGAGGACCTCAAGGCGCAGGGGCTCGACCGGGTGAACATCAGCCTTGACTCGCTCGATGCCGACCGTTATCGCCGCCTCACTCGAGGTGGCTCGCTGACGGCGGCTCTCGCCGGGGTCGAAGCTGCCCTTCGTTCCCACCTGAGCCCGGTCAAGTTGAACGTGGTAATGATGCCCGAATTGCTGGCCGAACTCCCCGATTTCGTCGCATTGACCAAAGACCGGCCCCTCCACGTGCGTTTCATCGAGTGGATGCCGGTGGGAGGTTGTGGTCCGCGTTCGACCAGCGAATCGCTTGCCAAAGACCAGGTCATGGCTGCACTGAGCGAGCTTGGGGCAGACGGAGCGGGCGCGCTGGAGCCGGTCTCTTCGCCCGGTGGCTGGGGGCCGGCCCGCTACTATCGCTTCCATGGCCATCAAGGGACCCTAGGCTTCATCGGCTCTGTGTCCGACCACTTCTGCGGGGAGTGTAACCGCCTGCGCCTGACGGCCGACGGCCGGCTGAAGAACTGCCTCTTCTCGTCTGACGAGATCGACGTCAAGCGCGCTCTTCAGGCCCGGGACGAAGACGCCGTGCTGGCCGCGATCGAGGAATCGCTGGAGTGCAAGACCTTCGACAAGAACGTGCTGCCGGGCCGCACCGCCCGGGGGATGTCTCAGGTCGGGGGCTGAGATGGACGAGCCCCGCTTGACCCACGTCGACAGCGCGGGCGACGCCCGGATGGTCGACGTGGGAGGCAAGGAGCCGACCCGGCGCGTGGCCCGGGCGGGCGCGCGCGTTTGGATGGCGCCGGCCACCATGCACCTGCTGCAGGAACAGGCTCTGCCCAAAGGCGACGTCCTCGCGGTGGCCAAGGTGGCCGGCATCATGGCTGCCAAGCGCACCTCGGAGCTGGTGCCGCTCTGCCATCCGCTTTCTCTGACCCAGGTCGACCTGGTCTTCACCGTGGTGGAGCAGGAGTCTCGGGTGGACATAGAGTGCGTGACCCGCACCGAAGATCGCACCGGGGTGGAGATGGAAGCCCTCACTGGCGCCGCCGTGGCGGCCATCACCATCTACGATATGTGCAAGGCGGTGGACCGGGGCATGGTCATCGGTGACATCCGCCTGCTGGAGAAGACGGGCGGCAAGGAAGACTACGTGCGGCAGGGCGACGCGACAACGATGGTTCTCACCGCCGCCGGCCTCGGGCACGTCGCCGCGAAGACCGTACCGGCAGCCTTCGCCGCCCCCGCGCTCGGGGCCGCTCCTGCCGGGACCGTCGTGGCGGTGAACGTCAGCGAATCCAAAGGCGAGCGAAAGAAGGCCGTGCCCGAAGTCGTCCTACGGCCGGAGCACGGCATCGAAGGTGATGCGCACGCCGGCACCTGGCACCGCCAGGTCAGCCTGCTGGCGCAGGAATCCATCGACAAGATGACCGCCCGGGGTCTGGACGTCGGCCCGGGTGACTTCGCAGAGAACATCACTGTGATCGGTCTTGACGTCGCGGCCCTGCCTCTCGGGACTACCCTCGACCTCGGGGAAGCCCTCGTGGAAGTGACCCAGATCGGCAAGGAGTGCCACACCCGCTGCGCCATCTATCAGCAGGCTGGAGACTGTGTCATGCCCCGCGAGGGCATCTTCGTCCGCGTTCTCAGAGGAGGCCGCGTGGTGCCGGGTGACGCGGTCCGGGTCCGCGCCTGGGGTCTGGGTGGCAAGGGCCTGCTTGGTGAGGGCGCCGACGGCGACACCGGCGGCCACGACGCGAGAAGCCACGACGCGGGAAGCAACGTCAGCGTCGATCCGGGATCCGGCGGCACGGGAGGGGGGTCGTGACGAGCGCGGGCCGTCCCGGCCCTGCTGTCCGCAGCCCCATCCGGGCGGCTGTCGTCACGCTGAGCGACAAGGCCAGTGCTGGCCTCAGGGCCGACGCTTCAGGACCAACACTGAAGGAGTTGCTCGAAGGGCTGGGGGCGGTAGTCACCGGGCCCTTCGTAGTGCCCGACGAGCAGTCCGAGATAGAGCAGACGCTGACCGCTCTCGCGGATAGCGGAGGACTGGATCTGATCCTTACCACAGGGGGCACCGGGCTTGCGCCCCGCGATCGCACGCCCGAAGCCACTCGGGCTGTGGCCGATCGTCTCGCCCCGGGATTCGCGGAGGCCATGCGGGCCGCCTCCCTGTCGGTGACTCCACACGCCATGCTGAGCCGGGCGACCGCCGGGGTGCGGGGAAAGACTCTCATCATCAACATGCCGGGCAGTCCCAAGGCCTGTCGGGAGCATTTCGCCGTTATAGCCCCCACCCTGGACCATGCCGTGGAGACTCTACGGGGGGACGCATTTGAATGTGCGTCGCCGGGAGGCTCTGCTTAGGGGATTCTAGCCGGGTCGGCCGGCGGCTCAGGCCGTCGCTCGCTACGGGGCCAGTCGTTACGCCGTCGCTCGCTACGGGGTCGCCTGCTCGGGGTGCGCCTGCTCCGCCTTGTGCTGTTTGGCCCGGTAGAGACTGGCGTCGGCTTCCTGGAGCAGGACCTCGGTCTCGACCCCGTCCTCGGGGCAGGCGGACACACCGAAGCTGATCTGCAGGCTGGTGAACGACCGGCCCAGTTTGAAGCGGGTCTTGGACACCGACTCGGCGATCCTTCGTCCCACCATCTGGATGGCGTTCTTCTCGGCCTCCGGCATGAGGACCAGGAACTCGTCTCCACCGAACCGGCAGGGGATATCCACGTCCCGGACGTTCATCTGCATCAGCGTTCCCAGATGCTTGAGGGCCGAGTCGCCTGCGGCATGCCCGAAAGTGTCGTTGACCCACTTGAGGTTGTCGAAATCGAGCATCAGAAGAGCGAACGGGTGGCGATAGCGCTTGTAGAGCTCGACGTGCCGTTCGAGTTCGTGCTCCATGAAGCGACGGTTGTGCAGCCCGGTCAGCGCGTCGGTGTGGGCCAGGCGATCGAGTTCGGTGCTCGACTGGTCGTGGTAGGCCTCGGCAGCCGAGGCGAAGATCTGGTGCAGGCCCCGGCGCAGGATGCGCACCAGCTCGAGCACCTCCTGATCCTGGTGGCGCATGTTCTCCGAAAGGCGGGACCAGATCGCATCCTCGAGCGTATCGAGGCTGTAGGCCAGGGATCCTATCGTCCCTCGCTCGCCACCCTGCAGCAGGCCCAGGCTCGCGGCCTGGGTGTAGTAGAGACCACCAGCCTCGAACTGGGTGAGTGTCGACTCGTCAGCCAGGCAGTTGCCCAAGCCTTCGATGAGTTCCACCGATGTGCGGATGCTGTCTTGAGTGGGGAATCGCTCCAGCGCGTCGAGGTCGTCGATCTGGCTTATCAGACGGCTGAGCCAGCTCTTAGTGATGTCGA
Source organism: uncultured Actinomycetes bacterium (assembly GCA_963713545.1). GTDB lineage: Bacteria > Actinomycetota > Thermoleophilia > RBG-16-64-13 > RBG-16-64-13 > CAVPLM01. The sequence goes on along the minus strand of CAVQME010000001.1, from coordinate 472,863 downwards.
GCTTGTTCTGGTCGAGGATGCGCCTGGCTTTCTCGAGAACAGCGCCAGGCTCGGCCGACGCGATGGGCCCCCCGGGATCGCCTACCCTTTGCACAGGCTAACCTCTTCGCTCAGGATATAAATATGCACTCATCTTATAACTTCTTTGCCCAAAGGCGCAAGCCCGTGAGCTGTATCCTCTGTTAGTATCTCGGTTGTAGTTGGGTATATGTTTAGCGCACAGAAGGTCAGGGCGGGCGCTTTGGAGGCCGCGTGAGAATAGGGTTCGACGCCAGAGCGATACGTTACCGAGGCATCGGGACCTATTCTCGCAATCTGCTGAGCCACTTCGCGGTTTCCGATATCCAGTTCGTCGTGTTCTGCCAGGACGAGGAGAAGGACGCCATACCCCTCTCCGACTCTTTTACCCTGATCTCCGCCAATATGAATCCTCTGGCGCCGCATGGGCGGGCGCCGTTCAGGAACCTGGTGGAGAAGAGTGGGGTAGACCTCTTGCACGTTCCCAGCCCGTGGGCGCCGACGCCGCTGTCGGTACCACTGGTCTCGACCGTCCACGACGTGACCCCGCTGCTCTATCCTCGCAGCCTGCCCCAGGTCCTCCGGTTCCGCTACAAGCGCCAACTCGGACGGACTCTGCAGGAAGCTCGTCGGGTGATCACCGTCTCTCAGATATCCTTCTCCGCGCTCAGCGCGTATGCGGGAGTGGACGCGGCGAAGGTGAGGGTCATTCACAACGGCGTTTCCGAGAGGTTCCGGCCCCTGACTGCTCCAGAAACTCTCCTGGCTGTGCGGCGCCGCTATGGGCTGCCCGAGAGGTTCGTCTTCTGGGTGGGTGACTTCCGCCCTGAGAAGAACCTGGCCTTTCTGATCCAAGCTTGGGCCCGGTTGCAGAAGAGGTTGCCCGAGCCCCTGCCGCTCGTGCTGGCGGGAGCGCAGACGGGAGACTTTCCGAAGCTCAAGAAAGAAGTCGACCGGCACGGCATCGAGGGTTCGGTCCTGTTCCCCGGCTTCATCCGCGACGACGACCTGCCGGCCCTGTATTCGGCGGCCACCGTGTTCGTGTTCCCGTCGCTATACGAAGGCTTTGGTCTGCCTCCTCTCGAAGCCATGGCTTGCGGCACGCCCTGCGTCGTCTCGAACTCCTCGTCTCTACCCGAGGTGACCGGTTCCGCTGCCCTGCTATTCAACCCCACGTCTCTGGACGACTTCGAGAACTGCATGCTCCGGGTGCTCACCGAGCCCGAGCTCTACGAAAGGCTACGGCAGGACGGGCTCAGACAGTCGGCTTTGTTCCCCTGGAGCAAGGCAGCCGGGGAGACACTTGAGGTGTATCGCGCGGTGTGGGACGAAGCACAAGCCTCCGCGCCCCGGGGCTAGTAGGGCTGTCGAACCCCGTGGCTCTGGCTCCAGGCATGCTGGCGGGCGACTTTGCTTCTTCTTTCACAACGCTGTGCTAGACTCGGCCGCTGTCTGGATCGGCGCACGACGCCGGACACGGTGAGACGCGCGTAGGGTGAGGGGCGCGGTGAGCAGGTCTACAAAGACAGCGGGTGTTCCCCAGGTGGCTGTTCCTCGGCTGGCTGGCTATCTCCGGCTGCTGCGTCGACTAGATAGCCAGGGGATCGGCACGGTCTCTTCCGGCGAGATGGCCGACCTGATGGGGGCCAATGCGGCCCAGATCCGCAAGGACCTTAGTTATTTCGGTGAGTTCGGGGTGCGGGGCGTCGGCTACGACGTGCGGTTCCTCATCTCCGAGCTATCGCGCTGCCTCGGCCACGATCGAGAGCGCAACATGGTGATTCTGGGAGCCGGACAGTGGGGCCCGGCGTTGGCCCGTTACGGCGGCTTTGCTGGCGATGGTTTCCGCTGCGTTGGCGTGTTCGACATCGCCGATAGTGCCGTGGGTCAGCAGTTCGGCGAGTTGACGGTGCGACCTATGGACGAGGCAGTGGAAGCTATGCGCGAGCGCGAGGCGCAGATCGCAGTGGTCGCCGTGCCGGCGGAATCGGCGGCTGAGGCGGCTGCACTGGCGGTGGCGGGAGGGGTCAAAGGCATCCTGAATCTCACTCCGGCGCGACTCCCAGCCTTCTCGGGCGTGTTCGTCCATCAAGTCGACCTCTCCGCGGAACTGACCCTAGTCAGCTTCTATCTGTCTCAGGCTTCATCGCCCCGATCCGACGCCACGGCGGTCGCGTCCTGATGAAAGACCTACGCGACTTCATCAAGCTCCTCCGCGACCACGGGCAATTGGCCATCGTGGACACGCCGGTCGACCCCGTCCTCGAGATCACCGAGATCGCCGACCGGGTGGTCAAGGCCGGAGGGCCCGCCCTCCTGTTCACGCGTCCCAAGGGGCACAAGGTGCCGGTGTTCATCAATCAGTTTGGCAGCCACGAACGTATGTGCCTGGCCCTGCGCTCGACGTCTTATGAGGAGCTGGCGGCCCGGGTGGAGCGGCTGACCTCCATGGAAGTGCCCGGTTCCACCTGGGAGAAACTCAAAGCTCTGGCGCGACTCAAGGAGCTGGCTTCGGTCCAGCCGCAGACGGTGAAGAGCGGACCCTGCCAGGACGTGGTCCTCACCGGCGATCAGATCGACCTGGACGCCCTCCCTATCCTGCAGTGTTGGCCTCTGGACGGGGGGCGTTACATCACCTTGCCGCTGGTATTCACTCGTCATCCCAGGACGGGCCGCCGGAACGTGGGCATGTATCGGCTTCAGATCTACGACAAGTGCACCACCGGGCTGCACTGGCACCTGCACAAGGATGCCGCCGAGCACTACCGCGCCGCGGAGGGCCGCATGGAGGTGGCGGTGGCCGTCGGCACCGACCCGGCGCTGACCTACGCCGCCACTGCGCCCCTGCCCGCGATGATCGATGAGATGACGTTCGCCGGCTTCCTACGCGAGAAAGCGGTGGAACTTGTCCCGTGCCGAACGGTCGATCTGGAAGTCCCGGCTCACGCCGAGTTCGTGCTCGAGGGTTACGTGGATCTGGAGGAGTCTCGCGTGGAGGGGCCGTTCGGCGATCACACCGGCTACTACTCCCTGGCCGACAGCTACCCGGTGTTTCATCTGACCGCTCTGACGCACCGGCGCGACCCCGTCTACTCCACCACCATAGTGGGTCAGGCGCCGATGGAGGATACCTATCTGGGCAAGGCCACCGAGCGGCTCTTCACGCCGCTGATGCGCATCACTCTCCCGGAGCTGGTGGACATGGACCTGCCCAAGGAGGGCGGCTTCCACAATTGCGCCCTGGTGTCGATGGACAAGCGCTATCCGTTGCACGCGCGCAAGGTGATGCACGCCCTGTGGGGCGCAGGGCAGATGCAGTTCTGCAAGTGCATTGTGGTGTTGGACGCAGACGTCGACGTGCACGACTACGCTCAAGTCGCCTGGCGGGTGTTCAACAACGTGGATTGGAAGCGCGACGTGACGGTCGTAAACGGCCCGTTGGACGTGCTCGATCATTCGGCCCCGCAGCCGTTCTGGGGGGCCAAGATCGGAATCGATGCCACCAGGAAAGGCTCGGCCGAGGGCCACGACCGCGAATGGCCGCCCGACGTGGAGATGTCGGAGGAAGTGAAGGCGCGGATCGACGCGATGTGGCCGGGGCTGAAGCTGGGGCCATGGCTTGGGAGTGGCCCTGTGCCGCATCTGGGGGGCGGCGCGGCGGGAGGCGTGGCGCCCGGCGCCGGGGCGATCGGTGAAGGTGAGCGGGGCGCCGGCTCGGCGACCCCCGACCGGGCTGGCTCGGAGCTCCCCGACCGAGCCGGCGCCGCGACCTCGGACCAGGCGAGTCCTCCGGGAAGTTAGGGTGCCGGTGTGCTGATAGCCTATGTCCGGCGCTTCGGCAGCCTGGTCAAGTTCGAGCACTCCGTCTTCGCTCTGCCTTTCGCGTACGCTGCGGCGTTCCTGGCCGAGATGCAGGTCCCTGGCTTTTGGCGCATGTTCTGGATCACGGTGGCCATGGTGGCCGCTCGCAGCTTTGGCATGGCCATCAACCGGCTCATCGATGCCGAGATCGACGCTCGCAACCCGCGGACGGCCGGACGCGAGATCCCGGCAGGACGGCTCAAACGGTGGCAGGTGTGGCTCTTCGCTCTGGTGTCGCTGGCGGTGCTCATCGTGGCGACGTTCAACCTGCCGGTAATCACCCGCTATCTGTGGCCGCTCGTGGTCATCCCCATGATCATCTACCCGTACACCAAGCGATGGACCTGGCTCTGCCACCTGGTGCTCGGCCTCGCCGACGGCCTGGGGCCGGTCGGCGCCTGGGTGGCGGTCACCGGCAAGGTCACGTGGGAACCGTTTGTTCTCGGGGCGGGTGTGGGCCTGTGGATCGCCGGGTTCGACGTCATCTACGCCTTCATGGATATCGATGTCGACCGAGCGCAGGGACTTCACTCCATCCCGGCCGATCTGGGTGAATCGGCGGGACTATGGAGCACCCGGGTATTCCATCTGCTCGCCATCGCGCTGCTGGCCCTCACAGGCTACGTGCAGGGAACAAATTATGTCTATTACCTGGGCGTGGCCATCTGCGCCCTACTTCTCCTCTACGAGAACTGGCTCATGCGCAAGGCCGATCTCCAGAAGGTGGGTGTGGCCTTCATGACCATGAACGGCATCATCAGCGTGGTCTTCCTGTTCTTCACCACCCTCAGTCTCTTCGTGCCGTGAGCGGCCCGGGGAAGGTGGACGCTGCTCCGGAGCCGGGCAAAGTCCGGCAGATGTTCGATGGCATCGCCGGGTCTTACGACCGCCTGAACGACCTCATGACCGCCGGACTCCACCACCGTTGGCGGGAGTTCGGGGTGATGCTCGCAGGTGTGAGGCCAGGGGACGAGGTCCTGGACGTCTGCTGCGGCACAGGCGATTTCGCTTTCGCCCTGCGGCGGGCTGTCGGCCGCGAAGGCCGGGTGGTGGGGCTGGACGTCTCGGAAGAGATGCTTGACGTGGCCCGGGGCAAATGCGGCCGGAACCAGCTCTATGTGGAATTCCGTGCTGGCGACGTGCTCGACCTGCCCTTCACGGACGGCGACGCCGACAGCGGCTTCGCCGCCTGCACGGTCGGTTTCGGCATCCGCAACGTCCCCGATATCGTGAGGGCGTTCGGCGAGATGCGTCGGGTGTGCCGTGCGGGGGGCAAAGTCGTGTGCGTGGAGATCACTCAGGCCCGCATACCCGTGTTCAAGCAGTTCTACGGGATATGGTTCGACCATGCCGTACCCCGGCTGGGGAAGCTCGCAGCTCGGGACGACTTCGCATACAGCTATCTTCCCGCCTCGGTCCGGCGGTTCCCCGATCCGGACGAGCTGAAAGGGCTCATGGAGCAGGCGGGACTGCGGAACGTGCGCTACGAGATCCTGGCCGGGGGGATCATCGCCGTCCATCACGCCCTGGTGTAGCCGCGCCCTGGCGAAGCTGCGTCCCGGCGAAGCTGCGTCCCCGGTGGCCGCTGTCCCTCCCGAACCACCCCGCCGGAGGCCCGGCGACGTTGTGCTAGACTCCGGGCATGCCCGCCAGCACGCGCCTCGATCCGCTTGCCGTCGTCGAAGAGAAGGTAGCTCAGGGTGAGCGTCTCTCTGCCGTCGATGGAATAGCCCTGTTCGAGTCTCCCGATCTCTTGCACGTGGGGCGGCTTGCCGACCGGGCGCGCCGCGGGAGCGTGGGCGACGATGTCTACTTCGTCGTCAACCGCCACATCAACTACACCAACGTGTGCCGCAATCGCTGTCGTTTCTGCGCCTTCTCGCGCGGCGAAGGTGAGCCGGGAGCCTACACCCTGACGGTGGGGGAGGTCCTGGCCAAAGCCCGGGAGGCGATCGACGAGGGCGCCACGGAGATACACATCGTGGGAGGTGAGCATCCGGCCCTTCCCTACTCGTCGATACGGGCGATGGTCTCGGGGATCCGTGGATTTGCGCCGGTCGTACACATCAAGGCGTTCACCGCTTCAGAGATCGCGCATTTCGCCGAGGCGGAGCGAGCCTCGATCGAGGACATCCTCCGGGATCTCCAGGCAGCGGGTCTGGACAGCCTGCCCGGTGGCGGGGCCGAGGTCTTCGCCGAGCGGGTCCGCGAGCAGGTGTGCCCTTCCAAGCTGTCGGGCGATCGGTGGCTGGAGGTGCACCAGCTTGCGCACAGTCTGGGGCTGAGGACCAACGCTACCATGCTCTACGGCCACGTGGAGACCTATGCAGACCGGGTGGACCACTTACTCCGGCTCCGTACCGCCCAGGATGTCACCGGGGGCTTCCAGGCCTTCATACCTCTTGCCTTTCAACCCCGAAACACCGGGCTTTCCCACCTTCCCCCTACCACAGGCGCGGACGATCTCAAGACGATAGCGGTGTCCCGCCTCCTGCTGGACAATTTCCCTCACATCAAGACCTATTGGGTCATGACCGGGCTCAAACTGGCGCAGGTGGCCCTCTTCTTCGGGGCCAACGACATGGATGGCACGGTGGTGGAGGAGGTCATCTCCCTGATGTCGGGGGCCGCTCACGGGCAGTCGGTGGCCAAGTCGGAACTCGTCCGGGTCATCCGCGACACCGGCCGCGTGCCGGTAGAGCGAGACGGGCTCTACCGGACGGTGCGGAGGTTCGGCGAGGGACCGACTGTGGGTGGGCCGCCGGACACGGGCAAGGCTTCGCCTCCCGGAGCGGCTTCGCTTCCCGGCGTGACATCGGCTCCCCACCGTGCGGCGACCCCTGATGGGGGAGACGGGCGATGACCGTCAGGGTCGGGCACATCGGATTCCTCAACTGCTACCCCCTTTACCACGGGCTGGAGCAGCGGGGTATCGTCGGCGGCCCCCAGCCTCTTGACAGTTCGGGGACACTTGGAACGCCGGGAGCACCGGAAACCCTGAGACCGCGGGGAAGGCCGGCGATCGAGCTCCTGCCGGGAGTGCCGACCGAACTCAACCGCTGGCTGGTCCAGGGAAACATAGACCTCGGTCCTATCAGCTCGATCGCTTATGCGCGCAACCATCGCCAGCTGCTGCTGTCGCGCCGCCTGAGCATTTCATCGCAAGGGGCGGTGGATAGTATCCAGTTGGTTTCGAGCAAGCCCCTCGGGGAGATCGCGAGTGTGGCCCTCACCCGGCAGAGCGCCACAGCCGTGGCTCTGCTGAAGACCATCCTCAAGCTCCGCTTCGGACAAGAGGTGCTCTACGGAGCACTCACCGGGTCCGTTCCCGAGGCGCTGCAGGAATACGATGCGGCTCTACTCATAGGCGATCAGGGGCTGGAGGCGCTCTACTTCTCCCAGCCTCAGACCACCTGTCATGACCTCGGGGCGCTCTGGCAGGAGTGGACCGGCTTGCCCATGGTCTACGCGGTCTGGGCTGCTCGGGAAGATTTCGCCCGGACCAATGGGTCTGAGCTGATGGCGGTGGAAGAAGAACTGGTCAGGTGCATGGACTACGGGCGCGAGCACCTCGATGAAGTGGTCGATTCTGCAGTGGGGCGCTTCAGGTTCGACCGTGCCAGCCTTACCCGTTATTTCGATGTTTTGCGGTATGACTTCACCCAACAATACCGGCGGGGGCTGCGCCGGTTCTACGAACTCGCCCAAGAAGCCGGTGAGCTTGAGGAGGTGCCCGAGCTGCGCTTCATCGACGTCGTAGCCGGGGGCGCTGCGAGCGGCGAGGCTGGGCCGCCCGCGACGGCCGGCGCAGTGCCCGGCGCGGCCCAAGCGCCCGGTCTCGGGGAGGCGGCGCCTTGAGCCCGTCGACCCGCCTGACCGACCGCGAGGCTCTGGAGCTCCTGCGCTCGCGGGACCTGCTGGAAGTGGGGGCGCGAGCCCACGAAGTGCGCGAGCGCCTCGTCCCTGGCTCGCTCGCCACCTTCATCGTCGACCGCAACATCAACTACACCAATGTCTGTGTCTCCGGGTGCCGCTTCTGCGCGTTCCACTGCGCCCCCGGTGCGCCCGAGGCCTATGTCCTACCTCGGGAAGTGATCCACGAGAAGATCCAGGAGACGCTGGACCTCGGTGGCACGGCCGTCATGATGCAGGGCGGTCTGCACCCCGACCTCGACATAACCTATTTCGAGGGACTGTTCCGCTCGGTCAAAGAGCGTTTCGACATCACCATCCACTCGCTCTCCGCTCCGGAGGTCGTCCACATAGCAGAGGTCAGCCACCTCTCGGTGCCCGAAGTTCTGCGCCGCCTGAAGGATTCGGGTCTCGGCTCCCTGCCAGGTGGGGGGGCGGAGATACTCGTCGACAGGGTGCGCGAGCAGGTGGCCCCGGGGAAGGCGGACACGAAGACCTGGCTCGCGGTCATGAGAGAGGCACATGGCCAGGGTATCCCCGGGACGGCCACCATGATGTTCGGCAGCGTCGAGACGTTGGAAGATCGAGTGGAGCACATGCGGGCCATCCGGGATCTCCAGGACGAGACGGGAGGATTCCGAGCCTTCATCCCCTGGAGTTTCCAGTCGGGACACACGGCTCTGGAGGGAACGACAGAGCAGGCCACGGGCGTCGACTACCTCATGACGCTGGCCGTGTCCCGCCTCTATCTGGACAACGTCCCGCATATCCAGGCCTCCTGGGTCACCCAGGGACTCAAGCTGGGCCAGGTGGCCCTGCGCTTCGGCGCCGACGACCTGGGCAGCACCATGATCGAGGAGAACGTGGTCGCGGCCACCGGTGTGCGGTCGAGCGTCAACCGGGAAGAACTGGTGTACGCGATCCGGGAAGCCGGGTTCGTGCCGGCCCAGCGACGGACGGACTACAGTCTCGTGGAGGTCTGCGATGAGTATACCCCGGCCGGGTCTTAGACCGGCGAGTCGGCAAGCGGGCTTCCCAGGGGCGGGAGCCACGCTCCTGCGCGCTCTCGGCCTGCTCATCCTCCTCGTGACGCTTGTGGGCGCCGCTACGGGCTGTGGGTCGGATGGCACCACCACGACCACCGGCGGCTCCGCGACTCCGGCCAAGATCGCGATCGTCACCCCCGAAAAGGCAAACGACTTCGGCTGGAATCAGCAAGGGGTCGAGTCGGCGCGGGCCATAGCTCGGGAGCTGGGGGCGGAGGCGGTCGTCTCCGAGGGGGCCGGTTACGAGGACATCACTCCTATCTACCGGCAGCTGGTGGCAGACGGGGCCGATTGGGTCATCCTCTGGGCGAGCGGATACAACACGGTCGGCCGACAACTAGCCGAAGAGACAGGCACCAAGACCGTGGTGATCGGAGCGTTCGAACAGGGACTGGTACCCGATTTCTGCACCGACTTCGAGACCGATGCCCAGGAAGGCGCCTACTTGGCGGGAGTCGTGGCGGCGAGCATGAGCAAGTCGGGCACCATCGGCATCGTGGCGTCGGCCGATGACGAGAACTGGAACAAGATGGCCGGGGGCTTTATCGTGGGGGCGCAGGCTACACGGCCCGACATCAAGATCAGATACGCGCAGGTGGGCCAGGCGGCCTACGCCGACGCTCCGTCTGCCAAGCGGGTCACCGAAAGCATCATCGCCGCCGGTGCCGACATCATCTTCGGCATGGGTGACGGCTCGACCTTCGGCATGATCCAGGCGGTGGAGAACGCGACTCCACCGGCCGGCGCGGACAAAGTATGGTTCATCGACGTGATCGGCGACAAGACCTCCCTCGACAGCAAAGGGGTTCTCCTCACTTCCGTGGTCTGGGATTACTTGCCTCTCCTCAAAGCGGCCGTCGCCGAGATGACGGCGGGCACCTACGGAGGGAGTGTCGGGTATCTCGACCTGCAGAACGGCGGAATCAGGCTTCTTGAGAGCGAGCGCATCCCGGCCGACGTGTGGTCGGCTGTCGAGACTGCCGAAAAGGGGATCATCGACGAGTCGATCCAGGTCCCTGTCATCTATGAGAAGAACGATCTCGAGGCCCTCATCGACTAGCAAGGACGGGGACCAGGTGATGAACAGCTCTAGCGCGATCCCGGTGGTCGAGCTCCGCGGCATCACCAAGGTCTTTCCCGGAGTGATGGCCAACGACCAGATCGACCTGGAGCTGTACCGCGGCGAGGTCCACTGCCTTCTGGGCGAGAACGGCGCCGGCAAGTCCACCCTCATGCAGATCCTGGCAGGGATGTACCGGCCGGACGCGGGCACTATCGCGATCGATGGGCGGGTCGTGGATATCGCTTCTCCCAAGGACGCCGGCGCTTTGGGAGTGGGTATGGTTTACCAGCACCCTACAGTCGTTCCTACCTTCACCGTGCTCGAGAACCTCCTGCTCGGGTCGAAGGAGCACTTCCGGCTCGACCGCGACCAAGCGGCCGCCTCGCTGGGCAGACTGGCCGCTCGTCTGGGGACCGAGCTCGACCCGCACGCGACCGTCGGGCGGTTGCCGCTGGGCAGGCAAAAGCAGGTGGAGATCGTCAAAGTCCTCTGGTCGGAGGCAAGCATCGTTATCCTCGACGAGCCGACCGCGATGCTCACCCCCGAAGAGGTGCGCGACCTGGTGCGCGTTCTGGCCTCCCTGCGTGAACAGCGTCTGGCCGTGGTGTTCATCACCCACAAGCTGCGCGAGGCCGAGGAAGTCGGCGACCGTATCACGGTGCTGCGGCAGGGCAGGGTGGTCGGCACCATCGCTCCTGATCGCCCTGGAGGCAGGCCGCGGCGGACCAATGGGCGGGCGAGCGCGGAGCGGGACAGCGTGGACGGCGAGGGGCTTGACACCCGCATCGTGCGCATGATGTTCGGCGACGAGGCGACGGCGCTGGGTGAGGTGATCGAGCTGGAGCGGGGCGGGCGCCCGGAACGGGTCGCCCGCGCCCTCTCCTCGGAGGTCGTTCTGCAGCTGGAGGGAGTGTCGGTCAAGCCCGGCCGTCAGGAGGTAGGTCTCGACGCGGTCTCGTTCGCGGTGCGCAGAGGCGAGATCTTCGGTCTCGCCGGCATCGACGGCAACGGTCAGCGGGAACTCGCCGAAGCCGTGGCTGGGCAGAGGCCGGTAGCGCGCGGCCGCATCCGGCTGGGTGAGCGCGACATCACCCGCGCCAACGTGGCGGAGCGGCTCCAGCTTGGCCTCGGTTTCGTCACCGATGACCGGCTGGGCGAGGGAACGGTGCCTTCGATGCCGATCTCTCTCAACCTCCTGCTCAAACGCATCGGCGAGCAGCCTCTCTGGAGCCGGACCCGAAGGATCTCCAAACGGTTGGTGACGGAGACGACGACGGAGATCGCGGAGGAGTTCGATATCCGGGCTCCCGACGTGGATACACCGGCGGGCTCCCTGTCGGGTGGGAACATCCAGAAGCTCATGCTGGCCCGCGAGCTGGCTTTCCATCCCAAGATTGTTGTGTACAACAAGCCGACGCAAGGGCTCGACCTCAGGACGACTCTCTTCGTTCGCGAGCGCTTGCGCACTCTGGCAGAGGGAGACGGAGTGAGCGCGGTCCTGATATCCACCGATCTGGATGAGCTGGTGCAACTCTGCGACCGCATCGGGGTGATGTTCCGGGGTCGTCTCGTCGGTGTTCTTGACAACGTGGGCTCGGGGATCGAAGAGCGACTGGGCGCACTGATGGTCGGTGGCAGCGAGGAGAGGGATTGAACGGAGCGAGTGACTCGCGCAGTGCCTCGGAGTCGCGGGGCCTCTTGGACTCGCGCGACCCATCGGACTCACGGGCCCGGACCGGCTGGTCCCGCGCAGGAGACTGGGCCGTCCGATCGATCGGTCCGATCATCGTCGCCTTGCTCGTTGGCGCCGTGATCCTGGCCATCCTGGGGCGCAATCCGCTGGCCTTCTACTCCGATCTCTTCCGCACCGGCCTGGTGAGCTCCATCGGCTGGCAGGCGCTGCTGACGAGATTGGCGCCCCTGCTGCTCATCGGCATGGGGCTCATTGTCGCCTTCCGAGCCGGACTTTGGAACATCGGCGGCGACGGCCAGTTCCTGCTCGCGGCCGCCGTGGTCGCTGGTCTCACGCCCGCGGTCATGGGCGGCCTATCGCGCCCGGCAGGACTGATCGTACTGGGCCTGACCGGGTTCTTGGTCGGAGGAGTGTGGACCATCTTGCCCGCCTACCTCAAGGCCTGGTTCGGCGTGAACGAGATCATCACCTCGGTGATGATGAGCTTCATCGGTGTCAACCTGGCCAACTTGCTCATCAAGGAGGTGTGGCGCACCGAGACCACGACCGTCCCCCAGACCGACTCGGTGCCGTTGGCGGAGTTGCTACCCCGTCTGGGTGGGACCACTATCCACATCGGCATCCTCTTGGCGGTGGTGACGGTTGGCGTCGTGTGGTACCTGCTCACGCGTACCGCGGTGGGCCTTCGCCTGACCGTGCTGGGGGCCAGCCCCCGTGCGGCCGTCCACGCGGGCCTTCACGTCAAACGGCTGATCGTCGGAGCCTTCTTCGTCAGCGGGGCCCTGATCGGATTGGCGGCCGCCGTGGAGATCCTGGGGGTGTGGGGCTACATGAGGGCCGACTGGAACCCCAAGTTCGGCCTGGCCCTCTTTGCGCTCGTGTTTCTTGCGCGGCTGAACCCCGCGGCGGTGTTGCCGCTGACCGCCTTCTATGCCGTGCTCGACATCGGCGGCTACGAGGCGGCCCGCCGGGCCGATCTGGATCACGATTTCGTGCTGATCCTCATCGGTCTCATCCTGCTGTTCATGGCCGTCTCCGAGTATCTGCGCGTGTCGAGTGAGCGGCGCTCCAGACGGACCCATGAACCGGTCGAATCACTACCGCCGGGGACCGGCCCATGAGCGAGCTCCTCAGTGCCACCTTCCTGTCGGCTCTCATATCGGGGGCCATCCTGGCCGGTGTGCCCTTGCTCTTCGCCGGATTGGGCGAGACGCTGGGGGAGCAATCCGGCGTTCTGGGATTGGGCATGGAGGGCTACATGCTCATAGGCGCGTACGCCGGGTTCAACGGCGCTCTCTATGGGCACTCGCCCTGGGTGGGACTGCTCTGCGGCGTCGTGGGAGGCGTGGTCATCGCCGCCGTGGTCGCCCTTCTGAGCGTCCGGCTGGGTCTGGATCAGATCGTGGTCGGGATCGGGGTCATCCTTCTGGCCGAAGGAATCACAAGTGTCCTGCACGCCGTCCAGTTCGGATCCAGTCGCCCACTCCTCGAGAACATGCGAGAGATCCCCATCCCACTCCTCGATCGTATCCCGGTACTCGGGGACAGCCTGTTCAGCCAACCCCTGATCTTCTGGGTGGGCGTGGCGCTCATCTTCGTCGTGCGTTGGCTGCTCCGCTCGACTCGGTGGGGGCTGAGCATCCGAGCCGCCGGTGAGCGGCCGCAGGCGCTCGACGCGGCCGGTGTGGACGTCATCCATACCCGTATCTGGGCGGTGCTGGCCTCCGGCGGCCTCGCCGGTCTGGGGGGCGCCTATCTGTCGGTGGTGGCCGCGGGGACCTTCGTCGTGCCCGATATGGTCGGCGGACTGGGGTTCATCGCCATCGTGGTCGCCATGCTCGCTCGAGGTCGGACGGGCTGGGTATTCGGCGTGGCCTTCATCTTCGGCGCCTGTCAGTCGGCGGTCACGGCGCTTCAGCTAGTGGGAATCGATGTGCCGACCGATGTGGTGTACATGCTTCCCTTCGTGGCCGTCATGGTCGCCCTCGTCGTCTTCGCTCGCCGCTCGTATCTGCCTGCCGCGCTTTGCCTGCCTTACCGGCGAGAGGGACGGTGAAGGAGAGGCCAGGCGCACGAGGGCGCTGCTGACGAAATCCCAGCAAAACAGCAACTTTTACGCGGACAACCGACCGACTCACGGTTTCGGGTATCCAAGTCCGAATGATATACTTGGACGCTGGTGTGTCGCACCAGCCTGCCCGCTCGTTTCTCAGTGATGGCCGCTGGTCGCGGCCTTGCGCACCCCGGGCCGTCTTTCCCAGTGAGGAGGATTGGTTTGATCCGATACGACGCAACACAGGCAGCGTTCTATCGGGAGAAGTTGATCAAGCGGGTCGAGGCCGACACTCGCGATTGCTACCAGTGTGGCAACTGCACCGCCGGCTGTCCGGCCGCTTTTACGTTCGACTACACTCCCAACCAGGTGATGCGGATGCTCCAAGTGGGCCTGGTCGACAAGGTGCTGGATTCCACGGCCGTACAGTTGTGCGTCCAGTGCCTTACCTGCACGGCCCGCTGCCCGCGCGAGATCGACATCGCCGGCATCTTCGAAGACCTCAAGACCATCGCCACTGCGCAGGAGCGGGAGGTCCCGGAGTTTGCCAAGAACTTCAACAAGGCCTTCATGGGTGCGGTGGCCCGCTTCGGCCGACTCCCCGAAATGTACATGATGGGCATGTTCTATGCGGGCACCATGAAGCCGAAGATGGCCATGGGCGATGCCGGTCTGGCAATGCCCATGCTGAGCAAGGGCAAGATGAAGCTCATCCCTCACAAGGCCAAAGGGGCCGACGAGGTATCACGCATCTACAAGAAGACCATGGAGCGAGCCAAGGCCATGGAGAAAGCCGAGGCTGCGGCGGTCAAGAAAGCCGCCGCGGAGGCAGAGAGGATCGCTGAGGAAGCCAAGGCGGCCGCTCCCACAGGGACTGGCGCCGCGGCGCACGGGGCCGCTTCCGCCGAGAGCGAGGTGGCCGAATGAGCCTCGCCTACTATCCCGGGTGCTCTCTGCGCCACTCCTCCGCCGAGTTCGATGTCGCCACCCGCAAGGTGCTGGACGTTCTGGGCGTCTCTTACACCGAGGTGCCCGACTGGACCTGCTGCGGCTCGACGCCAGCGCACATGATGGACCATCTCCTCGCTCAGGCTCTGGCTGCCCGCAACTTGCGCCAGGCGGCCGAAGTAGGGGACGAGCTGCTGGCTCCCTGCCCCTCGTGCTACCAGCGAGAGAAGAACGCTCAGATCGAGATCCACAAGGACGATGCTTTTCGGGCGGAGGTCAACGAGGTCCTCGACAGGCCGTACGACGGCCGAGTCATGGTCTACGCGCTCCCCGAGTATCTGATGAAGTTCGTGGGCGAGGAGAAGATCGCGTCCATGGTCAAGACGGATCTCTCCCAGCTCAAGGTCGTGCCGTACTATGGCTGCCTGCTCGGACGCCCGAGCGAGCTGACCGGTGAATGCGACAACGAGCAGCCGATGATGATGGACCTGCTGCTCCAGGCCGCGGGCCTCGACGTCAAGTGGTGGAACTACAAGACCGAGTGCTGCGGTGCCAGCGTGGGCATGCCCAAGATGGAGATACAGCGCAGGCTGAGCGGTAAGATCCTCGAACAGGCGCTGGCGGCCGGCGCGGAGGCCGTCGTGGTGTGCTGCCCACTCTGCCACGTCAATCTCGATCTTAAGCAGGCCCAGATCAACAGCTTCCTGGGTACCGACTACAAGGTGCCCATCCTCTACCTCCCGCAGGTGCTGGGACTGGCCTTCGGCCTGAGCGCTGCCGACGTGATGCTGAACAAGAACATCGTCGACCCAGAGCCGCTGGTGAAGAAGGCCGTCGCCGAGGCTGAGGTCATCAGAGCAGAGGAAGAACGGAAGGCGGCCGAGAAGGCGGCAAAGGCCGCGGCGCGTGAGGCCAAGGCGACGGCCGACTCGACGGTCGACACGACTGCCGTCGAGGCCACGGCGACTGCCGCCACGGGTGCCTCGACTGGCGCGACTCAGGCCCCGGACGCGGAGGCGCGGCCATGAGGATAGGAGTCTTCGTCTGCCACTGCGGCAGCAACATCGCGGGCACCGTGGACGTGGCCGACGTGGCCAAGCGCGCGCTTACCCTCAAGGACGTGGTCCACGCCGAGAACATCATGTACACCTGCGCCGAGCCGGGCCAGGCCGCTATCCAGAAGGCGATCCAGGACAAGAAGCTCGACCGAGTGATCGTGGCCGCCTGCTCTCCGCACATGCACGAGGTCACCTTCAGGCGTTGCGTCGACAAAGGGGGCCTCAACCCCTACTTGTTCGAGATGGCCAACATCCGCGAGCACTGCTCCTGGATCCATACCGACATGCCTGTGGCCACCGACAAGGCTTGGGACATCATCAAGATGGCCGTGGCCAAGGCCCGCCAGCTGGAGCCTCTCTTCTCCAACGAGGTGGAAGTCAACAAGGACGTGCTCGTCATCGGCGGCGGGGTGGCCGGCATACAGGCCGCACTCGACCTGGCCGACGCAGGTCTCAAAGTCACCATCGTCGAGAAGGAGACCACCATCGGTGGGGTGATGGCCAAGCTGGACAAGACGTTTCCCACCATCGACTGCTCGGCCTGCATCCTCACTCCGCGCATGGTCGACTGCGCCCAGCACGAGAACATCGACCTCATGGCCTACTGCGAGGTTGACAAGGTCTCGGGCTACGTGGGCAACTTCACCGTCGACATCCGCAAGAAGGCCTCCATGGTCGACTGGAGCAAGTGCATCGGCTGCGAGATCTGCGTGCAGAAATGCCCGTCCAAAGCCCCCGATGTATTCAACGTGGGGCTGGAGCCGACCAAGGCCATCTACATCCCCTTCCCGCAGGCCGTGCCCAAGCGGGCGGCCATTCAGGTCGACTACTGCCGCTACTTTACCCAGGGTAAGTGCCGGGTGTGCGAGCGGGTCTGCCCGGCCGATGCCATCGACTACGAGCAGAAGGAAGAGATCGTCCAGAAGCGTTTCGGGGCGATCGTGGTGGCCACCGGCCTGGACGTCTTCCCCTGGGAAGAGCGGTACCACGAGTATGGCTCCGGCAAGATCAAGGACGTCATCTCCGGGCTGCAGTACGAGCGGATGCTGAACGCGTCCGGTCCCTATGGAGGCCACGTTCACAGGCTCTCCAACGGGGAAGAGCCGAAGACGGTGGTCTTCATCCAGTGCGTAGGCTCCCGGGACGAGTCGGTGGGCCGCCCCTACTGCTCCAGCGTGTGCTGCATGTACACGGCGAAACAGGCGCTCTTGACCAAGGACCACTGCGGCTTGGACACCGAGGTCTACGTCTTCTACATCGACATCCGCGCCACCGGCAAGGGCTACGAGGAGTTCATCAAACGGGTCCAGACCGAGTTCGGCGTCAAGTACGTACGAGGCCGGGTCTCAAAGCTGTATGAAGAGAGCGGCAAGGTCATCGTGCGCGGCACCGACACCCTGCTCGGCGAGCAGGTGGAGATCGCTGCCGACCTGGTGGTGCTGGCAAGCGGCATCACGTCGTCCCCCGGCGTGGTCGAATTGGCCCAGAAGCTCAACATCAGCTACGACGAGTTCGGGTTCCTCAAAGAAGGGCACCCGAAGCTGCGCCCGGTGGAGACCAACACCGCGGGCGTCTTCCTGGCCGGCGCCTGCCAGGCGCCCAAGGACATCCCGGCCACGGTGGCGCAGGCCTCAGGTACGGCGTCCAAGGTCGTCGGGCTTCTGGCCAAGGACAAGCTCAAGACGAGTCCCATGATCGCCATCGTGGGCCAGAAGGACTGCGTGTCTTGCTGGAAGTGCATCGAGGTATGCCCGTTCAGTGCCCCGGAGAAGCTAGAGGTACGCCCGGGCGAGTTCAAGAGCCACGTGATCGAGACGGTCTGCCAGGGTTGCGGTGTATGTGTCGCCAATTGCCCGGTGAACTGCATCTCGCTCAAGGGATTCCCGACAGACGCGATCCTCGACCAGATAGAGGAAGTCCTCCTCGTAGGAGGTTGCTGAAGATGACACTTCGCAGCGAGAGCGCAGTGGGGGGGCGCGAGAGAAGGACGCAGGGAGCGCCAATAGCAGCGCTATTGGCGCGACCGAGGACGAGCTATCGTGCCGCCCAGTGCGCTCTGGCGGCCGATGCTTCGTCTTCTGCAACTTCCCATGAAGAAAGGCGGTGAAGATGGCCGAAGCAACGACAAGTCAAGCCAGCGGCGCCGCCTCCACGAGCGCGGCGCCCGGAGCCGCTGGGGCCTCCGGGGCTGCCGGCGACCGGCCGGTGAAGATCATCGGCATCGTCTGCAACTGGTGCAGCTACGCCGGCGCCGACACGGCGGGAGTGGGCCGCTTTAGACAGCCGGCCAACATCCGGCTGGTGCGGGTGCCCTGCACGGGCCGCATCGACCCACTGTTCGCTCTCAAAGCCTTCGAGAAGGGGGCCGACGGCGTACTCATCAGCGGCTGCCATCCCGGCGACTGCCATTACTCCGAAGGCAACTACTACGCCCGGCGCAAGTTCGAACTGCTCGAGCGGATGATCCACCACATCGGCATCCCCAAGGAGCGCTTCAAGTGGACCTGGGTCTCGGCCTCGGAAGGGCAGCGCTGGCAGCAGGTGGTCACCGAGTTCGTGGCCGGAGTGGAGAAGCTCGGCCCTCGTGAGGGGAGGGCCCTGTGAGCCGGCAAGACCACATCCGGGAGTTCGCTGCCGCGGCGCTGAGCGACGGCCGGGTGGACTATTTCATCGGTTGGAAGCAGGGCTTCAACGCGTCCGAGGTGGTGCCGGCGTTCGTCAAGGACGCGTCCGAAGTCGACCAGCTGGTGTGGAACGAGCTGTGCCACCACAACCTGGTGACCTTCCTCAAGCGCAACATGCCCGACCCGACCGGCGCCAAGATCGGGGTCTGCGTCAAGGGCTGCGACAGCCGCACGTTGGTGGCGCTCCTCCAGGAAGAGCTGGTCGACAAGGACACGCTCTACGTGGTGGGCGTGCCCTGCGACGGCATCGTCGACCGGCGCAAGCTGGAGAAGGAGTTCGCCGACGAGCTGGTCGACATCTCGTGCTCCGACGGAAAGGTGTCCGTCACCACCCGGCAAGGGAGCGGGAAAGAATTCGCCAAAGACGCGGTGTTGTTGGACGTGTGCAGCCACTGCCGGTACCCCAACCCGGTGTACTCCGATGACACGGCCGGTCCGTTGGTGGAAGAGCCCGACCGCAAACACACGGAGCCCGACTGGACCGACGTCGCCGACTACGAGGGTCTCTCCGACGACGACAAGCAGGCCCTGTTGGAGCAGATCTACTCCACCTGCGTCCGCTGCTTCGCCTGTATCAATGTGTGCCCCGTCTGCTTCTGCTGGGACAAGTGCGTGAACCGTTCCCGCCAGCCGGAGCTGGTGAGCCAGAAGGTAGGGCCCAAGGAGAACCTCCTGTTCCAGATGGTGCACATGTTCCACGTGGCCGGGCGCTGCCCGTCCTGCGGCGCCTGTGACCGGGCCTGTCCGGTGGAGATCCCGCTCTACCTGCTGCACCGGAAGATGAACAAGGAGATCTACGACATGTTCCGATTCGAGCCGGGCACGCAGCTGGGTGAGAAACCGGTGTTCCAGGTGTTCGACCTCACCGACCAGTTCGGCGACTGAAAGGAGGGACGATGGCGATCAAGTACCTAGCGCAAGATCAGCTGCCGGCCTTCCTGAGCTCTCTGGCCGAGAAGGCGCGGGTGATAGCCCCCGTCAAGACCGAAGGCGTGGTGCAGTTCCAGCCCTGGGCGGCGGGCAAGGACGTGGAGCTCGACGTCCTGCTGGCCAAGCAGTCGCCCAAGGAGTTCGTGTTCCTGCAGAGCGAGACGTACCTGAAGTTCGGATACCGCATGGAGCAGCCGGCTGACGGGGCCCCCGAGGGCGAGGCGCCAGAAGGCACCACGGCAGGGTCCGCCGACGACGCGGGCGAACGGCTCCGAACCGGCGATCCCCTACGAGAACGGTGGACGTCGAGGCTGTGAACGAGGCACCGGCTCAGGTGATCTTCGGCCTGCGTCCGTGTGACGCCCGGGGCTTCGTGCAGATGGACAACGTGTTCGGCGGGTACGGCGGCTTCTACTTCGATCCTCTGTACAGCGCGCGGCGCGAGGCGACCACCCTGCTGGCCGTCACCTGCCGCGATCCCCGCTCCACCTGCTTCTGCACGGCCATCGGCGGCTGCCCGGCCGGCCACGAGGGTGTCGACGCGCTCTTCACCCAGGTGACGGACGGCTTCGCGGTCGAGGTCTTCACTGAGAAGGGGGAGGCGGCGTTGGGTTTCGCCGGTCTTGGCGACGCCAGCGACGCCCAAGCGAGCGAGGCGGCTGAGGTGAAGCTACAGGCCACCGGGAAGGTGGACGTGCCCTTCGCCCTCGAAGGCATCCGCGACAATCTGCACGACAACATCGCGGACGAGGGCTGGCACGACCTGGCGATGCGCTGCATCTCCTGCGGGACGTGCACCTACGTGTGCCCCAACTGCTACTGCTTCAACATCAGCGACGAGCTGGTGGAGAGCACCGGCGAGCGCTACCGCACCTGGGACAACTGCTTCAATCCCCTCTACACCGAGGAGACCTCGGGCCACAACCCGCGGGCGGCCAAGTCCAACCGCTTCCGCAACCGCTTCAGCCACAAGTTCTGGTACTACCCGGACAAGTACGACAGCCTGCTCTGCTCCGGTTGCGGCCGCTGCATCATGCACTGTCCGACGCGTATCGACATCCGCGAGGTGATCCGGGTGATGGGGACGCCAGCGGCGTCAGCGGCGCCGGCCGACGCCGGGGGCGCCCCGGTCGAAACCGCGCCCGCTCCGTCTGACGGAAAGGAGGCGTAGATGTCAAACAATGGCAAGACCCGCCTCACCGCGGCCGACATAGTGGCCGGCGCCAGCACGGCCCGCGCAGGCAAGCTGGGCGGCAACCCCTACCTGCCCGAGATCGCGACCGTGATCGAGATCATCCAGGAGACCCCCAACATCAAGACCCTCCGCCTGCGGTTCGATGACCCCTCCGTGCAGGAGAGCTTCAGCTTCCTGCCGGGCCAGGTCGGCCAACTGGGCATCTTCGGCGTGGGCGAGTCGACCTTCGCCATCACCTCCAAACCCTCCGAGAAGGAGTTCGTCCAGTTCTCGGTGATGAAGGCGGGCGAGGTCACCAAGGCGATCCACAACCTTTCCGAAGGCGACAAGGCGGGCATCCGTGCCCCCATGGGCTGCGGCTTCCCGGTCGAAGCATGGAAGGGTAAGAAGATCCTGTACGTGATGGGCGGCATCGGCTCGGCCGCGCTCAAGGCCACCATCGAGTACACCCTCGAGCACCGCTCCGACTATGCCGGTATCACCATCCTTTACGGCGCCACAGCTCCGGAGAACTTCACCTACCAGGCAGACATCGACGAGTGGCAGAAGCGGGATGACATCGAGCTGGTGCTCACCATCGACCGCGATTGCGACGGCTGGCAGTGCGACGTCGGTCTGGTGCCGGCAGTGCTCGAGCGGATGAACCCCGATCCTGCCGACACCATCGCCATCACCTGCGGCCCGCCCATCATGATCAAGTTCGCCCTCATGAGCTTCCAGAAGCTGGGCTTCACCGACGAGCAGACCTACACCACTCTCGAGAAGCGCATGAAGTGCGGCATCGGCATCTGCGGAAGATGCAACGTGGGACCCAAGTATGTATGCGTGGACGGCCCCGTCTTCTCGCTGGCCGAGCTCAAGGAGCTGCCGGACGAGTTATAGGGATGGTTGGCGACACCCGTCCGACGCCCACGCCAGGCCCGGAGGCAGTCGCATGACCCTTGCCGATTCACTATGTGCCCACGAGAACCCGGTCGTCGCCCACCGGGCGCGGCGTCTGCTCGCTGGCGAGTCGGAGTCCTCACCGGCCATGTGCAAGCTGCGGCGGGCGATCGGCTCGTCGGAGATGGCCAAGCGTCTCCTTCTCGCCCTGGACGGCGAGCGCTTCAACCCCTATCGCAAGTGGCAAGGGCCGCACTGGACGCTGTACTCGCTGGCGGAGATCGGGTACCCCGCCGGGGACAACAGGCTGCTGCCCTTACGTCATCGTGTCATGGACTGGATGTTCGCGCCAGCCTTCCTGAAGCCGCCGAGCACGGTGGTCGTCCCCGACCAGCCCGAGCGGCCGCGGCGGTGCGCGTCGATGGAAGGCAACGCCATCTGGTCGCAGGTCGTGCTGGGCATCGTCGACGACGACCACGTGCCCATTCTCGTTGATCGCCTGGTCGCCTTTCAGTGGCCCGACGGCGGATGGAACTGCGACAAGCGACCGAGCGCGCACATATCCTCCGTACAGGAGACGCTGCTCCCCCTTCGGGGACTGGCTCACTGGTCCCGCGCAACGGGTGACGAGCGAGCGCAGAAGGCCGCGAATCGCGCCGCCGAGTTCCTGCTCGAGCGGCATCTCCTCTGGCGCAAGCGGGACAGCGCGCTCATCGAGCCCGATTGGGGCGGTCCCGTCGACAAGGTCCACTATCCCATCCGCTTCTACGACGTGCTGAGTGCGCTGCTGGTGATGGCGGAGATGGGTCTGGTCCGCGATCGGCGATGCCAGGATGCCCTCGACCTGCTGGAACGTAAGCGCCTCGCTGACGGCACGTTCCCGGTCGAGTGGACCAACGTGACGAAAGCCGACCGGATCGAGACCCGCGGGACCTACGCGGATTGGGGGATACTGCACAGGAAGAAGGGGAACCCCTTCGTGACGGTTGATGCGCTCTATGTCCTCAAAGAGGCCGGACGAGTACCGTGAAGCTAGCTTCCAATCTGAACGGCCAAACCTGCATCGGCATGTTGCGCCGCGCAGCAACTCGCTGCGGCATCCGACGGGCTGATGCATTGTAGGTGACACCAAGTGGAGGGGCACATGTCGCTTCTCGATGAAGCACTCGGCGCGTCGGAGTGCGTCATCAGCGTGATGGGCGCGCACGGCGGCGAGGATGCGGACACCATCTTCGGGCGGAAGATCGAGGACTGCGAGACCGTTGGACGCACCTTCTGGGTCGCGAAATCAGCCAAGGCGCGTCCCGCGCAAGTACAGGCAGTTTGCCGTTCGGGGCGGGGCTTCGTGATCTTCGTCGAGCCTGTCGGTCCCAGCGGGGCACGCCCCACCACGGAGTCGGACTCCGCGACTGAATACTCGCCGGACAGAGTCGAGTGGTTTCCGCTTCCCGAAGGGCTCGGGCCTGTTACGGGGCAGATTGACGATTCCGCCGCCGCGTTGGTGCTTGACAGGCTTGAGAGCGATGTGGATCGCACGATTGATCTGTGGACGTACGCTGACGGCGCGAATCCAGCCAGGCCGTTGAAGTTCGTCCTCGGGCTGTCGACTACGTGCGCCCTGCGCAAAGACACGTCGGAGCATCCTGAGCGCATGAAGTCACGATATCGTCGAGTGGTTGCAGTGGCGCGACTCGCAGAACCGTATTGCGTCTGGCTGCGATAGCTCACTGAGTACGCAAGGGCAAGCCGCCGTATAGACAGGCCGCCCGTGTCCTAGTTGGCCGAGTTCAAGGAACCGCCGGACGAGTTGTTGGCTCAGAGGCGCGCACCTATGTCAGCCCAAAGTTGAATCCCGCCGGGGCGACCTGTGCGCGAGGATGATCCAAGCAATGGTCACCTGGCACGATCTCCGCGTTAGAACCGCTTGTCCGATCTGTATCAATCGTACATACTAATGCATACGATTCTGATGCAAGAGAGGACACGTGAGAACAACATTGAACATCGACGAGGAACTTCTCGACCAGGCATCCAAGATGACCGGGGTAAGTGAGAAGACGACATTGGTCAGGCTCGGGCTGGAAGCGCTCATCGCACGCGAAAGCGCGAAGAGGCTGGCCAAGCTGGGCGGCACCGAGAAGTTGCTGAAGGATGTCCCGAGGAGGCGAGACTCCTAGGTGGTTCTTGTCGACACATCAGTCTGGGTTTCTCATTTTCGGAACACCCATCAAGGGCTGGCTGAGCTACTCAATGCCGGAGAGGTCGTCTGTCACCCTTTTGTCATCGGCGAATTGGCCTGTGGCAACCTCGCGAACAGGACCACCATCATCTCGCTCCTGGAAGCTCTGCAGCCGGTTTCTGCGGCGACCCATGAGGAGGTGCTGGTTTTCATTGAAGCCCAACACCTCATGGGCAAGGGATTGGGATACATAGACGTTCACCTGCTCGCTGCCGCTCTCCTGAACGGGGTCTCTCTCTGGAGTTTGGACATGAAACTGGACAAAGCCGCCGGGCGGCTCGACTGCAGATACAGGTCCGTAGGGACCTGACCGTGCCGAAGTAGGCGTCCTGCCCGCTGTTCCACCTGCGATGGGTGTCACTGCTGGCATCATGAAGGCCACGACCGGGACTCAGATAGTCCCCGGATGAGCGTCGTCCTCACCGCGACGATGCGGGACCCGCCCGTGCCCAAGAGAGAAGAACCCCCGACGCCCTGTGACGAGCACGCGGTCGCCTTCCCGCGAGCACGCCGGGATCGGCTTTTGTCACCGGCGACATGCGCCTGAGCGATGCGGGGCCGTTGGTGCGGAGTATGGAGCGATCCGCCGGTTGCGGGCTCCGACCCTTTGCCATCCCGACACGGGGTGCTAGTTTGGACTCATGAAAGCCGCCGTCAACACAAGCTACGGACCGCCGGAGGTCGTGGAGGTCAGAGAGGTGCCAAAGCCCCACCCGGGCCCGGGCGAGGTCTTGGTCAAGGTCCACGCGACGACGGTCAGTCGCACCGACTGTGGCTACCTGCGGGCCCACCCCTTCTTCATCCGGGCTCTGACCGGGCTGCGGCGGCCGAAGCGGACGATCCTGGGCATGGACTTCGCCGGGGAGGTCGAGGCGGTCGGCGGCGACGTAACGGTCTTCAAGGCGGGCGACCGGGTCTTCGGCCTGGCGCCGCACGATCACGGAGGCCACGCCGAGCATCTGTGCGCGCCCGAGCAGGGGACGATCGCCAGCATGCCGGCGGGTCTGCGCTTCGACGAGGCCGTGGTCTGCGAGGGAGCCCTCTACGCGGACACGAACCTGCGGGCGTTGGCCCCCGAACCTGGTGACAAGATCTTGATATACGGCGCTTCAGGCGCCATCGGCACCGCCGCGGTGCAGCTCGCGAAGTATTATGGTGCCGAGGTGACGGCGGTAGTCGCGACCCGTGACATCGACCTCGCCAAGTCCCTGGGCGCCGATAGTGTGATCGACTACACGGCTCAGGATTTCACCCGGGTGGGCGAGACCTTCGATTTCGTGTTCGACGCGGTCGGAAAGGCTTCGTTCTTGGCTTGCAGGAGATTGCTGAAGCCCGACGGGGTCTTTTCAGCGACGGATCTCGGACCCTGGAACCAGAACGTCCTACACATGATGCGGTCGGCCATCGGCAGGAGCAAGAGGTTCGTGTTCCCGATACCACGCAGCACTCAGGCGTTCGTCGAGTTCCTGCGAGATAGACTGGAAACGGGCGAGTTCCATGGGGTCATCGATCGCAAGTATCCCCTCGAGGCGATCGCCGATGCCTATCGCTACGTCGAGACAGGTCAGAAGACCGGGATCGTCGTCATCGACGTCATACCGGCCGACGAGAACACGCAGACGCAGGTTCGCCAAGCTCTCGAACCCTTTGATCCGCGGTCATCCTCCGCCAAGGCGGCGACAGGCCCATGAAGGCGATCGTATATAGAGAATACGGGACACCCGACGTTCTCGAGTTGAAGGAAATCCCGAAACCCGTTCCCAGGGACGATGAGGTCCTGGTGGAAGTCCATGCGGCGTCCATCAACGACTGGGACTGGGGCCTTCTTCACGGCACTCCCTTCGCGAACCGCGTGACCTCCGGTCTTCTCAGGCCTACGAAGAGGATACTCGGGTCCGACATAGCGGGGCGGATCGAAGCGGTCGGCAAAGACGTGGCGCGGTTTCGGCCGGGGGACGAAGTATTCGGCGATCTAAGCGGTCGCTGGGGCGGTTTCGCGGAATATGTCTGTGCCCGCGAGAACACGCTGATCATCAAACCGCCAAGCATGACCTTCGAGCAAGCGGCAGCGATACCTCAAGCGGCGATGCTGGCCGTGCAGGGTCTCATCGACAAAGGCAGGATCGGACCCGGGCAGAAGCTACTGATCAACGGTGCCGGCGGGGGCGTGGGTACGTTTGCCGTACAGATCGCGAAGCTGTACGGGGCCGAGGTGACCGGTGTGGATAGCTCGGGGAAGCTCCACATGCTGCGCTCACTGGGCTTCGACCATGTCATAGACTACGCCGAAGAAGACTTCACACAGGGCGGCCGGTACTATGATCTCATCCTTGATGTCAAGACGAATCGCTCGGTATTCGACTATCTGCGCGTGTTGAGCCCCAACGGGACCTATATCACGGTGGGCGGTTCCAGCGCTCGGATTATCCAGGCTTTGCTGATGGGGCCGCTCGTCTCGATCGTCAGTAGGAAGAGGGTGCGTGTGGTCTTTCTGAAGCTGAACAAAGATCTGGACTACATGTGCGAGCTCTTTGAAGCAGGGAAAATCAAGCCTGTCATCGATGGGCCTTACAGACTGAGTGAAGTCCCCCAAGCTATGCGGTATTTCGGAGAAGGCGGGCACAAAGGCAAAGTGGTCATATCCGTCAAGAACGCGAGCGAGGTCTGACGAAGCGCAAGGCGCCTGTTCCCACCCGGCGGCGCTTCGCCCCCCAGTGTGCCCGTAACGTGCCGCGGCGTCCTCCCAAGGGGTGGCTCATGTTTGGATATGCCGGCAGATTCTCCGCGTGAACCTTTCGACTCGGCAAGTTACGATCGAGCCGATCGACGGGCAGACCATCATGAATTTCGTGGGCGGGAGAGGCTTCGGCTCCAAGTACCTCTACGATGAGCTGGCTCCCCACGTCGATCCTTTGGGCGAAGACAACAAGCTGATGCTGCTCCCCGGCGTGCTGGCCGGCACGTCGGCTCAGGCCACTTCACGATGGGTGGTGGTGACCAAGAGTCCGCTGACCAGTTGCTTCGCCACTTCGACCGCGGGGGCCGATTTCGGGGCGTGGATCAAGTTCGCCGGCTTCGGCTTCATCCTCATCGAGGGGGGGCGATCATGCTTTGTCCCAGTCGGCCGGCAGGTAGTCGGATAGGTCGACCTTCTCGAATTCCGCCCTCCGGAACTTGTCCTTCATAGCGAAGGGCACGGTGCAATCGAAGATCGTTTTGCACGAGATCCCGGGGCCGCGGAGCAGCGGATTGAATTCCGGAGTAGCCGAAGGATCCAAGAGATGGCAACGCACGCCGGGAATGCTGACGGTGCTGACATCGCCCTGGAATCGGCTCGTCATCGCCCAAAGGACATCTGTGGAATCGAACAGATCCACGTCCTCGTCGACCAGGATCACTTGCTTCAGTTCCGCGTAGGAGGCGAAGGCGATCAGTGCCGCCTGCCTCTGTCTTCCCTCGTCGTACTCCGAACGCTTGCTTATCTGCAACACGGCCAGATCCCGACCGCCGCCGGCCGAATGGCAATAGACGTTGCGCAGAAGCCCGGGGATACTCTTCTCGATGAGCCGATAGATGCTCGCCTCTGTTGGGATGCCGCACAGGTTGACATGCTCCTCACCCGGGCCCACAAGCACCTGCAAAATAGGATTCCTTCGGTGAGTGATGGCGCGGATCCGTGCAATCGGGCAGTCGGCAAGGGAGAGGCCCACATAGCCCGGGTACTCCGGCATGGCGAACCCGAGTTTCGTCAGCGTATCCTCGTCCGCTCGCTCGCCGGGCATGATCTCGCACTCGAGAACGATCTCCGCTCGAGCGATGGACCTAGCAGCTACCGAGACGCAGTCTACCAACTCGACGGGCCGGCGCCGGAGGCCGCCGGCCACCGTCAGCTCGTCGACGCCGAATGGAGTGGTGGGGGGCTCGAAGCAGGCTCCCAGATGGATCGCCGGGTCGAGTCCCAGGTTGATGGTCATCGGGAACGGCCGGCCGGCCGCCTCGGCCTTCGCCCGCAAGAAATCGATGTGCCTGCGACCGGGGGTGAAGTTGACGGTCACGGTATCGGGCCCATGTATGCACAAGCGGTGGATGGTAACGTCCGCCTCACCAGTCTCGGGGTCCTCGCCTCGGACGAGCCCCATGTTGAGGAACGGTCCCGCGTCCCGTCTGGTGCTTGTGGTCGCGGGCAGAAGTCTCCGGATATCGAATGGAGGCTCGATCACCACTTCTTGGCAGGGCGCTTCCGCTGCTGGTACGAGTGTTGCCGGCAGGGCATGGTCGAGCGCATCCAGAAGATCGAAGGCAAGCCGTTCAGGCGTGCTGCCCAACAGCATCGCGACCCGCTCGCGGCTGGCGAGCACTCCTGCCACCACCGGCATGTCGAATCCTTTGGTCTTCTCGAAGATCATGGCGGGTCCGACGCGGGTCGGCGGAGCAACGGGTGTACCTGCCCCGACGAGCTTATAGACGGCAGGAAGCTCCAGATACGGGTCGACCGGAACGCGGGTGCTCACCAGTTGGCCCCGCTTCGACGCGAGGAATGCGAGTGCGGTACGAAGGTCGATGATGTCCGAAACCGTTAGCACTTCGGGCAGATCCCAGTTCAACATCTCCAGAGCCTCCAGTCCGTAAAGGTGTGACAGCCCAATCTTCTGCTACTGGATGAGGATTTGGAAGAGGTGGGGAGTCCCCCGCCAATGAGAGGACCCGAACGTTCTTCAGGCCAGAAAGCCCGCGGGCCCGTCGGCAGACGGGCCCGCGGGCGGAAAGAAGAGAGCAGGGCCTCGTATCAGGAAGTAGCTGCTAGGTTCAGAGGTTGCGTGACACCCTCCACGGTGATCTCCGGAGATCCGAGATTCGAGGTGATCATCATGTCGTAGGGATGTTTCTCACCCTTGACCCACATTCCGGCTCCGATGGGCGTGACGCACACATTGGGCACCGGATGCCTGGTCTCCACATCGATGGGTGCGCTGAAGTCGATCGGGCCCGAGATGGTGTCGAGCTTCGCCGTGCTAACGAGTTTGGCTATCGCTTCCTTGTCATCGATGCTGGCTGCCTGCTTAAGCGCGTGCAGGGCCACCTCGAACACGGAATAGTGGTACAGCCGCGGCTGCCACTGCTCGCCCGTATCCGCCTCGTAGGCATCTGCGAGCTCCTGGCAGGTCTCTCCGGTGAGGGAGGATTTGAATGGGAACCTCGGATGCCAATAGACGGCCGTTGTCAGGTACAGCGCGATATCGCCGAGTGACTCGATGGTCTGGTGATCCTGGCAGGACTTGGCGATGGTGATCTGTTTCGGGTAGTAGGCCTGCTGCAGAGACTGCTTGAAGAAGTTGGTGAAGTCCGGAGCAGTCACCACGCCGCCCACGATGTCGGCACCGTCCTTCTTGAAGGTGCTGATGACAGCCCCAAAATCTTCGAGTCCGGGTTCGAAAGCACCCGGGTCGGAGAGCTTCCAGCCGTTCTCCTCGATGGCGGCCGGCCAGGATTTCCGGTAGGCGTTGCCGTCGGCGTCGTTCGGCCAAAGCGCTCCGTAGGTCTTGTTGTTGGGGAACTGGGACCAGATATCGAAGTAGACCCTCTGAGTGTCACGCTGGCCGAAGTGCCAGTGGTAGGTCCACTTGAAGCCGCCTTCGGGGGCGCCTCGAGAGTTCCAGTAAGCTTCCCAAGGCGCATCATTGGTGACGCACGGGACCTCGAACGCTTCCGCCTGATCAGCCACTGGGATCACATTGTCCGGACCGGCAGCGCCCATCATCATGTCGACCTGGGAGTCGTTGATGAGGCCAGCCGCTACCTCGCTCGCGCGACTACTGGTGGACTGGCTATCCGCTACTTCGATCTTGATAGGGTGTTTCATGCCGTCGCCGAGAACGACTCCGTCCGCGATGAATTCTTCCCACCGCTTGACGACGTATCTGGCGGGAACGGCCGCCAGGGAATAGGCTCCCGTCAGTGGCACCACGAAGCCAAGCTTGACTTCGCGGCCCATCTCCGCCCCGGCGCTGACTGTGGTGGTCGTCTCACCACCAGCCGTGGTGGTCGTCTCACCGGCCGCAGTCGTGGTGGTAGCCTCTCCTGCGGTCGTGGTGGTGGTCTCTTCCTCGCCGCAGGCTGCCAGCAGCCCGCCCAGTCCGCCGGCCACGGTGACTGTGGCTCCGGCGACCCCGGCTATCTTGAGGAATTCTCGCCTCGATAATGTTCTGCGCTCGTCCCTGTTCTCATCATCCATAGGATCCCCCTTCGGATCGCTCGTCTTCGTCGGACTCTATCTCAATGCGTCTACCCCGAAACAGCTATCTCTGGTGTCGCGCCACCTCCCGGTTCAAATTCCCTCGATTTCACAGTGTAACAAGAATACAGACTCTGTGTTTTGTTTATGGCGGAGACTGCTCCTGGGCACCGGGGGAGCTGGGGCGGGGAGAGCTTCAGCGTGGGGGGGCTAGCCGTCAGAGGTCGCCAGAGTTCGATTCCCTCCGCCTCCTCTGAGGAACCCCGCTATGGACAGCTTGAGTTGCTTGAACATGCTCTGGTCGGTCACCCCGAAATGCAGCATGTTGGTGGGACCGAAGAACACGAGCCTGCCGTGCATCGCCGAGGCATACATGGCATAAGCCATACCGATGGCCTGATCGGGGTCCGCATGTCCGATCTCCTCCCGATGGGCAGCCAGCACCGCGCCCAGGGCGAGCCGTCGCTCCTGGTTGATCTGCTCCCCCTTCCGCCGCATCACCGGATCGAAGGCCGACAGCATCATGAAGGCCCGGGACAACTCACGTTCGCTCAGCACCTGGTCGATGAGGATGCCGAATCCATGATCGACGGCTTCCTCCAGTGACTCCTCCACCTGCGCCTGAGCCTCAAGGGCGGCCAAGATCGGCGGCTCAAGGCGGGCGTGCATGCGCTCCTGGACCGCGTGCAACAGCGCGGTCTTACCGGGGAAGCGGGCATAGAAGGCCCCGACTGACAGGCCCGTGCGGTCGAGCACGCTCTGGATAGTGAACAGGTCCAACTCTTCTTCGCGCAGCTGGTCCTCGGCCGCGGCCAGCATCCTCTCCAGAGACGCGTGTCCCGGTTTGCGGCGCGGAGGGTGGTATGTGCCCAGCCCAGGTTCCATGCGGCAAGTATAGAGTATTTCCCACCGTTGAAAGAATCATAATTCTGTTATGCTTGCAATCGGATAACAGAATCGTTATTCTGTCAAAGGGGTGAGGGGTAAGCGGCTCCTTCCCGTCATGTTAATGGAGCGCATGCTCATTACGAGAGATGAAGATCGGGAGGAGGACGGCAATGAGAAGACTTATGATCCTGCTGGTGATCGTGGCGGTCACATCGACATTGGGGCTGGCTGCTTGCGGCTCGGAGTCGGGGGACTCGACCACTACCGCGGCGCCGACCACGGGGGCACCTACGACGGGGGCACCTACGACTGGGGCACCCACTACGGGAGCGCCGACGACGCAACCCACGACCAGCGGGGAAAAAGAGGTCATCGGGGTGTGTCTCCCTGCTTTGGACAACCCCTTGATGCTCGAGATCCAGGATACCTTCGTCAAGAACTTCGGAGAAACGTACGACGTCCAGGTCTCCAGCGCCGACGGCAACCCGAACACCCAGGCCAGCCAGGTGGAGAACTACACTGCCATGGGGGCCAAGTTCATCTGTGTCATGGCCGTCGAGGCGACGAGTCTGCTGCCCAAGCTCGAAGCTGCCCGCGAAGCGGGAGTCCTCGTCATGGTCATTGGCGGTGAGCCCGGCGAGTCGGGCCGCGACGCAGTCATGAAGATGGACCAGTTCCTGGCGGGCGAGTACTGCGCTTTCATGGGCAAGAGCTGGGTGGAAAAGACTTTCCCGGATGCCGCCCCGGGCTCGATCGAGACCGCGGTCCTCACGTCGTCGTTGACCACCGAATCGGTGCAGCGCTCCAACGGCCTGCTGATGATCAGTGAGCCCTACCTGAAGAACTCCGAAGGAGCCTACATCGATGCGACCGGTGCGCCGATCTCCGACGCCAAAGGGGCGTATCTCGCTGGCAAGTCGGACGCCGACAGGGTTCCCAATCCGGTATTCTGCCCGGCAGTGAAGATCGTTCAGACGCCGCCCGCGGAGATGTTCCAGGCCGGTCAGACCGCTATGCAGAACATCCTCACGACCAACCCGAACGTGCAGCTGGTCCTCGCCTATGCATCCGATGGCGGCAACGGCGCCTCCCAGGCGATCATGGATGAATTCGGCAAGGGCTCCGGCAGTGTGGTCAAGGACCTGGCTAAGATGGCCGTCTTCGGCGTCGGGATGTTCGGCCCCGAGGGCGACGCGATAGTCGCGTCCGGCGAGGGCAAAGGGGTCTTCCGGGGCGCGATCGCCTTCGGAGGCGGTGACCTGCCCGGCAAGACCGTCGGTATCGCCACCTTGATGCTCAACGGTGATGACTACCCGGAAGTCACTTGGGACGAGCTTGCTCTGGCGACGCTGGTCGACGGCAAGCTAGTGATGAAGCCCATGGCCAACTCGGGCGTAGTGGTCATCTCGGAGTAATCTAGACCCCCTGTTGGTCGGACCGTAGGGCGGGGTTCTCGGCGATCATTGCCGAGCCGCCCCGCCCAGGTCCGGCCGGTCATGCGAATCTTCGCCGGATCGGGAGAATGGAAGCAGACTACATCGTCGAGCTGAAGGGCATATGCAAACGCTTCGGCGGCATACACGCCCTCAAGGACGTCGACCTCGAGCTGAGACGCGGCGAGATCATGGGGATCGTCGGCGACAATGGTGCCGGCAAGTCCACGCTGATGAAGATCCTCTCCGGAGCCTACATCGCCGACGAGGGCGAGATCTGGGTGAACGGCGAGAAAGTCCACATCCGCGATCCGCAGGACTCGACCGACCTGGGGATCGGGATGATCTATCAGGACCTGGCTCTGTTCAACAACTTCGATGTGGCTAAGAACATCTTCGTCGGTAGGGAGTGCACCCGCGGCCCGTTCAACCTCGTGCTTGACAAGAAGCGGATGTACAAGCGGGCGGAGGACCTGATCCGGGAACTGAAGGTCGACATCAAATCGCCGAGACAGGCGGTGTTGACCATGTCCGGCGGTCAGCGCCAGATGGTAGCTTGCGCGCGCGCCATCGCGTTCGAATCGAAGATCCTCATCATGGACGAGCCCACAGCCGCCCTGGGAGTGACCGAGGCCAACAAGCTGCTCAGCCTCATAAGGAATCTGGCTGACGGCGGGCTTTCGATCCTTCTCATCACCCAGCGCATCCCCGACATACTGGCCATCGCCGACCGGGTCTTCGTGCTCAAGGGTGGCATGAGGCAGGGAGTCCTCAACGTCGGCGAGGTCAGTCTGGATGACGTCGTCACATTGATCGTGAGAGGCAAAGACCGTTCCGAGTCCGAGCCGTCGGATGTCGAGTACAAGTCGTTCGGGTGAGAGTGCGGTGAAAATGAATCAGGACCAGACTCCGGATCAGAAGAAGAACCCCTTCGCGCGGGCCGATCTAGGCGTGCTGAGGAAGTACGCGGTCTTCTTCGTCCTTCTCGGCTTGGTCGTGCTCTTTGCGATAGTCAACCCACAGTTTCTCACTGTGCGCAACCTCACCAACATCGTCACCCAGAACACCTACTTCATCATCGTGGCCATCGGCCTTGCGTTCGTGCTCATTTCCGGAGGCATCGACCTCTCCGTCGGCTATCAGATGTCGCTTGTCGGCGTGATCATCGCCATGATGATGACGGAATATGGCCTGCCGGTATGGCTGGCGATCGTCACAGGCCTGGTTTTGGGAACGTTCTTGGGTTTGATCAACGGGTTGATCGTGACCCGGATACGAACGTTCCCCCTGATCGTGACCCTGGCCACAGCCGTGATCTTCCAAGGCATCTCGTACATCGTGTCCCAAGCGAAGACGTTCCGGGACTACCCGGAGTCGTTCCAGGCGATAACCAAGACCCGGATCTTCGGTATCCCGCTGGACGTGTACCTGACCATAGTCGTCGTGCTAGTAGCCTCCTTCATCTTCTACCAGACGAAGTGGGGCACGAGGGTGGTCGGGCTCGGAGGCAACGAGGAGGCCTTGCGGCTGTCCGGCGTCAACACCCGGCGCTTGAAGACCATCGTGTACACGACCTGCGGGTTCTTCACCGCCATCGCCACGATCGTCATGGTCTCCAAGGCCAATTCGATGCAATCGTCGTTCGGGCCGGGGACCGAGTTCACCGCCCTGACCGCGGCTATCGTCGGGGGCGTCAGCTTCCTCGGGGGCGAGGGGAACATACCTGCGCTGGTGGCCGGCGTGTTCGTGCTGGCGGTGCTTGGCAACGGCATGCAACTAGCCGGTTGGAGCACTTATGCCCAGTACATCGTCAGGGGCATCATCCTCCTGGCTGCCGTCGCCTTCGATGAGTACCAGAAGAACGCGAGACTCAAGACCAAGACGAGGTGATACTCCGTGGACCTCTCTGACAGAACTCCGTCGCCCTTACGCGAAAGACCGCAGGGCCCGCCGCCCGGGGCGCCCCCCTTTGGGGGTCCGCTTCCCGGCGGCCGGCCGATGGGCCCGCCTCCCGAAGGCTTCCAGATACCGGAAGCGGACGTCTCCCACGTCCGCCGCAAGTGGCTGGACGTCCCCTACGCGAGCCTCTCCCCGGCGCAGCAGCTTGACATCTACCTGCCCGAAGAAGGCGACGGGCCGTTCCCGGTCATCCTACATATCCATGGGGGCGCTTTCGCCATCGGTAGCAAGCGCGATATCCACGTCAACACCTGGCTGCGCGAGCTTGAGCGGGGGTATGCCGTCGTAGGCGTGGGCTACCGCCTAAGCGGGGAAGCGGTCTTTCCGGCCGGGCTGCAAGACGTCAAGGCAGCGGTTCGCTGGATACGGGCGCATGGTGGGGAGTACGGTCTGGACGCAGATCGGGTCGCGGCGTGCGGCGGCTCGTCGGGTGCCAACTACGCGGCGATGCTTGGCGTGACCGCCAACGTCGAGATCTTCGACGATCCGAGACTCGGCAACGCGGAGCGTAGCTCCGAGGTCAACGTCGTCATCGACTGGTTCGGGCCGACCGATTTCCTCAAGATGGACGAACAGCTTGCCGAGAACGGCCTGGGTCCCAGCGATCACAGTGAGGCAGAGTCGCCCGAGTCGAGGTATCTGGGCACTCGGATCACGGAGGTTCCGGAGAAGGTCCGGCTGGCCAGCCCGATGACGTACGTTCACGGAGGCATGGCGCCTATCCTTATCCAGCACGGGAGCGCGGACTGCCTGGTGCCGGTGCAGCAGTCCCTCGAGTTCGCCCGCGTGATCGAAGAACTGGTCGGGTCCGACCGGTTCGAGCTGGACATCTTCGAAGGCGCGGGTCATGACGACCCGGTGTTCGAAACCGACGAGAACCTCAACCGAGTCTTCGCCTTCATCGAGCGCTATCTGAAGTAGCGCAGAAACGCCACAGTCCGAGCGGCGCGCCCGCGTACCACGACTGAGCGGGGCATCGGGTGGGCGATGAACTGTTCGCTTGCTCTCTACCGCATGATCGGGCCACCCGTGTTGTCTTCAACAACAACAGGTTTGCCCTCCGGGGAGAGTGTATCTACTGTTCGCGCCCCTCTGCGCTTCGCGAGCGAGGCCACCACGCCGGATAGGGCCAGCCTCGCTCCTAGGAGCATCGCTTGTTGGTACCGCTACCGGATTCAAGCGGGAGATAAAGGTATGGACCGCGAGGGACCTCAGGACCCCCTTGCCCGGGCACGACGGCGATCTATATCCACTTTGCCGGACCACTGTCACGAGCCCCATCGGGCGCACTCTGGTGAAACGGACGGGGCATATCGACAACCATACAACGACGGCTTTGGCCCGAGTGACACACATTGGTGCAATCAGTTGCTCACAGTGCGAAAAGCCAGTAAGATGCATTTGGACGAAGTACCCTGCGCGCTACCCGATGACAGTGCGTTCCCGGCTTACAAGAACCCGATTTCCTCGTTGAGATAGATAGCATCGCCGTGATTCCGAACAGCGAAGGTCGAGATGCATGATTCTAGCGCTGAGATCAGGGTTCAACAGAGATGTCGTGTAGGCGAGGACGTAAGATGACCCGCGGAGATTCTCCGGTCTAGATGTCGACCAGCAAACGCGACGGCGTCGCTCGGCAAAGAACTGCGGTCTAACATAACGGAGAAACGGCGTCGAAGCTGAACAGGAAAGTGGATCGTAAGTGATACAGAGTCTGGTCAAAGGCTTGGCAGTACTATCGCTCTTCGACAAAGTTCACCCTGAGTGGACCTTGGATGAGATCGCTGAATCAGTGGGGGTTCCGAGAATGACTGCCTATCGTCTTGCAAAGACGATGGAGCGGGTCGGCTATCTCGTCTCGAATCATGGCAACCGATATCACCTTGGTCCGGCGGTCCTTGCCTCTACCTGTGCGTCCGTCGATCGCTACGCCGACTTGGTGAAGGTAGCCCGGCCATATCTCGAAGAGCTCGCGGCGGTGACCCAAGAGACTGTGACCTTTGCGATGGAGATTGATGGGGTACCGGTCGAGGTCGACGAAATCCTTACCTCGCGGCCTTTCGCTCGTCCGCATGCCATCGGGCGGATTTTCGGTCACAATAATACCGCTCATGGCAAGGTATTCATGGCAAGCAAGTCCGCAGCGGAGCGGCAAGAGATCCAGTTTGAGGTGAGCACGCCGCACTCTATTGCCGACAAGCAGGCCTTATCAGCCGAACTGGAGCAGGTAGCACGAGATGGAATAGCCTATAACTGCGAGGAGCGGGACATTGGGATCTGCGCCGTAGCTGCGCCGATCCGGGATCAAGCTGGACGAGTGGTCGCGTCCATCGCCGTGCTGGCTCCTCCCGGGAGGTTCATGCCAACAACTGATAGGGAGGCGTTTGCGACTGCTGTCAAGCTAACGGCCGACGAGCTCTCCGCATTCCTCGGCTACCTTGCGCCTGAGCGGATGGACTGGGATGCGATGGCTAAGGATTAGTAGTCTTGAGTAGTCATCCAATGATCATCGTTTGGGAAAACGTCTGAGCTGACGCTCTCTCCTTCAACGCCCCGGTATCCATGAATGCCCGGCGTTTCATTGCCCAATCCTGCCTTCCCCGGCCTATCGGCCACCTTTCGAGACGAGCCGTCCTTTGGTCTAGTTCGGTTCGAGAAGGCCGATGGTCTCCCGCGTCGTGGGGGACTTGAATAACGCGTCCCTGTTTCGACTCAACGGGCCTATGCTTGCCTAAATCCACGTCCTTGAACGCCACCCTGCTGACTTGCTTGGCTTTCCAAGCTCGACCCGGCTCGGTCTAGTGCTTGTCTCTCGTCAATGAAGCTCCCCCGACGCCACCCTGACCAGCTGGCTCGCCCCGCCTAAGCGGTCCCGACACATCCGCGTTGACCTCTCCACAAGCAGGAGGCCAAAATGGTCAATCTGTTTCGTTGGCGGTCAGGAAGTTGCAATAATGTTTCTTCCATGACGGCGCAGCTGCTATGAGTTTGCTTTTACTGTGTTTCAAGCTTGACAAAGAGAGTTCTCTGTAATACATTGCTGTTCCTGCACGAATTCGCTCATCGAGTGGGGACCACGGGCGAATCGGCAGGAGGCACAGGGAAAAGCGCATGAAAGGGGGAGGCAATGACTCAGGATGAGGAGTATTCGAAATCGGGCCGGCCCGATTCCTTCGAGCCGCGAACTTCGACGGTCAGCCGTCGCGAGTTCCTTCGGATCGCGGGCCTGTCCGGTGCCACGATCGCTCTCGGCGCAGGCTTGGGCGGGCTGCTGGCCGCCTGCGGCGAAGAGGAAACCACCACCACCGCAGCGGAATCCACGACCACCACCGCAGGAAGCACCTCGACGTCGTCCGCGGCCAGCACCTCAACATCGGTCTCGGCCAGCGAGGAAGTTGGAGCGGAAATCACCATCGGTTTCGTCTCTCCCGCTACGGGGCCGCTCGCCAGCTTTGGGCTGAACGACGAATACGCTGTTGACCGCTTCAGGGAATATGTCGGCGATGGTCTCGTGCTGGGAGATAAGAAGAAGCACGCGATCACTGTGATCGTCCAAGACAGCCAGTCCGACTCCAACCGAGCGTCGCAAGTAGCCGGGGACATAATAAACAATAGCAAGCCGTCGGTGATGGTGGTCGCTAGTACTCCGGACAGTGTTATCCCCGTTTCCGTTCAATCCGAGGTAGGCAAGGTTCCCTGTTTTGGGACGGACTGCCCCTGGCAGCCTTACTACTTCAATGGGCCGGAAGGCGGCTGGAACTACGCGCGTTGCTTGTTCTTCGGCATTGAGGACCTGGGCGCGTGCAATCAGGTAACCTGGAATCTGCTACCAACTAACAAGATCATCGGGACTATGTGGGCCAACGACGCGGATGGTAAGGCGTTCCAGGATGGAGTGACCGGAATGACAGCGGCCATGAAGCAGGCAGGGCTCACGGTCGTCGACCCCGGGCTATACCCGCCTGGCACCGAAGACTTCACTAGCCTGATTACTACCTTCAAGAAGACCGGCTGCGAAATAGTCTTTGGGAACTGTCCCCCGCCGGACCTTGTCAATTTCTGGAAGCAGTCGATTCAGCAATCCTTCGTTCCGAAGATTTGCACAGTCAATAAGCCGCTCCTGTTCCCTGAGGATATGGAAGCGATTGGCCCCATTGGCACCAACATATGTTCGAACCTGTTGTGGTCGCCGCGGTGGCCGTACAAGTCCTACCTGACAGGGGAGAGCAACCAGCAATGGGCTGACGAGTTCACAAGAAGAACTGGAAAGCAATGGAGCGGCGCCCTCATGCACAGTGTCATCTTCGAGGCGGCGCTGTGGACACTGAGGAGCGCAGAAGACCCCACAAGCACTGAATCATGCCATGCTGCCGCCTCCAAGCTGAAGTTCGAGGGTATCGTGGGCCCTATCGACTTCACGGAGCCAATGCCAGCTTCCATAGAGCAGATCAAGCCGGGTCCCGGTCACCCACTGCCGACTGTCTACAAGACTCCGGTTCAGGAGGGCCAGTGGCAAACAGGCACGGGGAAGTACCCCTTCGAGATTCGCACCATAGAAAACAGCCTCCTACCCGAAGCGCTCGTGGACGCAGAGATACTGCCAATAACAGTCTGACGTTTGTAAGGTACGACAGTGCCCCGGGCCAGGCAGCGAAGCCTAGCCCGGGGCATTCGCACCAAAGGAGGCCGCAGAATCTGCTCTCCTTGGGTTGGCATGGTTGCTCCACTGAAGTTCAGGCATTTTGGCGACCACAGCTGCCGGGAACTCGGCTGTTAGTAGGCGCAATCCTGAAGGTGCAGTTGTAGGTCGTTCGGTCTGAGCCCCCGAAGGAGGCATAAGCGATGGATGTCAGGATAATCAACGAACTGTTGAGCAACTTTGAGGTAATCGATCTTTCACATACTTTGGAGGAAGGCATTCCCACCTTCCCCAGACCAACGCCATATTCCCATAGTCTGTTCGAGTCCTACTGGCACGGTGATACAGCCGCCTCGTATGAGATCTTGATGAACGAACATACGGGGACTCATATGGACACGCCGGCTCATTTCATGCGGCCGGGTCATCCTGCTCACGTCTGGGTAGATGAGCTTCCTGCCACATGCCTGATTGGCCGGGGGGTGATGATAGATGTGAGCGATACGCCCCCCAAGACGACATTCGGCCTGTCGGTACTGAAGGAATTCGAGCAGCAGCAGGGCCCCATCGAGGAAGGCGACATCGTTCTGTTTCGCACAGGTTGGGACCGTAAGTGGAAGTTGAACCCCGAATTCGGACCGTTTCTCCACGATTGGCCGGGTCCGAGTCGTGAAGTTGCCGAGGCCCTGGTCCAACGTCGTGTCAAGGCGGTCGGGATTGACGTCACCGCGTTAGATGCGTACGGCAACCCCGAGCTGCCCTGCCACAACATTCTTCTCGGTAATCGAATACCTCTCATCGAGAACGTGGCCAATCTCTATCAACTGCCGCCCTTCAGCATCTTCATCGCGACGCCTCTCAAGATCAAGGGCGGGTCTGGATCCCCGCTTCGGCCGCTCGCCTTCGTGCCCAAGGCTGCGGTTTGACGTTTTTCAGAAACCGTAATATCGGCCCGTCGGCCCGTCGTAGTGCGACCGGCCAAGTGGTTCATGTTCGTGATAAGTGCAAAGGTTGGGAGGAAGAGCCGTGGTTGTGGGAATAACCCATGTGGGCGTCCGGGTGACCGACCTAGAGAAGTCGCTCGAGTTCTATCTTCGGATTCCCGACATACAAGAGGCGTTCAGGCTCTATTGGGACGATGGCAGCCTGATGATGGTCTGGCTCAAAGTCGCCCCCCGGCAGTTCGTGGAACTCTTCCCTGGCGGCACCAAGAGCGAGCCGGCTGGATATGGCTACTTCCATATGTGCTTTCAGACAGACGATATCCATGGTCTACACGCAGAGTTGATGAAGAGAGGGATCTCTCCAAGAGGTTACCCCGAGAAGATGGAAGATGACCATTCCTGGCAGTTCTGGATTGACGATCCGGATGGCAACGCAATCGAGTTTCAGGAATTCACTGCCGACTCGTTGGAGCTGAAATAGGGTGGCTGGCATCTTTGTCTAGCGGCCACAGAGACCTGAGCGTCTCGGAGCCTATCCGCTCGGGGAATGGCGGCGTGCAGGAGGTCCAAGAATGGGCGCTCGATCCGATGAGC
The DNA here is from genome assembly GCA_963713545.1 of uncultured Actinomycetes bacterium. Classification (GTDB taxonomy): domain Bacteria; phylum Actinomycetota; class Thermoleophilia; order RBG-16-64-13; family RBG-16-64-13; genus CAVPLM01. The sequence continues at coordinate 432,592 of CAVQME010000001.1, read as the reverse complement.
GGCAGGGCCTCTCCCGCTTGGCCACGGCCATGGGGGCGGCAGCCCGCACCATCGACGAAGTATTTGGTTGAGCAGGATATCCGCGAAGAGGAGTAGCAGCATGAGTCAGCGTTTCGAGAAGCTCATGGAGCCCGGGATGATCGGACCGGTGAAAACACGCAACCGTATCATCAAGACGGCCAACGGCACCTCCTACGTGGACTCCGACCAGACCGTCGGCGAGCGCATGATCGCCTATTACGAGCGGCTGGCGCGAGGAGGCGTGGGCTTCTTGGTGGTGGAGTCCTGCGGGGTGGAGTACCCGCTGGGTATCCACCATATCCACTACCAGCCGGACGGCAGCTACGAGGGCGTGCAGTTGCACATGGACGACGACCGCCTGATCCCCGGCTTCCAGCGGCTCACCGACAGGGTGCACAAGCTGGACTGCCCGGTGTCCCTCCAGTTCCAGCACTCCGGGGCGTGGAACCCCACGGGCCTGCTTCCCCGGGACATGAACGTCCGCGATATCAAGTGCGCCTCGGCGATGACGGAGGACGAGCTCCCGGGTCCGGACTTTCTGCCCAGCCGGGCCCTGACCAAACAGGAACTGGAAGACCAGATCGACCTGTGGGCCTCCGCCGCCGAGCGGGCCCACAGGGCCGGCTTCGACGCGTGCGAGATAAACCACGCCACGGCCCACCAGGGCAACACCTTCCTGTCGCGCATCTGGAACAAGCGCGAGGACGAGTACGGGCCGCAGAACTACGAGAACCGCACTCGCTTCATCCGGAACATCATCGTGGAGTCCAAGAGGCGCTGCGGTCCCAACTTCGCCGTCCACGCGCTGATCAACGCCGTCGAGTACAACCACCCGTTGGGGACGACCCTCGAAGAGGGCGTGCAGATGGCCAAGCTCATCTGCGAGGTGGCCGACGGCCTCAATGTGCGCGGGGAGCGCTACGGACACCGAGGCGGGCTGCTGCAGCCCGACCGCCTGATGTACCCGGAGCCGCACTACGACCTGCCCAAAGATTTCGACTGGAGCAGACGGGGAGACGGGGCGGCCGTGCCTTTGGCGGCGGCGATCAAGCGGGCGGGCGTCAAGGTGCCGGTTTGGACTGCCAGCCGCATCGACGCCGAGTGGGGCGAGAAGTACCTGCGCGAAGGCAAGCTCGACTTCGTGGGCATGACCCGCTTCCTCCTGGCCGACCCCGAATACCCCAACAAGATCCGGGAGGGGCGCCTGGAAGATGTCCGGCCCTGCCTTGGCTGTCTGCATTGCTTTGAGACGCGCAACCGCAACAAGAAGCTGGAGTGCCGCGTGAATGGCACGCTGGGCCGCGAGATCATGCCCGAATATCAGGCGACGCCGGCCGAGCGCAAGAAGAAGGTACTCGTCGTGGGTGGCGGCCCCTCCGGCATGGAAGCGGCCCGGGTGGCGGCCGAGCGCGGCCACCAAGTCGCGCTATACGAGAAGGACTCACGGCTGGGCGGGCTGGTGCCTCTGTCGGCCATCGTCAAGGACTGCGAGACGCCCGAACTCCAGGACTTCGTGAAGTACGAGGTGCGAGAGCTGAAGAAGGCGGGGGTGACCATCCACAAAGGCACCGCCGTCACCGCCGACGTGGTGCGCCAAGAGAAGCCTGATGCCATCATCGTGGCGGCCGGCGCCGTCCACCCCGAGGTGGCGCTGCCCGGGTACGGGCGCAAGAGCGTCATCCGGACCGAGAAACTCTACAGCATGCTCAACTTCTGGCTCAGGATCTTCACCCCCGAGCAGTTGCAGAAGCTCACCCATCTGTGGATGCCGGTAGGCAGACGGGTGGTGATCATGGGCGGTACGCTCCATGGGTGCGAGCTCGGAGAATTCCTAGTCAAGCGGCACCGCAAGGTCATCGTCGCCCACAACGGCCCCGCCTCGGAGTTGGGGGGCGAGATGGGCCGGGACGACTTGGCCAACCTGTGGCCGTGGTTCAAAGAGAAGTACGTGAGCCTATGGCCGGACGCAAAGTACCAGGCAGTGATCGAGGATGGCCTCAAGGTTCAGCAGCCGGACAAGCGGTCGTTCGTGCTTCCGGGTAAGAACGTCATCAACACGCAGGATTGGGCGGCCAACGTGGCAATCGTGGAAGAGCTTTCGAAGGTGGTCGCGGAAGTACACGTAGCTGGAAGCGCCCGGGAACCGGGCCTGATGGCGGAGGCAGTCCGGGAGGGGATAGAGGCGGGCTGCGCCGTCTGATCGATCACGCGCGTCACGGGGGACAACCCCAAGAGGGTCTTCCATGCCAGCTGCCCAGTACCCTTCGGGGATCAATGCATGATCAGGCCGCCGTCGACAAGTAGTGTTTGGCCGCTCATGAAATCGCTATCGGGAGAGGCGAGGAAGAACGCCGGACCAGCCAGATCCTCGGGGATTTCGTTTCTCTCACTGAGACATTGTTTTTCGCGCGTATGTTCGCAGTGCTGCAGGTAGTCAGGACCTTTCCCCGCGTTCGAGTCCGTGAGAGTGAACCCCGGTGCCAGAGCGTTCACTCGGATACCATACTGGCCGAGTTCTCGTGCCAACGCGCGTGTGAATCCTATGATTCCTCCCTTGCTAGCCACGTAGGGGATGAATCCGCGCAGACCTTCAAAAAAGGCCGACGAAGTCATATTTATGATCTTGCCGTAACCTTGTGGTTTCATGTACGGGAACACGGCCTGGGCCGAAAACCACATGCCTTTCAGGTTCACGTCCTGGGCGCTATCCCATTCGTCAACAGTGTAGTCGTCGAAGAGCCGAAGACCTGTCCGAGACGGAACAACGCGAGCAGCAGCTGCGTTGTTTACAAGAATATCGATCTTCCCGCCGTGGACGTTTGCAAGTTGCTTGGCCGATGCTCGACATTGATCCAAGTCGGTCACGTCGCAAGTGAGTGGAATCGCGAATCCTCCAGCTGCTTCGATGTCCTTGACCACTTGCATAGCGCTCGATGCATGCCGAGTTAGCACCCCCATCCGCGCCCCTTCTTGGGCAAATCTCATGGCTATCGCACGGCCGATGCTGTTGGTGCCGCCTGCACCAGTGATCAGCGCCACGCGGTCCTGAAGACGTTGGGACGATTCGCATTCCGGTTTCATTTTGCTCCTCCCTCCATAGATGGCACGAAGTGTGTCTGGCTTCCCATAGTGTGTGCAACCGGTTTCTTCGTGTGATCCGACCAGAACTATGCATGTGCACACAGTATCAGCGGGGTCCGTAGCTCGGCAAAGGTGACGGCATCAAGCGGCCGGCTGCGCCGAAGGAGGGAAGGCCCGGTGACAGGGCGCGGCCCTCCTTGCGACCCGGTATCCGGCTGCGGGACGAGGCGCAAGAGTGACGTCGGCCCTGAAAGCAGATCGGTTCAGGGCTGTGGCCAAGTGTGAGGTGTGAATCGGCTCTGCTCTATGCCGCTTCAGCAGAGAGCCGAGGTCCCCTGTCCCTGGTGTCACGCCACGGTGCTCGAGGTCGCGCAGAAATACCTGGTCACCCCCGGGGTTGCGACTCTGAGACCAGCCGGATATTCTGGGAGCAGGGCTTCTTCCGTCACTTCATGGCTGGAAGCGCGCGTGACGGCAGATAGCCTTATGGCTTGGCGCTTCTGAAGAAAGCAGCGGCGCCCGAGTTGTGCCCTCCCAATAGGGGTCGCCAGAGGCAAGGAGGTAGATTAGGTGAAGCTATATGTCTTAAACGGCGGCCAGTTGTTCGTGGAAAAGGGCTTCTTCTGGCACTTTGGCACGGCGGAGGACAATGACAAGGACTACGAGCCCGAGACTCGCATTCTTCGCAGTCTTCAGTTCTACATCGAGCATCCCGAGGCCAAGATTGTTTTCGAACTCGGGTACGACAACGATGACTTCAGCAAGTTCAAGGGGTTCCCGCATCGTCAGGGACCCGGAGGGATGTGGAGCCACCAGGAGCCGGATGAGAACCCGGTGGCCCAGTTGAAGCAGATCGGCGTGAGCGTGGAGGATGTCGACTACGTAGTTCTATCTCATCTCATGTCGGAGCATGTGGGCTGGCTGCCCGCCTTCGCGGGTAAGAAGGCCGAGATAATCGTTCAGGAGAAGGAGTTCGAGTACGCGAACCGCATCGGCACCCCGCGAAGACCGGACGAAGAACCGGCTCTTGAGCAGTTTCACAGCTGGATGTACGTACGGAAACTGTTCGAGCCGCCTGGGCTCAAGTGGAAGCTCATCAGCGGCGACTACGACCTCGTGGGCAGGGATGTTCAGATTCTGTCTCTTCCCGGTCATACACCCGGGTTTCAGGCAATGCTTGTCCGGTTGCCGAACACGGGAATGGTGGTTCTCTCCGCTTGTGAGATCCAAGACATGTACTACGGCGTCCCCGTGCGCGGGCATGGTCCGGGAATCCCGCACGCCTTCACTTGGTCGGCGGCCGGGGAGTTGGCCAGTCTCAAGCGAGTGCGGGATCTAGTCGCGAAGCAGGGGGGTCAGATCTTCTGCGGCCACGACGGGGAGCAGTTCAAGACACTCAAGCACATACCGGAGTACTACGACTGACTTCAGTCGAAGCCGCTCGTCCGGACCACCGACCCGGCCGACGGGGTGACCCTTGCAAGCTATGACGCTACCCGCAAGCGCGCGAGCTTCACCGACGCAGGAGGCCACCACCACCTACGCCTACGACGCCCTCGGGCGCCTCACCGGGGAGACCGACCCCACAGGGCGAGAAGACCCGGAGCTACGACGCCGTCGGCAGGAAGCCATGATCATCAGCCACTTCCCGTTACAGGACCTCGCGGGAGACTACCTATTCCACACGGGAGACGATACCGTGCAGCCATCAATCGCAAGATCAGTGACAAGCGCTCCGACCAACCTCACCTCGTCGTCCCCTCGCTAAGCACTAGGTCTTCTCGAGTCACAGGTTGATCCTTTTTTGCCGATCCTAGGCCCGTCCCGCTGAGCAATGAACTGAAGGCCAATAACTCGGCGTCATACGCCGCGGCAGCCTCTGGGAGGAGCCAGAATCTAGGCTCATTGCCGGCGCATAGTGAAACACGACAATCGTATCCAAGAACCAAACGACGAAAGTTCGGTTTGCACAATGGACACTGTGTAACGTCTTGACCACGGTGCGAATCAATTCTAAAATGTGGCGCAGCACTGTTGACGCCTGGACCATTTGAGGTGGCGCTAATGACATGCAGGGTCGGGGCAGACGTCGGCGGTACCTTCACTGACCTTGTGGCCATGGATGAGCAGGGCAGGGTCACCGTCGCGAAGGCCCCCACTACTCCGCAAGATCAATCCGTAGGTGTCTACGACGCCATCCAGAAGGCAGGCATCGACCTAAGCGAGGTCGGCTTCTTCTCGCACGGCACCACAGTCGGCGTCAACGCGGTCATCGAGAACAAGGGCGCGAGGGTGGCCGTGGTCACCACCAAAGGCTTTCGGGACATCCTGGAACTGCGTCGTGGCCAGAGAGTCATCGAGAATCCCGATGACATGTACAACCTGCAGATGGACCTTCCCCAGGACTACGTGGGGGGCTACGATCCGCTCGTCAAGCGGCCGCTGAGGTTTGAAGTCCCGGAGAGACTCGATTTCCGCGGGAATGTGCTGGTGCCTCTCGACGAAGACGCTGTGCGAAGGATAGCGGCCGAGTTGCTGGAGCAGCGCGTGGAGGCGGTGGTCATTTGCTACCTCTTCTCTTTCATGAACCCCTCCCACGAGCAGCGCACCGCGGAGATCATCCGCGAGATGATGCCCGATGTCCATCTCTCGGTCTCCAGCGAGATCCTACCCATCATCCGCGAGTACGAACGGCTCAGCACGGCGACCGTTAACGCCTATGTCATGCCCATCATGCAGTCGTATCTGGGCAGACTGCGCGACACGCTCAAGGCCGGCGGTTTCCAGAAGGACTTCTACCTCATGCAGTCGAGCGGCGGCATCATGTCCTCGGAGGTCGCGGCCCAGCGCCCTGTCTACACCATCGATTCTGGTCCGGCGGGCGGCGTCACGGCGGCCGCCCAGTTGGGGATGTCGCTGGGATACCCCGACGTGATCTCATTCGATATGGGGGGCACGACGGCCAAGGTCTGCGTCATCCGCGACGGCACGCCTGAAGTGACCACCCGGTTCTGGGTCGGGAGCAGGTACTTCATCGGTGCTCCGGTCATGGACATGGTGGAGATCGGTGCCGGGGGAGGGAGCATCGCCTCCATCGACAAGGCCGGGGGAGTCCATGTGGGGCCGCGAAGCGCCGGATCGGTGCCCGGACCGGTCTGCTACGACAAGGGCGGCACCGAGCCAACGGTCACCGATGCCGACCTCGTCCTCGGCTATATCAACGCCGACTACTATCTGGGCGGGCAATTGACCGTCAACGCCGAGGCCGCCAGGGAAGCGATCAAGCGGAAGCTGGCCGATCCCCTGGGGATCAGCGTGGCCGAGGCGGCGCATGGCGTCTACCGACTGGTGAACGCCAACATGATCGGGGCCACCAGGGTCACCACCATCCAGAGGGGTCACGATCCCCGAGACTTCAGCCTGGTCGTCTCCGGCGGAACAGCGGCCATCCATGCGATCCGCATGGCCCAGGAGTTGCGGATCCCTCGAGTGATAGTCCCTCTCAACGCAGGTGTCTTCTCCGCCGTGGGTCTGATCACGGCCGACGCGCGCTACGACGTTCACCGCTCGTATGTCGCGCGGGGTTCCCAGGCCGATCCCGAGCGCATGCAGGCTGTCTTCGACGAGATCGCCCAGGAGGCTGTAGCGAAGATACGAGAACTGGGTTTCGCTCCGGAGCAGATCGTCATGCGCCACGAGGTCGACATGCGCTACCTGGGCCAAGCCCACGAGGTGCCGGTCGAGATCCCGAACGAGATGGTCCAACATATGGATGGAGAGACCCTCGCCCGGCTTATCGACCTATTCCACGACAAGCATCTTCACCTCTTTGGGCACGCGTCGCGCGATTCCGAGATCGAATTCATGACGTTGACCGTGGCGGCCATCGGTCCCATGACTCGAGGAAGCATGCTTGAGATCGAGGTAGGCACGGCCGACGCGAGTGCCGCCTTCAAGGGCACGAGGAAAGTGTTCTTCGAAGAGGCCGGTGACTACATCGACTGCAACACGTACGAGCGCTCCCGTCTGAAGGCGAACAACCTCATCAGTGGCCCCGCGATCATCGAGCAGATGGACACCACGACGGTCCTGCCTCCGGGCGAAACGGCCGAGGTCGACAAGTACGGGACCCTGATAGTGGAGCTGGCCACTCAGGCAGAGACCAACGACGCGCCTGCGGAGGTGTGAACGTGGCTGGAAAGCCGGCAAGCCAAGACGTATTCACCCTCGGGGTCCTCCGCAGCCTATGGAGTCGATCCCGCTGGAGATGGCCGAGGTGCTGAAACGCACCTCGTATCACCCCATCTTCAACGAAGTGCTCGATTTCTCCACCGCCCTTCTGGACAGTCGGGGGCGCCTGATCGCTTCGTCGATGGGAGTAGCGGTCCACCTGGGTGCGCTGGAGCTCAGCGCGAAGGCGATCATCGGCCGCTTTGGCGAGGAGAACCTGAGGAAGGGTGACGTGATGATCCACAACAACCCCTTCCCCGGTGGCACTCATCTGCCCGACGTCGACGTGATCTCCCCCGTATATCACCGGGGTGAGCTGGTCGCCTACTCGGTGTCCCGGGGGCACCACGGCGACATCGGGGGCATGCATCCCGGGAGCTTCGCCGGTGACACCGTCAGCATCTTTCAGGAGGGTGTGCGCCTGCCACCGATCAAGCTCTACGACCAGGGCGTCCTCAATGAGGGGGTGAGAGATCTCTTCCTCGCCAACGTCCGGGTGCCTCAGTTCTCGTGGGGCGACCTGCAGGCCCAGGTGGCCGGCTGCCGCCTGGGAGAGCGGCGCATCGAGGAGCTGTTCGAGAAGCACGGGGCAGAGGCCATGAAGGCGGCCATGGAATGGGCGCTGGATTACTCGGAACAGTTGATGCGGGCCGAGATAGAGAGGATCCCCGACGGCACCTACACCTTCGCCGACTACCTGGACAACGACGGCATCGACAAGGACCGTCCGGTGAGGATCCACGTCAAGATCACCGTGGACGGCAGCGATATCACCATGGATTTCAGCGGTTCCGACCCGCAGGTCAAAGGACCGGCGAACTGCGTGCTCGGGGTCGTATACTCGGCAACCTACTGCGCCATGTTCAATCTGACCGATCCCAGTATCCCCAAGAACCACGGCTGCTACCGCCCCATCAGCATTATCGCCCCCGAAGGCAGAGTGGTGAACGCCCGGTTCCCGGCGCCGGTGGTGAGCGGCAACACCGAGACGTCGCTGCGGATAATCGACACCATCAGCGGGGCGCTGGCACGCGTGATCCCCGAGAGGGTCATCGGAGCAGACTCGGGTACGGCCACCGCCCACATCGCCGGCGGCTTCGATCCGAGGACGGGGGAGTACTACGCCTGGTACCTGGGCTCCGACCCGACGGCCTGGGGGGCGAGGGCGACCAAGGACGGGTTCGAGCTCGCGGGCGGACCACGCATCGGCGGGAGCGTCTCGCAGGTCTCGATGGAGGTGTTCGAGACCCGGTATCCCTTCCTCGTCGAGGAGTATGCCTTCTACCCTGATTCCGGCGGACCGGGCAAATTCCGAGGAGGAATGTCCGGGGTGACCATCATGCGGCCGGTCGACCACGAGTGTGAGGTGGGAGGGTGCTAACGATCGCTGCGTCATCCCGCCGTACGGCATCTTTGGCGGGATGCCGGGCCTTCACGGCGAGAACAAGATCATCCACGCCGATGGCAGCGAGACTCCCATCGACCGGGCCGGCGGCGAGATCGCCCGCGACGGCGACATCCTCTACTTCCGCGCGCCGGGAGGGGGCGGCTACGGCGATCCCCTCGACCGCGACCTCGACTACCTGCAGCACGACATGGACATCGGCCTTGTCTCCACGGAAAGCGCTCGCCGGGATTACGGCGCCGCTGTCGACGAGGCGACGGGCATCATCGACCGGGCCGCCACCGAGGCCGGCCGCGCCAAGCTGAAAGGAGAGTGGAGACGCGACCTCATCTTCATCGACCAGATGACAGAGCCGTTCGCCCGCCAGGCATTCCGCATCGTGGGCATCGACGAACAGATACCTTGATCAGGGAGAGCACATGAAGAAGAAGACCTATCCCCTCTACTACGCCGGCCAGAAGCAGAAGTTCGCCCGATCGGTGGTCGTGGGCGATCTTGTGTTCCTCTCCGGGATGAGCGGCCGCACCATGGAGACGGGCGACGTCTCCTCCTCCGATGTCAAGGAGCAGATGCTGGTCGCCCTGGACAAGGTCCGCGCCGCCCTCGAGGAGGCCGGGAGCTCGATGGACCACATCGTCAAGACGGTGATCTATCTCAAGGACGTCAAGGACTACGATCTCATGCGGGCCACGGAGTATGAGTACTACCAGAAGTACGCCCCCGGGCTGGTCGAAGAGCCTCCGGCCAGCACCTTCATGCAGCCGGCGTCGCTGGCGCGGCCGAGTATGCTCGTCGAGATCGATGTCGTGGCCTGTCTCAAAGACTGAAGGAGGCTTCTCGGTGAAACTGTACGTTCTCGACTGCGGCCAGATGTGGGTGGAGGAAGCGTTCCTCTGGCACTTCGGCACCCAGGACTGTACCGGCAAAGACTACTGCGCGGCGCCCTTTCCCATCCGCAACACCCAGTGGTTCATCGACCATCCCAAAGGCAAGATCCTCTTTGACCTGGGGTTCCAGTACGACTTCTTCAAGAAGTTCGTCGGCTTTCCTCATCGCACCGGCCCCGAAGGCACCCACGTCAAGCAGGCTCCCGATCAGAATCCGATCTCTCAGCTTGCCAAGATCGGGGTCAAGCCCGAGGACATCGACTACGTAGTCATCTCCCACCTCATGAGCGAGCATGCGGGCTACCTGCCGGAGTTCGCCGGGACCAAAGCCAAGATCGTGGTTCAGGAGGATGAGCAGGAATACGCGAGCCGTATTGGTGTACCCCCTCGTCCCGGGGACGAACCGGCGATCGAGCAGTTCCACTCGTGGATGTACGTGCGCGAGCTCTTCGAAGTGCCCGGTCTCGACTACCTGTATATCAAAGGGGACTACGAACTCATGGGCAAGGATGTGGAGATCCTGTCCCTTCCCGGCCACACTCCCGGCTTCCAGAACATGATGGTGCGCCTGCCCAAGACCGGTCCCGTGTTCCTCTCGGCCTGCGAGCATCGGGGGATGTACTACGACATCCCGGTCAACGGCTATGCGCCGGGGATCCCACACGCGTTCACGTGGTCAGCCGCCGGCGAGCTACACAGCTTCAAACGCGTCCGGGACCTGGTGGAGAAGGAAGAAGGTCAGATCTTCTTCGGTCATGACCAGGAGCAGTTCTCTACATTGAAAGCCGTGCCGGATTACTACGAGTAACCGAGCGCTTCGTCGATTGGGCTAGACCTGGCGTTCGCGCCAGTCTGCAAGGAGAGTGACCAGAAAGGAGCCAAAGGTGATTGCAGGGGGAAAAAGTCCTACAGACGCGGAGGGCGAGCGCGGAGCGTCACCAGGAACCGGCATCAGCCGGCGCGATTTTCTCAAGATCGCGGGGGTGGCCGGCGCTGCGCTGGGCGCCGGTGCCGGCCTGGGCGGGCTGCTCGCGGCCTGCGGCGAAGAGGAAGAGACGACCACGACCACGACGGCTGCCGCATCGACCACCACCCAGGCGACTACTGCCACTACAGCGCCGGCCAGCACCACCACCGTGAGCGTCGCCGAAGAGATGGGCCGCGAGATCAAGATCGGCGTCGTCATGCCGAAAACGGGCGCACTCGCGGCCTTCGGTCCGGCGGACGAATGGGCCGCTGGATTGACGGCCGAGGTAGTAGGCGACGGGATCACGTTGGGCGACGGCAAGAAGCATCCAATCAACTTCTTGCTGAGAGACTGCCAATCCGACTCCAACAGAGCGGCCCAGATAGCCGGAGACCTGATCCAGAACGATAACGTGGACATCCTGTTGGGCTCCGTGACTCCCGACGTGACCAACCCGGCTGCGGAACAGGCCGAGGCTCTGGGCACGCCTTTCCTCACCAGTTATGCCCCGTGGCAGGCTTTCGTGTTCGGGCGGGGCGCGGATTTGAACACTCCGTTCAAGTGGACGTTCGCGCACTCGATGGGCACGGAGCAGATGGGCTACAGCATCATCGGCGCAGCGGACCAGATCCCGAACAACAAGATGGCTGCGCTCATAACAATGAACAACCCCGATGGCAATGCCTGGCTGGACGAGCAATACGGCACGCCCGTAGCCCTGCGGAAGTATGGCTACGAGCTGGTTGCATCCGCCCAGTTCAACCTGGGGTCCGAGGACTTCACCAAGGAGATCGCCAGCTTCAAGAAAGCGGGTGCCGACGTGCTGATCGCGGCGATGCAGCCGCCGGACTTCACCAACTTCTGGAAGCAGTCGCTGCAGCAGGGCTACAACCCGAAGATCCCGAGCGGAGGCCTGGGCATAACGATGCCTCAGGGTCTCGCCGGACTTGGCCCCGAGGCGCTCTATTTGATCATCGAGCACGGTTGGACTCGAGACTATCCCTATATCGACCCTCTCACCGGGATGGACTGCCCGCAGCTTGCTGAGAGGTGGGAGAAGGACACCGGCCTGCAAGAGGAGTTGTCGATCGGCTTTCTGGACAAGTTCTCGTGGACCATCGACGTGCTCAAGCGCACGAAAGACCTGGATGACAAGGAGTCGATCGTCGAGGCCATCAAGACCACCAAGATGGATAGCATAACGGGCCCCATCGACTTCACCGCCCCTATCGACGCCGATCCGACCGCCACGGACAGCTTCCGGCCGCATCCCAATGTCTCCAAGCCCGCATGGACGGGGGCGCAGTGGGTACCGGGCACCAAGTGGCCGCTCGACTACGCGACTGTCAACAACGTACTGGCCCCGACCGTTCCGACCGTACCGGTATTGCCATTCCTGTATTCGTAAGACCGGAAGCGTGCACAGACTCGGCCGAGATGGGGGATTCAATGGGCGAGAGTGAGGTTCCGTACCAGTATTCGTGAGCTGATCAGTAGACAGGTGATCCCGCTGAAGGGCCCCTCCCCAGTCTTGGGATAGCCCGGCTGGGGAGGGGCGCAAGAGTCCCGGCAGCGGGACGGCGAGAGAAGGGTGGAATGGCATGCATCGAGTGTTGTTGCCGTTTGAGTTCGCCGAGCCCACGAGCGTGGGCGAAGTGATTGAGCTGGTCGACGGTCGGCAGGCCAGGGTGCTCGCCGGGGGCATAGATCTGGTTCTGAAGATGAGGCTTCGCGAGGTCGCGCCGGAGAAGGTGGTCAGCCTTCAGAAGGTGCCCGGTCTCGACTACGTGAAGGCCGATGGCGCCGGGCTTCGATTCGGTGCTCTGGCCACCCTGAGGCAGATAGAGCTTTCACCGGTCGTGCGCCAGGGCTGGCCGTTGCTGGCTCAGGCGATCGACTCCATCGTCTCGGTCCAGACCAAGGTGATGGGAACGGCTGTAGGCAATCTTTGTGTCGGCACCCCGGCCTCGGATGTGGCGCCGGCTCTCTTCGCGCTTGGAGCCAGGGTGAAGATCGCCGGGCTCGGTCGGGAGCGCGAGATCCCCATAGAGGAGTTCTTCGTCGACGTCGGCAGGACCGCCGTGAATGCCCACGAGATCGTGACCGAGATCATCGTCCCGCCGGTGGCGCCAGGGTCGCGTGCGGCCTTCATGAAGCTGTCCAAGACGGCCGAGGACATCGCCAAGGTCAACGCTGCGGTCGCGGTGACGATGGCCGACGGGGTGTGCGCGGATGCCAAGATCGCGCTTGGATCGGTCGCGCCCACTCCTCTTCGGGCCGGCGGAGGCCGAGGGGCTGCTGGTGGGCAGGCAGATGACCGCGGAGACCATAGAGGAGGCGGCAGCAGCGGCCGCCGAGGCGGCAGCGCCCATATCCGACGTTCGCTCGACGGCGGCGTATCGCAAGGAGATGGTGAGGGTCCTGGTCAAGGACGCGCTCACCACGGCCGCCTTACCAGGCGCTGCCGGAGGGAGGGCGTCATGAGCAAACAGATAGCCACCTTCACGGTCAACGGCGGCGAGTACGAAGTCATAGTCGAGCCCCACATGCTGCTGATCGACGTGCTGAGAGACAAGCTGGGGCTGACGGGCACCAAGTACGCCTGCGGCGCGGGGGATTGCGGCGCGTGCACGGTTCTCATCGACGGCAAACCATCGTTCTCATGCCTGACGCTTGCCGTGACGGCGATCGGCAAGGACATCGTGACCATCGAGGGACTGGCCGAAGGCGGCGGACTGCACCCCATCCAGCAGGCCTTTGTTGACAAGGGGGCCGTCCAGTGCGGTTTCTGCACGCCGGGGATGATCCTTTCTTCCAAGGCCCTGCTCGACGAGAACCCAGCGCCCACGCGCGACGAGATCAAGAGTGCTCTGGCCGGCAACCTCTGCCGGTGCACGGGCTACGTGAAGATCATCGACGCGGTGGAAGCCGCGGCCGAGACGATGAGGAACGGGGGGCAGGGGTCATGACAGAGAGCTTTTCCGTCATCGGCAAGTCCCTAACCAAGCCGGATGTGGCCGGCAAGACGACGGGCGCCGCGATCTATGCCGCCGACGTCGTGCTCCCCGGCATGCTCGTCGGCCGGATCCTCATGAGCCCCTACGCGCACGCGAACGTGGTCCGGATCGATACCTCGAAGGCGAAGGCGCTCCCGGGTGTGGCGGCCGTCCTCACCCACGAGGACGTACCCAAGATGACCTTCACGCGCTCGGTGATGGCGGAGGCCCTGCCCCCCTTCGCCTACGAGGGCGAGAACCGCGACCAGTTCATCCTCTCCGACAAAGCGCGCTACATCGGCGACTGGATCGCGGCTGTGGCCGCTGTCGACGTCTATACGGCCGAACGAGCCCTCGATCTCATCGAGGTGGAATACGAGGAGTTGCCGGCCGTCTTCGATCCTGAGGAGGCGCTCAAGCCGGGCGCGCCCATCGTCCACGAAGGCTGGAAGGACAACGTGGCTGGCGTCATCGAGCATCCCTTCAACCAGGGGCGATCTGGACAAGGCCTTGGCCGAGTCGGCCCATGTGGTGGAGTTCAGCGGCCGCAGCTCCCGCCAGAAGCAGGCCCACATGGAGCCCGACGTAGCCGTGGCCCGCTGGGACGAGGGGGCCGGCTGACCGTGTGGTCGCCGTGCCAGAACCCGCACCTGGCCAAGAAGACAATGGCCCTTCGCATCTTCGGTATCGGCGAAGGAGACGTGCGCTGGATAACGACCACGGTGGGAGGTGGGTTCGGGGCGCGGCTGAGCCTGGGCGTCGAGCCGCTCGCCGCGCTGCTGGCGAAGGTGACCGGGAAGCCGGTGAAGGTCTTCGTCACGAGAGAGGAGGACTTCAATGGCTGGAGTTCGCCGCACCGAGCAGCGCCAGACCGTCCGCCTCGGTGTGAGCGAAGACTGCGCCATAACCGCTCTCGAGCAGCGCATCCTTTCCGACTCGGGGGCCTATTTCTCTCACAGCGGGACCATCAGCGCAGTGAACATGCAGTCCACCCTGGGAGTGATGCGTTCTCCGGTCATCGCCGGCAAGGCCACCATCGTCTACACGAACAATCCCACCTCCAGCGGGATGAGGGGGTATGGCAACCCGGAGGGATCCTTCATCCTCCAGCAGGCCGTCGACCTTGCAGCCGAGAAGTGTGGGATGGACCCGGTGGAGTTCCGGCTGAGGAACATCAAGTGCGTGGGCGAACCCAGCATGTGGGAACCAGTGCCCCTCGAGAGCTGCGCACTCGAGCAGTGCATCAAGCAGGGGGCAGAGCGTATCGGCTGGAAGGACAAGTGGCAGGGGTGGGGCAGCAAGAAGGAAGGCCGTTACCGGCGAGGCGTCGGCATGTCCATCATGACCCACGCCAGCGGTGCGGGTGGTTTCCTGCTGGAACACTCCACCGCCATCGTCAAACTGCATGAGGACGGGTCGGCCCAGTTGACGGTCAGCCCCTGCGAGATGGGTCAGGGCATCCTCGGAGTGCTCAGTCAGATCGCCGCGGAAGCCATAGGTCTCCGCTACGAGGACATCCACGTGATCACCGGCGACACCGACGTCACTCTTTTCGACATTGGCACGCACGCCAGCCGGTCCACCTACGCCATCGGGAATGCGGCGCTGGACGCGGGCCGTAAGGTCAAGGCCATGATCCTGGAGAGAGCCGCCAAGGCCTGGGAGACGACCCCGGATACACTGGACATCCGCGAGGGTCAGGTGTACCTGAAAGCCGACACCGCGAAGACCGTGAGCGTGGGCGAGATCGCCAGCGGCGGCATGTACGAGTACGGCATGGAGGGCCAGCACATCATGGCCACCGGCAAGCACCAGGCTATCACTCACAGCCCCAACTTCCAGGCGGGTTTCTCCGAGATCGAAGTCGACGTCGAGACCGGCGTCATCAAGGTTCTCAAGTACGTGGTGGCCCACGACATCGGCAAGGCGATCAACCCCCTCTCGGTCGAAGCGTGCCTCGAGGGTGGAGCCTATCAAGGACTGGGCTATGCACTGACCGAGGACCTGGCCATCGATGAGAAGACCGGGAAGGTCCTCACCGACAGCTTCGCCACCTACAAGATGCTGTCGACCTTGGATATGCCGGAGGTCGAGGTGATCCTGGTCGAGGAGCCCGATCCCCACGGACCGTTCGGAGCCAAGGGAGTGGGAGAGACGGGTATCACCAATGTCGCGCCGTCGATCGCCAACGCTCTCTACGACGCGGTCGGCATCAGGATCCATTCACTACCGATGACACCAGAGAAAGTCCTCGAGGCCCTACAAAGCCAGAGGACGTGACCGGATTCCAATGAAGACGACGAAATATCCCGCGCGATACCCGGTGAAGGTGCGCTTCAGCCGATCGGTGGTGGTCGGCGAATATGTATTCGTATCGGGATGTAGCGGCCAGACTCTCGAGACCTTCCATGCCTCTTCCGAGGATGTGGGAGCGCAGACAGAGGTCGCCCTCGACAAGGTCCGAGGAGCCATCGAGGAAGCTGGGGCCTCCATGAACGACATGGTCAAGAGTGTCGTTTATCTCACCCGGATAGACGACTGGCCTGAAGTCGAGAGCAGGATCCAGAATTACTACCGGAGGTACGCACCCCGCCTGATCGAAGAGCCACCTGCTGAGACCTTGGTCTGCGTTCCGGGTCTTCACGAACCAGATCTGCTGATCGAGATCGACAGCATCGCCGTTATCCCGGACCGCAAAGCTAAAACCACAAGGAGCCCCAGATGAGAATGATCGACCCCCATCTCCACCTTGACCGTATGAAGGGCAAGGACGTCGAGACCCTTTCCATAGCCGGAGTAGAGGGCGCGGTCCTGCCGACACCCCACATGCTCCAGTGGATGGTCTCGGCCGAGACCCTTCTCAGGATGTGGCGGATGTTCCTCGATTTCGAAGTCAAGCATTCCGAGTCTCTCGGCATCAAAGTCTTCGTTACCCTGAGTGTCCCCTTCTACGGGCTCGACACCGAGTCGGTGGCCGAAGCTCTGAAGAGAATGCCCGAGTACCTCGATCATCCTTCGATTGTGGGGCTGGGGGAGATAGGCATGGATGCCGGGATCGCTGATGAAGAGAAGTTGTTCCGCGCGCAGTTGGCCATAGCCAAGGAGCACAACAAGCCGGTCATTGTCCATACCCCGACCCCTCTCGAGCCTCAGGCGGTCGACGTTTGTCGCCAGATCATCAAGGTCCTGGAGAGCGAGCGCTTTCCTATGGACAAGGTGGTGTTCGACCACACCGGCAGAGAGAGTCTGAAGGATCGTCTGGACACCGGAGCCATGGTGGGGCTGAGCCTGTGCTACGACAAGCTAAGGCCGGAAGACGCGGCTGAGATCGTGGCGGAGTACCCGGAGTATCGGAGCCAGCTCCTCGTCAACTCCGAGTTCGGCTACGCGGGGGAAGGCTATTTCTCGGTGCCTCGTTCTGTTCTCTCGATGCGTAGGCTGGGACTGAAGCGAGACGTGATCGAGGGCGTCACCTGGGACAATCCGAAGAGGTTCTTCGATCTTGACATCGACTGACGCACATCTGACTCGCCCTTTCGAAGGAAGGTAGCGCAGGATGATCCAGGTTCTCGCCAAGGGACTGGCGGTGATCTCGCTCTTCGACGTACTCCGTCCGGAATGGACCGTGGAAGAGATCTCCGAGGCGACTGGTCTTCCCCGGATGACCGTGTACCGTCTGGTCAAGACTATGGAGGGCCTGCGCTTTCTCGTCTGCGATGCGACCAACCGGTACCACTTGGGCCCGGGCCTACTGGCGGCGGGTCGGCAGTTGTCGGAGCGCTACGCCGATCTGGCAAAAGTCGCCCGCCCGTATCTCGAGGACCTTGCCTCGGTGACCCAGGAGATGGTGACCTTAGCGGTGGAAGTCGACGGGGTCCCGGTGGAAGTCGATGAGATCTTCACCTCTCGGCCCTTCACGCGGCCGCACTCTATCGGCCGCGTGTTCGGCTATACGAACACGGCTCACGGGAAGGTCTTCCTGGCCAGCAAGTCACCTGGCGAACGGGAGAAGATCCAGTTTGAAGTGACTACCCCGCAGTCCATTGTCGATCCCGAGATCTTATCTGCGGAGTTGGAGCGGGTACGGCAGGAAGGAGTCGCTTTCAACTACCAGGAGCGAGACATCGGGATTTGTGCCGTTGCCGCTCCAGTCCGGGACCAGGCGGGCAAGGTCGTGGCTTCGATGGCGGTGCTGGCGCCTCCCGGCCGGTTCATCGTGGAGCAGCGTGGATCACACGCCGAGGCCGTGAAAGCCACGACCGCATCGCTGTCGGCGTTCCTTGGGTTTCTTGCAGCGCCGGCCGAGGGTTGAGCCGGCTGTCACGTCGCGGACGGCTCACCTCACTGCAACGCCACATGGGGGGCGCCGCACGGCGCCCCTCGTTCACTCAGAGGTGCGGGCCGCCAGGTCCTGGCAGATGCGCACTCCCTCCATGGCGTCCGTGCTCCACGAGTCGGCTTGGCAGTACTGGCAGATGCGGCCGTCTATGATCGCTCCGCCGATGACCACAGGCGGGCGATAGCCGAGCTCCGAGTCGGATGCCCGGATGAGCGCCACCGTGGATCGCATACTTTCGAACGCCGGCATGATGAGGCCCGATAGGCAGACCACGTCGGGTCGGGAACGCCTGGTCTCATCGAGGAACCGTTCGGGAGCGACGTCGACACCCAGGTCGATCACGGTGAGGCCGGCGCTTCGAAGCGAGGTGCCGAAGATGTTCTTTCCGATGTCGTGGATGTCGCCGGCGACGGTCCCGAGCAAGATCGTCCCCGCCGACTCACCGAGAGGGGTTGGCTCGTATTCGGGCTGCACAAGCTCGATGACTTCCTTGAAGATCTCTCCTGCCATGATGAGGCCCGAGATGTAGTACTCCTGTCGCTCGTAGCGCTCCCCGACCACCTTCAGCGCCTGCTGGCAGGTGTTGAGGATCGATGGAGGCGTCGTTCCACCCTCAGCGAGGAGTTCTTTCGTAAGCTCGAGCGTGCGGCCTTCGTCCAACTCGATGAGGGCCGTCCGCAGTTTGTCTAGACTTGCCACCGGTCGGTACCTCCGCCCGTCCTATGCCGGTCCCAGTCGTGCCCGGAGCCGGAACAGCTCGGCCCGCATGAGGAACCAGCCCCAACTGACCGGAGTCCGGTCGCTCTGCTGGAAGACATGCTCCAGACGGAGAGCCAAGGCTCCCTCTGATTCCCCGAGAGCGTGTGCGCTCTCGGCATCCAGATTCACCGCGGTCAGAGTGAGTTCGCCCAGAGGGAAGCGGTGCGCCCGGCCGGAGTCCAGGAACGCGTGCAGGGAGGTCAGTTGCAGCTGGGACTCCACCAGCGGGCGGCGGGGATCGTAGACGATGTACTCTGTGTGATACATGGCCGGGCTGCCGTCGTAGAGCACAAGGCGCCGCAGGTAGATGATGCGCTGGCCGGGCTCTATCGAGAGCATCGCGGCGACCTTCTCATCGGCTCTGGTCATCGAGGCCGAGAGCAGCCGTATCTCCGCAGATTCATCCAGCCAGTCGCCGGCGAGCGAGTCCAGCCTGAAGACCGAGTCGCCCAGGTCGATGGAACGGGCGAACGTGCCCCGGCCCCTCATCCCGGACAGGAGTCCCTGGTCCTGGAGGATGGCGATCGCCCGGCGCATGGTCATGGGGCTCACCCCGAACTCGGTGCAGAGCTCTGCGCCCGAGGGAAGACGGCTACCCGCTGGGTAGACGCCGGAAGTGATCCGATCGGCCAGAGTCTCAGCGATCCGGAGATAGGCCGGCGACCTCGCCGGTGCACCCTGGCTTGGGGCCGGAGGCTCCAGCGATCCGCGATCAGTCAGTGCCTGCGTGCTCATCCCGAAAGATCTCACTTTACGAGAAGGAACAACCTCGGGGGCTAAGCGAGGCACGGAGAGAGATAAGCATCTCCCCCCGACACACACTAGCAAAGATGGCTAGCTATTTCCTCGCTAGTACAATACCATATTGTCTATACAGGTTGATTGCATTGCTTCCGGCAATCTTGTAGAATCGGGAATCGACCGAGCAGGTGCGGTACGAGCCTCCCACGCTGGGAGGGAGGCGACCGGGGGGCAGGCTGCACAGGGGGTTTCAGGTAGCGTCGGTTGGACCCGGGAACGCCCCCCGGGGTGCTTCGAGGCCGCAAGGATCGTTTCTAGCCCATTGGCAGCATGGTGCTTTGTGGACGAAAGGAGCCCAGATGGCCCACGAACTGATCGAAGCCATGGCCAACATGAAGGAGAAAGAAGCCCTCCAGATCGTGGACGAGCTTCTGGCTAAAGGCGAGGACCCGGGTAAGATCCTCGACCTCTCCTCCGAAGCCATGCAGGTGGTGGGGGAACGCTACCAGGAGGGCACCTACTTCCTGCCGGAGCTCATCATGAGTGGCGAGATGCTCCGTAAGATCGGCGAAGTCTTAAAGCCTCACCTGGCCGCGAAGACCGATACCGCTAAAAAGCTGGGCACCGTGGTCTTAGGTACCGTCCGGGGCGACATCCACGACATCGGTAAAGACATCGTGGGCTTCATGCTGGAGGTGAACGGCTTTGAGGTCATAGACCTCGGTATCGACCAGCCGGAAGAGAACTTCGTAAAAGCCGTCTCCGAACACCATCCCCAGGTCCTCGCCCTCTCCGGCTTCTCTAAGTGTGGCTTTTGACTCCATGAAGTCCACCATCGAAGAGGTAGAGGCGGCCGGGCTCCGCGGGGATCTCAAGGTCATCATCGGCGGGGGGCAGATGGACGACACCGTCCGTAAGTACACCGGGGCCGACGCCTACGGCGACGACGCCATGGCCGCGGTCGCCTTTGCCAAAGAAACGGTGGGGGTGGCGTGATGGCAGGTAAAGCCTGGGCCGATATGACCCCGGAGGAACGCCTGGCCTCCCGTATCGAGAAGTGGCGCAACCCCGACATCCCCTTCAAAAGCCCCGAGGCCGAAGCCGACTACAAAGCCCGGGTGGACCGCATCCTTGCTGCCATCAACCTGGAGAAACCCGACCGGGTGCCGGTGAGCCTGCTCGGCGGTTTCTGGGGGGCATATTGGGCGGGATTGACCCCGTACGATGTGATGTCCGACCCGGCCCGCGCCGCCCAGGCCTGGACGGACTTCAACCTCGAGTTCAAACTCGACACCCAGGTCAGCCCTCTCTTTGCCTCTGTATCTAGCTCGATGTTGGAACACCTTGACTATAGAACGTACTCGTGGCCGGGCCACGGTGTGGCGAAAGAGGCGAGCTTCCAGTACAACGAAAAGGAATGGATGCTCCCCGAGGAGTACGACCACCTGATCTCCGACCCGTCCGACTACCTGCTCCGGACCTACCTGCCCCGCGCGGTGGGGGGCTTCGCCGGTTTCAACGGCTTGTCCTCTTTGTGGGACTTCATCGAGATGCCCTTCTCGTCCTTCCACATGGGCGGGTGGGGCTCCCCGGAGATGACGGAGGGACTGCAGCGGTTGGCGGCCGCGTCTGCCGCGGCCTCCGCCTGGGCTCAGAGCATGTTCGGTATGGTCGGTGACCTGATGATGTCCGGTTACCCCGGCTACTTCGCCGGCGGATCAAAAGCGCCCTTCGACATCCTGGGAGACACGATGCGCGGCACCAGGGGCGTGATCATGGACATGTTCCGGTACCCGGACAAGGTGCTGGCCGCCTGCGAGCGGCTCGTACCGGTCGCCGTCGACTGGGCCCTCAAGCGTCCGGGTGAGCTGGGCACACCTTTCGTGTTCATGCCCCTGCACAAGGGCGCCGACGGCTTCATGAGCGACGAGCAGTTCAGGACCTTCTATTGGCCGACGTTGCGCGCGGTCATGCTCGGGCTGATCGAGGAAGGCTGTATCCCGTTCATGTTCGCCGAAGGCCGCTACAACACCAGGCTCGAAGCCATCATGGACCTGCCCAAGGGGAAGACCGTCTGGCTGTTCGACCAGACCGACATGGCGAGGGCGAAGCAAACGATCGGCACAGTGGCCTGCCTCCAGGGGAACGTGCCCCTGTCGCTGCTCTATGCCGGCACGGCTGAGGAGACCGCGGCGTACTGCCGTGATCTCATCGATACGGCCGGCGAAGGGGGCGGGTTTATCCTGGATGCCGGGGCGGTTCCAGATTCTGGCAAGGAAGAGAACCTGCGCGCGATGATCCAGACGGCCAAGGAATACGGAAGATACTAAGGGGGGATACCAAAGGTAGTCGCACTGCAAGGGTTGGGAGCTTCTGTGGGAGGTGATTGCTTGGCAATGGTAGGGACTGAGCAGGGGAATCCTCAAACGTGACAGGGGGCCTGTGACCGCTGGCCCGACAAGGGCTTTGCGAGGGCCTACACAGGATCGATAAGTTCGGGACATGGAGGGAGGACCACACGATGCAGGATGAGCTAGATCCCAAAACCAACGAAGAAGGTTTGACTCGCAGGGCGGTCAGCCGGCGTGAGTTCTTGAAGTACGCCGGGATCGCCGGGGGAGCGGTCGTCGTCGGAGGCGGTCTGGGTGGATTGATCGCCGCGTGCGGCGAGGAAGAGACGACCACCACCGCCGCGGCAGAGACGACGACCACTGCTGGTGGTGCCACCACTACGACCGCGGCCGGTGCGACCACGACCGTCACGGCGGGCCCGGAGCCGCCGGCGCGGACAAGATCCGTCATCGGCGCGGCGCGGCCGATCACCGGCGCCAATGCGCCCCGTTTGAGGCAGGCAACTTGGGCCCCGCCTACAAGCTGTGGGTCAAGGACAGTCAACGCAGCCGGCGGTATCAAAGTGGCCGGCAAGAAGCTGCCGATCGAGATGACGGTCTACGACGACCAGAGCGACCTCGACCAGAGCATGCGCCTGCTCACCAAGCTCATGCGAAGAGGACAAGGTCGACTTCGTCTTCGCGCCGTGCAGCACCGCGTTCCTGTTCGCGGCGGCCGGCGTGGCGAACGCGCACAACTACATCCTGATGAGCTCCGAGGGCGGCGCCACGACGCTCGAGGAGGAGATGGCCAAGGGCACCCGCTACCCTATTCTTCCAGGTGCTGAACTACTCCAACCATGCCAGCTGCCCGATGTTCGCGGAGATCTGCAAGGAGGCTGGGCGTCAAGTCCGCTCCATCGTGCCTACATCGACGACCTGCATCGGCATCGAGTATCAATGCGCAGGCGCAGATCTACTTTGCCACCGCGGGCATCGAGATCATGAGCAACACGCCGGTACCGCCCGGACATCAAGGACATGTCCAGCATCGTCAACAGTGCAGAGCGAGAACCCGGACGCGGACGTCTTCTGCTCGTTCCAGTATCCGCCCGAGCAACACCCTGGCCACGGGCACGATGATGCCAGGTCAACTTCAGCCCCAAGGCCTTCCTGGGGGACCGGACTGGCGCCAGCCAGTGGTTCTACAACGCGTTCGAGGGCGCGGCTGGAAGGGATCTTGTTCGAAGGAGCCTGGACTATCAAGCACCTCCCCGGCTGCCAAAGACTACTACGATCGTCTGTCCGCGTTCGTGGCGGTCCGGCGAACGTCGACTTCTGGGGCGCAATGATCTACAGTCCCAGCTGGGCTTCTTCAGCAGGCCATCGAGCAGGCCGGAACCTCTGGATCAGGCGGAGATAGCCGACGTCATGCGCACGGGGCACTTCAAGACCCTCATGTCGGACGACTTCTTCTTCGATCCGAACCAGATTCCTCGACGGCTCTGCTACGCCGGCCAGATCGGCCAGTGGCAGAACGGCATATCCGCAGGTCATCGACCCGGCGACAAACGCACTGCGGCGCCCATCTTCCCGAAACAGGCTGGGCCGAAGCGAAGGCATCCGCTCCGGCTCCGGCCACACGACGAGCAGCTCGACAATCGACGGAACACAGTCTGGTCGTGATCTGAACTCGAAGCGAGCAGGACATCCAGGGGCGCGCCGAGATGCGCGCCCCTGGGTTCGCCCCGCACAGCAGGTGCAGTCACGCAACAGTATCCTGAATGGATCATGGATGGTCGCAATCAGGGACATCATCATCACTGGTTTGCTGCTCGGAGGCATCTTCGCCCTTGTCTCCGTGGGGCTGAGCCTGCAATACGGGGTGGCGCGTGTTCTCAACGTCGCGCACGGCGAGTTCATCATGGTCGGCGCGTTTCGTCACGTTCTGGCTGTTCGGCGCCGTCAATCTCAACCCGCTCGTGTCGGTTGTGGTCACGGGTCCCCTTGTCTTCGTCATCGGATGGATCCTGTACTCGACGCTCTTCCGGCGCCTTATGGATACCTCGCCCAATCTCGACGTCTTCGAGGCCAAGTCCTATGCTGGCGACTTTCGGGCTCTACTACGTCGTGCAGAACGTAGCGCGGCTCATCTGGGGTTCACAGACAACCAAGTGCTCTTCCTCAACAGGGCCGTCACGAGCGCGCAGATCCCGCTCAACCGCCTGGCAGCGCTGGGCTTTGTCATCGTGCGTGGGTGCCGCCTTCTACTTCTTCCTTGCCCGGACGCGCCTGGGCAAAGCCATCCGAGCGTCGGCGCAGGACCCGACCACGGCCGGGCTGATGGGCGTGAACATCCATTCAGTGTCTGGCCATCTGCTTCGGGCTGGTCTTGGGTCTGGCCGGGATCGCCGGCACTCTGTCAGCACGCTGCTCAGATCCAGACGTCGATGGGACTTCAGTACACTGTGATCGCCATGATCGTGGTCGTGCTGGGAGGTCTCGGCAGCATCTCTGGGGCCATGATCGGCGGTGTCATCCTGGGATTGGTCTCCGCTCTCGTCACATACTTCCAACCGTCCTGGACGATGATCTCGTTCTACGTGATCTTCATTGTATTGCTCCTGTCCAGGCCTAAAGGGATCATGGGTAAGTAGATGAACGACATCGCCACGAAAAACAGGTCGGGTTTCACCGGGGCGTTCACGACGAGCAGGATCGTCGGCGGCGTCCTTATCCTGGTCGTCTTAGTGCTAGTCGCCCTGGTTCCGACTATGACTCAGGGCTACTGGCTCACGCTGCTCACCGACATCCTCAAGTTCGTCGTTCTGACCGTCGGCTGGGTGCTGTTCTCTGGGCCCACGAGCTACATATCTCTGGCGACCGCGGCCTTCTTCGGACTGGGCTTCTACATGGCCGCCGTGTTCGGCGGCACGCTGCCCTTCGCGGTGATCATCATCCTCGCCGGTGTCTTGTGGCTTTCGTCGTGGCCCTATTCGTCGGGGCCCTGACCCTTCGGCTCAAGGGAGTCTATTTCGCCATCTTCACCTTCGCCTTGGTACTCCTGGTCCAGGCAGTGGTTCTGGAGATCGAGCGGCTCGTGACCGGAACGCGGGGCCGCTTTGTGGAAGCGGTGAGCACCTCGGCCACCTACTACGCCATGTTCATCGTAGCCATTGGGATGCTGGTCGTAGCCGCGCTCATACGGCGCTCCCGCTATGGGCTCGCTCTGCAGAGCATCGGCGAGCACGAGGAAGCGGCCGCTCACAGCGGTATCAACGTGGTGCGCACCAAGGTGCTGGTCTTCGCGGCGAGTGCGATCTTCATGGGGATGGCCGGGGCCATCATTGCCACGCGCCGCACCTATATCGACCCGTACATCGCGTTCGACCTGCAGAACTCCTTCTGGCCGGTGCTCATGGCCATGTTCGGCGGCATGGGCAACCTGGTCGGCCCGGTGATCGGCGCTGCTCTCTTCACATACATCGGGGACGAGCTGATCACCCAGTTCCCGGACCTATACATGCTCATCTTCGGTGTGCTGCTGATCCTTGCCATACTGTTCATGCCGAACGGGATACTGGGGCTGGCACAGCAAGCTTGGCGCAAGATCAGAGGAGGCCGACGTGCACCTGCTTGAAGGTGAGGGAGTGAGTCGGCACTTCGGCGGCCTGGCCGCGGTGTCCGACGTCGACTTCTACGTGGACCAGGGGGAGATACTGGGGCTGATCGGGCCCAACGGAGCCGGCAAGACCACGCTCTTTAATCTGATCTCGGCTGCGCTCAAGCCTTCCAAGGGAAAGATCACGTACAAAGGACGCGATATCACCCCCCTGCCTGCGTACAAGATCTGCCGGCTCGGCATTGCCCGCACGTTCCAGACGGTGAAGATCTTCCCTCACGTTCCCGTCGTGAGGAACGTCATGATCGGCGCTCTGTTCGGGACGGGCCACCGCATAAGCTTCCGCGCGAAGCTCTGAAGAAGGCCGAGGAGGCCGTCGAGTTCGTCGACCTGACCGAGCTCAAGGATTGCCCGCCGGGGATCTCACGCTGGCCAGACCAGAAGCGCCTGGAAGTGGCCCGAGCCTTGGCCACCGGTCCGGAACTGCTCCTACTGGACGAACTGATGGCAGGGCTCACCGCTACGGAAGTAGCTGAAGCCATGGGGGATGTGGCCGCAGATCAGGTCGCGCGGCATCACCGTCATCATGATCGAGCACGTGATGCAGGCCATCATGAAGGTCAGCGACCGCATCATCGTGCTCGACTACGGAAAGAAGATCGCCGAAGGTACGCCGGCAGAAGTGGCGGCGAACAAGAAGGTGATCGAAGTCTATCTTGGGGAAGAATGCGATGCTGGAAATTGACGGCCTCAGCGCAGGATACGGGAGAGTTCAGGTCCTCTGGGACCTGTGCCTGAATGTCGAAGAAGGCGAGTTCGTCGCCTTGATCGGTGCCAACGGAGCCGGGAAGACGACCTTGCTCAAGACCATCTCGGGCGTGATGAGACCGTCTGCCGGCACGATCAGCTTCCTGGACAAGAGGATCGACACGATGCACCCCAACGACATCGTCGACATGGGACTTTCGCACATCCCCGAGAGCCGCAAGCTCTTCACCGACATGTCCATCAAGGAGAACCTGGAGATGGGCGCCTATCCGAGGCGATCGTGGAAGGAACGCAGGGAGACGATGAAGTGGGTCTTCGGGCTCTTTCCCCGTCTCGAGGAGCGAGCCGGGCAGCTCGCGCGGACGCTGAGCGGCGGCGAGCAGCAGATGCTCGCGATGGGCCGGGGACTCATGTCCAAGCCGAAGATGGTCATGGTCGACGAGCCCTCGAACGGTCTGGCGCCGAGGGTGGTCACGGAGGTGTTCGAGATCCTGAGAATCGCTACATGCGCAAGGGATCACCATCCTTCTCGTCGAGCAGAACGTGCGTCAGACGCTGTTGGCAGCCGATCGAGCCTACGTCATTGAGAACGGGCGGCTCGCCATGGAGGGTGCCTGCTCGTTCCTGAGAGAAAGCGACCACGTGAAGAGGGCCTACCTGGCGTTGTAGATCCATGCGCCGCATATCCAGCGGCCGCATATCCAGCTTTGGCTGGCAGAGAGCTTTTCTGGGGCGCGCTCCCGTCGGGGAGCGCGCCCCGTGTTCTGGTGGGTAGTGCGCGCCGCTGCTCCTGGTGCGCTTCGCTGGGGCGCGCCCCCGAGCAAGGGGCGCGCCCCAGTCTGTCCTCGACAGCGGGGCGGCGTCGCCCGCGCGGTTTCATTCTCGCCAGCCTCGGCCCATAGTCTTAGCCCGTTTGCTTCGTCCTGGCGGTATGGTGTCGGGCGTGTTGACGGCCTGATGGAGGAGAGCTAGGATGTACGTGTACACACTCGGAGGTCCTACCGTGGCTCTCACCAAGATCTTCCGGAACGGCAACTCTCAGGCTGTGCGCATACCGGCCGAATTGGCCTATGAGCGGTCCGATCTGGAGGTCGAGATCGAGCGCGTCGGCGATGAACTGCACATTCGTCCCTGCGCGGCGCTCTCTCGATCAGGCGCTTGAGCAAGTTCGCCGGCTTCTCGGACGACTTCATGTCGGCCGGGCGCGGGACGAACGTCGAGTCTGAGCGAGACTCCCTGTGAAGCCGCGCTACATGCTCGACACCAACATGTGCATCTACCTCCTGAAGCGCCAACCTGCGGGGGTTGCGGCGCGCTTCGCCCGTTGTTTCGTCGGTGAAGTGGTGATGTCCGCCGTCACACTGGCCGAGCTCGAGTACGGCGTCTCCTGCTCCGGAGACAACGAGGACCAGAACCGAAGCGCACTCGACCTACTGCTGGAAGACATCCCGGCGCTGCCCTTCGACAGCCGGGGCGGCGCGCGCATACGGACCGATCCGGCGGGCGAGCCGCGAGAAGAGCAGGGATGCGTTGGACAAGTTGATCGCCGCCCATGCCGTCGCGCTCGACGTGACGCTCGTGACGAACAACGAGGCTGATTTCGCAGGTTATCCGGGCCTGAGGCTGGAGAACTGGGTCGACGCGAGCGCCTGAGTTGGCTCCCGAGTCCCGCTGGTCCCAGTCACGAAGGTCGCTTCGATTGGGACGGCCGGACGCCGGGGGCCAGACCCCTGGCGGCGGCAACCCAATCCCGCACTGAATGGAATACTGGGACCCCTTGGGCCTCGATCTCGGCGGATATGCGGTGGGTGAACGGGCCGCCGGTGGCCGCTCCAAGGATCGGTTTGTGCGCGGCCTGGTTCAAGCGGCCCAGCTTCTCCGGGATGTCGCTCGCCCAGTGGCGCATCCTGGAAGACCATCCAGGGCATGACGATGTCCACCCCAGGGTCGTCCAGAAGCGCCTGGATTCCGATCTCGTAGTCCGTGCTGGTGCCGGAGCCGGTGACGTCCAGAGGGTTCTGCACGATGTAGAAGGAGGGGTAGATCTCGGTCAAGCGGTCGATGGTCGCGGGGGCGAGAGTGGCCAACTCCAGTCCGGCCCCGGCAAGGATGTCGAGAGCCTGGACAGTTGTCCCGATTCCGTTGCCGATCATTGCCACCCGGTTTCCTCTGGCCCGGGGCTGCAGAGCCAGAGCTTTGCTGACCGCCACCAGTTCCTCGTAGCTGTCTACCGCGATCAGCCCGGCCTGACGAAAAGCACCTTCGGCCACTTTGTACGAACCGGCGAAGAAGCCTGTGTGAGTGAGCGCTGCCCGAGCGGCCGATGGCGTTCTCCCTGCCTTGAAGATCACCACGGGCTTGTGCTCCGTCACGCGCTCGCGCGGCGTCCAGGAAGCCGCGCCCGTTTTCGAACCCCTCCACGTACAGGGCGATCACGCCGGTGTCGGGATCTTCTCCTAGGAACGTGAGAAGGTCGGCTTCGTCCACGTCCACCCGGTTGCCGTAGCTTACGAACTTGCTCATGCCGAAGGATGCTGCGTCTTCCAAGAAGGCGATACCGACGGTGCCTGACTGGCTGAGCATGGCCACCGGTCCGGCCGGCGGCCGGGTCATGCGTTCCTGCGGTTGGAAGAAGGTGTCCAGCCGCGTGGTCCCATCGAACACCCCGATACAGTTGGGCCCGATCACCCGCACCCCCAGGTCGCGGGACAGGCGGCGGATCTCTGCCTCCAGGACGGCTCTTTCTCCGCCCAGTTCCTTGCCTCCTCCCGAGACGACGACCAGGTTGTGGACGCCGCGGGCGGCACACTCCCGCACGAGTTCGGGCACAGCCGCGAGATCGATGGTGCACACGACCAGTTCGACCGGTCGAGGTATGGCGCTCAGAGTGGGGTAGGTCTTCAGGCCCATGAGGGAATCCTTGGTCGGGTTCACGGGGAAGACCTCCCCTCGATACTGGTGCTTGGCCAGACTGTCGAGGACGGCGTGACCGATCTTGCCCGGCGTGGCGGAGGCGCCCACCAGAGCGACCGAGCGGGCTTCGAAGAAGGTGGCGAGATGAGAGGTGTCCGCGTCCCGAGCCCCGAGTTCGCCAAAAGGCGCGCCGCCCGGGCCCGTGGCGGGTTCGGCGCCTCCTCCGGCGCCGCTCGCGGCGCGGGAGGGCGGGCGGAACCGCTGGTCGCGGGTGACCACCTTGTAGTCGAGCACCCGGTGCTCCCCTTCCCACACCCTGATGGGATTGAGATCCACCGACTCCAGTCGATCGCCGAGGTCCCGACCGAGGCGGGCAGCGGCCAGTAGCAGGTCCACGAGGGATCCGAGCGAGACCGGGGCCCGTCCGCGGAAGCCCTGTAGCATCCGCGCTCCCCGGGTCTCGGTCACCATCTGCCGGGCGTCCTCGGGATCGATCGGCAGCACCCGGAAGCTGACGTCGTCCAGTAGTTCGGTGAAGATGCCCCCCAGCCCGTACATGATGACCGGACCCGAACTGATCGTCGCGCTTGAGACCGATGATGATCTCGAACCCTCCGGCGACCATCTCCTCGACCTGCACCCCCTCCAGGCGCGCCTCGGGCGCCTGCGCGTGGGCGGCTGCCGTAATGCGCCGGTAGGCAGCCATGCACCGCTTCCTCCGAGTCGAGTCCCAACTCGACCCCACCGATGTCGGTCTTATGTAGGATGTCCGGCGAGACGATCTTCAGCGCCACCGGAAAGCCTAGCTGGGCGGCGAGGGTCGCGGCCTCGTCCGCGTCGCGGGCGAGGCCGCCTCGCGGGACGACGAAGCCGTAATCGGAGAGGGCGGGCACACTCATAACGGACGGCGGGGCCACGGACTTCTCAAGGATTCCTCCCAGTGTGGGCACGGGGGGGACAAGTATATCGTCCGGAAGCGTCGAAAACGTGATATCAATTGACTGCCCCTGGTAGTCTGCGATACTGCACGACCGTTTGCTGAAAGACTCACGCCGAAGGAGGCGTTCTCGTGGCCGAGAAGTTGATCGAACAAGTGACCGACCATGTCTACGTGATCGACGCCGAAGCCATGAACGTCTTCTTGATCGCGGCGCCGGAGGGTCTGACCTTGATCGACACCGGGTTTCCCGGGACCATGGCCGTGATCGACCAGGCGGTCCGCTCCCTGGGCCGGAGCCCGGAGGAGATCGGCGACATCCTGGTCACCCACTGTCATCCCGACCACGCGGGCGGACTGGCGGAGGTGAAGGAGGCGACTGGTGCGGTGGCCTGGATGCACCCGGCGGACGCGGAACTGGTGCGGATGGGAACGGCCTTCCGGCCGTATGAGCCGGCCCCTGGGCTGGAGAACCGGCTGTTCATCACCGAGGTCATCGAGAAGTCGCCTGACTCCAGCCCGCCGGCCAACGTGGACAGGGAGGTCCTGTCGGGCGAGATCGTCCCCGTGGCGGGAGGCGTCAAGGCAATCGGGACGCCGGGCCACACCGCGGGACATCTGGCCTTCCTCTGGCCCGGGGATGGCGGTGTTCTATTCGTGGGCGACGTGGCCAAGCACGTGGATGGGCTGGAACTCTCCCCCATCTACGAAGACCTGGCTCGGGGGCGACAAGACCTGCGCATGCTGGCGGGGCTGGAATTCGAGACGGCTTGCTTTGCCCACGGAGCGCCGATCGTGGGCGGGGCGGCGGCGGAGTTCAGGAAGAAGTGGGGCAAGGAAGCAAAGTCCACCGAGAAAGGATGATGCGGAAATGGAATCTCAGCTGGAAGCCAACAAGAAGACGGTCCTCGAATTCTACGACCTGATCATCAACAAGAAGGACTACGCTGCCGCCCAGCCCTACATCGGGAGCTACTATCGTCAGCACAATCCTTTTGTGGGCGAGGGACCCGAAGGGCTGGCCGCGTTCATCGCATGGCTCAAGACCGAATACCCTGAGGCTCGCAGCGAGGTCAAACGCGTCTTCGCCGACGGGGACTACGTGATCCTACATGTGCACTCCATGCGCCCGCCGCATCCGCGCGGCCGGGCGATCATCGAGATCTTCCGGCTCGAAGAAGGCAAGATCGTCGAACACTGGGACACGATCCAGGAGATCCCCGAGACTGCCGCCAACGACAACGGGATGTTCTAAGCAGCCGGAATCAGCCCCCGTAGCCACAAAAAGAGCGAGACCGCACGAAGGCGGTCTCGCTCTGATGCTTCTCTCGCCGACCGGATGGTCCGCGCGACTTACTATTTCTTGAGGGGCTCGATCGCCTGGAAGGTCGGGTTGTTGAAGACCGTGTCCAGGCACTGGCCGCTCTCCTGCAGCTTGGCCTTGCCCACCGAGTAGCACACACAGTAGGCCACTTCCATGAGCTCCTCGTCGGTGGCGCCGGCGGCTTTCGCGTTGCAGGCCTGGGGCAACACGCCGTCCCAATGGTTGTTCATCATGTACAGGCCGACGAGGAGCAGGTACCGGGTCTTCGGCTCGAGGATGCCGCGGTCGAGCAGCCCGGTCAGCTGGTTCTGAGCGTAGACCTGCAGCATGTCGGGGCGGTTCTTGACCCAGAAGTCCAGGGACGGATCGCCCTTGTCACCCGGCTTGTAGCCCGGCCGCTGCATGGCCCACGAGGCCAGGATCTCTTCGCCGGTCTTTGCCGCTTTCATTGCCTTGACGACTTCTACTTCTTCCGGACGTGGCATGTGGTACTCCTTTACCTGTTGCCTTTTCTTCTCGAAGCGTGGTTCCGCACCTGACCTGCCGGGCTCGACCCGGGGCTGCCAGGATCTCCACCTACATCACGGTGTATTTCGGGCCTCCTCCCCCTTCCGGAGGCACCCACTGGATATTCTCGAAGGGATCTTTGACGTCACACGTCTTGCAGTGGACGCAGTTGGAGAAGTTAACCTTCAATATCTTATTTCCGGTAGACTCATCAACCGTCATTTCGTACACACCGGCCGGACAAAATCTCACACATGGATTTCCATAATCCCTGGCACATTTTCCATAGCAGACATCAAGGTCCAACACCTTAAGGTGAGACGGCTGAGATTCCTCATGTGTAGCTCCTGAATAGTACACATCCGTCTCTTTGTCGAAGGTAGATTTCCCATCATATTTGATATCACCGATCGCTTCGGCCGGGGGAGTGGCCGTGCCGTATTTCTCGGTGATCTTCTTCATGTGGGTGTAGTCGGGCTTGGCTGGCAGCCTCTTGCTTATGACGCGGCCTCCGAGCAGATACTGCATCCCGGCTGTGGACATGCCCCGGTAGAGACCCCTGGTCATGGCCTGATGGAAGTTGCGGACCTTGTAGAGACCCATGATCTCGCTGGTCTCGGCCATGGCCTTGGCGTAGTCCAGGAGTCTCGCCTCGGAGAGGTCGTCGGCCAGCAGGCCTTCGAATATCGTCCGAGCGGCCAGCATGCCGGATCTCATGGCGAGGTCGATGCCTTTGATCTTCTGGCTGTTGAAGAGATTGGCGCCGTCGCCGATGATCATGCCTCCCGCGAAGGCCAGCTTGGGAATGGAGTAGTATCCGCCCACCGGGGCGGTCTTCGCTCCGTACTGGATCAGCTTCCCGTCCCTGAGGAGATCGCTCACCAGCGGGTGTAGCTTGAACTTCTGGAACTCCCTGTGGGGATCGATGAAGGGGTCGGCGTAGTCGAGGCTGGTCAGCTGGCCCACGCTGATCAAGTCGTCCTTCATGCCGTAGACGAAGCCGCCACCGAAGGCATCGCTCTTGAGGGGATAGCCGAGGGTGTGGATCACCTCGCCGGGCTGAAGCCTTGTCTCCGGGAGTTCCCATACCTCCTTGACCCCAAGCTCGAACCCGGGAGGGTTCTTGCCCGCGTCGAGCTTGAGACGCGCGATCAGATCCTTGGTTAGGTTTCCTCTCGAGCCTTCGCCGAAGACCGTGACCCTGGCCTGGACGTCGGCTCCCGGTTCGTAGTTGGACTTCTTCTCGCCCTTCGCGTCGATGCCTTTGTCACCCGTGCGCACACCGATGACCTTGTTCTCTTCATAGAGGACCTCGACCCCGGCAAAACCCGGGAAGATGTCGACCCCGTTCTCCTCGACCAGCCCGGCCATCCACTGGTTGAGCTTGGACATGGAGACCACGAAGTTGCCGTGATTGTTCAGGGGAGGAGGGGTGACGGGGGTTTTGGTCTTGCCGCTCTTGGTGAGGAAGTAGATCGATTCCTTCTTCACCTCGCCCTTCGAGAGGCGCGCCCTTCTCCAGATAGTCGGGGACCAGTTCCTTGAGCGGGCCGGGATCCATCACCGCGCCCGATATCCCGTGAGCGCCGGGGGCAAAACCCTTCTCCAGTATCGCGATGCCCACCTCGCCGAGCTTCTGGCCGGCGCCGCTCTTGTTGTGGGCCGCGATAAGGTTGGAGAGGTGGAGCGCTCCACTCAGGGAGGCGATGCCGCCGCCCACGAAGAGCACGTCGACTTCCAGGACGTCTCGTTCTTGTGCCATCTTCGGGCTCCCTAGGAAGCGGCCTTGCGCCGACGGATCTCCTCGGTCAAGGCCGGAACCAGGACATGGAGATCGCCCACCACGCCGAAGTCGGCGAAGCTGAAGATGGGCGCCTCTGGGTCTCTGTTTATGGCCACGATGTAGTCCGAGGTCTGCATGCCGGCCGCGTGCTGGATGGCTCCGGAGATGCCGCAGGCTATGTAGAGCTTGGGCGAGACGGTCTTCCCGGTCTGCCCCACCTGGTACTGATGGCTGATCCAGCCCTCGTCGACGATGGCCCGGCTGGCGCCCACCGCGGCGCCCAGTGCTTCGGCCAGTTCTCTGATAACGGCGAACTTCTCGGCACTGCCGACACCCCGGCCGCCGGCCACGATGATCTCGGCCTCCTCGAGGCTGATGATGCCCACGTTCTCGCAGACGACGTCGAGCACCTTGGCCGCCAGGCCGGAGGGAGCGAACTCCACCGAAAGCGGGACGACTTCGGGGTCTTTGCCCGCTTCCTCGCGGGCGAACACGTTGGGCCGCACGGTCGCGACGGCCGGGCTGGTGGTCGCCTCCTTCTCCACGATCACACTGCCGCCGAAACAGGGGTGGGTCGCCACGAAACGACCATCTCGGACCTCGAGGTCGGTGATGTCCACCAGAAGCCCCGCACCCAGACGCGCCGCGCAACCGGCAGCCACGTCGCGGCCGTCGGGTGAGCCCGCGCAGAGGATCACAGCCGGGTCGGCCGCCTGGACGGCGGCCATAGCTGCATCGATGAAGGGGCCGGGACGGAAGACGGCAGCCTCGGGGCTTTCGACCACGTAGACGCGGTCGGCGCCGTACCGGCCGGCAGCGGCTACCAGCGGGCCGGGTTCGGCGGCCGCGATCACCACGCTCACGCTCCCGCCGGCCGTCGCGGTCAGGGCGCGAGCCCTGGTTATGCTTTCCAAGGTGACGTTGGCGAGCTTCCCGTCCTTGGGCTCTGCTACAACGAGGATGCCACTCTGATTGCTCACTGCTCTATCTCCTCTGTTACGCGAGCTTCTCGCTCGCCAAGAAATCGGCGATCCGCTGAGCGCCCGTGCCGTCGTCTTCGATCTTCACTCCCGCCTTGCGGGGTTCGGGAGAGCGGGCCGAAAGCACGCGGGTCTTGGCTCCGGACAGTCCCAGCTGGGACAAATCCAGATCCAGGGCGGAGGCGTTCTTCACGTCCAGGGGTTTCTTCTTCGCGCCCATGATGCCCTTCATCGAGGGATAGCGCGGTTCGTTGATCCCCTTGATGACGGAGAGCACCGCGGGGGTGGGGCACTCATAGGCGACGTAGCCCTGCTCCGTCTCCCTGTGGACGGCAAGGGTGGAGCCCTGTACGTCCACTTTCGCCAAGGTCGACAGAAGCGGAACGCTGAGCAGCTCGGCCACGGCGGCAGGTACGCAGCCGGTCTCACCATCGGTGGACCGCACTCCGAAGACCACCAGATCCCACTGGATACTTTTCAGGGCCTCCGCCAGCACGTAGGCCGTGGCCTGCGCGTCTGAGCCGGCCAGAGCGGGATCGGTCACGAGGACCGCGCTGTCCACTCCCATGGCTAGGGCTTTGCGGATAGCCTCCTCGGCTTTCTCAGGTCCCATGCACACGGCCACTACTTCGCCGCCCTGGGCTTCCTTGATCCGCAACGCTTCCTCCACCGCATATTCGTCATACGGATTGAGGATGCAGTTCACGCTACGGTCCAGACGCCAAGACTCGGGATCGAGCTTCTTCTCGGCCTCCGTATCGATCACCTGTTTCACGCATACCGCTATGTTCATCAGTCATCCATTCTTTTGTAAGGCGAAACCTGACCCTCATACATGATAGCCGAGTCGTGACCCGGGAAAGTGCTTCACAAGAACTTTTTCATGACTGCCAGGAAGTATGACTGAGCCGTATAGCTGGAGACGGCTGCTTGCCCGGCCTCCTTCGCCGCGCCTCGCGCGGCGCTCGATCGGGCTCGGTCACTGCGCGGGCGTGTCGCCCTTGATCTCCTTGTCGTACCGACCGCCCGTGACGATGGTGAAGTGGAAGATCGGTCTGTCGACCCGGGTCAGCGCCAAGGGGCAGTGCTTCATGCCCGCCGGAACGAAGATCATGGCGGTGCGGTCGATGAGGTGCTTATCGTCCTCCAGCCAGATCTCGACCTCGCCCCCCAGGTCGTACGGATCGTCCGGATCGCTGCCGAAGAACCCGATGATCTCGTCGGTGTCGTGGACGTGCGGCTTGTCCTCGATGGTCTTCGCGATGGGCCTGAGGAACCAGGAGGTGTTCATGTGGAACGCGCCCTCGACGACGTCCTCATCCATCCAGAGGATGCGGGAGGCATACGTCCTGTAGTAGTCGTCGACGCGGAGCTTGTCCTCCGGCATCTTCAGTTCGGTCACGATGTATTTGGAGGTCTTGCTCTGACTCATAGTGCGGCAAGCCTACCATGATGGCTCAGCGATGGGAAACGAGTTGTAAGCCCGGGGCGCCTACTGCTCACGCGGCCGGCGTCTGGCGGGACTCTCCCCGCTGCCGGAGACCCCTGCCCGGATATGGACCATCAGGGCCCGCGCCGCCGCCGGCAAGGGACGGTCTCGCGGGTAGATCAGCGCGAGATCGCGGGCCATCGGTTCCTGGAAGGGTAGGGCAGCCAGACCCTCGAGGGTCTCGGGCGCGAGGAGCATCCGCGGCATCGGTGCCACCCCCAGACCTCGCCTGACGAGGGCCTTGGTCAGTTCGGGGTAGGTGGCCCTGTAGGAGAATCTGGGCTCGAAACCCGCTCGGCGAAAAGCGTCGGCGGCTATGTTGCTCGCGTTCATCGTGCTCGGGGGTAGCAGTATGGACTCGCTCGCGAGCACGCCGAACGTGACCGGTGAATAGGCGGCGAGACGGTGACCCTGGGGCACTACCAGAAGGATCTCTTCTGTGAGAAGACGGTGGGTCGCGGTCCGAGCCGAACCCCAAGGAGTCATAACGGCGCAGTCCAGCTCTCCCCTGATGACCGCGTCCTCACAAGCGGCGTCGTTCCTCTCCACCAGGTCGACGCTCACGTTGGGGTAGGCTGCGGAGAACGAGGCGAGCGCGGGCGTCAACAAGTGGGCGAACACGCTGCCCGTGGCCCCGAAGCGCACTATGCTCGGCCCGGCCCCAGCCTGCTCGCGTACGAGGCTGATGGCGTCGTTGGCCCGGTTGATGATGGCTTGAGCCAGGGGCAGAAGCAGTTCTCCGCTCGGAGTGCACTCCACATGCCGTCCGTACCGCTCGAAGAGTCTGGTGCCCAGCTCGTTCTCCAGACGGGCGATCTGACGGCTGAGGGTGGGCTGCGTGGAGTGGGTGGCCCGTGCCGCCCGGCTGAAGCTCCGAGCTTCCGCCACGGCCACAAAGGATTTGAACAGGTCCAGTTCCATCTATACAGGATTGTAATACTTCACGCGAACTATGAGAAGTATGCCTGGGACAGGCGAAGGGGCCGAGGCCGGGTGTGAGGGGCCGCAACGACCCTGATAATATTGCTTATCTGCCGAAAGCATATTCGGAACGGGGGAATGGGGGGTCGTTGGATATGTTGGAAGTGCAAGAGAAGAATGCAGTCTCCGGGGCGGTCTCTGAAGCTACCGTGCACCTGGTGGTGAACGGCGATACCTACGCCATTCCGGTGCAACCCCAGTGGACTCTCCAGTTTGTGCTGGCGGAGGGGCTGGGTCTGACGGGGACCAAGGAATTCTGCGGGGAAGGGGCCTGCGGCGCCTGTACGGTGATCATGGAGGGCAGGCCCGTGCTTTCCTGCATGATGCTGGCCATCGAGTGCGCCGGCAGAAGCATCGAGACCATCGAAGGCATCACCAGGGCCAACCATCCGCTCATCGAAGCCTACATCAAATACAGCTGTATGCAGTGCGGTTTCTGCACGCCGGGCTTCGTCGTCACGGCCAAGGCCCTACTTGATCGTAATCCGGACCCCACGGTGGAGGAGATCAAGGAGGCCATGGTGGGTAACCTCTGCCGGTGCGGGACCTATCCCCAGCACATCAAGGCCATCCTGGAAGCGGCCGCGGTCCTCAAGGGAGGTGACGGCCGTGACCGGTAACGAGAAGCGGAAGATGCTCGAGTCCTTCGACAACAAGCGGGCGGACGCATATCCTCTGGAGGAGTATCAAAGCATCGGCAGACGGGGAGTGCGGCGCACCGACGGCTACGAGAAGGCCACCGGGGCGGCCAAGTACACGCTCGACGTGAAGCTGCCCGGCATGCTCTACGGGAGGTTCCTCACCTCACCCTATCCCCATGCGCAGATAGTCAGCATGGACACCTCCGAGGCCGAGAAGTATCCGGGGGTCCGGGCGGTGCTTCGCTACGATGACCCCGAACTTCCCGAAGGCGCGAGCCTGGGCGGGCACGAGTTGAACAGCGTGCCGCCTCTGCCTCGGGTCGCTCACTTCCAGGGAGAAGAGGTGGGCGCCTTCGTGTGCGCCGACACCGAGGAGATCGCCGAGCGGGCCCTGGGTCTCATCCGGGTGGAGTGGGAGCAGCGCCCCTTCGTCCTCGACGTGGAGAAGGCGTTGGAGCCGGACGCTCCGGTGAGCAACCCGGAGGAGAACCCCGACGGCAATCTGGACGGCAGGGGC
Source organism: uncultured Actinomycetes bacterium (assembly GCA_963713545.1). GTDB lineage: Bacteria > Actinomycetota > Thermoleophilia > RBG-16-64-13 > RBG-16-64-13 > CAVPLM01. The sequence goes on along the minus strand of CAVQME010000001.1, from coordinate 394,374 downwards.
GTGTACATCGAAGGCCACGGCGACGTCCAGAAGGGCTTCGCCGAAGCGGACAAGATCATCGAGTTCAAGTTCACTCAGGGACTCAACACCTGGGTGGGCCCTGAGCGCCCCTGCGGAGTGTGGAGATGGAACGGCGAGTACGCCGAGGTCTGGGTCAAGCAGCAGCGGCCCCATATCTGCAAGCGGGCCATCTCCACCTGGTTCGGTGGCCTACCCATGAACAAGATCGACATCCACTGCCTCTACCAGGGCGCCAGCTTCGGCGGTTGGAGCCAGATGGCCTGGAACCTCGGCGGCACCTACTGCGCGGCCGTCGTGGCCAAGCGCACCGGCAGGCCGGTCAAGTGGCTGTTCAACCGGAGAGAGGACTTCTACGGCGGCGAGATGGACGCCGGGGTGTTCTATCTCAAGGTGGGCGCCAAGCTGGACGGGACCATCACCGCCGTGGAGGAGAGAGGAGTGGTGGTCAACCAGGCCATGCCGGTGTTCGGCATCGTCAAGCACTTCCTCGAAAACACCAAGGTGCACCACGTGTACGGAAGGACCGAGGCGGTCTGGGTGAACAAAGGTCCCAACGTCCCCACCCGCTGCGAACAGAACCTCAACTGCTACAGCCTCAACCTGGTCACGAACCGGGTGGCGGACGTCCTCGGCCTGGACCCGATCGATGTCGCCCTCAAGAACGACGGTGCCGAAGGGCACGACATCGCCTGGCTGAACGAGCGCAAAGCGGAACTCGGCTTTCCGGTGCGGGACAGTCTGCGCGAGTGCATCGAAAAGGGGAAGGCTGCCATCGACTGGGACAACAAGCGGCATGCTCCCGGCGCGAGGAAGCTGTCCAACGGCAGGATGCACGGGCTCGGCTTCACCTGGACGCACGAGTGGGACGACTCGGCCGGCACCTGTGAGGTAGCGATCTACGTGGAGCGCAACGACGGGACGGCCACCATTCTCGGCTGCCGGGCCGATGGCGGGCAGAACGCGGAGACCGCCTACTGCCAGATCGCCGCGGACGAGCTGGGCTACCGGGTGGAAGACGTCCGCTTCAAGCACCAGGACGACGCGGGCTTCTTCACTATGACGCCGGACACGTCCACCAACCTGACCGTCAACGGCTGGGCCGTGCGCCATGCCGCCCGGATGCTGAAGGAGAAGATCCTCGAGGCGGCGGTGAGCCCGCGGGGCGTGACGCAACTCACCAGCTTCCCGCCGGCCTTCCCCGACAAGCGGGCCGACGAGCTCGACATCAAGGACGGCGTGATCTTCGAGAAGGCCGACCCCTTCAACCGGATGACGGTGGCCGACTTCGTCGGTCCCTCCGGGGCGCAGGGGCCGCTCATGTCGCCCATCGGGGAGCCTATCCTGGCCGGGAAGGAAGGTCTGACCTATCCCATGCGGCTGACGCCTCCGATGTTCGAGCACGCCTGGCAGGTGCAGCGCGGCACCTACCTGGGGGTGCGGGTCCGCTTCTGCCGGCAGGCTCACTTCATGGAGGTCGAGGTCGACCCGGAGACCGGTGAAGTGGAGATCACGAAGGTGGTCACGGTCAACGACGTCGGCAAGGTCATCAACTGGGACGGCTGCGAAGGCCAAGCCTACGGCGGCGCCTACATGGGCGTCGGTCGCGGCCGCACCGAAGAGGTCGTCTACGACGAGCGGACCGGGATCATGCTCAATGGGAACCTCCTCAACTACAAGATCCCCACTCTCATGGATATCGGCGAGGTAGAGACGATCCTTCTAGAGACGGGGATGGGCTATGGGCCTTACGGCTCCGTCGGTATCGGCGAGGACGTGGCTACCGTTTTACCGGTGCTTATCGGCCCGGCGGTGCACAACGCCATCGGCGTGTGGCTGGAAGGCTTTCCGGCGACACCCGACCGGGTGCTCAAGGCCTTGGGCAAGGCTTAGCGGAGGAGTGCCGAGATGAAGACATTCAAGCACGTAAGCGCTGAGTCTGTGGAAGAAGCGACCGCCATCCTGCGGGAGTGCGGCGGGAACGCGCGCATCATCGCCGGGGGCACCGATCTGCTCGGCGAGATGAGGGACGGCATCCTGGCGGACTATCCGGAGGTCCTCGTCGACATCAAGAACATTCCGGGTCTGGACTACGTTCGGGAAGAGGAGGGCAAGCTCCTGGTCGGGGCGCTGACCAGGCTGGAAGACCTGGCCACCGACGAGACCGTGAAGACCGACTATCCCGCCCTGGCCGAAGCCGCCCGCAAGACGGCTTCCCCCCACATCCGCGAGATGGGGACGGTCGCGGGCAACATCTGCCAGAACAACCGCTGCTGGTACTACTGGGTGCCGGAAAACCGGTTCTTCTGCCTGAGAAAGGGCGGCAAGGCCTGCTACGCGCTGACCGGCGACGCGCGGTACCACTCGATCTTCGGGGCCGCGAGAGTCGGACTCACGGCCTGCACCCGAGGCTGCCTGACCGACATCGACATACCCTCGTATCTTGCCCAACTCCGCGCGGGTGACATGACCGCGGCTGCTGCCACAGTTCTTAAGGCGAACCCCCTCCCGGCGATAACCGGAAGGGTGTGTCCGCACCCTTGTGAAGACGAGTGTGCGCGGGGCGAGTTCGACGAGCCGGTGTCCATAAGGGAGGTGGAACGGTTCGTCGGTGATCACATTCTCGAGAACCTGGATGAATTCTACGTACAGCCTCGTCGGGAGACGGCCAGACGGGTGGCGGTCGTAGGTTCAGGGCCGGCGGGGCTTTCTGCGGCCTACTATCTGAGGCAGGCCGGACATGAGGTGACGATCTTTGAGCGCATGCCGCAAGCTGGTGGCCTTCTTGCATACGGGATCCCGCCGTACCGTCTTCCCAGAGACGTCCTCAACAAGCAGATCGAAGGTCTCGAGCAGACGGGCATAGAGTTCGCACTGGCGGCGACCATCGACCAGGACGCGCTTGCGGAGCTCAGGCAAGATTTCGACGCGGTCTTCGTGGCGGCTGGAGCCTGGCAGGAAACGGAAGTCGGGATCTTGGGAGAGGATTGCCTTCAGTCCGGCGTGGAGTTCCTCGGCAGCGCGGATCTCGAGAAGATGGCCGGGAAGACGGTCGGGGTCATCGGTGGAGGCAACACCGCCATAGATGTGGCTCGTTCCCTGCTCAGAGTGGGAGCTCGACCGGTGATCTTCTACCGGCGCACCAGGGACGAGATGCCTGCCCTTCGGGAGGAAGTGGAGCGGGCGGAGCAGGAAGGGGTCAGGTTCGAGTTCCTGACCCAGCCCGTGGGAGCCGGCGAGGAGGCCGGCGGGGTGGAGCTGACCTGCTGCAAGATGGAGCTGGGAGAACTGGACGAAAGTGGTCGGCCGCGCCCCGTGCCAGTGGAGGGCTCGGATTACGCCGTGCAGTGTGACGCAGTCATCAAGGCCATCGTAGAGAAGCCGGACTACTCCTTCCTTCCGACGGGGTTCGTCGACGAGAACGACCGACTCAGATTGGACGAGACCGGCCACTCTCTGGGCAAAGGTGTCTTCGCCGGCGGGGACTTCGTCACCGGGCCAGCGACGGTCGCGGAGGCGGTCCGTGCCGGCCGGACTGCGGCTCTGTCCATCCAAGCCTATCTGCAAGGCAAGGCGCCCGAGGAAGAGTACGAACCGGTGTGCGCCATCGGCGAGAAGTTCGATGGTTCTTGTCTCGAACCCAGCACCCGAGTGGAGGTGCCGGAGCTCTCCCTGTCGGAGAGACTGAAGGGTCTCGACGTCGAGGAGACAGGCACTCTGGACCGGGCCGCGGTCGAGGCCGAGGCCAGTCGCTGCTTCAACTGCGGTTGCGTGGCGGTCAACCCTTCGGACCTGGCGCCTGTGTTGATAGCTCTGGGTGCCAAGATCCGGACATCCCAGCGGGTGATCCATGCCGAGGAGTTCTTCTCTGTCGGGGTCGATGCGAGCACGATCCTTGGGGCCGGTGAGATGGTCTTGGAAGTCGAGGTTCCCAGGCTCGGTACGAACGCCCGGTCCGCGTTCATCAAGTTCGCCCTGCGGAAGTCCATCGACTTCTCGATCGTCAACTGTGCCGCTGCCCTGGATATCGATGGCGGTGTGGTCCGGTCGGCTCGGATATGTCTCAACTCGGTCTACGGCATCCCCTTCCGGGTGACCGCAGCCGAGGAGTACATGACCGGCAGATCGGTCGATGAGGCGACCGCGGAGCAGGCGGCCGAAGCCGGTGTGGGGGGAGCGCTCCCGCTCCTCAACAACCGCTACAAGATCCAGATAGCCCGGGCATTGGTCAAGAGAGCGATACTGGCCTGCGGGCCGGGGGCGTGAGCGTACCCGGCGAGGAGCAGCCGATAGGTGATGAGCGCTGAGAGGTAATGGGCGTCAAGATAAAGGTCTTCTATCCCGAGCTGCAGCGTCTTGTCGACCGCCCGGATGAGTTGCGGGTGGAGGGGGCGACGGTGGGCGAGTGTCTTGACGACCTTGTACGGCAGTACCCGGATGCCCAGAGGCTTCTCTTTGACCCGCGCGGCGGCCTGCTGAAGCCGGTGTACGTGTTCGTCAACGCGGAGGGCATGCGCAAAGCGGACCTCGCCAGACCGGTCGGCGACAAGGACGAGCTGATCCTGGCAGTGCTGGCGACAGGCGGGTAACGGCCGCTCATGCAGGGTGTCTCGAGTCCGGCCGTGACAGAGGTGTCGAGCTCGCTCCTACGAGAGCTCGGGGCCATCGTGGGGCGCGAGAACGTGCTGCACCGTCAGGTCGATCTCCAGACCTACGAGTACGACGCCTACGTGGAGCGCTCCGTCCCTCGGGCGGTGGTCTACGTCCACTCCACCGCGGAGGTGTCCGCAGTGGTCAAGCTCCTGGCCCGGGAGCGGATCCCTTTCGTCCCTCGCGGATATGGGACCAATGTGAGCGGAGGGACTCTCGCCCTGGACGGCGGCGTGGTCCTGGAGATGAGCCGCATGAACAGGATGCTCGAGATCGACCTGCCCAACCAGCGCGTGGTCGTCGAGCCAGGCATATTCAATCTCGATGTATCCACGCTCCTCTCTCCCTTCGGCTACTACTATGCCCCCGACCCAGCCAGTCAGAAGGCCTCCTCCCTGGGCGGCAACATCGCTGAGAACGCCAGTGGCCCTCACTGCTTCAAGTACGGCGTGACGTCGAACTACGTGCTGGGGTTGGAGGTGGTCCTCCCGGACGGCGAAGTCATGTGGACCGGAGGCAAGAGCCTCGACCTGCCCGGCCTCGATCTGACCGGGGTGTTCGTCGGCAGCGAAGGGACCATGGGTGTCGCCACGGCCGCCATCCTTCGCATCCTCAAGAAGCCGGAGACGGTCAAGACGATGCTGGGCGTGTTCGCCTCGGTGGAAGACGCCGGCAATGTGGTCTCGGCCATCGTGGCCGCCGGCGTGATCCCCGCCACGCTGGAGATGATGGACGGATTCACCGTGAATGCAGTCGAGGACGCCATGGCCTGCGGATTCCCCCGGGAAGCGGGCGCGGTGCTCATGATCGAACTCGATGGACTGTCAGACGGCCTGGAAGACATGGCCGAGCAGATCGTCGCCATCTGCCGGGCGAACGGCGCGCTAGATGTGCGGATAGCCCGGGACGAGGCTGAGCGCGAGGCGCTGTGGAGGGGCCGCCGGGGTGCTTTTGGGGCGCTCACGCGCCTGGCCCCCAGTTATCTATCCATGGACGGCACGGTGCCCAGGACCAAGCTGCCCGAGGCCCTGCGCCGAGTGGTCGAGATCGGGCGCCGCTATGGCTTCGAGATCTCCTGCGTGCTCCATGCGGGCGATGGCAATCTGCACCCGCTGGCCCTCTTCGACGACCGGGACGAGACCCGGAGGAAGAACGCCGAGGCCGCGAGCATGGATATACTGCGCATGTGTGTGGAACTCGGAGGTACTGTGAGCGGCGAGCACGGCATCGGCATCGAGAAGCTGGAGGCGATGCATTTCGTCTTTGACGACAACGATCTGCGGGCTCAGGCACTGGTGAAGGACGCGTTCGACCCAGAAGGCCTGAGCAACCCGGGGAAAGTGCTGCCTGGTCCCGCAGCCGGTGGGACGACAGTCACCGCAGCCGGGGTCACCGCACGGCCGGCGGGTGTTGAGAGTGCGGAAGCGGCGCCGGCTGGGAAAGCGGAGGAGGCAGCGACCGGTGTCTGACGAACCCCTCAACAGTGCTCCTGTCGTCGGGTCGAGCGTCGAAGCCATCGCTCCACGGCTGGAAGAGCTGATCGGCGGCGACCGAGCCACACGGGGGAGTGCAGGCGGTGTGTCGATCCATGGCCTGCGGGCGCCCCTGGAGGCCCGGCCGGCGGATGCCGCGCAACTGGGCTCGATCCTAGCTCTTGCTCAGGCAGAGAACCTGGGCACGTGCGCGGTCGGCGGCGGCACCAAACTCGGCTGGGGCAACCGCCCCGGACGCTTCGACTTGGCGCTGAGTACGCGTGATCTGACGGGTTTCTCGCACATCGACGCCGACAACTTGAGCCTCTCCGTTCGCGCGGGCACGACGGTGGCCGAAGCTCAGGCTCAGGCCCGGGCCATAAACCGGGTGCTGCCGCTCGACCCCGCCCGGCCCGGTAGGGCCACCGTGGGTGGGGTCGTCGCGACTGGCGACCAGGGCGCGCGCGGGGCCGCTTACGGCGGGGTGACGAGACGTGGTGCTGGGTCTGAGCGCTGTTCTCGCCGACGGAACTCCCGTCAAGTTCGGCGGGCGGACGATGAAGAACGTCTCCGGCTACGACATGACCAAGCTGTTCATCAGCTCGTTCGGGGTGCTGGGGGTGATCACCGACGTGACGTTCCGGCTGCTCCCGCGGTACGAGACCCAAGCCCTGATGATTCTCCTGCTGGACTCGCTCGAGCGGGCAAAAGAGATGGCTGCCGGGATCCTTGATTCCTATCTCCAGCCGCTCGCCTTGGAGGTGGTCTCGCGTGGCTATCTGGATCAGGCTCTTGCGTCCGCCGCCCCTGGATCGAGGGACATCGGTGGACTTGGCTCCTTGACCCTCGGGGAAGCACCGGTGGCCCTCCGGGAAGCACCGGTGATGCTTGCGGGGTTTGCCGGGCAGCGAGCCGCGGTCGCTCGGTCTGTAGGAGAGGTGCGCGAGCGCCACTCCGCCCAGCCGCTCGCGGTCCTGGAAGGCAGAGAGGCCGAGTCCCTCTACGAGGCCCTCGCCGACGCCGGTGCCGATTTCGCCACCAATACCGATGCGGACGCCGGCGCTGGGGCAGCGCCTGGAGCTGAGATGCCGAGTGGACCGGTCCGGGCGCGTATCACTGCCCCCCTCAGCCGGGTATGGGGGCTCGCACGAGCCGCACAGTCCGGCGCCGACGCGCGAGATCTACCGCTCGAGTACCGGATCGGTGCCTACCGAGGCACCCTGGATCTGTTGGTAGGCCAGGATGCGAGCCGGCGTCCGGGGACGGACCCCGCCTCGGGAGCGGACCCCGCCTCGGGAACGCGGCACGCCTCGGGAGCTGATGCGGCAGTGCTGTCCGACTTCCTGGCCGACCTGCGCCGGGAGGCCGAACGGGCGGAAGGTGCACTCACCGTCAGGGATGGCTTGCCTCGATTGACACCAGACTTCGACGCATGGGGCGAACCCGGGCCTGCGGTCCGGGTCATGAAACGCATCAAGGAACGCTTCGATCCCCACGGGATCCTCAACCCCGGCCGCTTCGTAGGTGGCATCTGATGAGCACGGAACCTGCGATCGATCACAGCGGCCCCGACCGACGCGACCACCAGCGTCCCGACTGCCGGTCCGACCGGGGAACCGCCGCCTGTCCCGGGGGAATTCCAGGCCTCTCTACGATCACGTGGCTACTTGCAGTCGGTGCGGCTTCTGCCAGCCGACCTGTCCGATATTCCGGGCCACGGGCCGCGAGGCGCACGTCGCCCGAGGGAAGGTGGCTCTCTATCGCAACGTGATCGAGGAGCGGACGGCGATAGGGCCGGACATGAAGGATGCTTTCTCCAACTGCCTGCTCTGCCGGGCCTGTACCGAGAGCTGCTTCTCCTCGCTCGAGACCGACAAGGTGGTGATGTCCTTCCGCCATTCCTACGCCGAGCGTTTCGGGCGGAGCTTCTGGCAGCGCCGGGTATTCCGCAGCCTTCTGCCTCGTCCCCGGTTGATGAGAGGCCTGGTTCGGAGCGTGTGGGCGCTGCGCAGGACTGGTCTCGCCGACGCCGCTAAGCGAGCCGGCCTAGTGGGGCTACTCAATCCCAAACTGGAGCGGGCGCTTGAGCTCAAAGCCGGCACACCCGGCCCCTTGCTCCATGCCCGCCTCGCCAAGCGGCCCCCCTCTGCCGGCGACGGAAGACCTCGGGTCGGCTACTGGATGTCGTGCGGATATAACTACGTCCTGCCGGACGTGGGAGAAGCGACGGTCCGAGTTCTCGAGCGTATGGGCGCGACCGTGGAGGTGCTCGACAACGTCTGCTGCGGGCTGGCTGCTCATGGCTACGGGGACCGCGAAGCGGCGGAGCAGCTTGCCCGGGAAAACCTGCGCCGGCTCGGAGATCTCGACCGCTTCGACGCGATCGTGTCCGAATGCGGGAGCTGCTCCGGACATCTCAAGGAATACGCCCAGGTCCTGGCGGACGACTCCGTATGGTCCGAGCGTGCGGCGCTCCTGCGCGACAAGGTGCGGAGCTTCAGCGAGTTCGTGGTGGAACGGGGAGGCGTAGAGTATCTTCTCGAGAGCGGGTCGAGCGCCGTCGCTGAGACCGAGTCCGGCCGGGGAGCCGCGGCGGAAGCAGCCACGGGGCGCGGCACCATCGGCGCCGCCGCGCCAACGACCGTCGTCACCTACCACGACCCCTGCCATCTGGGGCGCAGGTACCAGAATGTCGTGAGTCAGCCCCGGCAGATCCTGCAGTCTCTGCCCGGCCTCGAGTTCCGCGAGGCGGCCGAGTCGGACTCCTGCTGCGGAGCTGCAGGCACCTACGGCGTGCTCCATCCGGAGACCTCTGCCGCGATCATCGAGCGCAAGATGGGCTTCGTACGCGATACCGGCGCCTCCGTTGTCGCTACCGAGTGCCCCTCGTGCATGATGCAGCTTGCGTTCGGAGCTCAGCAGGCCGGTCTGGACGCCGAGGTGCTGAACGTCAGTCAGCTCTGCGACCGGGCACTGGGATCAAGCGAGAAACAGGTCAGGTAGGTCCGACCCCCTTCCAGAGCAACCGATCGGCGGCCCCGCGCACCGGCACAGCCGAACCCCCCAACTATGCATCGCTGTAATACTTCCCGGCAGCTATGAGAAATTCTCGCAACCACGCCTTGCCTGTGACCGCCCGGGTTACTATGTAACCTACCGGTCGCAGCGCCCGCCTGCCGGCCTTGCTCTCTTGAGCAATGGCCTCTCGGGGCCGCCGGCGACCGGCGGGAAGATGCAGAAGCCTCTATCGGAGCACCTGACCAGGATCGCCGCCACGACATCGGGAGCCGGCGGGATGGGCGGACGAACAACCGCAAGCGGGAGGAGCACGCATGGACTTCAGATTGACCGAAGAGCAGGAGATGATCCGGGACATGGTCCGGGACTTCGCCGAGAACGAAGTGAAGCCCGTGGCCATGGAATACGACGCCAAGCGGGACCCCAAGGATTGCGTCCCCTGGGACCTCATCAAGAAGGCGTCGGAGCTGGGCCTGCGCACGGCAGCCATCCCTGAGAAGTTCGGGGGCGTGGGAGCGGACTACCTGACTCTGGCCATCATCCTGGAGGAACTGGGTGCCGCCGACCAGGGCTTTGCCACCATCCTCAGAGGCTGCTACACCGAATCGCCGAGGCTCGTTGGCGAACTGACCCCGGAGTTGCGGGATGAGTGGCTGACCAGATTCATGGAGGAGGACACGTTCCTCCTGGGACTGGCTCGCTCCGAACCCGACGCCGGGACCGACTCTCACTTCCTGTACGACGAGCCCGGGGCCTCGATACAGACCTACGCCGTCAAGGACGGGGACGAATACGTCATCAACGGTACCAAGCACTACATCTCGTGTGGCGGCATCGCCAAGCTCTACTTCCTCTACGCCCGTACCGACAGGAAGGGGCCCATCTCCACCAGTCTGAGCTGCTTCCTGGTACCCGACACGGCTCCCGGTTTCCGCGTGGGCCGGTTCCACAACAAACTGGGTAGGAGGCTCCTCGCCAACGCGGAGCTCATCTTCGAAGACTGCCGCATCCCGGCGAACTACCTGCTGGGGAAAGAGGGAGAGGCCTGGGGTACCGAGGGCGAGTGGGGCGGTCCGCAGTTCGACTGGTCGAAGACCGCGCTTGGCGTACCACCGCCGTTCGGGCTCTTGGGCGCCGCGGCCAACCTGGGGACCGTTCGCTCGGTGTACGAGGAAGCGGTGGAATACGCAAGGCAGCGGGTCCAGGGCGGCAAGCCCATCATCGAGCACCAGCACGTGGCCATGAAACTGGCTGAGATGAAGATGGAGATAGAGGCGGCGCGCGCCTACCTGTGGAAATCCGCCTGGTCGTTCCAGGCCAAGCACGAATACGATCCCAAGTGCGGGATGCTCGTGAAGGCTTTCGTCGACACCATCGGCGTCAACGCTGTGAACATCGGGGTGGGCATCTTCGGCGGCTACGGCACTTCCGACGACGACGTGCCCTTCGGCAAGCACCTGCGCGATGTCTACAGCTTCCTCCACGGCTTCGCGACCACGGAAATGGCCCTGCTCAACGGAGCGCCGACCGCGTAGCCGAGGCCGCGCGCGATTTGCTCTAGGAAGGACAAGGGATGGCAGAACAGACCTTTGTGAACTGCACAGGCGGCGGTCCGATCAGGGTGCACGTGGAGGACGGGAAGATCACCAAGGTGCGGCCCCTCGTCTTCGACGAGACCGACGCTCCCTCGTGGACGATCGACGTGGACGGGGAGAAGTACACGCCCTTCCGCAAGGCCTGCGTGGCGCCGTTCTCCCTGACGGAGAGGGCCCGCGTGTATTCCGACGAACGGATCCTCTACCCCATGAAGAGGGTGGATTTCGATCCCAAAGGGGATCGAAATCCCCAGAATCGAGGCAAGTCCGGGTACGAGCGGATCGGTTGGGACGAGGCCCTCGACCTCGTCGCCGGCGAGATGAAGCGCATCCGGGCCGACTATGGGCCGGAAGCGATCATGTCCCGGGCCTCTTCCCACCACAATTGGGGGAACCTGGGCTACCGCTCGGGAGCATGGGCTCGCTTCTTCAACATGATCGGATTCACCGACATCCTCGACAACCCCGACAGCTGGGAAGGCTGGCACTGGGGTGCCACCCACGCCTACGGCTACTACTGGAGGCTGGGCAACCCCGAGCACTACGACCTGCTGGAGGATGCGCTCCGCAACACCGAGCTCCTGATCTCGTGGAGCAACGACCCCGACACCACCCACGGCATCTATGGCGGCACCGACTCTGCTGTCTGGCGCCTGTGGCTGCGGGACAAGGGCATAAAGACCATCTTCATCGACCCCTTCCACAACTACACCGCGGCGCACGTGGGTGAGAAATGGATCGCCTACCGTCCCGGCACGACGTCGGCCCTGGCCCTGGCCATCGCCTATGTCTGGCTGGAAGAAGGCACGTACAACAAGGAGTACGTCGCCGCCCGCACCTATGGGTTCGACGAGTTCAAGGACTACGTGCTCGGCACGAGTGACGGGGTTCCCAAGACTCCCGGCTGGGCGGCGGAGATCTGCGGCGTTGAAGCCCGCGTCATCGTCGCTCTCGCCCGCGAGTGGGCCTCCCATCGGACCTCGCTCGCCGGCGGCACCAAAGGTGGCGAAGGCGGCGCCTGCCGTCAGGCCTACGCCACCGAATCTGCGCGGCACCTCGTCTTCCTCCAGGCCATGCAGGGCCTGGGCCTCCCGGGCATCAGCATCTGGGGGACGGCCAATGGGCCGCCGTACAACCACACGCTGGAGTTCCCGGGCTACGCGCAGGGCGGCTTCAACCTGATCGCAGATGAACCGGCCATCAACCCCATCAAGCAGCGGCTCTACCGGCTGACCGTGCCGGACGCCATCCTCGACGGAGAGATCTCCTGGATGGGCGAGGGCTTCTGCGGCAACTCGCTCGAGCAGCACTTCACCAAGTTCACCTATCCGCTGCCCGGTCACTCCCAGGTGAAGATGTTCTACCGCTACGGCGGCTCGTTCCTCTCCACCATGACCGACACCAGCAAGTGGGTACGGATGTACCAGAGCCCGAAGCTGGAGTTCTGCGTCAACCAGGATTGCTGGTTCTGCAACGAGACCAAGATGGCCGACGTCATCCTCCCGGCGTGCACCAACCTCGAGCGCGACGACATCAGCGAGTGGGCCAGCTCCGGCGGCTACTCCCTGCACGCCTCGGGCAGCGCGAACCACCGGGTCATCGTCTACCAGCAGAAGTGCGTCGAGCCGGTGGGCGAGTCCAAGCCGGACTACGACATCTTCGTCGAGTTGGCCGACAGGCTCGGCTACAAAGACCAGTTCACCGAAGGCAACACGTTCGAGGACTGGATCAAGAAGATGTACGACTGGTCCGACATGCCCAAGTACATGGACTACGAGGACTTCAAGAAGAAGGGCTACTTCGTCGTCCCGCAGATCGAGAACTACAAGCCGACCTACGCTCTCCGCTGGTTCGCGGAAGGGCGGCCGTGCGACACACCCGACACGAGCAACCCGAAGCGCGGCACCGACAAGGCCCACGAGCTGGCGACGGTCACCGGCAAGATCGAGTTCGTCTCGCAGAGCCTCATGCAGCACACGCCCGATGACGACGAGCGCGCTCCTATGCCGAAGTACATCCCCAGCTGGGAAGGGCATGAGTCCGAGCTGTTCAAGAGGTACCCGCTGCAGCTCATCTCGCCGCACCCGCGGTTCTCGTTCCACACGCATCACGACACGCGTGTGCCCTGGCTCTCGGAGATCCCCGAGCACCGGATGTGGATCGACGGCTACAACTATCAGGTATGCCGCATCCATCCGAAGGACGCCGAGGCGAGAGGCATCAAGCACGGCGACGTGATCAAGCTGTACAACGACCGGGCCGCGGTCCTTTTCGCGGCGTACGTCACCGAGAGGGTCAGGCCGGGCGTGGTCCACTCCTATGAGGGCGCGTCCAGGTACGACCCGATCGAAGCCGGCAAAGCCGACAGCCCCGATAGAGGCGGCTGCGTCAACCTGCTCACCCCCGGCCGGATGATGTCGAAGAACGTGCCGGGCATGGCGCCGAACTCCTGTCTCGTCGAGATGGCAAAGTGGGAGGGATGACACATGCCTAGATACGGAATGGTAGTCGACGTCACCAAGTGCGACGGCTGCTACAACTGCTTCATCGCGTGCAAGGACGAGTACTGCGAACAGGCCAAGCTGGGCTATTCTGCCGCCCAGCCGATGACCGGCCAGGACTGGATGAGGATCATCCCCAAGGAGCGCGGCCAGTTCCCGAAGGTCAAGCAGGACTACATCGCAGTACCCTGCATGCAGTGCGAAGCCCCCGGTTGCATGAGCGGGAGCGACGGCGCCGTATACAAGCGGGCCGACGGCATCGTGATGATCGATCCCGAGAAGGCCAGGGGGCAGAAGGAACTCGTCTCCAGGTGCCCGTACCGCAGGATCTACTGGAACGAGCAGGAGAACGTCGCTCAAAAATGCACGTTCTGCGCTCACCTCTTGGACGCCGGCTGGAAAGAGCCCCGCTGCGTGGAGGCGTGCCCGACCGGAGCGCTGCTCTTCGGTGACCTCGACGATCCGAACAGCGCGGTCTCCAAGGCCATGAAGGCCGCGGAAGCCATGCACCCCGAGTACAAGCTCGGCGACAAGGTCAAGTTCGTCGGGCTGCCGATGAGCTTCGTCGCCGGGGCCGTGGTGCTCGGCGACACCGACGAATGTGCCACAGGAGCGACTGTCACCCTGGAGGGAGCCGGGCGCAAGGAGACAGTCTCCGCAGATAGCTTCGGCGACTTCGAGTTCGAGGGACTGCCGGCGAAGACCGCCTTCAAGGTGACGATCTCGAGCCCTGGCTACGAGACCCGGGAGTTCGAGGTGAAGACGTACGTGTCCGTCTATCTTGGGGACATAGTCCTGGTGCGAGCCTAGATCCGGCCCCTCCGGTCTCGCGGAGCCTGATAAGACACCGGGCCCGCCTTGTGGCGGGCCCGGTCTATGGGGTGGAGCTTCGCTCCGAACTTGAAGGGATCTCCCTCCTCCCATATCGCTAGACGGCGTTCCCTACCTTCCAGCCGGCAGCGGTCGCGTCGCGGATCAGCCCGGGCTCGTCGCAGTCGCCGATGGTGTAGACCTCCGGAACCTTCCCCTGTAGGGCTTCGGCGAGGGCTTTGTCCGCCGAGAACGGCAACGCGCATATGACGCTTTCCGCTTCGATCAGCCGCGGCTCGCCCTCCTGGGTGATCAGGGACAGGCCCTTGTCGGTAATCTCTGCCAGCTTCACGCCGGCCAGACGCTCGACGCCCTTCTTGTCGAACCAGTAGAAGAGGCGGGTCTTCCGCTCTGGATACATCCACCTGCCGAACTCCGGCTCGGTCTCGACGATCGTCACTTTCCGGCCCCGCTTGACCAGGAACTCGCCCAACTGACAGCCTTGGATCGCGCCGCCGATGATGACCGCTCTCTTGCCGACCGGCATCCAGTACTTGGTCAGGTCGCGAAGCGTCTTGGGTCCGAAGATCCGCAGATAGAACCGCAACATCCCGTATAGGTCGCTGCTCTTGATGACATTCTTTCCGTCGAGGCCGGGAACGTCCGGAAGCGTCGGGTCGCCTCCGCCGGCCACGATCACCACGTCGGGTTTGGCCGCGATGACGGCCGCCGCGTCGATCTCTTTGCCCAGGTGGACATCGACTCCCAGCTTGTTGACCTGTCTCCGGAAGAACCAGATCACCTCGCGCACGTCCTCGGTCCCCGCTCCTTTGACCATGGCTGCCAGAGACATGGACCCGCCCAGGTATTTGCCCTTCTCCCAGAGGCTGACGGAATGACCGCGGTCCGCAGCGACGCGGGCGGCCTGCATGCCGGCCGGCCCGCCACCGATCACCAAGACCTTCTTGATGGCGCCGCGCGGCGCCAAGTCGTAAGAGTCTGTCCCGAAGCAGGCGTTGATGCGGCAGTGACGCGCCTCGTTGTAGGTGCTGCTGCAGTGGCCGCACTTGGTGCAGGGCTGAACGTCGAGAGCGCGGCCGGTCCGCATCTTGTTGGGGTAGTTGTGGTCGGCGAAGATGCGACGGTTGAAGCCGATGTAGTCGGCCTTGCCCTCGCTCAGGACCTTCTCGGCCGAGTCGGCGTCGAAACCGGCGACCGTCATCACCGGGATATTGACCACCTGCTTGATGCCCGCCGCCAGGGGAACGTTGCACAGTGCCCCTTTGTGACTCCAGTCCATCTCCTTGGGGAATTCGCTGAGCGGGATATGCGGCTCGGGATAGAACAGGTTGTCGGGGAGATACGAGCCCTGGTGCATGCCCGACCAGTGATAGCGCACGTGCAGCGAGTCGACCCCGTTGGCTTCGTAGATGCGGGCGATCTCCTTGCCCTCTTCGATGGTGAGCCCCTCGTCGCCTGCGCCGATCTCGAAGGCATTCATGAGGAGCTGGACCGGGAAATCCTGTCCGCAGCGCTTCTTGATCTCCTTGATGACCTGCACGATGAACCGGCTGCGGTTCTCCATGCTCTGCGGGCCGTATATGTCATCCCTCTTGTTCCAGAAGCGCGAAAGGAAGCTGTGGAAGAGGTGGTCGGCGGCCGCGTTGATCTCGATGCCGTCCCAGCCGGCCTTCTGTAAGCGGACCGCGGCCGAGGCGAACCTGTCGATCAACTCCTCGATCTCCTCGATGGTGAGGGCGCTTGGCGGCTCCTCGTCGTGGACGTCGAAGGGGGAGTACATCGTGATCGGGGACGCGGCTACCCGTTTCGCGATAAGGGCGTAGATTCCGCCCCAGGGGCCGCGATGGTAGAGCTGGGTGAAGATGGGGCAACCGTACTTGTGGACCTCGGTTGAAAGTTCCTCGAGGTTCTTCAGGTACTTGTCGTCGTCGACCCGGAAGCGCCGATCACCCTCCTCCAGCAGGGGCCACTCCATCGCCGGAGTCTCGGTGATGATCATTCCGACGCCGCCTCGGGCCACTGCCCCGTAGAAGCCCAGAGCCTTGACCCCGACCCGGTGCTCGCCGGACTCGAAGAAATAGGTCTGGGCCGCCGTCTTGACGATCCTGTTCTTCAGCTGCACATTGCCGATGCTGAACGGCGAGAACAGGTGTTCGTAGGGGGTCTGTGCCATCACGTCCTCCGTCTTGGTCTGAAGCGCGTTGCTCGTTGCTCGGTAGTGCGTCGATGCTTATCGGTCTATGTCAGCGGGATGTCTCCCAGGTTGATGTCGGCGACGGTGGTGTCGAGACCGGGGAAGGCAAGGACCTTGGCTCCGCTCTTGATCTCCAGGTCGTAGATACCGTCGTCTATGCCTTCGAACCAGAAGTCCCCGTAGCTGTCGGTCTGGGTGGTGAGTTTCGCTCCCCCGGGCGTCGCCGTCAGGGTGCAGGTAGCGCCGATGACGACCTCTTCCTCCACCGGGTCATACAGAGTGCCGGCGATGAACTTCTTGGGTAGGCCCAGGTAGTAGACCCGGGGAGCGAGTTGTCTTTCAGCTCCGGCTTCCACACCTCACCCTGGGCCACCAGCTCTTGGGCTTCGTCCTCGTCCAGGAGGCGGATGGCGAGCGTCGGGCAGGCATCGGCGCAGCGGGGCTCGCTCCAGCCGTCGTCAAGTAAGTGGGCACAGCCCGTGCACTTCTGGGCGATGTTCAAGTCCTCGTTGAAGAAGATCACATCGTAGGGGCAGGCGTCCACGCAGTTGCGGCAGCCGGTGCATTTGACCGGGTCGATGATGACGAGACCATCGTCCCGCTTATAGAGCGCTCCGGTGATGGGGCAGGACTCCATGCAGGGGGCCTTGTCGCAGTGCATGCAGAGGTGGGGACGATAAGCCACCTTCACCTTGGGCACGGTACCCCGCACCCGCTCGGTGAGCTCCAGCCAGAACTGGCCCACTTCCGGCTGGGGTTTGGCTATGGGGGTCCAGTCGTTGGCCACGTGCTCGTCTTTACAGACGATCTGGCAGGAGTGGCAGCCGTTGCACTTGGCCACATCGATGACGAAGACTTTCTTGGCCATGACTACCTCCCCTCCGTTACCCAGCCGTTGAACCTAAGACCAGAGGCGGGATCGTACTCGCGGGCGAAGGCTTCCGGATAGTCCCTCATCCATTCCTCCATCTGGGCCATGGTGACCCGCTCCACCTCCGCCAAATAGCCGCTCGTGGCCTGGCCGGCGGCATGCTTCGAGGTGAGTCCCTCGGGGGCGATGGCGTTGATGGCCCCGCCCCGATCCAGCTTGCAGGGGATGATGAAGTCGGCCCGGGCCCCATGGTCGACGGAGATGACGCCCGGCATGATCCGCTCCCACACCAGAGCCCCGCAGAGCACGCCGCCCCGCTCGTTATAGACCTTGACGATGTCGCCGTTCTTGATGCCCCGGGCTTCGGCGTCCGCTCGGGTTCATCCAGCACGGCTCGTACCAGTAGCCGTCCCAGCCCTTGATCTTGCCGGTGACCGCTTCCTTGGTCCAGGGGATGTCGTCGCACTGGGCGTGCACTCTCCAGCGGCCGTGGTTCGACATCACGAGCAGCGGGTAGGCCTTGGCTCTCGTGCTGGAGATGCGCTCGTCGTGCGTGATGCCCTTCTCGACCCAGACCGGGATAGGCGGCCGCTCGGCGTCGTTGGGGAAATACGTGGCCAGGCTCTCGGAGTAGAACTCCAGCTTGCCGGTGGGCGTGGGCAGCGGATGGCCTTCCGGGTCTTCATAGAACTCGTAGAAGCCGGCCGGGTGCTTCTGCCAGTCGGTCTCGTAGGGGACGACAAAGTAATCCTTCTCCTGGAACTCCTCCCAGCTCACGATCTTGTCGAAGCGCATTCCGTCGAACACGGCCTTTATCAGCTCTTCCTCGCTGAAGCCGTCGGTGACCTGCTCGTACATATCGAGCTTCTTCGCTACTTCGCAGACGGCCTCGTAGTCGCTCTTGGACTCGCCGACGGGGGTGATGGCCTGTCGCATGAGGACGACGCTCTGGAAGCTGTCGCCGTCACGCAGGCAGGGCATGATGTCGTTGACTTCAAGGGTGGTGTTGGTGGGGAGGATGATGTCGGCGTACAGGCAGTCGTTCTCCAGCCAGGGATGCTGGGCGACGATGCACTCGATCTTGGGGCTCCGCATCGCCTCCACCACGTCGTTACCGCAGTTCCAGCAGGTGACCCGGCAGGGGGTGTCGGTCCACATCATGTGGAACTCGGTGCCGCCCTCTTCTTTCGGCAGCGGGTAGGTGTACTTCTTGTACTGGTCTTCGGTGGGCTCCTCGTGACCGCCGGTACCCCAGAAGTCGACGGGGGGACGGTGGATCGCCTCCTCGATGAGGGTCTTGGGGATGAGCTGCTTGCCCCAGGCCGTCGGCGTTCCCCTGTGCGGCTTGAGGAGCCGGTCTCCGGCGGGCGAAGCGGCCAGGTTGTTGAACATGTCCATATACTGCCGGCCGGCGCCGAGGATGTTCCGCGGCATGCCCAGATAGGCGATCTGCGATTGGTGGACCCCCGGTTTGCCGAGACCCTGCATCCCCAGCAGGATGACCTCCAGCCGCGCCGGTTCGTGGGAATAGGGTCCACGGGCCATACCGCCGCCGAAGTAGTGGCCGATGGTCACGGTCTTCTTGGCCCAGTCGCGGGCGAGCGCCTTGATGGTCCAGACCGGCACGCCGCACTTGGGCGAGGCCCACTTGGGAGTCTTGGGAACGCCGTCTTCCTCGCCCAGCACGTAGGCTTTGACCTTGTCGAAGCCCACCGTGTGGGTCTTGACGTACTCCTTGTCGTACGTCCCTTCGGTGATCCACGTGTAGATGATGGCCAGTTGCAGGGCCGCGTCGGTGTTGGGAAGGATGGGGATCCACTTGTCGGCGTGGATGGCCGCGGCGTAGTTGAGATCGGGGTTGATGTAGACCTGCCTAAGGCCGATCTCGTTCCAGAAGAAGAGCAGCCGGCTGGCGAACTGGCCCCGGAAGCCCCAGGGCGTCGTCTCCGGGTCGCCGCCCCAGACAACGACCATGTCGCTGTTTTGCGTGATGTCGTTGACGATGTTGTCGGCCGGGTTCATCATCCCCACCAGGCCCTTGCCCCAGATGTGCCTCGATCCCCAGTACCAGCCTTCCCAGCTGTCCGGGTTGCGCACCTGCTGCGTGAAACCGCCCATCTTGTCGAGGAGCAGCGTCGAGCAGCCGTGGGGGGCATGGATGAACTTGCACTCCCCGTGCCCGTCGCCCTGCACCAGGATGGCCAGCGGTCCGTACTCCTTGTGGATGCGCTTGATCTCTGCGGCGATGAGGTCGGTAGCCTCGTCCCAGGAGACGCGGACGTACTTGCTCTTGCCCCGATTCTGCACGTTTCTCTCCCCCTTGGGGTCCCAGTCGACCCGCTTGAGGGGATACTTGATCCGGTTGGGCGAATAGGTGCGCTTCTTGTAGGCCAGGCTCCAAGGGGAAGGGGCCGATTTCAAGAACGGCTCGAGCGTCTTGCCGTTCTTGCTCGATCTTCCAGGCGTTGAAGGTCTGCGGGATCGTATTCTCGAGTCCCAGTGGAGCGGCCTGACCCTGACGACCTTGCCGTCTTTCACATCCACGCAACAAGGAACGGCGCCGTAGATGCCCCCGCTGAGCCCCAGCGACTTGAGGACGGTCTTCTCCGCGCTTGGCGGAGCCTCTTCTTTGGCCAGAGTCTGCTCGGGCCGGATCTGCGGCTCATCCTTCTCGGACGCCATGTCGTTCCCCCTTTTCAATCGATCGGGATTCCTCGTTCCACGATGCCTCAATCATAGTCCGACTCACAAACAAGCGAACACCCATGCGGGGCCTTCGCCCAGATGCGGCATCCGAGAAGAGCCGCAAAAGGGAGTCCCCCGGCCCGAGTTCCGGGCCGGGGGACGCAACTGCCGGCGGCGCCTGCGGCTCCGGCAGCGGGCCGGACTCCGGGCAGTCGCCCGGCGCCGCTGGATATGCTCACGTCAGCGGGATGTCTCCCAGGTTGATGTCGGCGACGGTGGTGTCGAGACCGGGGAAGGCAAGGACCTTGGCTCCGCTCTTGATCTCCAGGTCGTAGATACCGTCGTCTATGCCTTCGAACCAGAAGTCGCCGTAGCTGTCGGTCTGCGTGGTGAGTTTGGCGCCTCCGGGCGTCGCCGTCAGGGTGCAGGTAGCGCCGATGACGACCTCTTCCTCCACCGGGTCATACAGAGTGCCGGCGATGAACTTCTTGGGTAGGCCCAGGTAGTAGACCCGGGGAGCGAGGGTGTCTTTCAGCTCCGGCTTCCACACCTCACCCTGGGCCACCAGCTCTTTGGCTTCATCCTCGTCCAGGAGGCGGATGGCAAGCGTCGGGCAGGCATCGGCGCAGCGGGGCTCGCTCCAGCCGTCGTCAAGTAAGTGGGCACAGCCCGTGCACTTCTGGGCGATGTTCAAGTCCTCGTTGAAGAAGATCACATCGTAGGGGCAGGCGTCCACGCAGTTGCGGCAGCCGGTGCATTTGACCGGGTCGATGATGACGAGACCATCGTCCCGCTTATAGAGGGCTCCGCTGATGGGGCAGGACTCCATGCAGGGGGCCTTGTCGCAGTGCATGCAGAGGTGGGGACGATAGGCCACCTTCACCTTGGGCACGGTACCCCGCACCCGTTCGGTGAGCTCCAGCCAGAACTGGCCCACTTCCGGCTGGGGTTTGGCTATGGGGGTCCAGTCGTTGGCCACGTGCTCGTCTTTACAGACGATCTGGCAGGAGTGGCAGCCGTTGCACTTGGTCAGGTCGATGACGAAGACTTTCTTGGCCATCGACTACCTCCCCTCCGTTACCCAGCCGTTGAACCTAAGACCAGAGGCGGGATCGTACTCGCGGGCGAAGGCTTCCGGATAGTCCCTCATCCATTCCTCCATCTGGGCCATGGTGACCCGCTCCACCTCCGCTAAATAGCCGCTGGTCGCCTGGCCGGCGGCATGCTTCGAGGTCAGTCCCTCGGGGGCGATGGCGTTGATGGCGCCGCCCCGATCGAGGGTGAAGTCGGGTTTGATGAAGTCGGCCCGGGCCCCGTGGTCGACGGAGATGACGCCCGGCATGATCCGTTCCCACACCAGAGCCCCGCAGAGCACGCCGCCCCGCTCGTTATAGACCTTGACGATGTCGCCGTTCTTGATGCCCCGCTTCTCCGCGTCGCTCGGATGCATCCAGCACGGCTCGTACATGTAGCCGTCGAAGCCTTTCACCTTGCAGGTGAGGGCCTCTCTCGTCCAGGGGATATCGTCGCACTGGGCGTGAGTCCTCCAGCGGCCGTGGTTCGACATGACGAGCAGCGGATAGGCCTTGGCTCTCGTACTGGAGATGCGTTCGTCGTGGGTGATGCCCTTCTCGATCCACTTCGGGATCGGGGGACGCTCCTCGTCGGTGGGGAAGGCCTTCTCCAGGCTCTCGGAGTAGAACTCCAGTTTGCCGGTCGGGGTCGGGATCGGATGGCCCTCCGGATCTTTGTAGAACTCGTACAAGCCGGCCGGCCATTTTTCCCAGTCGGGAGCCACCGGAAGCACGCAGTACTGCTTCTCCTTGAACTCCTCCCAAGGGATCACCGAGTCGAACTTCATGCCGACGTACGTCCCCTTGATGAGCTCTTCCTCGCTGAAGCCGTCGGTGACCTGATCGAGCATGCCCATCTTTTCGGCCACCGCGCAGACCACCTCGTAGTCGCTCCTCGACTCACCGACGGGAGCGATAGCCTGGTTCATGAGAACCACGCTCTGGAAGCTGTCGCCCTCCCTGATGCACGGGGAAATGTCATTCACTTCGAGAGTGGTGTTGCTGGGCAGGATGATGTCTGCGGTGAGGACGTCGTTCTCCAGCCAGGGATGCTGAGCGACGATGCACTCGATCTTCGGGTTGCGTACAGCTGCCATGATATCGGCGCCGCAGCCCCAGCAGGTGCACCGGCAGGGAGTATCGGTCCACATCATGTGGATCTCGGTGCCGCCCTTTTCCTTCTCGATGGGATAGGTGTACTTCTTGTACTGGTCGGAGGTGGGCTCCTCGTGGCCGCCCGTGCCCCAGAAATCGACCGTCCCCTTCTTGATGGCTTCCTCGATGAGCGTCTTGGGGATCATCTGTTTGCCCCACGCGGTGGGTGTGCCGCGGTGCGTCTTCAGCAACCGATCGCCATAGGGTTGAGAGGTCAGGTTCGCGAAGGGGCCCATGTGGTCGGCGCCACCGGTGATGACGTTCTTGGGCATGCCCGTGTAGGCGATCTGAGCTTGGTGGACACCCGGTTTACCGAGGCCTTGCATGCCAAGAAGGACGACCTCCAACCGGGCCGGTTCGTGGGAGAACGGTCCACGGGCCAGACCACCGCCGAAGTAGTGGCCGATGGTCACGGTCTTCTTGGCCCAGTCGCGCGCGAGCGCCTTGATGGTCCAGACCGGCACGCCGCACTTGGGCGAGGCCCACTTGGGAGTCTTGGGGACGCCGTCTTCCTCACCGAGCACGTACGCTTTGATCTTGTCGAAGCCCACCGTGTGGGTCTTGACGTATTCTTTGTCGTAGGTACCCTCGGTGATCCACACGTACATGAGGGCCAACTGCAGCGCCGCGTCGGTGTTGGGCAGGATGGGGATCCACTTGTCGGCATGGATGGCCGCCGCGTAGTTGAGGTCGGGGTTGATGTAGACTTGTTTGATGCCGATCTCGGTCCAGAAGTAGAGCAGCCGGCTGGCGAACTGCCCCCGGAAGCCCCAGGTGGTGGTCTCCGGGTCTCCACCCCAGACAACCACCATGTCGCTGTTCTGCGTGATGTCGTTGACGATGTTGTCTGCCGGGGCCATCATGCCGATGTAGCCCTTGCCCCACACGTGCTTGGAGCCCCAGTACCAGCCTTCCCAGCTGTCCGGGTTGCGCACCTGCTGCGTGAACCCCCCGAGTTTGTCGAGGAGCAGCGTGGAGCAGCCGTGGGGGGCGTGCACCATCTTGCACTCGCCATGGCCGTCACCCTGCACCAGGATGGCAAGCGGGCCATAGGTGTCGCAGATGCGCTTGACCTCGTCGGCGACGAGTTGCGCGGCTTCATCCCAGGAGATGCGCACGTACTTGCTCTTGCCCCGGTTCTGCACGTTTCTCTCCCCCTTGGGGTCCCAGTCGACCCGCTTGAGGGGATATTTGATGCGGTTGGGCGAATAGGTGCGCTTCTTGTAGGCCAAGCTCCAAGGAGCCGGTACCGACTTGAAGAGCGGCTCGAGCGTCTTGCCGTTCTTCTCCATCTTCCAGGCGTTGAACGTTGCCGGATCGTACTTCTCGTCCCAGTGCAGCGGCCTGATCCTGACGACCTTGCCATCTTTGACATCGACCGCACACGGACTAGCGCCGAAGATGCCCCCGCTCAGGCCGAGCGCCTTCAGTACTGTCTTTTCCGAGCTCTGTGGAGTCTGCTCTTCCATACGGGACCTCTCCTCAGTGGGTCAGGTTGATCTCGTTCAAAGCCCGGCACTCGGGCCGATTACCATGATAGTCGGATGCGGAGACAGCGGAGGCACTTCGCGACAACTTTTCATGACTGGGGGCTGGTATTACTGGGACGCATAGTTGTGGCCTCTGTGGACGTTGCTCCGACAGGGCGCGCACTCGCCCTCACTGCACCTGCGACGCGCCGGACTGCCGAGGGCGCGAATCACCGAGAAAGAGGGCGCCGACAGCCCCGACCAGGAACACGACGCCGGCAAGCAGGTAGGTGGGGCCTAGCGAAGACGAAGCATCGCCTATGAGACCGCCAAGGAACGGCCCGAGAGTCTGCCCGACGCCCACCAGAATAGTAACAAGGCCCAAAGAAGCCGAGGCGAGCCTGGGGCCGAAATGAGCTCCGCACGCCGCTCCGATCAGGCCGGGGATGACCATTCCCGTGGAACCGAAGAACAACGCCGACACGATCAGGGCTGCGGTACCGAGCGGCCACGAGAACAGGAACGACGCGATACCCGCCAGCAGCAAGGTGACGGTGATAGTGCGCTCGCGTCCGAGGCGGTCGGACACGCTACCCCAGATGACTCCTCCCAAGAGACCCGCGACTCCCAGAAGAACGAAGAGGTTACCCGCAGCTTCGCTGCTGTAGCCAAGGTCGGATATAAGTCGCTTCTGGAAGAACGTGAAGTAGATCAAGAAGGCAAGCCCGAATGCCAGATAGACGAGGCCCAGATGCCAGGCGTACCCAGACCGCAGGATGCTTCTCAGATCCCGGGCGGTGCTTTCGGCGCGAGGTCTTCGGTGGGCCGTGACGCCGGGAGCCGCCGGATGCAGGGTCTCCCCGCGGGCAGAGGTCAAGATTCGGGGGCGGTCGCGCTGCATGACCGCGTTCACCAACGCCAGGCAGAGCGCAATCGCGGCGAAGAAGTACCAGGCCAGGCGCCAGCCCTCGTCGCCTCCCGCGGCGATGATGCGCGGGACGACCGGACCCAGGATGACGAGAGCCAGCGACGAGCCGGTGGGGACGATGCTCGAGGCCAGTCCCAACTGTCGCAGATCGAACCAGGCGGCCATGAGAGTGATGGAAGGTACCAGGACCAACCCGTTCCCCATGCCGGTCAGGAGTCGGGCCAGCGAAGCTCCCAGTAGCCCGTCGGACAGCCCGGTGAGGAGCATGCCCGCCGCCGTCACCACCATCCCTGCGGTGATCACCACCCGCGGGCCCAGCCGGGTAGCGATGATCCCTCCCACGGCCGCCATTAGCGTGTATCCGGCCAGGTTCCAGGAGGCGAGCGAGCCGGCGGCGGCGCTGCTCATCCCCAAGGCCTCCTGCATCGAGGGGAGGACGGCGCTGTACCCGAACCGGCCGAACCCGAGAGCTCCGAAGACCCCAAGGAAGGATAGGGCCAGCACGACCCATCGGTATTCAGGACTGCGCGTGAAGCGCACGGCCCACTCCTCGCGAAGTGCTTGACGAAGGTGCCATTGTACTAGGTGTCTAAGCTGGGCGATCGCCGGGAGTCGCGGCAATGTTGCCCGGGGGGTACTGTGCTACGATGCGCCGTCGTGAAGCGGCGTTTTCCAGCGCCGGATGGCCGTATGGAGTCGGGAGTCACACGCGGTGGATCCAGTGACGAGCGAGCCTGATGCAGCGGAGGTGCGGAACCTCGGCCGGCCGCGCATGACCGCGGTGGAGCGCAAAGCTCAGATCATCGAGGTGGTGCTGAACCTCGTAGACAAGCACGGGGTGCAAGGCGCGACCACCGCCCGCATCGCAGCCGCTGCCGGCGTCACCGAGCCGACACTTTACAAGTACTTCGATAACCGGCGGGAGATGCTTCTCGCCGCTCTCGACGTGGTGTTCGACCGAGCCGAAGAGGTTGTCTGGTCCTCCGATGAGAGCGATGCCGTCGAGCGACTCCGCAAGATCGGCGAATATCACACCAGGGAAACCAACGCCAAAAGGCTCGGGTTCGTCAATCCGCTCTTCGAATTCATGGTGGCCCCGCCCGAGACCGGCCTGCGCGAGCGGGTTAGGAGCAGGAACCTGGTCGTCATCGACGCGGTCGCGGCGATCGTGGAGGAGGGGAAGAGCCAGGGGCGCATCCGCGACGACGTAGACGCCCGGCGCACAGCTTGGCGGGTCATGGGCTTCTACTGGTTCGAGGATGTCTCGTCGCTGATGGATCTGCCCGAGGTGGTGACTGAGGGCATATCGGAGGAGATGTTCGACCGCATCATGGCCGACATAGTCGTCGAGCTCTAGGACTCCAAGCGCAGATCCTCTCTCGGGTCCTTTCGCGTTCCCCGTCTTTCTGTCAGACCCCGCACTGTTGACACGGGCATCCCTCATGTTCTATAAGGGATAGCGGACACTAACTTAGCGTTCGCTATCCACGGCTGACCGAGCGCAGGAGGGGAGACCGAGGTCGACATGAAGGTCTTCACCATTAAGATGGCTTCGCAGACCGATGTCCAACGACCGCTAGAGCCGCTGCCATAAGCGGTATCGTGGACGGATGCAGGAGGTAGTCGTCAAGATCGAACTCTATGGCGTGGTCCGTGACCTCGTACGGGATGCGAACCTCGAGGTCCGACTGCCCGACCGGGAGGGCCTCACGTTCGGGGACGTCCTGGAGGAGTTGGCGGAACGGTACGGTCCGGCTTTTCGAGAACGGCTGTTCGGGAGTCGGGGCCTGCTGAGCCACGTCAAGGTGTATTGCGGCGGCAAGCCGGTCGACGATCTGAGCCGGCCTTTGCCGGCCGGTGAAGAGAAGGCGGTACGGATCATCGTCTTCGCGGCGGCGGGCGGTGGCTAGCGCGCTCTCTCGGTGCTCCGGGGGCCTCGCAGCCCCGGAGCACCGCTGTAAGTGCTTCGTCAAACCGGCCACACGGAGGAGGTCGCATGGAAGCTGAAAGAGTCAAGGAAGATGTATGGATCCCCACGGTGTGCGCCAGTTGCTTCTCGTTCTGCCCGATCAAAGCGCACCGTGTCGACGGGGTGATCACCAAGATCGAGGGCAACCCGGATGACCCCCTTACCCAGGGGCGCATCTGCGCCCGCGGCTTGAGCGGCATCAACATCCTCTACGACCCCAATCGCCTGAACTACCCTCTCAAGCGGACCAACCCCGAGAAGGGGCGGGGTATCGATCCCAAATGGGAGCGGATAAGCTGGGAGGAGGCGCTCGAGACCATCGCGGCGAAGCTTCGGGAGGTGCGGGAGGACGACCCTCGCAAGTTGGTCGCAAGCTTCGGAGTCAATGGCGGACCGCAATCGTACATGCTCGAAGCCTTCGCGGTGGCCTACGGCACACCGAATATCTTCGTGGGGGGCGCCGGGAACCACTGCGCGAGCGGCAAACACTTCATCGGGGGGCTGACCCACGCTTCTTGGGTGTCGCAGCCCGATTATAACTACTGCAACTACTTCCTCAATTTCGGAGTCCCGGTCGGTACCGGGGCCTACTACGGGGTCAACACCACGGTTCGCAAGATGGCCGAGGCACGGGCTCGCGGCATGAAGCATGTCGTGCTGGACCCCTGGATGGGCATGCCCGCGCAGAGCGCGGACGAGTGGGTCCCCATCATCCCTGGAACGGATGCGGCGGTGGCTCTGGCCATGGTCAACCTGCTCCTCAATGAGTACGGCGTCTACGACGCTCACTACCTTGAGCACGAGACTAACGGTCCCTATTTAGTGAAGGAGGACGGCCATTACTTCAGGGATGCAGATGGCCAGCCGCAGATGTGGGACTCGGTGGAGGGTCGCGCCAAGGCATACGACGCGTCCTTCCAGCATGTAGCCCTCGAGGTGGACGAGACGATCGACGGGGAGCGTGTGCGGAGCGCGTTCACGGTCATCAAGGAGCATGTGAAGAAGTACACACCCGAGATGGCAGCCGAGATCAGCGACGTGCCGGCTGGCGCCATCCGCAGACTCGCGCGCGAGTTCGGAGAAGAAGCCCGCATCGGTGACACTATCACCGTCGAAGGGCACGAGCTACCTTACCGGCCGGTGGCGCTGGCCTACTTCAAGGGACCGCAGGCCCATCGCCATTCTGCCCTGACCTCGACGGCTCTGGAGCTTCTGAGCGCGGCGGTGGGAGTGCGTTCGGTTCCCGGAAGCTACGTTGGCATCAACGCGCGCTCGGTAGGCCACCCGGAGACTGGCTTTCCCAAGTGGTCGCCGTCGGACGGACCGGACGGGCTGCTGGTCACCGGCAGGTGGGTGGTCCCGCCGTCCCAGCCGTGGCCTCCCGTATATCCCAAGAAGCCGTTCGATCTCGGTCTGGCTCAGCTCATCCCTCCATCTCACGGCAACACCCCCATGCTGCCGCTGGTCGCTCAGGAGCCGGAGAAGTACGGCATCGACTACAAGCCGGCCATCCATCTGATGGTGGCCACCAACTTCGCCATGAGCCTCTCGGATCCCGAGAAGATCGAGGGTTTCTTCAAGGACGTGTTCACGGTCAACTTCAACATCTTCCTGGATGAGTCGGCAGAGCTCTCGGACATCGTGCTTCCGGATACCAGCTACCTGGAACGGCTTGACATCAACGCCGACTGGATGGCCAATGGCTGTGCCACCGACTACTGGTCGTACCCCTTGCGCCAGCCGGTCATCGGGCCCATCGCCGAGCGCCGCTCGGCGAGCAGCGTCATCCTGGAACTGGCCGAGGGAGTAGGCCTCACGCCGGACATCAACGCGATCATCAATGTGTCTTTCGCGTTCCGCGAGCCACATTTGCTCGAGTCGGACAAGAAGTATGCGTTGGAGGACCTGGTAGACCGGCGCTACAAGTCGTGGTTCGGAGACCAGTTCGACCTGGAGTGGATGAAGGCGCACGGCATCCTCGCCTGGCCCAAGAAGGCTGAGGAAGTCTACTGGCATTCATTCGTGGACACGAGGATCCCCATCTACTTCGAGCATTTCCTCACTTTCCGGGAGACACTCGAAGACATCCAGCGGGAGACCGGTCTCTTCTCGGAGTTGGACCTTGAGGACTACCAGCCCTACCCGGATTGGCGGCCCTGCAGTTCGCATACGGAGTCAAGGCCGGAGTTCGATCTCACTGCCATCTACTTCCGGGTACCCTTCGAGTCGTTCACGATGACGGGCGACAACGCCTGGCTCGACGAAGTCGCGGCCATCGACACCTATGCGAGCGCAATCAACATCAACACCGACACCGCAGCCAAGAAGGGGATCAAGGACGGCGATTGGGTCGAACTCGAGTCCGCTGCCAACGGCAAGACGGTACGGGGACGGGCTCGTGTCACCCAGGCCGTCCATCCGGCGGTGGTGGCGATGTCCGGCCACGGAGGGCACTGGGCCAAAGGGCTCCCTCTGGCGAGCAAGCCCGGCAAGGGAGTCAACTTTAACCGTCTGCTCAAACAGGATTTCGACCACATGGACACCCTCTCCTTGAACCTCGATCTGTGTGTGAAGGTCAAGGTGACGAAGGTGGCAGGGCCCTAACAGTAAGGCTCTCCACGCCTGCCTCTTGGAAAGGAGATGAGTGCTCTCATGAGATACGGAATGGTCATAGACCTTAAACGGTGCATCAGCTGCTATGCGTGCCAGGTGGCGTGTAAATCGGAGAACGCCACGCCGCCCGGCGTACTGTATGCCTGGGCCTTTCGGGTGGAACAGGGCGAGTATCCGAACGCCCGCCAGGTGTACCTTCCCATGCTCTGCAATCACTGCGACGAACCGAGTTGCGTGGAAGTCTGTCCCACGGGAGCCACGCACAAGCGCGATGAGGACGGCATCGTCATCATCGACGCGGAAAAGTGCGTGGGCTGCAAAGCCTGCATGACGGCTTGCCCCTACCACGCCCGGTACTATCTCGACCGGATCCGGGAGTACTACCCGGGCCAGGGTCTGACGCCCTACGAGCAGGTGGGCTACGCGGAACACAACGAAGGCACGGTGGAGAAGTGCGATTTCTGCACCGAGCGCCTGGCACGGGGGCAGGAACCGGCCTGCGTGGCGAACTGTCCCGCGGTAGCCCGTATCTTTGGCGATCTGGACGATCCGGAGAGCGATGTGAGCATGCTGATCAAGCGCGACGCCGGGTTCCAGTTGCTGCCGGAGCAGGGTAACGATCCTTCGGTGTACTACCTGCCCGCCGAAAGACCGGCCAAGGAGTCTCGATGAGCCAATCGACACTTACCATCTATTCGGATCTCGAGGCCGTCTACCGGCCAGAGAGGGTCTGGGCCGAGGGCCGGGCCTTCGCTTTGGTCCTCGCCCACTTCCTCTCAGGCGCCGGCGCCGGCGCATGGCTGCTGGGGCTCCTGCTCGACCTGCGGCTCACGCTGACTCTGGGTCTCGCCTTTGTGGTAGTTGGGGGCATCGTCCACTTGGCCTTCTTGGGCCATCCGGAGCGGGCCTGGAAGATGATGCGGCGGCCGCAAAGCTCGTGGATCAGCCGGGGTCTGTGGTCCATGCTGGTGTTCGTCCCGACCGCCGCGCTCTATCTCGCCGGGACCTACGGGGCCTGGAGCACCAGCGGGGCCTTCTCGATCGTGATGCTGGTGCTATCGCTGATCGGGATGGCGGGGATCTTCCTCTACAAGGGCTTCGTCTACGCGACTTCTCGGGCGGTCCCTCTGTGGAACTCGCCCCTGCTACCGGTCACCTACATCGCCATCGGGTTGCGCGGGGGTGCCGCCCTGGCCTTCGTAAGCCTTGCCTTTGTGTCGCCGGATACGGAGAGCACGACTGCTCAAACCTGGTGGCTCGCAGCCACGGCGGCCGCGATCTTCCTCTTCCTCCTCGAGTTGTCCATGGGCAGCAGTGACAGCACCGTCCGGCATTCCCTCGGGACCCTGGCCCACGGCCGGCTCGCCTGGATCTTCTTCGGAGGGGTGCTGGTGCTGGGTATCATCATCCCCGTGGCGCTGGCCATAGCCAGCTATCCGGCGTCCATCGGTGCGCCAGGATTGCTCGTCGCCGGGATCGCCTCCCTCCTTGGCGATCTCGCGTACAAGTACAGCATGAACTCGGCCGGTACCTACGTGCCGCTCGTGAAGGCGAAGACCTCGTGAGCGCGCAGCCTTCGTGAGAGTCTATGTGCGACAGTGCTGCTCGATGTTTTGGAGGCTTCCGTGGAACTGACGTTGGATCCGGCCAGGACTGCGCTGATAGTCATCGACCTGCAGCGAGGGATCCTCGCGTTGCCGGCCGCGCCCTACTCCGCGGCCGAGGTGGTGGAGCGCGCGGCGGCCCTATGCCGGGCCGCGCGCGCTGCGGGCATCTTCGTGGTACTGGTGCGGGTGACGCCTTCCCCTGATGGGGGCGATGCGCTGCATCCGCTATCCGACCTGCCGGCGCTCTCGCCGGCGGAGCGACCGCCCGACTGGGCCGAGCTCGCTCCGGAGTTGGGTCCAGAGCCTGGGGACTGCGTGATCACCAAGCGGCAGTGGGGCGCCTTCTACGGCACCGAGTTGGATCTGCAACTCCGCCGGCGAGGAGTGGACACCCTCGTGGTCTCAGGCATCTCGGCCAACATCGCCATCGAGTCGACGGCCCGCGAAGCATACGAGCGAGGATACAATCAGGTTCTGGTGGAGGACGCCATCGCAGCCCGGTCCGACAAAGAGCACGCCTTCGTCATGAGCACGGTCTTCCCGCGCATCGGACGGGTACGCAAGACGGCGGAGGTGCTGGCCGCGCTCGGCGGCTGATGGGGCACGGAGCGGCGGAGCTGCGCCACGGCTGAGTTGGAGGTGGATCGGTGACTCGCATAGGTTTTCTCGGCATGGGTGTCATGGGCTCGCGTATGTCGGCCCGCCTCCTGGCTGCAGGTCACGAGGTCACGGTCTGGAACCGCACGCCCGAGAAGACGATCCCTCTCGCAGAGAAGGGCGCCGCCGTCGCGGCTTCGCCCGCCGAAGCGGCGGCCGGCAAGGATATGGTCCTCAGCAACCTCACCGACGGCCCGGCCCTCAAGAGCGTCCTCCTGGGACCGGGCGGCGTGCTCGAGGCTGATCCGCTACCCGGACTGTTCGTCGATTTCGCCACCATCGCTCCGGCCGAGTCGGCTGAGATCGCCGTCGAGCTCGAATCCCGCGGCGTCGGGTTCTTGCGGGCTCCGGTGAGCGGCACCATGGTGGTGGCCGAAGCCGGGAAGCTGACCATCCTCGCTTCCGGCGACCGGGCCGTGTTCGAGACGGCCGACCCGGTTCTCGCCGTGTTGGGCGAAACGAGGTACTACGTCGGTCCGGGAGAGCACTCCCGCTATCTGAAGCTCATCCATCAGATGATGATTGCCGGCACCATGCAGGTGTGGGCCGAGGGACTTGTAATGGGAGAGAAGGCCGGGCTCGACTGGGGCCTGATGCTCGAGGTGTTGGGTAACAGCGCGGTCGGCTCGGGCGTGGTCAAGACCAAGATCCCTCTGTTGCTCGAACGCGACTACGATCACCCGGCCATGAGCATGCACAACATCGTCAAGGACGTCGACCTGGCGCTCATCGCGGCGCAGGGCGTGGGAGTGGAGATGCCGGCGACCACGTATGTCCGGGAGCTCTACGAACGAAGCCTGCAGGCCGGCTTGGAATGGAAGGACTACTCCGCGGTGATCCTGGACCTGGAGAAGCAGGCAGGGTTGGAACCAAGGGCCTGACAGGCGCCCCCTTGCGGGGCCGCCTTCGAGGTGCAACTCGGGCTGGCTCCGCGTAGCCCGGCCCACGCAGTTCTCTGGTGAGGCGCCGTCGGTCATGGAACAAGGAGTCCGTTCAGACACGAGCAAGTGAGGGGTCGGGCAATGAAGATCACTATCATTGGCGCCGCGGGTTGGGTGGGAATGTCGGCTGCGTTCCACATAGCCGCCTCGGGGCTGGCCGAAGAGATCGTGCTGATCGACGTGCGCGAGAACGTCGCCGAGCACCATGCTATGGACCTCAGCACTGCAGTGGCTGCGCTGAACGTCAAAGTGAAATCCGGCGGGTACGACGACACCGCTGGCACGGACGTGGTGATCAATGCCGCAGGGCTGCACCAGGACATCACCGCCGACCGCAGTGAGATGCTCATCAAGAATGTCCACTTGGCTCGGGACACCGCTCTTCAGCTTCGGCGGCATTGCCCGAACGCAGTCGTCATCACGGCCGCCAATCCGGTGGATGCCCTCAACTACGCCACCTGGCTGACCGGCGGTTTCGACCGCCGGCAGCTCATCGGCTACTCGCTCAACGACACACTGCGGTTCCGTCAGTTCGTGGCTCGGGTGAAGGGGGTCGAGACCAGCCGGGTCGAGGCTCTTGCGATCGGCGAGCACGGTTTTACGCAGGTGCCGCTCTTCAGCTCGGTGCGCATCGATGGTCGGCCTGCCTCGTTCACCGAGGCGGAAAAGCAGGCGATACGGGACGAGCACCCCAGGTTCTTCGAGCGGTTCGAGGGGCTGAAGGCCGGGCGGACCTCGGGCTGGACGTGCGCCGTCGGGCTGGCCGCGCTGACGAGAGCCATCGTCAACGACACGGGAGACATCCTTGCCGGTTCCGCGGTCTTGGAGGGCGAATACGGCCAGCAGGGACTGAGCATGGGCGTTCCGATCAGGCTGGGCAAGACAGGGATACAAGAGATCCTGGAATGGGACCTCGCACCGGACGAGCGGGCGGCGCTCGAATGCTCGGCGGAGCAACTCAAGGCGGGCGTACGGCTCGTTGACGAGACTCTGCGGCGGTAGGGGCAGGAGCGGGATAGACCGGCAGGAACGTGATGACCACCCAGGACTGGGGCCCGAACACACGCATGACCGAGGAGCTAGGTGGCCTGGTGAGCGAGACTCACACGATCGGGAACTGCAGGGAGCCCGGCCGGATAGTCGACGCTATCCTCGAGGGCGCCCTCGTCGGCTGTTCCATCTGAGGTCGAGACTCCTGCTCGGGTCGGCCATTACGCGTCGCGCGGTGTCCCGGCACCGCGATCTCCCGCGCTATTTGGCAGATTCCAGGTGAGGCCCAGGGGGCTCGAAGCGACCACCCGGGCATCGGCATTCTTAGGGACAGCCTGGTCGTTATGCTACATTCGGGGCATTGGAGAAGATACTTCCATGCCTACGGTCTGGTGGACGCGATCAAGAGGGAGTCGGCTTGCTGACACGCTGCGCCTGGGTGGGGGACGAACCCCTCTACATCGCCTACCACGACCGCGAGTGGGGAGTGCCGGTCCATGATGACGGACTGCTCTTCGAATTCCTGGTGCTGGAGGGAGCGCAGGCCGGTCTCAGCTGGTTGACCATCCTCAAGAAGCGGGAAAGCTACCGCCGGGCGTTCGCCGGCTTCGACCCTGCTGTCGTGGCCGGCTTCGAACCGGCCGATGTCGAGCGATTGCTGGCCGACCCAGGGATAGTGCGCAACCGGCTGAAAGTGGAGTCGGCCGTCGAGAACGCCCGCCGGTTCTTGGAGGTGCAGGACGAATTCGGCAGTTTCGACGCGTACGTTTGGGGATTCGTCGGCGGTGAGACCATACAAAACAGGTGGCAGACCGTCGCGGAGATCCCCGTAAGGACGGCGGAGGCCGAGCGGCTGAGTGCCGACCTGAGGCGCCGGGCCTTCCGCTTCGTGGGGCCCACCATCATGTACGCTCATATGCAGGCGACCGGGATGGTGAACGATCACACGATCGACTGCTTTCGCTGGGGGGAGCTCACACGGGTTGGATGAGCTCCGCTGGCGATCAGGAGCGGTGACGGCCACCCAGAGCTCGGGTTGCCGGGGCCACGTCCGGCACGGGCGGCGATCAGGGCTGGTGACGACCAGGAGCGGGGGACGCGGTGACTGAGACCCAGACTGTCATGTGCATCAACAGCGGTTCGTCCTCGCTCAAGTTCCACGTCTACGAGATGGGCGCGGGTGCGGCCGGCGGCCCGCGCCCGGCAGGCGGCGTCGTCACCGGGGGCGGCGCCGCCACTGGAGGCAGCCCTTACCGCTTGGGTCTGTCCGAGGAGCTGATGGCGCGGGGCGCCGTCGAAGGCATCGGGCAGAGTGAAGGCCGCCTGTGGTTCGTCGACGGTAGAGGAGAGCCTTTCGCCGAACGCGATCTACACGATGTTAGGCACGAGTACGCCATCGAGCAGGCGCTCGCCATGCTCTCTCTCAGAGCCCTGCCCTCGATCGAGGCGATCGGACATCGGGTCGTCCACGGAGGACCGAACCACTTCGCTCCCGAGATCCTCACGCAGACTCTCATCGAGGACCTGCGAGGGCACACAGCCTGGGCGCCTCTGCACATGCCGGCCAGCCTGCGCGTGATCGAGGCACTTGAGGTTCAGCGCCCCGGGTTGCCCCAGGTTGCGTGTTTCGACACCGCTTTTCACGCGAGCATGCCGGAGATCGCCCGTCGGCTGCCGTTGCCCCGGCGTTTCTTCGACCAAGGGATCCACAAGTACGGCTTTCACGGGCTCTCATACGAGTACGTTCTCGGGGTGCTCGGCGGCCAGGCCGGGGGCCGGGTGGTGATCGCACATCTGGGCAACGGGGCGAGCATGGCAGCCTGCCTGGACGCCAGGCCGATGGAGACCACCATGGGGATGACCCCGCTCGGCGGCTTCATGATGGGGACACGCACTGGCGATATGGATCCGGGCGTTCCGCTCTATCTG
The DNA here is from genome assembly GCA_963713545.1 of uncultured Actinomycetes bacterium. Taxonomy (GTDB): domain Bacteria; phylum Actinomycetota; class Thermoleophilia; order RBG-16-64-13; family RBG-16-64-13; genus CAVPLM01. Next base: position 359,208 of record CAVQME010000001.1, on the reverse strand, counting down.
GTCCGCGAGCACGGCTACGACGACAAGGCCCTCGAGCATCTGCTCGACAAGGAGAGTGGTCTGAAAGGGGTGTCCGGGATGACTGAGGACATGAAGGTCTTGGTCGAGCTCCGCTCACAGGGTCACGAGGCTGCAGCCCAGGCGGTCGAGATGTACTGCTACCAGGCGCGCAAGACCATCGGGTCGCTCGCAGCGGTACTGGGAGGCCTCGATCTCCTCGTGTTCACCGGCGGCATAGGTGAGAAGGCCGCGCTGGTGCGCGCTCTCATCTGCGAGGGACTCGGGTTCCTGGGTATCGAACTCGACCCGGCCGCGAACGAGCTCCACGCCGAGACCATCAGTGCCCTCACCGGCGGTTGCACGGTCAAGGTCGTTCCCACCAACGAAGACGTGATGATCGCCCGTCACACCTATTCGCTCGTGTTCGGCGGCGCCGCTGACGCGGGCGCCGACCCGTCTGAAGGAGGAAGATCGTGAGCACTGAAGCGCCTCGCAAAAGCCCGTCGCCGCTTCCAGAAGAGATGCCCCTCGAGCAACGGGCGCCGCTCGACGCCGCTACTTTGGAGCGCATGAACGCCTACTGGCGCGCGGCCAACTACCTTTCCGTGGGCCAGATCTATCTGCGGGACAACCCTCTCCTGCGGCGGCCCCTTCGTCCCGAGGACATCAAGGCCCGTCTCCTGGGCCACTGGGGGACCTGTCCCGGCCTCAACCTGATCTACGTCCACCTCAACCGGGTCATAAGGGCCCGCGATCTCAAGGTCATCTATATCTGCGGACCAGGCCATGGGGGCCCGGCCATGGTGGCTAACGTCTTCCTGGAGGGCACCTACAGCGAGTACTATGCCCACATCCCGCAGAACGAGACAGGGATCCGCCGGCTTTTCAAACAGTTCTCTTTCCCAGGAGGCATCCCCAGCCACGTGGCCGCCGAGACGCCGGGATCCATCCACGAGGGTGGGGAGCTGGGGTACGCGCTCTCGCATGCCTACGGGGCCGTCTTCGACAACCCGGATCTGATCGCCTGCTGCGTCATAGGCGACGGGGAAGCGGAGACCGGGGCGCTGGCCGCCTCCTGGCAATCGAACAAGTTCCTGAACCCGGCCACCGACGGAGCGGTGCTACCGATACTCCACCTCAACGGATACAAGATAGCCAACCCCACCGTCTTCGCCCGCATCGGCAGGGACGAACTCGCGGACTACCTGCGCGGCTGTGGCCACAAGCCCTACTTCGTCGAGGGGGACGACCCCGCCCGCATGCACCAGCTCATGGCCGCGACGCTCGATCGAGCGCTGGACGAGATCAAGATCTACCAGGACAGGGCAAGGGTGGAGGGCATCGTGGAGCGCCCCCAGTGGCCGGCGATCGTTCTGGTCACGCCCAAGGGTTGGACCGGACCGAAGGTCGTGGACGGAAAGCAGACGGAGGGGACCTTCCGCTCGCATCAGGTCCCGTTCTCGGAGATGACCACCGAGCACATCAAGCTTCTCGAGGAATGGATGCAGAGCTACAAGCCTGAGGAGCTCTTCGACGGGAGCGGCGCCTTCCGCCCCGAGCTCGCGGAGCTGGCGCCCAAGGGTAACCGGCGCATGGGTGACAACCCTCATGCCAACGGGGGCCTCCTCCTCCGCGACCTGGAACTTCCCGACTTCCGCGACTTCCAGATCGACGTGCCTTCGCCGGGGGCGGTTACCGGCCAGTCGACCAAGGTCATGGGCGAGTTTCTTGCCGAGACCATGCGGCTCAATCTCGACACCAAGGATTTCCGGCTCTTCGGCCCCGACGAGACCGCGTCCAACCGGCTGGACGCGGTGCTGGAGGTCACGCCCCGCACCTGGAACGCGACTATCATCCCCGGGGACGACCGTCTGGCCCCGGACGGCCGGGTCATGGAGATCTTGAGCGAGCACACCATCCAGGGCTGGCTCGAGGGATATCTCCTGACCGGCCGTCACGGCCTGTTTTCCTGCTACGAGGCTTTCATCCACATCGTCGACTCCATGTTCAATCAGCACGCGAAGTGGCTGGACGTGAGCCAGGAGATCCCCTGGAGACGGCCCATCGCTTCGCTCAACTACCTGCTGACGTCGCATGTCTGGCGCCAAGACCACAACGGCTTCTCCCATCAGGACCCGGGGTTCATCGATCACGTGCTGACCAAGAAGCCTTCCGTGGTCAGGGTGTACCTGCCTCCTGACGCCAACTGCCTGCTCTACGTAACCGACAAGTGCCTGCGCAGTCGTGACGTGGTGAACGTGATCGTCTCGGGGAAACAGCCGGAGCCGCAGTGGCTGGACATGGCTTCGGCCATCCGGCACTGCACCGAGGGAGTGGGGATCTGGAGTTGGGCCAGCAACGACGAGGGGGCCGACCCCGATGTGGTGATGGCGTGCGCCGGCGACGTTCCCACCATGGAAACGCTGGCCGCTGTCGATCTCCTACGCAAGCACCTGCCCGATCTCAAGATCAGGGTGGTGAACGTCGTGGACCTCATGACCCTGCAGCCCCAGAACGAGCACCCCAACGGTCTCTCCGACCGGGAGTTCGACAGCTTGTTCACGGTCGACCGCCCGGTCATCTTCGCGTATCACGGGTATCCATGGCTGATCCACCGGCTGAGCTACCGGCGGACGAATCACCGCAATCTGCACGTGCGCGGTTACAAGGAGGAAGGCAGCACCACCACGCCGTTCGACATGACCGTCCTCAATGAGCTCGACCGCTTCAGTCTGGTGCGCGACGTCGTCGATCGCGTGCCCGGGCTGGGACAGCGGGCCGCCCATCTACGGCAGATGGTGAGGGACATCCACGTGGATCATCGAGAATACATTCAGGAATACGGCGACGACATGCCTTTGGTGAAAGACTGGACCTGGGGCTCATACTCCGCCGACGGCTTCCATTGACATACCAGCGACCGAAAGTCTAATCTCATCAGGCGGAATCGATGACCCACGTGCAGAATTGCGAGCGGAGTCCAGGCGACCCGATTGCGCGTGGTGTACCATTAGAACGAATCAACGTGCCGGGAGGGGGTGAAGCTTATCGGCCACGCGAGGGTGCGCGCAATTCCGGCGGGTCCATCGCCGGGGTGCTCGGTCTTCAGACACCAAATCTTACGTGCTTTCAGGGGGTTGACACATGAGTGAAACACTAAGCCGTCGCGAGTTCCTTAAGATCGCCGGTGTCGCCGGCGCAGCGGTAGGCATGGGGGCAGGTCTCGGCGGCCTGCTGGCTGCCTGCGGCGAGGAAGAAGAGACCACGACAACCACTGCGGGCGCGACCACAACCACGGCGGGCGCGACCACAACCACTGCGGGCGCCACCACCACGTCGGTGTCGGCCGAACCCGAGGTCGGCAGGGAGATCAAGTTGGGGTTCGTGGCCCCTCTGACCGGGCCGCTGGCCTCCTTCGGTGTTCCCGACACCTATTGCGTCGATCGCTGGAAAGAGGCCATCGGTGAAGGCATGGTCCTCGGCGATGGGATGAAACACCCCATCTCCATAACCATCCAGGACAGTCAGTCTGACTCCAACCGGGCAGCGCAGGTGGCGGGTGACCTCATCAACAACACCGGCATCGACCTGATGATGGTGGCTTCTACACCCGACACGGTGAAACCGACGGTCGACCAGTGTGAAGCCAACTCGACACCTTGCGTCTCCACCGACTGTCCCTGGCAGACGTACCTGGGCGACGCTTTCTCGACCGGCTACAAGTGGTCCTACCACGTCTTCTTCGGTGGGGAAGACTGGATGGAAGTGAACGTGAAATGCTATGACCAGATCTCCACGAGCAAGACCGTCGGCTACATGCTGCCGAACGACGCCGACGGTAACTACTATCGTGAGGTCTACCCCGGTTTCTTGGAGAAGAACGGCTACAAACCGGTGGATGGCGGTGCCTATCAGAACGGCACCGAGGACTACAGCAGCATCATCAGCCTGTTCAAGAGCGAAGGCGTAGAGATAGTCACCGGGGTCATGATCCCGCCCGACTTCACCAACTTCTGGAAACAGTCCATTCAACAAGGATTCCAGCCCAAAGTATCCCTTGTGGGCAAAGCCCTGCTGTTCCCGCAGTCGGTCGACGCGGTCGGTGACATCGGCAACGGACAGTTGACCGAGCTGTGGTGGCACCCGAGCTATCCGTTCAAGTCGTCTCTCAGCGGGGAGACCTGCATGGAGCTGGCTGAGCACTTCGAGAGCACGACCGGCCAGCAGCAGACGGCTCCATTGCTCCACTACGTTGTCGGTGAGATGGCTCTCTGGGCTCTCCAGAACGCCCCTGATCCCACAAGCAAGGACTCCATCCTCAGCGCGGTCGAGAAGATAAAGCTCGATACCATCGTCGGCCCGATCGACTTCACTGCTCCGCTGGTTACCCCATTAGGCCCGGGGAACTCCGACTTCACCCCTGGTCCCGGCCACAAGACGAAAAACGTCTTCGATCATGGCTTGGGAGGAGCCCAGTGGCTGATGCTTGGCGGTACGTGGAAGTTCGAACAGGTCGTGGTCAGCGGCGCGGCTGCTCCGTACATCACCGAGATGGTGCCAGTGAAAGAGCTGCCCATCGCCTAGTCCGTTCGGCATACCCGTTAGGTGTTGGAAGAACAAGACGAGCCCCCGGCGCAAGCGCCGGGGGCTCTCTCATCCCATGGCCTCCTTGCCCGCCGGCGCGTCGATCGGCCGGCGCGGGATGATGCCACGCGGCGGGGCTGTCCGGTCCTGAAGTCAAGCCGCCTAGGCGCAGCAAGGCCGGGTGCAGCTCAGGGCCACTGGGCTCCTCCCTCCTGTGCGGCCATTGACAGTTCAGTGGCAGTGGCCTAGCGTGGCAGAGGTACCATGCTTGGCGCATGGCCTTCACCCACCTCGATATCGGAGGAGTGTCAGTGAGCACCAACAACAACCCGCGTCTCGAAGTGATCCACACAGCCGAGAACGACCCCAGTTTCAACCTGCCGTACGCGCCGGCGATCAAGGTCACCGGGGGAAGGCTGCTTTTCACTGCGGCCATGGCAGCACCGACCTATCACCACCATCCGCATCGGCCCGAGGAGTTCGATCATCTTCCCGAAGACCCTTCCGAGCAGGCTCGCATGACCCTTGAGCAACTCAAGCAGATCCTGGCCGCGGCCGGCGGCACTCTCCAGGATGTGGTGTTCGTCACCCGGTTCATCCGCGACATCGCCGAGAACCAGGACGCCATCAACCGAGTGTTCGGAGAGTACTTCGGTGACCATCGTCCGTCGAGCTGTACCGTGGAGGTGGTCCGTCTCGCTACCGATCCCCGCCTGAAATTTGAGATGAGCGTCGTAGCGGTAGTGCCGGAATAGGACTGCCGACCCGGCCCAGTCGAAACAACAGGGCTTTGCTTTAGGAACGATGACCGAGCGGCGCCCGGCTCCGTGACCGCGGCACCGCGTCCCTAGGAGGAGATGGAATGGCGCGTTTCTTCAACGTGGCGATGGTGCAGTTGTCCACCGATCTCGACAACCTGGATCTCGAGGCCCGCAAGGCCGGCGAGAAGGCGAAGATCGACCGGTACCTCGACACCGTCCTCAGCATCGACCCAGTGGTCGACCTCTTCGTCCTTCCCGAGACCATCATCTGCGGCTTCGACCCGGCTCACTGGACCAGCCTGGCGGAGACCATCCCGGGTCCTACCAGCGACTACTTCTGCGCCAAAGCAACCGAGCTAGGCAAATGGATCTGCCCGGGGTCGATCATCGAGAAGCGCGCAGGCGTGGACGGTACCTACAACACGTCCCTGCTTATCTCGCCGTCAGGCGAGATAGTGCTTCGGTACAGCAAAGTCTTCGTGCCGTACCCGTTCGACCCGTCGCTGCGTGGGAGCGATTTCCCCGTCTACGAGATCCCCGGGGTGGGCACGATAGGGATAATGATCTGCGCCGATCACGCCGTGCCCGAGGTGGCGCGCAATCTGGCCTTCAACGGGGCCGAGATCATCCTTAATCCCACCTGTCAGGGGATCTTCATCGGCGGCCTTCGCCACCGGGTCCCTCTAACCCAGATCAGGGCCATCGAGAACCAGTGCTATCTTGTGGCGGTCAACCAAGCTACGCCGCAGGGCATGGGTCACTCGGCCGCCTGCGACCCGGAGGGCCGGATCCTCGAGGAGCTGGAATCGCCCGAGTCGTTCGCCATGGTCACCGTGCATACCGATGAGGTGCGGCGGGTCCGTGACCACGGGTCGTTCGGCGTGTCCAACCAGTTCCTGAAGATGGTGCGCGATTGCCAGGAGGAAGGAGGTCCGCTGGACCTCTGTTACCGAAACGGGCTTCAGAACGCACCGGTGTTCGAAACTCTGTCCGGTCGCGCCCCGAAGACCATCGAAGAGATCACTCATCCCTGATATCCCGACTGATCTAGAACGCTCCGCTAACAAGGATCGATCGACGACAAGGATCTCCTGATGAGAGGAGACACGCAGGAGGTGGCGTTATGGACGTCTTCCCCAAGTTCAAGGCCGCGGTCGTGCAGGCGGCGCCCGTGTGGCTGGACCGCGAGGCTACGACGGACAAAGCATGCCGTCTGATCGAGGAGGCGGCGGACGAGGATGTGCGACTCATGGCCTTTCCGGAGGCCTGGCTTCCCGGGTTCCCCTGGTGGATCTTCCTTGGCACCCCGGCTTGGGGCAACAGCTTCTTCGCCGAGCTGTATGCGAACTCTGTGGAGATACCCAGTCCGACTACCGACCGGCTCTGCCGGGCGGCGAGGGAAGCCGGCATGTACGTGGTGATGGGTATGGACGAGCGTGCAGGGAGCAGCCTCTACTGCACCCAGCTCTTCATCGATCCCGATGGCCGGATCATGGGCCGTCATCGTAAGCTGAAGCCCACCCATGTGGAGCGCTCCGTGTGGGGCGAGGGAGACGGGAGCGATCTGAGAGTCTTCGATACGCCGCTAGGCAAGATCGGCGGCCTCAATTGCTGGGAGCATCTGCAGCCGCTCACCCGCTACGCCATGTACTCGTTGGGGCAGCAGATACACGTCGCCGCGTGGCCGGCCTTCAGCCTCTATCGGAAGTATGCGTTCGCACTGGGGGCCGTGGCCAGCGTGGGCGCGACACGCCACTATGCCCTGGAGGGTGGATGTTTCGCGCTGATGGCCGTCTCACTGATCAGCAAGGAGATGCTCGAGCGGCTGGCGGACACACCGGAGCGGGCGGACCTCATCGAGATCGGGGGAGGAGCGAGCCAGATCTTCGGTCCCGATGGAGCCACCCTTGCCGGTCCACCTCGTGAGGACGAGGAAGCGATCGTGACTGCGGAGATCGATCTTGCCGAGATCGCTCGGGCGAAGAACTTCGCCGACCCGGTGGGGCACTACTCCCGGCCCGACATCTTCAGGTTGGTGGTCAACCGCGCTCCCCAACCGTGCGTCCAGGAGGTGACCTCTTTGGCCGCGTTCGCGCCGTCAGTCGTCCCCGACACGACGGTGCCGCGGGAGGTCTGCGAGGACGAGGCTGCGGATCAGAGCGGAGCTCCGCCGACCGGCTAGAGAGCTCGCGTGTAGATCTCTCGAGCCTCCTTGGCTCCGACCTCGCGCGGATTCATGAAGGAGATGGGAAAGCCCTGAAGCGCCACGAGCTCATCCACCAGGTGCGGGACGTCCGCTTCGGTCAGGCCTACGTCGGATAGACGTTGAGGCATGCCCAGGTCGGTCAAGAGCCGGCGGACCGCCGCCACCGACTTGCGAGCGGCGTCCATAGTGGAGAGTCCGTCGATGTTCTCACCCATGAAACGGGCGATGTCCGCGAACCTGCCGGGATCCGAGATCAGGTTGAACTCCATGACGTACGGCAGCATGAGGCCGACGGTCGAACCGTGGGAGATGTGAGCCTTCTTGCCCAGAGCGTGGTTCATGAAGTGCGCCAGGCCGACCCCGGCGAGAGTGCCGGCCTGCATGGCCATGGCCGCGCCTATTGCCAGCCGGTAGCGGTCTTCCATCCGCTGAGAGCCCTTGGCGACTGCCGGCCCCAGGCTGGCGGATACAAGCCGGATGGCTGTGGAGGCGTACATGTCGGAGAGGACGTTGGCCCTGATGCACGTGTAAGCCTCTATGCCATGGGTGAGCGCGTCCACCCCGGTGTCGGCGGTATTCTTGGCCGGTAGGTACCGGCTGAGCGCTGGGTCGATGATCACGGCGTCGGGGTAGTTCGCGGGAGACAGATAGGTGTAGGTACGGTCATCCGCATCGTCGGTCGTGACCACCGCCGCCGTGCTCCATTCCGAGCCGGTCCCGGCTGTGGTGGGGATGAGGACCTTGGCCAGGCTCTTGGCGGGCGCCCTTCCCTCGATCAGATCCTGCAGCGTCGCCCCTTCGTTGGCTGCGAGCAGGCTAACGGCTTTGGTAGTGTCCATGACACTGCCTCCGCCGACCCCCACAAGCAGGTCGTATTGCCCCTCCGGGCTTTGCGCCGGAGCTTCTCGATGATGCTGGCGGGCGCTTCCGCCCCGCATTCCTCGAAGAGATCGGATTCCAGACCGGCGGCGTCCAGAGCGGCCTGCACTGCAGTAATGATCCCTGCCTTGACCAGGCCTGGGTCGGTCACCAGGAGGACGCGTGTCGCGCCCAGGCTCCTGGCCACATCCCCAAGTCCGCCGACGGCGCCCACGCCGAAAAGCGTCCGCGGGACCCTGATCTCGATCACTTCGGTCATGTCCATGCGGGAAAACCCCCTCAGACTTCGCTTTGCAAGGTGGCGTCCAAGCGCCGGCCACGGTGGTTCAACCAACGTCGAGCTCCCATACTACTATCTAGTCCCGGACGAACAGAAGGGACGCGTATGTGCGTCCCCTCCGTGATGGGTGGCATCGCCACTGGTCGTTCGGTCTGCCGACTAAGACCGCCGTTTCCGGCAGCTCCGCCTTTGGAGAAGGGAGTGTTCGATGCGAACGCGGCGCGTCCGCTCTCCCATGAGGATTGAATACGAGCAGGGTCCACTCGTTTCCTTCCTGAAGTATCGGCTCGCCTCGATCGCGGCTAGGAGCGGATCAGCACCGCCTTGCCCCGAACCCGTCGCTCCCGCAAGGCCTCGAGAACCTCGCGGGTCTCCGTCCAGTCGCCCACCATTCCCACGAGTGGCCTGAGGCGTCCGTCGGCCACGAGACTCACTAGGACCGCCAGGTCGTCTCCGCGTGTCTCCAGGGGGTAGGCGTGATAGAGGGGCACGATCTGGCAAGAGGCCCCGCGCGGGAAGTCCATCAGGGCGAGTGGCGCCGGGCCACCCAGCGTCCCGTAGGTGACGGCCGTTCCCCCGGGAGCGAGACGGTGCACCGAGTCGGTTAGCACCCGGCCGCCGACCCCATCGAGAACCAGGTGGAACGGGCCCAGGCCGGCTTCGTCCAGCGACGCGATCACCTCGTGGGCACCCAGATCTCGAGCATCCACCTCCCGCTCGGGGCCTGTCACGAGGGCTGTGACGTGGGCTCCGCCCGCGATCGCCAACTGAATGGCGAACTGTCCCACCCCCCCTGTCGCGCCGGTGACGAGCACCTCGCGGCCGAGCAAGGACCCGCCGAGCCGGACGGCCCGAAGAGCGGTTATCCCCGCTATGGGCAGGGAGGCCGCTTCTTGGAACGAGACCGTATCAGGTAGCGGCACCGCTAGAGACGACGGCACCGCCACACTCTCCGCCCAGCATTCCCAATCGACCAGACCGACCACTCGGGTGCCCGCCGCAGGCCCACTCCCATCGGGCGCCTCCCGCAGCACCACGCCGGCCAGGTCTTGGCCCGGGCGCCAACCGTCGGGACGCATCTGCAGCAGGAACAACTCCCCTCGGTTGATGGAGTAGGCACGGACCTCCACCAGCACTTCCCCCGCGGTGGGCACGGGCTCGGACAGGTCATCCGCAAGCCGCAGTCCGCCGGAGGCCTGGGGATCGGTGATGAATCCGCGCATGGCTAAGGTCCTTTCCACTCGAAGACGTGCATGTTGCCGTCGGCCACGAAGGCTATGTGCAAGCCGGAAGCAGCGAGGAAGGGCGACAACCAGGGGGGATCGGCTTGGCTGGCCAACACCTGTTCGTGGTTCCCGTTGAAACCGCGGGCAACGATCTCGTAGGTGTTGCCCTCCCCCGTATCGATCGGCCGGAAGTACACTGCGAACGTGGGGGCGGCTGTGGGGAAGTCACCGGCGGGGTCGATATCCCAGGTGTCGGTAGAAGTGAGGTCGAAGGCCTTGAGCCCGTTATCCCAATAGACGAGGGTGTCGCCGCCGATGGAAGGCCGCCAGGCCTCGCTGCCGACGAGTCCGGGTTCGGCCCCCAGCTCTGCCGCCGGGTCCGAGATATCGAGGATATACGTTCCCACGGCCTGGAACTCGCCGTTCGGGGCGGCCTGTTCCCAGGCTAGGTACCTCTCACCCAGGCTGTAGATCCAGGTCGAGTCGCCCATGATCGAGGCTATCGCGGACGGCACGAGAGAAAAGGGCTCGTTCGCTGCCCCATCGCTGCCGGGCACCATCGCGCCGTAGATCGGGACCTGCCAGTATTCGTCGGGGCTGGCCTCCCAGGGCCCCTCCTCTATCCAGGTGACCCAAGCACCAGCGATCTGGGGATAATAGACGTTCTTGCCCTGTCCCATGACCTCGACCTTGGCACCGTCCGGCATCTCGAGCGAGTAGATGTGCTGATCGCTGTAGGTGTTGGTGGCCTCATCGTACTCACCTTCCCACCAGACTGCTGTGTATCCGTCGATGTCGATCCCGCCCGCCTCGGTGGCTTCCACCGGCAGCTCGATCAGATCTTCGGTGATGAAGTTGTATCCATAGATCTGGGTCGCTTCGCCGGCGCGTGTCGCCATGAGCAGGATGTTATCCGAGACAGCCACCTCCACGATGGAGGCCGGCGCGTCGGGTATCTCCATTTCCACCCATTCTCCGTCGGAATCGCCCGGGATTCCCGGGGCGGCGGTCGTGCTCGTCGCCGACGAGGTCGTGGAGCTTTCGGGCTCGGTCGTGCTGGTCGTGTCGTCGCTGGCGGACGTGGATGTCGAGGAGGCTACCTCGGTCGTAGTCGTGGTGGTCGATTCGGTCTCGTCCCCGCCTCGGGCGAGGACGAGGGGCACGGCTACGGCCACCGCGATCACCACAACGGCCAGGATGGCGATGGCGATCCACAACCCACGCCGGCTCTTGCCTGGCGGGCTACCAGGGCCCATCGGCCCCCCTGGGTATCCCGGCCCCCCCGGGTATCCCGGCCCGCTCGAAGCTCCAGGTCCGCCCGGGTAGCTGGGCCCGCCGGACGCTCCGTACCCGCCCTGGCCAGGGTATCCGCCCTGCCCGGCAGAGCCGCCCTGGCTCGAGTAGGCACTCTGACCGGCGTAGCCGCTGCCCGCCCCCGGTGCGGATCGGGACCCTCCTTCAGTTGGGAGCGTGGGGCGCGGCATGATGAGCGTCGGGGCGAGTTGGTCCGCTGCTGGTGGGGCTGCAGGTTGGCGGGTGGGCGGAGGCACCGGGGCGAAAGGTTGTGGGGCCGAGGCGGAAGACGACGGCTGTGCAAAAGCGGCGCCCCCAATGTCCTCGGCGGAGCGACCTAGGTTGGTAGCGGCAGCGCCGGTGGCAGCATCATCAGAGGGCGCCCTGGCGCCGCAGTTGCGGCAGAAGCGGGCGTCCGCAGGCACTTCCTTCCCACATACACTGCAGTACATCTCTTCACCCCCGTCGGCACAGGATCGGCAGGCCGATCACTGGTTGGTTCGTGGCGACGCGAATCACCGCCGGTCTGTAAGGTCCGTCCTTCGCCTCGTGACCGTGCTCTTCCGCCATCGGCTCGGTTACGATCCATTTGCCGTGCTTGGAATCGTTCATGTACCGGTTTCCTCCCCGATCTACGAGATGTCCAGGCCGCCATCGACCGAGAGCACGTTCCCGTTGACGAAAGACGCTTCATCGGAACAGAGCCAGATCACCACGCGGGCCACGTCATCGGGCACTCCCATGACTGCCCTCATAGCGGCTGCCGCGATGCTGCGCGCCGTCACGACGACTACCTTGGCGCCCTCCCGGGCAAAGGCCACCGCTGTAGCTCTGCCGATACCTGATGCCCCGCCGGTGACGAGAACCACCTTTCCCTGGATACCCGTAGTCATACGTTCATCCGTTCTCCGTCCTCGGATAGATGCCCGGTATCAGAAGGGTACTGCACTCGGGTCGGTCGCGCCACCAGCCGTCGCCCGGGCTCCAGCGCCGTGAGGCTCGGCGCCTGGCCCCTGCCCGCGAAGTAGATGGGCTGTGATAGCCTTCCGGGCATGACGCAGGTGATCCTCCTTGCCTTGGTGGGCTTCGTGGGCGGGGCCTTCGGGTCCATGGTCGGCTTGGGTGGGGGTATCTTCATCATCCCGGTGCTCTCGTTGTTCCTGGATGTGCCCATCCACAACGCCATCGCGGCCAGCCTGGCCGGGGTCATCGTCACTTCCACCACCGGGTCCATCACCTACGTGCGCCAGGAGCTGACCAACCTTCGGCTGGGCGCGACCATGGAGACGGCGCTCACCGTGGGAGCCCTGAGCGGAGGCCTGGTCGGCGCTCTTCTGGGCAAAGAGGTCCTGAGCGCTGTGTTCGGAGCGGTGATGGTGGTGGTCTCGGTCTACATGGGGCTAAGCCGCAAGGCCCAGCCCTCTCATCCGGCCGAGGGCGCGGACCTAGGCAGCCTGGGAGCTACCTACTTCGACCGCAACCTGCAGCGCGAGGTCCGCTACCGCGTCAAGCGTCTGCCGCTCGGGATGTTCACGGGGCTCATAGCGGGCAACGTGTCTGGCCTGCTCGGCGTCGGGGGCGGCTTCATGACGGTGCCGATCATGAGGCTGGGCATGGGCATGCCGATGCGAGCCGCCGTCTCGACGAGCAGTCTGATGCTCGGCGTCACTGCCTGCGCTGGAGCGATCGTTTACTTCGCCCGCGGAATGATGGACCCAGAGGTGACGGTGCCGATCGTGCTGGGGGTCATGGCGGGCGCTTATCTGGGATCACGGCTGGCGCTGCGCGTGCGGAGCTCGGTGCTGGCGTCCATTTTGGCCGTGGTCCTCTTTGCCTTGTCTATCCAGATGATCCTGGCCTCCGTGGGGATCAGCTTCCGATGAGGGCCCCCAGCGACTCCGACCCCCGGCTGGCCAGCCGCTTGTCGCGCGTGCTTCTCGCGGGGCTCAGCCTGGCTGTTCTACTCTTCCTTGTTGGTGTGGTCCTCGCGGTGGTCAAACCCGGCGTTTCCCTCTCGGCCAGTTCCATAATGGAGATGCCGGGAGCGCTGGCTGCCCTGGAACCCGGGGGCTTCTTCGATCTGGGACTGCTCGTGCTCCTCGCCACACCGGCCGCACGGGTGATCGCCCTGCTGGTAGCTTTCGCGCGACGGCGACTGTGGGTCTTCTCAGGCGTCAGCCTCGTCGTCTTGATCGTGCTCGCGCTTAGCGCGTTCCTGGGGCTCAGGGGAACGTAGACCCCCCGGCGGACCGCCGCAGGTCGAGCGAGGCCGGGACCCGATTTCTCAGTCGGCGACCAAGCTCGGATTGGGGACGCTCACCGAGGCTCCCATCGCCCTTCGCCCCAGCACCCACTGCTCCAAAGCCTCGGCCACGCCGTCCCGAAGGTTCGACGAGGTGATCACGTCGGCCGCGCCCTTGGCCGCCGGGGTGGCGTTACCCATGGCCACCCCCATGCCGGCCCAGCGCAGCAGGGCAGTGTCGCTATCGTGGTCTCCGATGGCCATCGTCTGTTCGGCCGGAATCTGCATGCGCCTGGCAAGTTGCTGAGCCATTGCGGCTTTGGAGGCGTCCCGGGCGGTGACGTCGATCATGCCAGGCGTCGTCTCGTATATGGTGGTCCGGTCACCGAACACCCGCTTGATGGTCAGGGAGGCAGTAGCCGCAGCATCCTCTTCGAGGTCTCGTAGATCGAGGAACACCTTGTCGATGGGATCGCCTGCGCGGAGCATCTCGTCGATGGTGCCGATACCATGCGGCTCCGAGACTTCGTAGTTGAGGATCCCTTCACGAACCAGATCTCCGAGGCGGTCGGTGAACCACTCGTCATCGCTCTCTATGTTGGCTATGGCTCCCAGATCACGTCCCAACGCCACGATCTCTGCTGCCAACTCGGGCTCGACCGAGACGTGAGCGAGTCCCGCGGCAGCCTGGACGTTCCATAAGAGCGCGCCGTTGCAGGCTATGAGAGGAGCGCTGAGACCGAGCCGCTGGTGGAAGGGGCGCATGACCCGGGGCGGCCGCGATGAGCCCAACACTACTTCCACCCCGGCCTCGCGTACCGCGGTGATCGCGCGTCTCACCCGCTCGGACATGTGCCGCGGCCCCGACAGCAAGGTACCGTCCAGATCGATGAAGATCAGGCGTATGACCCGCCCGGTGCCGACCAACTGGGCCAGTCCGCGAGCCACGTAGTCGAGGTGGTGCCGCATCGATTCGCGGGCTTGATGCTCGTTTCCCGAACGGATGGCGCGACGGATGGCGTCGTGCTGTTGTTGGAGAGTGCTCGCCCCGCCCGGCTCGTTATAGAAGACCGAGAGTATGGCGGCCATGTGGTCGTGGAGAAGATCGACAGGCTCTTGAATGACCCGTTCGAACAGTGTGTTGTGGGTAGCCGCCGCGATAGCGGCGTGAAAGGCGATGTCGTCCTCCGGGGATACCATCTCGCCGGGAGCGGTCAGCAGTTCGGAGAGGTTGTGCAGGTCTTCCATGGTGGCCCGACGTGCGGCCAGGCTGGCCGCCTCGATCTCTACCGCACTGCGGATCTCCATCAACTCGATGATCCGCTCCGCGCCCTGTCCCAGCATCGGGGACAGCGGCGCGGAAATCGCCGGAGTCGGGAGGCTGGCCACCCTCGTCCCCTGAGCGCCCCTGCCGGTCACCAACAGACCCTGGGCCTTCAGCTCCCGCAGTGCTTCACGCACGGCGGGACGGCCGACACCCAGTTGTATCGCCAGGTCGCGTTCCGCGGGGATCCGGTCGCCGGCCTTGTAGTGTCCGGAGTTGATGAGGCTACGGAGTTGGTCCGCCACCTGGTCGGCGATGGTCTGAGTCGTCACAGGCCGCAAGAAATCGTCGGGATAATCCCTGTTCTCTCGATCGGCGCTGCGGCTGCGGCCGCGCTCCAAGACCCCCTCCCTTCCTAATTAGGTATGATGGTAACACCATCACCCTTGCCGAAGCAAGGCGTCTGAGCGGCGAGGCAAACGGTCAGGGTAGGGTCAGCCCTCGATCTCCGATGGTTCGGAGACCAATTCCAGCGCTTCCCGCTTCTGGCGGCGTTTCAGTGCCATTCTCGACAGCAGATGCCAAACTCGTAAAGCAGTAGCAGCGGGATGAGCATCAGCGCCATGCTTAGCGGATCCTGGCTCGGAGTAAGCACCATGGCGATGACCGCCATGACCAGGATGGCGTATTTGCGCAACTTGCGCATCTTCATGTAGTCGACGATGCCTGATCCACGACAGCAGCATCATAATAAGCGGCAATTCGAAGACCACCCCGAAGGCCAACAAGAACATGGAGACGAAGTTAATGTATCGCTCAGCCTGCATCAGCTGGTTGAACAGCTCGCCACCGTAACCGACCAGGAACCTCAGCCCCTACCGGCAGCACGATGAAGTAGGCGAAGGCCATCCCCGCCAGGAAGAGGCCGGTCGTGAAAGCGACGTAGGGCACCACGCTCCGCTTCTCGTTCTCGTAGAGGGCGGGCATGATGAAGGCCCAGAACTGGTAGAGCATGTAGGGTAAAGCAGACGATGAGTCCGGCGTACAGGGAGACCTTGATACCTGCATGAAGCCCTCGGTGGCACCGAACGCCGCCAGCTCCGTGACCTGCCAACTCGTATTCTTGAGAGGCCGCATCAGGACAATCCAAGACCCAGTCCTTCTCGATGAAGGCACGATGATGCATACCACGACCACAATCGCGATGTACGTGAGGCGCTTGCGTAACTCACCTAGATGCCCCATCAGGGGCATCGTCCTGTCCCGATCGTTACTCACGAACCCTCAGCTTAGAAGACCGCCTTACTCGCTGCGGATCGACCGCGTGACTGTGCTGTCCTTTGACGCGGGAACCCTCCAGAGCGCTCCGCGGCCCTGCACAGTATAGCCCAGTCCGGCTGAAGCAGCGGCCGCTGCCCGCTGATGCGGCAGCCGGTGGCGGCCAGACAGCGCCCCACACGGGGCATTGCGGCAACGGGCCCGAATGTCCATTTGCAGGCCAAGAATCGCTTTGGTATGGTGGTTTCAGTTCTGCGTCTTGCGTGGGCTACGCGCCGCGATCGGAGAACCGCGCGCGTCAGGATGGGGTGCTTGCTTGGTAAACCCGACTGTCGATCTCGTCATCCAGTTCGCGATCATGTTCGCCATCGGCACCGCTATGGCGATAGCTTTCGTGGCCATCTCTCACCTGCTTTCTCCAAAGAGCAAGAACCCCAACAAAGCTGAACCTTATGAGTGTGGCGTCGTGCCGAAAGCCGACGCCCGGGCTCCCTTCAACATCCACTATTACGTGGTGGCGGTGCTCTTCGTGCTGTTCGATCTCGAAGCTGTGTTCATCTATCCCTGGGCGGTCTCCCTGCGCGATCTGGGGACCGCGGGTCTGATCGAGATGTTCGTGTTCATCGCCATCCTTCTGGTCGGCTACTTCTACGCCTGGTTGAAGGGTGTCTTCGAATGGGAATGAGCGAACCGTCCCTTCGTCAGGCCACCGACGCCGAGGTGCGAGCCGCGCTCGCGCGTGGCGCCGGTGAGCCGGCCCCCCTTGAGCCTGGGGATCTCGCCGTCCAAGACACGGGGATCGACCAAGACGCCGAAGTCATGGGAGGGGCGGTGCGCCTTCCCGGAGGCGTCGCCATGCCGGTGCAGCTCGAGCGGATACTGGGGTTCGGGCGCAGCTTCTCGTTCTGGCCCCTTCTGTTCGGCCTGGCCTGCTGCGCCATCGAGATGATGGCCCTCGGTGGGTCGCGCTTCGACATGTCCCGCTTCGGCATGGAAGCTATGCGGGCTTCGCCTCGCCAGGCTGACGGCATGATCGTGGCGGGCTGGTGCAGCATCAAGATGGCCCCTCGGGTGGTCCGGCTCTACGAGCAGATCCCCGACCCCAAGTGGGTAGTGGCCATGGGCTCCTGCGCCATCTCGGGCAACATCTGGGACACCTACCACGTCGTGCAGGGTATCGATAGCCTGATCCCGGTGGACGTGTACGTGCCCGGCTGCCCGCCCCGGCCGGAAGCCCTGTGGCAGGGCCTGGAGATGATCCGGGACCGGATCAAAGAGAGCAGACACGCGTACGACGGTCTGCGCCGCATCCCCGCTCGTGACGCCATAGCCGGCGAGGGAACGGAGTCATGAGCGCCGCGGTGAGGATGGAGCCGCCGCTCCCAGCCTCTCTGGCGGCCGCGCGGATGCAGTTGGAGCAGAGGTTCGGCACCAGACTACTTGAGACCACCCAGTTCCGGGGCGAGCTCACCTATGCGGTGGCACCGGGAGATTGGATCGAGGTGCTGCGATTCTGCAAGGAGACGCCCGCGCTGGCATTCGACCAGCTCGACAGTCTGGCGGGCGACCATCTGCCGGAGCGGGCCGAAGCGCCGCTGCAGATGGTCGCGCACCTTCTGTCCCACACTCATGGGCACCGCCTGAGGGTGAAGACCACGCTGGCCGAAAGCCAGGCGTTACCTACCGTCACCGGCCTCTGGCCTTCCGCCGGCTTCGACGAGCGCGAGGCCTGGGAGATGTTCGGCATCGTGTTCGAGGGACATCCCGACCTCCGCCGGCTTCTCACCACCGACGACTTCGTCGGCCATCCGCTGCGTAAGGACTTCCCCCTGCAGGGCACCGTGGGGGGTCGCATCCGCACCGATCTGCGGGGCAAGATCTGATGAGCGATCCCGGTCACGGCACGGGGACGGCTTCGGACACGCCGGGGGGCTCGGCGGGTGCAGCACTGCAACCCACCTTGGAAGAGCTCCAAGAGCGCAAGGCCCGCAGCCGCAGCCGCCTCGAGCGCACGGGCGAGCTGATGACCATCAGCATGGGGCCGCAGCACCCGTCCATGCATGGGGTATACCGGGCCGAGCTCGATCTCGACGGCGAAGTGATCGTGGCCGTACGGCCCGAGATCGGCAACCTCCACCGGGGGGTGGAGAAGCTGTGCGAGCATCGCACCTACCATCAGATCATCCCCATCACCGATCGCCTGGACTATCTGGCCGGCTTCGTGATGAACCACGGCTACTGCGAGGCCGCGGAGAAGCTCATGGGGCTGGAGGTCCCGCCCCGGGGCCGCTACATCCGCACGATGGTCGATGAGCTCTGCCGCATCGCCAATCACATCATGTGGCTGGGCATCCACATCATGGACCTGGGTACGCAGACCTTTTTCTGCATCTGCTTCCGCGACCGGGAGTACGTGCTCGACCTGCTCGAGATGCTCACGGGCGCGCGGCTCACCCACTCCTTCGCCCGGATCGGCGGGGTGGCGAAAGACCTGCCCGACGGCTTCGACCACCGCTGCCGCAAGGCCATCGACTTCCTGCCCACGCGGGTGGCGGAGTACGAGCGCATCGTCAAGCACAACCGCATCTACTACAAGCGGGCCAAGGGCGTGGGGATCTTCACCTCGGAGGATTGCTACGCGTGGCGGGTCACGGGCCCGGCGCTGCGCTCGGCCGGGGTCGCCCGCGACCTGCGCAAGGACGAGCCCTATGCGGCCTACGACGAGGTCGACTTCGAGGTGGCGGTGGAGTACAACGCCGACGTCTACGACCGCTTCCTCGTGCGCATGAAGGAGATCCGCGAGTCGTGCAAGATCGTCCGCCAGTGCCTCGATCAACTTCCCGCCGGCCCGTTCGTGGCCCGAGACGCCGGCCGCACATTGCCGCTCAAGAAGCACGTGCTCCGGGACGCGGCGGCCATGATCCAGGACTTCTACCAGGTCTTCGAAGGCCCGCAGGTGCCGAAAGGTGAGGTCTACCGCGCCATCGAGGCCCCCAAGGGCGAGATGGGCGTGTACATCCGGTCGGAGGGCGGCGCAAAGCCCGCCCGCATCAGGTTCGCCACTCCCAGCTTCTACCACGGGCAGGCCGTGCCCGCCTTGGTGGAAGGGGAGATGGTGGCGGACATGGTGGCGATCTTCGCCAGCATCGACGTGGTACTGGGAGACTGCGACCGATGACCGATCCCCTCGCCCAGTTCATATTCCTGCTGATCAAGGCCATCCTCATGCCGGTGCTCATCGTCATGATGGTGGCCTTCATCATCTACTTCGAGCGGAAGTTCGCCGGGTTCTTCCAGGGAAGGGTGGGGCCGACCTACCTGGGGCCATGGGGCTCTTTCCAGTCGTTCGGCGACATCTTCAAGCTGATCTCGAAAGAGGACTTGATCCCCGTCCGCGCCGACAAGCCTGTCTTCCGCCTGGCTCCGTACATCATCTTCGTGCCCGCGTTCCTGGTCATGGCGGTGTTGCCGTTCGGGCCGGTCACGGAGGAGACGTCCCTCTTCGGCTATCAGTTCGACTACGTGATCGCCAACTTCGACACCGGCCTGGTGCTGTTCCTGGCCATGGGCGCGATCGCGGTCTACGGCGTCGTCCTGGCCGGCTGGTCGTCCAACAGCAACTTCTCGCTGCTCGGCGGTCTGCGGGCCGGCGCCCAGATGATCTCCTACGAGCTGGCCATGGGCTTCTCCGTGGTCGGGGTGATGATCCTGGCCGGCTCTCTGAACCTGGTTCACATCGTCGATGGACAGGCGGGCAACTTCTGGGACTGGTACTTCATTCCGCAGGTTGTTGGAGGGCTGATCTTCTTCGTCTCCACCCTGGCCGAGCTCAATCGCACGCCTTTCGACCTTGCCGAGGCCGAGCAGGAACTGGTGGCTGGTTATCTGACGGAATACTCGGGAATGCGCTGGGGCATCTTCTTGTTCGCCGAGTACGTCAATCTGGTGGTCATATCGGGCATCGTAGCCACCCTCTACTTCGGGGGCTGGCGGGCCCCGTTCGAGGTGCTCGATTTCATCCCCGGGCCGATCTGGCTCTTCATCAAGATCTGCATCCTCGTGTTCATCTACATGTGGGTGCGGTGGACCATCTTCCGCTATCGCTACAACCAGTTGATGTCCATCGGCTGGAAGGTGCTGCTCCCTCTCTCCATCGTCAACCTCGTGGTCACGGCCATAGTCGTGAGCGTGGCGAACTGACATGGGCCTGAAAGACGTCGTCAAGAAGGGCGCCTTCGTCGACATCCTCCGGGGGATGTCCGTCACCGGTACCTACTTCGTGGTCGACAAGGTGACCGTGGAGTACCCGAAGGAGAAACTGGAGCCCTACCCACGCTTCCGGGGAGCCCACGCACTGCTCATGGACCCGGAGACCGGCGTGATCAAGTGCGTGGCCTGCATGCTCTGCGCCACGGTGTGTCCGTCGGGATGCATCAGCATCACGGGTTCGCAGACGGCGGCCGGTCGTAGCCTCCCGGCCACCTTCGAGCTCGACCTATCCCGCTGCATCTTCTGTGGTCTCTGCGAAGAGGTCTGTCCGCTGGCCGCTATCGTGATGACCCGGCGATACGAGTTGGCCACCTTCGACAAAGCCGACTTCCAACTCGATAAGAAGGCCCTCATCGCTAACCAGGCCTACGCGCACAAAGAGCTGTTCTGGCGGCCCGAGGGCGGAGGCGAACACGCCCGCGGCGCACGGGGCTCCCTGGTGGCCGCTCCCACGGACGGGCCGGCGCGCGGACCGAGCTCGGCCTCTGGGGACGAGCCCGCGCCCGCCCCTACGGACGAGCCCGCCCCCACGGACGGGGAGCGCTGACGGCCATGGTGGAGAAGATCCTCTTCCTGGTGTTCGCCGCCCTGGCCGTTGCCGGTGGGCTGGGCACCATCACCCGCAAGAACGTGATCCACGCCTTGCTGCTGCTCGTGTTCACGTTCGTCAACATCGCCGCCATCTTCCTTCTGACCGGGGCGTACTTCCTGGCGGTCGTGCAGATCCTCGTCTACGCGGGCGCCATCATGGTGCTGTTCGTGTTCGTGATCATGTTCCTCAACCTGCGCACCTTCCAGCAGGAGGAGCAGACCCACCGGGGGCAGCGGTGGGTGGCACTGGTGTTGTCGGCGCTTGTGCTGGCTGAGTTCGTCATAATCTTGGCAGGTATCACCTTCGTCTCGGCGCGGGGTGGCGCCACGCCCGAGGCTATCGCCGCGGCTGGGGGCAACAGCAAGGTGTTCGGCCAGGCCCTGTTCGATCAGATGCTGCTGCCGTTCGAAGTGGCCTCAGTGATCCTGCTCGTGGCCATGATCGGCGCCATCATCCTGGTGAAGAGAGAGAAATCGGCCGGCGGGGCTACGCGCGCCTGGGAGCCCGGCGAGCAACCGTCGTCCGAAGCCGCAGAGGAGGAGGTGTAGCCGCCGTGGGCCCCACTCCCACCGACATGCCCATCCCTGTCGACTGGTATCTCTACCTTTCGGCTGTGCTCTTCCTCATCGGTGCCGCCGGGGTGCTCACGCGGCGCAATCTGTTCATCATCCTGTTCTCGCTCGAACTGATGATGAACGCCGTCAACCTCAATCTGGTCGGCTTCAGCCGCTTCCATGAGAACCTGATCGGCCAGAACTTCGTGCTCTTCGTCATGGCCATCGCCGCCGCCGAGGCGGCCGTGGGCTTGGCCATCGCCACTGCTCTCTACCGTAACCGGCAGACCCTCATGGTCGATCTCTTCGATCGGATGAAGGGCTAGGGAGAGGGCATGGAGAGCTACGTCTGGCTCATACCGGTCCTGCCCTTGGCGGCCTTCGTCATCACCATCATCTTCGGCCGCTGGTGGATCAAAGGGTCGGCGCACTGGCTCCCCATCCTGGCCATGGCCGGCTCGTTCGGACTGTCGCTGGCCGCGTTCATCCAGATACGGGGGGCCGAGGAGCCGGTGGTGGTGGAGCTCTGGCGCTGGTTCTCGGTGGGCAGCTTCCAGGTGCCGTTCGCCTTCCAGGTCGACCAGCTATCCGCCGTCATGCTCCTGGTGGTCTCGGGGGTGGGGCTCCTGATCTTCATCTACTCGAGGGGCTACATGCGCGGCGACAGCGGCTACTATCGCTTCTTCGCCTACATGAGCCTCTTCGCCTTCAGCATGCTGATGCTCGTGCTGGCGAGCAACTACCTGCTGCTCTACTTCGGCTGGGAGGCGGTGGGGCTCTGCTCGTACTACCTCATCGGCTACTACTACCACAAGCCCGAAGCTGCCGCGGCGGGCAAGAAGGCCTTCATCGTCAACCGGGTGGGCGACTTCGGCTTCGGCCTGGGCGTGATGCTGATCTTCGTCACCTTCGGCACGCTCGACTACGTGGGGGTGTTTGAGCAGGTCGCGGCCGGCTCCGCCGGGCAGGCGGCGCTCATCGGCATCGCCCTACTGCTCTTCATGGGGGCCATGGGCAAATCGGCTCAGTTCCCGCTGCATGTCTGGCTTCCCGACGCCATGGAAGGCCCGACGCCGGTGTCCGCCCTCATCCATGCCGCCACCATGGTCACCGCCGGGGTCTACCTGGTGGCTCGGAGCTCCGTCATCTTCGCAAGCGCACCCTCGGCTCTCCTGGTGGTGGGGGCCATCGGCACCTTCACCGCCATCTTTGCCGCCGTCATCGGTATCTGCCAAAAGGACATCAAGAAGGTCCTGGCCTACTCCACCGTCTCCCAATTGGGCTACATGTTCATGGCCCTGGGCGTGGGGGCCTGGGCGATCGCCATCTTCCACCTGGTCACCCACGCTTTCTTCAAGGCCCTCTTGTTCCTCGGCGCAGGCTCGGTGATCCATTCGCTGGGCGGCGAGCAGGACATGGACAAGATGGGCGGGCTGGCCAGGCGCATCCCCGTCACCTACTACACTCTGATAGCTGGGGCACTGGCTCTCTCCGGCATCTTCCCGTTCGCCGGCTTTTGGTCCAAGGACGACATCCTGGGCGCCGTCTGGCGCGACGGGAAGTACCTGTTCTGGGCCGTGGGTCTCATCGCGGCCTTCATCACCGCCTTCTACACCTTCCGCATGATCTTCCTCACCTTCTTCGGGAAGCCGCGGATGGACGAGGAGACCGAGAAGCACGTGCACGAGAGCCCGTGGTCGATGCTCGTGCCGCTGATAGTCCTGGCAGTGGCTTCCCTGCTGGGCGGCTTCCTCGGCCTACCGGGCAAGCTGGGCGCCATCCAGAACTTCTTGGAACCGGTGTTCGCCCCGGCCAACGCCATTCTGGGGATCGAGGAGCACAGCCTCACCGCGCTCGACTACTCGCTGATGGTCATCTCGCTGCTCGTGGCCATGGCGGGGATCGCCCTGGCTTGGTTCGTCTACGTCCGCCGGGCCGCGACCCTGCCGGCGCTTCTGGGGGCCCGCCTCCGGCCGCTCTACACGGTGGTCTGGAACAAGTTCTATGTCGACGAGCTCTACGCGGCCACCTTTGTGCGGCTGGCCGTCGATGGGTCGCGCTGGGTGTGGCACAAGTTCGATGAGGGCGTGGTCGACGGGGCCGCTCATGGGGTGGCCTGGTTGTGGCAGCGGGCCGGCACGGGGCTGCGGCCACTGCAGACCGGGAAGGTGCAGAACTACCTCCTGGGAATGTTCATCGGGGTGTTCGTCATCGTGACTCTGGTCGTCTTCCTTTAGGGTGGCGGTCGACGTGGGCGCGGGAGACTGGGTGAGATAGTGGAATTCGATTTCGCGACACAGTTGGGCTTCAGAGGACTCAGCTTCCTGACGTTCCTGCCCGTCGTGGGTGCGCTGATCATGCTGGTCTTCATGCGCAGGCGCCCCAGCGCTTACAAGGCCACCGCTCTCATCACCACCATCATCACCCTGGTATTGGCCATCTACCTGGCCACCCAGTTCCAGACCGGCACCGCCGAGTATCAGTTCCAGGAGAACGTCTCGTGGATAGCCAGCCTGGGCATCTCGTACCACCTGGGCGTCGACGGTATCTCTCTCCTCCTGATACTGCTCACCACCCTCCTTTCGGTGGTGGCCATCGCCGGCTCCTGGAACTCCACCAAAGATCGGGGACTGGCCTTCTTCATCAGCCTTCTCGTGCTCGAGACCGGCATGCTGGGCGTCTTCGTATCCATGGATCTCTTCCTCTTCTACGTGTTCTGGGAGGTCCAGCTCATACCCATGTACTTCATCATCGGCCTGTGGGGAGGGGTCCGGCGGGTCTACGCGGCCATTAAGTTCTTCCTGTTCACCTTCGCCGGCTCGGTGCTGATGCTGGTCGCCATCCTGGCTGTGGTCTGGCGGTACTCGAGCGATCTTCGGCTGGGTCCCACCTTCGACATCCTGACCCTGCAGCAGCACGGCTTCTCGGGTTCTCTCGCCGCCTGGTCGTTCGCCGCGTTCTTCATCGCCTTCGCCATCAAGGTGCCCATGTTCCCGGTGCACACCTGGTTGCCCGACGCTCACACCGAGGCGCCCACCGCCGGCTCGGTCATCCTGGCCGGGGTGCTGCTGAAGATGGGGGTCTACGGTATGATCCGCTTCTGCATCGGGTTCTTCCCCGAGATGGCCGTGAGAGCCATAACCCCGGTCTTGATCCTCTCGGTCATCGCCGTCGTCTACGGGGCTGCTATGTCGCTCATCCAGCCCGACATGAAACGGCTGGTGGCCTATTCGTCTGTGAGCCACATGGGGTTCGTCACCGCCGGGCTCTTCGTCTTCAACCAGCAAGGGATCGAGGGCTCGGTCCTGCAGATGGTGAGCCACGGGATCCTCACCGGCGCTCTGTTCATGATGGTGGGCTTCTTCTACGACCGCACCCACACCCGTCTTATCGCGGACTACGGGGGGATGGCCAAGCCCATGCCGGTGGCCGCCGCGTTCTTCAGCCTGTTCGTTTTGGGCAGCCTGGGCCTGCCCGGCCTGAGCGGGTTCGTGGGTGAGTTCCTGATCCTGGTGGGCGTGTTCCAGTACGCGCAGGTGTTTGCCGTGCTCGCCTCCATCGGGGTCGTGCTTGGAGCGGCCTACCTCCTCTGGATGTACCAGCGGACCATGTTCCAGCAGGCCAACGAAAAGTGGCTCTCGCTCAAGGATCTCGGGGCGCGGGAGATCTTCACCCTGGTGCCCTTGGTGGGGATGGCCGTGTGGATCGGGATCTACCCGCACACGTTTCTCAACTTCCTGCATGAGCCGGCACAGAACATCATGATGCAGGTCCAGCCGTACCTGGCCGAGCACAGCAGCGGCTTGCTCAAGCTGGCAGGCGCCCTGTTCGGTGGGGGGTTCTAGGATGCAGGTGTCCGACCTCATCACCGTGCTGCCCGAGCTGATCCTGCTGGTCGCGGCCTGCGCCGTGGTGCTGGTGGAGCCTTTCCTGAAGGTCGACAAGACGGCCGTGCTGGCGATCGCCTTGACGGCGCTCGTAGGCTCGGCGGCGGTCGCGTTGGGTCTGGCCGGCGAGGAACGGACGGCCTTCGCGGACATGCTGGTGCTCAACGACTGGGCTGTCTTCTTCAAGGTGCTCTTCGCGGTGGGTGCGGCTCTCACCATCCTCATGTCGTCGCGCTACCTGGAGGCACACGGTCGGCATCTCGGCGAGTACTATGCCCTCGTGCTGTTCGCGGTCATCGGCATGGATCTGATGGCTGCGTCGCGTGATTTCATCGCCTTCTACGTGGCCCTGGAACTGATGGCCATCAGCAGCTACATCCTGGCCGCTTTCTTCCGCTACCGGGTCCGCTCGAACGAGTCGTCGCTCAAGTATTTCCTCACCGGCTCGTTCGCCTCGGCCATCATGCTGTACGGCATCTCGCTGGTGTACGGGTATGCGGGGGCCACCAACTTCTCAACAGTGGGCCAAGCGTTGGCTGGGACCGTCGGACCGGGCGACGAGGGGGTCTCGGCCGGCGTGATGCTGGCCGTGTTCCTCGTGGCCATCGGTCTGGCGTTCAAGGTCTCGGCGGCCCCGTTCCACATGTGGACCCCCGACGTCTACCAGGGCGCGCCCACTCCCATCGCGGCCTTCTTCTCCGTGGGTCCCAAGGCGGCGGCCTTCTCGGTGATCATCGTCGCCTTCGTGGTGGCCTTCCCGGACCAGGCGAGGGAATGGGGCATCCTCTTCATCGTCCTTTCCATCGTCACCATGGTGGTCGGAAACGTGTTCGCTCTGGTCCAGACGAACGTCAAGAGGATGCTGGCCTACTCGTCCATCGCACACGCGGGATACCTACTCGCTGGGATAGGGGCGATGGGCTGGAGCGCCAACACCTACCCCGCTCACGGGGTGTTGATCTACCTCGCCGCCTACACCTTCATGAATCTGGGAGCCTTCGGCGTGCTCGCCTACCTCAAGACGCAGTCGCCGGACACGTTCGACTACTCGCTCAAGAGCATGGCCGGACTGGGCCGGCGCTCTCCGTGGGCGGCCGTGCTTCTGTCGGTGTTCCTGCTCTCGCTGGCGGGCATCCCGGGGACCGCCGGTTTCATCGGCAAGTTCTACGTGTTCGGCGGGATCGTGCGGGCCGACCTGGTGTGGCTGGCGGTGATCGGGGTGCTGCTGAGCGCGGTCGCCGTCTACTATTACCTGCGCGTGATCATCTACATGTTCTTCAAGGAGCCGGAAGAAGAGTATGTGGTCAAGGAGCCCATCTCGGGCGGCATGGCCGCCGCTCTGGCGGTGAGCGCCGTGGCCACGGTGGTGATCGGGATACTGCCGTCGTGGCTCTGGGACGCGGTGGTGAGCGCCTTCAACGCGTTCTTCAACGAACTCCAGCTGTGAAGAGAACCGTCCGACTGTGGCGAGGCTGACCGCCAGCCTTCGAGCGATAGGACACTAGACCATGCTGCTTGAAGGAGACTGGGTCTTCCCTATCAGCGCGCCGCCCATCGCCGGAGGCGCCGTACTGGTGCGCGACGGGGTCATAGAGGCTGTGGGGCCTGCCGCGGAGCTGCAGGCCGGGCACCCGGACGAATCGGTGAGGGCCTTTCCTGGCTGCGTGCTCATGCCGGGGCTGGTGAATGCGCACACGCATCTCGAGTATTCGGCGTTCCGCGATTTCACCGCGCCCGGTGATTTCGGGGACTGGATGCTGCAGCTGTTGCTCGCCCGGCGGAAGCTGGACGCTGAGGACTATGCGGTCTCGGCTTTGTGGGGCGCCCACGAGTGTGTGCGGGGTGGTGTCACCACCATCGGCGACACATCATTCGAGGGTTGGACCGTGGCGCGCGCAGCCGGCTCCGCCGGGCTGCGCGCCCGCGTCTACCTGGAGGTCTTCGGCCTCGACGATGCCGAATTGCCCAGGACCATTGCGCGCCTGGAAGAGCGCCTAGCTGCGCTGCAGGACGAATGCGGGCGGGCGGCGCGCCTGCCGGCCGCAGCGCCCGACGAACGCGACGGGGCGCCTCCCGCCGTCGTCTCAGCCAGGGTGCAGTCTGGAGTCTCGCCGCATGCCCCGTATACCGTCTCGGCCCGGCTGTATCGGGAAGTAGCGCGTCTCGCCAGGCGCTCCGGTCTGAGGGTCGCTACCCACGTGGCCGAATCGCAGGCAGAGGTGGAGCTGCTGACCGAGGGAGACGGAGCGATCGCCCGCGCGTATGCGGCAGCCCACATGTGGGACGAGCGTCTCTGGAAACCGCCGCGTCTGAGCCCGGTGGAATACCTGGCTCGAGCTGAAGCCCTGGGGCCGGAGACCCTGGCCATCCACTGTGTCCAGGTGGACGACGCCGACATCGCCCTCCTGGCTGGGAGCGGGGCCGCGGTAGCTCACTGCCCGCGGTCGAACGCGAGGCTGCGCTGCGGTTCGGCACCGGTGGCGGAGATGATCGACGCCGGTATCCCGGTGGGTCTGGGGACCGACAGCCTCAGTTCCAACGAAGGCCTGGACATGTTCGCCGAGATGCGGGCCGCCTTGGCGGCGAGCCGGGCGCGCGCGTCCCGCGGCGCGCCCCCCGCCGGGGCGGGGCCTCTCGACGACGGCGCGAGGGAGGCGCCTGTCCTCGCCCTCACGGCGAACGACTTGCTGCGCATGGCTACCCTGGAAGGCGCTCGTGCATTGGGCTGGGAGGACCTCATCGGCAGCCTGGAGAAGGGCAAGCGAGCGGACCTGATCTCCGTCCGCGTGCCGGGGTCGTCGACGGACGCCGACGCCGATCCCGACAGGCGATCCGGCCGGATAGACCCGGTCGAGAGCCTCGTCGCCCAAGCCGCTGCAAGCGATGTCGGCATGGTGATGGTCGATGGGCAGATAGTCTTCGAAAACCTCCGGATGGAGGCGCCGGAAGCTGCACCGGGGGCGCCGACCTTAGGCGATGCGTTCGCGGCGGTACAGGCCAAGCTAAGGCTCTAACTCACAGGCGCCGTCCGCAATCGGGGCAGAACCGGGCTCCGGGAGTGAGCGTGCCGCCGCACTCCGAACAGAAGGCAGGGGTAGCTGTGAGCTCCTGGGCAGCGACTCCAGTCGCCACGGTCGTCGCACCGGCGCCGCGGGAACCTGCCCCTGTGGTGGTGTCGGTGCCCCCACGTCTCCCCTGGCCCAGTACGAAGGCAAGGATGGCCAAAGCCGCCACGGCTACGGCCGCCATTACGGCGATGAGGGCGATCCAGCCGCTGGAAAGGCCGCCGTCAGCCAGGGCTTCAACGTCGCCGGCGTCTCCCTGGCCGCTGCCGCCGCCAGTGGCATCAGTCCCGCCCCCCGCACTACCCGTCCCGCCTTCGCTACCGGTCGTGTCTCCCGAGCCGTCGCTTCCGGTAGTCATGGTGTCACCGGCCGCCGTGGTGCCGGTCGTATCCTCGCCCGTGGCCAGCCCCAACGCCACAAGGGATTCGGTCGACCACCAGAAGGGCCGCACCGCCACCCCGCCCGTGCTCACGATCTCGTCCCCGACATCGCCGATGACCACATCGTTCACAGTGTCGATCACCACGGCATGGCGGATGGGACCCCCGGTGAGGTACGCTTTCTTGCCGTCCGACCGGACGGCGATCTCGCGTGGTCAGTAGGCTTCCAATGGTATCCGCTTGACCATCTCCTCGCGTTGGGTATCGATGACCCCGCAGAAGTAGTCCTCCGCTTCTGGGAGCGTGGGAACTGTCTGCTGGTCGAGGCTCTGCAAGACGCCTTGGTCCGCGCTGCAGACGACATACGCCTTGGTTCCGTTTGGCGTGACCCCCAGCCCGATGGAGAAGGACGGCTCCGTGCTCACGCTCCACAGATCCTCGAGGGTCAGCGCATCTACCACCCGCACCCGCTTATCGTAGGTTTCACTGAAGAAGACCTGGGAGTCGTCCGGCTTCACGGCGATGGAAGCCACCGTGCTGGTCTGGATCTCCTTGAGGATCTCCCAGGTCTGAAGGTCGATGCACACGAGCCGGCTGTCACGGTCCTCCATGAAGGTCTTCAACCACTCCATGTAGGTCCGGGGGGCTAACGCCGCCCAATTGCGGGAAGAGACGTAGGCTCGCTTCCCGTCGAAGCTCACGACCACCTCGCCGCCGGGTAGGTCGGGGAGGGTGCGCACCACCCGATCGGTCGCCGTGTCCACTACCTGCAGTCCGGCGGACGTGCACACCAACACCCACTCTCCATCGGGCGTACAGGCCACCCCGCCCGAGGGCGAGCCGAGGAGATCATAGGAGATGATTTCGTGCTCGAAGTCCTGCAGCTTCTTGCTCAGAGCCATGGGATCGCTGGCTTCCACCCCCAGCAAGGTGATCGTCAGTATCTCCTTCATGCTGTCGGCATCGAAGACGTGAAGCACAGGCTCATTCGCATCGGTCATGTAGACGCGGCGGCCATCAGGGGACACGGCCACATCCTGAAGCGAGCTGCCCGCTTGCGGCCGGGCCACCAGAGTATCGGTCTCGGAGTCGATGAAGGCCGCGGCGCCGCTATAGGGGTCGGCTCCCTGCTGGTACTTCGCCGCGTCCATATCGGATTCGCCAACGTAGGTGAAGCGCGGGAGCGCCAGCCGCCGTTCGATCTCCGACCCACCAGTCTTGTCCCCGGTGCCTGGGATCGTCGCCAGGGTAGGAGGCGCAACCGGGGCGGTGCCACCGGTCGAGCTCGAGGTCGCGGTCTGGACGCTGGGCACCGTAGTCGCAGCCGTCGCAGCCGTAGCATCCGCCGATCTGTCTCCCGGAATGATGACCACAAAGACGGCAAGCAGTAGGCACACGACGACAGTGCCCGCTCTAAGGGCCTGGCTGGGTCTCACGACGGTCCCCCTTTCCGCTCGCGATAACCGCTACCGCGCAACCTCCGCGGTTTCCGAAGCCCGCCATCGGCAGGCTTTCACTCAGTCTATCGCTCCAATCGACCCTCAGTAAAGAACCTGCGTCGATTGTCTAACCCACGATAGAGCCCATCGGCCGACATAATGAACCGGGTCTCGCTCTATTTGAGAAGCTTGGCGAAGTCCATGAGTGACATGAACGCCAGCACCTGCCTCCGCCTCAGCTCGAACAGCGCACCCGGGTCCCCTTCCTTGCCTCGGCCCGTGACCACCGCCATCGCGTACCCGGCGCTCCGGGCTGCCTGGATGACCCTGCCGTTACAGGCGCCGTACGGGTAGGCGACCGCATAGGGCAACAAACCGGTGGCTAGGCTGATGGCGTCGCGCGAATCCACCAGTTCGGAGGTGAGGCGCGAGTCGGATACTGTTGTCAGATCAGGGTGAGAGACCGTGTGCGATTGTATGGACATCCCCGCGGCCGCCATCTCGCTCAACATGTCCCAGTCCATCTGACCCTGGTTACCCACTGTCCCGGTTATCACGAAGAACGTGGCGGTCAACCCATACTGTTTCAAGATGGGGAAGGCGACTTGATAGTTGTCCACTCCCCCGTCGTCGAACGTGAGGATCACCGGCTTGTCCGGCAGCCCTCCTCCGCCCGTCACCGCTGTGTACAGGTCCGCCAGGCTCACCGTCTGGTAGCCGTTGTCGACGAGATAGCCCATCTCTTCGACGAAGTCCCAGGTCCGGACGGTGAGCTGGTCGGCGTAAGGGCCCGCGGGTGGAGGGACATCGTCGACGTAGTGATACATGAGGATGGGCACGCGGATCCCAGACGGTTCCCCAGACAGGTCCACGACCCTGAGCACCAGCG
Organism: uncultured Actinomycetes bacterium; assembly: GCA_963713545.1. Lineage (GTDB taxonomy): Bacteria > Actinomycetota > Thermoleophilia > RBG-16-64-13 > RBG-16-64-13 > CAVPLM01. Next base: position 328,120 of record CAVQME010000001.1, on the reverse strand, counting down.
CCGCCGCCTGGGCCCGCGTCAAGTCGCTCTGCGGGGCTAGGTAGACGCCGCTCCGGCCGGAGCTGCCGTGTACGATGTGATGGAAGACGAGGTATGCCGCGGCAGGGGCATGTTCGGAAGCGACCCAACCGCCGTCCGCAAAGGCAGAGAGCACATCTGCTCCCTCGCCCGCGAACCAGTCGCTCAGCGACAGATAGACGCCGTGTTCGCCCTGGATGAAGCCGGTCCTGGCGAGCTCATTGCGAGAGAGATAGAGACCGAGGATGGAATCGGCCTGCTGGCGGCTTATCGATCTCCCGGGCCCGAACGTGCCGTTACCGTAGCCGTTGGTGATCCCGGCCTCCATGCTCCCCTCGACCCAGGGGAAGTAGTACGAGGACGGGGGGACGTCGGTGAAGGTGGCGTACGGAGGGATACTCGTGTTGAGCCCGAGGCCGGTCATCACCATCTTGACGAACTGGCCCCGACTCACCGGAAGACCTGGTCTGAAGGTGCCGTCGCCGAACCCGGACGCGACCGTGGCCACGTCGTTCTCGGTCACGCCGTAGTCGGCGAGCCACCTGCTGTTGGGGATGTCGCTCCAAGGCGTGGCCAGCGCGGCTCCGCCGAGGGCGAACAGCCCGGTGCCGAGCATGGCCGCGGCGACCAGGACCACGGCGACGACGTTGACAGCCATGCGCGAACCGGTTCTCACGGGTGGTCACCCCCGATGCGCGGTCGGTAATCCCGAGGCCAGCTCAGTATCTCAATCATACGTCGGACGGGGGCGAGAGTGGGCGCGACCAGAGTTGCGTGCCTCCAGCGACAGCGTGTGGGCGGCAGAGAGGGGTTCAGGTACTCGGTGCCGGCCACTCGACCAGACCAAGGCCAGCTCGATGCCGCTGGACAGATCGACCAGGTGTCCGGGTGAGAGGTAGATGGGCTTCACCCCGGCCTTGAGTCTGAGCGAGGCTCCCTCGGCTCCCCACTCCTTGCTGAGCAAGTAGTACTCCCCTCGGCGGGGTCCCGGAGCACGGTCGATGGCGTGAAAGGGGGTCTTGGGAACGCCGAGGGTGGGCAGGCCGAGCAGCACCCCCACATGGGAGGCCAACCCGACGCCCCGTTCATGCACCACGCCGTGTCCGTCCAGGAACGCCAGGTCCGGGCAGACCTTGAGGGCGAGGAGCGCTTCGACTGTCAGACGGCCCTCGCGAAAGGCGAGGTACCCGGGAGAATAGGGGCCGTCAGGCTCCCCTTCGGCTACAGCGGTGCAGACCACGTCGAACCGGCGGTTCATCACCACTGCGACTGCCCAGGCCCAGGAGCCGTCCTTGGCGTAGGCGACATCCACCCCCGCGGCCAGCCGCGGGCTGCCGAGGCCGGCGGCGGCCAGCGGGCGCAGCACCACCTGGCGAGCAAGGTTCTCTTGGAGTGCGGCAGCCTGGCCTTGGGTCACCCTCCAGGGGTGCACCAAGTCAGCATGGACGCTCAGCGCCACGCGCGTCTCCTTTGTCGAACGCGGACGACCACCCTTCGGTGTTCTCGGGCAGCGCCTGCTGCAGAGTGGCACCTTCAACCGACTCCCCCAGCCAGTAGACATCGAATGGAACCTGTTCAGACAAGGCCATGAGTTTGGCAAGCATGTCGGTTGCGCCGTCGTCGGAAACGGAAGTGGTCGGCGAGATAGCTGAAGGCGGGATGGTCGTGCCGGCCTCGCCGGCAGACGAGGTGAAAGCAGCGATGCGGGCCTTGAGCTCTTCCAAGCTCAGTGATGCTTCCGCCGGATCCTCGGTGTACCCCGGATTACGATAGACACCTGTCCCACCCTCCTGTATCCAGATGGAGTTGTTCCCGTTAGTGAGCCAGTAGGCCCCTGCAGGCTGGTAGACCGCGCCGGGTCCGTATCTGCCGTCGGATGCGCCGAAGGCCACCACGTTGTCGCCCAGCGACAGGTCGGCGTCTCCCTCCACAACGCCATTCTGTATGCGGAAGGCGATGGGCGTCCCCCATTTCGGGGTCCCTTTGAGAAGGGCCGTCGGCTCCACGTAGAACGTGGTGTAGAGGACGGCCAGCGTCTGTTCTTCGTGCGGCCTCCATTGCTCTCCATCGGGACTGTTCCACCGAGGAGCGTCTATCTTGACGACCTCTCCCACCGCGATGATGTCCGAGTCCTCGACATTCTTCTCGATGGTGAGGTGGTCTCGGTCCCACTCCACAACGATGGTGGTAGACACACCCGGCAGCGCACAGCTAGAGACGATGACCACCAGAAGGCCCAAGGCAACCGCCAACGCGGGACGGACTATCGAACCTGGTGAGGGTGACAAGTCGGGTTCCCATCCTCCCGTCTGACCCTATCCCTGCCCACATCCTTGCGACCTTGCGCGGCGCGACCGAGCGAGGTGCCTTTCTCTTTAATGCTACGCCTTCGCCTCGTCAACTGTCCCGCGATCGCCCCCCGCGGTGACAGCTCCCGCGGTCGTCCCGTGCCAAGGTCAGCAAACGACGGAGGCCCCGTGGGACCTCCGTCGAAACTGGACTGGCGTTGCGGATTTGATGTCGGCCCAGAGTGCGGTCTACCTGTAGGTCTCTCCGTCAAACGCGCCTGTTATCGCGTAGACCCCTTCGAGCGGGAACGGTATCCCGGATTGCGCCACGGCGGCGGCCGCCACGTTGCGGACGGATTCGGCGTCTTTCGCATCCCACTCACAGTAGAACTTGCCGTCTTCCGGCGTGTACCAGCTTCGGATCCAGTAGGCGTCGGCAGTACAGTTCGCTTTCACGGCTCGTCCTACCGGCTCAGCCGCGTCCGGGGTCATGCCTCCCCCGATGGTATGAACGGCCAGGAACTTGCCCATCACGTGCATCCTTTCCACTAATCGGCGCGCCGAAAGCGGGTCCAGCTCGGCGCTACTTCGTCATCTGCCTGGCCATCTCCAAACCTTGCTCCGCGGTGCAGGCCGGGACCACAGTGAAGGAGAACACGTCATCCCAGGCAGAGGTGGCGGCCATTATGGAGGCGATGTCGTCGGCCTCCGCGACCGAGATGAGCTTGGGATCGTCGGTCATGAGCCAGTACTCGGCGACCACCTTCAGTCCTGGAGGATAGGACCACTGTGCCCTGCGAGCGACCCGCTCCTGGTCCGTGCCTGCCCGTACTTTGCCGAGCGATACAAACAGCATGGCAACCCCTTTCGGCCGGGCCGGCCTCCGGAGGAACAACGGGCGCGCGGGCAATGAGCTCGTGTGGGGCCGCATCCTTATGGCCGTCCCGAGCGGTAGATGGGGAGTATTCCTCACTCCCCGCATAGTTCCAGTATAGGCAAGCTCCTGCGCGCGTCAAGCTACGAAAGACAAGAAGTGGCCGCCTGTGCGGGCACCCAGAACAACGGGGATGATGGCTGCCCGGCGAGGATTCGAACCTCGGCTAACTGGTCCAGAGCCAGTCGTGCTGCCGTTACACCACCGGGCAATCGATTCCATACGGCAGGGGATACCGCCCAAGGCCCCACCGCGGACAAAGCGCCAGGAAGTTTACCATCGCGGCTGGGATGCAGCCCAGCCGCTTGCGACTCGCGGCGATCGTCGCAGCGCGCCGCGACCGGGGGTCGGGCCGCTCGTTGCCATCGCGGAGCTCCTGAGACGAGGCCCATGTTAACAGGGGTCCATGCGCCCGAACGTTAGCCTACGACGGCGGGCGCCAGTGGGATGTGTCACACTGTCTGTCGGCGTTGACGTCTGAGGGCATATCATGCGCAGGAATGCGCGCCCTCCTCACGGGGAAGGAGAAGGGCATGAATGGCTGGCCACGGCGAGTGGTCATCACCGGCCTGGGCATCATCTGCCCCCTGGGCAACGACGTCCATTTGGTATGGAGCCGGCTGCTCGCCGGGGAGAGCGGCATCGATGCCATCACCAAGTTCGACCCCTCGCGTCTCATGTCGGGCATCGCAGGTGAGGTGAGGGGTTTCGACCCCGAGGACTTCATGGAGAAACGCGCCGCGCGGCGCATGGACCTCTACTCACAGTACGCGGTGGCGGCGGCCCGTCAGGCGGTGCAAGACGCGGGGTTGGCCGTCGCGGCGGAGCCGGAGCTCATCGGGGCGATCGTGGCCAGCGGCGTCGGTGGGCTGAGCACGTTCGAGCAGCAGTCGCGGGTGCTGCTCACCGAGGGACCGAAGCGCTTGAGCCCGTTCTTTGCAGTGATGATGCTCCCCAACATGGCCGCGGCGCAGGTCTCGCTGGAACTCGGGCTCAAGGGTCCGCTAAGCGCGGTCTGCACCGCGTGTTCCGCCGGCGCCAACGCGATTGGCGACGCGTTCGAGATCATTCGCCGCGGCGCCGCCTTGGCGATGCTCGCAGGGGGCACTGACGCGGGTATCAACGAGACCGGGGTAGGCGCCTTCGACGTGATGCGGGCCCTGAGCACGCGCAACGAAGCGCCGCAGGAGGCATCCCGCCCCTTCGACGCCGGCCGCGACGGGTTCGTCATCGGTGAGGGCGCGGGCATCCTCGTACTTGAGGAGCTCGAACACGCCCGCGCCCGCGGAGCGCGGATTCACGCAGAGATCGTGGGCTACGGGATGAGCTCGGAAGCTTTCCACATGACGCTGCCCGACGAGACGGGCGAATCGCAGGCGCGCGCCATGGCCGCCGCACTGAAGGAGGCGGGTATGTCCCCGAATGTTGTCGACTATGTGAACGCCCATGGGACTTCCACGCCGGCCGGCGACATCAGCGAGACGCGCGCGCTGAAGGTCGCCTTCGGCTCGAAGGCGGCTCAGGTGCCCGTCTCGTCGACGAAGTCGATGACCGGGCACCTGTTGGGCGCCGCCGGCGCCGTCGAAGCGCTATTCTGCGTGCGCGCGATCACTGAGGGGGCGATACCGCCCACCATCAACCTCACCGACCCTGACCCGGCCTGTGACCTCGACTACGTGCCCAATGTGGCGCGGAGCATGCCGGTGCGCACGGCGATGTCCAACTCGTTCGGGTTCGGCGGTCACGACGTCTCGCTCGTGTTCCGGCGCTACGAGGACTGACCCAGGCTCTGCGCCCACCGCCCGAGCGGCTTGCACGAGCTTAGTCTCGGACCCTCTCCCTGATCTCTCGCTTGATCACCTTACCGAGGGCATTCCGCGGCAGGGAATCGAAGACCACGAGCCTGCGCGGGACCTTGTACGCCGCGACGTCCTTCTCCTTGAGGAACGCCTTGATGTCGGCCAGCGTCACGGTGTGGTTCGCCTTGGGAACCACGACGACGCAGACGTCCTCGTCCCCGGTCCGCGGGTTCGGCAGTCCCACCACCGCCGCCTCCTGGATCGCGGGCATCCCCACCAACAGGTTCTCGACTTCCTCGGGGGCGATCTTGAAGCCGCCGCGTATGATGAGGTCCTTGAGCCGCCCGACGAAGCGGTAGCGCGAGGGCTCGCCTCCAGCCAGGCCCACCTCGAAGAGGTCGCCGGTGCAGAAGTAGCCGTCGTCGTCGAAGGCCTTGGCCGTCAGGTCGGGCCGTCGCCAATAGCCGGGGAACATGGTCGGACCTTTGACGCGGAGCTCGCCGAGCAGGCCGGGCTCCTTGATGACCTCGCCGGTCACCGGGTCGACGAGCCTGCTCCGCATGCCGCGCGTGCAGCGGTTGGTGAACGAGAAGCCTTCGGCGCCGAACCGGGGGAAGAAGCGGGCCCGGTCTTCGGGGTCGGGGCAGTCATCGATGCCGCTCGCCAGCACTTGGCCCTCGTTGGCGGCATAGAAGTTCATCACCACGATGCCCCTCTCCTGCCACCCGGCGACCATCGCCGGAGAAAGAGGCGCTGAGCCTGAGCCGATGCATATCACCGAGGAGAGGTCGGCCTTGGCGAGCAGCTCCTCGTTCCGCAGGAGTAGCGTCAGTAGGACAGGCGGAGCCACGGGGAACTGCGTCTTCTCCACTGCTATCTGCTGCAGGTACACCGGGAGACTGAAGGGATGATGCAGAGCCATCTTGCCGCCGGTGAGGACCCACACGGTCATCATCGCCCCGATGCCCGAAAGGTTGACCATCGGAAAGGGGCAGAGGACGGTGCATCCTCGTGGGAGCCGGGCCCCGTCGATGGGAGCCCAGGCCGGCGCGATCCAATGATTGTGGCTGCGGGGGACGCCCTTCGGGTCCGCCTCGGTGCCCGAGGTCCAGCAGACCGTGAAGATGTCGTTGGCCTCCACCGGATGGAGCTCAAGCTCTGCACGGAGAGCGGCCGCGTCCTGGGGCTCGAGGAGCAGCGCATCGAGCGCGACGATCCCGTCAGGCACTTCACTCCCGGCAGCAATGATGGTGGAGAGGCTGGGGAACTCAGGTTTCAGGCCGCATACCATGTCGAGATGGGCGTGACCCTCGAACTCGACGCAGGTGATGAACGCCTTGGGTTCGAGCAGCGGCATCACGTAGCGCAGCTCGTGGGTGCGGAACTGCACGGGCACGGGGCTGCAGATCACGCCTAGACGCGCACAAGCCAGCAGCACCTCGACGATCTCCACGGTGTTCGGCAGTTGCACCATGAGTACGTCGTCTTTGCGCAAGCCGGCGCTGAGGAGTGCCGCGGCGAGGTTTTCCACCTGCGCCACCAGCTCGCGGTAGGTGAGCCGCCGTGGCTCTCCCGGAATCAGCTCGGCGCGGTTGGGCGGGTCGACTAGCGCCTGGGCGTCCGGTGTCAACGCCGCGGTGTCGATCACGAGGTCCATAAGCGTCTTGTCGCCCCAGATGCCCGCAGCCGTGTACTCAGCAACCCGGTCGTGTGTGTCGAGGATCATCGCTTCCCCCCAGCGTCGATCGGCGTGGCCGCCCCAATGGCATTCGCGTCCCGCCATCCACTATACGGAAGAGGGGGGGCCGGGACAACGACCGGCTGGACGAGTCGACGGCTCAGCCCCGTCCGCACGCCCGGGAGGTCGGTCACCTCCTGAGGTAGGCCTCTAGCCTGCGCCCTGCTTCTTCTCGATCCTGGCCCAGGTGTCTTTCAACGTGACCGTCCGGTTGAACATGGGGCGCCGGGCTGAGAGTCCTCCGGATCGGCGCAGAAATAGCCCAGCCGCTCGAACTGATAGCGCGCGCCCGGCTCGGCGCCCGCCAGTGACGGCTCGAGCTTACATCCCTGCAGGATCTCCAGAGACCCTGGATTGAGACTCTGGGTGAAGTCCTGGCCCTCGGGAACGTCGTCTGGGTTCTCCACCGTGAACAGCGTGTCGTAGAGTCGCACCTCGGCGTCCACAGCATGCTCCGCAGATACCCAGTGGAGGGTGGCTTTGACCTTGCGCCCGTCGGGAGTGTTCCCGCCACGGGTGGCAGGATCGTAGCGGGCCCGGACCTCGACTACCTCGCCGGTGGCGGGGTCCTTGACCACATCCGTGCAGGTGATCAGATAGGCGTAGCGCAGCCGCACTTCTACTCCAGGACTCAGGCGGTGGTATTTGGGTGGTGGCACCTCGCGGAAGTCGTCCTGCTCGATGTAGATGACTGCGGGAGAACGGCACCCGACGCGTGCCCATCGTGGCATCCTCGGGGTTGTTGACCGCCTCCATCTCCTCGACCTGTCCCTCGGGGTAGTTCTCGATCACCACCTTGAGGGGTCTGAGTACGGCCATCACCCGGGGGGCCCGGCGGTTGAGGTCCTCGCGCACGCAGTGCTCGAGCAACTCCAGTTGGACCATGTTCTCGCGTTTCGCGACCCCGATGCGGTCGCAGAAATCGCGGATCGCCTCGGCCGGGTAGCCGCGCCGCCGCATGCCCGAGATAGTGGGCATACGGGGGTCGTCCCAGCCCCGCACGTGCTCCTCCTGCACGAGGCGCAGGAGCTTGCGCTTGCTCATGATCGTGTAGGTCACGTTGAGGCGCGCGAACTCGCGTTGGCGTGGATGGACGCGAGGCAGGTCGAGGGCCTCGAGGATCCATTCGTACAGCGGCCGGTGTACCTCGAACTCGAGGGTGCAGATGCTGTGGGTGATCCCTTCGATGTAGTCGCTCAGACCGTGAGCGAAATCGTACATGGGGTAGATGCACCACTGGTCGCCCGTGTGATGGTGCGAGGCGTGGCGGATGCGGTAGAGCACCGGGTCGCGCAGCCAGACGTTGGGCGCGCTCATGTCGATCTTGGCGCGGAGCGTGCGGGCGCCGTCAGGGAACTCACCGGCGCGCATCCGCTGGAACAGGTCGAGGTTTTCCGCCACCGGGCGTTCTCGGTAGGCGCTCTCCTGCCCCGGCCGGTCGGGCGCGCCGCGCATCGCGTCGACCTCTTCGGCCGTGTGGTCGCAGACATAGGCTTTGCCCTGGCGAACCAGCTCCAGTGCGTACTGGTAGAGAGGCTCGAAGTAGTCGGAGGCGTAGAACGGCTCCAGGGCCTGACCGCCGCTCTCCGCAGGCATGACAGGGGCGAGGTAGTAGTCCTCGCGGCCCTTCGAGCTCCCATTTCTCCGCGAGCCCGCCCACCGGTTTGAGGCCCAGGCACCGGTCCGCCCAGCCGTCGATGAGCCACTTTACGTCCGCGGTGATGGAGTCGACGTACTCCACGTCCTCCTTGGTGGGGTTGGTGTCGTCCATGCGCAGATTGCACTGTGCGTCGTACTGGCGGGCGATGCCGAAGTTCAGGCAGATGGATTTGGCATGACCGATATGGAGATAGCCGTTGGGCTCCGGCGGGAAACGCGTCACCACGTTCTCGATGCGGCCCTCGGCCAGGTCTTGCTGGATGATCTCCCGGAGGAAGTCCTGGCGCTCTTGCGCCTGCTGGTCCTGCGCCGGCCGTTGCCTGTGCCTGCTGGTCCTGGTTCGTGTTCGGCTCAGGCATGGCGCCCCTGCTCACCGGTCATCATCGCTCCTCGCTCCTCTCTGTGCGCTCCGTGGAACCCCAAAGATTTTTGTCTCACAGGCCCCTGACCGCGTCAAGGCCTGCGTCATTCGACCCGGCGGATCGCCTCCAATACCACGAGTGGATCGACGTGCGCCCATACCTGGATGTCGATCATCGCGTCGGGTAAGAAGAGGTAGATCGTATCGGCCCTGTCGTCGGCACCGCCCTCCAGCGCCCCTGAATAAGCTGTGGCCGGTTGACCGGCCACGGTCAGTTCGCGGCGGATCCAATCGCCAGAGGCCACCCGCTGCTCCGCGAAGGTGCGCGAATGCCCGACCGATTCCCCTCGCAGCGGCCTGACCATCACCTGGATGCTCGCGTTGTCGCTGCCGGCACCCGGCCGGTCGTAGAGGAGGAAGATGAACTCCTCGCTGGGTTCGGCGCCCGCGCCCAGGTCGGGGTTGTCATGGTGTTGAGAGTGCTCCGCCCGGACCAGGACCCAGTCGGCCACCTGCGGTCCCAGCCAGTACTGGCCCCAGTCGGCTAGGTCGCTCCAGGGACGCATCAGGGAGAGCTCGTACGTGTCTCCTTCTCGCCAGTAGTCCACCGGAAGGTCGACGGCGAAGTCGGCATCGGAGAAGGAGGCCTGCCGCTCGAAACGGTAGTCGATGACGGTGGAATACTCGATCTGCACTCCTTCGAGATCTCCCTCGCCTTGTATCTCGATGCGGACGGGCAGGTAGCGCGTGTCAAGAAGGAGACTGAGCGAAGAAGTTCCGCCCTCGCTGGAGCGCTCCCAGGAGAGCTTGTAGCCGCCGTCCTCGAGATGCTCCACCGTGTCCCCCGCCGTCGCGGGCATCGTTGCCGCCATCGCGGGTGTCGTCGCCGGCGTCGCGGCCGACTCGGAGGCGCCTGCAACGGTGTCCTCCAGCAGGTCGGCGTAGCCCTGGGTGGGCGAGACCGCATTGCCGGCCCACAGGGGGAGGGGCAGGCCGGCCGGGGGTTCCAGTGCGACGTAGCGGCCGTAGGACACGAGCGCTCCTCCGCGGCCGCGCGACGCGTCCAGGATGGTGAACCGCTCTCTTCCGTTCACCACGGTCGTTCTCACCAGGTCGTCGGACTCGTGTACCGTAAGCCGCGCCCGATCGCTCGGCGCGTCGAGCAGCTCCTCAGCCGTAGAGATCTGCGGCCCGAAGGTGGCGTGCTCGGGCGGTACCTCGTCGCCCAGCGTGCGCCCTTGGGTGGTCTCGACCACCTCGACCCGCGTCGGACCCAGCGCCTCCACGGCGGCGAGACTCGCGGCCCAGACCTCGGCCAGAGGCGCAGTGGACTCGGGCGGGGTAGCTTCCGTGGATGTGGGGGCGAGGCTGGACGTGGTAGCGAGGCCGGACGTGGGGGCGCCGACCGGGGCGGTGGACGTCGAGCCTTGCCTCCCGCATGCGGTGCCGAAGGCAGCGATTCCCGCCATGGCTAGGAGAAAGACAACGAAGACGGTTGCTCTCTTCACAGGAAGCCTCCCAAGAAGAACCGTTCCTCCGCCGAGATCTGTCATGACTCTCATTTCCTAGGCGAGTCTACTCTCGTTGCGGGCCCCTGGGTCAACTCAGCATAGACCACCAGGAGTCGGTCGTGTTTGAACTATACTTACCTGGGTATAGACGCCCAAACAGTTCCAAGCTATGGGAGGGAGATACCAGTGAAACGACCGATTGGGGTGTGGATCATCGGCATCCTCGCGCTTGTAGGCGCCATCCTCATGATCCTCGGGGCCATCACCGCTCTGGGCGTGAGTGGACTGGCCATGATCGGCACTCTGGACGACGTGGCAGACGGGGTTGGCGGACAGGCCCTGGCAATCGGGATAGTCTACTTGGTGCTAGGCGTCCTGGTCTTGTTCTTCGCCCTTTCTTTCCTGGGACTTCGGCCCTGGGCTTGGACGGCCCTGATGGTCATTGAGCTGCTGCAGATCGTGGGAGTGATCCTTGGATTCATCTTCGGCGGATTTCACTGGAACTCTCTCGTGAGCATCATCATCCCGGTGATCATAGTCTTCTACCTGACCAGGCCGAGGGTCAGGCAGGCATTCTCGAGGTAGCCTGCGCGAGAGGGAGTGGCGGCACCGGCAGGGCTGCGTCATTGCACACGCGCGCGTGCGCGACGGCGTTCTCCGTGCGCGAAGGTCGCACTTTGCCGGCGCCCTCTGGGTCGGGCTGATGCCGCCCACTGGCGGGATACTCACGGCCCAGGCCCGAGATCGGCCCCGGTAACATGGATCCGGTGGGCTACTACGGGCGAATGAACCACCAAGCATAGTTGGAGCCACCGGGCATAGTCGTGGAGAATGTGATGTCATATGCCCGCTCGTGTAAGATCACGGGAGCGTCGAGGAGAGAGGGGCTCTGCAGTGCCTTGCCCGTCACGGTATCACCAGGTCGCCCTCGTGGCCCCAGCCCAGGAGCCGACGATCGGGAAAGGGGCTTAGGATGAACCAGGAAAGACGGGCGGCCTTCGGGTCCTTCCGTGTCGGAGGCGGTCGTCTCCGGCCGCGTCGGGGCAGCGTGCATAATGGTGCTGACCTGTGGCGCGCCGTCTAGTCTGACTCCCCGGGGGAGATGACTGTAGCTATGACTGAGGCAAGGGCTGGTCAGCCAACACAGGGTGAACGGAAGCACCGTCGTTTCCCCCTTGCCCTGATTATCGCGGCCGTCATCCTGTTCCTTCAGGTGGCTTACTTGCTTTTCCTCGGCATTGCCGAGCTGTTCCAGTTGGGAGTGCTCGGCAGTGAGCCCACCAGCGATTTCATAGCGGGCGGTACACTCACCTCCGAGGGGATCCTGCTGGTTACGGGTGGGTTTGCCCTGGCTTTCGGAGCGCTGGGTCTCATTGTGCTGGTCGGCCTTTTCCTCAAACGGAGATGGGCCTGGGCGGCCTCCATGACCTGGGCCACTCTCACCCTCGCGCTGGGTCTGGCGTCCTACTTCAGAGGGGAGCCCGTATACTGGAACATGCTGGGGGCCGTGGTCTTTGTGTTGGCTCTCAACCAGGCTTCGCTGCAGCGGGCCTTCTCCCCACGGAGCACGCCGGTAAGTCCTCCGCGAGAGCCCCGCCATGGTGACACCCTATCGGCACCCGCTGAGGCCTCCGCCCTGGAGCTGTTGCGCACCTTCGAACCTGTGCTTCGCTTCACCAAAGGAGAGCGCTTTTTTCCCATCGATGTCGATAGATATGTGTCTCGATCGAGCCACTGGGTGCGCCACCCCGACGGCAAGGAAGAGGTGCTGGCGAGGAAGGGCGAGCTCGACCTGGAACGGCTCGTCCAGCACCGGGAATACCCCTTTGGCACCGTGGAGTATCTTCGCTTCAACGATACGCTGAGCGTGGCTGAAGGTGCCCGGGTGCTCTCCGAGGTGCGCCGGCTGCGCCGGCAGGACGACGCGGTCTTTCGTCCCGGAGTGGGCCGGCTGGCCCGGGTCGGCTTCGCCCCTCGTATCGTCGACGCCCTGTTCTCCCTCTCCCTCCTGCTCAGGGGAAGGGTTCCCCCGGTGACGGCTGCTGCCGCCGAACTCGAATACCAGCGGATGAAGGCCGAGGACGAGAAGTACGTGTATTACGGCCGGGTGATCCGTCGGGGAGGCTGGACTGCACTCCAGTACTGGTTCTTCTACTGCTACAACAGCTGGCGCTCGGGGTACGAGGGGGCCAACGATCACGAGTCAGACTGGGAGAACATCTTGGTCTACCTCTACGAAGACAACGGGCGGCTCCATCCCGAGTGGGCAGGCTACGCCTCTCACGATTTTCACGGCGATGACCTGCGTCGGCGCTGGGACGACGCTGAGCAACTCGACCTGGTGGATGGCCACCCGGTAGTTTGGGTTGGAGCCGGGTCCCATGCGTCGTATTTCCTTCAAGGCGAATACCAGGCCAAGGTCGCGCTTCCCGTGCCCAATTGGATACGAGCAGCGGCCAAGGGGCTCACCTTCTTCTGGACTCGAGTTCTTAGGCAGGCAGGTAGAACGCGGGATCCTTTGCGGATCCCCTTCGTGGACTACTCGCGAGGCGACGGGAAGTGCGTCGGCCCGGGACAGGAGCACGGATGGGATCCGGTCGTCATCGACGAGTCCACACCCTGGGTCAGCCGCTATCGTGGCCTGTGGGGCTTTTTTGCTAACGACCCCACCTCGGGCGAGAACGCTCCCGCCGGGCCCATGTACGAGCGTAGCGGAGAACCTCGCCGCTCCTGGTACGATCCTCTGGGGTTCGTTGGACTGGCCAAGGAGCCGTCTCCGCCGGCTGCCAAGAAACTGCTTGCAGAGAACGTTGCTCGGATCGGGCGGCGCCAGGGCGAACTGGAACAGCTCATCGGACAGAAGCTCACCGAGCTACACGTGATCAGCGTCGAGATGTTGGGGATGGAAGGCAATCCCAATCTCCGCTCTCGCCACCAGAGGTTGGCGGATCGGACTGTCGCTTTGAGGGAAGAACTCCGCGTTCTGCAGCAGGAGTTGACCGAGAATGAGGCGGTGCTCGCGGCCCTGAAGCAGAAGCAGGCCCTTTTGGACGAGGGGAAGAAGCCCGATCCCCGGGCCCACATCACGCAACTGGCTCAGCCGGTGCCTCAGACGGACATCCGCTTCAACCGAGTCGCAGAGGCCTGGGGCGCGGTTAGCCTCAGCCTCATCCTACTTGGGGTGGTGGCGTTGCTCGTCCTAGCTCGCGGTCACATCTGGATAGGGCTTGTGGTGATGATCGGAGCCGTGCTGCTTCTTGAGTCGATCCTGCGGGGTCACTACGTGCGTACCGTGGGCACCATCGCCGCGATACTTGCCATCGTCTCGGCGATACTTCTCGTGGTGCACTTCTGGCTCTGGGTGATAGTGGTAATCCTTGCTGTGCTGGCGCTGTTCCTACTGGTACAGAAGCTACGGGAGTTGCGCAACTAGTCCGCGCCGGTCCATTCAGTGCCGCCTCATCGAGAGGTCCTTTGGGCGCTGGTCGCAGCCCGGTGGCCGCCCCGTCCCGAATCAGGCATAATCTGACGGACGACCCGCCGGACCAGATGTCGACCGTCGCTAGGAGACTGACTTGCTGCTCGATCGAAAACGGATCAAAAAGTGGACCAAGTGGATCGCTCTCCTCTTGGCCGTGGTGTTCGCGGCAGGTTTTCTGTTCCTTGGAGTCGGCTATGGGGGGGCGGGCTTCAACGTCTCCGAGGCTTTCAACTGCGCGGGCCAGCAAACCACGAACACGTCCTTGTCCGTAGACGACAAGATCGCCGCCTTCGAGCAGAGGGTGCAGCAGAATCCCAACGACGTCGAGGCTCTCCTCGGCCTCGCCACCATCTATCAGGAGAACGGTCAGCTCACGCTTGCCATCCCCTATCTGGAGAAGGTCATCGTCGCCGATCCTAGCCAGAAGGACGTCTATGTGCGTCTGGCCAACCTCTACATGAACGATGAGGTCAAGGACTACAACGGCGCGAAGACCGTGCTCATCAAGCTGACCTCCTTGGATCCCGATAACCCCGATGTGTATCTCAAATTGGGGATCGCCCAGAAGCAGCTCGGCGAGACATCGGCAGCCATCCTCGCATGGCAGAAGTATCTCCAGTTGGCTCCCAACGGGGATATGGCCGACGTTGTCAGGGAGCAGCTGGATGCCATGATCCAGGCGACGACCACCACCACCGCTGGGACCAGCACCACGGGGACCACCAATGGTGCTTCGACCACCTCGACCTCCGCGTCCACCACTACTTCCGCGTCCACCACTACCTCCACGAGTCGGTAGGCAGCGCGCGGTAGGCGGTCACCTTATCCACCGGCCCAGGGGCGTATATACTGGAGGGGCAGCGCTCCGTGATCGCGCGGGTTCCTCGAGCCCCATCCGGGAGTCTGAGAGAAGAGCGTGAATCTGTCCATAAGCACCGAGACAAACGAAGAGGCGGTTGTCGTCCATGTGGGCGGTGATCTGGACGTGTACACCGCCCCCCGTCTCAGGGACACCCTCGCCAAGGCCATGGTCGACGGCAGGAGATTGGTCTTGGACCTCTCTCAGGTCCACTTCATCGACTCCACCGCTCTGGGAGTGCTGGTCTCCGTGCTGGAGCAGAGCCAGGCGGCCGCGGGAGACCTGCGGCTGGTCATGGACGATCCCTATCTACTCAAGATCTTCCACATAACCGGGTTCGACGGCATGTTCTCCATCTACGCCGAAGTGGCGGAGGCCCTTTCGGAGGACTGAGGCTCGGGCGGCGGGCTCTGCGCCACCCTCTCTCTGTGCCACCCGCAATCTGCGCCCTCCCATGTCGTGGGCGTGCTATCTTTCGCCTCTGACGAAGCCAGCCGACGAGGAGTCTGGGCCTTGCGACTCATAATCACCGAGAAGAACGACGCCGCGAAGAAGATCGCCGCGATCCTTAGCAGCAACGGGGTCAAGGAGGAATCCTATCTGCGGGTCCCCTACTACCTCTTCACCGACGCCGACGGGCAGCCGGCCGCCAGCGTGGGGCTCAAGGGCCACGTGCTCCAGGTGGACTTCCCTCCAGAGTTCTCGGAATGGCGCAAGGTGGAGCCCAAGGCTCTGATCGATGCTCCGCTCATCAAGACCGAGACGGCCAAGTCGGTGGTGCGGACGGTCAAGAAACTGGCCGCCGACGCGACCACCCTCATCATCGCCACCGACTACGATCGCGAGGGCGAGCTCATCGGGCTCGAGGCCCTGAACCTTGCCCTTGAGGAGAACGCGAAGCTCGTGCGTACTGTCCGGCGGGCGCGTTTCTCTGCCCTCACCCCGGGAGAGATCACCCGCGCCTTCTCGCACCTCGACCACCTGTCGGAGCCGCTGGCCTGGGCCGGCGAAGCCCGGCAGGACATCGACCTGATCTGGGGAGCGACCCTCACCCGGTTCGTGTCACTGGCCACGTCTCGCTTGGGGAGCCAGTTCCTCAGCGTGGGACGCGTCCAGACCCCGACTCTCGTGCTGGTGGTCGAACGGGAGAAAGAGCGGCGGGCCTTTGTGTCCGAGCCGTACTGGGTGGTCAAGGTGGAGCTGGACACGCAGGGAGAGCGCTTCGGCGCCGTCCACAAAGAGGAGCGCTTCAGCGACGAGGCCCGGGCCACGGCGATCTTCGAGAAGCTCACCGGTCCGGGCGTCGTGACCGGAGTAAAACAGACCAGCCGCAAGGTCCCGCGGCCGGCGCCTTTCAACACCACCAGCTTCACCAGCGCCGCCACCGCTCTGGGCTACACGGCGGCGGCCGCGATGCGCGTCGCCGAGGACCTCTACATGGCCGGCCATATCAGCTATCCGCGTACCGACAACACCGTCTATCCGTCGTCGCTCGATCTGCGCGATGCCCTGGCCATCCTGGCCCAGGGCGAGTTCCGCCGAGAGGCCGGACAGCTGCTCGCCCGGCCGGCGCTTCACCCCAGCCGGGGCGACAAACGCACCACCGACCACCCGCCCATCTACCCGACGGGAGGGCCCCGGCGCGGAGAGCTGGGGGACAGAGAGTGGCGCCTATACGAGTTGGTAGCTCGGCGCTTCATGGCCACCCTGTCCGACGAAGCGGTGATGGAATCCAACCGCATCGACCTCAATCTCAACGGCGAGCCGTTCTTCGCCCGGGGCAACCGGGTGGTCACAGCCGGTTGGTTCGAGTACTACCCGTACAGCCGGCAGAAAGACCTGGAACTGCCGCTGCTCGTCAAGGGCGACCAGGTGGAGCTCGTGGACAAGGAACTGGAAGCCAAGGAGACCCAGCCCCCTTCGCGCTATGGGCAGGGGACGCTCATCGAGCTCATGGAGAAGCACAATCTGGGCACCAAAGCCACGCGGCATGCCATCATCCAGAACCTCTACGATCGAGGTTACGTCCACGGCAACCCGGTCGAGCCGACCGAGATGGGCATCAAGATGGCTGAGGCCCTGCAGCAGTTTGCTCCCCGCATCGCGTCTCCCGAGATGACCGCCCAGCTGGAAAAGGATATGGACCTCATCTCGGTACGGGACCTGACCAAGGAGCAGGTGGTCACCATCTCCCGGGATCTTCTGCGCCAGGCGTATGGGTCTCTGGAGCAGAACAAGGAGCAGATGGCGGCCAAGATATACGAGGGGATCACCGATGACCGTATCCTGGGTGAATGTCCCAAATGCGGGAAGAACAAGATCCGGGTCATCCGCTCCAGGACCACCAAGAAGCGCTTCGTGGGCTGCGAGGGCTACCCCGACTGCGATCAGACCTATCCTCTGCCTCAGCGGGGGGACATCATCGGGACCGGGGAGATCTGTCCCCATTGCGGCAGTCCCAAGGTGAAAGTGCTGGGGGGCCGCCGACCCTGGATCCTCTGCCTCGATCCTCATTGCCCTACCAAGGACGAGTATCGGGAGAAACGGGCAGCACGGGCAGCGCGGGCGGCCGGCGCCGGAGGCGTGGCCGCCGCCAAGACGGCAAGACGAAGGCGGCTGCCGCGAAGACCGGCGCCCGCAGGACCGCGAGCAAGACCGGCGCCAAGGCCGGGGCGGCTGCCAAGACCGGCGTGACGCGCAGCCGGGCAAAGGCGGGGACCTCCGGCGCGACGAATGTCGCCGCCTCGGAAGCCGCTGCCTCGGAAACCGCCGTTCGTGAGGCGGCGCCGGCACCCGAGATCGTCGCCGCGGCGTCTACGCCCGGCGCGCCCGAGAGCCAGGAGTAGGCTGTGCCGCCGGAGGACGACGATCGCCGAGACGCATCGTTGGACGCGGCACCGCAGGAGGCGGCTGTGGGAGCTGCGACGCTGGCCCCGTGCGCGGAAGCACCGGACGCTCCGGCACCAGACACGGCTCTCGACGACGCCCTTCTGGCGGAGATGGGAAGCGACCTGCGCGGTCTCTTCATCACCTTCGAAGGGTTGGACGGATGTGGCAAATCCACTCAGATGGAATTGCTGGCCGAAGGACTGCGCGAGCGGGGGTTCGTGGTCCTGATCACCCGTGAGCCCGGCGGGACGCCTCTGGGAGAGGCGATCCGCGATCTTCTGCTCGATCCCAAGCATCACGGGATGTCGGCCCGAGCCGAGGCTCTGCTCTATGCCGCCGCACGCGCCCATCTGGTGGAGCACGTGATCCGCCCGGCTCTCGAGGACGGACAGGTGGTGCTCTGCGACCGCTACATCGATTCGTCCCTCGCGTATCAGGGCTATGGCCGGGGACTGGGCACCGATGACATCGTCACGCTCAACGTATGGGCGACGGACTGCCTCTTCCCCGATCTGACGCTGCTGCTTGACCTGGATGACTCCCTCCGATCGACCCGCCTGGCGGCGGTGCCCGACCGTCTGGAGGCCGAGGACGACGAGTTTCACAAACGTGTGGCCGAGGGGTACCGGACGCTGCCGCACCTGCACCCCCATCGCATCCGAAGGGTTGATGCCGGCGGCAGCGAGGCGGAGGTGCAGGCCCGGGTGCGGGCCGCGATCGAAGAGGAATTGGAGCTGTTCAGCCACTAGGCGGGACGGGACGGGTGAGGAGTCTGTTCGGGGATATCGTCGGGCAGGAGATGGCCGTCTCCATCCTCACCCGCGCGCTCGAGCAGGGAGCGTCCCACGCCTATCTGTTCGCCGGTCCGGCCGGGGCAGGCAAGACCGAGGCCGCCCTGGCCTTCGCCGCGGGGCTGGCGTGCTCCGACGGTGGCTGCGGCGCCTGCAGCACCTGCCGCCGGGTGCAGAAAGGTCTACACCCCGATGTGGAGATCGTGGCCGCCGAGGGCAACTTCATCCTGGTCGACCAGGTAAGGGAAGTCAACTACCATTCGGCCTACCGGCCGTACGAAGCCCGCGCCAAGGTGTACGTCTTTCTGGAAGCGGAGAAGTTCAACGCTGAGGCCGCCAATGCCTTTCTCAAGACCCTGGAGGAGCCTCCGGCTCACGTCCATTTCGTACTCGTCAGCGATCATCCCGAGAAACTGGTTCCCACCATCGCCTCGCGCTGCCAGCTGGTGACCTTCTCGCCTGTGCCCGTTCCGGCGCTGGCCGCTGATCTCGTGGGGCGGTTCGGGTTGTCCGCCAGGGAAGCCGATCTGATCGCGCGGGTGGCCGGCGGCAATCTCAGCGAGGCGCGGGACCTGGCCACCTCGGAGAGCGCGCGCCGGCAACGGGATCAGCTGCTCGATTTCGCCCGGGATCTTCCCACCGCCGGTCTCATGGATACCCAGGTGGCCCTCGACGAGGTTATGAACACCATCGACAAACGCGCCCAGGAGAGGCTGGCGGAATCGGCCGGGGAGCTGCAGCAGGCTCTGGAGTGGGCGGGTGATGCCCGCACCCGCAAGTGGCTGGAGAAGCGCCACGAAGAGAAGGTCAAGCGGCAGCAACGCCGTCTGGCCACGCAAGGGCTTCAGACGGTCACGCGCGTGTTCGCCGGCTGGTATCGCGACCTGGCTCTGGTCTCCACCGGCGCAGAAGAAGCCGCCCTCAACCAGGATCGTCTCGACGAGCTGCGGGCCGCGGCGTTGCCCGGGGGATTGCTCTCCTACACGCGGGCGGTCATTGCCATCCGCCAGACGCAAGACCGGCTCCGCTATAATGTCGATGCCCGATGCGCCATCGGAGACATGTTCTATTCCATCAAGGAGGCCCTGGCTCAGTGGCCGATGTTGTAGGGGTCGTTTTCCACAGCGGGGTCAAGGTCTACTACTTCGATCCCGCAGGACTCGAGCTTTCCCGAGGAGATCGCGTAGTCGTCCAGACTACTAGAGGTACGGAGATCGGCCAGGTGGTCGAGCCGCCGCATGCGGTCGATGATTCGGAGTTCAAGGCTCAGCTCAAGAAGGTCACCCGCATAGCGACCGGCAAGGATCTGCAGGCTCAGGTGGCAGACGAGCAGATGCGCAAGGAAGCCATGGCTACCTGCCGCGAGCTGATCGTCTCGCACGGTCTGGACATGAAGCTGGTCGGCGCCGACATCGGGTTCGGCGGCGAGAAGATCACCATAAGCTTCTATTCCGACGAGCGAGTGGATTTCCGCGCCCTCGTCGCCGATCTGGCCAAGGCCCTCAAGATGCGCGTCGAGCTCCGCCAGGTCGGGGCGCGTGAGGAAGCCCGGATGGTGGGGGGCCTGGGTCCGTGCGGGCGCGATCTGTGCTGCACCATGTTCCCCGGCGACGACGAGCCGGTGTCCATCCGCATGGCCAAGGAACAGAACCTTCCTCTGAACCCCATGAAGATCTCCGGCCTATGCGGACGACTCATGTGCTGCCTCAAGTACGAGCAAGAGCAGTACGTGCGGTTCCGCAAAGAAGCGCCGGCCAGGGGTACTCCGGTGTCGACGCCGGCAGGGGAAGGGGTCATCGTCGGCTACAACGTACCCAAGGATGCCATCACCGTGAGATTCGAGGACGGCTCGCACGCCGACATCCGCCTCAGTGGCTGTCAATGCCAGGAGGGTGGGGGCCTCACGGTGCTTCCGGAGGTGGAAGAGGCGCCGTTCATCCCCGTGGCGGAGGATGTCACCGGACTGGATGCCCTCGCCGAGGACGAATGCGTCCCGGATTCGTTGGCGGTGGTGGAGGCGGAGATCATCACCGGTGAGGACGGCGAACCGGTGCAGGTCATCGTGGCCGAGAGCTCCCGGCGTGCTCGGGGCCGGCGAGGCCGGGGTCGGCGCGGGGGTAAGCGCCGGACACAGACCCAGGCCGTCGGCGAAGGCGCGGATATGACCGCCGGCGATGCAGAGGGCGCGCTTTCCGGCGAAGAGCACGGTGGCATCCACCATCGCGGCCATAGGCCACCCAGACACTCACATCATCAAGGCGAACCGAAGCCTGACAAGCAACGCGACGAACAACCCGGGGTGGAGCGAGACGCTTCGGGTGAAGGTGGCGCCGGCGAAGAAGCCGGCGGGAGCGCGAGCAGCCGTAGTCGGCGCAGGCGGAGGCGGCGCCCATCTGGCGGAGGCAATGGTGCCGGTGGTGATGGCGGCGGCGGCGCTGGCGGAGCGGCCGGAGGCGGCGGAGCGTCCGGGGCGGGTGGCACCGATGTTGCTGGCGGCTCGGCCGGAGGCGGCACCGGAGACTAGGTCTGGGACAGGGCCATGCTCGCCTCATGAACTCGGGACGCCCGAGTCATGGATGGGCGATGTGCTCCCGTCTCAGGATGTTGCGGTTGGGCTGAAGGACGGTGCCACGCTTGTCAGCTTTGGCGCCAGCTTCTAAACTTAGGCGCCCGCGGCGCCAGTATTCCGACGCCTGAGGTATTACGCCGACGTAGCTCAGATGGCAGAGCGGCTCACTCGTAATGAGCAGGTCCGGGGTTCGATTCCCCGCGTCGGCTTACTCGCTCCAGAGGCGAAGAGCCTTATCCTAGAGCCAAAACCGATCTTCCTTCGACCCGCGCGCATCCGAAGAGACCAAGCGCTGGGGCATGCTGACGGTGCTCGTCGCGCGCGTACGAGGGATCGTGAGTACGGATTCCACAGTCAAGGCCGGATCGTCGACAGCCATAATCGGGCCGGCGCGGCCGCGAGGGGGACTGCCCTCAGGCCCCTACCATTCGTAAGCGTTTTGCGCCATGATGGTGCCACGGTAAGCGTTCTGAGCGTTTCGTAAGCGTTCTATCCCTGGAGTGTCTCAGATGAGACCCGTCGGCTACATCGAGCTTATCGAGCGGTTCGGCCTCGAGACTCTGGCTCCCGAGTCGCGATCGTACGTGCTCGAGCGGGGTCATCGACGGTCCGTGATCCGGGACGGTCACCGGGATGACTACTATCCCGCGCAGGCATATCCGGGCGCCTCCTGGACCGACCACCTAACGTTCGCGCTCAAGCGCGAGGGGTTGAACCTGGAGGTTCTGGCCGCCCTTTTCGCCGTCGTGCCCACCGACGAACTCACCGACTTCGTTCGGCGCTCTCCCAACGGCCGCTACGCCCGTCTGGCTTGGTTCCTCTTCGAATGGCTGACTGGGACCACCCTACCCATGTCCGATCTCACCCAAGGCAACTACTTCTCAGTGCTCGATCCGGACTTGCATCTCGCGGTGGGACCGACGGACGCAGCCGCGCGGGTGCGCCGTCAGCGGGTGGTGAACAACCTTCCCGGAACCCCGGCATATTGCCCTCTGGTTCGGAGGACGGCGATCCTTGACGGCTTCATCGAGGAACGGCTTGAAGAGAGGGTCCGTCGGGTGCTCGACCGGTATCCGAGCGAGCTGGTCATTCGGGCGGCCCAGTACCTCTTCGTCAAGGAGACCAAGTCCTCGTACCAGATCGAGGGACTGCAGCCCGATCAGCGCCGGACGGCTCGTTTCGTCGAGTTGCTGCGGCGGGCGGGGAGCGTAGATTGCGCCACCGAGGACGAACTCACAGTCCTACAACGGCTCATCGTCGATCAGCGGTACGCGGCCGAGGGCTTCAGGCAATCTCAGAACTATGTAGGCCAAAGCCTGGCCCCGGGGCGGGAGTTGATCCACTACGTGCCGCCGAAGCCGGAAGATGTGCGCGGACTCATGAGCGGCTGGGAAGAATGCAGTCGGCGTCTTGGCCCGGCGGGCGCGCACCCGGTGGTCGCCGCCTCCCTCTTGGGATTCGGCTTTGTCTTCATCCATCCTTTCGAGGATGGGAACGGACGTCTGCACCGGTTTCTTATCCACCACGCGTTGGCCGTGGGTCGCTTCACCCCGGAGGGCGTGATCTTTCCGGTGTCCGCGGTCATGCTGCGGGAAAGAGCCCGCTACGATACCGCGCTGGAATCGTACTCTCGGGAGATCATGCCGCACGTGGAGTACGAACTGGACGAGGCGGGGGTGCTCACCGTGCTGAACGAGACGGCGCCGCACTATCGCTATCCGGATCTCACCCGGGTGACAGAAGAGCTCTTCGGTTTCATTAGGGACACCATCGACCGCGAATTCACCGCCGAACTCGAGTATCTCGCGGTCTTCGACGCGGCCCGCCGGGAGCTGGCCGAGATCGTGGACATGCCGGACTCTCGGCTCGATCTATTCATCCGGCTCACTCTGCAGGGACACGGGAGGCTGTCCCGAAACAAGCGGGCGCGTTTCGAGGAGCTGACCGACGACGAAGTGGAGCGCATGGAAGCGGTAGTGCATCGCGCGCTCGCGAGGCTCACCGATCGGGGTTCCGAGAAGGAGTAGGCGGCCGGCTCTATCGGCGGGGCTTCTGCGCCTCTTCGGAGTTCAGCGGGCCTGCGGCGTTTGTCGCGATTGCAGAGTAAGCCACTAATCTACTGGCAGACTGATAGATCATCCGGCCAGGTACCTCCCTGAAGACCGTTGTCAAGGATTCCTCTCACCTCAGCGTGTCTCACGTAGAAGATGCACAATGGGGGTGGGACGAGTCCATGCGTGCGGATGATGAGATCTTCTCGCTAAGTGGGGGCGCGACCGCCTTGAAGGACCGGCCGGAGAAACGGGGCGCAGCTTTCGATCTCACCGGCTACGCTCACCCGGAGGAGGTCTTCGAGGACCACTACGATCGCCTGGTGCAGGCCCTCACCGTCCTGGCCGGCGACCGGGAAGTGGCCGCCGACGCCGTTCAGGAGGCGTTCGCCCGTCTGGTGCGGGGCTGGGATTATCTGGCGCGCTATCAAGATCCGGCTGGCTGGGTACGACGGGTGGCTCTCAATCAGATCCGCGACAGCCGGAGATCCTCTGTGCGGCAGGCCAAGTACCTCGCACAGTTCGGGCAAGAGGAGCCCACGACCGACGAACCGACCGCGGAAGATCCGGTCTTGTGGGCAACACTAAGAGCTCTCCCCCTCAAGCAACGCACTGCCGTCGCCCTGTACTTCGTGGGCGACTTCACCGCCCGTGAGGTGGCACACACCATGCGGGTGTCCGAGGGCACGGTCGACCAACACCTGCACCGGGCTTTGGAAACGCTCCGCGACACACTGGAGGGACAGTGGTGACCGACTACCCGGAACTTAGGGAGAGCCTGAAATCGCTGGCTGGATCGGTGGATCACGCCGCGGCTTGGACGCAGATAGAGCAACGGGCCGCGCGACGGCGACCGCTGGTCAGCCTCTGGGACCGGACGACTTCGCGATTGGCCGGATTGGTCGCCTCCCGGCGCACGGTACCCGCCTCCGAAGAGGCTGCTGCCGTCTCCGGTCCGGTCGAAGAGCGACCCGATGTCCGGGAGCGCGCGTCCACCCCCAGGCGAAGGAGCGGCCTGCGCGTCGCTGTCTTTGCCTCCGCCGCGGTCATCCTGGTGGCCGCTATTACCGTCGGGAGCCTGGAGGCTGTCAAATACCTGGGCGAGGATCAACCCATCCTCGTCATCACCGACGACACCCTCAGTCCCGCGACCACCGGCCAGACCACTCAGACGACGGCAAGCGGGGCGACCACCGCGCAAAGCGGCAGCTGGGAGCGCCTACAACTGGGTCTCGGGGGGGGACCGGTGTACGCGCTGGTGATGGACCCCACCGATCCTGCCGTTCTGTACGCGACGGCCGACAAGGGCCTGTTTAAGTCCACCGACGGGGCCGCGAGTTGGAGTCAGCTTTCCGTGGGGGAGAGACCCTACATGGTAGCGGTGGATCCCGGCTCTCCGACCGCCCTGTATGTTAGCGCCACCGATGGTTTCTATAAATCCTCCGACGGCGGAGCCACTTGGACGCAAGTCGGTAGCCCGGGGATCGGCTGGTCCCCGCAACCGTGGATCGACCCCGCCACTTCTCCCTCGACACTCTACGGTAGCTACTGGGGTGTCTTGTACAAGTCCACAGACGGCGGCGTCAGCTGGAGGGAGGTTACCGGGCAAGATGCCGGTGGGGACTGGTTCGGACAGGAGATGGCAATCGATCCATCCGGCCACGCGCTCTACGGATTTGCGGGGATGGAGGTGGGCGCGATGCTCGAGCGCTCCATCGACGGGGGAGTCACCTGGGAGGATGTGACTAGTGCAATCCCCGCTCCAGTCATGTCTGAGGTCGGCTTGATGGAGGGCGAAGCCGCTTATACCGTGTTTGTCGATCCGAAGGACACCTCACGGCTGTACCTCTACAACAGAAGCGACTCTGGGCCCGCATACGTCTCGTCGGACCAGGCTCAGACATGGTCTGAACTGAGCGGTCCGGAGCTCGACTGGGTCCGGGCCGTCTCTCACGCCGCCCCGGGGACGGCGACCGCGGCGATCGAGGCGGCTGCGGGATTCCTGAGTGACTTCAACGGCACGGTGACTGACGCGTCCAGCGGCGCAATCAGATCGGCCGAATCCTGGGGAGTGGTAGTCGACCCCACCAACCCATCGGTCTTGTACGTTCCTTCCGATCAGGGCGTTTATAAGTCGATCGACCAGGGCGCGACCTGGAACAAGGCCAGCGAGGGGCTGACGGATCCCCTTGTCAGAAGCGTGCTGGTCGACCCCGCATCACCCACCACGATCTATGTGACCACCTCCGCTTCCATGATCAAGTCGACGGACGGTGGAGCTTCGTGGAGCACCATCCTCGAGTGCAGCCTCGGAGAGGTCGGCAGATACGTGGCTCTCGCCCCCTCCTCACCGTCGAGACTCTACGCCCGGACCTCATACGACTTCTTCAGGAGCGACGACGGAGGGGCGACCTGGACCCTCCTTGGGATACCGCCGGGAGAATTGAGGCTGGTGGCATCCGACCGGCCCGACACCATCTTTGCCCACGGTGAGTACTTCAATCCCCCCGGCAACAGCCTCTATCTGTCGACGGATGCCGGTGCCGAGTGGAACCTGGTCGCGGGGCTCCCCGCCTTTCCCGTGAGAGTGATGGCCGAGGCTCCCGATGATCCTTCCACGCTCTACGCGGGTGTCCTTAACCCGTCTGGGGAAGGCTCCACCTCTAACGGCGTCTTCAAGTCCACGGACGGCGGCGAGACCTGGGCCCCGGCCGGCGAGCGCTCGTGGGGAGGTGGCGTGTCGGCATTGGCGATCGACCCGCAGAACCCACTGACTATCTACGCCGTCCAAGACGCGCGGGGCGGCGGCGGCAACGATGACGTCCAGACCTTCTGGCGCTCTTCCGACGGGGGCGAGACCTGGGGGCAGATCGACGTCGAGGGCCTGAGCGATCACGTCCTGTCTCTGCTGGCGGACCCGCGGACGCCCGACACCTTTTACGCGGTCACCGAGACCGCTGACGCGGCCCTCATCGTCTATCGGTCCACCGACGGAGGGCTCCAGTGGCAGGCGATGGGCGAAGTACTGCCCACCGCGGGCCTTGATGACCCTGCTGAATCTGATGAACCGTGCGTCCAGATAGACCCCGCCCCTGGCGCAGGGCTGTACGCGGCCACCGGACAGGGCCTTTACAAATGGGTGCCCGGCGGCGAGTAGCGCTGGTGCTTGATAGCGGCTTCGTGGGGCCTGGAGTGAGGGCGACCGAGCCCACCGGGGACGAGAACGTAGGCCCAGGGGGTGTGACATGAAAGCCTCGTTCCTACCGGGAAGCAAGATCGACAGGCGGCTCCTCGCCGCGATGCTCGCCATCGCCGTTGTGTGTTTCGTCGGGCTGGGTGCCTTGGTGGCCGCCTGCGGTGGCGCGGAAACCACGAGCACCGTGGCAAGCGCGACCTTGACCACAGGCGCTGTGACCACGACTGAGTCGGTGACCACCACCCGGTCCGTGATCACTACCACCACCGAGGCACCGACAACCACCAGCGAGACCCTTGCCCCCATGACGGCGGCCCAGATCAGCCAGTGGAACAAGGATGCGACGGCCTTCGCCGATGGGTTTGCCGGAGCCTTCCCGGCGGATGTCGATGCCATGCTGGCCGACTTCGCGGACGATGCCGCCTTCTGGGATCCGTCCGATGGTGACTTCCTCATCGGTGGCAAGCCGGGCATCCTTACGATGCAGCGAGA
Organism: uncultured Actinomycetes bacterium; assembly: GCA_963713545.1. GTDB lineage: Bacteria > Actinomycetota > Thermoleophilia > RBG-16-64-13 > RBG-16-64-13 > CAVPLM01. Next base: position 301,484 of record CAVQME010000001.1, on the reverse strand, counting down.
CTTCAACGAGTACTTCGCCAACGGTGAGCAGATCCCCAAAGCGGTATACGTCTCGGGCAACGCTGTCGCCTTTCCCAGCACCTTCAAGAACATGTGGCCCCCTTGGGTGCCGGAGCCGACCGACCACCCGTGGGGCGTCGACCTGGAGGTGTTCCGCTTCAGGGACGGCCAAGTCGCCGGCTGGGACATCTGGTTCTCGGCCCCCACCCTCGAGATGTACGGCCAAGGAGTGTTCGCTCCGGGCAAGGGCGGCCCCCAGCAACTGCAGGAGATCGTCGACCGGTATCTGGCGGCCTGGGCCTCCGGGGACGGGGGCCGGATCGCCGCCCTCTATCACCCAGACGCCTCCTTCTCCGACACCGTGCTGGGCCTCCAGGCCCAGGGTGCAGCCGCCATCGCCGCGCTGGGCGAGAAGCGGTTCGGGTCGGGCGCTCCGGTCACCTTGGAGGTCATCGACCTCTGCGCCCAGACCAACGGGAAGTACCCACCCTACGAGCAGAAACCCAAAGACGGGGCCATCATCGGGGTGGGGATCCACTACCACTGCAACCTTGTGGTGGAGGGCAAACCAACGATCGTCGAGAGCCTCACCACCTTCGAACTCGGCACCAGGATGGGCAAGTACTTCGAGCCCGATCCCAACGGTCTGATCACCCGGGAGGAGGTGTTTCACGACGCCGACAGCCTCCTGGCTTCGGGTCTCGTGCGGTGAGCCTGGGAGCACCTGGCTATCCTCGACCTAGACAGAAGCCTCGGCCGACACTGGTGGAGGTCCTTCGGGGGCCTCCGTTCTTGTAGCACGGGTGGTGGCACTCGACAGGCGGAAGACGCGGGGATGAACGGCCTACTCGTGTAGCGCCAAGGTCGCCAACTTGGCTGCCGCTTCTTCCTCGAGCGCCGGAACCGCGTGCTTCGAAGGGCACGTAGCCGACGCCTGTTGCGTTCGTAGAATAACCTGCTAATCTACTAGCAGATTGGTAGATTAATCGGCGACTGTAGAACGGAACGACCAGTGTACTTCTACCGCACCACGACCCCCATCGAAGCGAGTCTTGCCCGCCTGATGGAACTGAAGCAGCGGCTCGATTCGAGGGGGCCACTCCCGCGTATCTGGCTTGGGAGGACGCGTCGGGAACTCGAAGCCGAGGCGGTTGCCGCTTCCACCTCCATGGAGGGAGTGTCGGTCACCGTGGATGAGGTGCGGCGCATACTTGCCGGTGATCGGCCCTCTTCCGTGGCGCCCCAAGACGTGGCCTTCGTCGAGGGCTACCGTGATGCGATGAAGTTCGTTCTCAATCGCGCAGACGACTCAGAGTTCGAGTGGCACACAGAGCTGATCCTGGGGATCCACTACCGCATCATGGGTGAGGACCACTCGCTTGGAGCAGGAAGGTTCCGACAGACACAGAATCGTCTGGTCGACGTAGCGGGTCTGCGGCAGGTCTTCCTCCCGCCGCCTCCGGGCGAGGTACCGCGGCTGGTCGTTGAGCTAGCCGCGTGGGCAGAGAAGCAGAGGAGTACTCCTGCCCCACTCGTAGCGGCCATGGTCCACTGCTGGCTCGCCGGGATTCACCCCTTCTCGGATGGGAACGGACGCACCGCTCGGATACTCGCGTCTCTGGCCATGTATCGGGGTGGATACCGGTCTCCGGAGTTCACCAGTCTAGAAGAGTGGTGGGGCGGTCACGTCGCCGACTACTACCGCGCTTTCGAGTGTCTGGGGTCCGAGTGGGCCCGCAAGGTGGATGTGACTCCTTTCGTCGAGGCCCATATGCAGGCCCAGGTGAGCCAGGTGGAGGCCCTCTCGCTGCGGCAGGCGACCGAACGCATCCTGTGGCTTGCGCTGGACGATGCGACGAAGGCCGTGGCCGGCGGTGACGGCCGGATGGCGCATGCGCTCTACGATGCCTTCTTCGGGCGAGAGGTGACGAATCGCTTCTATCGGAACCTGGCCGATGTGTCGGTGGCGACGGCCGTCAACGACCTGGCCAGACTGGAGAGCAACGGGCTGCTGACTGCTCTGGGAGCCGGGAGGAGCCGCAGATACATCGCGGGAAGCCGGCTGGCCGGGCAGATAGCCGAGAGTGCGGGTGTCTCTTCCGCCGTAGACGGCGACGCCCCGCTGGAGTCTCAGCGCGATGCGATCATCGTCGCTTTGGCCGAGAGAGCGAAGAAGGGCGGACTGGGCCTGTGACCGGCCCCTTCACCGAATCGATGGTCGAAGTAGCCCCCCTGGCCTGGCCTGGTTGTCACCGTTCAAAGGCGTAGATGGCGCCACGACGGGATGACAACTCCTCCGCGGAAGCCGAACAGGCTCGGCCGACGGGGACGAGGCGCCGTTCGCCCTGCTTCAGAAGAGTCCGTTGTCGTTGAGCGGCGGGAAGTGCCGTTCAGGGATCTCCTGGATGACGTCCCAGTGCTCGACGACCTTGCCACCGTCAACCCTGAAGATGTCGACGATCATCCGCCCCGGCGTCCCCGGCACCAGCACCGAGTGGACGTGAAGGGCAACGAGATCTCCTTCAGCGATGACCCTCGTGACCTCGTTATGTGCCTCGGGGAAATTCTCGCGACGAAACCGCACGAAGCGCAGCAGCCCCTCGGGACCGTCGGCAACCTCAGGGTTGTGTTGGATGTACGTGTCGCCGAGGAACTCCTTCGCCTTCTCGGCATCTTTCTCGTTGAGGGCCTGATAGAAAGCCAGTACGAGATCTCGGGCGGAGCGTTTGATTTCGGCCATCTGATATTGCCTCCCTCTTTCGCGGGACGGCGCGGGTAGCTTTCCTCGCGCCGCCTGTTGCACACGTCTACCGTAGCTTCGCCACCGCACGGCCGCAAGGGCGCCGTCTTCTACTCCTCGACCTGCCCTGACGAGGGGGATCGCAGGTCTCCTCTGCCCCAAAAACCCCCCAACTGGCCAGCCCTCGACTGACCTGCCGGGGGATGCGACGCTCCGGAGAGCTCCCTAGTATTGAACGCAGAGGCGGTGCCCAGTGGCCCCGAACACGTGACGCGAGGTGGACTGACATGGGTCGAGAGACAGAGAGTAGATCTAGGACCGAAACGTTCGCGCTTGTCAGAGTTCTTGCGGCCAACCCGGAGATGTCGCGGGTGCGGCCCGGAGCGAGCCTCTTCATGACAAAGTACATGCGCGCGTTCCCTGCGCGGCGGTTCGGCGAGAATCTCATCCTACACTCGCACCTGCCGCCGCTCACCAGCAGGGCGTACTCGCGTTTCGTATCGCATCATCTGGTCGACAAAAGCCCGGGACCATCGCACGCCCAGATCGGTGTGACCAACGCCTGCCCGCAGAACTGCGAGTACTGCTACAACAAGGGACGGGCCGGGCAGCCGATGGACACCCCCACCATCCTCCAGACCATAGACGACCTGAAGGAAGCAGGGGTAGCGTGGCTGGGTCTCACTGGGGGTGAGCCGCTGCTCAACCCAGACCTCGTCGCCATCGTCGCCCACGCCGCTCCCGATATGGCGGTCAAGATCTTCACCACCGGCGTCGGGCTCACTCCCCAACTGGCTCAAGATCTCAAGGAGGCCGGACTCTTCTCCGTCGCCGTCAGTCTCGATCATTGGGAGCCGGCGCGGCATGACGCGTGCCGGCGCTACGAGGGGGCCTTCGACGCTGCGCTCAAGGCCATCTCCATCTTCAAGCAGGTGCCGGGACTACATGTCAGTGTCTCGTCGGTCCTGAGCCGGGAGATGGTCCGCAACGGAGAGGCCGAGACTCTTATCGCGTTCCTCGACTCGTTGGGCATCGATGAGGCCTGGCTGAGCGAGCTCAAACCGACGGTCAGTGATTTCTGGTCCGACGAGTTGATCTTGACCGAGGCGGAGCGCCGGCAGCTTGCGCAGATGCAGGACGCTCACAACCGGTCGCTCCGGCGGTCAGGCAGGTTCCGGCGATCTGGCCGGCTGAGGCAGTCGAGCGGCATGGTCATCAACTACCTCGGCCATTTCGAGGGTCGCGAGAACTTCGGGTGCAACGCCGGCTGCAAGATGGTGTATGTGGACGCCTTCGGAGAGGTCAGTCCTTGTGTGTTCCTCCCGTTCTCCTTCGGTAACGTGCGGGAGCGGCGGCTGGCCGATATCTTGCAGGACATGCGCGAACGCTTCCCCGGTGAAGAACGGTGTTTCATCAATCGGAACTATCGGTTGCTTGGCAGTGACACCGCCGTCCGCCTGCCCCTCGATCGACCCCGCACGATCGCAGCGCTCGAGAAGGTGCAGTTCGGCCCGCCTTCGGTGTTCAATCGCCGGCTGTATGGGAGGAGGGCTGAATCGTGACCAAGATCCGGTTCATCAGGATGACAGGCATGAGCCTGGCGGCTACCTTCGCGGCTGTTGGCGTGATATTCGTCGCCATCCCCGGCGAAGTACTCGCCGCATTCAACTGGTTGGCAGCCGGGCTGGGCTGGCCGGAGTCCACCACCGAAGCCCATACCCTCTATCTCGCTCTGGCCCTCGGTTACATGTACCTGGTGACCCTACTGGCTTGGGAGATGGCGCGCCACCCCGATGTTCGGGTGTTCCCTTGGTTGCTCGTCCAGGCGAAGGCGGCCAGTGCCGTTGTGTGCCTTGGGCTGTTCGTCCTCCAGGAGCAGTACCTTCTCTACCTAGCCAACTTCGTGGTCGACGGTGCGATCGCCCTCTTCGTATGGTGGCTGTGTCTCCGAGCGGCGCGGAAGGAAGCAGCCCAGGATCTCCAGCCGGTGCCGGGTCAGCTTCGGGGCGAGCTCCGAGGGCGGTAGTGAATCTACGCCTCATCCTGGCCGGGAGGGTGCTCCTCCCCCGCGTGAAGCGCCGGGTGCTAGACGAGCTGGCCCGCGTGACGGCAGAGGGCTTCGGTACTGCGGCGCCCGAATGGAGGGGCGGGAGCTTCGACATCCGCTTGGGCGACTACGCCCGCTTCACCGCCCAGCAGGCCGGCCGGCTCGTCACGGCCGGGGACGACTCCGCGACCGAGGCTGTCAAGGAACGGCTGCGTTCGGGCGCCACCCGGCTCGGGGCTTCGTTGCGCAGAGCCCTGGGTGTCAGGCGCCCGGACGAGGCGTTCGCAGCCCTCAGGCTCATCTACCACCAGATCGGGATAGAGGTCGCCGGCGGACCGTCGGGCGGGGTCACTGTAAGCCGCTGCTTCTTTGCCGGCTACTACGATCCGCGGGTGTGCAGAGTCGTGGAGGCCCTCGACCAGGGTCTGATCGCCGGCCTGTTCGATGGCTGGATGCTCGAGTTCTCCGAGCGTCTCACCGAGGGCAAACCGTGTTGCCGGGCCGTCGTGCGGCCGGTGGAGGGGTAGAGGTGAAACGCGCAATCGTGGTCGGGAGCGGCGCAGGAGGGGCCATAGCAGCCCGGGAGCTGACCGGTGCGTTCGAGGTCACGGTGCTCGAGGAGGGTCATGAGTTTGAGCCGTTCGGCCAGGATCTTGGTCGAGTGGAACGATTGCGTTCGACCCGGCTCTTTCTCGATCCGCGCATGATCCGGCTGCTGTTTCCCCAGATGCGCGTGACCATGGCCTCGGGTCGGATGGCAGTCGTGTACGGCGTCGCCACCGGCGGGACTACGACCCTTGCCACCGCCAACGCGCTTCGCTGCGACGATGCTCTGCTGCGGATCGGCATCGATCTCACCCAAGAATTCCAGGCGCTGTACGCCGAGCTGCCCATATCCACCGGTCACGAACCGCGCTGGCGTTCGGTCACCCGGGAGCTGTTTGCGGCTTGCGAGAAGTTGGGCCTGGACCCGAAAGCCACACCCAAGTTGGCGGATTACTCGCGTTGTACGAGGTGCGGCAGGTGCGTGCTCGGCTGCCCCACGGGGGCCAAATGGGATAGCCGGGATCATCTCCGGCAGGCGGTTGCCCGCGGCGCCCGCCTCCTCACCGGCGCCAAGGTCGAACGGCTGGTCTTGAGCGAGTTCGGCAAAGGTCCGCGTCACGCGACAGGGGTGGTGGTGCGGCGAGGAAAGCGGACGGAGTCCCTTGCCGCGGATCTTGTCGTGCTCGCCGCCGGCGGTCTGGGGACGCCGGCGATCCTGGGGCGGTCGGGCCTGGCGACCGAGGATCGTCTATTCGTCGACCCGGTCCTGTGCGTCGCCGCGCCTGCCGCAGGCGTCCGCGCGGACGAAGAGGTGCCGATGCCCTTCTTCGTCGAGGGCGACGGCTACATCATCTCTCCCTATTTCGACTATTTGAGTTTCTTCTTCGACCGCTGTTGGAAGCGCCCGCGTCACGATATCGTGAGCCTAATGATCAAACTCGCCGACAGCGAGATCGGCTCCGTCGGCAGGCCGCAGAAGGTGAACAAGAGTCTGACGGCCGCAGATAGGCAGCGCTTGGTTGCAGCCACCGACTCGTGCAGGGAGATCCTGACGCGGTTTGGGGCTCGACGAGACTCCGTTTTCCTTGGAATGCTGAACGCCGGGCACCCAGGTGGCATGCTGCCACTCTCCGGCCGGGAGCGGGACGAGCTGCATGCCGACGGGCTCCCCGACAACGTGTACGTGGCCGATTCCTCGCTTCTCCTGGGTTCGGGGCTCCCGGGACTCCATGTTTCTCGGAATGGTGAACGCGGGGCACCCGGGCGGTACGCTGCTCTCTCGGGCCAGGAAGAGACGAGCTGCACTCCCATGGGCTGCCTGAGAACGTGTACGTCGCTGATGCCTCCCTCCTCCCGGTCCCTGGGAAAGCCACCCATGTTAACTATCATGGCCCTGGCGAGTCGCGTGGCTAGGCTCTGTCGGGGGCGCTTCGGCTGAGATCGTCTTTGCGCCCCTGCCCAGCCCCTTGCCACGGTTCGCGGGCGATGGTCGTGTCTGGCGGCCCGGTGCCACCACTTGTCGAAAACCATGCGTGGACCCCGGACTTGCCCAGCGCCCCATAATCTGTCAGCTTGGGAAGACCTACGAAGAAAAGGAGGCAGCGTGTTCGACCACCTCTTCTGCCCATTCGAGGTCGGAGGGCTCGCCCTCAAGAACAGACTCATCATGGCACCGCTCTACCTCGGCTACGCCGGGGAGGCGGGGGTTGTCACCCCGGCTCTCCTGGAGCACTATCGTCTGATGGCCCGGAGCGGTGTGGCGCTCGTAGTGGTCGAGAACGCGAGCGTCGACCATCCGACGGCCAGCGGGGCCCGGCGCGAACTGCTCGCGGACACCGACGATTGCCTCGAAGGGCTAGTCCGCTTGGCGCAGACGATCAAGAGCGAGGGAGCCCGGGCTTGCCTCCAGCTCAACCATGCCGGTCGCTACGCTCGAGTCGCGCCGGAGCCGGTCGCGCCCTCGGCTGTAGAGGCGTTCGGTCGCATGCCTCGAGCCCTCAGCACCGAGGAGATGGGCGGTATCGCGGAGGACTTCGCGGAATCCGCCCGGCGCGCGCAGAAGGCGGGGTTCGACATGGTCGAGCTGCATGGCGGGACCGGTTATCTGCTGGCGGAATTCATATCGCCGCGGACCAACCGGAGGGATGACGACTACGGCGGTTCACTCGAGAACCGCTGCAGGTTTCCCACGGAGGTCATCGGTGCCGTGAAGGCGGCGGTGGGCGACTTCCCGGTGGGCTACCGCTTCATGGCGGATGAGTGGCTGTCCGGCGGTCTGGAGCTCGAAGAGGCCTGTCAAGCGGCCAAGATCCTCGAGACTGCGGAGTGGCCTACCTTTCTGTGATGGGCGGCGCACGAGTCGTATCCGCTACCCGAGGTGATCGAGCGCAGCGAGAGACCAGGCTACATGGTGCACTTGGCTGCAGCGGTCAAGAGCGCCGTTCATATCCCCGTCATCGCTGCCGGCCGTATCAATTCGGGGCGCTCGCCGAAAGCATCCTTGCCAGAAGTCAGGCCGATCTCATAGGGCTCGCACGCGTGCTTTGGGCCGACCCGGAATGGCCGACCAAGGTGAGAGAAGGGCGGGAGGACGAGATCGTGCAGTGTGATTGCCAAGACGCCTGCAACAAGCAGGTCGCGACGGGCAAAGCGGCCTTGTGCGCACGCTGGCCGCGGGAGAAGCTGCAGATCTGGAAGGAGCTGGTGGTCTAGGAAGATCGTCGGACCTCATGAGGCGCTTCAGCTTGCCGAGCCCTGGGCGGTGCTGGCCGCGTCGCTTCTGCCAAGCCCTCGCCCGATGGATGCGGCGGAGGCGACGTCCTCGTAAGCCCCATATAGCCCGGGACGAGCGCGTGACCTCTGCCATGTGATCGTCCTCCCTTCGTTCACCGGGTGGCGTAAGTGATTGCGCTTGTCTAGTCCACAGGGCCCGTTCACCCTAGCGCTGCCGCCGCATCGCCGCAAGAGCTCGAGAATGTGGCGCCGGGAGGTTGCTCATCCGCACCTTTCCTCGGTGATGCTGCGCAGGATCGTATCCAGCATCTGCGCGGAGCGGTCCGCATCCCAGAACTCCGCTGCCCCGATCAGGTGCGAGATGCTCTCAGTCCAAGCCCAGCCGGCCATCATCCAAGCGACCTGGAGTGAATCGACCTCCTCTTTGATCGTCCCCTGCCTCTTCCCATCCTCGACGATCGCGGCGAGGTCGGCCGCGGCAGCCATCTGTCTCTCGCCTACCGCGTGGCGCAGCTCTTCTTCCGGGGGAGCGGCTATGAACTCCATCAGCGCATACTCGTACGGGCGATCTTCGCTGGTAACAAGGAAGGTGTGGCGGCGCCCGACGTCGCGAAGACGCTCGAGCGCGTCCGGACTCGAGGACCAGCGATGTACCCCATAGATGCTGTCGAATACCGAGCCCAGAGCGGCGAGCAGTATGTCTCGCCTGCTCGGGAAATACTCGTATATGCTGGCTTTGGTCAGACCGGCTCGGTCTGCGATCCGGGCCATGGTGGTTCCCGGCACCCCATATTCGATCACCAGGTCGAGGGTGACCTGGATGATCTGCTGTTTACGGGCTTCACCCTTCTTGCCGTGGTTGCGAACCAAGGGGCTGCCTCTCAGACTCCTGCGCACGAGTTGACAACCATCACACTGGTATCGTACCGTAGTCCGAGGAAAAATCCTACCAACCGTTCGGTGGGGTTTACATGGGTCGGTTTCGGCTGGGCCGCGTCCGAGTTGCGGCTCGAACGGGAAGAGAAAGCGACTGCTTGGGGGGCTGAATGCCTAGGAACAAAGTCGTCGGTGCCGAGGAGGCTGTGTCGCGCATAGAGTCGGGGATGACGATCGCGGTAGGTGGCTTTCTCAGCCAGGGCGATCCCCTCACTCTCCTCCGCGCGCTCAATCGCACGGATGTGCGGGATCTCACTCTTTACTCCATCTGTGGCGGTGTTCGAGACCGAGGCATAGTGGAACTGGTGAAGGCGGGCAAGGTCCGCAAGTTGGTGGCCAGCCACATCGGTACCACCCCCGATGTCACCCGGGCGTTTCACGAGGGCAAGATCGAGGTCGAACTCGTCCCTCAAGGGACGCTCGCGGAGCAACTACGCTGCGGCGGGTCCGGGTTGGGTGGTTTTCTCACTCCCACTGGGGTCGGCACGGTGGTGGCCGAGGGGAAGCGGCACATCGAGGTGGGCGGCACCACCTATCTGCTCGAACTCGCGGTGCGGACCGATGTGGCCCTGGTCCGCGCTCACACCGGCGATTTCTGGGGGAACCTCCGGTATCGTGGCACCGGCGCCAACTACAACCCCTTATGCGCGACCTGTGCGGATTACGTGATAGCCGAAGTCCAGAACCTGCGGAATGTCGGGGAGATCGATCCTGAGACCGTTCATACTCCCGGTATCTATGTGGACGCCGTGGTCCGCTCGGAGATCAGCTACTGCGGCGAGCCTGTTCTGGGGGTCGAGTGACGTACGTGGCGCGACGGATGGGATCACACGGAGGAGATCATGAGTGATGCCACGGTGGGAATCGCCGATCTGGACCGCGTCGCCAAGATCGCGGTGATCGGCGGCGGGGCCATGGGCCGCGGCTGTGCCCAGGTCTTTGCGGCCGCCGGATACCCGGTGGCTTTGCAGAGCCGCAAGCAAGAGACCCTGGCCAAGGCGATGGACTCCATACGTCACGACCTTGGCTTTCTGGCCGAGCGCGGAATCGGCGACGCGGGCGAGATCGAATCGGTCGTCGCCCGGGTCCACCCGACCCAGCAGCTCGAAGAAGCGCTCGACGGCGCGGACTTCGTGCTCGAATGCGTCTACGAGGACCTGGGCCTGAAGCAAGACCTCTTCAAGACGATGGACGAGATGGTCAAGCCCGACACCGTGCTGGCGACGAACACCTCGGTCATGAGTATCACCGAGATCGCGAGCAAATCCGCGGGACGCGAGCGGATCGTCGGCACTCATTGGTGGAACCCACCCACCCTGCTCCCCCTGGTCGAAGTGGTGCGCACCGAGCAGCTGGCAGAATGGGCGATAGAACTCACAATGTTCCTCATGCGCAGGATAGGTAAGCGCCCGATCTTGGTGCAGAAGGACGTTCCCGGTTTCGTGGCCAACCGCCTGCAGCACGCTCTGTGGCGGGAGTGCGTGTCGATCGTCGAAAAAGGCATCGCCGACGCGGCCACCGTGGACGAGGCGATCCAAGGTAGCTTCGGCATGAGGTTGCCCGTGCTCGGCCCTATGAGGAACATGGATATGGGCGGTCTCGACCTCACCCTGGCGATCCATCGGTACATCTTTCCGTTCCTGGAAGACTCCCACAACCCGAGCCCGCTGCTCGAAGACAGGGTGGCGAACGGCGATTTCGGCTTCAAGACCGGGGGCAAGGGCTTTCAGGAGTGGACTCCCGAGGAGATGCAGGCCGTCCGCGATCGCCTGTATGACTATCTGGCGCGGGTCGTCGCCTCGTCCGAACGGGCCGGCGGGTAGGGGTGATCGATGGAGAAATCGATAGTCGCGATATCGAAAGAGGCCGACGTCGAGAAGATGGTTGCGGACGTCTTCGCGCTGCTCGGTGGCACCGAGAACCTGATCCGGCCTCGCAGCACCATCGTTCTCAAGCCGAACGCCGGCCACCCCGCGGCTGCGGAGACCAGCGTCAACACGAGTCCTGGTCTGGTCATGGCGGTGATCAACGAGGTGAAGAAGGCCAAGCCGAAGGAGATCATCGTCGCCGAGTCGGCTGCCATCGGCTGCGACACGTTCGACGTCTTTGAGAAGAGTGGGATCGGGGCTGCAGCGGAGAGTGCCGGAGCCCGGCTCATCGACATCAAGAGCGAGAAAGACCTCATCGGCATCCCCATCCGGGACGCGCGGTCGGACATCAAGAAGATCAAGTTGCCCCGGTTCCTTCTGGAAGCCGAGCACATCATCAATCTGCCGATCTTCAAGAGCCACGCGTCGATGGTGTTCACCTGCGCCCTCAAGAATCTCAAGGGCGTGGTGCAGGACGTCACTCACCAGCAGATGCACAACACCGATCTCGCGGCGGCCATGATGGACGTGTGGTCGGTGATCCGTGCCGATCTCTCCGTCGCCGACCTCATCCGCCCCGCCGAAGGCTTCGGCCCCCACACGACTCTCCCGATCGAGTTCGGCTGCGTGGTCGGCTCCAAAGACCCGGTTGCCCTCGACGCCACCGCGTGCCGCATGACAGGTCTGGCTCTCGACAAGGTCGCCTACTTCACCGCTGCGCTGGAACGCGGTCTGGGCAACTTCGCGGAGGACCACATCGAGATCCGGGGCCGGAGCATCGAGGAGGTCTTCAAGCAGTTGTGGTTCCCCTACTTGGAGGGGTTCGAGACCTGGCCCGAGTACGACATCTACGCGGACGGCGCCTGCTCGAGCTGCGCAGCCCTTGTCGCCTTCTCGATGGAGAAGCTGAAAGCTCTCGGAGAATACGAGAAGAACTCCGGCTGCACCATTCTTCTAGGCCCCAAACGCGACGACCAGATGCCCAAGGACGTCGACCCCAACGACGTCATCCTCGTGGGGGACTGCCTCAAGAGGTTCAAGGGCAAGGGCATGGGTCATTGGGCAGGGAACTGCCCTCCCCTGGAGCCGCACGTCGTGTGGGCCATCGTCGACCGCCGCGACTTCACCTATCTCGAACCCGACACGCGGGAACGGATGGCACGCGAACAAGGACCCTGGCTCGGTTACATAGACAAGCTTCGGGCGAAGAGAGACGCCGCCCTGGTGCCGGGCGAGGACTGCGAGACGGCCGGCCCGGGGCACGGCGGGGTGGCCCACGCCGGGCCGGTCGCGGACCCCGGCGGGCCGGCCGTCGAGAACAAGGAGTGATGGGCGTGCAAGAAGTCGTCATCGTAAGCGCGGTCCGCACCGCGATAGGCCGTTTCGGCGGGGCGCTCCGCTCCGTGGAGGCGCCCGAGTTGGCCGCCGCGGTAGTGCGCGAGGTCGTCGATCGAGTCAAGATCGACCCCTCTCAGGTGGATGAGGTCGTGATGGGCCACACGTACGTCAGCGGCGAGGCGCCCAACGTCGCTCGTCAAGCGCTGCTTCTTGCCGATTTTCCCGTCGAGGTACCGGCGTACGGGGTCGAGCGCCAATGCGGCACGGGGCTCCAGGCCATCTGTGACGCCACCATGCAGATCCAGACCGGTAACGCGCGGATCGTCGTGGCCGGCGGGGTCGAGAGCATGAGCAACATGGAGTACTACGTCACCGGGGCCCGGTGGGGTACGAGGATGGGCGACCAGGTCTTCTGCGACCGCTGGGATAGGACATCAGAGAACATCTCCACTCACAAGCACGGACGGGTCCCGAACATGCTACACACCGCCGCCAACGTGGCGGCGAAGCTGGGCATCACCCGGGAAGAGCAGGATGAGTTCGCTCTGCGCAGTCAACAGAACTATCGGGCGGCGATGGAAGCGGGCAAGTTCGACGATGAGATCATGCCGCTCACAGTGCAGGCGAAGAAAGGCCCTGAGGTGTTCGACCGTGACGAGCATCCCCGCCCGGATACCACCCTGGAGAGCCTCGCCGCTTTGAAGCCGGTCTGCGGGGACACCGTCACTGCCGGCAACTCCTCGGGGATGAACGACGGGGCTGCGGCCTGTGTCGTGATGGCCGAAGAGACCGCTCATGCGCTCGGGCTGGAGCCGCTCGGTTACGTGCGGGCGTGGGCGGTCGCGGGCGTCCATCCCGCCTACATGGGCCTGGGCCCGGTCTTCGCCGTGCGCAAGGTACTAGCGAAGGCCGGGCTCACCCTGGCCGACATGGACCTGATCGAGCTGAACGAAGCCTTTGCCGCGCAGGCCCTCGGCGTCATCAAGGAACTGGGCATAACGGATCTCTCCAGCCTCAATGTCAATGGGTCGGGCATCGCCCTGGGTCATCCCATCGGGGCCACCGGGGCACGGATCATGGCTACCCTTCTTTACGAGATGAAGCGCCGGGGAGCCCACTACGGCCTGGAGACCATGTGCATCGGCGGGGGGCAAGGCATAGCGGCCATCGTCGAGCGCAAGTGACGGTTGAGAAATGGCGCGTCTGGACACTGGGAAGCTGAGGCGACTGAGTAGCGACGGGGAAGGGAAGTAGGCATGGCGCTTGGCAAGCTAGCAGTCGACTACGAGCAGCGAGTGAACTACGACCGGCTGCGCCGGGCGAAGATCGAGAAGGTCAAGGCCGAGATGGCGAAAGACGGCATCGGGGCCGTCATCACGTGGGACGCGGACAACATCCGCTACATCTCTTCCTACTATGTGACGACGCCTTTGCGGGTCTCCGAGTATCAGGCCGTCTTCATCGCCCGGAACGGTGAGCCGCACCTGATCGGGGGAGGCACCCCCACCGAGACCGCCCGCAGGATGCCATGGCTGGCAGGCGTGCAGGGTTCTTTCGGGATGCCCCGGCTTTCGGCGAGCGATACCAGTAATCCCATCCTGCAGGCCTGGATCGCCGGTATCGGGAAGCTCATGGCCGAGTACGGCGTGGAGAAAGAGAAACTGGGTATCGACGGCAGCACGCTCGAACATCTCTTCGTCGAGGGCTTCCGCGAGAAGGGGATCGACTGCGTGCACGTGAAACCCACCCTCGATCGGGCTCGGGCCATCAAGACGGTCGACGAGATCGAGCTCATCCGCATGGCCTGCTCCAACGCGGAGCGGGCCTTCGCGGCCATCGCCGATGCCATCCGGCCCGGGGTCAAGGAGTGCGAGCTGGTCGGAGTCGGTCTCAAAGAGCTCTACGCCGAGGGAGTCGATCACACCGAGGACTTCGTGTGCATGAGCGGCGCCAACACCAACCCCTACGGCTGGAGCTTCACCGACAAGATGATCCGCCCGGGCGACCTCGTCTACGTGGATTGCGACGGCGCCTCGTACCAGGGCTACAAGACCTGCATCTACCGCACGTTCTGCTGCGGCAAAGCCACAGCCGAGCAGAACGCGCTTTTCGCCGAAGCCAAGGACATGCTGTATGCCGGCATGAACGTGGTGAAGGACGGGGCCACCGACCACGACATCCTGGCCCAATGGCCGGACTCTCCCAAGTACTGGGGATACGATACCTGGGCGGAGGTCAACCCGCTTGCCTGCGGGCACGGCATCGGTCTCACCCTCCACGATCCGCCCATGATCTTCTACACTCATAGAGAGTTGGGGCTGCCGGCGTATACCTTCAAGACGGGCATGGTGCTTGCGCTTGGAGACCTACGCCGGCCACAAGGGAGGCCGCGACGGCGTCCGCATCGAGGACATGATCCTTGTCAACGACGACGGCTATGAGCTCTTGTCGCGTTTCCCGCAGGAACTGATAGAGTGCTGGATCCCGTACTAGGCCCGTACTAGGAAAGAAGAACATGAAAGACGCCAAGCGCACCATCGCCAAGCGGGCGGCCGCCGAGCTCAAGGATGGAGAGATCATCAATCTGGGCATCGGGCTGCCGACGCTCGTGGCCGACTACGTGGAAGCTGGGCTCGATGTGATCATCCACAGCGAGAACGGCGCACTGGGCGTGGGGCCCGCGGCGACCGGGCATTGCGCGGACCCCGACCGCGCCAATGCCAGCGGTCACCCGATCACGCTCATCCCGGGCGGCAGCTACTTCGGCTCCGACATCTCGTTCGGCATGATCCGCGGAGGCCACGTCGACGCCACCTTCCTGGGGACGCTTCAGGTGGATGGCGAGGGAAACATAGCCAGCTACGAGATCCCGGGCAAGATGATCGCCGGTATGGGCGGCGCCATGGATCTCCTCGTGGGGGCTCGGATCGTATACGTGCTCACCGAGCATTGCGCCGGCGACGGCAAGACCAAGCTGGTGGATCGCTGCACCTATCCCCTCACCGGCGCGGCCGAGGCCGACGTCATCCTCACCGAGCGC
This sequence comes from uncultured Actinomycetes bacterium, assembly GCA_963713545.1. Taxonomy (GTDB): domain Bacteria; phylum Actinomycetota; class Thermoleophilia; order RBG-16-64-13; family RBG-16-64-13; genus CAVPLM01. Next base: position 286,236 of record CAVQME010000001.1, on the reverse strand, counting down.
GCCCTTTTCCGGCGCTATCCGGACCAGGGTTTCGTGCTGGAAGAAGTCGCTCGCGGCTATACGCTGGACGACGTAGCGGCGTCCACAGACTTGGCCTACACGGTCTCCACGGATGTCAAAATGGAGGCGTACGGCTAGCCGGACGCTTGGCTGATCGGCCACATAGGTGGGCGATCCGAGGGTCGCAGACTCCGCGGTTGGAGGGAGACGGATATCCATGATGAACCCAGATGAATACATCGCCAGCTTGCGAGACCTCAAGACGGTCGTGTACTGGCGAGGCAGCAAGATCGACGACTGGGTCGACCATCCTGCGATCAGACCGCATATCAACGCGGCTGCTCTTACCTATGACGTGGACCTCGAGCACGAGACGGGGGAGGGCATGCGCACCGCCATCTCCCATCTGACGGGCGAGCGCATCAACCGGTTCACTCACATCCACCAGAACCCGGAGGATCTGGTCAAGAAGGTGAAGGCCCTCCGCGGCATCGCCCAGAAGACCGGCTCCTGTTTCCAGCGATGCGTCGGTTGGGACGCGCTGAATGCGATCTACGGCGTCACCTACGAGATCGACGAGGCAAAAGGGACCGACTATCACCAGCGCTTTCTGAAGTTCCTGCTCGAGATCCAGGAGTCCGACCGGATGTGTGACGGAGCCATGACCGACCCGAAAGGCGATCGAAGCCTCGCCCCCAGCCAGCAGGAGGACCCGGACCAGTTCTTGCGGGTCGTCGAACGGCGCGAAGACGGGGTCATCGTTCGCGGAGCCAAAGCCCATCAGACGGGCGCCGTCAATTCGCATGAGATCATCGTGATGCCCACGATCGCCATGGGACCGGATGATGCCGACTATGCCCTTTCGTTCGCGGTACCCACAGACTCACCCGGGATCATCTGCATATTCGGGAGGCAATCCAACGACTCGCGTAAGGAAGAGGGCGGCCTGGACCAGGGCAACGCCTGTTTCGGCGCGGTCGGCGGCGAAGCCCTCGTCGTCTTCGACGACGTGTTCGTACCCAACGAGCGCCTCTTCATGTGCGGCGAGTACGAGTTTGCCGGGATGCTGGTCGAGAGGTTCGCCGCCTACCACCGGCAGAACTACGGGGGCTGCAAGGCGGGCGTGGCCGATGTGCTCACGGGAGCCTGCACCGTCTTGGCTACCTACCAGGGCACGGCCAAGAGCAGTCACGTCAAGGACAAGCTCACCGAGATGGGCCACCTCGCGGAGACCATGTACTGCTGCTCGTTGGCGTGCTCCTACGAAGGGACACCTAATGCGTCCGACCAGTACTTCGTCGATCCTCTCCTGGCCAACGTCACCAAGCTGAACGTGAGTAGGAACGTCTACGAGATCGCCCGTCTGGCTCAGGACATCGCGGGAGGCCTGCTGGCGACGATCCCCTCTGAGCAGGATCTGGAGGACCCGGCCATCGGCAAGTACGTGGAGAAGTACATGAAGGGCGTCGCCGGCGTGCCGCCCAAGGACCGCATACGCATCGCACGTCTCATAGAATCGCTGAGTAGCGGCACCGCCCTGGTGGAGTCGCTGCACGGGGCCGGCTCGCCCCAGGCCATGAAGGTGGTCATCCAGCGCCAACTGCAGCTCGACCGCAAGATGCGGCTGGCCACAGACATCGCCGGCATCACGGAGTCAACTGAGACCCTGGAGACGAAAGCCAGAATGGAGCGCGCTGAATGAACCGTGACGACCGCGCCACGGATGGCTCCCCCGATCGCGCTGCCGATCCCTTCGATCTCACGGGGAAGGTCGCCCTCGTCACGGGTTCGACGAGAGGCATCGGCTACGGCATCGCCCGAAGCCTGGCCAGGCGAGGAGCCACTTTGGTGGTCACGAGCAGGAGTCAAGAAGACTGCGACGCGACTGCCGAGAACCTGCGGGAGCTCGGCTGCAGAGTCCTGGGCCGCGCCTGCAACGTGACCGATGGCGCGGGAATCGAGAGCCTCGTCGCCGAGATCGTGGAAGCCTTCGGCAGGATAGACATCCTGGTGAACAACGCGGGGACGGCATCGAGAAAGCCGGCGGAGGAACTCTCAGAAGAGGATTGGGACCGCGTGATCGACGTGGACCTCAAGGGCGTCTTCCTGACCTCGATCGCCGTCGGAAGAAGGATGATCGCCCAGTCCTCGGGCAAGATAGTGAACATCGCGTCCATGCTCGGCTTGGTGGGAGACAAGCAGCTGCTCCCTTATTGTGTCGCCAAGGGCGGCGTCATCCAGATGACCCGCGCCTTGGCAGTCGAGTGGGCCAAGCACAACATCCAGGTCAACGCGCTCTGTCCCGGCTACGTGATGACCGCCATGAACGAGCGCACGCTCAAGACCGACGAGGCCGTTCTCCGTTACATTCTCAACCGCACGCCGATGGGGCGCCTTGGCACGGTAGACGAGCTGACGAGCGCCGTGGAGTTCCTCGCTTCAGATGCCTCGAGTTACATGACAGGCCAGGTACTGGTCATCGACGGCGGGTGGACCGCACAGTAGGAAGGGTCGGCGGCGAATACAGTGCTCAGTAAGGGAGAGTAGGCAATGGCACTCGGCAAATTGGCGGTCGATTACGAGAAGCGGGTCGACTACGAACGGCTGCGCAGGGAGAAGATCCAGAAGGTCAAAGCCGAGATGGAGAGGGACGGTCTGGGGGCCGTCGTCACCTGGGATGCCGATAACATGAGGTACATAGCCTCCTACTACGTCACCACTCCTATGCGGGCCTCCGAATACCAGGCGATCTTTATCGCGCGGAACGGCGAGCCACATCTCATCGGCGGTGGCATACCGGCAGAGACTCATCGCCGGATGCCCTGGCTGGCCGGCGTCCAGGGGTCGTTCGGCATGCCCCGGCTCACCGCCCGCGACACCAGCAGCCCGGTGCTGCAGGCCTGGATCGGGGGCATCGCGGAACTCATGGCCCAGTATGGAGTGGAGAAGGAGACGCTGGGCATCGACGGCAGCACTCTCGAGCACCTCTTCGTCGAGGGGTTCAAGGAGAAGGGGATAACGGCCGTCCACTGCAAACCGACGCTCGATGTCGCCCGCATGATCAAGACGGCGGACGAGATAGAAATCATCCGCATGGCCTGCTCCAACTCCGAACGTGCGTTCGCCGCCATCGCCGACGCCATCCGGCCCGGCGTGAGGGAGTGCGACCTCGTCGGGATCGGACTCAAGGAGCTCTATGCCGAGGGAGTCGACCACACGGAGGATTTCGTGTGCTGTTCGGGCGACAACACCAACCCGTTCGGCTGGTCGTTCACCGATAAGATGATCCGCCCCGGCGATCTGGTGTACGTCGACTGCGACGGCGCCTCATATCAGGGCTACAAGACCTGCATCTACCGCACCTTCTGCTGCGGGAAAGCGACCGACCATCAGAAGGACTTGTTTGCCGAGGCCAAGGAGATGCTCTACGCCGCCATGGACATCGTGAAGGACGGCGTCACGGACTACGATATCTTCGAGGCCTGGCCGGATTCGCCGCACTACTGGGGCTGGGACAAGTTCAACGAGATCAACTCGCTTTGCTGCGGCCACGGCATCGGTCTCACCCTGCACGATCCGCCCATGCTGCTCTACATGCACAAGGTGCTCGGTGTACCGCCGACGACGATCAAGACGAACATGGTGCTGGCCCTCGAGACCTATGCCGGGCATCGAGGTGGCAAGCACGGCGTCCGCATCGAAGATATGGTGCTGGTGAAAGACGACGGCTACGAATTGCTGTCGCGCTTTCCCCAAGAGCTCATCGAGTGCTGGTTGCCCTACTAGTCTGACGCCGGGACGGCAGTCTCCTTCGACGGGCGTAGGGCCGGCCGGGACCGGCGGGGAACTGCCGGGCAGATCGCCGATAGGCAGTCCCCCGCGGGGGGTCACCGCGACTCATCAATCGCGCAGACGAGAGAGGAGAGGCACATGCAAGAAGAGCTAGAGACCACCATCAGGCGCCTCGCCGATATCCACGAGATCCAGAACCTCATGGGCCGGTATGAGTTCCTGACCACCGCCAACCTCTTCACCGAGACGGTCGAGTTGTTCGCCAAGACGGTGCCGCAGAAGATCGAGATCGGGCCGCTGGGCGTCTGGGAAGGGATGGACGCGGCTTGGCGTTGCTTCCACGGGTTCCACAACTGGACCTCCAAGGTGGGTGTCCCCGTCGAGGGGCAGATGATGCAGCACACGCTCGCCACGCCGGTGATCGAAGTGGCCAAAGACGGCCAGACCGCCAAGGGGGTCTGGATGAGTCCGGGCCACGAAGCCCGGGTGCTGGGTGGCAGGCTCACGGCCCTGTGGGTGTGGGGCACGTACGGGGAGGACTTCATCAAGGAAGACGGGGTGTGGAAGATCCGCAACCACCACGTCTACCTCAACATCATCACCCCGTACAACGTGCCCTGGACGGCCGAACCCGAAGGAGATGGCGGGATCGATGACATCTTCCCGCCGGGCCTCCCCGACGAGTACAAGCCCAACCGGGGAAGCACCTACACCTGGATGTACTCCCCCTCGGCCGTCATGGAGCTCGTACCGGCGCCACCGGAACCCCACGATACCTACGACCCCGAGACCGACTACATCAGGTAGGGCTCCAGGCCCGACCCGACCAAAGCCCGCTGGAGGTATCCCCGTGACCGAGCGCCAAGAGCTCACCGCTGAAGAGAAAACCAGACCCTACGCCAAGTACTACTACCAGCCCTCCGCGCCTCCGGCCCCCCATCATGCCGAGATGCTCAAGGACCTACGTCCCCTCGACCCGGCTAACGCCGACCGTATCCAGGATGTGAACAACCTGCTCTCGCCTGGCTATACCCAAGGGGAGAACGGCTACTGCATCATGCCGGACGGCAGCGGGTACGTGGCTCTCCGCCACCCCCTGGCCGGAGCCACTCCGGAGATGGTCGATTGGTGGTTCGCCTGGCACGGACTGGAGGACCTGCGTTACAAGCTGTGGTATCCGGAGATGCACATCTCGGCGCGGGTCGACCCGGCGGACCGGGCCAAGATCCTCGACCCGGATCGGCCGCTGCCGCTCAAGTTCCAGGGGATGACCCACCACGTGGTGGAGGACATCGGCGGCGGTGTCCTCAATGCCGTGGATATCAGCTTCCTCACCCCGGAGGACTTCGGCTTCGATATGAGCCGTTTCCGGCCGCCCAACGCCGAGGCGCTGGCGGCCGCCAACGTGGTGGCCCGGGGGGTGGACGATCCCCCGGACGGTCCCGGTCTGCCCGTGGCGTTCGTCCACCTGGTGCGGAACATCCCCGGGGGGATCGAAGTCCGCAACCGCTTCTGGGTGGGCTATCAGATCGTCGACAAGAAGCCGGTGCTCAGTCTGCCCCCCGGCGTGGCCATCCCCGAGGAGGCCGCCCAGGGTCTGTTCCTGCACGACGTCCAGGAGTTCGCCAACCTGGCGGCTATCCTCACCCAGCTGTATGGGGAGCAAGAAGGCAAAGTGGAGTGACCTGGCACTTCACCGAGCCGGTCGGCCCCAACGGCTTCCATCCCCATCCGAACGCCACCACCCCGGGGACCACGGTACAGGCCAAAGCTACGCCGATGGTGTACGCATAGCGAAGCGCGTGGCCGGCTAGGATTCGGCTACCCTCTGGTACAGACTGGAAATGGGGTCAGGCTACGGGGCTGCGGCCCTCGTGCCCTGACCCCGATCCATCTTCGGGTTCATGGGCCGCAGTCTTCCCCCGGTGACTTCGGCACGCCGCGATGTGCTTGACCTGGGCGGCGAGGTTGGTCATGTAGGCTGCGGGTGGCGGGAGTATGGTGCTCTTGCCTTCGTACTCACCCCGCGCCATGTCCCGGATCGCCCGTTCGACGTCACCGCTCGCGGCATCTAGGTAGCTCTCGATCAGTCTCCGGTAGCGGAACGTCTCGGCGAGAGAGCGTTCAAGGAACTCCGCCGCGTCGTCGCCGGTCAGCACCCAATTGTGCGCAAGGCAGATGATCCTCGGCTGGAGAGCGATCAGTGGTTCGAGGGAGTGGACGTAGTCACGGTAGGACGCCACAAACTCGACCTGCAGGGGGCTGTCAGGTCCAGTCCGAAGAACCCCGCATGCGTCGCCTGGAAACAGCGCTCCGATCTCGGGGATGAAGTAGGCCAGTGAGTCCCTAGTGTGGCCGGGCGTCTCGTATACACGGCAGGTCAGTCCGCCCAGGTCGAACTTGTCGCCCTGTCTCAGGGGAAGATCGATTTCGAAGGGATGCAACGTCAGATCTTCGCCGGCGGGATTGTACTGGGGGGATCTCCACGTGGCTCAGGCTTAATCGGTTCATCCTCTCCAGCACCGAGGGCTTCCGCATCAGCCCGGCTACTCGCTCGTGCGCACCGATCTGCAGACCAGGGATGTGCCGCTTCAGATAGTCCGCGGATCCGACGTGGTCGTAGTGCGAGTGAGAGAGGAAGAGGTAGTCGAGCCGCCCGGTCTTCCCGAACAGGTCTTCGATCGCCTCGAGGTAACGCGGTCCCAGGAGACTCAGCCCCGCCTCGATCATGACGCTCTGCTTCTGTCCGCGGACGATGTATGCCGGATAGGTCACGTCCGCGATAGCGGTGATCCGCTCGTGTATGCGCCCTTCCGCCGGTCGCTTCATGCAACACCCTGTCTCGCCGAGAGGCCAGAATCAGCAGTCATTGTAGTGGCCGACCTTGGTTCGGCAAAGGAACGAAGGAGGTCATCCCGCCGGCAGGTCACGCGCTGGCCGTGGGCCCGCCCGGGATCAGAGCCCGCGAAGTGACTCCAGGAGCCTACTCGGCGGGTCGCTCGTGCCGATGGAGTAGTCTGCGCCCAGCAGCAAGGCGAGACCTCGGGTCTCAGGGCTCCCGCTCATTGCGATGACCGCACACCGGGGAGACTCGGCTTTGATCCTCTCGAGCTCCTGCTGAATGCCGGAGCGTCAGCCTATGAGGCCCAGCTTCTCCATAAGTCGCCAGGTCATGACCGCCGCGTGCCCCCGGGTTGCGGGGTCGCGCGGAGCGAAGGTGGTGGCCGTTTTGCCGGTGATGATCCCGTTGTGGTACACGAGGGCGATCGCGTCCCGGGCCTCTTGAGACAGCCCGGCGAGGTCGGTGAAGACTGAGTAGTCCGCCGCTGTGGCCGGCTCCAACCTCCCGGCGCCGGCGCGGGCGATCATCAAGGCGAGCTGTACCCGGCTGATCTCGGTCCACGGGTTGAAGCGGCCGGTCGTAGTGCCTTTCACCAATCCGGCCTCGGCCGCTTCCTCCACATAGTCGAACGGATATCTGAACTCGTCGTCCTGAGACGCGGGCCGGGGGAGGTCAGGAAAGCTAGGCGCATTCCAGTTCGTCCACTCGCTGTCGTGCACACCCAGCGCGATGCTGATCATCTTGGCGTACTGCGCCCGCTTCACCAGCGCCGCGGGACGGAACGACCCGTCGTCGAACCCCACCGCGATCCGGAGCGCGGCCAGATCGCGGATCTGGCGGTAGAAGGGATACTGGGCCGAGACGTCGGTGAGTTCGGGCAGAGGCTGCCCCGACAACGCGCCGTGCAGGATGCGCCCATCGGAGGCGCCGGGATGCACTCCGGGCACTTCCATGATCACGAAGGGCGCTCCCCCCGCTTCCACGGATTCTACGAACAGACGCTCGGTACCATCAGGCATCCGCACCCATTCCATCCCCAGGCCGATCTGATGCAGCGGCACCGTCATCAGCACCTGTTCGGTGGAGCCCGTCGGGTCTGTTAGCACGATATCGATGATGTCCTCGCTGTGACGCTGGAAGGCGATCCAGTCCCCGCTCGGGGACCAGCGGGGCGAGTAGGTGTTCACGTAGCCCATGACGGTGAGGTGACCAGACGGTACCTTGGTCTCCTGAGTGGTGGCGACGTCGTATACGTACAGCATCACCATATCGGGGTCGAAGCGGGCTCGACCATAACTCGAGAACACGATCTTTGTGCCGTCCGGCGACCACTCCGCGGCGTCGACGTTGGGTATGGAGAAGAGCTCCACTCCATCGGCGACCCGCCGGACGTACAGATTGCTCGTGAGGCCGCCATAGGGGTCGGGTTCTTCAACGACGTACAGGAGCCTCGTGCCGTCGGGAGAGAGCCGGGGGAAGCTGTACGGCAGATCGGTGGTTAGGGTATGTACGGTCTCCTGCCCCGGGTGGGTGAAGGTCTCGCTCACATAGGTCTGGACGGGGTCCGACTCGGAAAAGACCGACCAGGAGATCGCCGTGCCGCTCAGGGCCCGCGAAGGCATCACGGGCCTTCCCTCATCGATGTAGTCGAGAGCCGTCGAGGTGCCCGCGACCGCGTCGTATTCCATAACCCAGTTGGCGGATATATATGCGAGCACCGATTCGGCCGGTTGCTGAGGGGCGGCGACGGCTGTTCCGGTGCCGATGAGTGGGGCCACTCCCAGGATCAGCGCGCCCAGGAGCACCGCACCCAGGACCAGGGCGACAAGCAGCGGAGCTACGGCGATGGATCGTCTGCTCATGACATCTCCTTTCGAGGTCTTCCTCTCACAACATCCCATCCAGGGACACGCACCCGTCATCCCCCATCGGCGCTTACATCATGGATCTAAGACGATGTCGATGCCGTTCGTGTCGCCAGTGACGCTGATGTTAGCCCCGTAAAAGACTGTCTTCAGGCCGTATTGCGCCCTCACCGTGTAGTCTGCCGAGGGAAGCCCGCGGATCACGTAGGACCCGTCGGCGCCGGTCACCCCTTCCGCCGCGGCGACCCGTGCTGAAGCTGACGAGAAAACGATGGCTCCGGCGATCGGCTCGCCCGTAGAAGTCGTCACCTTGCCTGTGATCTGATATCCCTGGGCGAGGGTGATGTTGGCTTCGATCTCGCCGGCCGGCCCGTCGAAGTAGTAGGAGATGTCGAAAGGACGCACGAAGAGGACCGGAGTGTCAGGGTAGTAGACGTCGGCGTACCCCTTGTCGTTGGTAGTTCTGAGAATGAGGTTGATCTTTCCGTCGTCGGACATGGCAGTGAACATGCCGGCGCGGAGATCACCCAGAGTCAGCGACACTATGAACCTGCCCGAGGAGTCACTGGTCGCCGCCTTCAGCACCCGGCCCATCGGCTCGCACATCGACACCGCGATTCCCTCGATCGGTTCGCCGGCCGGTCCTCGAGCAGCGCCGGCGACCTGGAGGACTGTAAGCTTCATCGCGTTGGCAAGCACCTGTGCCACCTCTCCCCGCGGCATGGCGCCCCAGGGGTCACGGGCTGCGCCGGAGAGGGGAAGGCCGGCAAGCAAGCTGTTGTACTCGGCGAGGCGACTGAGCGGGCCCTGCTCGCGGTCGTAGGAAACCCCCCAACTGTTAGAGTACGCGGTCGGAGGGTTCGTCAATGAGTGTGGGTACAGTTTCGCGATCGCCCGGACGACCATGGTCACCACCTGGCTCCGGGTCACCTTCTGCCAGGGCGCGAATCGGGCCGTGTCTTTCCTTTGATGATCCCGGCAGAGAAGGCTGTCGCCGCGAATTGATGGGGATACGGATCATCGGCTACGTCGGGGCCGAGGTCTCGAAAGGGTCCTGCTGATCCTTCGTCGGCAACGGGCAGCCCCAGGGTGCCAACGATCATCTTGGCGAACTGCGCGCGAAGGACCGGGTTGTTTGGTCGAAACTCGCGGCCACCTGCGACCGGGTAGCCCCCGATGATACCGGGTTCGGCCATCTCTTGTATGGCCGAAAAGTACGGTAGGTCGTAGTCAACGTCGAGGAAGAATGGCAGCAGGCCTGCTCCACAGCGCCAGTCGCGCCCGGAGGGGCTGATCATGTTGTAGGCATAGTGATCGCCGCTCGCGACGACGCTTCTGAATTCTCCCCAGGAATCGGCTGCCTTCTGGAGCCTGCCCGCCACGCAGTTGTAGGCGAATACGTAGTCCGAGGTGCACCAGACAACCCGCCCGGCAGACGCAGCAAGATCGACGATGCCCGGGCAGTCGATCAAAGTGAGGCTATTGGACCTCAGGTCGAGAATGCTCAGTTGCGCCGAGTCGTTCGTTCCCACCTGCCACACGGCGTAGGGGCCCCCGATTGCATATGTGTCGACCTCGGCCGTGTCGGGCAGGTTGACGGCGGTCAGGCCATCCAGCGCTACCACGCGCAAGCCGTCGGCTCCCCCACCCTCGCACTTGTAGATCACCCGGCTGCCGTCGAATCTGAATCCCACCACCCCGGATCCTGCCTCCACAAGCCAGGTCTCTTCGCGAGTCTCCAGATCGTTGAGAACCAGCCCGCCGTCTTCTCTCCAGACCAGCCTGCCTTCTCGGATCACCGCCGGCTCCGCGTTCGGCCTCCTTTGCAGCCTCTCCGTATACGAGCCGACATAGAGAACGTAGATGTCCGGCTGTCCCGGAAGAGAGTAAGCAACTCGTTCCGAATCGACGGAACCACCCTCGAAATCGGCGGGAACGAGAGGTCCGAGGTCCGTCTCGGCACCGGTGACCAGATCCCATACCGCAAAGGTAGCCGGCCCCGATTCCTCGTGCACGTCGCAGACGAGGGCTTTGCCCCCGGACATGTCGACAACAAGCGAGTCGCCGGGCCCAGCGACGGCTGGTGACGTCACGATCGTCAGTAGCACGATGAAGGCCGCGAGGAGCGCGGCTGCCGGCCACATGCTCTTGCGGACTGTCATTGCCGTGCCTCCTGTCGCTGGTTGTCGCTACTTCACCCTCTGTCGATGACATCGAGGGCAGGAGCTTGTGCTCCAAGCTCATGCCCTCCTTTCAGCCGCTTCCAGCTCGCTACAGCTTCTGCATAATGTTCCAAAGCACCTGGGCCACCTCGCCCCGGGGCATGGCCGCCCAGGGATCGCTGGCTGCGCCGGCCAGGGGAAGACCTTGCAGAAGACCGTTGTATTCGGCGATACGGGCAAGGGGGCCGTGGTCCGCGCTGTAAGAGTCCCCCCACGTGTTCCTGTAGGCGGAGGGTACTGCCTGCAGAACCGACGGATGAAGGTTCTGTAGGGCGCGGACCGCCATGGTGACGACCTGGGTCCTTCTCACGTTCTCCCAGGGAGCGAAGCTCGTAGCCGTCTTGCCTTTGATGATGCCGTCCCTGTAGGCGGCCGCGACGAACTCGTGAGGATAGAAGTCGTCCGGCGCATCAGCGCCGAGATCGGTGAACGGGCCCGTGAGACCCTCGTTGATAGACAGACCCAGCGCGCCTACGATCATCTTGGCGAACTGAGCCCGCAGGACCGGGTTTTCGGGCCGGAATTCCCTCCCTCCGGGCACGACATAGCCCTCCGATGACGTTCCGGTCAGCCATCTCCTGGATGCCTTGGTAGTAGGGGTGGCTCGCGGGCACGTCGAGGAAGAAGGGGGTGCCCGAGCCGCCCCCTGCCGGGGTAGCCGTGACAGCCGGTGATTTGGCGCTCTCCTGGCCGTTAACGATGGCGGTCACCTGATAGGAGTAGGCGACGCCGTTGGTGAGGCCGGTGTCTAGGTAGCCGGTCGCGGTGACCGGAGCGGAGTTCACCTTCATGCCGCCGCGGTAGAGGTTGTAGCCGCTTGCCCCCGTGACCGAGCTCCACGAGAGCTGCACCTGGCTGTCGAGCGGAGTGGCGGTAAGGCCGGTGGGAACCGGTGTGACGGCAGGTGCTTGAGGGGTAGCCGTGACCGCCGACGACTTGGCACTCTCCTGGCCGTTTACGATGGCGGTCACCTGGTAGGAGTAGGTCACGCCGTTGGTGAGGCCGGTGTCTAGGTAGCCGGTCGCGGTGACCGGAGCGGAGTTCACCTTCATGCCGCCGCGGTAGAGGTTGTAGCCGCTTGCCCCCGTGACCGAGCTCCACGAGAGCTGCACCTGGCTGTCGAGCGGAGTGGCGGTAAGGCCGGTGGGAACCGGGCTGACCGAGCCGCCTGCCGTCGGGGTGGCGCTGACCGCCGGTGACTCGGCGCTCTCCTGGTCGTTCACGATGGCGGTTACCTGGTAAGAGTAGGCGACCCCGTTGGTGAGGCCGGTGTGCAGGTAATTGGTCGCAGTGTTCCGACAGAGGTCGATAATAGCTTCGCTCGCAGGCTGACGAGAATCCCTCCAGTAGAGGATGTAGCCGCTCGCCCCGGTGACCGCGTTCCAGGTGAGTTGGACCTCTGCGTCGCCGGGAGTGGCGGTAAGGCCGGTGGGCACGGGAACAACCGTTGGGGTGGCGCTGACCGCCGACGACTTGGCACTCTCCTGGCCGTTTACGATGGCGGTCACCTGGAGGAGTAGGTCACGCCGTTGGTGAGGCCGGTGTCCAGGTAATTAGTCGAGGTGATCGGAGAGGAGTTCAGCTTCGTACCGCCGCGGTAGAGGTTGTAGCCGCTCGCTCCGCTGACGGCGTCCCAACCGAGCCACACCTCGGCGTCTGTCCCGGTCTTGGCGAAAAGGCCGGTGGGCACGGCCGTCAGGGTAGCGGTGACGGCCGACGACTTGGCGCTCTCCTGGCCGTTTACGATGGCGGTCACCTGGTAGGAGTAGGTCACGCCGCTGGTGAGGCCGGTGTCCAGGTAATTGGTCGAGGTGACCGGAGCGGAGTTCACCTTGACCCCGTCTCGGTAAACGTTGTAGCCGCCGTTCAGGTTGTTCGCCCCCGCCGCGGCGTTCCAGGTAAGCTGCACCATGCCGTCACCGGGGATGGCGGAAAGGCCGGTGGGAACCGGTACATGGGGTGTGCACGAGGCCGTCACCGACTTGGGCGCTTCGTAGTCGCCGTAGACAGCGGCAACCTGGTACGAGTACGTGGTGCCGTTGACGACATTCGTGGAATCACTTTCTTTGGTTAATGGCGGCCACACCACGCCGTGGTAAGCCCCGTCCCGGTAGATCTTGTAGTAGGTTGGAGCGGGAATGACGGGGTCCCAGTACACCTCACAATACCCATTCCCGCCAAAAGCCTCGGTGATGGTGGGGACGGGCGGATCGACGAGAGTGCCGTAGCCTATCTCGATGGAGGCAACGTTGATGCGCTTAGAAGTGTTCGACTTGATTTGGAACCAGTTACGGAAAGTGGGTCCCCCGACATTGTTGAAGCCGCCGATGGTGGCGAGGGACGCTCCGGTTGCGGTCCAGCTCCAATCACCCTGATCCACTCCATTAACTAGGACGTCCGCTGTTCCATAGTCCGGGCCTTTGACCCCCCCAACCCAGATGCCGGCCCCATTGAAGAAGACCGTCACGGTCCCGCGCAACGACCTGAAGACATCACCAAGAACGATCCCCTGGGTAATGGTAGTTCCGCTCGCAGGTTGGTAGTAGATGTGCGCGTCCGTCTCTTCGTAGTGCGTCGCGAGCGCGGTCGGTGCGGCCACAAAGCCGATGAACAACGCCACGACTAGAGATGCTCCCCACAGGACGAGGAGCCTTGTCACCAGGCCTCGCTTGGGCCTTCTCATCCCTGAGTCCCTCCTTTGCACAATCGATTGTCAGACACAGTGATCTCTCCGTGTGTCCGCCCACCCCACGGGGTACTGCTGGAGCCTGCGGCCCACCCGCTATCATCAGACATTCAAAGCCATCCCTCCTTCGATGGCGGACCAGGTCCCATTAGCGGAAGAAACACGGTGAGGTAGCCCCGATCGTGGGTCCGAGTCTTCGCTTCGACCGGGTTCTTCTTCTCCTGGCGCATTGTCCCGTCTACTGCTGACCGAACTCCAAGTCGACAAAAGCCCAATCCCCTTCCGAGTCCAGGCTCAGAGTGACCAGCTCCGGGTAGGTCACCTCCGCGCCGTTGTAGGTAGCCTTGACCGAGTAGGTCCCGGCCGGAACATCCAGGTGGTAATAGCCGCCCCCGCTCGTCAAAGCGTATGCTGGGAGCGCAGTCGCCTTCCCCTGAGCAAGCGCCGATACCCTTGCGCCTTCGACCGGTTCGCCCATCGTGGACACCCAACCGGTGATCGTACAGGCTTTGGCGAGCTGGAAGTCCTGCTGGTAATCACCCTTTACTATTCGCACGTCCCCGGGGATTCCGAAAAGAACAGGGTTCGATTTGTCCCAATAGACGTCGGTGTAGCCATCGAAATCTGAGGTGCCCACAAGGCACGGAAGACCGTCTTTGGTCCATCCGGAGGCCCACCCAACCTTCAGTTCCAGGGTGTATTCACCGCTCTCATTGGTCTCGGTTGATGCCAGCCAGCCTCCGTTCTGGTCAGCCACGAAGACAAGCCCGGAGGAGAGCGGACCTTCTTGCTGGGTGATGTCTCCCTCTTCGGTTACGATCGTTCGCATACCCGTGACCGTGCCACTCAGTGTAAGAACCGGCTTCTGCATGGCGTTCCACAGGATCTGGGCGACCTCCTCTCGGGGCATGGGCGAGTAGGGATTGCTGGCGGTTCCGCTTAGGTCCAGTCCATCGAGAAGGCCGTTGTACTGGGCCAGCGCAGCGAGTGGAGCCTGCTCCGGATCATAGGAGTTGCCCCAACTGCCTACGTAGCCGGCCGGAATAGGCGTGAGCAGATCGGGGTAGAGATTCCGCAAAGACCGCACGATCATGGTCACCGCCTGACTCCGGGTGACGTTGGCCCAGGGGGCGAAGCTATTCGCGGTCTTACCCTTGATAATGCCCTGCTCGTACGCAGCGGCGACGTACTGGTGGGGATACAGGTTGTTTGGATCGTCAGCACCCAGATCACCGAAGGGCTGACTTCCACCTTCGGCAGGGATCTCAAGATCAAGCGCACCCACGATCATCTTCGCGAATTGAGCTCGCAGAACCGGGTTCGTCGGCCGGAACTCCCAGCCGTCCGCTACCTGGTATCCCCCGATCAGATTCATGGTCCGTAGTCCGTTAATCGCGGCGGCGTGTGTGGAATTTGGTTCAACATCCTTGAACGGATCAACCAGAGGCTCTGGAGGGGGATCCCCACCAGGTTCCGACTTGCGGATGCACGGAACAATCTTCCGCATGATTGACCCGAACGACTCACCCCTGGCATCGCAGTCCGGGGCGTCATCCGTGGCTGTCAACTTGACTTCTACGTCGATGAAGTAGCATCGAACTCCGCCCGGCCATGGCAAGAAGGCGTGGCCCAATCCGGCCAGTGAAAAGGCAGAATTCCCGGCTACGCTGTACTTGGCGATGCGTCCCTCGCTCCATAGTAGCTTGCCATAGCCAACAAACCTGTCGTCTACGCGGAACTCAACCGTGACGTTTTTCCAGTCAGAGATCGTTGGGTGGGCGCTGCCCCAATTCACAGTCGCTTCCATCCCCACTGGTTTCACCCGAGGATTAGTGAGGTCCAGGCTGGGCCGAGTCTCAGACACGACGAAGTTGCCGTTGCCCAAGTAGGCAAACCTGAAAGTCCTCGAGATATAAAACGCCGTTAGCCATGGCCGCGCGTGGGAACAGAAGCGATCCGACGGCGGCAAGCATAAGCATGGCGGCTGCCAACGCAAGGAATACGGTCAGCCGGCGTGACCGTTTGCGCGGTGCCCTCCTCCGTCGCGGCCCCGCGACTGCTTGATGTAGAGTCGACGTGCTCTCAGCGGGTTCTTCGCCATAGAGCGGAAGCTGCGAGTCGGTAAGCATGATCATGGCTCCTCCGATGCCAGAATTGGAAGTAGCGGACGAGCGCACAGCACGAAGGCCATGAAAGGGGCACGGGGCAGTGCGCTCTGGGAAGCGCAAACACGCTAGGCTCCAATAGTTGCCGGTCGCTCACACCTCCGATCTGCGATCCGGGCGGCGGTTCTTCCTCAGATTCGCGCGGTCGCATTCGCTCTTGGGCCCGGCGACCGCACTCTGATCCCGCCCAGAGACTAAAGGCAGTCCAGGGGGTTGTCCTCACCCTAGTAGGGTGAGATTGAGGGCAATGCCGACAACCAACCGCACGGGGCGACGACAGGTCGGTTCCGGGCGGGAAGGGCGACTACGCCCGCGGTTGGTGGGCATGCGAGACTCCCGGCCTGGCGCTAGGCCCGGGGCGCCTCAGCTTCTCAGTAGGCCAAGTTCCCGGGCGCGCTCGACAGCCTCGCTCCGGGAATGCGCGTCCAGCTTGCGATAGAGGCTGCGGAGGTGGGTCTTGAGGGTGTTTTGAGAGACGAAGAGCCTCCCCGCAATTTCCGTAGATGTGAGGTGACTCCCGAGAAAAGCGAGCACGCGCTGCTCCATGGGAGTCAGCGACCCGGTGAGACGCCGTTCCCCGAGAGTCCGCTGCAGACGTTCCAACCGGGCGCCCAGGATGCCGGCGTCCGGCCAAGTGCGCAGAGTGGCCATGGCGGCCGCGGTCCAGCGCTCGGCTGATGCGAGGTCCTCTCGATCAAGGGCTATCTCCGCCAGGGTCGTCGTCACCACCAGCGCCAGCCAGTTCGCCAGGTAGGTGCGGGCCAAGGCGACCTCCACTGCTGCCGACCGGCCCTCGACTTGAGGTGCACGGCGATGAGCAAGAACGCGCTCCCTGGCGAGCGGGACCGCGATAAGGTTACCGATGAGTCCCGATTCTGACTTCTGAAGTTGTTGCGCGGCGCTGTTCGCTAGGCTCTCTGCCTCCTCCCAACGACCCTGGTTGGCCAGGAGAAGGGAGAGGTAACCCATCGCCCCGAGTTCGGCAAGCAAATTAGAAGAACATCCTTCCTCGATCGCGCGCCTGAACGCTTTCTCTGCGCTCGGGTCGTCGCCCGAAAGCCAGCAGGCGGCGCCGAGGGCGCAGCGACTAGCGGCCCGCCAGGCCGGATGACTGTCGGCCGCGAGCTCCACCGCCAACTCCGCGTCCTTGCGCATGACCGTAACGCCGTCGGGTGCCACACTGGCTCGAAAGAGGGACTGAAACGCGTGTCGGGTAGCACCCCCGTAGGGCAAGGGACTGTCGTCCATTGGTGCAGTCAGCGCGGCGTTTCTCCAGCTGCGGCCGCGAGGGGAGTCGTCTGTCATGGAGGCCACCCAGCCGGCGATGAGCGTGAGGTCGGCACTACTTCGAATCTGCTCATCGGTCAAGAGCTCGAGCCAGCGGCGGATAGTCTCAAAGCGGGCATCGCTGGAGTAGAGAAAGAAGGCCTGACAAATGACCTGTGCTGCCCTCGTCATCTCTCTCCCGGCCAGCCAATGGCGGATAGCCCCTTCGAAGTCCTCCCGTTCCTCAGACCAGGCGGCCGCCCGACGGTGCAGCTCCGGGAGTCTCACCCCGTCTCGCCGCCGAAGCTCGGCCTGCAGGAGTTCAGCGAACAGGTGATGATACCGATACCGCTCTCCAATGTTATCGAGAGAACACACAAACAGGTTTTCGCGGTGGAGGCGAGCGAGCAGATGGCCCGCGTCGGTCCGACCGGTGACGGCGCGACACGAACTTTCCGAGAGAAGTTTGAGGATCGAGGTTTCGAGCAGGAAATCGCGCACCGACCGCGACTGGCGCTCAAGGACCTCGGCGGTGAGATAGCGCGCGATGTCCCGCTGGCCGCCGTGAATCGCGCTCACCCAGTCCATCGTGCAGGGCTGGTCGCACGCAAGAGCTGCCAGCGAGATACCCGCCGCCCAGCCCTCAGTGGCCTCCTGCAAAGCAACGGCGGTCTCTTCGTCCGCGTCGAGCCCCCGCAACTTCAGGAGCTCGGCCGTCTCCCCGGTGCTGAAGGCGAGATCCGGCCCTCCTATCTCCAGGAGGCGGCCGGCGGCCTTAAGCCGGGCCAGGGGCAGCTCCGGCTCGGTCCGGGCGCCCAGCACGAGCTGGGCTCCGGCGGGGAAGGCGCGAAACAGAGCCTCAATGATCTCCCAGCTGGCCTTGTTGCTCAGCAGGTGGGCGTCATCGAGGACGAACAAGAATGGTGACGCCTTCTGGAGCGAAGCCTGCAGCGACGGGAGGATGCGCTCTCTCAGTGGCGGAGCCCCCAGACTGGCCCAGCGGGCGATCCCGGGGTCGACAGGCGCGACCTGTGCGAGAGCAGCTGCGAAGCTGGTTGCCAATGCCGGAGGGTTGTTGAGGGCGACATCAAGCTGTAGCCAGGAGTACGGACGAGTCTCCCTCTCCGCCCACTGAAGAAGCAGCGTGGTCTTGCCAGAGCCGGCCGAGGCGGAAACGACGACCAAGGGGGCGGTGGAAGCCAGCAGCCTGGCCACCAGAGCCTCCCGCACCACCGGATTGAAGGCAGTCCTCGGAGCCTGAAGTGGAATAGATACCAACAGCGATGGCGACGCGGGGCCCGCGCTCACCTTTATCTCAGCCCCGAAACCTTGCTGGGCTCCTGTATCCACTGCGTAACCCCTGAGACGTGCCCTTATTGGCGTTCTGCAGTCCCGGCACCTTTGTCGATGATGTAGAGCCGCCACCGAGAATGATGTAGGGCCGCCATCAAAAGTCCGAGTCCGACGCCACGGTAGCACCCATAGTTCCATGAGGGAACCGCCGCTGCTCACGAGCGATAATACGGCGGCAGTGAAGGAAATGGCCGTACCTCATACCCCACCTGTCTGTTCCCAGCGAAGATCTTGTTCGGGCTGATCGGGAGCGCGAGCGGATCTGCCGCCGTAGAAGCGCCGAGGTCAGTCTTCGATCGCGGGCGGGGTCTCGGGACGACGGACGGCCGTCTCCTTGATGAGATCTTCGTAGCGGGCGATACGCGAATCGATGTCGACCTCTCCGCTCAGTGCTGCGACGACCGCCAGCCAGAGCCATAGATGGGTCCTTAGGAGGTCCGCGCGACTGTACTGTTCGTCCCATGAAGCTCTGGCGCTCGCGTTGTGGTGGGCGCCGAGCATACTGTAGGCGAGCAACTCGAGAGGTATCGGTGGTGGGGGAGAATCAAGCGCCCGGGCGCTCTCGAAGTCCCCTATGATCCAGCCGACCACGCCTGCCCAGGCCTGCTCGGCCAGCCTAAGTTTGTCGCCCTTCTCGCGACCTCCCTCCATGCGGATGTGGGCAAACACGTCTGAACCGAACTCAGTCGCTCGATGGTCTGCTACCAGGCGCCCCAGGAGCCGCTCGCCCTGGTCGGTCGACTCCATCAGTCTGAGCTCGACGAAGTCGAGGTTCCAGCTCAGGAAGGTTTGGAAGGACTCCACCAGCAGCTGGAGCTTGCTGGGGAAGTGGCTGTAAAAGATCTGGGGAGTGATCCCCAGTTTCCGGATGATGGCGGCGACATGAGTCCGCTCATATCCTTTGGTGGCGAACTCCTCGGTGGCGACGCGGAGGATGGCGCGACGGACCCGCTCGCTTTCCTGCCCTGCCAGATCGACGCTGTTTTCCCGCGCTTGGGCCAGGTCTTCGTCCAGTTCGATCTTGATCTCGGCGAGCGAGCGGCCTGCGCTCTTGAGTTCTCCTATCTTGCGAAGCAGCGCGACGTGGTCCGTGCCGTAGAGGGCTCGGCTTGTCGCCGTCTTCTGGGGTTCCGGCAGAAGTCCTTCCCGTACGTAGAAGTGGATGGTGCTTCGGGAGACTCCCGTCTCGCGCTCAAGAGCAGATATGGTCAGAGCCTCAGCTATGCTCGATCCCTCCTGACAAACGTCGACTCCGTGCCTCGTCTGACTTACCGATCGTGGTCAAGGACTCAGACGATCGACCGGCGCGCATCCGTGGTCCATCGGTTGGCCAGACCATAGTAGACCAACTGACCTATCCAGTAAAGAGTTAACGACTGCACATAGCATTAAATATCATTGACAAAGAAGACCTCATGCCCTAGCATGACGCTCACGGTTGGGGTGGTTAGAGCGCAGTTCCTTTGAGGTCGCGAGGGGGTTTGTGTGGTCAAGTGGATCCAGTTATTGGTGACTGGGGTCACCGTGGGGAGTATTTACTCCCTGATCGCGCTTGGCTACGTGACCATCTACCGCACGTCGCGCATCGTGAACATGGCGCAGGGCGCCTTCGTGATGTTCGGGGCCTTCTTCACCTACTCGTTCCTCAGCGAGCTGGGGCTTCCCTACTGGCTCTCCGCGATTCTCGGCATCCTCGGTGTCGTGATAGTCGCTATCGTGATGTACCTCTTGGTGCTCGGCCGCTCGTCAAGGTCTCCCTGGTCTCGATCATCCTCGCCACCATGGCCCTCAGCATCCTGTTCGAGAACCTGGCCCTGGTCGCTGGGGGGGCTACGGGAAGAGCGTGCCGGCCTTCACCGGTGACCAGGCGATCTTCATCGGCGGAGTGGCCGTCTTTCGGCAGAGCCTATGGGTGATCGGCCTGATGATCGTCGTGCTCATCGGCTCTGTATCTCCTCACGAACTACACGCGGATCGGCAAGCAGATGACCGCCACCGCCAACGATCCGGGCGCCGCCAGCCTCTCCGGGGTCAACACCGGGCGCATGATCATTCTGGCCTTCGCGATCTCTGCCGCCATCGGGGCCCTCGGGGGCATCGCCGTCACCCCGATCAACGTCAGACCTCTTACCTCTCCGGGCGGCATCTACGCGCTCAGCGGCTTCGTGGCCGCCATCTTGGGCGGCTGGGGATCGAGCAGCGGAGCGGTGGTGGGCGGTCTCGCTCTGGGCATCATCCAGTCGCTGGCCACCGGCTTCCTGTCCCGCCGGCTATCAGGACGCCATCGCCTACGCGTCCTCATCCTCGTCCTCTATTTCCGGCCGAGCGGATCTGCTCGGGGTCCGCTCCGGCGAAGGCGAGGCCTGATGGAACGCTCCGGCAGCCGCATCAGCGGCCGGCCGCTTCTCGTTGCGTCCGGACGGAGATCCTGCTCAAGGGCTGATCGTCGCCTCTGCTGGCCTGGCCGCATCTCTACCCGAGCGCGTACGGGCATGAGGATCATGACCACCGGCGGCCTCTTCGCGATGCTCACCATCGCTGTCGTCATCATCCTGGGCCAGGCCGGCCAGCTTTCCTTCGGCCACTCGGCCTTCTACGGCATCGGCGCCTACACAGCGGCCATCCTCACCGTCAAGCTGCCGGTTCCCCACCCTGGCCGCGCTTGTCATCGGCGCCGCTGGTCGCCGGGCTGATCGCCCTCATCGTCGGGCGGCCGGTGCTCAAGCTGCGCTACTTCTACCTGGCCCTGGCTACCATCGGACTGGGCCAGATCTTCCTGGTCCTGGTGCATCCAACTGCGCAAGGTCACCGGGTCGACCCTCGGGCTGCCCCAGTCCCCAGGCTCAACGTCTTCGGCTTCGAGTTCAACACGCAATCTTCGCCAGTACTACCTGGTCTGGATCGTCGCGGTCGTCATCCTCCTGTTCGTCGACCGCGCTCTCAAGTACCGGGCGGGCCGGGCGCTCCGGGCCATTGCCACCAGCGAGATCGCCTCGTCGAGCCTCGGGGTGCGCACGGCCAACTGGAAGCTGCTGGCCTTCGTGACCAGCGCCGTCATCTGCGGCCTGGCCGGCGGCCTCTACGCCTTCGTCACCATGGCCGTCACCCCGGGCAGCTTCACCTTCACCGCCGCCATCCTGCCCATCGTCATGATGCTGCTGGGCGGGGGTCGGTGTGGGGCTCCGTCGTCGGGGCCATCCTCATGACCTGGGTGATCAACGGGTTCAGCGAGCGTGCAGCAGTACAGCGGGGTCATCTACTCGGTCATCATGATCCTGCTCCTGATCTTCCTGCCCGCCGGCCTCGCCCTGCGGCCGGACCAGCGGGCCCGCCTCAAGGCCCTTTTCAGGCAGGGAGAAGCTGCAGGAGCCGGCCCAGTGCCTCGTGGCCGCTGAGCCGGACGAACCGGCCGGCCAGTGCACGACCTCGGTCGGCTTGCCGCTGGCCTTCTCGCCGGAGGTCGACATCGTGCCTGGAGCGGCGATCGCCGCAACGGCACCGGCGGCCGCACCCGCCGGGCGTCGCGCCGCCGAGTGTCTGGAATCCCCCTGCTCGAGGTCGACGGCCTCTCCGTGCACTTCGGAGGTCTGAAGGCGGTCGACGAGGTCTCGCTCGAGGTCCGCGAGGGCGAGATCGTGGCCCTCATCGGCCCCAACGGCGCCGGCAAGACCACGCTCTTCAACGCCGTCAGCCGTCTGCAGAAGCTGACGGCGGGGCTCCGTCGATTCGCCGGCCAGGACGTCACCAGGCTATCGACGGCCAACACCGCTCGCCTGGGCATGGCTCGCACCTTCCAGAACCTTCGCATCTACGTCAACATGACCGTGCTCGAGAACGTGCTGGTCGGGTGCCACCGGCACGAGCGCTCGGGCCTGTGGGCCGGCGGCCTGGGGCTGCCGCACCAGCGCCGCGAAGAGAAGGCCTCCCGCGAGCGGGCCATGCGGGCTCTGGCCGCGGTGGGACTGGAAGATCGAGCCGCATCTGCCTGCCGCCAGCCTCCCCTATGGGTCGCAGCGCCTGGTCGAGATCGCCCGGGCGCTGGCCTCCGAGCCCCGCCTGCTCCTCCTGGACGAACCGGCGGCAGGCATGAACGCTTCGGAGCGCGCCCATCTGGTCGAACAGATCCGCAGCATCAACGCCTCGGGCATCACCGTCCTCCTCGTCGAGCACGACATCGAGCTGGTCATGGGCATCTCCGAGCGGGTCTACGTGCTCGACTACGGGCGCCTGATCGCCCAGGGCCGCCCGGAGGTAGTGCAGAACGACCCGGCGGTCATCGAGGCCTATCTGGGGGTCAAGGCTGGAGCACCGCACGGACCTCTGCCAGACCCGCGACCTCGCCGACGGAAGCTGCCCCGAGCCTGAGGACCTGCTTGTCGTCGAGGACCTCAGCCACCTCCTACGGCTCCATCGAGGCCCTGCGCGGCGTCTCGCTCGCGGTGCCCCAGGGGCAGGTGGTGGCCGTCCTGGGCGCCAACGGGGCGGGCAAGAGCACGCTTCTTCACACCATCTCCGGCCTGCTTCGGCCCAAGGCGGGCTCGGTCACCTATCAGGGCCTCGACATCACCCGCCTGGCCCCGGAGAAGATCGCCGCCCGGGGCCTGTGCCAGGTCCCCGAAGGGCGCCGGCTGTTCCGGGACCTCTCGGTGCAGGACAACCTGGTGGTGGGCAGCTCCGGCCGGCAGGACTGGCGGGGGACCCTGGCAGACGACATCGCCTACGTCTACGAGCTCTTTCCCCATCCTGGGCGAGCGGCGCAAGCAGCCCGCCGGGCACCCTGTCCGGCGGAGAGCAGCAGATGCTCGCCATCGGCCGGGCCCTTATCGGCCGGCCCCAGTTGCTGCTCTTGGACGAGCCCTCCATGGGTCTCGCTCCGCTGGTGGTGGAGCGCATCTTCGAGGCGCTGGCCAAGCTCAACAAAGAGGGTCTCACCATGCTTATGGTCGAGCAGAGCGCGGAGATGGCGCTCTCGCTCGCCCATCGGGCGATCATCCTCCAGACCGGATCCGGTGGTCGTCTCCGGTCTGGCGGACGCACTCAAATCGGATGAACGCGTGCAGGCCAGCTATCTGGGCACGGCCTCGGCCTGACGCACGCTTTCAGATAGCAGGGAGGCAGGGCAAACGGTTCGGGTCGAGTAACGAGAGGGAGGAACAGATGAAGAAGCGGTACTGTTGGTGGGTCTCCTCGTCCTGCATGCTGGTGGTCGCCATGACGGCGGTCGCCTGCGGCGGCGAGAAGAGACCACCACCACGACGGCAGCGCCCAGCACCGAGACCACGGCTGCTCCGAGCACAGAGACCACGGCAGCGCCCGACAGAGACCACGGCGGCCCCGAGCACCGACACCACACGGCGGCCGGGCCGGCCACGGGTGAGCCGATCAAGGTCGGCTTCTCCAACAGTCTCACCGGGCTCGAGCGCGGCTCCCGGCGTACTCGATCGGCAAGGGCGCCGACCTGCAGGTGGAGTACGTCAACGCCAACGGCGGGCTCAACGGCCGCCCGATCGAGCTCATCGACAGTCGACGACAAGTCCGACGTGGCTCAACGCATCGCGAACGTCAACAAGCTGATCCAGAGAAGACAAGGTCGCTGGCGACCATCGGACCGTTCGCACAGTTCATGCAGGAGCCGGCCCGCGGCATCGCCGAGCAGACCGCAGATACCGATGGTCGGCACCGGCCCGGCCACGCTGGCCAATATCAGCGGCCCGCAGCTACCAGTGGAGCGTCATGGTGTCGGCTGCCCCGCCGACCCAGGCCGACGCGCTGACCAAGGTCATCAAAGCGAACGGCTGGAAGAACATTCTGGGTATCGCCGACGTTCTCGCCATCCATCAGGAGACGCTCGATCTGCTCGTCGAGGCGGCTCCCGCTGAGGGCTTCACCTTCACCAAGATGCCCGACACTTTCGGGTTCGATCAGACCGACTTCCAGCCCATCCTCAACAGATCATGGAGGAGTACAACAAACTCAAAGCCGGATGCCGTGCTCATCTACGTCAATCCCGATCGCCGCTGCCGCCGCTCTACAAGGGCCTGCGGTCTCTTGGCGTGACCGTGCCGATCCAGGGCAGCCCCGCCGCCGCCCACCCGGCCATCTTCTCCATGGGTCCGGAAGCCGTCGAAGGCTTCCTTGTCGCTCGATTCCGGCGGGATCTGGTCAACCCGGCCGCGCTGCCCGATGACTGGCCGCTGAAGGCATTGCAGATCGATTTTTCGAGGCTACCAGGCGAAATACAACCAAGCGCCCGACTTCTTCTCGGCTGTCGGCGCCGACCTGGTCGCCATCTTGGCCGAGGCCATGAAGCAGGCCGGCGGCCCCGATGACAAAGCCGAAGGTCGCGGACGCTCTGATCAACCTCAAAGATTTCATCACTTGAAGGCATCGTCAACTTCACTCCTGATGAGACGACTCAGGGCGTCAAAGGCAACATGGTGGAGTTCGTCAGGTCAAAGGCGCCCAGTTCCAGTTCGTCAACACCGTCAACTAGGCCGAGTCCTTCGGGATCGTCGCCCCCCTGGGGTCGGTCCCGACGCTGACGCCGGGGCTGGTGGCTGCCGCCAGCCCCGGCGTCCTTGTCGCGTAGGCAGCACCGAAGCAGTGCAAGCATTGAGCAGGACCGAGAAGAGAGATGGATACTGAGCGCTCGTGGGCCGATCTGCCCGCCGAGGCGAAGCGACAGCAGCGCTTTCAGATCTTCACAAGCCCGCAGCTGCCTTTCGTCAGTCCTGAGGCCGAGGCCGCCTACAAGGCCCGCGCGGCCAGACTGAGGGACGCCATCTTTCTCGAGAAGGCGCCCGATCGTGTGCCGGTGACCACCCTCAACCAGTTCTACCCGGCCCACCGGGCGGGATTCACCCCTCACGACGTGATGTACGACCAGGAGAAAGCCGCCCGAGGCCTGGGTGGGATACGCCCAGCAGTCTCGAGCCGGATGCCGTGGTGGGCTCCGCCATCGCCGCCGGCGGTGCCGGGCCGATCTTCGACGCGCTCGATTACAAGCTCTTCAGCTGGCCCGGTCACGGGGTTCCGGAGACGGCCAGCTTCCAGTATGTGGAAAAGGAGTGGATGCGCCCGGAAGAATACGACGATCTCATCGACGACCCCACCGGGTATCTTGCTGCGCACCTACATACCCAGAACCAACGGCGCCCTGGCCGGTATGGCCAAACTCGACGCTCCTTTCGGGATGGTCCAACTCTGCGGCGCGGACTTCTGGGTCGCGGGCTGGGGCGACCCCGAGCTGCAGGAGGCCGTCTCGAAGCTCATGGAGGCGGGAAAACGGGCCGCCGCCTGGGCACAAGCCACCATCGGCCTGGACATGCGACTGATGTCGGAAGGGTTTCCGTCGCACCCCGGTCTCGTCACCTGGGCGCCGTTCGACTTCTTGGGCGACACCCTGCGGGGCACCCGGGGCATCGTCACCGACCTGTACCGCTACCCCGAGAAGGTCCTCGAGGCCTGCGACCGTCTGCTGCCGGTGCTGCTGAAGCACCTTACCCGGAAGGCGGCCCCCTTCGTGCCGCCCACCGTCTTCATCCCTCTCCACAAGGGGGCGGATGGCTTCATGAACGACGAGCAGTTCCGCACTTTCTACTGGCCCACGCTGCGTAAGATGTGCCTGGGCCTGATCGAGCAAGGCCTGGTGCCCTACATCTTCGCCGAGGGCTCCTACAACTCCCGTCTGGAGATCATCCGCGACCTGCCGCCCGGCCGCACCGTGTGGCACTTCGACCAGACCGACATGCGCAAGGCCAAGGAAGCCCTCGACGGCGTGGCCTGCATCGCGGGGAACGTGCCGCTGTCGCTGCTGCAATTGGGGACTGCCGGCGAAGTGACGGCATACTGCCGCACGCTTGTCGACGAGGTGAAGGGCAAGGGCGGCTTCATCCTCGATGTCGGAGCCGGGGCCGACACCGCCAAGGAAGAGAATTTCGCGGCCATGATCCAGGCTGCGAAACAGTACGGAACCTACTAGAGCCACGGAAGGCAGAACATGGCCAAGAAGATCATCGGCCTCTCGTGTGGCAGGAAGAACGGCAACAGCGAGCACTTCCTCAAGGCGGCCCTCATGGCGGCTGAGGAGGAAGGCGTGGAGTCGGAGATCATCAGGGCGCACGATCTCAAGGTGCTGCCCTGCAACTCCTGCTGGGCCTGCCTGAAGACGGGCCGCTGCGCCAAGGACGACGTCGACTGGATCCTCGAGCAGACGCTGTTGGGCGACACGGCCGTCATCGTCTCGGCCCCCGTCTATCACCTGCGGTCCAGCAGTAACCTCATGATCATCGCCGAGAAGACGAACCACCTCTTCTCGCGCAAGCCGGACATCTTCGAGCGGCGGCGGATAGGGGCGGCCATCTCGGTGGGAGGGTCCGGCTACGACGGCTGGACCAGCCTCGGGCTCCTATCGATCAATCTGTTCCTTCAGCATTTCACCACTCTGGTGGACCAGGTGCAGATCGACCACTGCGCGGCGCTGGGGGCGGCTCTCACTCCGGACAACGCGGGGGCCGTCGAGCGCTCGCGCACGTTGGGCAAGAATGTCGCCAGAGCCCTCGACCTTCCCTTCGACGAGTGGGAATACATGGGCGAGGAAGCCGGCGTCTCCTGTCCGGTATGTCACTGCAACGTGATCTACATCGAGAAGGACTTACCCGAGATCATGTGCCCTACCTGCGAGGTACACGGCACGGTAGCGTTCAGCGGCGGGAAGTTCTCAGTAGCCTGGAACCCCGACGACGTGCGCGAACCACGTTTCTCCACACCCAAGGAGATGCACCATCTGGAGTGGATAATGCGGCACGAGCACCAGGAAGAGCCGGCGCAGATCGCTCTGCCGGAAGTGCAGGAGAGAATCGCGGCGTACAACGCTTACGGGAAGGTGATCGCGCCGGAGAAGGCGCCGAGAAGGTAGAGTGGCGCCGATCCAGCAGTATAGCGAACAAGGAGGTATCAGCATCATGTCCGACTCACTACTCGCCCAGGCAGTGGGCGACCTGGAAGAAGCCACGGCCATCTCTCTGGTAGAGGAGAAACTGGCCGCCGGCGAGCCCGCCCTCTCCATCCTGGAAGAGCTCCAGGCCGGCATGAACGTGGTGGGCGAGCGCTTCGAGAGCGGGGAGTACTTCCTCTCCGAGCTCATCTACGCCGCCGACATCTTCAAGAAGGCCGGCGCTCCTCTGCAGGAAGAACTGAAGGCTTCGCCCCAGCAGAAGCTGGGCACCCTGGTCCTGGGCACGGTCAAGAACGACATCCACGACTTCGGCAAAGACATCGTGGCCACCGTCATGAGCTCCAACGGCATCGAAGTGATCGACCTGGGCGTGAACGTGGAGCACCAGGCTTTCGTAGATGCCGTCAAAGAGCATAAGTCCCAACTCGTCGGCATGAGCTGTCTTCTCACCACCGTCTTTGACGACATGCGCGATACCATCGCCGCCATCAAGGCAGCCGGCCTCCGCGACCAGGTCACCGTCCTCATCGGCGGCGGCCCCGTGGATCAAGCCACCGCCGACTACGTTGGCGCCGACTACTACTGCAAGACGGCCCAAGACGGCGTGATAGCCGCTAAGAGAGTACTGGGGGTGGAATGATGACTGAGACGACTGGTTTCGCCCCGCACCCGCTCTTCTTCGAGCGCATGCAGCGCCTGCAGACGGCCATCGCCTGCGGCACGCCCGACCGCGTGCCCATCTCCCTGGTGATGGATCTCTTTGCGGCCAACACCATGGGTGTCTCCTACCCTGCCTACGTCTCGAGCGTGGATGTGGCCGCCGAGACCATGCTGGGCGCACTCGAGAAGCTGGGTGACGTGGACTCCCTTCAGTTCCCCACCTATGCCCCGGACGTGCTGGGCATGCTCTGGCTGGCACCGATGAAGCTCCCCGGCCGCGACCTGCCCGAGCACAGCCAGTGGCAGATGGACGAGCAGGTGCGCATCCAGCCGGAGGACTACGACAAGATCCTCGAGATAGGCTGGGGTCCCTGGTTCGGCCAGTACATCGGCAAGTATCTGGGGGCGGCCGTCGCGGCGGCACAGGCGCTGCAGGAGGCCGGTCCGCGCTGGACCATGGAGTACATGAAGCGCGGCTACGTCATCCTGTCGCCCCTGACCGTCGACCATCCCTTCGAGCACCTGGCCGGCGCCCGGACGGTCAAGGAGTTCACCCTCGACCTCTACCGCATGCCCGACAAGATCCAGGCGGTGCTGGATGTCATCATGGCCGAGAAGCGGGAGCAGACGCGCCAACTGATACGCGCGGTCGGTCAGCCCACCGGCTACTGGGTGGGCAGCTGGCGCACGGCGCCGGAGTTTCTCTCGCCCAAGCTGTGGGACCGCTTCGTGTGGCCCTACATGAAGGAGCTCGTGGAGATCGTGGCCGAAGAAGGCGGCACCCCCGTCCTCCACTACGACGCCAACTGGGACCGCGAGATCGAACGCCTCAAAGACCTGCCCGCGCGCCGGTGCATCCTCGAGCTCGACGGCAAGACCGACATCTTCCGGGCCAAGAAGATCCTGGCCGGGCATATGTGCATCCTGGGTGACGTACACCCGGCCATGCTGAGCCTGGGGACGGTGGACGACGTCAAAGCCTACTGCAAACGCCTGCTCACCGAGGTCGGCCCCGACGGCTACATCATGGCCATGGGCTGCGCCCTCCCGCCGGACGCCAAGTTCGAGAACGTGAAGGCCATGGTCGACTCGGTGCAGCGGTGACCGACCGAGAGTGGATCACTGATGACTGAGGGAACCCCGAGCCCCGAGGGGGCGCCGGCCACCGAAAGTGCGAAGCTCTACGCGGAGCGGGAGAAACGCTTCAACGACATCGTCGCGCTCAAGAAGCCGGACCGCGTGCCCGTCGTCCCGCTGGTCACGCACTACTTCCCTACGAGGGTCAAGGGGATATCGAACCGGGACGCCGGCTACAGGCCCGACCTGCGCTACCAGTGCATGAAGGAGGCCGACCTGGAGTTCGGCTGGGACTTCGCGGCTCCCAATGGCCTGCTTCCCTCCAAGGGTCTTGACGCTCTAGGCATCCGGCAGTTCCGCTGGCCCGGGGGCGATCTGCCCGACGACGCGGCTTTTCAGTACGTGGAGAGGGAGTGGCTGCCCGAGGACGAGTACGACGAGTTCCTGGCCGATCCCGACGGGTACACGCTTGGGAAGATGCTTCCCCGCATCGCGAATAATCTGGCCGGACTCGGACAGATGCCGCTGCCGCGGCCTTACTGGTTCTCCAACTCGTACAACCTGATGGGGGTGGCCGCGGGCATCGTCTCCACGCCCCCCGTGCGGAAGGCTCTTGAGGCTCTGCTGCGTCTGGCGGACGCGGCCGAGGAGAACAACATGGCTCTGGGCGCCCACGTGGCGGAGATGGCCGCGCTCGGCTATCCGTACGGCTGGGCGTCGATCACCGCGCCCGCCTTCGACGTGGTCTCCGACCACTTCCGGGGCCTGAGAGGTGGCAGCCTCGACATCTACCGCAATCCGGACAAGCTGCTGGCGACGGTCGAGTTGATGCAGCCTTCCTGCGTCGCGTTCTCCGTGGGGGCGGCACAGATGGCTGGCAACCCCCGGGTCTTCATCCCCATGCACCGGGGGGCGGACAACTTCATGAGCGAAGAAGCCTTCGAGAAGTTCTACTGGCCGACGTTCAGGGAGCTGATCGAAGCGCTCATCGCGGCCGGGCTCACCCCGGTGCCTCTGTTCGAAGGTGGCTACACGTCGCGGCTCAAATACCTGGCCGAGCTTCCTCCCGGCAAGATAGCCGCGCACTTCGACCGCATCGACCGCAAGAAGTTCAAGGAGATATGCGGGGACGTGATGTGCTTCTGGGGCAACGTCCCGGCCTCGCTTCTCTGCACCGGCACGCCGCAACAGGTCAAAGATGATGTGAAGGAACTCATAGACCTGTTCGGCGATACCGGGACCCTCATGATCGACGGCAATCTCGGCATACCGGACGAAGCCAGGCCGGAGAACGTCCTGGCCCTCCGCGAGGCGGTCGATGAATACGGCGTATTCTGAAAGACCGCAGCTTTGAATGTCGCTATCCGTCGGCAAGGCCCCTGGCCAACAGAGGCGCTAACACCGTGCACCTAACAACGAAGGAGAAATGAATCGATGAAAGTACTGGGCATCTCGTGCGGACGGCGCATGAGCAACACCGAGATCATGGTCAAAGAGGCTCTCATGGGGGCCGAGGAGGCGGGGGCGGAGGTCGAGTTCATCCGCCTGCACGATCTCTACATCAAGCCCTGCACGGGGTGCAACTCGTGCGTGGTCGATCTCATGGAGAAGGGTGGCGGGGGCAAGTGCGTCCTCAAGAACGACGACTTTCCCTTCATCGACGACAAGGTCATGGACTGCGACGGGCTCATCCTCGGGTCCCCGATCTACGAGAAATCGCCGACCGGGCAGCTGAAGACCCTGGAGGACCGGATGGGTCCCTCCCACGACCAGGGCTTCCGCATCATCGCCCAGAAGATCCGCGAAGAGAAGGGCATAACCGAGGGTACTGGGCCGGACCCGCGGGCCTTCAAGCCCCGGGCCGCGTCGCTCATCGCCGTCGGCGGCAGCGAATGGGACACGCTCGCGCTTCCCGTGATGAGCCTCTTCGCTCTCACCATGCAGATCGAGGTGGTGGACAAGATCCTCGTCAACTGGATCGGTCTTCCGAGAGTCATCGCTCTTCGTGACGACCTTCTCGAACGCGCTCGTCGCTCCGGCCGGCATGTGGCCGAGACCTTGAAGAAGCCCCTCGAGGAAGCCGAGTACATCGGGGAGCCCGGGCTCTGCCCCCTCTGCCATTCGAAACTCATCGAGGTGCGGCACGAAAGCGACGTCTACCCCTGCATTTGCGGCATCTGCGGCGTGCGCGGCACGCTGAGCGTCGCCGACGGCAAAGCCTCCTTCGCGGTCAGCGACGAAGACCGGCCTCACTCGCACCTGCTGCTCTCGGGCAAGTTCGAGCATCTCCAGGAGCTGGCCGACGTCTCTCTCAAGCCCCCGGCCAACATGGACCAGGTGGGTGCCAAGACGCTCAAGTACAGGAACTACCTGACGCCTTTGAAGCCGGAACGCAGCGCGGCCGCCGAGTGCGCGGACGACGAGAGCGAGGACTGAGAACCCGGCATGGCCTACTTCCCCGACTTCAGGCCCATGCGGAGCTTCATCCTGCAGAACTTCCGCTCCGACAACGACCGGCCCAAAGTGTGGCGCTGGCTCTACAAGCAGCACGTGCCGGAGAGCATCTCCCAGTTCATGCCGTACTGCACCAAGTACTGCACGTACCACGCTCTCCCGTTGCCGGAAGGCGCCCTCGACTTCGGCACCTACAACGGGATGATGACCGAGCACTACTGGCTCTTCAACATCTTCCAGAGCAAGGGCACCGGCATGCCGTCCGGCCTGGCCTTCGGCGAGGATTTCCCCGAGGACTTCATGGAGATGACCTGCCAGCCGCCGAGCAAGGATCTGCGCCAGTCGGGTTGGCAGGGCAGCCGCGACGGCTACCATCCGGTGGTCTTCTCCTTCGCGCCCATCTTCTGGGAGGACGACTTCAAGGGGACAGGCCGCCTGACCGATGCCGGGCCCAACTTTCGCTGGCTCTTCCTGCTCAAGTACCCGGATGGGATCTCCATCGACGAGGGAGACGACTGGTTCAAGGGAGGTCTTCGCTCCTGAGGTGTGCGCGAACTCCGAGGTCAACCGCTTCATCTCCAGCCGGCAACTGGATGACCCGCGCATCAACCCGTTCCACCGCATCTCCGAAATCTGGTTCGACGACAGCGAGGGCTGGCGCCGCGCGATGGTCGAGAAGGCCGACGAGTACACCAAACCGCCCTGGGCCGCCTGGGACAAGCCCCCCTTCTTCGAGCCCTTCAAGGATTTCGTGGGCGTCTTCATCCTCGACCGGCCGGACTCCGACCACCTGCAGCAGTGGCGGGGATACATCACGACCAGATAAGAGGCGACATGCAGACCGTCACGTCGCGCACGCAAGCGCTGGCCAAGAACGTAGAGCTGATCGGCTACAACGACCTCCAGGGCAAGCCCTGGTTCCAGATGGCCATGCAGGAGGTGGGCGGCCGTTACTATCTCTACGGCGCGCATTTCAAGCACCCGGGCTGGGCCATCGTCGACGTGACCGACCCCACCAAGCCGGAATACCTCAAGTTCATCCCCGGGCCCGATCTACCCGGTCAGGGCACGCCCAAGATCCAGGTGGCCGATGGGATCATGGTCACCGCGCTGGGCGGCACGCTGCCCCGGTTACACGGGAACGAGTGGGGCGATCCCTTCGAGCAGGGCGTCATCATCTGGGACGTCAAAGACCCGGTCAACCCCAAGAAGCTCTCCCAGTGGGACTGCGGGGGCATGGGCGGGGTGCACCGTTTCTTCTACAACGGCGGCCGCTACGTCCACCTCTCCGCCACCTGTAAGGGCTTCCGCAACTTCATCTATCGCATCCTCGACATCGCCGACCCCACGAACCCGGTGGAGGTGGGGCGCTGGTGGATGCCCGACCAGTGGCTGGCGGGCCAGCTCGAGGAGAAACACGGTCCCGATTTCGATCCCGAGATGGCCATGCTGGACAGCGCCGTCATGCACGGTCCGGCCTATCCCAAGGGCGATATGGCCTACGTGAGCTGGGGCGGAGCCGGCATGGTCGTCCTTGACATCTCGGACATCACCCTGCCCCAACTGGTGGGACAACTGAAGCACCATCCGCCTCTGGCCGGCAAGCTCGCCGGGGCTCGCTGCCACACCGTGCTGCCGCTCTCGCAGCGCGACTACGCGGTGATGACGACCGAGGGCGAGCGCTACCCGGTGTTCAACGAGGAGATCACC
The DNA here is from genome assembly GCA_963713545.1 of uncultured Actinomycetes bacterium. Taxonomy (GTDB): domain Bacteria; phylum Actinomycetota; class Thermoleophilia; order RBG-16-64-13; family RBG-16-64-13; genus CAVPLM01. The sequence continues at coordinate 253,188 of CAVQME010000001.1, read as the reverse complement.
CGCGCCTCCGGAGCCCAGCCCCTCAACATCATCGGCATGGTGGACATCTCCGACCCTACCGAGCCCACCCTGGTCTCGATCTTCCCCTATCCGGAGATCCCGGAAGGCTGGCCGTACAAGAACTTCAACGATATCCCCGGGGTGGGGGTGGGTCCTTTCGGGCCGCACAACATCCACGAACCGCACTACCATCCGGCGCTGGAAGACCGCAACGACCGCATCTACTGCTGCTACTTCCACGCGGGACTCAGGGTCTACGACATCAGCGACCCCTTCGTGCCGCGGGAGATCGCCTACTTCATCCCGCCGGACCCGCCGAAGTGGCTTTTCACCGACAAGGCCGGCCACGATTTCTTCCCGGGTCCGCGGATCGGCACCGCCGAAGACATCGTGGTCGACAACCGGGGCAACATCTTCATCGATACCTTCCACGACGGGCTGTACGTGTTGCGCTGCACCGTGTAACGAGCGAGCGGGGAGCCAGTTTGACCGCACGGCGGCGGGATTCTGCCGCCCCCCCGCTACTGCCGCCCCGCGGCCGTCCCCGCGCGGACATGAAGATGGAGCTGCCTCATTATGCGGCCTTGACCCCCAGAACGGGGCAGTTGGCCCGGAGTAGAATGTCTTGGGCGTCGCTGCCCACGAGCAGCTTGCCCGTACGCGACCTGCGCCGGATCCCAATGACGATCATGTCTGCTCCTTCCTCGTCCACGACCTTGATGAGGTCCTCGACGGGCGTCAGCCCGCGGATGAGGCGGCGGATCGTGTGGGAAATGCCGGCGTCGGTGAGTCGTTGCTCGATCGCGTCCAGCTCCTTGCGGTAGGTCAGGATCTCTTCCTCCTCGACCTCCATTCTGCGCCCACCCTTGATCGAGTGGACCACAACGATCTCCGTATCGTCGTGCCGGCCGGCTTCCTCGATGGCCCACTCGAGAGCCGCCCTGCCCTCATCCGTCATGACATAACCGACGACGATCTTCATCGCTGCACCTCGCTCTCTGAGTGGTGGGGCCCGACGCTACCACTTCGTGACGGGTGGAGCAATAGCGGCTGCCAGTGGGCACGATAATAGTGTACACTGAACGGGCCGCTGGAATAGGTTTTCCTTGGAGGCAGGTGATCGCCCGTGCTCAAGAACATCACTCTCAGTGCCGACGAACTGCTCATCGCCCGTGCTCGGGAGGAAGCCAAGAGACACGGCACCACCCTCAATGCCGAGTTTCGTCTCTGGTTGGCGGCCTTTGTGGAGCAAGAGCGGACCGCCCGCGGCTATCAGGAGCTCATGGCTCGTCTCGGGTATGCGCAACCCGGGCGACACTTCACCCGGGAGGACCTCAATGAGCGGTAGCCCCGCCCGGTTCTTCCTCGACACCAACATCTTCCTTTACACGTTCGACGCGACCTCGGAGATCCAGAACGCCAAGGCCCGCGAATTGGTCGAGATTGCTCTGACCACCGGCCTAGGCGTGGTGAGTCACCAGGTGGTGCAGGAGTTCCTCAACGTGGCTACCAGCAAGTTCACCGTGCCTCTGAGCCCCGCTGACTGTCGCTCCTACCTGGAGCATATCCTCGTCCCATTGTGGCGAGTCTGGCCCAACCCGGCCCTCTATCTTCGTGCACTGGAGGTTCAGGAGCAGTCTGGATACGGCTTCTACGACAGCCTAATCGTGGCCGCGGCGCTTGTTGCCGGCTGCCGCACCCTCTATACGCAGGACCTGCAGCACGGAAGGCGGTTCGACTTTCTGATGGTCGTCGATCCCTTCCTCACCTAGGTCACAACACCACGCTTGCCATCGCGTCGGGTGGGGCGTTATACTTCTCGCAATATAACGTCTGCGCGAGAAGGAGTAGTCCATGCGCCACCGGTTCTTGAGAAGCTCAATCGTAGCGATCGTCTGTGGGGTCCTGCTGGTGCTCCTGGTCATGATCATAGCCGCCTGCGGCTCGGATTCGACCGAGACGACAGCGGCCGCTTCGAGCACGACGGTCGCTTCAACCGAGACTACTGCGCCTCCCTCGACCGAGGCTAGCACGACGACTTCCGCGGCCGGAGAAGCGCAGGAGTTGACGGTGTCGGCGGCCTCGAGCCTCAAGGGCGCTTTCACGGAGATCGCGGCTGCGTTCGATCAAGCGAACAACGCCAAGACCACCCTCAACTTCGATGCCGCTGGTACGCTGCAGAAGCAGATAGAGGGAGGGGCGCCGGTGGACGTCTTCGCCTCCGCAGCGCCCAAACAGGTGAACAATCTGCTTGAAGCGGACCTCGTCGACAAGGCGTCGGCTAGGGACTTCGCAAGCAACGAGATCGTCCTCGTTGTTCCGGCCGATTCGACCCTCGGGATCGCGAGTTTCGAAGACCTGACCATGGATGAAGTGGAGAAGGTGACGTATGGAGATCCGGCGGCAACGGCCCACGGGGTGGCGGCGGAAGAGATACTGAACACCCTGGGGCTGTTCGATCAGGTCAAGCCCAAGGTCATCTACGCGTCCAACGTATCACAGGCTCTGGAATACGTCGCCAGCGGGGAAGTCGACGTGGGCATCATATTCGCAACCGAGGCCAAGGCCGGGGGCGACAAGGTGAAGATCGTCGCCACCTCCGATCCGACCTGGCACAGCCAGATCGTCTACCCGATCGCGATGGTCAGCGCCAGCGAGGCCAAGACTCTGGGTCAGGCATTCATCGACTTCGTCATGTCCTCGGAAGGCCAATCGATCTTGCAGAAATACGGATTCCTGGCCCCCCCAGCCGCGTAGGGGGCTGGTGAGCTAGGTTCCTGAACTGATTCAGAAGAGGGGAGAGGGCACCGCCAAAATAGGGTGCTCTCTCCTTGTCTTTCGGGTCCGCCCCGGATGCGAAATCGTAGAGGCAACGCCGCAGCGACTTGCAGGGGCAGGCGCGTGAGCATTATACTGCTGGCAATATAACGCCGAGCGCTACGGGTGGGTCCCTGAACATGAGCGTGCTCTTTCCTCTGCGTCTCTCGTTGCAGGTGGCAGCTTGCGCGACTGTGGCCACATTGATCGTGGGCATCCCCCTCTCTTACGTGCTGGCCCGCAAGCGCTTTCGGGGCAAAGAGCTGCTTGATCTGTTCTTGACCTTACCCATGGTGCTTCCGCCGGTTGTGACCGGCTACATCCTCTTGCTTCTCATAGGCAACAATGGTGTTCTCGGACGGGCTTTCAACTTCGCCACCGGTGGCGACCTAGACATACTGTTCACCTGGTACGCTGCAGCCCTGGCGTCGTTCGTCGTGTCCTTTCCTTTCATGATCAAGACGGCGCGTGCCTCGATGGAAGCGGTGGATCAGGATCTTCTCAACGCCTCGTTCACGCTTGGCCGCTCGGAGTTCTACACCGCTGCTCGTGTGGTTATCCCGCTGTCCGCGCGGGGGATCATCGCCGGAGCGACTCTGGCTTTTGCCAGAGCCATGGGAGAGTTCGGGGCCACGATCATGGTGGCGGGGAACATGCCCGGAAAGACCAATACGATGCCACTCACCATCTACACGGAGACCATATATGGTGAGTGGAGCACGGCCTCGTGGATGGTCCTGTTGTTCGTCTTTGTGGCCGGAGCAGTGATCTACATCTCCAACCGCATGGGGCGAAAGGCAGTGAAGGCATGAGCGGCGCGGGGTGGGCGCCTCACGGTGGAGCGCCGCAGCGGACCACGTACTGTCTTCCGGACGGAGAGATCGACCGGTTTCTCCAGGAGGACTGTCCATACGGCGACCTCACTACCATCCTCCTGCAGATCGGCGCCAGGCCAGGTCGAATCACCTTCAGGACCCGTCATGAGACCACGCTGTGCTGCACTGAAGAGGCCATGCGGCTGCTAGAACGGCAAGGGTGCGCGGTGACGCTGGCAGAGCCCAGCGGAACTTTGCTGCCGGAGGCCCGAGTGTTCCTGGAGGCTACCGGGCCCGCAGAATCTCTTCACACGGCATGGAAAGCCACTGTGAATCTGCTTGAGGCGGCGTCCGCGATCGCCACGCGCACCCACCTGCTAGTCCAGTCTGCTCGGAGCGTGAATCCCGCGGTTGAGGTCGTCGCTACTCGGAAGGTCTTTCCCGGCACCAAGGCCGTCGCGATCAAGGCGGTCTATGCCGGGGGCGGGTTGCCGCATCGCCTGGGCCTCTCAGAGAGCGTCTTGGTTTTCGAGCAGCACCGCGTCTTTCTGGGCGGTGCCCAGGAGCTATGGACGCGCCTCCCCGGGATCAAGCACCGGGCGACAGAGAAGAAGATAGCCGTGGAGGTAGTCGACCAGGCCGACGCCCTGGCTGCGGCGCTGGCTGGTGCCGACATCGTCCAGGTGGACAAGATGGGCCCAGAGGAGTTGGGTCGGCTTGTTCAGACGCTCAGGGCTACAAGTCCGGACATGATCATCGCCGCCGCCGGCGGTGTCACTCAGGACAACGTGGAGGCATACGCGGCGACCGGAGTCGATCTCCTTGTGACCTCCTCGATGTACTGGGGGAAGCCCGCGGACATAGCGGTGAGCATGGAGGCGCTTGACTGAGCATGGGTTCACGGCGCTCCCCCGCGTGGCGCCGTGGGCGGCGCAGCCCGGTTGTCCCGTGGCTCGGTGACACCTCTCGACTCCCGACCGCAGGTCCTTCAATCGTTCGCCAGCAGGTGCATCAGGGAAGAGGTATCCCAGCGGTTCCCGCCGCGGGCCTGCACCTGAGCGTAGAACTGGTCGATGAGCGCCGTGGCCGGCAGGCGCGCGCCGTTCCTGCCTGCTTCCTCCAGGCAGATGGCGAGGTCTTTGCGCATCCAGTCGACCGCGAAACCGAAGCCGTCGAACTTCACCTCGTCCATCGTCTTCCACCGGTTCTCCATCTGCCAGGACTGAGCCGCGCCGGTGGCGAGCACATCGATGACCTTCTCGATGTCCAGCCCCGCCCGCTTCCCGAAGTTGATCGCCTCCGCCAGTCCTTGCACCAAGCCGGCGATGGCGATCTGGTTCACCATCTTGGTGAGCTGCCCGCTACCGGCCGGACCGATCAGCGCGCACTGCTTCGCGTAGAGGTCGAGCACCGGCTTGGCCTGGGCGAAGGCGATCTCCTCGCCGCCACACATGATGCCCAACTGCCCGTTGATCGCGCCGATCTGCCCGCCTGAGATAGGCGCGTCGATGAAGCCCATGCCTCTCTCTCTGCAGGTCGCGTCAAGCTCACGGGCGATGGTGGCCGACGCGGTGGTGTGATCGACCAGGATGGCGCCTTCCCTCATCCCGGCCAGAACGCCATCGGGGCCGAATACCACCGAGCGGATATCGTCGTCGTTGCCGACGCACATGAGTACCATCTCACAACCAGCGGCCGCCTCGCGCGGGGTGGGCGCGCTGCTGCCGCCGTACTCTGCGACCCACTGCGCGGCTTTGGCGGCAGTGCGGTTATAAACGGTCGCGTGGTGGCCACCCCTCCGCAGGTGCCCTGCCATCGGGTAGCCCATCACGCCCAGACCAAGAAACGCGAGTCTTGCCATCGTCCATCTCCCGACTCTAATTGCCCGACTGCGGAGCCATGAATATTACAGCGTCACTGTGCCAACGAGCGGCTTCGACCCCGATGGATACGGAGCAAAGAGGCGCCCCTGGGGCCCCTAGGACTGGTCGCCGGGCCCCTCGACCTCGCGACTCGCGCCCTCCTGCCTCGTGCCCTCCTGCCTCGCGCCCTCGTGCTCCGCGCCCTCGCGCTCCGCGGCTTCCTTCTCGGCGGCTTCACGCCGCATCCTGCGCCGGCGGCGCCACATCCGCCAAAGGACGTAGAGCAGACCGGCCAGTATGAAGATGACCAGGATCGGTATCGCGATCGCGATCGCCGACATCGCAACTGCCCCTGCATCCTCTGCCGTGCTCACCATCGCCGCTCCGACCCCGGCCGTGCCGGCGTTGATCACCGGCCGGGCGGTGGCTTTGGCTGCATGCATGCCGCCGGCGAGGAGCACCCCCATGACCACCATCACCCACGGGTTCACTTCGGAGGCACTGCCCGACCCCGCAACGGCCACGATGGCGCCTGCAGCCGGGCGAATAACCGACTGGAACATATCGTTCACGTGATCGACCGCTGGGATCTTGTCGGCCACAATCTCGATCACGAGCAGGACGGCGATGATGGCTATCATCCACCAGGTGCCGAGGACGTCGAATGGTTCTCGCAGGCTGAGCCACCCGAAGCGCTCGGCAAGCGCCACCGCGAGAAGCGGGATGTACGCGTTGAGACCGGCCGGGATCGACAGGCCGAGTCCGGTCAGGATGTCCACGGACTACTCCCCGGTTTTGGCCATCTCCTCTGGCTGCAAGTAATCGTTGCGGACATCCTGGGACACCAGGCCGTCGCTGACCTCGATGATGCGGTCGGTCTGCTGGGCGATCGCTCGGTCGTGCGTGACGATGACGAACGTGGTGCCCATCTCGTTGTGGATGCGGCGGAACAGGTCGTAGACCATGGCGGAGTTCTTCGTGTCGAGGTTGCCGGTCGGCTCGTCGGCCAGCAGGATGTCTGGCGAGTTCATCAGCGCCCGTCCGATGGCGACCCGCTGCTTCTGCCCCCCGGATAGCTGTTCGGCGCTTTTGTCGGCCAGACCGCCCAGCCCCAGAAAGTCGAGGATCTCCTCGGCCCGCTTGCGGGCGTTGCTCGCGCCTTTGACCGTCCGGGCAGGCGCCCCGATCCAGGTGGGGAGGAGGAGGTTTTCCCTGACCGTGAACTCTGGGAGCAGGTGATGGAACTGGAAGACGAAGCCCAAGTGCTCGTTGCGGAAGGCAGCCCGGTCTTTCTTCCCCAGCTTGCCCACATCGGTGCCGAGCAGGCCGACCGTCCCACCGGTGGGCCGATCGAGCAGGCCCAGCAGGTTGAGCAAGGTCGATTTCCCGCTGCCCGACTGCCCGATGATCGAGAGGAACTCCTTCTCCGTCACCCTGAACGACACTCCCCGAAGCGCCTGCGTCTTGACCGCGGTGCCGTACTCCTTGGTCACGTTGTCGATGCTGATGGTGTCAGGCACTCTGGATCACCTCTATCGGGTCGAGGCGCGCGGTCTTGCGGTAGGGGATGATGGCCGAGATTAGAGAGATAGCGATTCCGATTGCAGCAGAGAAGAGGATGAAGCTCACCTGAGGTTTGATCGGGAAGAGTCCCGAGTCCCCGCTACTCGCGATCAGGCTGAAAGCTCCGATCAGGGCCAGGCTGATCCCGATCCCGAGCGCGGTCCCGATCACTCCCAGTATCCCTGCCTGCCAGAGGAACACAAGTCCGGTTCGTCCATCGGCCATGCCCAGAGCCTTGAGGATGCCGATCTGTCGGGTCTTTTGCACCGCCGAAATGGCGAGAGTGGAGGCGATCCCCAGCATGACCGCGATGATAACGAACACCTGGATCATGTACGAGGAGGTGCTCTGGCTCTGCAGGGCGGTGAGGAGTTCGCTGTTCTTCTCCTGCCATTCGGTCACCTGTAGCTGCGGAAACGTGGCCGCCACGTCGGCCGCCACCTCCGGAGACGTGAAGACGTCCTCGATCTGCGTCTCCACGGCGCTGACCTCGTCCCCAGAACGGCCGACGGCGGAGCTGGTCGCCTCCAAGCTCCCGAACACCGATTGCTGATTGGCTGCCTGGGACCCCAGGTCGAAAACGCCTTCCAGTAACGCGTCGACGCTCGCCCCGTCGGCCAGTACCAGCTTCACCGTGTCGCCCGGAGCGAGGCCGTATTGCTCGGCGAACTCCTTGCCCACCAGGATGCGGTCGCCCTGTAGGGTGACCTCTCCGGTCACGATCTTGTCGGAGAGCTTGTAGATGGAATCGATGTCCTCGTAGGTCCCGCCCTTGACCACCACCGGGGCGCTGGCGCCTCCCACGGGGACGAGGGCGGAGATGATCTGCACCGGGGCAACGGCGGTGATCCGGGAGTCGGCCTCCAGGTTCGCCCTGTCTTCCGCGGTGAAGGTGAACGCGGCCTCGCCTGGCGCCGGCTCGAGGGTGACGTGAGAGCTCGACCCCACGGTGCTGTCCAAGAGCGACTGTTGCAGGCTGGTGATCAGCGAACCCACGAAGATCTGGACCGCTATCCCGACGGCGATGCCGAAGATGATCAGGATCGACTGCGCCTTGCTGCGCCACAGGAAACGCCAGGCGATCTTGAGCTCAAGCATCGGCCGGCCCTTCAGCCCCGCGCGTGGCCGGCGCCCCGGTCGGCGCCCCGGCCGCCTCGGCCTTCTTGGCGCCAGCCTGGGTTCCGAGAGCCTGAGCGGTCAACTCGTCCAGCAAGCGCTCGACCGACTCGACGGTGTAGTCCTCCCAACCAATAGCCGTATGGGCGAACGCGGGCCCTCCCGTAACAAGCCTCACGTCGGGGAGCAACTCGCGCAGCCTGGAGACCACGTCGTGGAGAGCCGCCCTCTGATAGTGGGTCGAGGCGGAGAGGCAGACCACGCTCGCGCCCTCGGCGCGGACGCATCTCACCATCTCGTTCACCGGAGTAGCGGCGCCCACGTAGATCGTCCGGAAGCCGCGCAGGTCGAAGCGGTCGACCAGCATGCGGAGTCCCACGTCGTGCGTCTCCTCCGGCGGGCAGAAGAAAGCGATCGTGAGCGGGACAGGCGCAACGCTGCGCCTTGCGCTCCAGGACTTTCGGGTAGAGAGCCTCGATCGCACCACGCACCGCCCCCACTATGAGGTGCTCCTCCCAGACCGCCGTCCGTCCCTCCTGCCAGCTTCGTCCCACCGACGCCAGGAAAGGCTCGAGCACGTGGGCGTAGAGATCCTCAATGGCGAGCCCGTTCTCGACGACAGCCAGAACGGCGCGCACGGCGCCCTCCCGATCATGGGCCCGCAGGCACTTCTCGAGAGTCTCTATGGTGTCCGTCACCGTCTGTCGATCGGTCACGAGCCGCCGACCTCCTCCGTCAAGCCCCCCACACATCCGCCCAGCCTCCCGCGCCCGAGGGAACCCCGGGCCTCCGTCAGATACCCCGGTTGTGGGATGATGCAAACACAGCCGACCGGCGTTGAAGGAGGCGAAGGTGGCAGGCAGGGCCGCTCCGAGAGAGATCGTCGTCAACGACAAGATGCAGCAGGGCTACCGCTATGTGTTGACCGCACCCGAGGGTCGGGATTTCGCCGAGGAGTTCAAGCCGGAGCTGACCCCCAAGGAGATGCTCGAGCTAGGCGTGTTCGGAGGAAAGTACATGACCGACTGCCGAGATGAGTTTCCCGCGGCCTGGTATGAGAACGCCAAGCTCTCGCCCGAGGGGAACGATCCCTCCCTCAACTTCTTCGGGGTGAACGCCTCGCTGCCGCTGGAGGAGTGGCGGAGGCGCGGGTGGATCTACGAAGAGGACCCGCGGGGATGGTTCCAATGGTACTGCCGCTACTACTTGGGGCGGAGGATCCCCGGCGAAGATGCGCGGCAGATCGGACGCTGGAAGATGATGAAAAGACACGTAGCCCAGGTAAGGAAGAACTGCTTCGCCGGAGACCTCCACTGCCGCCAGAGGCAGCGCCAGGCGCTCCTCCACTGGGCCTACGATTCTCGGAAGATCTGACGCAGGCAGCCCATGCGCCTCCTTCTCTTCGCCGGTTTTCTGGGTTCGGGCAAGACGACGCTCATCATTTCCATCGCCAGGCAGGCGGCGGAGGCCGGCCGGCGGCTCTGCGTGATCGTGAACGAGATCGGCGAGGTGGGGATAGACGGTGAGGTGCTCCGTGTGGGCGATCTGGAGGTCAGGGAGATCACCGCGGGATGCATCTGCTGTCAGATAGGCGTGGATCTGGTGCGCACCCTGCGCGAGCTCGAGGAAGGGTTCCGACCCGATCTGGTGATCATCGAAGCCTCCGGTATCGCGACTCCCACCGGGGTGATCGAAGCTCTCGAGTACTACCCGGCCAAGACCGTCACCGGTATGGAGACCGTCACGGTGGTCGACCCGACCCGTTTTGAAGCCCTGCATGAGGTCCTCACTCCACTTATCGAGGCCCAGATCGCCGGGGCCGATCGACTGGTGATCACTAGAGCGGACGAGGCCACCCCGGCAGAGATCAAAGAAACGACGAAGGCGGTCCAGCTGATGGCGCCGGGCGTGCCCGTGCACGTGGTGGACGCCAACAAGGACCAGACTCTTGCGGCGCTTCTCGGCGACCCGGATCCCGCGGGCGTGGGGGCATGAGTCACGAACCCGCGTCGATCTCCGAGCCCCGTCCGGCGTGCGATCCCGGATCGGCGTCCGGGCCTCCTTCGGCTGCTGGGGATTTCGCCCCCTACGGGTCCAGGATGCTTCTGCGGCCGAGCGCCACAGAACTGGTGCCCGAGCCTTTCCTCGTGGCGCTTCTGGAGGATATCGCGTCCGCCTGCACGGACGCGGGAGCCTCGGTGATCGGACACTTGAAGTGCTTCTTGCGTACAGCCGACGGGCATATGAGTTGTAGCCTCACGTCTGTGCGGTCTGGCGCAAGATGCCGCGAAAGCGGTGCGGGGGTCGTTATACCCGGCGGCGAGGCCGAGCTGAATCTCGCCGTGCTCGTGTATGGCCTCCCGGCGGGGGCCGTCGATAGGTTGGTGGATGAGGCCTTGGAGAAGCTCCTGTCGCCGTTGGGGGTCCGCTGGTCGAAGAGCGCCTCGTTTCACGCTTGACACCTCTGTCGCCGGTCTGCCAGAATGCATAGAGCGAGCGCTCTATCTGCGAGAAGAAGGAGGCGGTAGTGCAGGGCAAGATCGCAATAGTGACCGGCGCCAGCCGCGGCATCGGCAAGGCGATCGCGCTGGGTTACGCGTACGAAGGCGCGACCGTGGTCGTGGCCGCCCGCAGCGAGTCTGCCCCCAACGAGCGGCTCCCGGGCAGCATCCACGAGACCGTGGCGGAGATCGAGGCTCGGGGCGGGAGGGCCCTTGCCGTCCGGCTCGACGTGACCGACGAAGCCAGCGTCGCGAACATGGTCGAGACGACCCTGGCTCACTTCGGCCGCATCGATGTGTTGGTCAACAACGCGGCTGTGGATTTCCCCAGTACGGTCGTCGATATGCCGCTCAAGCGTTGGGAGGTGGTCCTGCGGGTCAACGTGACCGGACCGTTCTTGTGCTCGCGTGCGGTGCTACCTGCCATGATCTCCCAGGGCGGAGGGAGCATCATCAACATCAGCTCCGAAGCGGGGATCGAGCGGGGCAGCGGCACGGTGGGCTACAGCTCGATATACGCCGCTTCCAAGGCGGCTCTCAATCGCTTCACCTGGGCTTTGGCCGCGGAGGTGGGCCGGCACAACATAGCCGTTAACGCCCTCATGCCCTCCAAGGTGATCGACACCGAGGGAATGCGCCTCTGGGCCGGCGAGGAGGAGCGGCGCGGGTGGAGCACGCCCGACTCTATGGTGACATGCGCGGTGTTTCTCGCGAAACAGGACGGCCAGTCGGTGACCGGGACCGTGGCCAACGACGACGAGTACCTCGCCTGGCACGGTCTCTCGATCGCCCAACGGTCGTGAGCGTTACCTGCACACCGCGCTTCACCTGCACCACGAGCGTCGCCTGCGCAGCGGGCGTCGGCGCAGCCGCTTCAAGGGCCGGCTCGACCGCGACACGCGGCCTCACGACTGCGATGCGCGCACGATCTGCCGCGGCACACACAGCCGCGTTCGCGCGCGGGTCCGCGGCTGAGCGGCGGGGCGGCGCGCAGTGAGGGCGGTCGTCTACCAAGGCCCGGACGAGATCCGGTTGGAAGAGGTGCCGGCGCCGGTCATCCTTGACGCCGAGGACGCTATCGTTCGAGTGACGATGTCGAGCATCTGCGGCAGCGACCTCCACGTGCTCCATGGCCTCATGCCTAAGATGGAGCCGGGCAGCGTGATCGGTCACGAGTTCACCGGCGTCATCGACAAGGTGGGCCCGGCCGTCACCCGCGTGAAACCGGGTGACCGGGTGGTGGGCCCCGCGGCTGTTTGGTGCGGGCGGTGCCGCGCCTGCCGGCGCGGCACCGTCTCGGCCTGCGAACGGGGGGCCATATTCGGGAACGGCCCGTTGTTCGGCGACCTCCAGGGTGCGCAGGCAGATTACGTCCGTGTCCCCTTCGCCAACAACACTCTCGAGCCGATCCCCGCCGGCCTCTCCGACGAGCAGGTGATCTTCGCAGGCGACATCTTGCCCACCGCCTATTCGGCTGTGGTCGGGCTCATCCCCGGCGGGCGCGGCGTGCGCCCGGGGGACACAGTGGTGGTGTTCGGCGCCGGCCCTGTGGGGCTCTGCGCCGTAGCGTCGGCTCGGCTGTTCGACCCTGCCCGGGTCGTGGCGGTGGATATGGAACCCTACCGCCTCTCCATGGCTTCCCGTTTGGGCGCCGACGTGGTCATCGATGCCTCCGATGAGGACGTGCGCGCCGCTATGAAAGAGCTCACCGACGGCTGGGGGGCGGAGTACGTCATCGAGGCCGTGGGGAGGCAGGAGAGCCTGAACAATGCGGTGGCCGTTGCCTCGCCCGGAGGTGCGGTCTCGGTGGTAGGCGTGTTCCAGCAGCCGGTATCCATCAATGCTCCCCGCATGCTGGCAAAGAATGTCAGTCTGACCATCGGCATGGGCGATCTGGGGCACATCGCTGAACTGGTGAGCCTCATCGAGACGCGCAGATTGGATCTGACCCCGCTCGTCACTCACCGCATGAAGCTGGACGAAGTCCTTCGCGCCTACGAGATCTTCGAGAAGAGGATCGACGGAGCGATCAAGATCTTGCTCACACCTTGACAGAGAGAAAGGAGCAGAGGATGGACGCTCAGGCGCTGGAGGCCCGGCTGGTCCTACTGGAGGAGACGGTCGAGGATCTGAAGCAGCGCGTGCGGGTCAGCGAGGACGTCAACGAGATCAAAGAGCTGCAGTGGACCTATCTGAACGCCCTCATGGCCACCAAATGGGACGTCTGCGTCGACTGCTTCTCCGAAGACGCCCGGGTGGACGTGTACCTGCACGACCCCGTGGAAGGCAAGGGAGCCATCTCCCGCTGGTTCAAGGAAGAGCTCTCGAAGACCCATGCCGGCAAAGAGGGCGACGTCTGCATCCACCCGATCATCTCCGTCGAGGGCGACCGGGCGAAGGGCAGCTGGTTGCTCTACATGATGTACTTTTACCCCCGCACCGGCCAGTCCCTTTTTTGGGTCCAAGGGTATTACGACATGGACTACGTGCGCGAGAACGGTCGCTGGAAGATCGCCGTCATGCGCTGGAGCGAGACCCTCGGCCTACCCGGAGGCGGTCCCCCGACCGGACTCTGGTGAGCCGCGACTGGTCGCCGGCCAGGTCCGCCGCCGGAGTAGCGAAGCCGGCGCCGGCCCTCTGTCGAGCCCCATAAGATCTTCGCCCGACCGTCGCTTGACATCCTGAGCGCCCACCTGCGACAATGCGTAGAGCGAGCGCTCTATCGAAGAGCGGTCGAGGGGGCGCTCGCATCCGATCGGGACTACCCACGGCTATCACGTAGAGGGGGTTCGGTGGCAGGCAGCAGGACACAGAAGCCCACGGACGCAGTGACTACGACGCAGCGCCAACTCGACGAGATGCAGCAACGCGTCGCCGAGAACGAGCTGCCCGGGGGTCCCGCCGACCGCGAGCTCACCGAGATGAAACAGCGCCTCATAGTGGAGGGCGCGAGCGGCGTCCTTTTCGAGAAAGGCTTCCATAGGACTTCCATCCGCGACATCGCGGCAGCCTGCGACATGTCGATGGGCCAGCTCTATCACTACATATCGTCCAAGGACGACATCCTCTATTTGATGCATCGCCACAGCCAGGAGATGTGGCATCAGCACTTGGCCGACGCCGGCTTCGGACAGATCACCGATCCCGTGGCCAAACTGGAGCATGGGCTCCGGATCTCTATCAACTATCTCTCGGAGAACAGGGATCTTATGCAGTTCCTGTACACCGAGACCAAATATCTGGATCGGGAGCACCTCCGGCGAGTACTGGAGCTCGACGACCAGAACGTGGTCGGCTTCTACCGGCACCTGCTCGCGGAGATCCCCGGCTGTCCCCAGGGGCGGGAGTGCGACCTGGCAGCCAACCTTGTCGCCTTCATGTGCGTGTTCCTGGCCCTACGCGGCTGGAACCTGCACCTCGCCGGGAAGGCCGACGTAGACGCGGCGGTTGACTTCCTTGTGGACTTCATCTTCCGGGGTCTCGGCATCGAGCGCGAGGCGATGGCTCCTTCGGGAGCATGACCGGACTTACGACCGAGGAGGCTTAGAGACGATGTTGGTGATCCGGAAAGCGGCCGTATTGGGAGCGGGGCGGATGGGGACCGCGGTGGCGGCCCACCTGGCGAACTCTGGGATACCCACGCTTCTACTCGATCTGGCTCCCGCGGAGTTGACGGAGGAAGAGCAGAAGAAGGGTCTCGACCTGACGCATCCGAGCGTGCGTAACCGCTTGGCGACGAACGGTATCGCCACGGCGGCGAAGGGGCGTCCCGCCGCCTTCGCCCACCCCACCCGGGTCGACCTGCTCGCCCCGGGCAACTTCGAGGACGACCTCCCCAAGTTGGCGGACGTGGATTGGGTCATCGAGGCGGTCGTCGAGCGGCTCGACGTCAAGGCCGACCTGCTGAGCCGAGTGGCGGGGCATCTGGGCCCTAGGACCATCGTTTCGACGAACTCCTCCGGACTGTCCGTCGACGCCATGGCGGCGGCGCTTCCCGGGGTGATGCGGCGGCGTTTTCTGGGCAGCCACTTCTTCTTCCCGCCGCGGTACATGTACCTGCTGGAGCTCATCCCGGGCGAGGAGACCGACCCGACGTTGGTGGAACGTCTTCAGGAGTTCGCCGAGCTGCGGCTGGGCAAGGGCGTGGTGCTGAGCTCCGACACGCCGAACTTCGTAGCCAATCGAATCGGCATGTTCTCGACCGTCTACGCCATTAACGCCATGGACAAGTACGGTCTCACCGTCGAGGAGGTCGACGCGGCCAGCGGCCGAGCCCTGGCCCGGTCGGTCACGGCCACTTTCGGCACTTCCAACCTGGCTGGGACGGACGTGCTCGCCTACGCTGTCGCCAGCCACTACGAGACGGCCGTCGCCGACGAGATGCGGGAGCAATGGCGTCTGCCCGAGTGGATCCTGGAGATGGTCAGACGGGGCTATGTGGGGGAGAAATCAGGCGGCAGCTTCTTCCGGGAGAAACGCACGATGGTAATCGACCCGGCCACCCTGGAATACCGCCCCTGGCAGAATCCGCGGCAGCCCAGCCTGGCCGAGGCCAACAAGCATTCCGACCCGGTGGCGCGGGTCAAGACACTCATCGCGGCGGACGACGCCGCGGGCCAGTTCGGGTGGGACCTGCTGGCGGCGACCTTCACATACTCGGCCAACCGCATCCCCGAGATCACGGCGAACATTGCCGGGCTCGACCGGGCCATGCGGTGGGGCTTCGGCTGGGAGCTCGGTCCGTTCGAGCTGTGGGACGCCCTTGGGGTCAAACAGACGGTGGAGCGCATGCAGGCCGAAGGGCGCGCGGTTCCCGAATGGGTGCTGGCACTGGCGGCCTCGGACTCGCCCACGTTCTATCAGCGGGAAGGCGACAAAGTGTTGGCCTGGGGGCCGGGTCAGACCGCTCACAGACCTCTCGCGCAGCGGAGCCGGATCATATCGCTGGCGGATCTGAAAGCGTCCGGCAAGATCCTGGACGAGGACGAACATGCTAGCCTTGTCGATCTGGGTGACCGGGTGGCCTGCATCGAATTCCGCACCAAGGCCAACACCGTGGGCGAAGGCGTGCAACTGTTCATCGAGAAGGCCATCCACCTGGCCGGCGGCGCCTACGACGCACTGGTGATCGGTAACGAGGGCTCCCACTTCTCCGGCGGCGCCGACCTCAAGATGATGCTGGAGAAGATCACGGCCGAGGACTGGGACGGCATCGACCACCTCATCCGCGTGGCGCAGCGGGTAGGCATGGCCATCAAGTACGCTCCGATCCCCGTCGTGGCCGCGCCGTTCGGCCGCGTGCTGGGCGGCGGCCTCGAACTCTGCCTGCACTGTCACCGGGTGCAGGCCCACGCGGACGTGGCCATGGGCCTGGTGGAGACCAGCGTGGGTCTGTTGCCTGCAGCCGGAGGGATGAAGGAAGTCGTGCTCCGCACCATGGCCCCCGCTCAAGGCGTAGCCTGGCAGTACTTCATCATGCGGCGTTCGTTCGACGCGATCAACCAGGCCAAGGTCAGTGGATCGGCCTGGGAGGCCTTCGATCTCGGCTACCTGCGCCCCGGCGACGGGGTGAGCATGAACCGGGACGGCCTCCTCTACGCGGCCAAGCAGACGGCGCTCGCCATGCTCGAGACCGGCTGGCAGACCCCGGCGCCGGTCAAGGTCAAGGTCATGGGCCGTGACGGGGTGAGCAACTACCGCGGTCTGCTCGACAACATGCGCAAGGGCGACTTCATATCCGACCACGATCGCTATCTGGCCGGCAAAGTGGCCTACGTGCTCTCGGGCGGCGAAGTGGACATCTACACCGAGGTGGACGAGCAGTTCCTCCTCGACCTGGAGCGCACGGCGTTCCTGGAGATCTGTCGGACCCCCAAGACCGTCGAGCGGATGCGGGCAATGTTGGAGACCGGCAAGCCGCTCCGCAATTAGCCTGCGGCCGGCTGATCAACGAAGGAGAGCTTTGTATGAAAGAGGCAGTGATCGTATCGGCCGTGCGCACGGCCGTCGGAAAGGCGCCCAGAGGGATGTATCGCACCACCCTGCCGGAGGTGCTGGCCGTAACCGCCATGCGCGGAGCCCTTGAGCGGGTGCCCGCGCTCGACCCGGCCGAGATCGACGATGTGATGCTGGGCTGCGCCTTCCCGGAGGCGGAGCAGGGATTGAACGTTGGGCGCAACTATGCGCTGCTGGCGGGTCTGCCCGAGTCGGTACCGGGTTTCACGATGAACCGTTTCTGTTCCTCGGGGCTGCAGGCGATAGCTCTGGGTGCGCAGGCGATCATGAGCGGCATGGCTGAGGTGATCTTGGCCGGGGGCGTGGAGTCCATGTCGCGGGTGCCCGGCGGAGGGAACAAGGAGATGTTCAGCGGCGACATGATCGATGCCTGCCCCGACGTCTACTTGAGCATGGGAATGACGGCGGAGAATGTAGCCTCGCGTTTCAACGTGACCCGTGAACAGCAGGACGCTCTGGCAGCGGAGAGCCACCGCCGAGCTCTCGCGGCCATCGCCAACGGCACCTTCCATGACGAGATCGTCCCGGTGGAGGTCAAGCACTGGCTGCCCGGGCCGGATGGGTCGGTGCTGGAGAGAAGTACCGTCGTCACCGTGGACGAGGGTCCGCGGCCCGGCAGCACGGTGGAGGCGCTTGCCAATCTCAGGCCGGTGTTCAAGAAGAACGGCACCGTCACCGCGGGCAACTCCTCGCAGACTAGCGACGGGGCGGGGGCCGCCGTTGTCATGAGCGCGGAGAGGGCGGCGGAGCTGGGCCTCGAGCCGCTGGCCCGCTTCGTATCGTTCGCCGCGGCCGGCTGCGACCCGGCAGTGATGGGTATAGGGCCGGTGTTCGCCATTCCCAAGGCTCTTAAGCTGGCCGGGCTCAAGGTTTCCGACATCGATCTGGTGGAGTTGAACGAGGCCTTCGCCAGCCAGGCCTACTACTGCATACACGAGCTGGGCCTCGACCCGGCCCGCGTGAACGTCAACGGGGGGGCGGTCGCCCTGGGGCACCCCTTGGGCGCGACGGGGGCGAAGTTGACCGCCACTCTGCTCCACGAGATGAAGCGCCGGCAGAGCCGGTACGGAGTGGTCAGCATGTGCGTCGCCGGCGGCATCGGTGCCGCGGCGGTCTTCGAGAGACTCTAAGGCTAGGAGGGACCATGGCGCTCGGCAAATACGCGGTCGACTATGAGCAGCGGGTCGACTACCCGCGCCTGCGGGCGGAGAGGCTACAGCGGGCCAAGGACCAGATCGACAAGGACGGCCTGGGCGCAGTGGTGACCTGGGATGAGGCCAACGTCCGCTACCTGACCGGCTACTACATCACCACTCCCAACCGGCCTCTGGAAGCGCAGTTCGCCTTCGTGGCCCGCAACGGCGACCCGCACATCATCGGCGGAAACGACCAGGAGGGTCTGATCGAGCGTATGCCCTGGATGGGCGGCCGCATCCATGCGCCCGCCGCCATCCCCAAGATGGCAGCGTTCACCCCCGACGACCCGGTGGTGCAGAGGACGGTTGACCAGATCTTCAACTTCATGGTCCAGTACGGCGTGGAGAAAGAGCCTCTGGGCATCGACGGCACCACCCTCTCGTACATCTACGCCGAAGCCTTCAAGAAGCGGGGCATCCAAGTGGTGCACGCCAAGCCCACCATGGACTTCGCCCGAATGGTCAAGACGGCGGACGAGATCGAGCTCATGCGCATCACCTGCGCCAACTCCGAGAAGGCCTTCGCCGCCATCGTCGACGCCATCCGGCCCGGCATCCGGGAGTGCGACCTGGTGGGTATCGGCATCAAGGCCCTCTACGAGGAGGGTGACGACCACACCGAGGACCTGGTGTGCTGCTCGGGCCACAACACCAACCCGTACGGCTGGTCCTTTACCGACAAGCCCATCCAGGTGGGCGACCTTGTCTACATCGACGTGGACGGCGCCTCCTATCAGGGCTACAAATCCTGCATCTACCGGACGTTCAGCTGCGGCAAGGCCTCGCAAGAGCAGAAAGACGTCTACGAAGAGTGCCGGGCCATGCTCTACGACGGCATAGACACCATCAAGGACGGCTCCACCGACTGGGAGCTACTGGAGAAGTGGCCCGATTCCCCCGAATACTGGGGCCACAAGACCTGGGGCGAAGTGGGGCCCTACGCGATCGGCCACGGGCTCGGTCTGACCCTGCACGACCGGCCCTTCTTCAACCGTATGCAGCAGATGGCCGGTGTTCCGGAACAGACGTTCCAGGAGGGCATGGTGCTGGCCATCGAAACCTATGCCGGGCGCAAGGGCGGCAAATTCGGCGTCCGCCTGGAAGAGAACATCCTCGTGACCAAAGACGGCTACGAACGGCTCAGCCTCTGGCCCATCGACGAGCTGATGGAGTGCTGGCTGCCCTACAGGTGAGAAAGGTGTGTCCATGAACAAGCAAGATGTAAGCGACCTCTTCGACATCACCGGCAAGGTCGCCATAGTCACCGGGGCCACCGGCTCGTTCGGCTCGGTGGCTGCAAAAGCGCTGGCCGCCGCGGGCGCCAAGGTCGTGCTCACCGGCCGCAACGAGGCCAAGCTCGCCGAGCTGACCAAGAGCATCGTCGCCGACGGCGGCGAAGCCACCTACCTTCTGGGCGACCCGGTGGTTCACGACGACGTGACCCGAGTGGTTCAGGGCACGGTGGAGAAGTACGGCGCCATCGACATCCTGGTGACCGCCGCTGGTCTCAACACCCACGCTCCTATCACCGAGCAGCCCGATGACGAGTGGCAGATGGTCATGGACGCTAACGTGAAGGGCACTTGGCTCTACTGCAAGGAAGTGGGCAAGGTGATGATCGAGCAGGGCCGCGGCGGCAAAGTGGTCCTGGTCGGGTCGGTGCGGGGCGAGGTCGGTCTCGGCAACTACACCGCCTACTGCCCGTCGAAGGGCGCGGTCCATCTGCTTACCAAGAGCCTGGCTCTCGAGTGGGGCAAGCACAAGATCAACGTCAACTGCCTCGCCCCTGCCACCTTCCGGAGCGAGATCACCCGGTTCGTCTTCGAGAACGAGGAGTTCAACAAGAAGGTCACACCCTTCTTCGCCATCGGGCGGCTGGGAGAGCCGGAGGACCTGGTGGGTTCGCTGATCCTCCTTTCTTCCAAAGCGTCCGACTGGATGACCGGGTCGATCGTCCTCATCGACGGCGGCTTCCTCTCCGGTCACTGATAGTCGTCGACCTCCAAGGCAGCCGGAAAGGGGCCGTCCGTGAAACTGGAAGATGTGAAGAAGATCGCGGTGTTCGGGGCCGGCACCATGGGCCCCGGGCTGGCTCAGGTGTTCGCCGCGGCGGGATACGACGTCGCCCTCTACTCGCGCTCGGCCGAGACTCTGGCCAAGGCGATGGTCTTGGTGGGATCGAACCTCGATACTTTTGTGGAGCGCGGGTTGCTCACCGCTGGGGCCGCGGAAGCGTCCATCGCCCGGATCCGGAGTACCCAGTCCGTGGAAGAGGCGGGCCTGGGCGCGGACCTCGTGGTCGAGACCATCGCCGAGAAGCTGGATGCCAAGCAGCAGCTCTACGAGGAGCTCGATGGTATCTGCCCCGAGCACACCATCTTCACCAGCAACACCTCCTCGCTCGATGTCTTTGGGGCGATGCCGGCGTGCCGGCTGCCTCATACGGTGATGGCCCACTTCTTCGCCCCGCCGCACATCATTCCCCTGGTGGAGGTGGTCCCAGGTGCAGAGACCACTCCCGAGACCGTCGCCCTCGTCGCCGCTCTGCTCGAGGCGGCCGGCAAGAGCCCGGTGGTCATGGAGAAGTTCGGGCCGGGGTTCATCGTCAACCGCATC
This sequence comes from uncultured Actinomycetes bacterium, assembly GCA_963713545.1. Classification (GTDB taxonomy): domain Bacteria; phylum Actinomycetota; class Thermoleophilia; order RBG-16-64-13; family RBG-16-64-13; genus CAVPLM01. The sequence continues at coordinate 232,687 of CAVQME010000001.1, read as the reverse complement.
CAGCGGGCCATCGGCGAGACGGCCATGGACATGATCGATGAGGGCGTGGCCGGGCCGGCGGAGATCGACCGGGCCATCAAACTGACGCTCGGCATCCGCCTCCCCATCGTCGGGGTCATGCAGACCTTCGACTTCCAGGGTCTGGACATGTTGCTCCTCTACCAGAAGAACGTGGGCAAGGTCTACCGCTTCATCGAGGAGAAGGTGGAGGAAGGCGCTTGCGGGGCGAAGAGCGGCAGAGGTATCTACGACTATCAGGGCAGGAGCGAAGCCGAGATCCTCAAGAAGAGGGACGACCTCTACCTGAAGATGCTCGACTACCTCACAGAGATCGACGCGTTCGAGCCCGTCTGATGGGACCGGCATCCACACGAGAGATAGGGGAAGTCGCATGACAGACGCTCGCTACGCCAAGCTGCTCGAACCGGGGCAGATAGGCAAAGTCAAGACGAGGAACCGCATCTACAAATCGGCCGCGGGCATGCACTCCTTCGAGGAGTACGAGTTCGACCAGATGAACGACAACACCCTCGGCTTCTACGAAGCGCTGGCCAAGGGCGGGGTGGGGATCATCTCCGTCGAGGCCCCCACCGTGGACTATCCCCAGGGATGCCGCTGGCACCATCGCTACCGCATGGACGACAACAAGTACGTCCCGGGTATGAAGCAGCTTGTCGACCTGATCCACAGCCATGGCTGCCCGACCTTCATGCAGATGGAGCACGACGGCCCCTGGCAGAACCCGCTCTTCCCCAATCATCCCCCAACCTACGAAGGGCCGCCCATCGGGGCCTCAGCCGTGAACATCCCCCTCCCGGGCGATTTCCACCGGGATGTGATCCGGCCCCTCACCATCCCTGAGATAGAGGATATCGTCCGGAAGTACGTAGACGCGGCCGAACGGTCACAGAAAGCCGGCTTCGACGGGGTGGACCTCAACATGGGGAGCACCCACATAGGGATGAACTTCCTGTCCCCGTGGTGGAACCGGCGCGACGACGAGTACGGCGGCGACCAGAAGAAGCGGGCCAAGTTCGTGGTCGACGTCATCGGCGGCATCAAGAGGCGGTGTGGGGACGACTTCCCGATAGTGGTGTGCGTGAACGGCTTCGAGAGCGGCTACCTCCTGGGGGAACCCGACAACAAGGTCTTCAACCACGAGCTGGCCCTCGAGGCCATGCGGATGGCGGTCGAGGCTGGAGCGGACGCCCTCATGATCCGCAGCAGTTGGCTGGGGCTGCACGTGCCCGGCTTCCTGCCCGACTACCTGTTCTTCCCCGAGAACCCCATACCCACGGACAAGATGCCTTCCCAATATTATTGGAAGGAGCGCGGGAAGGCGGCCATCCGGCTCATGACCGAAGAAGCCAAGAAGCTGTTCGACGTACCCATCATCCTCATCGGCTTCGTGACCCCCGATCTGGGCGAGCAGATGCTGGGGGAGGGTAAGGCCGACTTCATCGGCATGAACCGGCCGCTTATCTGCGACACCGAGCTGCCCCACAAGCTGGCGGCCGGGCATCCCGAGGACATCGCGCCCTGCACCCGCTGCGGCACCTGCCTCGACCAGGCGGAGTCGTTCCTGCGTCACTGCCGCATCAACGCCAACGTGGGCTTCGGCCGCTACGAACTCCCCAAGGCAGAGACGCGGAAGACGGTCGTGGTGGTGGGCGGTGGACCGGCCGGTATGGAGGCGGCGCGGGTCTCGGCTCTGCGCGGCCACGACGTCACCCTGGTGGAGAAGACCACGCAACTCGGGGGCCTGCTGCCTCTGGCAGCCCTCATCAAGGGCCTTGAGCTGGAGGACCTGCCCGACTTGGTCCGCTACCTCAAGGGCCAGATCGTCAAGAACGGCGTCAAGGTGGTGCTGGGCAAAGAAGCCACGGTCGCTTCCATCAGGGCCATGAACCCGGATGCGGTCATCCTCGCCACCGGCGGCGTGCTGACCTCCCCGGAACTGTCCGGCACCGCGAAGGCGAAGCGGAAGGTGGTCACCACTCCCGAGCTGCACAAGCGGGTGAAGCCCATCCTGCGCCGCGTGGGGCCCCGGTTCCTTGGCCGGGCCACCAAGTACTACCTGCCCATGGGCAAGAAGGTCGTCGTGGTGGGCGCGGGGCTGCACGGGATGGAAGTGGCCGAGTACCTGGTCAAGCGGGGACGGACGGTCACCATAGTGGAGCCGACCGACGTCATCGGTGAGGGCATGATCGACTTCCGGCTGGGGATGACCCTGGATTGGCTCGCCCGCAAGAGAGTGCGCATCATCTCCGGCGCGCAGAACATCGTCGTCACCGACAGGGGCCTAGCCTTCGACGCCAAGGACGGCATCCACGTGGAGCTGGAAGCCGACACGGTGGTGCCCACCTCACCGCTCAAGCCCAACGACACTCTGTACAGGGCCCTGGAGGGGAAAGTGCCGGAGCTGTACCTCATCGGCGACGGCCGGGAAGCCGGCATGATCGTCCATGCGGTGCGTGCAGGCTACCACACGGCAAAGGCCATCTGAGATACCCACACCACGACCAAAAGAGGACGACGATCATGGCCGACCCTACCTATCAAGAACTGCTCAAGCGTCTCGAAAAGGCGGAGCGAAACGCCCAGATCGCCCGCGACTGGGTGGAGATCTCCAACCTGCACGGCCGCTACAACCACCTTGTCCTGGGTCACTACTGGGACCGCGTGGTGGACGAGTTGTTCGCCCAGAAGACCCCTGGTGTGAAGTGCGAGATCGTGGAAAGTGGGGTCTTCCACGGGATCGAAGGCGTGCGCAAGGTCTTCGTGGAGATGCTGGGCAAGCTCTACAACTACGAGGGCAACTGTGCCATCCACGAGCTCACCACGCCGGTCATCCAGGTACAGAGAGACATGAACACGGCCAAGGGGATGTGGTACCACGTCGGTTTCAACACCTTCCTGGACCCGGTGAAAGGCGTAGTCCCGATCTGGCAGGTGATCAAGTACAACCACATCTTCGTGAAAGAGGACGGTCTCTGGAAGTTCTGGGATTACCGGGCGCACCTGCTGATCCGGAGCTCGTACGAGAAAGCCTGGGTGGATGAGCCGGTGATCCAGGGCAGCGCGATCCAGGGGGCGCAGCCGGTGCAAGCGCCGGAGCCGGACGAACCCACCAGCTTCCACGATCCGTATCCGGGCAGATACGGGCACTATGCCGGTCTGCCCCTGCCTCCGGACTACGTAGACTTGGACACGTTCTAGATAGAGAGAAGGAATGACCACCCGTCACCCTTGACAGGGGACGGCGGGACCTGTCAGAATGTATAGAGCGAGCGCTCTATCTACAGAGGCCGCTCCGAACGTGGGGACGTCCGCTAGCTAGGGAGAGGGATCCAGTGGCACTGAAGACAGCAGAGCAATACCTCGAGAGTCTCAAGGACGGCAGAGTCGTCTACTTCGACGGCGAGAGAGTGCCCGATGTGACCGAGCACCCGGTGTGCAAGATCACCAACGACTGGGTCGCCATGGATTACATCATGAACAACGATCCTCGGTACCAGGATCTCCTCACCGACCTGGACGAGGACGGCGAAAGGGTCAGCTTCGCCCTCCAGCCTCAGCGCTCTCGGGACGACCTCCTGCGCCTGCGCGAGGTGGTCAAGCTCTGGGCCCGGGTCTGCTTCGGCAAACCCTCGGGGGCCAAGTTCGTGGCCAAAGACGGCCTGAACGCGGTCACAGTGGTGGCTCCCCGGGTGGACAAGAAGTACGGGACCGACTACGCGGCCAACGTCGAGGCCTACCGCAGGCACCTGCAGAAGAACGATCTCTCCTTCGCCATGGGCCTCACCGACATCAAAGGCGACCGCAGTCTGCGCCCCTCCCAGCAGGTGCAGCACAAGGACTTCTACGTCCGCATCGTGGAGGAGCGGCCCGACGGCATCATCGTGAGCGGCGCTAAGTCGCACATCAGCCAGGCTCCGGCCTGCAACGAGGTCCTCATCGCTCCCTGCCGGGCCATGCAGGAGGACGACGCCGCCTATGCCGTAGCCTTCGGGATCGAACTGAACACCCCCGGCATCACCATGATCTGTGCCCAGCCCGAGATCACGGAAGGGGCGAACCTGTTCGACCATCCCATCTCGGCCAGCGTCTACATCAACGACGCCACCATCATCTTCGACAACGTCTTCATCCCCAACGAGCGCATCTTCCTCAAGGGCGAGTGGGAGTTCGCGGGAGAAGTGGCCTACATGTTCGCCAACTTCCATCGCCTGAGCGCCGAGACCTACAAGGCGGCGGAACTGGAACTGTTCACCGGTGCGGCTGCCCTTATGGCGGAGTACAACGGGATCAACAAGAAGGCCCACGTTCGCGAGAAGCTCACTTGGCTGGTGATGTACACCGAGGCCGTGGAGACCCTGGGTATGGCCGCCGTGGAGCACTGCGTGGGCGAAGAAGGCTCCGATCTGGTCTATCCCAACCCGATGATCGCCAACATCTGCAAGTTCTACTTCGCCGATAACTGGCACCAGGCGACCAAGTACATCCAGGACATCGGCGGCGGGATCATCGTGACCGCCCCCTCGTACAAGGACTACGTCAATCCCGAGACCCACGACCTCATGGAGAAGTACTTCGGGGGGAAGGCCGGCGTGCCCACGGAGCACCGCCTGCGCATTGTCAAGCTGATCCGGGACCTGACCTCCTGCTACGAGGACGTGCTCACCATCCACGCCGAAGGCTCTCTCGAGGCCCAGAAGCTGTCCATCGTCCAGTTGGCAGATTGGGGCCGCTACCGCGCCGCCGCCATGCGGGCGGCGGGCCTACCCGGTGCCAAGGAGCACCCGCTGTTCGCCGATCTTCCCCAGTTCCCGCCGAAACTCTAAGGCAACCGGGCCGGTTGCCGGAAGCGAGGCATACCGCGTAGATGGCTCCTAACAACGACAGGGTCACGACGATGGCCGCGGCGCCACCAGCGCCGCCGACCTCCGGCGCGCCGCCGGCCTCCGGGGCGCGTGCCCCCGGAGGAACCACGTCGGTCGGAGCGGCTTCGCCCGCGCTGTCGGCCCCGCCCGCGCCCCCGGCGTCGGCGGTAGCCCTGCTGCGGCGCGCCAGAGCCGACGGCCGGTCCGCTCTGGACGAGTGGGAATCCAAGTCGTTGCTGGCTGCCTACGGCATCCCTGTGCCGGCGGGGGCTCTGGTCAAGAACGAGGCCGAGGCGGTCGCCGTGGCCGAGCGTCTCGGCGGCACGCTGGCTATGAAGGCGGTCGGCTCCGTGATCCACCACAAGACCGAGGGCGGATTGGTCGTGCTCAGGGTATGCGGCAGCGAGGCCGTGGCCGAGACGTACCGCCTGCTGGAGGAGCGCGCCGGAGGCGCGCTCGAAGCCGTCTTGGTGGAGCGAATGGTCGCCGGCGATCGGGAATTGCTGATCGGCATGAAACGCGACCCGGTTTTTGGGCCGGTGGTGGCTTTCGGTCTGGGCGGAGTCTTGACGGAGGTTCTGGGCGACATCGCCCTTGGACTCGTCCCCATGGAGGAGGCCGACGCGGCGGAGCTTCCCGACCTGATCCGATCGACCAAGCTGCTGGGCGCCTTCCGGGGCTCGCCGCCAGTGGACCGGACGGAACTCGTGAACGCGATCCAGGCGCTCGCCCGGATCGCGCTGGACTTCCCCGAGATCTCCGAGATCGACGTCAACCCTCTGTTGGTCGAGGGCTCCCGGCCGGTGGCCGCCGACGCGCTTGTCATCCTGGCGGCTGAGCCCGCGGCCATCGCGGTCAAGCGGACCTTCGTTCCCGACCTAGGCGCGGTTCTGGCCCCGGATTCGGTGGCCATCATCGGGGCGTCCGACGACATTCGCAAGTGGGGCGGCTCGGCGCTACGCAACCTGCTGGACGGCGGATACGGGGGCACGATCTACCCGGTGAACCCCCGGGGTGGGGTCTTTTTTGGCGTGCAGGCATATCCGAGTGTGGCCGACCTGCCCGAAGCGCCGGACCTGGCCCTCCTCGCCGTGGGCGTTAAGCAGGTGAAAGGCGTGCTGGAGGAATGCGGGCAAAGGGGGGTCCGGGCCGCCGTGGTCCTGACGGCCGGTTTCTCCGAGACGGGGAAAGAAGGGGCTGAACTCGAGTGCGAGATCACCGATAGCGCGACCAGGTACGGTCTTACTCTCATCGGACCCAACTGCATGGGACTCCTGTCGAACGACCGGAGGCTTCATGCCACCGGTCTCGTCGCCCTTCACCCGCCTGCAGGCAAGCTCAGCTTCATCTCACAGTCCGGTAGCATCGGTCCTACCGTCATCAGCATATGCGAGCGCCGGGGTGTCGGGCTAGAGAAGTTCATTAGCGTCGGTAACGAGGCCATGGTGAGCGCGTTCGACGTGCTCGACTACTTACGCGACGACCCCGGCACCGAGTGCGTCATGATGTATCTGGAAGGGATCGACGACGGCCTGCTCTTTCTCGAAGTGGCGCGGCGCACCACCGCGCGCAAGCCGGTCGTGGTTCTGCGTGGGGGGCTCACGGAGCTAGGTAGCAAGGCCGCCGCCTCCCATACCGGGGCGCTGGCCGGCTCGGCCGCCGTGTTCCGGGCTGCCGCGCGACAGGCGGGTGTGGTCACCTGCGGCACCACGCAAGAGCTCGTCGACCTGGGAGCCTGCCTGGCCTACCTGCCGATGCCCCGGGGTCGGCGGGTGGCGATCATGACCAACGGCGGCGGTCCTGGAGTGCTGGGCGCGGACGAGGTGGCGCTGAACGGCCTGGCACTGGCCGTCCTGCCGCCTGACCTAGTGGCTGCCCTAGACGAGCTCCTGCCTCCGTTCTGGAGCAGGCGCAATCCCCTCGATCTGGTGGCCGCCGGGTTCGGTGAGGTGGGCCTGCGTGCGCTCGAACTCGTGACCAGGTGCAACGAGGTGGACGCCGTCATGGCCCTCAACTTCTTGGGGATACCGAGTACCGGCGACGACGAGAGAGAGAAGCTCGTTGACGGAGAGTTCGAGGGGTTCACTCCTTGGGAGTCGCAGTTCTTGGAGCGGGTCGTGGAACTGATGAAAGAGACCGAGAAACCTATCGTGAACGTCCCCGATCACCCGGTTCATGCCTCGCTGTCGGCGTTCTCGGGGCGCTACGCTCCCATGGTCCTTTCATCGCCGCGGGCGGCCGCCCGGGCTATCGACAAGATGGCGTGGTGTGGGGCCCGAGGCAGGGGCAGGTAATGTCGCGGGGGAAGGAATCGCCTGGTAACGTGCGAGGAGAAGTGCTACGGCAAGTACGGTCGAAGGGGGGACGACTTGACAGTTTTGGTTCAATGGCCTAGTGTATCGTCCAATATAGCTGTGGGAACCGATGGGTCGAGCCGTGACGTCTGGCGCAGGGGGTATCTGTTGAGCGACTGTGGTGCTGCTGTTCACGCGGCGTCAATAACCCGGGCCCGCCGGGTCCAGTAGGAGGCCGCGACGGATGGGAGACTGGCTCCAGCTTCTGGTCACCGGCGTCGTGATGGGCTCCGTCTACGCCCTTATCGCGCTCGGATTCGTGACGATCTATCGTGCCTCGCGCATCGTGAACATGGCTCAGGGCAGCTTCGTGATGCTCGGCGGGCTGTTCGCCTTCAGCATGCTCATGGAGGTCGGACTTCCGTACTGGCTCTCGGGCATCGTCGGGGTCATCCTCACGGTGATCCTCGCCATGCTCATGTACCAGGTGGTTCTCAAACCCGTGCTCAAGATCTCGCTTGTGACGATGATCCTGTGCACGGTGGCCCTGAGCCTATTGTTCGAGAACCTTTCGCTCGTCAAGTGGGGAGGCTACACCAGCAATCTGCCGGCCTTCAGCGGCGAGGGGTCGTTCAGCGTGGGCGGCGTCTTCATCAGTTACCAGGCCCTGTGGGTGGTCGGCATCATGGTCGTCTGCCTGATCGCGCTCTACTTCCTCAACAACCACACCACGCTGGGCAAGCGGATGACTGCTACTGCCACCAATCCGATGGCCGCCAGCCTTTCCGGCATTAATGTGAGCAGGATGGTGCTGCTCTCGTTCGCCATCAGCGCAGCAATCGGAGCGCTCGGAGGGATCGCCATCTCCAACTACGTGGGGGGGCTGACCTACGCGACGGGTGGCATCTACGGGATGATGGGCTTCATCGCCGCCGTTCTCGGGGGATGGGGATCCAGCACGGGCGCGGTCGTCGGCGGTCTCGCCCTCGGGATCGTCCAGTCGTTGGCGACCGGACTGGTCCCGGCCGGCTATAAGAACGCGGTGGCCTTCCTGGTTTTGCTGATAGTGCTGTACTTCAGACCTCAGGGGCTTCTGGGCACGAGAGTCCCGGAGGGTGAGGCCTGATGTCCGCAACACAGAACAGTCAAGTGAAGACGGGCGGCAAGACCGCTCGGCGCTGGGGCATCTTCGGCCCCGACTGGGGCTGGGCGACCGTGGCCAAGGTCGTGATGATAGTAATACTGTTGGTCTGGCCGCTCATCTACGGGAGGTTCTCAGGCAGCAGCTACGCCCTGAACGTGATGACACAGGCCGGCCTCTACGCGATCCTCACTATCAGCGTGGGCCTGGTCCTAGGTCAAGCAGGACAGCTCTCGTTCGGGCACTCGGCCTTCTACGGCATCGGTGCCTATACCTGCGGGCTGTTGATCCTCAAGTTCGATGTGCCGACGTTCGCGGCCTGGGTCGCCGGTGCGGCTGCTGCCGGAGTGGTGGCGCTGATCATAGGCCGCCCAGTGCTCAAGCTCAAGTACTTCTACTTGGCGCTGGCTACCATCGGTCTAGGGCAGATATTCCTGGCCATCGTGTACGAGTGGAAGTGGGCCGGCGCTTCAAACGGATTCGGACCGGTTGCTCCCCTGAACATCTTCGGCTTCGAATTCGATACCCAACTGCGCAGGTACTACTTGGTGTGGGTAGTCGGCATCATAATCCTGCTGTTCGTGGCCCGTCTTCTCAAGTACCGGGTTGGTCGGGCTCTCCGCGGTCTCGCCGTCAGCGAGATCGCTTCCTCCACTCTGGGCGTGCGCAACGCCAACTGGAAGCTCCTGGCGTTCGTGTTCAACGCGGTATTCTGCGGGATCGCGGGAGGCATGTTCGCGTTCGTCTATATGGCGGTCTCCCCGCAGAATTTCTCATTCTCCGCCTCAGTCCTTCCCATCGTCATGATGCTCGTGGGCGGAGACAGGTACGTCTATGGATGGATCGTTGGGGCCGTCCTCATGACCTGGGTCATTAACGGGTTCTCCCAGAGCATGCTCCAGTACAACGGCACGGTCTACTCGGTGATCATGATCCTCCTTCTCCTGTTCCTCCCCGCGGGTCTCCTCGGTCTTCGGCCGAAGTTGGCGAAGCGGCTCTGGGCGAAGATCAAGGGAGAGGAACTTCAAGAGACGCCGATCCCCGAAGGCGCTGCATCTGCCGAGGTCGAGGGAGCCTCTGCGGTCGTGGTCGCCCCGCCGACCGCGGTCGGCCTGCCCGCTTCCTCGGCGCACCAGGTGACCGGGTTGCTGGCTGAAGATCTGGCTCGCCAGAAGAGCATGGTACGCGCACAGGTCCCGCTCTTACGCATACAGGATGTATCTGTGCATTTTGGCGGCCTCAAAGCCGTGAGCGAAGTGTCCTTCGACGTGCAAGAGGGCAGCATCACCGCTCTCATAGGTCCCAATGGCGCGGGCAAGACCACCTTGTTCAACGCCATCAGCCGCCTGCAGGAGATGGCGGGTGGCCGCGTATGGTTCGAGGATACCGAGCTGACGAAGCTCGACCCGGCCTCCACGGCTCGGCTGGGGATGGCCCGCACGTTCCAGAACCTGAGGATCTTCGTGAACATGAGCGTTCTCGAGAACGTGCTGGTGGGATGCCACCGGCACGAGAAGTCGGGCTTCTGGTCCGGTGGCCTGGGGTTCCCCTCGCAGAGACGGGAGGAGAAGCGGTCCCGCGAGAGGGCCATGGATGCCCTGGCCCTGGTAGGGCTGCAAGACCGAGCCGATATGCCGGCCTCCAGCCTGCCATATGGACAGCAGCGCCTGGTGGAGATCGCTCGGGCGTTAGCATCCGAGCCTCGACTGCTCCTTCTTGACGAGCCTGCGGCGGGAACCAACCAGAGCGAGCGCGAAGAACTGGTGGGGCATGTCGCGACGATCCGCGATGCCGGTGTGACCGTGCTTCTCGTTGAGCACGACATGGACCTGGTCATGGACATCTCCGACACCGTGAACGTCCTCGACTACGGCAGAATCATCTCCTCAGGAACGCCCGAGGAAGTGCAGAAGGACCAGAAGGTCATCACCGCCTACCTAGGCGTCGACCATGGAGCCAGGGATCTCTGCGCCACCCGCGATCTGGTCGACGGAGAGAGCTGTCCGGTGCCCGAGGACCTGTTGGTCGTAGAGAACCTGGTTACCGCCTACGGGTCGATCGAAGCCCTCCATGGAGTCTCCCTTACCGTTCCCAAGGGCATGGTGGTGACGGTCTTGGGGGCCAACGGTGCCGGCAAGAGCACGCTGCTTCACACGATATCGGGGATCGTCCGCAGCGATAGCGGCCGCATCCTCTACGGAGGGACCGATATCACCCGCATGCCGCCGGAAAAGGTCGTATCAACGGGTGTATGCCAGGTGCCGGAAGGCCGGCAGCTCTTCCCCACCCTGACGGTGGAAGACAACCTGATCGTCGGGGCCACCGGCCGGCGCGACCGTAGCAGCCTTACCGACGATATCGCCTACGTCTACGATCTCTTCCCGATCCTGGGCGAGCGGCGCAAGCAGGAAGCCGGGACCCTCTCCGGCGGTGAGCAGCAGATGCTGGCTATCGGCAGGGCTCTCACTGGGAAGCCAAGTCTGCTGCTCCTCGATGAGCCTTCCATGGGTCTGGCTCCTCTCGCGGTGGAACGCATCTTCGAAGCCCTTGCAAAACTCAACGAGCAGGGTTTGACCATGCTCATGGTGGAACAGAACGCAGAGATGGCGCTTTCGTTGGCGCATCTCGCGGTCGTGCTGCAGACGGGCACCGTCGTGCTCTCCGGCACGGCCACTCAACTTCGGCAGGATGACCGCGTGCGTGCAAGTTACCTGGGCGGCGATCAGGACTGAAGCGCACGTAGTCGTTTGTGCAACAAGGCAACACAGGGTTCAAACAGCAGTCACGAAAGGGGAGTAGCAAGATGAGAAAGGGTTACTGGATTGCTCTCGGGCTGGTCCTGGTGCTCGTTCTCGGCATGTTCGCCGTGGCATGTGGTGAAGAGGAAACCACGACCACAGCAGCTCCGAGCACCGAGACCACAGCAGCTCCGAGCACCGAGACCACAGCAGCTCCGAGCACCGAGACCACAGCAACGACGGCGCCGGCCGACACATCGCCGCTCGTGTTCGGTATCGCGATCTCGCTCACGGGTGACAGCGCCGCTCCGTGCGAGCAGATCAAGCAGGGCTTCGAGACAGAAGCCAAGTTCATCAACGCCAACGGTGGGATCAACGGCCGCCAGGTGGAGTTGGTCTTCGTAGACGACCAGTCCAAGATGGATACCGCCGTGGCCGCCATCCAATCTCTGATCGACCAGAAGGTCGACGTCATCATCGGCCCGTTCCCGCAGTGGACGCAAGCTCCCACTCGGCCCTTGACGGAAGAGGCCGGGATCTTGCACATCACCTTTGGTCCGCCGACCCTGGCCGAGTTGAATGAAGATCAGACCAAGTACACGTACACCTTCGGACCGGCCACCGGCCCCGACGGCTGTGCCGATGCCTACCTCAAGCAGATGGTAGCCGACGCCAAGAAGAACGTCCTCGGCATTGGCGACCAGATGGTCATCAGCCAGGAGACCCTGCAAGTGCTGAACAAGTCGCTGCCGGCGGCGGGTATCACGTTCACGCTTATGGCCGACAGTTGGGGCTTGGGCGAGGCCGATGTGACCCCGATCGCCAACAAGATCGCGGCGAAGGCCAAGGAAGTGAACCCCGACGCGATCCTCTTGGCCAGCAACCCTGTCCATGTCAACCAGATGATCAAGACCCTGCGCAGCTTGGGCGTGACGGCTCCTGTCTACGTCCAGGCATCGGGCTCCCACCCGCTGCCCCTGTTTGCGCCGGCCGGCAACGACCCGGCGAACGTAGCCGGTGACTTCACCTTCGGCCCGGCCATCGTGGATCCGACCAAGATTCCCGATGACTACCCGGCCAAAGCGGACCTGATCGCCTTCGTCGAGCGGTGGAGAGCCGACAACCCGGATCAGCCGTTTGCCAGCTTGTTCCTGGGCTTCGCCTACGACACCATCCATCTCGCCGAGGCGGCCATCGCGACCGCCGAGACTCAGGATGAAGCCGGTTGGGCCGCTGCCATGGAGAAGATCGATTGGTGGGGTGCCCAGGGGCACTATGTGTTCTCCGACGCCGATCACATCGGTAACCATGGTGGCTTCCTTCACTGGCAGTACACCGTCGATGAGGGCTTCAAGTTCGTTCGCGACCTGAACGCTATGGCCGCGTTGAGCCAGGAAACCATCGACGCGGTCGCGTCTTTCAAGTAGAGTTCGAGACTCTCGGGCCACAGCTCTGAAGTAGCGACGACGCATTGAGTCCGGGGCGGCTCGCGGGAAACCGCGAGCCGCCCCGTTCCTCTTCTTGGCCGCGGCTCATCTCAGATCGGCCCGGAGCCCTGGCGCACCTGCTATCATTGGCTCGACTCAATGGGATATTAAGAAGACCATAGGAGCATTGCGATGGGCGAGCGCTTGAAGGACAAAGTCGCTGTGGTGACGGGCGCGGGCGGTCTGGGCATCGGACAGGGTTGTGCCGTGGCCATGGCCCGCGAAGGCGCCCACGTGATCGGATGCGGCCGCCGGGAGATCGCGCTCAAGGAGACCGCCTGCGTGTGCCAGGATGAGGGCCTGCCGTTCGTGAGCTATTGCGCGGACCTCACCGACCCGGCCGCCAACGAAGCCTTGATGGAATTCGCCGTGGAGCGTTTCGGCGGTCTGGACATCCTGGTCAACTCGGCTGCCTTCGTGGAGTTCGCCCCGATCGCGGAGATGGACTACGAGACTCAATGGCGCCGCACCCTGCAGGGCGAGCTCGATCTCGTCTTCCTGGGCTGCAAGGCGGCGTGGCCGCACTTGGTGGCCAGAGGCAGCGGATCGATCGTCAACTTCGCGTCGGCCAATGCCTATGTGGGGCTTCCTGGGGCGGGCGCCGTGGCTCATTGCGCCACCAAGGGTGGCGTCCTCGCCATGACACGGCAGCTTGCGATAGAAGGCGCCCCGCATCACATCCGCGCGAACACCATCTCTCCGGCCATGGTCGTGACCGAGCACACCAAAGAGCGTCTCGACAACGAGCCGGGCTTCAAAGAGATGGTTATGAAGTCGATCCTGCTCGATCGCCTGGGCACCCCGGAGGACATAGGCTATTGCGCCGTCTACCTCGCCTCGGAGGAATCCAGTTGGGTGACCGGGGCCGACATCAAGGTGGACGGCGGCGCGACCGCCTTCTAGAAACGGAATCCAGTACCAGGCCGGATCGGCTCTTGCGGGCTGTATCGGCCGGATAGACCGGAGGCAGGCATGGACATCCCAAGGATGGAGCTTAAGACCGAATTCCTCTACCGGGCGCACCTGGATGTGGAGGGCTTCTACGAGGTGGGGGAGACCTTCCGGGGCAGGCGCACCATCGTGCGCGTCAAGGGGGGATGGTTCGAGGGCCCCAAGGTCAAGGGCGACATCCTTGCCGGGACGGGCGACTGGTTCATCATGCGCCCGGGCGGCGTCGCTGAGGGCGACGTACGCGACACCTACCGCACGCACGACGGCTACATCATCTTCGTCAGCTACCGGGGCATCCTCAACATCCCGCCAGAGATATGGGATCGCCTTGGCCGGGGTGAGGAAGTCCCTTATTCCGAGTACTATCTCCGCGGACAACCCATGTTCGAGACAGCCGTCAACACTCCCTATAGCTGGCTCAACAACATCGTGTCGGTGAGCGTGGGAAGGCAGGAGGCCATGGGCGTCACCTACGACGTCTACCAGATCGTGTAACAGGGGACTCAGCGCGGGCGGAGCGAACCTCGCCCTGATCAGCAGCCGGACAAAGTCAGACAAGGAGATGCCATGCTCAAGTTCATGCTCGCCGCGAGGCGCAAGAGGGAGGACACGCAGCAGCGCTATTTCTTCGAATGGGGCATCATCCATGTCTCGCTGATGCTCCAGACTCCCTCGGTGATGGACAGCTTCCGCCGCTACGTCCAGCACTACTCCATCGCCGGCATCGACAACGACATGCTCATCTACCCCTTGTCGCCGATGGAATGGGACAACATGGCCGACCATGTGGTGGACGACTATGAGGCCGTCGGCATCCCCTTCAAGGATCAGGACTATCCGAACCGCATGCAGCCGCACAAGTTCGGCGGCGACGAGTTCGCGGTCGAACTACTCGATTGGGAGACGCTTCACGAGGAACCGGGCTTCTACGCCGGCGGGGTCAAGCTGATCCACTGGCTGCGTAAGCGGCCGCAGCTCTCCTACGAGGATTTCAACGCGAAGTGGCGCGAGCACGGCAAGAAGATGGTCGAGCTGGTCCCGCCGGGGCTCATACGCAAGCTGGTGATCGACAAGCACGTGCCCATGGACCCCGCGGTCTTCAAGGGCACGCTCTTCGAGTTCGGCAACGTGGGGCACTACGCGGGCGTGGAGGAGATCTGGTTCCGGAGCGTGGAAGACCTTGCCAAGCTGCGTCACGATCCGGCGCTGTACGATGCGCTTCGCGCGAGCTACGAGACGTTCGTCGACGCGGACGACACATTCTCGATGGTCACGACCGAGCGGGTCATCTACGACTACATAAACCCCGCTCATATCTCGCCGAAGGCGTCGGTATTGATCCCGGGCACTCTCGAGCATGCCGTGGATAAGCAGGGTTACCTAGGATGGAACGTTCCCGGATGGGATAGGGACCTCTACCGCTAGGTGGCGGCAGGGCTGATCCCCGCGGTCTCGAGCGCCTTGTCGATCAGCCTTCGCACGAGCTCGAGGTGCTTGCGCATCTCCTCGGCCGCGCTCTCCGGGTCGCCGTCGCGGATGGCTTCCAGGATGGCGGCGTGGCTGCTCTGGACCTGACGCGGCCGGTCTTCCAGGCGGGCCAGATCCACCGGGATGAACAGCTCGCCGCGGGCGTCCATCATCGCTCGCTCCAGCCGGGGGCTGCGGGCCGCTCGGGCTATCGCCCTGTGTATGTCCATATCGGCGCGGAAGAGCGACGACCAATCCGTCGGGCCCAGTTCCTCAGCGGCGGCCCGGCCGATCATCTCCAGGTCGTCTTCGGTGCGCCTCTCGGCGGCCAGAAAGGCCAATCTCGTCTCGACCGTCATCCGGAATTCGAAGATGTCGCCGAGCTCCCCAGAGTGCTGCCGCATCCACTGGCTCCAGCAGTTGAGCAGCGACGCGGCGTCGGTGACTCGCGAACCGCCGCGAGATCCTCGCGTTGTGAGGATGTAACCGGTGCTTTCCAGAGCTTTCAGGGCTAGGCGCAGGGTCATGCGGGAGATACCGAGGCGGGCACCCAGGTCTCTCTCCGGGGGTAGCTTGTCACCGGGGCCCAGCTCGCCCGAGAAGATCATCGCCCGAAGAAAGTGGACCGCGCTGTCGCTGGCCGTCTCCGGGGCGAGGGTCACCGCGTGGCCCATCGTGGCGTTTTCTAGGTCTGCGTACATCACAGCTCCATATTCAGGATGGCGCCTGGCGCCTCTGCAACAAGGTATAAACACCTACTGTATAGACCATAATCGGGCCGGATGCAAGCCCGTAGCCGACACGAGTTCATCCGGAAAAGAGCGAGGGTCACACCTGGACACCCGTCGCCGCCCCGACGGGCGGGCCGACGCCGATCGGCGGTGAGCCTCAGCCCCGAGGGTTGAGCCCGAGTTCCTCGGCTCGTTGGAAAAACAGCTGGTCGGTGAACTCGAGGTGCGTCCGCATGGCTTCGGAGGCGCCAGATGGATCCTGGTCTATCACCGCGGCGAGGATGTCCTCGTGGAGGTTACGAAGGGTCTGGACCTCGATCTCGATGCCGTAGCCCTGTATCGGTGTGAAGAGCTCGGCGCGCAGGGCCACCGCGGCTCGTTCGAAGTACTCGTTGTGTGCAGCCACCATGAGGGCGTTGTGGAAATGGGTATGCCACAGGCTGACCCAGGTCGGACTTCGATCCATCGAGTCGGCTATGGCTTCCAGGGACTGCAGGTCCTCGATGCTACGCCGTTCCGCCGCCAGCCAGGCTATCCTCATCTCCACCGTCCGGCGGAACTCGCAGGCGGACCGAAGCCTAGGCGCGTATACGCGGAGCCATTCCTCCCAGCAGCGGGCGAGAGTGGCGGCGTCGCTGACCCGAGACCCTCCCTTGGCCCCCACCGTTGTCCTGATGAAGTCGGCGCTCTCGAGAGACTTGAGCGCCTCCCGCAGGGGGACCCGGGATACACCGAGATGTTCTGACAACAGACGCTCTGGTGGCAGTCTCTCCCCTGGGCCTAGTTCTCCCGAGAAGATGATGGACTTGATGGAGATCTCGGCGCAGTCGCGGGCTGTCATCGGCCCGACCTCGAGCCAATCGTATGTACGCGTTTAAGGCCTCACATTCGGCGAGATGAGACAGGGTCGCAACGAGTGTAGCACGGGATACCGGGTGGGCCGACCGCAGCCTTGCGCAAAAAGGTATAAACAGTTATCATATAGACCGCTGCCACGCGACCGACATTGAGGATGTGCTCAACGGCTCTGTGCCCGGCGGCCCCAGCGACAACTCTTTCGTCTCGGAGGGTGAGTGACACAACAATGAACCGGTCATCACATGCCGTGGACTCGGAGGGCGCCGCGAGACTCATCTTGGAAGCCGTGGCGGCCGGTCGGCGCGCTCTTGATGAACACGAATCGAAGGCCTTGTTCGCGGCCTACGGTATCCCGGTCCCCGAAGGCGCTCTTGTGAGGAGCGAAGCCGAGACCGCCGAGACCGCCACCCGGCTCGGGGGCCGGATGGCCATGAAGGCCGTCGGTGGCGAGATCCATCACAAGACCGAGCTCGGTCTGGTCGCGCTCAACATTGAAGGCCCCGAGGCGGCTGCCGCGACGTATCGCCTGCTGGAAGAAAGGGCGGGAGCCGCCCTGGAGGGCGTGCTCGTGGAGCGGATGGTGTCGAGCAACCGCGAGCTGATGGTTGGCATGAAGCGCGACTCCATGTTCGGCCCGGTTGTGGCGTTCGGTCTGGGCGGGGTGTTGACCGAGGCTCTGGGCGATGTGGCCCTGGCTTTGGCCCCCATGGACGATGACGACGCGGCCGAACTACCCGGCCTGATCCGGGCCAAACGGTTGCTAGGTCCGTTTCGGGGATACCCGCCGGTGGACCAGGCGGCTCTGGCGAAGGTCATCCAGGCCATCGGCCAGATCGCGCTCGACCATCCCCAGGTGTCCGAGATCGACGTGAACCCCCTGCTGATCGAGGGCGACCGGCCCGTGGCGGCCGATGCCCTGGTGATCCTGTCGGCGGAAGCGCCGGCGGGGGCGGGGGCCGGCGCTTCCGCCGACGTGCCGGAGGGGCGCACTACCTTCATCCCCAATCTGAAAGCCCTGCTGGCTCCCCGTTCGATGGCAATCGTGGGCGCTTCCGGTGACATAACCAAGTGGGGCGGCTCCGCCCTTCGCACGATCCTCGATGGCGGCTACACCGGCAAGGTCTATCCAGTGAACCCCAAAGGCGGGGAGTTCTTCGGACTGCAGGCCTACACCAGTCTGGAGGAACTGCCGGAGGCCCCCGACCTGGCTCTGCTGGCCGTGGGTGGCCATCAAGTGGCGTCCATGCTGGAGCAGTGCGGCCGCAAGGGTATCCCGGCGGCGATCGCGATCGCCGCGGGTTTTTCCGAGACTGGGGCTCTCGGCGCCGAAGCCGAGCGGGAGATCGCCCGGATCGCTACGGAAGGGGGCGTCACCCTCATGGGGCCGAACTGCATGGGGATGGTGTCGAACGAGGTCCAGCTGCACGCCATCGGGTTCGTGGTGCTACACCCGCCCAAGGGCACCCTCAGCTTCGTATCCCAGTCGGGCAACATCGGTGTCCAGACCACCAGCATCTGCCAGCGGCGGGGCATCGGCATCGACAAGTTCGCCAGCGTGGGGAACGAAGCCCAGATAGGGGCGGTGGACGTGCTCGATTATCTCCGCGACGACCCGAACACAACCGGGATCATGATGTACATAGAGGGCCTCGACGACGGTCGGCGCTTCTTTGAGGTAGCTCGGCGCACCGCAGCGGTGAAGCCGGTGGTGGTGGTACGCGCCGGACTGACCGAGTACGGGAGCAGAGCGGCGGCGTCTCACACAGGAGCGATGGCGGGCTCGGCAGCGGTCTGGGAGGCGGCGGCGCGGCAGGCGGGAGTCATCAGCTGCACCAGCACGCAGGAAGTGGCAGACCTGGGGACCTGTCTCGCGTATAACCCGCCCCCCAAGGGGCGACGGGTAGCCGTGGTGACCAACGGCGGCGGGGCCGGCGTCTTGATGGCCGACGAGGTAGCCCGCCAGGGCCTGACCTTGGCCTCCTTCCCGGCCGAGCTCTATGCCGCTCTCGACGAGATCCTCCCGCCCTTCTGGAGCAAGAGCAACCCTCTGGACATGGTCGCCTCTGCCGGCGGCGACGTGGGGCCGCGGGTGCTCAGACTGGTGGCCGAATGCGACCAGGTGGACGCGATAGTCGTGCTTTCCGTCCTGGGGGTTCCCAGCAGCGGCAGCGAGATCCGGGCCAGGAGCGCGGACGGTCAGTATGCCGGGCTCAGCCCGTGGGAGACCGCGTTCCTCGACCTGGTGGCGGAGCTCATGGAGGAGACGGGCAAGCCTATCATCAACGTCCCCGACCTGCCGATCGCCGAGTCGCTGTTCGATCGAGGCAGACGATACCGGGCGATAGTCCTTCCGACGCCGCAGGCAGCCGCCCGTGCTCTCGATAGGATGGAATGGTATGGTGCCTTCCGGCGTAGAGTCGGTGAGCAGAAGACGCAAAACTCGTGACCGGGTGGAGGGGATATGACACCTGTAGTTGAGACCGTGGAAGCAGTCGAAGTAGAGAAGAGGGAGATACTCTCCGGGAACGAGGCCATCGCCCGTGGAGCCTGGGAGGCCGGGGTCAAGCTGGCTGCGGCCTATCCTGGCACGCCGAGCACGGAGATCCTGGAAGAGCTCGCCAAGTACGAGGACGTCTACTGTGAATGGTCGCCCAACGAGAAGGTGGCCATGGAGGTGGGCATCGGCGCGTCTATGGCCGGCGCCCGGGTGATGGTGTGCATGAAGCACGTGGGTCTGAACGTAGCCGCCGACCCGTTCTTCTCCGCCGCCTACGTGGGAGTAGAGGGCGGCCTCGTGGTCGTCTCGGCGGACGACCCGGGCATGCACAGCTCCCAGGACGAGCAGGATAACCGGAACTTCGCCAAGTTCACACGCACTCCGCTCTTGGAGCCCGCCGACAGCGGCGAAGCCAGGGAGTTCGTCATCGCCGCCTTCGAGCTCTCCGAGCGTTTCGATACCCCGGTGCTGTTCCGCACCACGACTCGGACTTCTCACTCCAAGAGCATTGTCAACCTGGGTGAGCGGGCGGCCACGGAACCCATCGTCAAGCTCAAGCGCAACTACGCCAAGTACACCATGATGCCGGCCAACGCGATCGCCCGGCACCCGCTGATCGAGCAGAGGGTCCTCGACTTGGCCGAATACGCCGAGACCTGCCCGTTCAACCGCATCGAGATGGGCGACCCGCGCGTGGGCATCATCACCTCGGGTTCCGCGTACGGCTACTCCCGCGAGGCCTTTCCCGAGGCGAGCTATCTCAAGCTCGGTCTCACCTATCC
This sequence comes from uncultured Actinomycetes bacterium, assembly GCA_963713545.1. Classification (GTDB taxonomy): domain Bacteria; phylum Actinomycetota; class Thermoleophilia; order RBG-16-64-13; family RBG-16-64-13; genus CAVPLM01. The sequence continues at coordinate 212,858 of CAVQME010000001.1, read as the reverse complement.
CCTGCCGGCCAAACTCATCGCCGATTTCAGGGCGAAAGTGGAGAAGCTCTACGTAGTGGAAGAGCTCGACCCCTTCCTCGAAGAGAACATCAAGCTTCTGGGGATCAAGATCGATGGGGGGAAGGAGCTGAACACCCTTCTCGGCGAGATCGGCCCAGCCGTGATCGCTCGCAATCTCTCGGCTGCGGGGGTCCCGGGAGTCAACCCCGATCTGCTGGCCGCCCCTCAAGCGGGAGTGGAGGGACTGCCCGGCCGTCCCCCGACGTTCTGCCCCGGCTGTTCTCACCGCGGTATCTTCACGGTCCTCAAGAAGCTGCGCGTCTTCGTGAGCGGCGATATCGGCTGCTACACGATGGGGGCGCTGGAGCCGTTCAACGCGGTGCATTGCAGCACCTGCATGGGCGCCAGCATCAGCATGGCCCACGGTATGAGCAAGGTGCTGGAACCCCGGGCCGAGGGGACCAAGCCCGATTTGCGCAACAAGCCTGTCGGTATCATCGGCGACAGCACCTTCTTCCACTCGGGGGTCACCTCCCTCATGGACGTGGCCTACAACCGGGGTAACACATTGAACATCATCGTCGACAACTCCACCACGGCCATGACCGGGGGCCAGCAGAACCCGGGCACCGGGAAGACCCTGCTCGGCGATCCCTCCGCCACAGTCGATATCCCCGCCCTCTGCAAAGCTCTGGGCATCAACCGCGTGACCACCATCGACCCCTACGATCTAGAAGAGGTCGAGCGGGTGCTGCGGGAGGAGCTGGCGGCGGACGAGCCCTCGGTCGTCATCGCCAAGGCCCCCTGCATCCTCGAGTACAAGATCAAGTGGCCCGTCTACCAGGTCGACGCCGACCTCTGCATCGGCTGCAAGCGTTGTCTGCAGGCCGGCTGCATGTCCCTCAACCTGCTGGTCGACGCCGAAGGCGAGCGCAAGGTGGAGATCAACCCCGGGCAGTGTGACGGTTGTGGGGTGTGCTCGCAACTGTGCAAAGAGAATGCCATCGTCCGGCCGGCGCCCGCGTCGAGCGGGGCCGCCGGAGCGGATACATCCTCCAAAGGGAAGGGGGCCTGATGACCGCCCGACCGACCGTGAACGTTCTGCTCTCGGGCGTCGGCGGCCAGGGGGTGGTCCTGGCCAGCTTCGTCCTCAGCCAGGTGGCCCTCGCCGAAGGATATGACGTCAAGCAGAGCGAAGTCCACGGCATGAGCCAGCGGGGCGGCAGCGTGACCAGCCACTTCCGCTTCGGCGACAAGGTGTGGGAGCCGCTGGTAGTAGAAGGCTCCGCCGATATCCTGCTGGCTTTCGAAGCGCTCGAGGCTCTGCGGTACGTCAACTGGCTCAGGCCTGAAGGTCTGCTCATCTACAACAGCCTACGCATCAATCCCAGCCCGGTGTCCGCCGGCCTGGCCACCTATCCGGCAGACATCGACGTCCTCATAGCGAAATCCCATGCGAACGTGCGGCGCGTGAACGCCAACGAGATCGCTCAGCAGGCCGGGACGATCAAGGCCGCCAACGTGGTAATGCTGGGAGCGGTATCGCCTGCCCTTCCTTTCGCGCCCGAGACGTGGGAGGCGGTCATCCGGGGAGCAGTGCCTCCTAAAACAGTGGACGTCAACCTTAAGGCGTTCAGTCTCGGGATGGCCGCGGGAGCCGCCCAGCACTCGTCGTCTTCCTAGACCGTTTGGACGATCCTGCCCCTTCTTACAGAGGCCCCGCCGACTCTTGATATGTGGCGGGGCCTCTCTTTTTGAGCGAATGGGCGAATGCTACCGGAGAACGAGACGAGAGAGGCGGTGTCACAGCGATATGACGAACGATCCATTGAGGGGGCTCAAGCCAGACCACGCCGGCATCAGCGTGGGCGATCTCGAGGCTTCGATCGCCTGGTATCGAGACATGCTCGAGTTCGAACTCATCCGGGTGGTGGACGTACCCGAGGATACGGGGAAGGTGGCTCTGGTCCGCCGGGGAGATTTCATCCTCGAGCTTTTCTGTATTCCCGAGGCGGCGCCTCTGCCCGATGAGCGCCGCTACCCGTGGAGCGATATCCGCACGCATGGGATCAAGCACGTGGCGTATGCTGTGCCCGATATCGCGGCCCTGATGGATGACCTCAAAGCGAAGGGTGTGGACGTGGTCTGGGACACTCGAGTGCACGACGGCGACGCCTGCGCTTTTGTCCGGGACAACTCCGGGAATCTGGTCGAGTTCGTGGAACGTCGTCCGCTGGACTGAAGTCGCTGGCAACCGGCATCTGGGGCGTGATAGTGTAGGGGCCGCGTGAGCCGAGGCGTGGCGGCCGGGGGGACCTCGGCGGCGGCGCTCCATGCAGAAGTTGCACTTCTGTGTGGTTCCCACCTGGTGCGGATAGAGCGCTTTCCCCTTCTTCTCAAAGCTGGTCATCGCGTGCTCGGGGAAGTAGTTCGGATTCCTCTTGCGAGAGAGGTACGTGCGGTTCTGGTACGGGCAGGTGATGGGGTGGCTGCGTTTCGCTCCCGACCGCTGGACAACGGTCCCTATCTGGCTGCCCTGTCGGTGAAAGCCCGCGAGGAGGGGCGGGTGACGAGCGTGGCCACCGTGGTCGCCACCGCGGTCTCCTCTGACGGTCACTGGGAGATCCTCGGACTCGACACCTTCACGGGCTGAAGACGGGTGGCCTGGACGAGGTTCCTGCGCGATCTTTGGCCCGAGGGCTATCCGGGGTGCGGCTGGCTATCTCCGCCGACCACCAGGGCCTGGTGGGGGCTATTGCCGCCGTTCTTCCTGGTGCTTCCTGGCAGCGCTGCCGCACGCACTTCATGCGCAACGCCCTCTGCCGGGTGCCCCGTTCGGCCCAGCCGTTCGTGGCCACGCTCATAAGGACCATCTTCGCTCAGCCCTCTGCCCAAGAGGTGCAGGCCCAGCTAAGGAGGGTCATCGCCTAACTCGAGGGGTGCTTCCCGGATGTGGGCCGGCTCCTTGACGAAGTCGGGCCCGACATCACCGTCTTTTCGAGCTTCCCAGTCGAGCACTGGACACATATCTGGTCGAATAATCTCCAAGAACGCCTGAACCGGGAGATCCGCCGGCGATCAGACGTGGTCGGCATCTTCCCCGATCGGGCTTCCATCATTCGCCTGGTGGGCGCCGTCTTGGCCGAGCAGCCCGACGAGTGGCAGCTGGTCCGCCGGTGCATGAGCCAGGACTCACTCGAAAGAACCAGGAGCCTCCGGCGGTCGTGGCCGGACTCGAAGAGGAGCTGCTCATGGCGAGCTCAAGCATCGAACCAGAGGATGGGGCAATCAGGTTCGTACACCGCTTGACAAGACGTGGCCCCCGCCCCAAGACGCGCTCGGTTGTGGGGCGCTCGCGGAGCCGCTATGATGAAGGCGGGAAACGGGCTCTCTTGGGGAGAGCGGGTTCAGTTCTGTAATAGGAGGTGCTCTTCCATGGCACACGGTTACGCGGGCAGACTGCTTTTTGTTGATCTGACCCAGGGGACCATGCATGAAGAAACGCCCGAAGAGGGCTTCTATCGAGCATGGGTCGGCGGGACCGGCTTGGGGGTCAGGATGATAATGGAGCGTACCAAGCCGGGCGTCGATCCTCTGGGACCGGACAACATGCTGGCCTTTACCACGGGACCGCTCACGGCCACGGGTGTCTACGGCGGGGGAAGGTATACGGTCACGACGAAGTCACCCCTGACGGGAGCCTGGGCCGACTCCAACTCCGGAGGCTACTTCGGGCCTGAACTCAAGAACGCGGGGTACGACGGGGTCTTCTTCGCGGGCTCTGCCGAGCGCCCGGTTTGCCTGGTCATCGACGCAGGCAAGGCGAGGCTGGTCGATGGCGAACAGCTCTGGGGGAAAGACACCTACGAGACCGACGATATGCTGCAGGCTCAGTTGGGAGAGCCGGGCACTTGGAGGATCGCCTGCATCGGACCGGCGGGAGAGCAGCTTTCCCTCCTCTCCGGGATCGTCAACGAGAAAGGCCGCATAGCCGCCCGGTCCGGCGTAGGGGCGGTGATGGGCTCCAAGAAGCTTAAGGCCGTCGCGGTCCGGGCCGGCAAAGGAGCCCGCGTCGGAGTCGCCGACAGGGCGGGGCTGAAAACGGTCCAGAAGGAATACGCCGAGGCTCTCAAGAACAGCCCCTTCCATCAAGGACTGACCGCGGCCGGCACGGGCGGGTTCACGAGCTTCCTCCTCTCTGTCGGCGACTGCCCCGCGGACAACTGGGCCCGCACCGGCAGCGACGCTTTTCCCGGCTGCGGCAATCTCGATGGCCCCAAGATGGATGTGTACAAGCTCAAGGCCTACGGCTGTAGCACCTGCCCTATCCGCTGCGGCGCCCTCGTGAAGATCGAGGAAGGTCCCTTCGCGAGCCAGGACGAACTTCATCGCCCGGAGTACGAGACCCTGGCCGCTCTCGGCGCCAGCTGTCGCAATGACAACGTGGAGGCCGTCATCCGGGCGAACGAGATCTGCAACCGCTACGGTCTCGACACCATGGGCGTGGGTAACAGCGTCTCCTTCGCCATGGAATGCTACGAGAACGGTCTTATCGACACCGGCGACACCGGTGGTTTGGAGCTCACGTGGGGTAACGCGCAGGCCCTGGTTGCCCTGGTCGAGCAGATCGCCAGGCGCGAGGGTCTTGGCGCAGCCCTGGCCGACGGTTCCAAGGTGGCGGCCGCGTACATAGGCCGGGGCAGCGAAGAGTACGCTATGCATGTGGCCGGCCGGGGGGTCCCCTACCACGATCCCCGCATGGCGCCCAGCAACGGCACCTTCTATATAGGAGACGCGCAGCCGGCTCAGCACATGGGGCCGCAGGGTATGGCGTTGCTCGAGCAAGGGACTCCGTTGGGACCCGACCCGCTCCTCCAGCCCGGTGATCCGGGCGAGCTCTTCGGGGATTACGAGAAGAAGGGCGACATCTACGCCCGGGGAGCCGCCTACATCCAGCTGCTCAGCTCGGCCGGTCTCTGCGTGCTCTTCGCCACGTTCTACGCCCCGCCGGTAGTGGAGCTCCTCCGGCCGGTCACTGGTTGGGACACAGACTGGGCCGAAGGGCTGAAAGCCGGCAGGCGGATACTGACCCTGCGGCAGGCCTTCAACCACCGCGAGGGCGTCAGCCCGGCCGATTTCCGGCTGCCCAAGAGGTTCGAGACGCCGCTTAGCGTCGGACCGGCCGCAGGCCAGCAGATCCCATTCGAGTTCTTGAGGGAGAAGCACTTCGAGGCCATGGGCTGGGACGTTGTATCGGGCGCGGTCTTGCCGGAGACGCTCGCCGATCTGGGCATAGAGTCGTCACTGGTGACCTGAGCTGGAGAGGGAAGAGGGACATCACGGGTGGTGATCGCGTAGGTCTCGTCAAGAGAGATGCCCTCCCGCTCCACCAACGGCTGCAGGTTGCCATCGGCCATGGGGGTGCGAATCCAGCCTGGGGTAAACGGCGTTGACCCTCACCCCGAGGGATGCCACCCACTGGTCCATCCGGTCGATGGCTCAGGCGGTGGGCATGAACCAGACGGCGGTCTCCGGCATCTGGCGGGCCTTCGGCCTGCAACCGCACCGCACCGAGAGCTTCAAGCTCTCGCCCGAACCCCAATTCATCGACAAGGTGAGAGACATCGTGGGTCTCTCCCTGACCGCCCCGGAGGTGGCGGCGGTGCTGTGCGTCGACGAGAAGTCGCAGATCCAGGCGCTGGACCGCACTGCTTCCCTTGCCGCTTTTGCCCGGGGTGCCCGAACGACGTACCCACCACTACCGCCGCTACGGCACCGCCAACTGGCTCAACCTGGTGGAACGGTGGTTCGGCGAACTCAGGAGTAAATGGATCAGACGCGGCACCCACCGTTCGGTCAAGGAGCTCGTGGCCTCCATCCGTACCTGGATCGCCACCTGGAACGACGACCCCCGTATGTCTGGCACAAGACCGCGGATGAGATCCTGGAGAGTCTCGCGGCCTATGGTTGGCGGATTAATGACCCCAGACACTAATTGAAAGGGAGGTTTGCGCGGCAACATGAGAACGAGGGATCCTGCCACTGTCGATGTATTTCAGGCGCCCGAGCTTCAGGAGGGTTACCTCGCGAAGCTGCTAGGCCGGCTGGTGGCAGTGAAGAGCACCAACCCGGGCACCTCAGAGAGGGAAGCGGCCGAGCTGGTGGCCGACCTGCTGAGAGACGTTTGCCAGGCGACCTTCGTGGAGTCCATGCCCGGACGCCCCTCGGTGGCGGCAGTCCTCCGGGGAATCCACGACGGTCCGCGGCTTGTGCTCAACGGGCACCTGGACACGGTACCGGTCGACGACGTCACGCTGTGGTCGAGCGACCCGTTTACGCCTGAGCTGCGCGATGGCTTCGTCTACGGGCGCGGTGCATGCGACATGAAGTCGGGTCTCGCGGCCCAGGTCGCGGTGGCACGTTTCCTCGCGCAAAGGCGCGATCGCCTGCACGGCACGCTCGTACTGCATTTTGCGGCGGGCGAGGAGTGCGCCGAACCGGGCACCCTGTCCTTGTTGCGAGCCGGCTTCACCGGTGACCTGGGCATCGTCACCGAGCCGACGGACCTCAAGGTGGCCACCGCGGAGCGCGGCCTGGCTTTCTACCGCATCCGCATCAACGGGAGATCGATACATGCGAGCCAGGCGCATCTCGGGGTGAACCCCATCCCGCGCTTGCGGGCCGTGCTCGACGTCTTGCAGGCGTATGAAGACGACATCCGGCTGCGAAAGCATGCGCTCCTACCCAGCGGTTCGTGCACGCCAACCATCCTACGGGCCGGTGTGAAAGAGAACGCCGTCCCCGACTACTGCGATATCGTCGTCGATCGACGGCTGCTACCCGGCGAGACTGTGGACGGCGAGATGGAAACGTTACGGCTGCGTCTGTCCGCCATAAAGGCGACCGACACCGACTTCGACTTTGGGATCTCGGCGCTCCCCAGCTACTTTGCCGCCGCGGAGATCGACAGCTCATCGGCGTTCGCGGCCAGAGTGGCGAATGCGGTGGAGAGGGTCACAGGCGCACCGTGCGAGATCATCGGCACGCCGTATTCGAGCGACGTTCGCAACCTCATAAACGATGCCGGCATGGAGGCCATCACCTTCGGGCCGGGGAAAGCCACGGAGTGCCACTGCGCCAACGAGCGCGTGTCTGTGGCGCAGCTCAGGGACGCAGCCCGGGTTCTTGCCACGGTCGCCGGCGACCTGCTGCTCGCTCCCTCGAGTCTCGCATAGGGAACGACCGACTCGTTGTGGATGGTCTTCCTCGCGGCCCGAGACCAGGAGTTGACCAGGGACTTCTTCCACCAAAGGGTGTCGACCATGGCTGGGCGGGGGACCGAGTCCTCACACTGCTTCCGAGCGACCTTCCCGGCGGCGTGGGCGATCTCTTGAGAGACGGCCTTGCACGCCTTGGGGGTACAAGGCATCCCTCGGGGCCGGTAACAAATCCGCGGCACACCCTGGATGTGCTTGGGTATGCGCGCCAGTATCTTGGCGTCTGTCGGCAGAAGCTCACCCGGCCGTTCCTTTGCGGTAGCCGATGACCTTGCGGGTGGTACCTAGGGTGTCGGCCGTCTGGGGGTCACCGAAGGACCGTGCTCGCGCACACGCTCGAGGATAAGAGGTGTTCCCGCCGGGGTCAGTTTCGCCTTAGGATGGGACATGGGAGCCTTCTTCCTTCGGGTTCAGGATCCGTGCAATCCCAAACCGAACAGAGAGGCTCCCCGTTTGTCAGCAATGTCAGTGGGCATTACAGCTAGTCCGGCACTCGGACGACATCGAGCAGGGTATCGAGCATCCAGGTCGCCCGCGTGGAATTGGAGTGATCCGCGATGCCCATCATGTGAGCGATGTGCACCGCCCATGCGCGGCCGATGAACGCCCAGGCGACCTGATAGGGGTCTAATTCTGCGCGGATGGTGCCTTGCTCCTGTCCCTGTTTGACGATCTCGGCTAGTTCATCGGCAAGCATCAACTGCCTGGCACCCAGCGCCTCCCGGAGATTCTCCTCGGGTGGGGCACAGATGAATTCCAGGAAGGCGGCGGCAACTCCCTCTTGGGCCGAGACGAGATTCATGTGGTTGATGCCGATCTGTCGCAATCGCTCCACCACGTTTGCATGAACAGCGTTGCGACGGGTCTCTCGGATCTTATCTATCACCTCGTCCATTGCCGCCAGGAGCAGCTCTCTCCGGCCGGAGAAGTAGAAATACAGCGCAGCAGGCGTCACTCCCACCTGGGTCGCGATGCGGTTGATGGTCGCCCCTCGCACCCCATGTTTGGCTATCACATCAACAGTAGCGTCAGTGATTTCCTTCTTCCTCAGCTCTCCCCGCATACCAGTTTGAACCATCGGTGTTCCTTGCCTTTCTATCTTCCGCGGGAGGGTGCCCTAGTCAGTCGCAAATGGGCGCCGACTCGCCGAATCCAATCCTCTTGACATTCTACTGAATGCTCACTAGAGTGGCAAAGTCGCTGTTCTAATGAACATTTATTGAGGTGGCAATGTTCGTAGCAGCGAAAGGGCAGTCAACGAAACCAGCTAGCCAACTTTTCAAGCTGAACGACTGAGACGGTGAGGCGCAACCTATCTCAAGGGGGATGGGCCATGGTGGTCACGGATGCGAGTGAGCAGATCTATCGGATGGGCGGTTGGTCCCCGGGCTGCGGCTGCCATGGTGGGTGCGGGCTGGAGGTCCACGTCAAAGACGGCAAGGTCGTCAAGGTAGAGGGCGACCCCGAGCACCCCTGGTATCACGGCCGGGTTTGCCCCCGGGCCCTGGCCCTCACCCAGTACATTTACCACCCCGACCGCTTGAGGCACCCGCTGAAGCGAGTGGGAGAACGAGGAGAAGGCAAGTGGCAGGAGATCTCCTGGGACGAAGCCTTCGATATCTGCGAGACCCGGATGAGGGAGATCGCCGAGAAGTGGGGCCCCGAGTCCATGGTCTTCTCCCAGGGCACCGGCCGCGATGTGGGCGGTCCCATGACCCTGCTGGCCTATTCGTATGGCAGCCCCAACTGGTGCATGTGGGGTTTGTCGGGGCACGCCTGCTTCACTCCTCAGTTGGCGGCCGGATACGTGATGCAGGGAGATTTCACCTTCCCCGACGCCGCCCAGTTCCTCCCGGAACGATATGACAATCCCGAGTACGTCTCGACGAAATGCGCTGTGGTCTGGGGCTCTTCGGTCGTGCGTGCCTGCGTCGATCACTACTGGTCGGACCACTGGTTCATCGACCTCATGCGCCGGGGGTCCAAGGTCATTGTGATAGACCCTCGGGAGACGTGGATAGCCACACGGGCCGACCTCTTCTTGCAGATACGGCCGGGGACGGACAACGCCCTGGCACTGGCCATGATGAATGTTGTGGTGAGCGAAGATCTCGTGGATCACGCCTTTATCGACAAGTGGTGCCACGGCTACGAGCAGATGGCCGAGCGGGTGAAGCAGTTCGCCCCTGAGTGGGCCGAGCCCATCACCTGGATACCCGCGGAGAAGATCCGCCAGGCCGCGCGCATGTACGCGGCCAATCGCCCCGCCGGCATCGAGATCGGCCGCCCGGTGGAGGGGGTGCCGGAAGGCAACCAGGCCATCATGAACATCCACCGCCTCATCGCCATCACCGGCAACCTGGACGTGCCTGGGGGCAGTGTCATCTGCCGCCCGGCCTACGGGGTGACGACCTATCCTTACTCGACCGAGGAAGTCATCCAACTCTACGGAGAGGAACTGCACTGGAGCCTCAGCGAGAAGCGGATCGGCGCGGACAAGTACCCATTGGTGAAGAACTTCCGGGCCTGGGCGCAGGAGGACACCGTCATCGAGCAGATGGAGACCGGCGACCCCTATGAGATCCACGGTCTATGGATCCAAGCCAACAACCCGCTCGCCAACCAGGCCCAGGATCCGAAACGCCACCACGAGGCGGCGAAGAAGCTGGACTTCAACGTGGTGGTGGATCTGTTCATGACCCCGACCGCCCACCTGATCGCCGATGTCGTTCTTCCCGCGGCCAGCTTGCCGGAAAAGGACTCGATCTACTGTATCGGCGGTCCGCTCAATATCATCCACAAAGTCATAGATGTCCCCGAGTGCAAATCGGACTGGGAGATCAACTTCACTTTGGCCAAGCGCTTCAATCCCCAGGGGGTGCCGTGGGGCAGCGTGCGGGAGATGCTCTCCGACCGGATGAAGCCCTCGGGCTACACTTTCGAACAGATGATCGACAAGGTCTGGGATCTCGCCCCTGAGGGTCATACGTGCGGAAGCCGTCCCTATCGCAGATACGAGAAGGGCACGCTGCGCCAAGACAGGAAGCCCGGCTTCCGTACGTCCAGCGGCAAGGTGGAACTCTACTGCACCAAGTACGAAGAGTGGGGTCTCGACCCTTTGCCCTACTACCGTGATCTAGAGCCGGAGAGCGAAGAGAAGACCCCGGAGGTCTTCCAGGACTATCCTCTCGTGATGATGACCGGCCGCCGGTCTCCCGTGCTCTTCCACTCTGAGCACCGGCAGATCCCCTGGCTAAGGGAGTGCGACCCCGATCCCCTGGTGGAGATCAGTCCCCAGACTGCTGCCGAGAAAGGCATCAAGGATGGCGATTGGGTGCTCATCGAAGGCACCATGGGGAGCTTCAAGCGGGTGGCGAAAGTCACGCCGATGATCCATCCCAAAACCATCATGGTCCCGCATGCCTGGTGGTTGCCGGAAGAGAAGGGCGAGAACGACAACCCATATAGGGTCTGGGATCTGAACTGTAATCAGCTGGTCCCCATGGGGTACAACGATTCGTCGGGCTTCGGCGGAGGACCGTTGTCATACATGCTGTGCCGGGTCTCCAAGGCCGTCGAGTGACGCGACAAGACAAGGACGCGATACAAGAACCAAGCGAAAGAGGAATCGACATGCCTCGTCACGGATTGCTGATAGAGTACGAATACTGCACCGGGTGTCAGTCCTGTGTGGTGGCCTGCAAGCAAGAGCACAACTATCCCGTGGGCATAGGCGGGATCAAGCTCAGTGAGATCTACACGGAGGGAGAGAGGCTGCGCATAGACTTCTTGCCTTTTCCCACCAAGTACTGCGACCTGTGCGCCAAGAGGGTCAGGGAAGGAGACAAGCCTGCTTGCGTCAAAGCCTGTCAGGCCAGCACCATGTGGTACGGGGATCTGGCCACTCTTGCCCAGCTGATGGAAGATAAGCCCCATTCAGCGCTGTTCACGCCCAGGTAGCGGGTCGACCTTAGTGCGCTGGCGCCACGGCACCCGCCCCACGGACGATACGGAGGTCGCTATGGTTGATGTTGCCCACGGGAGTCATGTCGTCCGCACCACCGCCTGGTCGCCCGGCCCTGGATGTCATGGCGGCTGCGGCGTCAAGTTCTATGTGGAGGACGGCCGGCTGATCAAGGTCGAGGGGGACGAAGACCACCCCTACAGCCAGGGCCGGGTGTGCCCCCGCATGCTGGCTCTCACCCAGTTCGTCTACCATCCCGAGCGCTTCACCCACCCCCTAAAGAGAGTGGGGGAGCGGGGCGAGGGGAAGTTCGAGCGCATCACCTGGGACGAAGCCCTGGACACGGTCGAAGAGCGCTTCACCGAGATCAAGGAGAACTACGGGGCGGAAGCCGTGATCTTCGCCCAGGGGACCGGGCGGGATGTAGGCGGGCCCATCTCCTTCCTCTGCTACTCCTTCGGCAGCCCCAACTGGATACAGCTGGGGCTGGCCGGTCATTCCTGCTACACGCCTCGTCTCGCCGCCATGATGTTCACCCACGGCGACTACGCTGTCCTCGACGCCGGTCAGTTCCTCCCCGACGGCATGGCCGACCCCGAGTACCAGGTGCCCGAGGTGATCGTGGTCTGGGGCCAGAACCCGGCCGCCGGCTGCCAGGACGGCTTCTACGGCCACTGGGTGGTGGACTGTATGAAGCGGGGCTCCAAGCTCATCGTCATCGATCCCCGCTGGACCTGGTTCAGCTCCCGGGCGGAGAAGTTCCTCCAGCTCCGGCCGGGCACCGACGCCGCCCTTGCCTTGGGCATGCTTAACGTCATCATCTCCGAAGGCCTTTATGACCAAGAGTTCGTTAAGACGTGGTGTCGCGGCTTCGAGGAGCTGCGCGCCCGGGCGGCCGAGTATCCGCTGGACCGGGTCTCGGAGATCACCTGGGTGCCTGCCGAGGACATCGCCGCCGCCGCCCGCGCCTACGCCAAAGCCAAACCGGCCGCCATCCAGTGGGGGGTGCCCATCGACATGGGTCCCTCCGGTACCACCATCGCCCAGTCGATCGCCCACCTGTGGTCGATCACGGGCAACCTAGACGTGCCCGGCGGCAACGTGATCGCCAAACCGGCCTTCGATGTGACCACCTATCCCTTCTCGACGCAAGAGCTGTACTCGCTCTACGGTGAAGAGTTCGTGAAGCGCATGAACGAGAAACGGATCGGGGCCCAGGAGTTCGCTCTGCTTAAGAACTTCCGGGGCTGGGGTCAGCCGGACCGAGCCGTCGAGCAGATGCTCACCGGGGATCCCTATCCCATCAAGGCCTGCTGGATCCAGACCACCAACATGCTGGGCGGCCAAGCGGCCGACACCAAGATGCACTATGAGGCCCTCAAGGCCATGGAATTCAACGTGGTGGTCGACCTCTTCCCCAACCCCACCACCATGGCCGTGGCCGACCTCATCCTGCCGGCGGCCTCCATAGCCGAGAAGGAGAGCCTCAGGTCCTGGTGGAGCCCGCTCCAGGTGATGATGCCGGCTGTCCAGGTGGAGGAGTGCCGATCGGACTGGGAGATCAACCTAGAGCTCGCCAAGCGCTTCAATCCCGAGCTCCGTCGGCGCTTCGATACGGTGAAAGACCTCATCGACGACCGCCTGAAGCCCTCCGGGTACACCTTCGACGAGCTGAAGGACGGCCACTGGAAGTTCCCCGATAAAGACACCCCCAGCCGGCCGTACCGTCGCTACGAAAAGGGGCTGCTGCGCGCGGATAAGCAGCCGGGCTTCCGCACCCCCACGGGCAAGCTGGAGCTCTACTCCACCAGCTTTGCCGACTTCGGTATGGATCCGCTCCCCTTCTATACAGAAGCCCCGGAGAGCGAGGTACGTACTCCTGAGCTTGCTAAGAAGTACCCGCTGGTGATGGTCACCGGCCGGCGCTCCCCGGTGTTCTTCCATTCCGAGCACCGCAACATCCCCTGGCTCAGGGAATGCGACCCCGACCCCATCGTGGAGATCCACCCGCAGACCGCGGCGGAACTGGGCATCGACGATGGCGAATGGGTAAGGATCGAAAACGACCGGGGCCGGATCAAGCGCAAAGCCAAAGTCACCCCCATCGTCCATCCCAGAGTGGTGAGCGTGCCCCACGGCTGGTGGCTCCCGGAGACCGAAGGCAGAGAGCCCAACCTCTACGGCATCTGGGACATCAACTGCAATCTCCTGGTCGAGACTGGTCCTGGGGACGCCTCCGGCTACGGGGGCGGCCCGTATAAGACCCCGCTCGTGGCTGTGAGGAAGATGAAAGAAGGAGAGGAGTGACCATGGCTAAGAAGGGACTCCTCATCAACTACGACTACTGCACCGGCTGTCACACCTGCGAGGTGGCCTGTAAGCAGGAGCACGGCTACCCTGCCGGACGCTGGGGCATCATGGTGAAAGACTTGACCCGGGAGACGGTGGACAAGGTGCAGGTAGACTCCTCCCCTTCCCCACCGACCTCTGCGACCTCTGCGCCCGGCGCACTGCCGCCGGGGAGAAACCGGCCTGTGTCAAGCACTGCATGTCGGCCTGTATGAGCTATGGTGATCTAAGCGAATTGGCCCGACTCATGGAGACGATGCCCAGGAGCGTCTCTGTATATGCCAAAATAGCGAGCAGGCCCCGAGACAAGGAGGTGCTGCGTCCAGACTCACGTGCGCGGCGCAGTACCTGAGTGACCCTGTAAGCAGGTCGGTCTAAACAGTTCAGGAGCGTTAGGGGGAAGCCATGTTCAAAAAGAGACTACTTTTCATGGTCGTAGCGCTTGTTTTAGCAGCCTCCGGATTGGTCTTCGCGAGCTGCGGCTCGGACGATACTGGGACGGCCACGGGGGAGCCGTTCAAGATCGCGTTAAACGATGCTTTCACGGGCCCCTTGTCGGTAGATGTGGCGCTCGTGGATCACGGCATCCAGACCGCTCTCAAACAGCTGAATTCCGAGGTGCTGGGGCGGCCGATCGAGTACCTGAAGGCAGAGAACAATCTGGATCCGGTCCAGGCCGTCGACAAAGCCCGGCAGCTCGTGGAGAGTAACGGGATCAACTATCACATTGGCCCCATGGACCCGACGAGTGTCGCCGCGGTCACCAACTACCTCGCCACTGCTGGCGGAATACCCTTGATGGGGAACCTGGGCTGGGCGACTGAGGTCCTGAAGACGGGCAACAAGCTTGGCTTCGTTCCCCAGGGGTTTCTGAGTTGCGGGGGATACTATTTCGGCAAGTTTGTGTACGAGGAGCTTGGCTACAAGACGGTGACCGCGATCTACGCCGAGCTCACGGCCGGTCGCGAGATACAGGCGGGCTTCCAGAAGGGTTTCGAAGAGGCCGGCGGGAAGATGCTAGACGTCGTATGGGTCCCCATCGAAACGATGGATTTCAGTGCTTACCTCACCACCCTGCCCAAGGCGGACGCGGTTCTCTATTGGGTCTTTGGGCCCGCCGCGGTTCCGTTCGTCCAGCAGTACAACGACTACGGCATCGATGCTCCGTTGATTACCCCGACGCCTTGTAACCTCACCGAGGCTCAGATGGCCCAACTCGGCGACATCGCGCTCGACATCTACGGGATCGAGTACTACACGCCGGAGCTTGACAACCCGACAAACAAGAAGTTCGTCGAGGACTACCTCGCCCAGTGGGACGGTGAATATCCCAAACCCAGAGCTCAGCTGGATGGATCGCCGTCAACCTATTCGCAGAAGCGGTCAAGAAGACCGACGGCGATACCTCGCCTGAAGCGCTTAAGAAGGCCCTGGCCTCGATCTCTCTTGATACGCCGGCCGGTCCGTACAGCTTCGTTGAATACGAGTCTGTCTGGGTCGGGAAGGGTAACCTGTATCTGATGAAGACCGCGATGGTCGGAGACAGAATGACCTGGGTGCCCTTCAAAACCTTTGAGGGCATAGTCTTCAAAGATATGCGTTGATGTATTCAGAGCCCAGTGTACTGCGTCTGAAGTCCTCTCATGCGGACGCGCGCGGCTGAGGATCTCGTCTGGTTCCTTGCTCCACGTTAATGGGTGGCAGCGCTCGTGCTAGGCGTCGATGAAGCGGCGGATGGCGGCTACCAGGTCTTTCACGCTTGCGAACGTGCCGCAGCGGATGGCCTGGCGGGTGATGCGAGCTGCGGATCGATCCGGCGCTGCTCGCGTAGGGTAGTCAGAAAGGAAACAGCATGATCGTCGGTGTGCCCAAGGAGGTGAAGAACCACGAGTACCGGGTGGCGCTGGTACCCGCCGGAGTGCAGAGCCTGGTGGAGGACGGTCACACCGTTCTCATCCAGGCCTCGGCCGGAGAGGGCTCGGGCATCTCCGACACCGAGTACGTCGAGGCTGGGGCCGAGATCCGCCCCACAGCCGAAGAGATCTTCGCCGAAGCGGACATGATCGTCAAGGTGAAGGAGCCCCTGCCCCAGGAGTATCCCCTCCTTAGAAGAGACCAGGTGCTCTTCACCTACCTGCACTTGGCTCCCGCCCCGGAGCTCACTCAGGCCTTGCTCGAGCGCGAGATCGTCGGCATCGCCTACGAGACGGTGCAGCTCGATAACGGCTCTCTCCCCTTGCTCACCCCCATGAGCGAGGTAGCGGGCAAGCTCTCCATCCAGGTGGGAGCCCACTGGCTGGAAAAGGAGAACGGTGGCAGCGGAGTGCTCCTCGCCGGGGTACCCGGTACGCCTCCCGCCAACGTGGCCATCATCGGAGGCGGCGTGGTCGGGATCAACGCGGCCAAGGTGGCTCTGGGTATGGGTGCCAACGTCACCATCCTCGACATCAACCTGGACCGGCTGCGCTATCTAGCCGACGTGCTCGCGGGGCGTCTCAGTGTGTTGGCCTCCAACGTCTACAACATCGAGGAGGCGGTGGCGGCGGCCGATCTCGTGATCGGCGGGCTGCTTATCCCCGGAGCCAAAGCCAAGAAGGTGGTCACCAGGGACATGATCGCCCAAATGAGGAAGGGCTCGGTCATCGTGGACGTGGCCATCGACCAGGGCGGCTGCGTGGAAGGGGCGGTGCCCACCACCCACGAGGACCCGGTCTTCACGGTCGATGGAGTGACCATGTACTGCGTGGCCAACCTGCCGGGCTGCGTCTCTCGTACTTCCACCTTCGCCCTTACCAACGCCACCTTCCCCTACGTGTCCAAGCTGGCCAACCTGGGATACCGGGCGGCCCTTACGGCCGACCCCGCTCTCTTCAAGGGTCTGAACGTCCTTCGGGGCCATCTGGTCTGCCAGGCTGTGGCCGAAGGGGTGGGCATGGATTATGACGCCTGCACCCTGGCCGATCTTTAATCTCCCAAACGGAAAGGATAAGAAGCCATGATCTCCGAATCCGAACTGATGGGGCTCTGTCACCCCGACGCCCCCCAGATCGTGACCGAGGTGCCCGGCCCGAAGGTCCGGGCCCTTCTCGAGGAGTCGGCCAAGTACGAGGCCCTCACCCGGGGCGGGGCCAACTTCCCCATTGTCCTCGAGCAGGGCAAAGGAGCGACGGCCAAGGACCCCGACGGCAACCTATTCATCGACATGGCCGCGGGCGTGGCCGTGAACGCGGTGGGGCGGGGACACCCCCGGGTACTCGATGCCATCAGGCGTGAGTGCGAGAACATCATGCACACCATCGACATCACCAACCCCAAGCGCATCGCTCTCGCCAAGAGGGTCTCGGAGGTCATGCCCGAGGGGCTGCGCGGCAACTGCCACACCAGCTTCTTTCAGGCGGGCTCCGACGCCGTCGAGACCGCCATTAAGTTCGCCCGCGCTTACACGGGCAGAAGTCAGATCATCGCCTTTCAAGGCGCCTATCACGGGGTCTGGTGCGGCACCGCGGCTCTCACCACCGGGTACAACTACCGTCACGGCTTTGGGCCTCTGATCCCCGGGGTCCAGCACCTCCCCTACGCGTACTGCTACCGCTGCCCCTTCAACATGACCTACCCGGCCTGCGATGTGCAGTGTGCCAAGTACGTGGACTACGTGCTCAATACGCCCTACACAGCCGCGGATGACGTCGCGGCCGTCATCGTGGAAGCCGAGCAGGGTGAGGGAGGCTACGTGGCCCCGCCGCCGGAGTTCTTCCAGATCATCAAAGCGGCCTGCGAGAAATACGGCTGCCTGTATGTGGCCGACGAGGTGCAGGCCGGGGCCGGGCGTACGGGCAAGATGTGGGCCATCGAATACGCAGGTGTGGTCCCCGACATGCTCACCTGGGGTAAGGGCATGGGCGGGGACCTCCCCATGGCCGGTCTCACATACCGGGCCGATATCGAGGAGAAGCTCCGTCTCGGATCGCAACCCTCGACCTTTGCCGGTAATTCCTTGAGCGCCGAGGTCTGCATGACCAACATCGATATCATCACCGACCCAGAGATGGATCTTATGGGGCGGGCGCAGACGTTGGGGGAGGAGATCAAAGAGCGCATGCGCTCGGCCATGGACGAGGTCAGCTGTATCGGCGAGGTGCGGGGCCGGGGGCTCATGATCGGGCTCGAGTTGGTGGAAGACCGGGAGACGAAAGAGCCGCTGGCGCCCGAGAAGGTGGTGGAGATGGCCATGAAGCTCCTCAACCGGGGCATCCTCATACTCCCCTGCGGCCGCAACTTCAACGTGTTCCGCTTCATGCCGCCGCTTACCATCCCCAGAGAATATGCCCTTAAGGCCACCGACATCATGATCGACGTGCTCAGGGAGTCTTAGGACCGTAGAAGGAGCCGGGGGGCGGCGACCTACGGCCGCCGCCCCCTCGTACACGACCTCCCGCCCGGCCCTGCCTCCTGAGCCTAGTCATCATGAAATGGCCGGTCTCGAGGTATTCTTCTTGTGATGAAAAGGGCCTTATGCGGTGGTGCGCTGATTACCCGGTTCGCTGGTAGTGCCGTCAGGATGGGCCGGAGCCGACCTCCCCTTGTGCAGGTCGATGTTCTATATTAGAATCGCAGGCGGTTGTGAAATCGCATGCCTGCTTTGTGATACAGCGTTATCATGTTTGGCATTCGCTGCTGAAGTAGGAGGGTCGCTTCGCACGTCGCAAGGGGGAGGGTGATCCGATCGACCTGCGTCGCGATCGCAAGTGGGGCTCACGCAGGCGGACGGGGACCGGTCTGCAGGGGCAGGGCCTAAGACCGCCAAGTCGTCGCAAGGCATCGCGCGAGGGGGGGTGAATGGACCAAGCGCTGGTCACGGGACTGAATGGGCTTTCATATGCCTTCATCCTGTTCATGTTGGCAGCGGGGTTTTCTCTTACCTTCGGTGTCATGGGGGTGCTCAACCTCAGCCACGGCGCTCTCTACATGTTCGGCGCCTATGTGGGGCTTCAGATCATCGATTCTCTTGGCTCGTTCTGGCTGGCCGTGGTCGTCGCCGCCATCTGCCTGGCCGTAATCGGTTACGGCCTGTATTCCTTTTTCCTCAAGCGTCTCTACAACAAGATCCCCGAGCAGGCGGTCCTTACCATCGGCCTCTCCTACATGGTGGCGAATGTCGTCCTTTGGATCTGGGGCCCGAGAGCCCAGATTGCGAAGACACCGGAGTGGCTTCAGGGGACCATCTCCATCGGGGAGTTGAGCTTTCCTGTCTATCGCCTATTCATCTGTGGGGTCGGTGCGGTGATCCTTGGCCTCCTCTGGTGGATGCAGGACCGGACCCGCGCGGGGGCGATCATCCGAGCCGGCATGGACAACAAGGAGATGACCGTCAGCCTAGGTGTCAACTACGGCTTGGTCAGCACTCTGGTGTTCCTGCTGGGGATGGCGCTCGCCGGTCTGGCCGGTGTTATCGGGACTCCGGTCATCGGCGCCTACCCCACGATGGGCGACAATCTGCTGCTCTTGACCCTCATCGTCGTGGTAGTGGGGGGCACTGGATACATCCAGGGCACCATGCTGGGGGCGCTCGTCATCGGCCTATTGGACACAGTTCGGCAAAGCTTACTTCCCTAATGGGGCTTTGTTCTTCTCCTATATCGTGTTTCTCGTCGTTCTGCTCGTGAGGCCCAGCGGACTCATTGGCAGGAGGGTGTTTTGATGGTCGAGCGCACCGATGAGCCCCCTCGGGCGGCAAGTCGGAGTCCAGAAGATGTCAGGGGCGCTGCTGCCGGGAGACCTCCAAGATCGTTTGTCACGCTGGCGCTGCCGATTCTCGTGATCGGCGTCATTGTCCTTGTGCTGCCGTTGTTCCTCCCAACGTTTGTCTCCAGCCTAGTCACGAAAATGATGATCTACGCCCTCTTCGGTCTGTCCCTGAACGTAATATGGGGCTACGCTGGGATCCCCAGTTTCGGGCACGCCGCGTTCTTCGGGGCGGGCGGCTACGCCACCGCCATCCTTGTCCTCAAAGCCGGTATCGAAAACTTCTGGCTCAACCTGCTTCTGGCTCTGATCGCGACGGCGGTCATCGCCGCCATTCTCGGCGTTCCCGCGTTCCGGGTGTTCGGGGTGGGGGCGGGCGCCGTCCAACCCCATCTACTTCCTGCTGGCCACGATCGCTTTCGGAGAGCTACTCTCCCGGGTGGCCATCGCCCTGCGGCCCGTGACAGGGGGGTCCACCGGCCTGGCCGGCATCCCGCGACCCGACCTGGGCTTCGGCATCCGAGTGAACTCCGGGAGCTATTACTATCTTGTCTTCGTCTTCTTGGTTGTGTGCGCCTACATCATGTATCGGATAGTGAACTCCCACTACGGCTACGCCCTGCGCGGTATACACGACAACGAGCGCCGCATGCAGGCCCTGGGCTATAACACTTGGCTCTACAAGTACACGTCCTGGATCATCGCCGCCGTGTTCGGCGGCGTAGCCGGGGTCCTCTTCGCCTATTTCGGTTCCACCATGGTCCCGAATAGCTATGGCGATGGTAACGAGCGATATCTCCTTCCTGCTCGTTATCATGGGGAGCACGACCGTCTTTTTCGGCCCGATCGTCGCCAGCGTCGTCTATGTGGGCATTGAGTACATCGCCAGCTTGTACTTGCCCGACCGTTGGCCCCTCATCTTTGGAGCTATGTTCGTGGTGACGATCATGGTCATCCCGGAAGGACTCGGGCGTGTGGATCCTCAAGGGTTGGGAGGAGGTCTCCATGGCGCTCCTTGAGACCCAAGGACTCTCGGTGCATTTTGGGGGTCTTGCCGCCGTCAAGGATGTCACGTTCGGCATCGAGCCGGGTGAGAGGTTGGCGCTCATCGGTCCCAACGGGGCCGGCAAGACGACGCTGTTCAACCTTCTCACGGGCCAACTGAAACCCTCGGCCGGTAAGGTGTACTTCAAGGGAGAGGACATCACCAATGCCTCGGTATTCTCCCGCACGCATATGGGCATGGCCCGCTCCTTCCAGATCACCAGCCTCTTCCCCTACCAGTCGGTGGAGGTCAACGCGCTGATCGGCCTCCAGGGAGTCAAGAAGAGCCGGTACGGGATCTTCCGGGATTTTCTCAAGGACAAGGCACTGCGGGCCGAGGCGCAGGCGCTCCTCGAGTCCGTGGAGTTGTGGGAGCTGAGGGACGAGGTGGTCAGCTCGCTCGCATACGGTCAGCAGCGGAAGCTCGAGATAGCTCTTAGCCTGGCCAGTCACCCGGAGTTGCTGTTGCTGGACGAGCCGAGTTGCGGACTCACCACGACGAGAGCGCGGACATCACCTCGCGCATACGCGATCTGGGCTCCAAGATCACCGTCCTCATGATCGCTCACGACATGGATCTCGTCTTCGGCGTGGCCGAGCGGGTGATGCTCCTGCACTACGGGGAGATCGCCTGCGAGGGTACCTGCGACGAGATCCGCTCCAACCCGATGGTGAGAGACATCTATATGGGCTCTCGCAAGTCCCTGACACGCGGCGGGTAGGCGACCGGTGCTCGAACTGCACGACATCCATACCTGGTACGGTGACAGCTACATCCTTCAGGGCGTGTCCCTCGACGTCAAGGACGCCACCATCGTCGCCCTCCTCGGCCGCAACGGGATGGGTAAGACCACGACCATCCGCTCGATCATGGGACTCACGCCTCCGCGCAAGGGATCGATCCTCTACAACGGCCAGGACGATCGTCGGGCTCGAGCCCGCACAAGATCGCTCGGCTGGGCATCGGTCTTATCCCTCAGGGCAGGATGATCTTCTCCTCGCTCTCGGTGACCGAGAACCTCAAGATGGCGGCCCGCCGGGCGACAAGAAGGACCCCTGGACCCTAGACAAGGTCTTCTCGGTCTTCCCGAAGCTCGAAGAGAGGAGCAAGAACAAGGGCAACCTGCTGAGTGGGGGCGAGCAGCAGATGCTGACGATTGCCCGCGCACTTATGACCAATCCCGACCTGCTCCTGTTCGACGAGCCGTCCGAGGGGCTGGCCCCCGTGGTGGTCGAAGAGGTGTTCAGGGTGATCGAGGAGCTCAAGGCGGCCGGCCAGTCCATCCTCCTGGTGGAGCAGGACTTCGGCATGGCGATGAGCGTCGCCGACTACGCCTACATCATGAGCAAGGGCACCATCGTCTACGATTCCGCGCCGGATGAACTCATCAACAACGAGAGCGTCAAAAGCGCGTACCTGGGCGTGGGCGAGTGAGGTGTGGATGGGGCAAGCAGGGGTAACGGGAAACTAGAGGGAAAGCGCTACGAAAAGGAGGGGTGAGCAAGTGAACAAGAGACTTTGATCCTGTTGCTGGTCCTCGTCCTGGCGTTGAGCCTGTTTGCCGTCGCCTGCGGCGAAGAGGAAGAGACCACGACCACGGCGCCGCCTGGCAGCGAGACCACGGCGCCGGCAAGCAGCGAGACCACGGCCCGCGCAAGCGGAGAGCCGGTCAAGATCGGATTCAACGAAGGCTTCACCGGCTTCATGGCCTACGACTGCGAGCTGGCCGAGAGGGGCATCAAGACCGCCTTCGCCATGCTCGACAATCAGATCCTGGGCCGCCCGATCGAGTACTTCCCCGAGGACAACACCTCCGACCCGGTCATCGCGGTGGACAAGGCCCGCAAACAGGTGGAGAGCGATGGGATCAACGTCATGATCGGCCCCATCTTCTCGCCCTCCGCCAAGGCTGTGGCCGACTTCCTGGGCAAGTCCAGCGGCATACCGCAGATGTCTATCGTGGGGCAGCCGACGGAGAATCTGGACACGGGCAACAACCTAGCCTTCATCCACACCGGCTTCTTCGACTCCCATGGGTATTACTTCGGCAAGTTCCTGGCGGAGAAGGGCTACAAGACGGCCAACGTCATCAACTACGATGACACTCCCGCCTACGCCCTCACGGCCGGCCTTAAGAAGGCATTCGTCGACGAGGGCGGCGGAGAGGTGCTGAGCGAGAACTACGTGCCCCTGGACACGGTCGATTTCAGTGCCTATCTGTCGACCATGAAGCCCGCCGACGTCACTGTTGTCTGGATCTTCGGCAACGGGGCCGTCCCCTTCGTCAAGCAGTACAACGACTACGGCCTGACCGCACCGCTGGCCCACACGATGTCCAACAACTTCAGCGACGCCCAGTTGGCGGATTTGGGCGATCTCGCGTTGGGCATGCTGGCCTGCGACTACTACGCCTACACCGTCGATAACCCCTTAAACGCGGAGTTCGTGGCGGCGCACAGGGAGCTCTACAACGGGGAGCCGCCCACCCCGCAAGGCTACGGGGCCTGGCAGAGCGTCATGCTCTACGCCGAGGCGTTGAAGGTGACGAACGGCGACACCACACCGGCGACGGTCATCGAAGCTATGTCGAATATGAGCCTAGACACGCCCACCGGCAAACTGACGATGGTCCCCTATGAGACCGTATTCCTCGGCACCCGCGACTTCTACATGCTGGAAGTGCAGAAGTTGGGGGATGTGCTCACCTGGGTGCCGGTCAAGACCTACCCGAACGTCCTCCTGGGTACGCTCGACCAAGTGAAATAGTGGTCACAGCTTCCTGAGAGATCAGGATGACGGCCTGTACCGGGGGCTTCACGCGGAGCGTGAAGCCCCCGGTTTTTTCGCCGGCCGGCGCGCGGACGAGCGAAATAGCGCATATACAAAGTGGTATAGTGATACCAGCGTGACGACATCTGTCTCCCACCAGAACGAACGACACAAGGGGCATCACGTGAAAATCGAAGACGTCAAGAAAGTGGCGATCTTTGGGGCAGGCACCATGGGGCCGGGCCTGGCGCAAGTGTTCGCCACCGCCGGGTACGATGTGACGATGTACTCGCGCAAAGCGGAGACCCTCGACAAGGGCATGTCCGTGGCCAAAGCGAATTTCGCCACTTTCGTCGAGTGCGGGCTCCTCGCCGAAGGTGCGGTCCCCGGCATCCTTGCCCGCATCACGACCACCCAGTCGGTGGAAGAAGCCGGCAAAGAGGCGGATTTCGTGATCGAGAGCATCGCCGAGAAGCTGGACGCCAAGAAGGTGCTCTACGAGGAACTGGACGCTGTCTGCCCTGAACGCACCATCCTCACCAGCAACACCTCCTACCTGAACATCTACGAGGTGATGCCGGCCGGCCGGTTGCCTCAGACCGTGATAGCCCACTGGTTCGCTCCCCCTCACATCGTCCCTCTGGTCGAGGTCGTCAAGGGGCCGGAGACCAGCCAGGAAACGGTGGACTTCGTAGTCGACCTGCTCAAGAAGGTCGACCGGGTCCCCACAGTGCTGGAGAGATTCGTCCCCGGGTTCTGCATCAACCGCTTCCTGCGGATCATCGGCCGCGAGATCTTCTTCCTGCTCGACAACGGCTACATGACCGCCGACCAGCTCGATCTGGCCGTCAAAGCCAGCATCATCCCCCGGGCGATGGTTCTAGGTTTCGTGCAGAGGTACGACTTCACCGGGGTCGACCTCAGCTATGGCAACCTGCAGAACCCCAACTTCATCGAGCCCCCGATCGACAACCAGCCGAAGAGCCTGGTGGAGCTCATGGAGCGAGGAGAGCTGGGAGTCAAGACCGGCAAGGGTTTCTTCGACTACAGCGACCGTCCCTTGGAGCAGGTCCTGCACGAGCGGGACGCCGCGTTGATCAAGGTGTTCGAGGACGTCAAAGACCTCATCTACAAACGGATATAAGCGACACGGGAGTCAGAGGAGTCACCACCATGAAGCTACCTGCAGGCAAAGTCATCATCACCGCCTCTCTGAACGGCGCCTTCGTCAACAAGGAGATGAACCCCAATGTCCCCGAGCAGCCGGACGAGATCGCCCAGGCCGCGCTCGAGTGCTACAACGCCGGGGCCGCCATCGTGCACATCCACGCCCGCGACGAGAAGGGCCAGCCCACCGGCACCAAGGAGAAGTTCGAAGAGATCATGGCCGCCGTCAGAGGCAAGTGCAGCGAGATCATCGTGCAGTTCTCCACCGGGGGCGGCGCGAACCTCACCATCGAGGAGCGCGTGCGCTGCCTCGACGCCAAACCGGAATCGGCCTCTCTCAACATGGGCACCCTCATGCGTCAGACTGGGGCCTTCGCCGGTACCCCGTTCTCCAATATGACCAAGGACATCGAGGCTTGGGCGGCCAAGATGAAGGAACTCGAGATCAAGCCCGAGATGGAATGCTATTCCCAGAGTATGTATCGGGACGTGAACAACCTGATCAAGAAGGAGCTGCTCAAGCCTCCGTACTACGTCAACTTTGTGCTGGGGATGATGTACCAGGGCGCCATCGAGGCCAACCCGGAGACGCTGGTGTCCATGTACCAGTTCCTACCAGAGAACTGCTATTTCAACTGCACCGCCACCTCGGCGGCTCAACTCCCCGTCACCACGATGGCAATGATCATGGGCGGATGCGTGCGGGTCGGGCTCGAAGACAACATTTACTACTCGAAGGGCGTGCTCGCCGAGAGCAACGCGCAGCTTGTGGAGCGGTCGGCGCGGATCGCCCAGGAACTGAACATAGAGCCCGCGACACCCGACGAGGCCAGGCAGATACTCGGCATCGTCAAGCGCTGAGGGCCTGGGCTCACAGGCAGATCCGACAGGAAACGCTGAAAGGAAAGGACGGCTTCTCATGGACGACCTGTTCTCCTTGGCAGGCAAGAACGCTGTGATCGTTGGCGGCGCCGGTGGTATCGGGAGCGGACTCGCGGAAGGTTTCGTGCGCTACGGCGCCCAGGTGGCCATCGCCGACGTCAACCTGACCGGCCTGGACAACGCTGTCAAGGGGATCGAAGCCGCTACCGGCCAGACTGTCAGGTCCTATTCGGTCGATACCGGACAGGAGAGCAACGTCCAGGAGCTGGTGGCGAAGACGGTGGCCGACATGGGTCGTGTCCACATTCTTGTCAACGCCCAGGGCTTCAATGTCAAGGCCCCTGCCACCGAGTTCCCGGTGGAGGACTGGGACAGGCTCTTCGCCGTGAACGTCCGGGGAGTGATGATCTGCTGCAAGAACTTCGCGGCTCACATGGTCGAGCAGGGGGGCGGCAAGATCATCAACCTTTCGTCCATCCGGGGGGTGCGGGCGGCATTGGGTGGCAACCTTGCCTACTGCGCCAGCAAGGGTGCTGTGGACATGATCACGAAGCAGTTGGCCGTCGAGCTCGCGTCGAAGAAGGTGCTGGTCAACGCCATCGCTCCCGTCATCACCATCACTCCCATGACGGAGGAGCGTGTCAAGCGGGAAGCGGACCGCTACGAGAAGATGCTGGTCAACATCCCGATGAACCGCATGGGTACCGTCGCCGATCTGGTCGGCCCCGCGATCTTCCTGGCATCTAAGGCGTCAGACTTCGTGACCGGTACGATCCTGTATCCGGACGGCGGGATGACGGCGTTTGCGTGATCTCTCGAGACCGGGACTTCGCCTGCAGGCAACAGTCGCGCCTAGCACCGGTGAGAAACGACTATGCCAAGACCACGAGTGAGTTCTGAGCTTCACGAGAAGCCGGCGACCGCCGGGGAAGGCGCCTTTCTGGTCCGGGCCCTGTCCAAAGGGCTCACGGTGCTGGGGCTGTTCGACGCCGAGAACCGAGAGTGGACCCTGGACGCGATCGCGGAGGGCGCCGGCCTTCCCAGGATGACGGCCTACCGCATGATCCGCACCATGGAAGCGGCCAGCTATCTGGTGCGCGATCCGGTGACCAGCCGCTATCATCTGGGCCCGGCGCTCCTGGCGACCACGTATATCGCGGAGTCCTACTCCGAACTGGTCGCCATCGCGCGACCGTACTTGCGCGACCTGGCGGTGGAGACAGGCGAGTCGGCCACCCTGGCGGTGGAAGTGGACGGTGTGGCGGTCAGCGTCGACACCGTCGATACCGCCCGCCCGTTCCGGAGGGAGGTCGCTCAAGGCCGTATCATCGGCGACACGGCCAACGCTCACGGCAAGGTGTTCGCCGCCTTCAAGTCCGAGGCGGAGAAAGTAGAGATCCTTGCTCAGCCACGTACAAGGACGACGCCCCACACGATCACCGACTCGGTAGCGCTGTCCGCCGAGTTGGAGCACGTGAAGCGGGAGGGGATAGCTTTCGATCTTGAGGAACGGAACCTTGGCACCTGCGCCGTGGCCGCGCCCGTGCGCGACCAGCTGGGCAAGGTGATCGCGTCCATATCGCTCATCGTCCCTACCGGACGGTTCGGCGATGAGGACAGGCCGCGCTTCGTTCAGGCCACGAAGAACGCCGCCGCCTCTCTTTCCGCCTTCCTGGGCTACTCGCACAGGGAGCCATAGCGCGGGGGGAGCCACAGCCGCGTCGTGCCGAAGCGGCGACCGATCCGAGCGCAATAGAAAACCCCCGGGGCCGGCCAGGGCCGGCCCCGGGGGTTCGTGTCTTCCAGACCATGAGGCCGCGGCAGTCCGCCGCTGGGCCTCGGCTAGACGTCCTGCATCATACTGGTTGGAACGAAGCCGTACTCCTCACTGCGAAAGACCTCTTCCCGCAACTCTTCGTCCTTCGCCTTGTAGACCTTGCATATCAGGCAGGTGAGGTCTGGCGAGCCGTACATCGGATCGAGGTGGTCGTTGCTGGTGAGCACGTTCGGGTTGGAGATGAACACCCCGTGGTAGCCCTCGGCAGGTTCCTCCGGATAGAAGCAGTTGGCGGTCGCCATGAGGACGTCCTTCTTGATACCAGGGAACGTCCGCAGCTTCTGGCGGATCCTCCCGCGTGGCGACTCGATCCAGATGATATCGCCGTCCTCGACGCCGTACAGCGCGGCTGTCTCCGGGTGGAGCTGGCAGGTCGGGAACTCCATGAAGCTACGCAGCCAGGGGATGTTGCGGTACTGCCCGAGGAAGTAGAACGGCTGGCGGTAGCCGCTGCTCATCACGATGGGGTATTCCTTGAACAACTCGGGGGTGGAGTAGGGGCTCTCGCCCGGTTCCGTGAAGACCGGCAGCCCGTCGTACCCGAGGGACTCTAGGTGCTGGGACTTGAACTCGAACTTGCCGGACGGGGTGGGGAAGCCGCCGCCCTCTCTCCAGAAATCGGTCTTGTACTTGTAATACACCTGATCGGGGCCCCAGCAGCCGCTCACGAGCTTCTCGCTGAAGTCCTTCCACTTCAGCGGGCCGCCGTCCGGGGCTTCGCCCCTTCTCAGTTGGTAGTCGAGCATGTCTTCGACTGTGGGCCACCACTTGTCGGGCACGACTCGCCTCCCGACCTCGTTGAAGATCCAGGCGTCGGACTTGGCCTCCCCGGGCGGATCGACCACCTTGTTGTGAGCTTCGATCATGAAGCGCGGGTGCATGTCGTAGACGTCGTCAAGTTCCAGCCAGTGGGCGGCCGGGAGGACGATGTCGGCCGCTTCGGCCATCGGGCCCATGAAGAGATCGGTGTGCGACATGAACTCGACCTTTTCGATGGCCGCAACGACCTCATTCGTATTGGCCATATGGACGATCTGCTGCCCGCCGACGCTGAACCACACCTTGATGGGCGCATCGCCTGCAAGGAGCTTCTTGACCATCGTGTCGGGGTTGCACGTGCGGGTGGCGCCCATCTTGAACCGGTCGCCCCCGATGATGTTCGCCTTCATCTCGTCGGTGATGGGCAGTTCGAGGTTGAAGTCCTCGATGAGGCCGGTGTCCGGGAGCACCCAGCTGATCATGCTGCCCGGGCGCTCGATGTTGCCGGCGAGCCCCATTAAGCAGGTGATGGCTCGAAGGGTGTGGCCACAGTTGGCCTGCCGCTCGAGCGAGCTGCCGACCTGGATGCAGCCGGGCGTGTCGACGGCCCACATCCGGGCGGCTTCGATGACCTGCTCCTTGGGGATCCAGCAGATGTCGGAGACCTTCTCAGGGGTGAAGTCCTTGACTCGCTCGCGCAGCTCGTCGAAGCCGTAGGTCCAGTTGTCGACGAACTCCTTGTCCCAGAGCTCCTCTTCGACGATAACGTTCATCATGCCCAAAGCGAGGGCGCAGTCGGTGCCCGGGCGCGGCTGTATCCAGAGGCTCGCCCGGGTGGCATAGGCACTGGCTCGGGGGTCGATGATGATGAGGTTCTTGCAGTAGTCCACGGAACGCATGAACCAGTAGCCCATCTCGGAGTCGGCGCTGCTGATCTCCAGCTGCTTCGCCCACATGATCTGGGTCTTCGGGAACTCGCCGCCCCAGCCGTGGTAGTCACAGTAGAGCCGCCCGTATCCGGTGACCAGAGCGTAAAGTCCCAGGCGGGGGCTGTGGCACACGTAGCCCGGCGTGATGGCGTTGCCGGTGCCCAGGGAACGCGCCAGCCGCATGGTGTAGCGGTTGTACCCGCGCCCTGTGCCCTGAGAGATGGCGATGGTCTGCGGCCCCGGGTCGGCGATGGCGGCCTTCATCTTGTCGGCGATCGTGTCGAGAGCCTCGTCCCACGAGATCCTCTTCCACTTGCCCGTTCCCTTCTTTCCCACCTGCTTCATGGGGTACTTGATTCGGTAGGGGTTATCGATGTGCTGGATGCTCGAGAGGCCCTTGGAGCACATCGTGCCCCCGGTGAGGGAGTTGGGGTTGCCCTCGATATGGACGACGACCCCGTCTTCCTTGGTCACCTTGACGCCGCAGCCGCCGTGGCAGCTCTTACACGTTGAATAAACGATTTCTCTCTTTCCCATCAATATCTCCTCGGCACCAAGCTGGTGCTCTAGTAGGCGTGGGCTTTCGGAAGGAGGGGCCTGTAGATGCCGACCTTGAGTACGCCGTACTTAAGGGAGAACGCCCCGATCGTATGGCAGATGATCGCAAAAACGAGGAGTCCGGCGGTTGCCTCCGAGCCGGAGAAATAGCTGGCGATCGATATCACGAACGGGATCACTATGCCCAGGGCGACGATCCCCAGCCAAAATACCCAGGCCAGTTTTCCCCGGATTAGCTCTTTCACCGACAACTCCGCCGTGGTCGACTGATAGTTCGCATTGACCAGATAGCTGAGGATGAGCAGGGAGTTGATGATCAGCATGATCCGAGTCGCCGACTCCGCCGCCGGTATGACATCTTCGCCTGTGACCAGCCCCACTCCCATGATCAGCGCCAGGCCGTCGGCTATGCCCATGAGAAGGAACACGATAGGCAATAGACCCGTGTTCCAGAAGGGCACGCTCTTGCAGTAGCTCATGGCGAATCCGCAATAGACAGAGGTCATGACGCAGAAGACGCCCGCGAGCACCATGAAGACGTAGTTGGCTGCCACGACGCCCGAGCCATCGGTCACGTCGTAAGCGATCAGACCCTGCATTATCAACTGCAGAACCCCGAAGGCAAGGAAGATCATGGTGAAGACGATGCCCCGGGCGAACCAGGAGGTCCTCCACGCGTTGCTGAACGGTGGGAAGCTCCTCCAGAAGCGCAAGGGCTTCCCGAGGTAGGCCAGGTGCAGGGGCAGCTTGAAGATCGCGATCATGATCCAGCCGAAGATGCCGGCCCAGAAGGCGGTGACCGCGAAGTCCTCCTGCAGGGCGAAGAAGAGCGACACGAGATAGAGACCGGTGCCGAGGGCCGAGAAGACCTCTGCCAGCCAGACGAGCAGACCCTTGCCCTCGATCCACTCGGTCTGAGCCATGGGCTTGATCATCCACTCATGGGTGACCATCCATTGGCGGGCTGTTCTTGCATTCATGTGGCTTCCCCTCCTTCCTCTATTCGGCGTTCTTCTTGGCCAGTTTTGGCTTGGACACAGAGTAAACGGTACTCAGGTGCTGAATATGGCTGCCGGTCTGAGCTTCGACGGGCGCCTTGTTCGAGGGGGCGCCGCCCAGCTTGTAGTCGATGTAGTAGACGGACGGTTCGGTGCCGTACTCGGAGTGCAGCACGAAGCCGGCCTTCTCTCTTATCAGTTTGGCAACCTCGCTGTTGGGATCTTCGAGGTCGCCGAAGGTGAGGGCCCTTGCCTGGCAGATGTTCACGCACGCCGGCGTGGCCTCACGGTCGATGCCCGGCGTCAAGCCCTTTTCGAGGCCGGCGTCGATGCGCTCCATGCAGAAGTTGCACTTCTGTGTGGTTCCCACCTGGTGCGGATAGAGCTCTTTCCCCTTCTTCTCAAAGCTGGTCATCGCGTGCTCGGGGAAGTAGTTCGGATTCCTCTTGCGAGAG
This sequence comes from uncultured Actinomycetes bacterium, assembly GCA_963713545.1. Classification (GTDB taxonomy): domain Bacteria; phylum Actinomycetota; class Thermoleophilia; order RBG-16-64-13; family RBG-16-64-13; genus CAVPLM01. The sequence continues at coordinate 182,127 of CAVQME010000001.1, read as the reverse complement.
AGGTACGTGCGGTTCTGGTACGGACAGGCGATGACGCAGTACCGGCAACCGAAGCACTTGTCGGAATCGATGGCGACGATTCCATCCTCGCGCTTGTGGGATGCTTCGGTAGGGCAGACGTCGACACACGGCGCCTCTTTGCACTGGTTGCATCTGACCGGGTACGTGGTCACGTCGACGGTGATGCCGTCGTCCGTCTCGAGGGCGATGAGTCTCGGCCAGGTCACTCTAAGCGGTAGGAAGTGCTCGATCCGGCACGCGGCCACACACGCATGGCACCGGACGCACTTCGCGAGGTTGATAACCATTCCCCATCTCGCCATCGGCCCCTCCTGTTCCCTACTAGGCTGTCGTCTGCGGCTCCCCGCCTCGAGACGCGCTCGAGGGGGATCTCCCAATGCGCTTGCGGATCGAATCAGACCGATTGTAGCATACAAGCACATTTAGTGATATCGATATAATGCACAACGTTACGCACAATACCGTTTGTGGGAGCGTGATTCTCGACCGCCACGGGCATGGGAAGACGTCTGCGACCACTCACTGCGTTTGCGCGGCGCTCGCGGAACAGTTAGGATGAGGGCGTATCACGGGTTCCTGGGGGTAGGCAGGCTCACTGTCTTAGATGGGAGGTGCTCTCTGATGGCTTATGGGTACGCGGGAAAGCTGCTCTTCGTCGACCTGACCTCCGGCACCATTCGCGAAGAAGTACCCGATGAGGGTTTCTATCGCGCTTGGATCGGCGGCACCGGTCTTGGCGTCAGGATAACGATGGAGCGGACCAAGGCAGGTATCGATCCTCTGGGACCGGACAACCTGCTGGCCTTCACCACCGGACCGCTCACCGCGACGGGGGTCTACGGTGGGGGCAGATACACGGTCACCGCGAAATCACCTCTCACAGGAGCGTGGGCCGACTCCAACTCTGGAGGCTATTTCGGACCGGAACTCAAGGCCGCGGGTTACGACGGAGTCTTTTTCACCGGTGCGGCCGAGCGCCCGGTTTGCCTGGTCATCGACGCGGGGCAGGCGCGGCTCATGGATGCCGGGCAGCTCTGGGGCAAAGATACCTATGAGACCGACGATTTGTTGCAGGCCGCGCTGGGAGACTCTGGCGATTGGAAGATCTCCTGCATCGGCCCGTCGGGCGAGCAGCTTTCCCTTCTTGCCGGGATCGTGAACGAAAAGGGCAGGATCGCCGCCCGTTCCGGGGTGGGAGCGGTCATGGGCTCCAAGAAGCTCAAGGCCATCGCAATCCGCGCCGGCAAGGGCGCTCGCGTCGGCGTGGCCGACAAAGCGGGGCTGAAACTGGTCCACAAGGACTACGGCGAGGCCCTCAAGAACAGCCCCTTCCACCAAGGGCTCACGGCCGTCGGCACAGGCGGGGGCACGAGCTTCCTCCTGTCCATCGGCGACTGCCCCGCGGACAACTGGGCCTCCACCGGCACCGATGCTCTGCCCACCTGCAACAATCTCGACAGCGCCAATATGGACGTCTTCAAGCTCAAGGCCTATGGTTGTAGCACCTGCCCGGTCCGCTGTGGCGCTCTCATAAAGATCGACGACGGCCCGTTCGCCAGCCAGGACGAGCTTCACCGGCCGGAATACGAGACCCTCGCGGCCCTCGGAGCCTGCTGCCGCAACGACAACCTGCAGGCGGTCATCCGGGCGAATGAGATCTGCAATCGCTATGGGCTTGACACCATGGGTGCGGGGAACAGTGTCTCCTTCGCGATGGAATGCTATGAGAACGGTCTCCTCGATTCGAAAGACATAGGGGGCTTGGAACTCAACTGGGGCAACGCCGAGGCCCTGGTCGCCTTGATCGGGCAGATGGCGAGACGGGAAGGCCTGGGCGCGGCGCTGGCCGACGGCGCCAAGGTGGCGGCTGCGCAGATAGGCCGGGGCAGCGAGGAGTACGAGATGACCGTGGCCGGCCGGGCGGTCCCCTATCACGATCCTCGCATGGCCCCCAGCAGCGGCACGTTCTACATCGGCGACGCCCAGCCCGCCCAGCATCTGGGACCGCAGGCCATGGGTGTGCTCGAGCAGGGGGCTGCGCTGGGGTCCGACCCGCTTCTGCAGCCAGGCGATTCGGGTGAGATGTACGGAGACTACGACAAGAAGGGCGATATCTACGCCCGCGGCGCGGCATACATGCAGCTGCTTAGCTCGGCCGGTCTCTGCGCCCTCTACGGCCAGTTCTACACTCCTCCGTTGGTGGAGCTCTTGCGGCCGGTCACGGGTTGGGACATGGACTGGAGCGAAGCCCTGAGGGCGGGCAAACGCATCCTCACCCTGCGGCAGGCCTTCAACTACCGCGAGGGGGTCAGCCCGGCCGATTTCCGGCTTCCGAGGAGATTTGAGGTGCCGCTCAGTGTCGGACCGGCGACGGGACAGGAGATCCCGTTCGAGGCGCTACGTGACCGGTACTTCGAGGCTATGGGTTGGGATCCACAGACGGGAGGTGCCCTGCCGGCGACGCTCGCGGACCTGGGCATCGAGCCGTCGCTGGTGGTCTGAGCCTCCGGGCGTCGGGGGCCAGAAGCTCGCTCCCGATCCGGGGGGAACTGGTGGAGACCGGAGCGTCGCGGCTACAGCTACCGTCGAATCGGTCAAGAAGGAAGGGAAGAGCATGATCGTCGGTGTGCCCAAGGAAGTGAAGAACCACGAGTACCGGGTGGCGCTGGTACCTGCCGGAGTGCGGAGCCTGGTGGAGGACGGTCACACCGTCATCATCCAGGCCTCGGCCGGAGAGGGCTCCGGCATCTCCGACGCCCAGTACGTCGGCGCCGGGGCTCAGCTCCGGCCCACGGCCGAGGCCGTCTTTGCCGAGGCAGAGATGGTGGTGAAGGTGAAGGAGCCCCTGCCCCAGGAGTATCCCCTCCTTAGAAAAGACCAGGTGCTCTTCACCTACCTGCACTTGGCTCCCGCCCCGGAGCTCACTCAGGCCTTGCTCGAGCGCGAGATCGTCGGCATCGCCTACGAGACGGTGCAGCTCGATAACGGCTCTCTCCCCTTGCTCACCCCCATGAGCGAGGTAGCGGGCAAGCTCTCCATCCAGGTGGGAGCCCACTGGCTGGAAAAAGAGAACGGTGGCAGCGGAGTGCTCCTCGCCGGGGTACCCGGTACGCCTCCCGCGAACGTGGCCATCATCGGAGGCGGCGTGGTCGGGATCAACGCGGCCAAGGTGGCTCTGGGTATGGGTGCCAACGTCACCATCCTCGACATCAACCTGGACCGGCTGCGCTATCTAGCCGACGTGCTCGAGGGGCGTCTCAGTGTGCTGGCCTCCAACGTCTACAACATCGAGGAGGCTGTGGCGGGAGCCGATCTCGTGATCGGCGGGCTGCTTATCCCCGGAGCCAAAGCCAAGAAGGTGGTCACCAGGGACATGATCGCCCAAATGAGGAAGGGCTCGGTCATCGTGGACGTGGCCATCGACCAGGGCGGCTGCGTGGAAGGGGCGGTGCCCACCACCCACGAGGACCCGGTCTTCACGGTCGATGGAGTGACCATGTACTGCGTGGCCAACCTGCCGGGCTGCGTCTCTCGTACTTCCACCTTCGCCCTTACCAACGCCACCTTCCCCTACGTGTCCAAGCTGGCCAACCTGGGATACAAGGCGGCGCTACAGGCCGACGTGCCTCTGCGCAAGGGGCTCAATGTGCACAAGGGCAAACTGGTGAACCGATCGGTCTCCGAGGGAGTGGGTATCGGGTACACGCCTTACGAGGCATGAGCAGGCTGTTCTCTAGGTCGTTAGCATCTGTGCGCTTACCGGAAAGGATTCGAAGCCGGTAGCCTCAGCGCGGCGCCGCCGCCAGGATCCGCCGTCAAGAAGGGAGCGAGCGTGCCACTCAAATACAAGGTGTTTCTGCATAGCTATCTGGGCTTCAACAGCAACTCCACGCTCTTCTACGGGGAGAAGGACGCGATTCTGATAGACGCCTCCCAGCTCCTCAGCGACACTCACAAGATGGTCGCCCAGATCATCCCCATGAGGAAGAACCTCACCCATATCTACGTGTCGCACTTCCACCCTGATCATCACTTCGGCCTGGGCGTGCTACAACACGCCTTCCCTCAAGCCAAGATCGTGGCCTTGCCCAGCGTAGTCAGGGACGTGGTGTTCACCTCAAGTGACAAAGTCGACATGTGGGCCATCGACCGTTTCGGTCCCGACATCCCCACCAAGACGACGATCCCCATGCCGCTCCATGATCCTCGTCTCGAATTGGAGGGCGAGGAGCTGCTGTTCTCAGACGGCTGGGAGGGCGACAGCATAAACAACTCCGTGGTCTGGGTCCCCTCGATAGGAGTCGCATGCGCGACGGATGTGGCCTTCCACGACTGCAACCTGTGGCCGATCGAGAGTAACGTGGAGCGGCGGGTGAGGTGGAGGACCTCGATCCGCCAGCTGCTGGATTTCGACCCGCGGGTAGTCATCCCCGGGCATCACGACGAGGCCAAGTTGCGAATCCTCGAGGAGGTCCAGGAAGAAACGTCTCGCACCTACACAGACTGTGTCGATTGGTCTCTCCGCTATCTGGATGTCTACGACGAGGTCTACGGCACCGCCACGAACGGCGCTGAGCTGGTGGAGGGCATGAACAAGTACTATGGCGACGTGAAGGCTGAGGATTTCGCCCTCCACTGGCAGGCGAGACTGCTGTTCCCGCACAGCTGCCCCGATTGGTTCACGCCACTGCCAGGCGAACCCGGCAAGATCTTCTTGAATCCGAGCGGCGGGTTCGACGGCGATCCGCCAAAGGAATAGGCACTAGGCTCCGTCGCCCACGGGGCGGCCCGACCGCAGGCACTTCAACAGACGAGGGGAGTGGAGAGATGCAGCTCGAAGGCAAGGTGGCCCTCATCACCGGGGGTGGCACCGGCATCGGCCGGGCCGTCGTGGAGCGCTTCGTCGCAGAGGGGGCAAAGGTCTGCATCACCGGCCGGCGCCGGGAGATGTTGCAGGCAGTCGCAGACGCACTGCCCGCCGGGAGCGTGACCGTATTCAGCGGTGATGTCTCGGAAGACGGGAACGCGCAGAAGATGGTCGAGGCAGCCCTCGGCTTCAGCGGCCGCCTGGACGTCCTCGTGAACAACGCGGCGATCGAGATGAACGAGAACGTCGTCGAACTGGACCCGGCGGTGTGGCGCCAGCAGCTGGAGGTCAATCTCACCGGGCCGTTCCTCATGATGAAAGCGGCGATCCCGAAGATGATCGAGGGCGGTGGAGGTTCGATCGTCAACGTATCCTCCCTGGCAGGAGTGGTGGCCGTACCGGGCGCGCCGGCCTACTGCACCACCAAGGCGGGGATCATTCATCTGACCAAGCAGGTGGCGCTCGACTACGGCAAGCATAACGTGCGCTGCAACGTCGTCTGCCCTGGCCCCATACGTACGAGCATGCTGGAGATGAACTTCAAACCCCTGGCGGAACTTTTGAACACCGACATGGACGGAGTCTTCGACAAGGTGCGCACGAACGTCCCCCTGCATCGGATAGGCGACCCGCCCGACATCGCGGGTGTTTTCGTGTTCTTGGCGAGCGACGACTCAGGCTTCATGACCGGCTCGACCGTGCTGGCCGACGGAGGCGTCCATATCGTCGACGCCTTCGCCGCCGGCGTGGGCCATCTGGGGGCCGCCTGGGGTTAGAAGATAGGGGGCAAACGGATCCCCCTCCAGCTGCGCGCAAAAGCCTGCGCGACTCTTCCGGGGAACCCGTTTGCCCCCTCTCATAGGGAAGACCGGGGCCCCCGCCGCTTCTGCGGCGGGGGCCCCGGTGGTTCTGCCGATCTCGTCGGGCCCAGGCGCCTGAGCCCGACGAGCATTGTTACTTGGTCAACGCTATGTCGCCGAGATTGACGTCCTTCTCAGTGCTGATGTCAGCCAAGGTCTTATCGGCGAATCCCTTGGCCGAGATGGTCAGCTTATACGTGCCGTCGGCCAATCCCCTGAACCAGAAATCACCGAAGTAGTCGGTGGTGGCGGTCAGGGCCGGGCCGCCCTTCACTGCAGTGAGGGTACAGGTGGCGCCGATGACCACCTCTTTCTGAGCCGGGTCGTACACCGTACCGCCGACGAACCTCTTAGGAATGTTCAAGTAGTAGACCCGGGGCTTGGCTCCGAGCTCGGGCTTCAACACCTCGGCCTGGGCGATCTCGGCCGCGAATTCGCTCTCCTCGCCGAACTTGATGGCAAGGGTGGGGCAGGCATCTGCGCACCTGGGGATCTTCCACTCGCCGCCGTCGAGCAGGTGGGCACAGCCGGTGCACTTCTGGGCGAGGTTCAGGTCGTCATTGAAGTAGATGGCGTCATACGGGCAGGCGTCGACGCACAACCGGCAGCCGGTGCACTTCACCGAGTCGATGACGACCAAGCCGTCGTCTCGCTTGTAGATGGCGCCCTCGATCGGACAGGGCGGGATGCAGGGCGGGTCGTCGCAGTGCATGCAGGGGTTAGGGACGTAGTGCATCTCGACTTTCGGCACGGTCCCTCTGATGTGTTCGTCCAACCGCATCCAGAATTGGCCGGTGTCGGGCTGGGGCTTGGCGATCGGCGACCAGTCATTGCCGACGTGCTCGTCCTTGCAGACGAACTGGCAGGCGTAGCAGCCCACGCAGAGGCCGACGTCAATAACGAATACCTTCATCTAGTCCCTGCCTCCTTCGATCCAGGCGTCGAAGCGCAGTCCGGCGCCTTGGTCGTATTCCCTGGCGAAAGCTTCGGGGTAGTCCCTACGCCATGCTTCCCATTCCTCGTTCTTGACCTTCTGCACGTCGACCAGGTAGCCGCTGGTGGCTTGGCCACACGCGTTCTTTGAGGTGAGCCCGTTCGGAGCGATCGTGTTGATGGCCCCGCCCCGGTCCACCTTGCCCGGGACCAGGGGATCATGGCGAGCACCGTGGTCCACGTAGACCACGCCGGGCCTGATCCTCTCCCACACACGCGCGCCGACGAGCACGATGCCCCTCTCGTTGAAGATCTTGACCACGTCGCCGTCTTTGATGCAGCGGGCCTCGGCGTCGATGGGGTTGATCCAGATGGGCTCGTACCTGTAGCCGTCGAAGCCCAGGACCTTGCCGGTGGGAGTCTCCCTGGCCCAGCTGATATCGTCGCCTTGAGCGTGGGTGCGCCAGCGCGGGTGGTTGGACATGAGAAGCAAGGGGAACATGTCGGCCCGCTCGCTCGAAAGATCCTCGTCGTGCGTGATGCCCTTCGGGACCCACTTCGGGAACGGCGGGCGTTCTTTGTCGTCGGGGAAGTGCTGCGCCAAACGCTCTGAATAGAACTCGAGAAGGCCGCTCGGGGTCTTGAGTGGATTGGCTTTCGGGTCCTCGTAGAACAGGCGGAAGCCGGGCGGGTCCTGCTCCCAGTCGTGAGCGGTCGCGTACACGTAGGTCTTCTTCTCGTAGAAGTCCTCCCAGGTGGTGAGCTTGTCCATCTTCATGGCGTCGAAGACCAGCTTCTGCAGGTCGAGGGTGGAGAGACCGCCGGTGAACTCCTCGGTCATGCCCAGTTTGTCGGCGACCGCCAGCACGATCTCGTAGTCGCTCTTCGACTCGCCGATGGGGAGGACGGACTGCTCCTGGATCGAGACGCTTGCGAAATGCGGGCCCTGCCGGACCGTGGTGACGATGTCCTCGACCTCGAGGGTGGTGTTGGCCGGTAGGATGATGTCGGCGTAGAGGCAGTCGTTCTCGAGCCACGGGTGCTGGGCGAGGACGAACTCGATGCTCGGGTCCTTCATGGCCTCGATGGTCCAGTTGCCGTGATTCCAGCAGGTGATGCGGCACGGCGTGTCGGTCCAGATCATGTGGATGGGGACGCCGCCCTTTTCCTTCGCGATGGGATAGGTGTAGCGGTCGAACTGCTCCTCGGTTTGGCACTCCTGGCCGCCGCTGCCGTAGAAGACCAGCGGGGCCTTCAGGATGGCGTCCTGGATGAGGGTCTTGGGGATGAGCTGCGGGCCCCAGGCGTGGACCGTGGTCCAGCAGGGCTTCGTGAGGCGCTCCGGCAGTTCGGGGTTGAAGAAGCGCACGCTGCCTAGTCCCTCCGCCCTCGGCATGCCGAAGTAGGTCATCTGGCACTGGTGGACACCCGGGCCGCCAAGGCCCTGCATGCCGAGGAGGACGCATTCCAGCCGGCCCGGTTCGTGCGAGTACGGGCCCCTGAAAGCCGAGCCACCGAAGTAGTGGATGATCGACGTGGTGTTCTTGGCGAACGCCCGGGCGAGGGCCTTGATGGTCCACTCGGGCACCCCGCATCTCTTCGAAGCCCACTCGGGGGTTTTGGGAATGCCTTCTTCATCGTTACCGAGGACGTAGTCGGCGATCTTGTCCATGCCGACCGCGTGGGTGGCGACGTACTCCTTGTCCCAGGTGTCCTCGGTGAGCCACACATAGATTATGGCCAACTGGAGAGCCGCGTCGGTGTTGGGCAGCACCGGGATCCATTTGTCGCCGTGAACGGCGGCGGCATAGTTGAGGTCGGGGCAGATGTAGACTTGCTTGATGCCGGCCCGGGTCCAGAATTGGGAGATCCGGCTGGCGTACTGCCCTGTGAATCCCCAGGGGGTGGTCTCCTCGTCGCAGCCCCATTTGAGGACCATGTCGCAGTTCTCGGAGATGTCCTTGATGAGGTTCTGGGCCGGAGACATCATGCCCTGGAAGCCCTGGCCCCAGACGTGCTTGGCGCCCCAATACCAGCCCTCCCAGCTGTCCGGGTTACGGACCTGCTGGGTGAAGCCGCCCATCATGTCGAGAAGCCGCGCCTGGTGGCCGTGGGGCGTGTGGATGGTCTTGTTCTCGCCGTGACCGTCACCCTGGGCAAGGATGGCGAGCGGCCCGTATTCCTTGTGGATCCGCCTGATCTCGGCTGCGATGAGGTCGGTGGCCTCGTCCCAGGAGATCCTCTTGTACTTGCTCTTGCCCCGGTTCTGCGGGTTCCTCTCGCCGTCGGGGTCCCAGTCGACCCGCTTCATGGGGAACTTGATGCGGTTCGGGGAGAAGGTCCGCTTCTTATATGCGAGCGAGAAGGGCGCGGGCAGAGCTTTGGGCAGGGGACCCAGGGTCTCACCGTTACGTTCGATCTTCCACGGGTTCAGCTTGTCGTAGTCGTACTTCCAGTCGTACTTGAAGGGTCTGATCCGGACGGCTTTGCCGTCTTTGACGTCGACGAAGCACTCTCCGCCGCCACCGAGCAGGCCGCCCATCGCCAAGTTCTTGATCGTTGTCTTATCGACGCTTACATCGACCTTCTTGCGTCCCTCGTCCGTCATCGCAATCGTCGTCCTTTCGTTCGTCAGTGGTAAGCGTACTCGGAGCGGTTCGCTTGCGAGGGCCCCCATCCCCCTTACTACCTTAACGACCCGGAATAATCAAGAGGCCGGACCCCGTGTCACACGGGGCAGCACCGGCCCCAACAGTGATCGTTAGCATCTCGTCCGCTCATCGCGTCTGTCCGGAAGCGGCTGGGTTCCAGCCCAGGTAAGCCGAAAACGAGGCGGCAGAGGCTTTGACGGCCTCGGTACACAGGGCGCGCTCAGCCGTTCCGAACCGCCCTGACGGGACTACGACCGAGATGGTGGCTATCACCTCGCCCAACTGATCGCGCACCGGGGCGCCCACCGCACAGATGCCCGGGTAGAGCCCCTCGATGTCCACTGCCACGTTCTCCTTCGCGATCTGGTCCAGTTCCTGCGCCAGCTCCCTCGGATCGGTGACTCTGTTCGGGGTCAACTGGGGATAGGTCTTGGTAAGTATCGTCTCCCGCTCTTCCGGGGCTCTGAGCGCGGCGAAGATCTTGCTGTGGACCGAAGCGATATCGCCGAGGATACGACCCGGGGCCGTTCTCCGTCGGAAGGGGCGTGTCGTGTTGACAATGTCGACGCATACCGGGAAACCGTCCACCTCAACGGCCAGCGTGACCGATTCTCCGGTCGTCTGCACGAGCGACTCGAGGTACGGCCGGGCCGCCTCTATGAACTCCGATTGATCGTCCGACACGTAGGTCATGGCGAGCGCCGCCGGACCGAGGCGGTAACGGTTGGTCGTGGCGTCGCGGACAAGGAAGGCCATCGATTCGAGCGTCCGCACCATGCGATAGACTGTCATGCGCACGAGGCCGGTCTGCTCGGCCATCTCGTCGATGGTCCACTCGCGATGGTCTACATCGAAGAGGCAGAGGATCGAAAGCCCCCTTGCGAGCGCTCTGACCTGGAAGGGGTCGGTTTCCCGCGCATCTGTAGTCGTGCTCATGTCTCCCCTGTCGATTGGAACCGACCTCTATAATGAGCGTGTGCCTTGCAAATGCCCCATGCCTACTCTACGATATTAACAGTATTGCTCGCCAATATCGAGATATCGTTTTGCCAAATGTGGACCGCCGACCACCGCCAATCTCAAGGGAGCGGATGATTCATGGCTGAAAAGGTTTTCGCGAGTTGCACCAACAGCGGGCCGGTCTCTGTCTACGTCAAGGACGGGAAGATCACGAGGGTCCGTCCCTTGGTGGTGGACGAGAAAGACATGAAGCCCTGGGTGATCGAGGCCGGGGGCAAGAGCTACTCGCCTCCGAAGAAAGTCACCCTCTCACCCTACATCCACGCCGAACGCCGCCGGATCTATTCCGACGAGCGCATCAAGTACCCCATGAAACGGGTCGACTTCGATCCGAACGGCGAGCGCAATCCTCAGAACAGGGGCAAGTCACGCTACGAGCGAATCTCCTGGGACGAGGCCGCGACCCTGGTGGCGAGCGAGCTCAAGCGGGTCAAAGATACCTATGGCGGGTCGGCCATCAGCGGCATGACCTCCTCCCACCACAACTGGGGCATCGTCGGCTACAAGATGGGACCCTTCGCCCGTTTTCTGAACATGATGGAAGGCACTCCGGTACTGGACAACCCCGACAGCTGGGAGGGGTGGCACTGGGGAGCTACGCACAGTTACGGCTTCTTCTGGCGGCTGGGCATGCCTGAGCCCTACGACATGCTGGGCGACGCCCTGCAGAACGCGGAGATGATCGTCTACTGGTCGAACGACCCAGATAGCACCCGCGGCACCTATTCCGGCCAGGACTCCGCTCTATGGCGCCAGTGGCTCAAGGAGAAGGGCGTCAAGATGGTCTTCATCGACCCCTTCTACAACTACACCAACGCCGTCATGGGCGGTAAGTGGATCACCCCGCGGATGGGCACCGACACTGCCATGGCCATGGCCATAGCTTTCGTCTGGATCACCGAGGGCACCTACAACAAGGACTACGTCGCGAACCGCACCATCGGGTTCGAGGAGTTCAGGAAGTACGTCGTGGGCGAGGTCGACGGTCAGCCCAAGACGCCTGAGTGGGCTGCCGAGGAGTGTGGCATCGAAGCCCGCGTGATCCGCACCCTCGCTCGCGAATGGGCCGCCAAGCGCACGATCCTGTCGGGCGGCTCGCGCGGAGGGGAAGGCGGCGCCTGCCGGGAAGCCTACGGCACCGAATGGGCCCGCATGATGGTGCTTCTGCAGGCCATGCAGGGGCTGGGTGCCCCGGGCCGCAGCATCTGGGGCACGACCATGGGGGCGCCGTCCGACACCACCCGGTGGGTCCCCAGCTACGGCGAGCCGGAAGCCCGCATATCCATGTCTACGAAGGCGTGCAAGTACATCCCGGTGAACACGACCAAACAGCGCTTGTGGCGGCTGACTGTGCCCGAGGCGATCCTGGACCCGCCGGTGGAGTGGTATGGGGAAGGTTTCTGCGGCCGGAGCCTGGAGCAGCAGTTCATGCATTTCGACTACCCCATGGAGGGCTATTCCGAGATCAAGTTGTGGTACCGCTACGGTGGCTCGTTCATCGGCACCATGAGCGACACCACCAAGTGGGTGCGGATGTACCAGAGTCCCAAGCTCGAGTTCGTGGTCAACCAGGACATCTGGTACAACAGCGAGACCCGTATGGCCGACGTCATCCTCCCGGCCTGCACCAACTTCGAGCGCGACGACATGGGCGAGTGGGCTGCCATCAATGGCTACACAGTTCACGCCAGCAGCGGGTGCGACTACCGGGTCATAGTGCGCGAGCAGAAATGCATCGAGCCCCTGTGGGAATCCAAGTCGGACTACGAGATCTTCGCGCTCATCTTCGAGAAGATGGGCCTGAGAGACGAGTACACCGACGGCGGCAAGACTGAGGTCGACTGGGTCAAAGCCTTCTTCGATATCTCCGACCTGCCCAAAGACATCAGCTGGGAGGAGTTCAACCGTAAGGGCTATCACATCATCAACATCAACGACGACTACAAGCCGACGCCGGGCATGCGCTGGTTCTACGAGGGGCGGCCCTGTGACACTCCGGATCTGGGCAACCCCAAGCGCCTCACCGAGAAGAGCGGTGAGCTGGGCACCTTCAGCGGCAAGATCGAGTTCGAGTCGGTGAGCCTCAAACAGTACTTCCCCGACGACGACGAGCGGCCGGTGGTGCCGCGCTACATCCCCAGCTGGGAAGGGCACCACACTACCGAGCTCTTCGAGAAATACCCGCTGCAGCTCCTCTCCCCTCACCCGCGGTTCACGTTCCACTGCCACTACGACAAGCACACCGACTGGCTGAACGACATACCCGGTCACCGGATCAAGAAGGACGGCTACGCCTGGTGGCCGGCCCGCCTCAACCCCGAGGACGCCGCCAAGCGGGGGATCAACAACCACGACATCGTCCGTCTCTACAACGACCGCGCTTCTGTGCTCTGCATCGCGGTGGTCACCGGACGCGTCCGTCCCGGCATCGTCCACTCCTACGCTTCGTCGGCCCTCTACGATCCCCTGATCCCAGGCCAGGCGGACTCCATGGACAAAGGCGGGTGCGTCAGCATGCTCACCCCGTCGCGCATGACCTCCAAGAACGCGCCGGGAATGACGCCCAATTCGTGCCTCATCGAGATCGAAAAATGGGAGGGCTGAGATCATGGCGCGCCTGAGCCTGCTCATCGACGTGACCAAGTGCAGCGGTTGCCACAACTGCTTCCTGGCCTGCCGGGATGAATACTACGACAACGACTACAGCCCTTATTCGGCCCCCCAGCCGCTCGACGGTCAGTTCTGGATGCAGATCAGAGAGATCGAGCGAGGCAGCTACCCCAAGCCCAAGCTCGACTATGTCCCGCTCCCCTGCCTGCACTGTGAAACGGCGCCGTGCATGGACGTTGCCGCCGATGAGGCCGTGTATCGTCGCCCAGACGGCATCGTGCTGATCGATCCTGTCAGGTCGAAGGACCAGAAGGCGATCGTGAACGCCTGTCCGTACCGGGTGGTCTTCTGGAACAAGGATCTCGAGATACCCCAGAAATGCACCCTGTGCGCCCATCGGCTGGATGAAGGCGAGAAGGTGCCGCGCTGCGTGGAGTCCTGTCCCACGGGCGCCCTGGTGTTCGGCGACTTGGACGACCCCACCAGCGAGATAGCCAAGCTGTCGGCCGCGCTGGAGGCCGAGATCTACCACCCCGAGTACGACACGGCTCCGCTGGTCAAGTACGTGGGCATCCCGAAACGCTTCATCGCCGGCGAGGTCGTCCGGCGGGACGAGCCGGGCGAGTGCGCCGAGGGAGTCCTCGTGATGCTGGAGGCCGGCGGCGCGAAAAGGGAGACGCGCTCCGACAGTTACGGCGACTTCGAGTTCGAAGGCCTGGAGCAGAACACGGCCTACAAGGTGCGGGTGGAGCTGGCCGGCTACGTGCCGCGGGAGTTCGATGTAGTCACGCAGAAAGATGTCGATCTGGGCGAGATCATCCTCGATCCAGTGAGCTGATCGAAAAACGACCCAGGAAAGGTCTCATGAACGAAGTAGTGATCGTAAGCGCCGTAAGAACGGCGGTGGGTAGGCTGGGCGGAGGACTCAAGGACGTCGAGCCGGAGGACCTCGGAAAGCTGGTGATCAAGGAAGCCCTGGCTCGGGCCCAGGTGGAGCCTGAGGCCGTCGACGAGGTCATCTTGGGGCAGACCAAGCAGAGCGCCGACGCCGCCAACTTGGCCCGAGTGGCTTCGCTGAAAGCGGGTCTGCCGGTAGAGGTTCCGGCCTACACGGTGATGCGCCAGTGCGGTTCCGGCCTCCAGGCCGTCCACAATGCGGCGGCAAGCATCATGATCGGTCAGGCCGACATCGTGGTAGCCGGCGGCGTTGAGAACATGAGCAAGGCCCCCTATTACTTGAGAGGCGCCCGGTATGGGTATGGGGCCGGCAATGCCGTGCTCGTGGATTCCAATACCGAGAGCCAGCCGCGCTCCCAGCCCTACGAGGTCTACGGCAACCTGACCATGGGCCTCACAGCAGAGAACCTGGCGGTCAAATACGGTATCAGCCGGGAGGAGCAGGACGCCTTCTCCCTCCAGAGCCAGAACAGGGCCTTCGCGGCCATCGAGTCCGGCAGGTTCAAGGACGAGATCGTGCCGGTGGAGATCCCGCAGCGCAAAGGCGCTCCGCTGGTGTTCGACACCGACGAGCACCCGCGCAAGAGCACCCTGGAAGGGTTGGCCGCGCTACCCGCAGTGTTCAAGGATGGAGGCACCGTCACCGCGGGGAACGCCTCGGGACGTAACGACGGTGCGGCCTGCACAGTGGTCATGTCGGCGGAAGAGGCGGCACGAAGAGGCCTCAAACCGATGGTGGTTATCAGAGGCATGGCGGTGGCAGGAGTGCCGCCGGAGATCATGGGCATCGGACCAGCCCCGGCCAGCCGCAAGGCCCTCGAGCGCGCCGGCCTGACCTTTGACGACATGGGCCTCATCGAGCTCAACGAGGCGTTCGCCGGCCAGGCCTTATCGGTCATCAAGGAGCTGGGCATAGGCGACCGTATGGCCGACCTCAACGTAAATGGTGGAGCGATCGCCCTGGGACACCCGCTGGGATGCTCCGGGGCCAGGATCTTCACGACCCTTCTCCACGAGATGAAGAAGCGAGGGACCCGCTACGGACTGGCCACGCTGTGCATCGCCGGAGGCCAGGGCATAGCGACCGTCGTCGAAGCGGTGGAGTAAGAACAAGTTGCAGGCTCGGCGGCCGCGCGACAGGCCGACGCGGCACCCCTATGGTGCCAGAGAGATCCGGGGAGTCTCGGCCGTCAGGTAGTCGACGCGGCTGGTCCCCCCGCAGAGACGCTGGATCAATTCGGCCACCTCGACGCACGCCGTCTCGATCTCGGCCCGAGTGACGGGGGGCAGTCCGTCCACGTTGAACTCGATGGCCCTGGTCTCTGGAAGGGTCAGCGTGTGATTGCCCTGCCGCCACGTCCAGCGGCGAGTAAGGACGGTGTTCCCTTCGACGAAGACCACCTCCCCCGGAAGAGGATGCTCCACCTCTTGCGAGCCGAAGGGCACGAAGTCCTCGTCGCCGGTGGCGAAGCGAAGTTCGATGTCGCCGTTCAGGAGGTCGATCGCGTGCCCGCCGGCCGGGATGAGGTGGCGTAGGGACATCACGTTGCCTATGTCGACCAACGCATTGATCGCCGGCAACTCGTCCCCACGGAGCGCCCGCCGGGCCATGGCTTCCACGGACGAGCGGAATTCAGCGGGCTTCGCCCCAAAAGCCCGGTACGCCTCGCGCCAGCATTTGATGCGCGGCTCCTCAGCTATCTGCTCGAGGTTCACGCGGGTGCGCACCGACTCCTCGGCTTCCCGCAGCATCTGCACCAATTCCGGCGGAGAGGGGCTGTTGTCAACGTCGTGAGCGATCACGACTCCCCTGACGTATCCAGGAAAACGGGCGAATATCTCGGGAGAGATGCTGTAGCTGTAGTGTTCCATCGCGGCGACCGTCCCTCCGATCGAAGTGTCCGTGGCCGGATTCTACCGAAAAACCGCAGCCTCGGTGCTTGCCGCAGGAGAGACGTCTGCGCTAGGCTGGGCCCTGACCGAGCCACCGGCGGAGGAGGAAGGTGAGTATGCGGGTCGACGTGCCCTGGGGGACCGGAACGGCTCGCGTGGAGCTTGAGTCCGGCCGAGTGGCCGGCGTTCTGGGCGCGAACGTTGGGACGGCGGAGGATCCGGACGGGATACTGAGAGCGGCGATCGGGCGGCCTGAGGGAGACTTCAAGCAGTTCCTGGCTAGGGCACCGTCGCCGCTCCTCGTGGTGGTGAACGACGCTACCCGGCCCACGCCGTCGGCCGAAGTCCTGCGCGTGCTGCAAGCCGATCTGGAAGTCTGGCTGGCGGCACCGGGCAACCGACTGGCGTACGTTATCGCCACGGGGACCCACAGGGTGGCGCTTCCCGCTGAGATCGAGCACATCTTCGGCCCGGACCTTGCCCGCTCCCATTTAGACCGCATATTCTGCCACGACGCCAAGGACACCGATAGGCTCGTGCACCTCGGCCGGACCGCGCGTGGCACCGAGATCTGGGTCAACCGACTCCTGGCGGAGGCCCGGAGCGTACTCCTCATCAACTCCGTAGAGCCGCACTACTTCGCCGGTTACACGGGCGGGCGCAAGTCGTTGTTCCCCGGACTAGCCGGGCACGAGACCGTCTGGGCCAACCACAAGCTCACGATGCAGGCCGGCTCTGAGACCCTCGTTTTGGGAGGAAACCCCGTGCACGAGGATCTCGAGGAAGCGACGGCTGTGGGCACTGCGGGCAAACAGGTCTTCTCCATCCAACTGGTGCTCGACAAGGAGCACCGCATGGGCTTCGCCGCCGCCGGCTCTTTGGACGACACCTTCCGCCAGGCTGTCGCGGTGGCCGACAAGCAGTTCGTCCTCGACATAGAGCGGCGTATCGAGATCGTGGTAGCCGTCGCGACCCACCCGATGGACTGCAATTTCTATCAGACCTACAAAGTTCTCCAGAGCGGGGCACTGGCCGTCAAAGACGGGGGCGTCCTCATTCTGGTGTCCGAGTGCCCCTTCGGTCTGGGGGAGAACCAGATCTTGTTCGAGATACTGGCGGGGGCCGGGTCGCCCGCGGAGGCTCTCGAGCGCGCCGGTCAAGAGGGGTACCGGCTGGGTGCACACCAGGCCACGCGCATCGCAGCGGTCCTCGAACGGGCGGAGATCTGGGCGGTGACCTCGCTCCCGGACGAGGACGTGCGGGCCATGTTCATGACCCCCTTCGCCGGTGTGCAGGCAGCCGTTGACGCAGCTTTGGCCAGGCAGGGCGATGACGCACAGGTCCTCTTTCTGAAAGAGGCCAGCATCACCGTACCCCGGGTGCGCAGCTAGTCTTCCACGATCCGGAACGACGACCTGATGGTCGTCCCCGGCTTCAGCATGGCCCAGACGGGGCAGAGCTGTTCCTCTGCCATGCGCAGGCTCCGCGCGACCACTTCCGGGTCCTGGCCGGGGCCGCGGACCACGAACTCGAGATCGATGTCGGTGAGAACGGTGGGGTGTTCGTCCCTGCGTATCCCCCGGGCTTCGACCTCGAGACCGGTGGGAGCCGCTTCCGCCCGGCGGAGCAGCATCGCCAGGGTCCCGCCTGCGCACGCGGCCAGGCTGGCAAGGAGCATCTCCAAAGGGGTGGGGCCCGCAGTCGCGCCTGGTTGCAGGGGGTAATCGAGGCGCACCGAGTGCTCGCCGGTATCGGCGAGGAAGTGCATGCCACCCTGGTGGACGGCGCGCACGCGAAGTTCTCTGGGCATGGGGATCTCCCGGCCTTTGCTCTCTTTGCGATTCCTATCCGCGTTTCCGATGCAGGCATCCGATCCGCACCATCATAGACACGCTCACGCCCGCCGTCGACCCGGTCTGGGCGGCGGTCACAAAGGATTCTGGCAGGTTTGCGCGCATAAGTAGGTTACGGCCGCCGGGTTTGTGCGTTCGCAACCTCCGCCGAGGGAGAGCCGAGTCCCGGCGGGGCACCGCGGGTGGGCGGCGACCGGCGAAGGGAAACTCGGGAGTAGGAGGTGGGCATGGCCAAACGCTTGATAGCCGAGTTCTTCGGCACGTTCTGGATCGTACTGGGAGGCTGCGGGAGCGCCGTCCTGGCAGGCGCCTTCCCAGAGCTTGGTATCGGCTTTCTGGGGATAGCACTTGCGTTCGGCCTCTCCGTGGTCACCATGGCCTATGCTGTGGGTCACGTGTCCGGAGGCCATTTCAACCCGGCCGTGACCTTCGGGCTGTGGCTGGGCAAGCGCTTCCCCGGCAAGGATGTCGGCCCGTATATGGTGGCTCAGGTGATCGGGGCCATCGTGGCCGCCGCGGTGCTCTTCGTCATCGCGAGCGGAGTGGATGGTTTCTCCGCTGCCGACCGTTTCGCCTCGAACGGCTATGGGGAGCACTCCCCGGGAGGGTACAGTCTGGCGGCTGGTTTCGTCGCCGAGTTCGTACTCACTCTGATCTTCATCTTCGTCATCATGGGGACGACGGACTCACGTGCCCCCAAGGGTTTCGCCCCGCTTGCCATCGGCCTCACCCTGGCCCTCATCCACTTGATCTGCATCCCTGTGACCGGCACCTCGGTCAACCCGGCTCGGAGCATCGGGCCGGCCATCTTCCAGGGCAGTTGGGCTCTCTCCCAGCTCTGGTTGTTCATCGTAGCCCCCATCATCGGCGGCGCAGTCGGAGGATTGCTGTACCGCTATCTGATCGGAAAGCCGAAGGTCGAACCAGAGACCGCCTGACCCCCGAAGAAGGATCTTGCCGAAACCGGGGCTCCGGGCGTTGCCGGAGCCCCGGCCTTTCTTGAAATGACCCTATCGTTTGGGTATCATGCGAGTTCGCCTCCGCGTGGGGTTCACGCGTGGGGGGGTGCCCGAGTGGCCAAAGGGAGCAGACTGTAAATCTGTCGGCGCAGCCTACGGAGGTTCAAATCCTCCCCCCCCCACCATCACGATCCGCCGGTGGCTGTGGCCGGAGTAGCGGCCGGCGGGGAGCCGGCGCGACGGGCCTCCATAGCTCAGTTGGCAGAGCACTTCCATGGTAAGGAAGGGGTCCTCGGTTCAAATCCGAGTGGGGGCTCCATGACGGGGCGGCGTAGCTCAGTCGGTCAGAGCAGCGGAATCATAATCCGCGTGTCAGAGGTTCGAGTCCTCTCGCCGCTACCTGTGTTTGTGGTAGCATGCACGGGCGTTTAATGACTAGGGAGTGGTGAAGTAATGCGGGTACGGGTAACGATGGCCTGCCAAGAATGCAAGCGCCGTAATTACACGACCATGAAGAACAAGCGCAACGACCCCGAACGGATCGAACTGCGCAAGTACTGCAAGTGGTGCGATACGGTGACGGCCCACAAGGAGACCAAATAGTCCGGCATCGGGACAAGGCTAGGCGTAGGGCAGTAGCTCCAACGGTAGAGCGCCGGTCTCCAAAACCGGATGTTGGGGGTTCGAATCCCTCCTGCCCTGCCACTCCTCCCCTCAAGTAAGAGTAGAGACGATGGCAAAGATAGTGAGCGACAAATCAGCGAGCGAGGCTCCGTCCAAGCAGGCCGGGGCCAAGAAGAGCGCGTCTTCGCGGCTCGCGGCCGTGCGTCCGTCGTCGGCTCCACGGGGGACCGTGAGCACCAAGCCTCACGGCCGTATCCGCACATTCCTGCGCGAAGTCAAGATCGAGATGAGCAAGGTCACCTGGCCGCCGCGCAGGGAACTGCTGCAGTCCACCGGGGTGGTCATCATCGCCGTCATCATAGCCGCCGTGTATATCGGGGTGTTCGACTTCATCTGGAACGCGCTCGTGCAAGTCGTCGGGCTGGGCTGATCCACGGACTCCAGTCCAACACCGCCGGGAGCCATCACAGCCATGGATGCAAAGTGGTACGTCATCAACACGTACTCGGGCCACGAGAATAAGGCCCGCGCGAACTTGGAGCACCGCATCCAGTCGATGAACCAGGCGCAGTACTTCGAAGAGATCGTCGTGCCGACCGAGCAGGTGGTGGAGACGAAAGGCGGCGAGAAGGTGCAGGTGGAGAAGCGCATCTTCCCGGGCTACCTGCTGGTCAAGATGATCATCACCGATGACTCCTGGTCACTTGTCAAGAACACTCCCGGGGTCACCGGTTTCGTGGGATCGGAGAACAAGCCGACCCCGCTCATGCCCTCGGAGGTCGACCGCATCCTGCACACCTCCACGGTAGAGAAACCCAAAGCGAAGGCGGAGTTCGTGGTAGGTGACCAGGTGCGGGTGGTGAGCGGGCCTCTCACCGACTTCACGGGGGAAGTGTCCGAGGTCAATATCGAGCAGAGCAAGTTGAAGGTCATGGTGTCCATCTTCGGAAGGGACACACCGACCGAGCTTGGTTTCGAGCAGGTCAAGAAGATCTAGGTCGGTCGGGCCGCGGATCCCAAAGATAGAGACGGAGAGTCAAGGTGGCCAAGAAGGTACGGGCGATAGTCAAGTTACAGATCGTGGGCGGCAAGGCCAGCCCGGCGCCCCCGGTGGGTCCCGCTTTGGGCCAGCACGGCGTCAACATCATGGAGTTCTGCAAGGCCTACAACGCGGCCACTCAGGACCGCATCGACCAGGTGGTTCCCGTGGAGTTGACGGTCTATGAAGACCGTTCTTTCACCTTCGTCCTTAAGACCGCACCGGCCGCGGTCCTCATCCGCCAGGCTGCCGGCATAGCCAAGGGGGCCAGCAACCCCCGTAAGGAGAAGGTGGGCAAGATCACCAGGGACCAGCTCCGGCAGATCGCCGAGGTGAAGATGCCCGACCTCAATGCGCTCGACATCGAAGCCGCCATGAACATCCTGGCCGGCACGGCGCGCAGCATGGGCGTCACAGTAGTGGAGTAAGTTGGCAAGAGCCCGCCACCGGCGGGCCTGAGGGTGGGAGGGCTTCGTGGCCCGTCTGACCACCAGGAGGTAGTACGTTGAGCAAGGATTCCAAGCGCTTCCAGGAAGCCAAGAAAGCGATCGAGCCGGGTCGCTTCTATACGCCTTTGGAGGCAGCCAAGTTGCTGAAGGGCATGACTACGGCCAACTTCGACGAGACCGTGGAAGCCCACATCAAGCTGGGAGTCAATCCTCGTCACGCCGACCAGCAGGTGCGGGGCACAGTCATGCTGCCTCATGGTACCGGCAAGACCGTACGAGTGGCTGTCTTCGCCAAGGGGGAGAAGGCCACCGAGGCTGAGGCTGCCGGCGCCGACCTGGTGGGCGCCGAAGACCTGGCCGCCCAGGTGGAAGGTGGCATGCTCGATTTCGACGCGGCCATCGCCACGCCTGACATGATGGGAGTGGTGGGTAAGCTGGGTCGGGTGCTCGGTCCCCGTGGTCTCATGCCGAACCCCAAGGCGGGCACAGTGACTTTCGAAGTGGGCAAGGCCGTGCAGGACATGAAGGCTGGCAAGGTGGAGTACCGCACCGACAAGTTCGGGGTCGTGCACCTGATCGTGGGCAAGAAGTCCTTCGAAGCCGAGCAGTTGGTGGCCAATTACAGCGAGGTGCTCGGGGAGATCGTCCGGGCCAAACCCGCCGCCGCCAAAGGCAAGTACCTGCGCAGCATCACCATGACCACCACCATGGGCCCCGGCGTCCCCCTGGACACCTCCAAGACCCGGGCCCTGTTGGAAGAAGAAGCGTAGCGGGGTATACTCCCCGTCGTTATCCGCCAGAGACAGCTGGTGCCGTCACGGCGGCAGAAGCGGTGAGGTCTTTGGGCCGACCCGCCAGCCGAGGCAGAGTGAGACCGACATAACGGCTTGTTGGAGCCTGTTCACGTCATCGTCCGCCTCTGCTATCGGAGGTGGACGATTTGCTTGAAGGAGGTGAAACAGTATGCCGAGACCGGACAAGGTCGAAGCGGTCAGGGAGATAGCGGCCGACCTCAAGGCCACGGACGTCTACTACTTCGTTGACTACCGGGGACTTACATTCTCGGAGGCCACCGAGCTCCGGGCCCGCTTGGCGAAGGTCGATGCCAGCCTCAAGGTGGTGAAGAACACCCTTGCCAAGATCGCCGCCGCCGACGCGGGGGTGGAGGGTCTGGACGAGCTCCTGAAAGGGCCCACGGCCATCGCCTATTGCCATGGCGATCCCGTGCGGGTGGCCAAGACTATCCAGGACTTCATCAAGGAGAAGAAGAAGGCCGCCGTCCGCGGGGGCAAGCTGCAGCGTTCCATGCTGACGGCGCCCGAGGTGGAGAAGCTGGCCGCCCTGCCGAGCCGCGAGCAGCTCATCGCTCAGTTGGTCGGCACGATCGCCGCTCCGCTGACGGGCCTGGTAGGCGTCCTGAACGGTCCCATCAGGGGACTGGTCATGGTGCTTGGTCAGGTGCACGAGCAGAAAGCAAACGCCGCCTGAGGTCCGCGCCTAGGACGCGCCCTTGGGCTCAAGAGTACGTAGCGAAAGTACGTGAGTGAGATAGGAAGGAGCTGAGCTAAGGTGACCCCTCAGGAGCTCATCGAAGAGATCAAGAAGATGTCGGTGCTGGAGCTTTCGACCCTCGTCAAGGCTCTAGAAGAGGAATTTGGCGTGAGCGCCGCCATGCCTATGGCTATGGCCGCCGCTCCGGCCGGCGCGGCTGCCGCCGCGGTCGAGGAAGAAGAGAAGACTGAGTTCGACGTCATCCTCAAGGCTGCCGGAGAGAAGAAGATCCAGGTCATCAAGGTCGTGCGGGCTCTCACGGGCCTGGGCCTGAAAGAAGCCAAGGACCTGGTCGACGGCGCGCCCAACCCGGTCAAGCAGGGTGTCAACAAGGACGAGGCCGAAGATACCAAGAAACAGCTGGAAGAAGTCGGCGCGGAGATCGAGGTCAAGTAGGAGAGAACGCCGGTCGGGGCGCCGACTGTGTCGGCGCCCCGACCGGCTGTTCGAGTTGGGCCCGGCTGTCGGCGGACTGATAGTCGTCCGGTGGCGGTAGGGCTTGTTGCACGCAAAAGGGCGTGTTAGTATACCCGGTTGCGCGTTGAACCCTGTGCAAAACCCCTGGCATGCGAGGAGTGATCCCCTTTGGGCGAAAGGAAGACTCCCAGTCCGCGTAAATCCTTCTCCAGATTACCCCACATTCTCGACGTTCCCAACCTGATCGCTGTCCAGACCGAGTCCTTCGATTGGTTCAAGACGAAGGGACTCAAAGAGACCATCGAAGACATCAACCCTATCGAGGACTACACGGGTAACTACGCCGTGGAGTTCGGCGAATACGAATTCCATGAGCCCTCAGTCTCGTTGAAGGAATGCCGGGACAAGGACCAGACGTATGCCGCGCCTCTGTTCATAACGGTCCGGTTCGTCAACCGCGAGTCGGGAGAGATCCGGGAGCAGAGCGTCTTCATGGGCGACTTCCCCATGATGACCGACCAGGGTACCTTCATCATCAACGGCACCGAGAGGGTGATCGTCACTCAGTTGGTGCGGTCGCCAGGCGCCTATGTGATGGCCGCCAAGGACCCCACCAAACAGGTTCTGATCGCCAACCTTATGCCCGCCCGAGGTTCATGGCTCGAGTTCGAGATCGACAAACGGGGCGCGGTCTCGGTGCGCATCGACCGCAAGCGCAAGCTTCCGGCTACGGTGTTCCTTCGTGCCCTGGCCGGGATCGATTCCGAGAAGACCAAGGATGACCCCGGCCTGTTGTCCAAGGGCACCGACGAGGAGATCCTCGACCTGTTTGACGGCAACCCCTTCATCAGCTCCACTCTGGAAAAGGACTCGGTGCGCTCGGTGGAAGAGGCTCTGGTCGAGCTGTTCAAGAAACAGCGTCCGGGCGAGCCGCCCACCCTGGAAGCCAGCCGCAACCTTCTGTGGAACATCTGTTTCGATCCCAAGCGCTACGACCTCACCCGGGTGGGTCGGCACAAGCTGAACGCCCGGCTCCGGCTCAACACCGATCTGGACGTGCGCACCCTCACCAAAGCCGACATCATCGCCTTGGTGCGCGAGCTGGTGCAGGTGCCGCTGGCCATCGACCACGAAAACCTCTTGGAGGAAGCGCGCGATCTGGCCGATGTTGCTTCCAGTCTGCCCTGGGACGAGGTGGCCGGTCGTCTGGACGAATACGAGCACTTCGGCAACCGCCGCCTGCGTATGGTGGGCGAGCTGGTGCAGGAGGCCTTCCGGGTCGGCCTCTACCGCATGGAGCGCGTGGTCCGGGAGCGCATGACCACCGAGGATGTCGACACCATCACCCCGCAGTCGATCATCAACATCCGGCCGGTGGTGGCAGCCCTCAAGGAGTTCTTCGGCAGCTCGCAGCTGTCGCAGTTCATGGACCAGACCAACTCGTTGGCGGGGCTCACTCACCGGCGGCGTCTTTCGGCGCTCGGCGCGGGCGGGCTTACGCGCGAGCGGGCTCCCATCGAAGTGCGCGACGTGCACCCCACCCACTACGGGCGCATGTGCCCCATCGAGACCCCCGAGGGTCCGAACATCGGGCTCATCGGTTCGCTCTCGAGCTACGCCACGGTCAACGAGTTCGGCTTCATCCAGACTCCTTACCGCAGGGTCACCAAGGGCAAGGTCACCGACGAGATCCACTGGCTGACAGCCTACGAAGAAGAGAAGTACACCATCGCCCAGGCCAACGCGCCCGTCGATGCCAAGACCAAGTCGTTCAGCGAAGAGACCGTCCTCGCCCGCGCTCCCGGCGGTGAGTATGTGAGCGTGCTCCGCGAGACCGTTGACTATATGGATGTGTCGCCCCAGCAGATCGTCTCGGTGGCTACCGCCCTCATCCCCTTTCTCGAGCACAACGACGCCAACCGCGCCCTCATGGGCTCCAACATGCAGCGGCAGGCGGTGCCGCTCCTCGAGGCCGAGGCACCCCTCATCGGTACGGGTATGGAGTACCGGGCGGCCGTCGACACCGGCGACGTGCTCTTGGCCAAGCGCGGGGGCAAAGTGCGGGGCGTGTCCGCCGACCGCATCCTCATCGAGACCGACGACGGCGAGGTGGAGTCCTACGAGCTGCTCAAGTTCGAGCGCTCGAACCAAGGCACCTTCATCCATCAGAAACCGCTCGTGGACGTGGGCGATGAGGTAGTGGGCGGCGAGGTCCTGGCCGACGGGGCTTCCACCAAGGACGGGGAACTGGCCCTGGGCCGCAACCTGCTGGTGGCCTTCATGAGCTGGGAGGGCTACAACTTCGAGGACTCCATCGTCATCAGCGAACGGCTGGTCAAAGACGATGTCCTCACTTCCGTCCACATAGAGGAGTACGAGGTCGAAGCCCGCTCCACCAAACTGGGCGACGAAGAGATCACCCGGGACATCCCCAACCGGTCCGAGGAATCGCTGGCCGACCTGGACGAGTACGGCGTCGTTCGCATCGGAGCCGAAGTAGCCTCCGGCGACCTCTTGGTGGGCAAGATCACCCCCAAGGGGGAGACCGAGCTGACGGCGGAGGAGAAGCTCATCCGCGCCATATTCAAAGAGAAGGCCCGCGAAGTGCGCGACACTTCACTGAAAGTGCCCCACGGAGAGAAAGGCGTCGTGATCGACGTCAAGGAGTTCTCCCGCGAGGCCGGCGACGATCTGTCCCCTGGGGTCAATCGTCTGGTGCGGGTCTATGTGGCCAAGAAGCGCAAGATCGCTGAGGGCGACAAGCTGGCCGGGCGTCACGGGAACAAGGGGGTCATCTCGAAGATCGTCCCCGAGGAGGACATGCCGTTCCTGGAAGACGGCACTCCCGTGGACATCATCCTCAACCCGCTGGGCGTGCCTTCGCGCATGAACATCGGCCAGGTGATGGAGACTCATCTCGGCTGGGCCGCGCATCACGGCTTCTATCAGCTTAGGCGCAACAAGAAGAGCATGCAGGAGGAGCTGCTGCTTAAGAGCGGCGACCCGTCCCCGGAGGATCAGCTCAAGCTGGTGCGCAAATACTACGAGATCACCGACGAGTCGGCTGCTCGCGGCCCCGTGCCCGTCGCTACGCCTGTGTTCGATGGCGCCACCCAAGTCGAGGTCGACGAGGCCCTCATGGGCTGGATGGCCTCTCATCCCGAGCAGGCTTCCGATCCGCTCCGGGTGAAGATGCCACTCAGCCTGGACAACAATCCCGGCACCAGGGTGGCCGGCAAGGTGAAGCTCTACAACGGCCGCACAGGTGAGCCCTATGACCAGAGCATCACCGTGGGCTACATGTACATGCTGAAACTCCATCACTTGGTGGACGATAAGATCCACGCCCGCTCCACCGGCCCGTACTCGCTCGTCACCCAGCAGCCGCTGGGAGGGAAGGCGCAGTTCGGCGGCCAGCGCTTCGGCGAGATGGAGGTGTGGGCGCTCGAGGCCCACGGCGCCGCCTACACCCTGCAAGAGATGCTCACCATCAAGTCCGACGACACCCAGGGGCGGGTCAAAGCCTACGAAGCCATCGTCAAAGGCGAGAACATCGCTCGTCCGGGCGTGCCCGAATCATTCAAGGTGCTGCTGAAAGAGATGCAGTCGCTGGCCCTCGACATCCAGGTGATGAGCGAGGAAGGCGGAGCGCTCGAAGTGGCCGAGGAGGAGGACGACCTGCTCCGGGCCGCCGAGGAGCTGGGCATCGACCTGACCGCCCGCTATCGGGCGGAGGAACGGGCCGCGGAGGCGCAGGCCGCTTTGGTCAGCACTCACCTCGGCTCGGAGCTCGACGAGCAGCCCGACGACGAAGTGGATATGGACGAGTTCGAGGGAGCACCCGAGCTGGAGACCCATGAGATCGACGTTGGGCTCGGCGTGAGCGACATCGAACTCACTCAATTCGCCGACGAAGCGGAATAGGAGCCTTCGGTGATAGACATAAATGAATTCGATGCCATCAGGATAGGCCTGGCCTCGCCGGAGCAGATCCGGGCTTGGTCGTCCGGTGAGGTCACCAAACCCGAGACCATCAACTATCGTACGCTGAAACCCGAGAAGGACGGCCTCTTCTGCGAGCGCATCTTCGGTCCCACCAAAGACTGGGAGTGCTACTGCGGCAAGTACAAGCGGGTACGCTACAAGGGGATCATCTGCGAGCGCTGCGGGGTGGAGGTCACCCGGGCCAAGGTGCGCCGGGAACGCATGGGCCACATCGACCTGGCCGCTCCGGTCAGTCATATCTGGTACTTCAAAGGCGTGCCTAGCCGCATGGGCTACTTGCTCGATATCTCTCCCAAGCAACTGGAGAGGGTCCTCTACTTCTCAGCCTCCATCGTCACCTTAGTGGACGATGAAAAGCGCCAGCGCGACCTGGGCAAGTTGGAAGACCTGGTACAGGCCGATATCGACAACTCCTTCGCCTCTCGCGACGAGCAGAAGGTCAAGATCATGGCCGAGCGCGACAAGCGGGTGGCCGTTCTGCTGGGCAACTCCACGCCCGACGAGGACGACGAGATAGCCCTGGGTTTCGACCAGACCCCGCTCTCCGAGTGGACCCAAGAGGAGACCGAGAAGCGGGCGAGCGAGCTGCGCATCGACGCCGACACCCGCCTGCGCGACCTGGAGCGGTACGCCGACCAGCAAGCCGCCCGCCTGCGCGAGCTGTGGGCTCAGTTCAAGACCATCAAGAAGGGCGACATCATCACCGATGAGACCCTCTTCCGGGAGATGAAGGAGAAGTACGGCAGCCCCTTCGGCTACGGCGTGTACTTCCGGGGCGGCATGGGGGCGGAGGCCATCCGCGAGCTCCTAGCCGCCGTCGATCTCGAGGGCGAAGCCAAGTTCTTACGCGACACCATCAAGACCTCCAAAGGCCAGAAGCTGTCCCGGGCGGTCAAGCGCCTGAAAGTGGTGGAGGGCTTCCTGCGCTCCGACAACCGGCCTGAATGGATGATCCTGCAGTCGATACCGGTCATTCCGCCGGAACTTCGCCCCATGGTGCAACTGGACGGGGGCCGTTTCGCGACGAGCGACTTGAACGACCTCTACCGCCGGGTCATCAACCGCAACAACAGGCTGAAGCGCCTGCTCGACCTAGGCGCCCCGGAGATCATCGTCAACAACGAGAAGCGCATGCTGCAGGAAGCGGTGGACGCCCTCTTCGACAACGGTCGCCGCGGGCGCGCCGTCACCGGCCCGGGCAACCGTCCCCTGAAGTCCCTCTCCGACATGCTCAAAGGCAAGCAGGGCCGCTTTCGCCAGAACCTTCTGGGCAAGCGCGTCGACTACTCGGGCCGTTCGGTCATCGTGGCCGGTCCGGAGCTCAAACTGCACCAGTGCGGCATCCCCAAGACCATGGCTCTCGAGCTGTTCAAGCCCTTCGTCATGAGCCGTCTGGTGGAGCGCAAGCAGGTGCAGAACATAAAGGCGGCCAAGAAGCTTGTCGAGAGCGAGTTCCCCGAGGTCTGGGACATCCTCGAAGAGGTCATTTCCGAACACCCGGTCATGCTGAACCGGGCGCCGACGCTTCACCGGCTGGGTATCCAGGCCTTCGAGCCGGTGCTCATCGAGGGCAAGGCCATCCAACTGCACCCCTTGGTGTGCACGGCCTTCAACGCCGACTTCGACGGCGACCAGATGGCCGTTCACCTGCCCCTCTCGGTGGAGGCGCAGGCCGAGGCCCGTATCCTCATGCTGTCCTCCAACAACATCCTCTCTCCGGCCCACGGCCGGCCCATCGCCGTGCCTACGCAGGACATGATCCTGGGCTGCTACTACCTCACCTACTTCGAGGGCCCCGACCTCTCCAAGATCGACCCCTATGACGGCAAGGCCCTCTTGGCGCTGGAACCCAAGCCCCGGCCCTTCGGCACCATCGCCGAACTGGAGCACGCCTACGCCGAGAAGCGCATCGACGTTCAGGACCCCGTTCTCTTCCGCTGGGAGGGAGGACGCCTGCTCACCACCGTGGGCCGGGCCTTCTTCAACTCAGCCGTGGCGGCCGCGCTGCAGGAGTACTTCGGCGAGGATTGGGACAAGGAGGGGCCGGAGGGTACCATCCGCCGGCACGACTACGAGTTCCAGAACCGGGTGTTTACCAAGAACGAGATGTCCACCTTCGTGAGCGACCTAGTGGAGTACTACGGCGCCATCGCTGTGGCCCATCTCCTTGACGTGCTCAAGGACATGGGCTTCAAGTACGCGAGCGTGGCCGGGGTCACTATCTCCAAGAACGACATCGTGGTGCCGCCGGACAAGGACGAGATCCTGCAGGGCTACGAGGAGAAGGTGCGCCACATCCAGGACGAATACCTGCGCGGCAACCTCACCGACTCCGAGCGCCGTGAACGAGTGACCGACCTGTGGACCGACGCTACCGAGAAGGTGGCCGAGGCCATGGAGAAGAACTTCCGAAGACTCAACCCGGTCTACATGATGGCCAACTCTGGCGCCCGCGGCTCCTTCAAGCAGATCCGCCAGCTGGCGGGGATGCGGGGTCTCATGGCCTCCCCGAAGGGGGAGATCATCGAGCGGCCCATCAAAGCCAACTTCATGGAAGGGCTGGGCGTGCTCGAGTACTTCATCTCCACGCACGGAGCCCGCAAGGGCCTGGCCGACACCGCTCTTAGGACGGCCGACTCGGGCTACCTCACCCGCCGCCTGGTGGACGTGGCTCAGGAGGTGGTCATCCGCGAGCACGACTGCGGGACCACCAACTACATCGAGATGGCGCTGCGCAAGAACGATCGCCTGAACGAACTCCTACTCGGCCGGGTGCTGGCGGTCGACGTGGCCGACCCGGAGACCGGCGAGATCGTCTACGAGCGGAACGAACTGCTCAACAAACGCATGCTGCAGCGGTTGCTCTCGCTCTATCCAGTGGCCGACCATCCGGATCTCAAGCTCAAGGTCCGCTCCGTGCTCGGCTGCCAGAGCGAGATCGGGGTGTGTCAGTTGTGCTACGGGCGCTCACTGGCGGCCAACGACCTGGTGGCGATCGGCGAGGCGGTGGGGCATATCGCCGCGCAGTCCATCGGCGAGCCGGGGACCCAGTTGACCATGCGCACCTTCCACACCGGTGGTGTAGCCGGCGCCGACATCACGCACGGTCTTCCTCGAGTGGTCGAGCTTTTCGAAGCCCGTAGGCCCAAGGGCATAGCCAAGATCACGCAGGCTGCCGGCACCGTGCAGATCGAGGAAACGGACAAGACCAAGAAGATCAATATCCTTGACGATACCGGCGCGGAAGTGCACAGCTACATAATCAGCCGCCGGGCCGACCTCATGGTCACGGACGGCCAGCAGGTGGAGGCCGGAGACCAGCTCTACAAGGGCTCGCTGAACCCCCACGAGCTCTTGCAGTACCGGGGTGCCCTCGAGACCGCCCGGTACATCGTGAGCGAGGTGCAGGAGGTCTATCACAAGCAAGGCGTGCAGATCGACGACAAGCACGTGGAGCTCATCGTCCGGCAGATGACCAAGAAGGTCCTGGTGGAGACGCCGGGAGACACCAGCTTCCTGCCGGGCCGCATGATCGATCGCCTCATCATCGACCAGGAGAACGAGCGGGTGGTGGAAGCCGGCGGAGAACCGGCCACCTATGAGGAGATGATCCTGGGCATCACCAAGGCCTCCCTGGCTACGGAGAGCTTCCTGTCGGCCGCCTCGTTCCAGGAGACCACCAAGGTCCTCACCGATGCCGCCCTGGAGGGCAAGGTGGACGAACTGCGGGGGCTCAAAGAGAACGTCATCATCGGCAAGCTCATCCCCGCCGCCACCGGGCTCCGACCCTATCGCAACATCGAGCTGACCACGGCTGGTATGCCCGCCGAGATGGACTTCTTCGGCGACGTGATCGGGACCCGGCCGGACGGCGGGCTTGGGCTCACGCCCGAGCAGCAGTGGGCGCAGCTCACCGGCTCCGCCGCCGACTCCGAGGCCTACAACACGCTGGTGGACGACCTCGACCTGCCCACCTATGTGCACTCGGTGCTCAGCAGGGCGGGCATCGAGCGGGTGAGCGAGCTACTCTCTCATACCACCAAGGAACTCCTTGCCATTCCGGGCCTGGGTCAGAAGAGCTTGGAAGAAGTGCGGTCTCGGCTGGCCGACAGGGGTTGGGCTCTGAGCGGGGACGAGGAGGAACAGGTGGACGAGGTCCTGCTCGGAGAGGGTAGCGGCGACCTGGGTGAGCCGGAGTCGGCCTTGCTTGGCGCCGACTACCTGGAGGGGTCTAACGTGTCTGTCGATGAATAGTGCCTGAGTAGGGCTTGTTGCAGGCCCTCGGAGGCTTTGCTATACTTCGCGGCCGCTGCGCGGCCAGACGCGTGATACGCGCGCGCCCGTGCAGCGGCCGGCGAATATCACAGTGAGAAGATGGCGAGGAGTATTTGTGCCGACGATCAACCAGTTGATCCGTAAAGGCCGGGAAGAACAGTCCAAGAGGACCAAGACTCCCGCTCTCAAAGGCGCGCCGCAGAAGCGGGGCGTCTGCACGCGTGTCTACACCACCACCCCCAAGAAGCCCAACTCGGCCCTGAGGAAGGTGGCACGTGTGCGGCTGGTCAACGGTATGGAGGTCACCGCCTACATCCCGGGCATCGGGCACAACCTGCAGGAGCACTCCGTGGTACTCATCCGGGGCGGCAGGGTGAAAGACCTCCCCGGTGTCCGCTACAAGATCATCCGGGCGGCTCTAGACGCCGCCGGGGTGGCGAATCGCAAGCAAGGCCGCTCGAAGTACGGCGTCAAACTGAGTAGCTAGGTACAGGAAGGCACACGCAGTCATGGCAAGAAGAGCGAGAGCGGCCAAGCGGGACATCCAGCCCGACCCGGTGTACAGAAGCCGTCTGGTCACCCAGATGGTGAACCGCATGATGCTCGACGGCAAGAAGTCGGTTTCGGAGCACATCATGTACGACGCCATGAACATCTTGCGCGAGCGCACCGGCAACGATCCGGCGGGCGTCCTGAAGGAGGCCGTCGAGAACGTGCGGCCGGCGCTCGAGGTGCGGTCTCGTCGTGTTGGCGGCGCCAACTACCAGGTTCCGGTGGAAGTCCCCACCCGTCGCTCCTACACGCTGGCTGTCCGTTGGATCATCACCCACAGCCGGGGCCGGCGCGAGCACAGCATGGCCGAGCGCCTTGCAGGCGAGTTGCTCGACGGCTACAACCGCACCGGCGTGACCATGAAGAAGAAGGAAGACCTGCTGCGGATGGCCGAAGCCAACAAGGCCTTCGCCCACTACCGCTGGTGATCTAGAGAAGAGAGAACTTGGCACAGGCGACGGCACATAGACTCGAGACTATGACGGCCCAGCGGCATCCGCTGGCCATGGTCCGCAACATCGGCATCATGGCTCACATCGATGCCGGCAAGACCACGACCACGGAGCGGATGCTGTACTACACCGGCCGTACTTATAAGATCGGCGAGGTGCACGACGGCGCCGCGGTCATGGACTGGATGGCCCAGGAGCAAGAGCGGGGCATCACCATCACCTCGGCGGCTACCACCTGCGATTGGCGTGATCATCGCGTCAACATCATAGACACGCCCGGGCACGTGGACTTTACCATGGAAGTGGAACGCTCGCTGCGGGTTTTGGACGGAGCCATCGCTCTGTTCTGCTCGGTGGCGGGGGTGGAGCCCCAGTCCGAAACGGTTTGGCGGCAGGCGGACAAGTACCGGGTGCCCAGGATCGCTTTTGTAAACAAGATGGATCGGGTAGGTGCCGATTTCGCCCAGGGCGTGCAGATGATGGTCGACCGGCTCCATGCCCGTCCCCTCGTCATCCAACTCCCTCTGGGCAGGGAAGACCAGTTCCGAGGAGTCATCGACCTGGTGCGCATGGTCGCCTATGTCTTCACAGACGAGATGGGGGTGGAGTGGGACGAGACTCCGATCCCCGACGACATGCTGGACCGGGCTCGGGCGGAGCGGGCTCACATGCTCGAGACACTGGCCGAGGACGACGACCTTCTGATGATGGACTACCTGGAGGGCGATGAGATCAGCGAAGAGCGGCTCAAGGCCGCCATCCGGCGGGCCACCCTCGATATCGCGCTCACCCCGGTGTTGTGCGGATCGTCGTTCAAGAACAAGGGCGTGCAGATGCTCCTCGACGCGGTGGTCGACTATCTCCCCTCGCCGCTGGATGTGCCGCCGGTGGAGGGCATCAACCCGCACAATAGCAAGGTGGTCGTGCGGCACGCCGACGACGATGAGCCTTTCTCGGCCATCGCCTTTAAGATAATGTCCGACCCCTTCGTGGGCAAGCTCACCTATTTCCGGGTCTATTCCGGCAGCCTCAAAGCGGGGTCGTACGTCTACAACTCCAGCAAGGACAAGAAGGAGCGTGTGGGCCGGATCCTGCAGATGCATGCTAACCACCGCGAGGACATCACGCACGTGTTCGCCGGCGACATCGCCGCCGCGGTCGGTCTAAAGGGCACGACCACGGGCGACACGCTGTGCGATGCAAGCGGGGCCATCATCCTGGAATCCATCGAGTTCCCCGACCCGGTGATCTTTGTGGCCATCGAGCCCAAGACCAAGGCCGACCAGGACCGGCTCTCCGAGAGCCTCATGAAGCTGGCCGACGAAGATCCCACGTTCCGGGTGCGGACCGACGAGGACACGGGTCAGACTATCATCGCCGGCATGGGCGAGCTGCACTTGGAGATCATCGTCGACCGGCTACTGCGCGAGTTCAAGGTCGACGCCAACGTGGGCCGCCCCCAGGTCGCCTACCGGGAGGGCATCACCAAAGCGGTGCCAAAGATCGAGGGCCGTTTCGTGCGCCAGACCGGCGGAAGAGGCCAGTACGGCCACGTGGTCATAAAGATGGAGCCCAACGAGTACGGCGCGGGATTCTCCTTCGAAAACAAGATCGTTGGGGGCGCCGTTCCCAAGGAATACATCCCTGCGGTCCAGGTGGGCATGATCGAGGCCATGGAGACAGGCGTGCTGGCCGGCTTCCCGATGGAGGACGTGAAGGTGCAGTTGATCGACGGCTCCTACCACGAGGTGGACTCGTCGGAGATGGCTTTCAAGATCGCGGGCTCTATGGCCTTCAGGGAAGCTGCCAAGAAGGCGCATCCGGTGCTGCTGGAACCCATCGAGGACGTGGAAGTGGTGGTGCCCGAGGAGTACATGGGCGACGTCATGGGCGACCTCAACAGTCGCCGGGGGCACATCGTGGGGATGGAGCCGAGGGCGGGCGCGCAGGTCATCCGGGCGAACGTGCCCCTTGCTCCGATGTTCGGGTATGCTACCGACCTCCGTTCGATGAGCCAGGGACGGGCGACATACACCATGCAGTTCAGTCACTACGCCGAGGTACCCCCTGCGATCGCGCAGGAGATCATCGCCCAGCAGGGCGGCAGAAGCTCAAACGACTAGCAAGAGGACGACGAACCAAGGGAAACCGGCCGCCTGGCTGCGGCGGCCGCCTGAGTGATTCAGGTAGAAAGGGAGGAATCAATGGCGAAGCAGAAGTTTGCACGGACCAAGCCTCACGTCAACGTAGGCACGATCGGTCACATCGACCACGGTAAGACCACTCTGACGGCGGCCATCACCAAGTGCCTTGCGAACCTTAACCCCAATGTCGAGTTCCGCAGCTTCGATTCCATCGACAACGCTCCGGAAGAGCGGGAGCGCGGCATCACCATCGCGACGGCCCACGTGGAATACGAGACCGAGAAGCGCCACTACGCCCACGTCGACTGCCCGGGCCACGCCGACTACATCAAGAACATGATCACCGGTGCCGCCCAGATGGACGGGGCGATCCTGGTGGTATCGGCAGCCGACGGGCCCATGCCCCAGACCCGTGAGCACATCCTGCTCGCCCGTCAGGTGGGCGTGCCCTACATCGTCGTCTACCTCAACAAGGCCGACATGGTGGACGATCCCGAGCTCCTGGAGCTGGTCGAGATGGAAGTGCGCGAGCTGCTCACCGAGTACGAGTTCCCGGGCGACGACATCCCCGTCATCACCGGCTCGGCCCTGCAGGCCCTCGAGCACGGCTGCGGCGATCGCGAGTGCTCCTCGTGCAAGTCGATCTTCGAGCTGACCGACGCCGTTGACAGCTACATCCCTGAGCCCGTACGGGCCGTCGACAAGCCCTTCCTGATGCCCATCGAAGACGTGTTCAGCATCCAGGGCCGGGGCACCGTGGTCACCGGCCGCGTCGAGCGCGGTATCGTCAAAGTCGGCGACAACGTCGAGATGGTGGGCCTCCATCCGGAGAGCACCAAGACCGTCGCCACCGGCGTGGAGATGTTCCGTAAGCTGCTCGACGAAGGTCGGGCCGGCGACAACATCGGTGTGCTCCTGCGCGGCATCAAACGGGAGGAAGTGGAGCGCGGTATGGTCCTTGCCCAGCCGGGAAGCATCACCCCGCACACCGAGTTCGAAGCCCAGGTCTACGTCCTCTCTCGGGAAGAGGGCGGGCGTCATACCCCGTTCTTCAACGGCTATCGCCCGCAGTTCTACTTCCGGACGACCGACGTGACCGGCGACGTGACGTTGTCAGAGGGCGTGGAGATGGTCATGCCGGGCGACCACACCACCGTCGCCGCCAAGCTCATCACTCCCATCGCCATGGACGAAGGCCTTCGCTTCGCCATCCGCGAAGGCGGCCGCACTGTGGGCTCCGGCGCCGTTACCAAGATCATCAAGTAGGAGTCACCAGGTGGCGCAACAGAAGATACGCATAAGGCTCAAGGCCTACGACCACGAGTTGGTCGATAGAAGCGCGCGGAGCATCGTCGAAACGGCGGAGCGCACCGGCGCCACCATTTCCGGCCCCGTGCCGTTGCCGACCGAGAAAAACGTCTACTGCGTGATCAGGAGCCCGTTCAAGGACAAGGACTCGCGCGAGCACTTCGAGATCAGGACGCACAAGCGCCTGATCGACATCCACCAACCCACCCCCAAGACGGTGGACTCACTCATGCGTATGGATCTGCCCGCGGGTGTGGACATAGAGATCAAATTGTGATGAAGACGCTGTTAGGCACAAAGCTGGGCATGACCCAGTTCTTCAACGAGGACGGCACGATCGTCCGCTGCACGGTCATCCAGGCTGGTCCGTGCCTAGTGACTCAGAAGAAGACGGTGGAAAAGGACGGCTACGCCGCCACACAGATCGCCTTCGGCGACGTCAAGGCCAAGAGGCTCAACAAGCCCCTGCTCGGACATCTCAAGAAGGCCGGCGTGACCACGCCCAAGCGCCACCTCGTCGAGGTGCGGGGCGAGGAGGACCTGGCTATCGGTGACACCGTCACGGTGGACGTCTTCTCCCCTGGCGATCGGGTGAAGGTCACCGGCGTGAGCAAGGGCAAGGGCTTCCAGGGTGTCATGAAGCGGCATGGGTTCGCCGGTGGGCCGGGCTATCATGGTGCGCACTTCCATCGCGCCCCGGGGTCCATCGGAGCCTCGGCCGACCCGGCCCGGGTGTTCCCCGGCACACGGCTTCCCGGTCACATGGGCAGCGTGCGCGTCACCCAGACGGGCCTCACCGTCGTCAGGACCGACCCGGACAACAATCTGGTAATGGTCAAAGGCGCGATCCCGGGGAGCAAGGGCTCCTTGGTCGTGATCAGAGGTTAGTCCTATGCCAACCATCAACAGAATCGACGAGAGCGGCGCGGTCATCGGTCAGCACGAGCTGGCGAGCGCGCTGGTCCAGGACGAGATCAAGATCGGTCTGCTGCATCAGGTGGTGACGGCCGAACTGGCCGGACACCGGCAGGGCACCGCAGCGGCCAAGAGTCGGAGCCAGGTCTCCGGCACGGGCGCCAAGCAGTGGCGCCAGAAGGGCACCGGCCGCGCCCGGGTGGGCTCCGGTAAGGTGTCGCAATTCGTCGGCGGAGGCGTGGCTTTCCCGCCGATCCCGCGCGGCTACGCGCAGAAGGTCAACAAGAAGGTCAAGGTACAGGCTTTCCGGATGGCGCTCAGCGACCTCGTAAACGGGGGCACGGTGCGGGTTTTGTCCAGCACCGTCTTCGATGAGCCATCGACCAAACGGGCAGCCTCCATCCTCGATAAGGCCGAGTTGGACAGGCCGCTGTTGGTTTTGGTCGGCGCCGAGGAGATCGCCGCCCTCAAGAGCTTCCGCAACTTGGCCGGCACGCGGGTACTCAACGTGGGCGAGGCTGAGGTGCAGGATTATGTTTGGGCTAAGAGCCTATTGTTCACCGAAAGCGCCGTGTCCTTCCTAGAAGGTGGCCTGAGCGAAGGCGGTGAGTCCTAGTGGACGCGCGGCAGATCATCATCCGTCCCATCATCTCCGAAAAGAGCTACCGGGCCGTCGACAGCAACCGGTACTCGTTCGAGGTGAACTACCGGGCCACCAAACCCCATATCCGGGCCGCGGTGGAGGAGATCTTCAACGTCAAGGTCATCGGCGTGCAGACGATCAACATGAAGCCGAAACCCAAGCGCAGGGGCGCCCATGTGGGCGTGACCAAGCGCTGGAAGAAGGCAGTGGTCGAACTCGCCCCGGGCAACCGGATCGAGTTCTTCGGCGCGACGTAAGGGTTGGTGAAGGATGACTATTCGCAGACAGGATGCGATGGGCGCGGGCGAGGCTGGGACGCAGGGAACGAACGTGGCAGCGCTACGGGCGCGACTGAGGACGACGCATGGCACCGCCCAGTGCAGACTAGGCGGCCGAATCGTCGGCCTGAGGCGACCCATCGTAGAAGGGACGCGGTAAGAGACACATGGCTATAAAGAGCTACAAGCCCACATCTCCCGGACGCAGGTTCGCGACCACGCCTGCCTTCGACGAAATCACGAAGTCCGAGCCGGAGAAGGCGCTCACCCGTCCGGTGAAGCGCAATGGCGGCCGCAACAACAACGGTCGTATCACCACCCGGCATCAAGGTGGCGGGCACAAACGCCTGTACAGGGTCATCGACTTCAAGCGCGATAAGGACGGTGTGCCCGGTCGGGTCGCCGCGATCGAATACGATCCCAATCGCAACTGCCGCATCGCGCTGATCGTCTACGCCGACGGCGACAAGCGTTACATCCTTGCGCCGAACAAGCTTGGTGTGGGCGCCATGGTGGAAGCGGGTCCCGAGGCCGACATCCGCGTGGGCTGCGCTCTCCCGTTGCGTAACATTCCGGTCGGCACCGTGGTGCACAACATCGAGCTATACAAGGGCCGGGGCGGGCAGATTGCCCGATCGGCCGGTACGTCGGCCCAGGTGATGGCCAAGGAAGGCGACTATGCCATCCTCCGTCTGCCCTCGGGCGAGATGCGCATGCTGCGTATGGAGTGCCGGGCCACGGTGGGTGAGATCGGCAACGCCGAGCACGAGAACCTCACCACCGGGAAGGCCGGCCGCAAGCGCTGGATGGGGGTCAGGCCCGGGGTTCGCGGCACGACCATGAACCCGGTCGACCATCCCCACGGCGGCGGCGAAGGCTCGACTGCTCCCGGCCGTAATCCGGTGACGCCTTGGGGCGTCCCCACCCTGGGTCACAAGACCCGCAAAGCCAACAAGCCCTCGACCAAATACATCGTCAGGCGACGGGGGAAAGGGAGGTAATAGAACATCGTGGCGCGTTCAAGCAAAAAAGCTCCCTTCGTCGAAGAACGGCTGATGAAGCGGGTCGAGACCATGAACGAGACCGGCGAGAAGCGCATGCTCAAGACCTGGTCCCGGGCGTCCACTATCTATCCGGAGATGATCGGGCACACGATCGCCGTCCATGACGGACGCAAGCATGTGCCTATCTACATCACCGAGAGCATGGTCGGCCACCGGTTGGGCGAGTTCGCGTTGACCCGCACTTTCCGCGGACACGGCGGCAACAAAGAGCGCCGGATGAGGAGGAAGTAGGGCATGGTCAACGCTACTGCCAAGTACGTGAGGGTCTCGCCGCGTAAGGCCGGCGACATGACCCGGCTCATCTGCGGCAAACCGGTGGCCGAAGCCAAGGCCATTCTGGCGCTGACCCCGCGGGCTGCGGCCAAGATCGTGGGCAAGGTGCTCGATTCCGCGGTGGCCAACGCCGAGAACAATCACGATCTTGACGCGGACGACCTCTACGTGGTCCAGGCCTATGCCAACAGCGGTCCGACCATCAAGCGGTTCCGGCCGCGGGCGATGGGACGGGCCAGCCGCATACGCAAACGGACCAGCCACATCACGGTGTGCGTCGACGAGAAAAAGGAGTCGTAGCAGGTGGGTCAGAAAGTTCATCCCGGAGGTATGCGGCTCGGCATCATCCATGACTGGAAGGCCCACTGGTACACCGAGAAGCAGTTCGCCAGCTTCCTTCACGAGGACCTGGCGATCCGCAAGCACATCCAGAAGAAGATGGGTCATGCCGGCCTGTCCACCATCGTGATCCGCAAGGACACGAACAAGGTGGTCGTGGACATCCATACCGCGCGGCCGGGCATAGTCATCGGCAAGTCGGGCTCCGAGGTTGACGCGCTCAGGCGCGACCTGCACGAGATGACCGGCAAGGCCGTGCACGTCAACATCGTCGAGATCAAGCGGCCCGAGTTGGACGCCAACCTGGTTGCGCAGTCTATCGCCGAGCAGCTCGCCAACCGGGTGAGTTTCCGGCGGGCCATGAAGAGAGCTATCACCTCGGCCATGCGCTCCGGCGCCGTCGGCATCAAGGTGAGGTCGGGCGGCCGCCTAGGTGGCGCGGAGATGGCTCGTATCGAGGGCTACAGCGAGGGCCGGGTGCCTCTCCACACGCTCCGGGCCGACATCGATTACGGTTTTTGCGAAGCCGACACGACGTTCGGCAAGATCGGCGTGAAGGTGTGGATAAACAAGGGTGAGATCATGCCCGAGGGGTTCGAGCAGGGCTCCCGCGGGCAGGCGGAGGCCCGTGTAGGGTGACGGTCGCCGGTCTGCATGCCTCCGGCCCCGGCGGAAA
Organism: uncultured Actinomycetes bacterium; assembly: GCA_963713545.1. GTDB lineage: Bacteria > Actinomycetota > Thermoleophilia > RBG-16-64-13 > RBG-16-64-13 > CAVPLM01. The sequence goes on along the minus strand of CAVQME010000001.1, from coordinate 142,499 downwards.
CGCCCGGGCCCGTGGATCTGAGGCGAAGGACCGGGAGGGAAAAGGATAAGAGATGCTACTACCAAAACGGGTCAAGCACCGCAAACAGCATCGAGGCCGCATGACCGGCAAGTCGAAGGGCCAGACCACGGTCCAGTTCGGCGAATACGGCTTGCAGGCGTTGGAGCCAGGCTGGATCACCGGCCGGCAGATCGAAGCTGCTCGTATCGCGATGACCCGCAAGATCAAAAGGGGTGGGAAGGTGTGGATCAACATCTTCCCGCAGAAACCCATCACTAAGAAACCGGCCGAGACCCGTATGGGCTCCGGCAAAGGGTCGCCCGATCAGTGGGTGGCCGTGGTCAAGCCGGGCCGGGTGATGTTCGAGTTGGCGGGCGTCAGCGAGGAGCTTGCCAAGGAGGCCATCAGGCTGGCGGCGCACAAACTTCCTGTTAAATGCAGGTTCGCGACCAGGGAGGATGGAGGCATTGAAGTCTAAGGACTTGGTCGAACTCGCTGACGAGGAATTGGCCCAGCGCCTCAAGCAGTCGCGTGAGGAACTGTTCAACCTGCGGTTCCAGCACGCGGCCGGGCAACTGGAGAACACCAGCCGTCTGCGCCAGGTGCGCCAGGACATCGCCAGGATCATGACGGTTCAATCCGCGAGAGAACGGGCGAGGGAGTTCTGATGGCCGAGCAGCGAGCGACAAAGCAACGGGAGCGGCAGGGCGTGGTCGTCTCCGACAAGATGGACAAGACCATCGTCGTGCAGGTGAGCGCCGTACGGCCCCACGCCCAGTACAAGAAAGTGGTGCGGACCACCAGCCGTCTGAAAGCCCACGACGAGCAGAACGAGGCTCGGTTAGGGGACACGGTCCTGGTGCGTGAATGCCGGCCGCTCTCCCGTGACAAGACCTGGCGCCTGATCAAGGTGCTCGAGCGGGCCGAGTAGCCCGGCCGTCAGGAGATGGGTGGAACACGATGATACAGGTGGAGACAAGACTCAAAGTGGCCGACAACACCGGCGCACGCGAGATTCTCTGCATCCGCATCAAGGGCGGGTCGCAGAGACGCTACGCCGGGGTGGGCGACATCATCGTCGGGGCGGTCAAGGAAGCCATCCCGGGCGGGTCGGTCAAGAAGGGTGATGTGGTGCAGGCGGTAGTCGTGCGCGTGAAGAAGGAATACGGTCGTCGGGACGGCACATACATCGGCTTCGACGAGAACGCTGCGGTGCTGATCGACCGGCAGATGAATCCGCGGGGTACCCGCATCTTCGGACCCGTGGGCCGTGAGCTGCGCGAAAAGAACTTCGCAAAGATCGTCTCGTTGGCGCCGGAGGTGCTGTGATGAGCAAAGACACAGCGCACAAGAAGAAGCTTCGGATCAAGAAGGGCGACACCGTCCAGGTTATGCAAGGCAAGGAAGCCGGCAAGCGGGGCAAGGTCATGCGCGTGCTGGCGGACGAAGAGCGCGTGGTGGTGGAGAGGGTCAACTTCATCAAACGGCACGTGCGCCCCTCGCAGAAGACGCCGCAGGGCGGGGTCATCGAGCGGGAAGCGAGCATGCACATCAGTAGCGTCCAATTGGTCTGTCCCGGATGTGGCCAGCCCGCGAGGGTGGGCGTCCGCATGGAGGGCGAAGACAAGATCCGCTACTGCAAGAAATGCAACGTCCAGGTGGATAAGGGTTAGCGATGGCAGTACCGAGGCTCAAAGAGAAATACCGTGCAGAGATCGTGCCGGCGATGCGCGAGCAGTTCAGCTACACGAACGTCATGCAAGTGCCCAGGGTCACCAAGGTTACCCTGAACATGGGGATAGGCGAGGGCACCCACGATGCCAAGGCTATGGAGGAAGCGTCGCTTCAGCTCGGGCAGATCACCGGGCAGAAGCCGCAAGTGCGGCGCGCGCGCAAGTCGGTGGCCAACTTCAAGTTGCGGACCGGCATGCCGGTAGGTCTGCGGGTCACCCTGCGCGGCGACCGCATGTACGAGATGCTCGATCGACTCGTCAGCGTGGCCCTGCCCCGCATCCGTGACTTCCGGGGGATCACACCCCAGAGCTTCGATGGTCACGGCAACTATAACCTGGGCGTAAAAGAGCAGATCATCTTCCCGGAGATCGACTACGACAAGATCGATCGCCTCCGGGGGCTCGACATCGCCATCACCACCACGGCCAAGACCGACGACGAGGGACGGGCGCTCCTCAAACTGATGGGCATGCCCTTCCGCGAGAGCTGAAGGATAGGAGCAACAGCGCATGGCAAAGAAGTCGATGATCGCGAAGGCGCGGCGCCCCCAGAAATACGCCGTCCGGGCGCACAGCCGCTGTCTCCGCTGCGGCCGGCCGCGCGGCTACCTGCGCCGCTTCGGCCTGTGCCGCATCTGTTTGCGTGAACTGGCCCATCAGGGACTCATCCCTGGGGTCACCAAGTCGAGCTGGTAGGAGGGGTCATGTCACACACAGATCCCATCGCCGATATGCTTACCCGCATCCGGAACGCCAACAAGGCGCTCCATGCGTCGGTCGAGATGCCTTCCTCGAGCCAGAAGGTGGACTTGGCTCGCGTCCTGAAGGAAGAGGGCTACATCACCGGCTACTCGGTAGTCAAAGAGGGCAGCTTCGACAAACTGGTGATCGAGCTCAAGTACACTGACGGCCGTCGCCGCGTCATCTCGCAGGTGAAGAGGGTCAGCAAGCCGGGCCGCCGCATCTACGCCAAGAAAGACAACCTCCCCAAGGTCCTCGGGGGCCTAGGTACGGCCGTCATCTCCACCTCGCATGGACTGATGACCGCACGGGAGGCGCAGCGGCAGGGTGTGGGCGGCGAAGTCATCTGTTTCGTCTGGTAACGATATGTCTAGGATAGGAAGAGCACCAATAACAGTACCCGGCGGCGTTGAAGTCACGATCGCCGGGAACAACGTCGCGGTCAAGGGCCCCAAAGGGGAGCTGAGCCGGGACGTCCACCCCAACATGCAGGTGACCCTGGAGGACGGCATCATGTCCGTCGCCCGGCCCGACGACACAGCGCCGAACCGCTCCCTGCACGGCCTAACCCGTACGCTTCTCTCCAACATGGTCACCGGTGTGACCACGGGCTTCGAGAAGAAGCTGGAGATCGTGGGAGTCGGATATAGGGCCTCCAAGAAAGGCTCCGACCTGGAGGTCCTTGTCGGCTACTCTCATCCGGTGGTGGTACCTCCCCCGGAGAACATAGAGTTCGAGGTGCCCACTCCTACGCAGATCGTGGTCAGGGGCATCGACAAGCAGCGCGTCGGCCAGGTAGCGGCCGAGATCCGCGCCCTCCGCAAGCCCGAGCCCTACAAAGGCAAGGGCATTCGCTACGAAGGCGAAGTGGTGCGGCGCAAAGTGGGCAAGCGGGCGTAGAGAGGATCAGATGAGTTATCAGGATGACAAGAACCGGTCTCGCGCGCGGCGCGCCACCCGGGTGCGGAGCAAGGTGCGCGGTACTGCCGATCGTCCGCGTCTGTCCGTGTTCCGATCCAACCGGGCTATCTGGGCTCAGGTCATCGACGACGGGACCGGACGCACGCTGGCCAGCGCCGGCAGCATACACGTCACCGAGAAGGATCTGTCGAAGAAAGACCAAGCGGCCAAGGTCGGGGCGATCCTCGCAGAGCGAGCCAAAGCCGCCGGCGTGGGCCGCGTGGTGTTCGATAGGGGACCTTACCTGTATCACGGTCGAGTAAAAGCTCTGGCGGACGGTGCCCGCGAGGGCGGCCTGGACTTCTGAGGGAGAGAGAGGTAGCACATTGGCGCAGATCAAGGCAGATTCGCTTAACCTTCAGGAGAGCGTGATCCACATCAACCGCGTGGCCAAGGTGGTCAAGGGTGGCCGGCGCTTCTCGTTCACCGCTCTCGTCGCGGTCGGCGATGGAGAGAGCACGGTGGGCATCGGCTACGGCAAGGCCAAAGAGGTGCCGCTGGCGATCCAGAAGGCCATAGAAGACGCACGCAAGAACCTGTTCGTCGTGCCCAAGCACGGGAGCACCATCACCCATGAGATCGTGGGTCATCACGGCGCCGGGCGGGTGCTACTGCGACCGGCTTCTGCGGGGACGGGAGTGATTGCGGGCGGCGGGGTGCGCGCGCTGCTCGAGTTGGGTGGGGTCCACGACGTCCTGACAAAGTGCCTGGGCACCACGAACCCCATCAACATGGTGCGGGCCGCCGAGCAGGGGCTTCGCGCCCTGCGCCGGCCCGAAGACATCGCCCTGCAGCGCGGCAAGACCGTGCGGGAGATCCTGGGCATGGGCCCGGTCGACGAACCGGCGCCGGCCGCGGCCGGGACCGGAGAGTGACCCTATGCTGAAGATCACCCAGGTTAAGAGCCGCATCAATCGCAAGAAGGATCACAAGGCCACGCTGGATGCTCTCGGCATCAGCCGCATGCACCAGACGGTCTATCACGAAGACACTCCGGCCATCCGGGGCATGGTGCATAAGATCTCGTATATGCTCCAGGTGGACGTGGTCGACATCAAGGACAAAGGATAGAGATGGGAGACATCTTCCTGCACAATCTGCGGCCCGACCCTGGCGCCCGGCGTGACAAGAAGCGCGTGGGCCGGGGCGAGGGCTCCGGCGTGGGTAAGACCTCGGGCCGGGGCCACAAAGGTTCGAAGCAGCGTTCCGGGGGACGGATATCGCCCCGGTACGAGGGCGGTCAGATGCCTCTGCACATGAGGTTGCCCAAACTGCGGGGCCCGCTGGCCAAGACCTCCATGCCCATCGGGCCATTTCGCACTTACATGACGCCTGTCAATCTGTCGCGGCTCTCGGTGTTCGCCGAGGGCGACGTCGTGTCGCCCGAAGCGCTGCTGGAGCGGGGCATCATCAAGAAGGCCGACGCCCGGGTCAAGATCCTGGCCATGGGCGAACTGGCTCAGCCCCTCACGATCAAGGCTCACGGATTCAGCGCGGCTGCGCTCGCTAAGATCGAGGCCGCCGGCGGGACGGCGGAAGTTATCTGATGCTTCAGTCCCTGCTCAACGCCTGGAGGCTGCCGGATCTTCGGAAGAAACTGCTCTTCACGGCGATGATCATCGCGATCTACCGCCTGGGCTGCTACATCCCGGTGCCGGGCGTCGACGTGGACGCCATCGAGGGGATGTTCAACACCGGGGGTGTGTTCGACTTCTACAATCTTTTTGCAGGCGGCGGCCTGCAGAACGTGGCTGTCTTCGCCATGGGCATCATGCCCTATATCACGGCGTCGATCATCATGCAGCTGCTCACCATGGTGATCCCCAAGTTGGAAGCCCTCATGAAGGAAGGGGAAGCGGGGCAGAAGAAGGTCAACCAATACACCCGCTATTTCACCGTGATCCTGGCGCTGATCCAGGCCATAGGCTTCGTGTTTCTCTTCCGGAGCTATGGCGCCTTCCCCCCGGACGCGCCGCTCACACCGCTCAGCTTCTACCTGATAGTGCTCACTCTGACGGTCGGCACTGCGCTGGTCATGTGGATGGGCGAGCTCATCACTCAGCGGGGCATCGGGAACGGCATCTCTCTCATGATCTTTGCGAGCATCGTGTCGCGGCTCCCGAGCGGTATCCAGAAGCTCTTCACCCTTAATCCCGGTTACTGGGTACTCATGGGCATCATCTCCGTGCTCGTGATCATCTTCATCATCTACGTGACCGAGGGCCAGCGGCGTATCCCCGTGCAGTACGCGAAGCGGGTGGTGGGCCGCAAGGTCTACGGCGGGCAGAGCACTTACCTTCCCCTGCGGATCAACATGGCCGGGGTCATCCCGGTGATCTTCGCGTCTTCGGTGCTCCTGTTCCCTGTCACCCTGGCGCAGATGACTCCCTGGACCTGGGCCAAGAGGCTGGGCGATATCTTCGGGCCGAGCTCCTGGTGGTATCTGGTGGCCGAGGTCATCTTGATCATCCTGTTCACCTACTTCTATACGGCCGTGCAGTTCAACCCCATCGACCAGGCCGACAATCTCAAGAAATACGGGGGATTCATCCCCGGCATCCGCCCCGGGCGCCCCACTGCCGTCTATCTCGACAGAGTGCTGACGCGCATCACCTTCCCGGGTGCGCTGTTCCTGGCGGCCATAGTGCTGCTGCCTACCCTGCTCATCAAGCTCTTGGGAATACCCTTTTACTTCGGGGGGACGTCTCTCCTGATCGTCGTAGGGGTCGCGCTCGACACGATGAAGCAGATGGAATCACAGCTGTTGATGCGGCACTACGAAGGCTTCCTCAAGTAGTGTCGTGGTAGACGAAAAGAAGGGATAAGAGCGTGAGCCAGTTCAATCTCATTCTGCTCGGACCGCCCGGCGCGGGCAAAGGGACCCAGGCCGGACGCATCGTGGAGGAATACGGCATTCCTCACGTATCCACCGGCGACATCCTGCGCGGGGCAGTCAAGAACCAGACGCAGATGGGTCTGGAAGCCAAGAAATACATGGACGCCGGCGAGCTGGTACCCGACAGCGTGGTGATCGGCATAGTGAAGGATCGCTTGCAGGAGTCGGACACCGCCAAGGGCTTCCTGATGGACGGCTTCCCCCGGACCATCCCGCAGGCGGAGGCGCTGGACGCCGCCCTGGACGGCCTGGGCCGGGCAGTGACGAAGACCGTCGTCGTCCTTGTGGACGAAGAGGAGTTGGTGCGCCGCCTCAGCGGGCGCCGCATCTGCCGGGTCTGTCAGGCTCCTTTCCACGTGGTGTTCAACCCGCCCAAGAAGGAGGGCGTGTGCGACAAGTGTGGCGGAGAGCTCTATCAGCGTGATGACGACTCTGAAGCCACCGTGCGCAATCGGCTCGAGGTGTACCGCAACCAGACCGAGCCGCTCATCGACTACTACGATCAGGCCGGGCTGGTGACCCGCGTCGACGGCGCCCAGTCACCGGAGAAGGTCTACGAAGACATACGCGCAGCTCTCGGTCCGGCCGAGGAATAGGCCGGGAGAGCTGGGAAGACAGGACAACGAAGACGGCGACGACACTGTGATCATACGAAAGTCGCAGGCCGAGTTGGAGAAGATGGCCCGGGCGGGCAAGGTGGTCCAGGGGTGCTTGGACCTTCTGGCCCGGGAGATCAGGCCGGGTGTAACGACGAGGGAGTTGGATCGTTTGGCTGAGAAGTTCATACGCGCGAGAGGCGGTGTCCCTACCTTCAAAGGCTACCGGGGTTTCCCGGGGTCCATCTGCACGTCGCCCAACGACATGGTGGTCCACGGCATCCCCGACGGCACCCGGCTACGGGAAGGCGACATCCTCGGGGTGGACGTAGGCGTGACGATGGACGGCTACATCGCCGACGGCGCGCGGACCTTCGCGGTGGGCGAGATCTCCGATATCGCCCGCGAGCTGCTGCAGGTCACCGAGGAATCGCTGCACGAGGGGATCGCCCAGTGCCGGGTGGGCAACCGGGTGGGTGATATCTCTCATGCCGTGCAGAAGCACGCTGAGGCGCATGGGCTCTCGGTAGTGCGGAGCATGGTGGGTCACGGCGTGGGCCGCGACATGCACGAAGATCCGCAGGTGCCCAACTTCGGTCCGCCGGAGCAGGGTCCCGAATTGCGGGACGGCATGGTCCTGGCAATCGAGCCCATGGTGAACGTGGGTGGATTCGAGGTGGAGATAGGTGACGACAACTGGGCCATCTACACGAAGGACGGCAGTCTTTCCGCTCATTTCGAGCACACGGTGGCCATCACCCGCGGCGGACCTCGCATCCTTACCACGGCTGAAGTAGTGGGAGCTTAGCCTGATGGGCCCTTGTGCTAAGATAAGCGGCCGACTTTCAGGCGGGGGTAGCCAGGTGGCGAGCTGTGCCTAAAGAAGAAGCCATAGAGCTCGAGGGCGAGGTGATCGAAGCCCTGCCCAACACCATGTTCAAGGTCAGGCTGGACAACGAGCTGGAGATCCTGGCGCACATATCCGGCAAGATGCGTATGAACTACATCCGCATCCTGCCCGGTGACAGAGTCAAGGTCGAGTTGTCGCCCTACGATCTGACCCGTGGTCGTATCACGTATCGCTTCAAGTAGAGGAAGGCGTCAGATGAAAGTCAGAGCGTCGGTCAAACCGATGTGCGAGAAGTGCAAGATAGTGCGGCGGCGGGGCGTGGTCCTGGTGATCTGCCAGAACCCGCGCCACAAGCAGCGGCAAGGTTAGGAGGCTGCCGAACAATGAAGCCACGGCCATCAGTACGCACTGGGCGGCGCGATAGTTCGTCCTCGGTCACGCCCGTAGCGCTGCTACGGACGCTCCCTGCCTCCTACTTTCGCGCTCGCCGATCGCGCCCTGACGGCGCAACTTCATCATTCAGCAGCCTATTGAGGCAGGAGTAGCGTATGGCTCGTATCGCTGGTGTCACTCTCCCCCGGGAGAAACGGATCGAGATCGGTCTCACGTATGTCTATGGGATCGGCCGATCAATGTCCAACAGGATCCTCTCCGCTGTCAAGATCGATCCAGACACGCACGTCAAGGACCTTACCGAAGACGAGGAGATCCGGCTGCGTAGCTACATCGAGGACAACGTCCTGGTCGAGGGCGACCTGCGGCGTGAGCGCGGCCAGAACATCAAGCGACTGATGGAGATCGGCTGCTACCGGGGCATCAGACACCGGCGGGGCATGCCCGTCCGTGGCCAGCGCACCAAGACGAACGCCCGGGTGCGCAAAGGGCACAAGCCGACAGTGGGCGTCAAGAAGAAGGTGCGGGTCTAGCCTGTCGGCTGCCTCGCAGGGATATCTAGGGACGGAGTTAAGGAGACATGCCGAAACCCAAACGCACTACCGCCGGTCCGAAGGGACGGCGCCGCAAGGTGCGCAAGAGCATCGCGGTGGGCAACGCTTACATCAAGACGTCGTTCAACAACACTCTTGTGACCCTCACCGACAAAGAGGGCAACGTGATCGCTTGGGCAAGCGCCGGCTCGGCCGGGTTCAAAGGTTCGCGCAAGTCGACTCCGTTCGCTGCGCAGGTGACGGCGGAGCGAGCCGCGCGGGCCGCTATGGAGCACGGCTTGCAGAAAGTGGACTGCTACGTGAAGGGACCGGGTAGTGGCCGCGAGACCGCCATCCGCTCGCTTCAGGCCGCCGGGCTCGACGTGACCAGCGTCAAGGACGTGACTCCTATCCCCCACAACGGTTGCCGCCCCAAGAAGCGGCGCCGGGTCTAGGGCGGGGCGGCGATCATGGCAAGAGACAGATCCCCCCAGTGCAAGCAGTGCCGTCGTGAAGGCGAGAAGCTCTTCCTGAAAGGTGAGCGGTGTCTCACCGACAAGTGCGGCGTCGATCGGCGGGCGTATCCTCCGGGCGAACACGGCCGGGGACGGCGGCGCAAGCAGTCCGAGTACCTCACCCAGCTACGTGAGAAGCAGAAGGCTCGCCGCTACTACGGGGTGCTCGAAGGGCAGTTCCGCAACTACTATGAGGTGGCCGCCAGGCAGTCGGGTATCACCGGCGAGAACCTGCTGCGCCTGCTCGAGCTGCGCCTGGACAACGTCGTCTATCGTCTGGGCTTCGGCGCGTCCCGCCGGCAGGCGAGACAACTCATCCGGCACGGCCATTTCACGGTCAATGGACGCCGGGTCAACATCCCGTCGTACAAGGTCAAGACCGACGATATCATCGCCGCGGTGCTCGACAGCGAGGGTCTTAAGACCGTCGTCGAGGATGCCACCGACCTCACGGCCTCTGTGCCTGCGTGGCTGCAGGCCGACCACGACAACATGGTGGGCAAGGTCCTTCGTCAGCCCGATAGGGCGGATATCGACATCCCCATCCAGGAGTCGCTCATCGTCGAGCTGTACTCCAAGTAGATAGGAGGCCGGATTGTTAGATTTTGCCACCCCGCACAGCGCCTACGAACCAGTCGGTGAGAATCAAGGCCGCTTCGTCGTAGAGCCGCTGGCCCGTGGTTTCGGGTACACCTTCGGAAACTCTCTGCGCCGGGTCTTGCTCTCCTCGCTGGAAGGTGCCGCCATTTCGGCGGTCAAGGTCACCGGGGTAGAACACGAGTTCTCTACCGTGCCTCACGTCAAGGAAGACGTGACCGACATCATCCTCAACCTCAAGAAGATAGTCTTCGTGCTCCACGGCGAGGACGACGAGCATGAGGTCGAGCTGGTCAAGGACGGCCCGGGGATCGTCACAGCAGGCGACATTCAGCTTCCTGCCACCGTCGAGGTCGTGGACCCGCTTGCGTACATCGGCACCCTCGAGGACGGGGGCCGGCTCGAGATGCGGTTGACCGTCCGCCGGGGTCGGGGCTACGTGTCGGCCGACGACAACAAGCCGGCCGAGACCATCTTGGGAGTCATCCCGGTGGACTCGATCTTTTCCCCGGTCACAAAAGTGGCCTACAGCGTGGAGCCGGCGCGAGTGGGCCAGCGGACCGATTTTGACAAGCTGACCCTCGAGGTGCAGACCAACGGCGCCATCGAGCCGCGAGCCGCGCTGGCCAAGGCGGCGGCTCTGTTGCGCGACGACCTCTCGATCTTCCTGGAGGATGGGAGCGAGGATGAGGACGAGTTCGGCCCTGAGTCCGGGGCCGGGCAGACAGAAGTCCTTTTGGGCCGCCCCTCGGGCGTGGACGACACTCCCATCGAGGAGCTGGAGCTGGGAGTGCGCTCCTACAACTGCCTCAAGCGCGAGGGTATCGAGACGGTGGGTGACCTGATCGCGAAGTCTGAGCAGGAGCTCATGTGCATCCCCAATCTTGGCCGCAAGACGATAGAAGAGGTGCGCGAGCGCCTCGAGAAGAACAACCTGAAGCTTAAGGGAGAGTAGAGTGAGGCACCAGAGGAAAGGAAGGCGGTTCGGTATCCAGCCGAGCCATCGCCGGCAGATGCTGGCGAATCTTGCCTGCTCTGTGCTTGAGCATGGACGCATCAAGACGACGGAGGCGCGAGCCAAAGAGGTGAAGCCGATCGTGGAGAAGATGATCACCATGGGTAAGGCTGGTGACCTCAACTCCCGGCGTACGGCGATCAGCCAGCTACGCAATAAGCAGATCTCTTACAAGCTCTTTAACGAGATCGCGCCCAAGTACGTGGATCGCCCGGGGGGGTATACCCGGATCGTCCACATCGGGCCCCGCTTGGGTGACGCCGCCGAGATGGTGTACCTGGAGCTCGTGTAGCGAGGGCGGCGCCGGGGTGACGGCGAGGCGGAACTAGATCGACGGCAGATGCGGATGCCGGGGCCCGACGGGCCCCGGCATCCGGCTTATTGGGCGAACGCTTTGCCTCGGCGATCCAAGAGGGCTGGGGTGTTCGGAGCTGCGCAGATGAGGGCTAGACCGACGGGGGTCAGGCAAACGAGGGACCGGCGAACGGGGGCTGGAGTGGATCGTAACTACCGCATGGAGCTGCAGTACGATGGCACCAGGCTCCACGGGTGGGCGCGGCAGGGGGGGTTGCCCACCGTGGAAGGATGCCTGAAGGCTGCCCTCGCGACCGTGCTGGGCGCCGCCCCAGGGCTGCAGGTGGCCGGCCGGACCGACGCCGGGGTGCACGCTCGCCGGCAGGTGGTGAGCCTTCTTCTGCCGGCCGGCATCGAGCCGGCGCGATTGATCCGTTCTCTCAATGCTCTCACACCGCCGGGTATCGCTGTCACGCGCATCGTCCGCGCACACGCGCGGTTCGATGCGCGGAAGGATGTTGTGAGCCGCACGTACCGGTACTTTTTGACGAACGACGAGGTGGTATCGGCGTTCTGGGCGCCGTATTGCTGGCAGGTACGTGGCGCCTTGGACCCGCGGGCCTTGCGGGCGGCGGCGGCCCTGGTGGCCGGCCGCCACGATTTCCGGGCTTTCACTCCCACCCAGACGGAACACGTGTTCTTCAACAGGGAGGTGTTGCGCTGCGCCTGGAAGAAGATGCGCGATGGACTGCCGGCCGGAGCGTCGTCTGTTAGGGTCCGACCTTCGGGGGCCCTGCCTGCCGGCGCTCTGTCTGGCGGCGGGGCACCGAGCGGCGGCGGTTGCACGCGGGAAGCGGCGAGGGGATTGGTCTATATGGAGATCGAAGCCGAGGCCTTTCTGCGGCACATGGTCCGTACCCTAGTAGGGACCATGATCGAGGTGGCGCGGGGAGAGCGCACGCTCGAGGCTTTCGACCGGCTGCTACGGGGGGCCGACCGGGAAGAAGCAGGCCCTACGGCGCCGGCCAAGGGACTGTTTCTCTGGGACGTTCGCTACGGGTCCGCGCGGGACATACAGCCGAACGGCTGACGCCGCTCCCCGCTGACGGCGCCGCCGTCCGGACCTGCCTCCGAACTCAGCCCCCCCACTTCTCCACCTGTATCAGACAGGAATTCGGGGCCTGCCCAGTCGAGGTGGGGGTGATGAAGCGCTTCGAAGTCAACAGGTTGATGCATCCGGCCGTATCAGTCGACTCGCCCGGTACGCCCAATGGCAGGTAGTCGGCGCAGGATTCGTAGGAGTGAGCGGTCCCCGGGGGGAGCCGTTCGGTGAGCTGGGCGGCCAGGATCACGGACCCACGATCGTTGAAGGCGCGGACTAGGTCACCGTCCTCGATGCCCCGGACTGCGGCGTCCTTGCTGTTCAAGCGCATGATCCAATAATGGCGGCCGTCGATGGGGATGCGGTGGTCCTTCACCTCGTTCACCCACGCTTCTTTCAGATCGTTGTGGGTGTGGAAGCTGAACCGGGGGTGCGGTGACACCAACTGGAGCGGGTACTTCTGGTACAGGTCGACGGTGCGGTGCCCCTCCCAACTGGGGATGTATTGCGGTCCCATGGCCGGGCGCTCTGGGTCGACCGTGTCGGTCTGCTCGAACCGCCGGAGGCTGCTGCTGACGAACTCGATCTTGCCTGAAGTGGTCTGTAGGCCCTTGAGGGCCACTTGGTCCCAGGGTCCCGGTCCCCAGTCGGGGGTGTCGCGCTCGCGGTCTTCCGCGAACCAACGCAGAGCGGGCGTGGACTTGTGGTCCTCCGGAACAGGCACGAGGTAGTAGCCTTTTCGCTCAAAGTCCTTCCAGGTGATGCGGCTCGGCAGGTCGCTGGCGTGGAAGATGCGCTTGACCCAGTCGAGATCGCTCTGCCCTCCCTCGGTGTAGATAGGGCCCAGGCCCAGGCGGCCGGCCAGCAAGGAGAAGATTTCGTAGTCGGACTTCGATTCACCCACGGGCTCGATACACTTCTTCTGGAGCACAATGAGGCGATGGTTGCATTGGTCGTTGCTGTGACAGCCGTATCCGGCGGCATAGGCCCACTCGCCGATATCCCAGCGCTCGAAGTTGGTGCAGGCGGGGAGGACTATGTCGGCAAACCGGGTCTCGCCCTCGAACCAGATCGATTGGTTCACCACGAAAGGTACGTTGCCTTCGCGGTAGGCCTTCACGTAGCGATTGGTCTCGGTCATGGTGCCGATAAAGGAGCTGCCGTACTTGTAGTACATGCCGACCGGCGGGTAACCGGACGAGGGGTACTTATAGTTCTTGAACTGGGACTCGATGGAGGAGCCGCAGAAGCCCTTGCCCCGCCACTCATGGGGCTCGTGCATAATGGTCTCGGGGATCCTGAGGCGGGACACGAACTGGCCTTCGGTGGAGTGCTGGGGGTTGGTGAAGGGGCCGCCGTTGGGCCACATCCGGTAGGCGAGCTTGTAGCCGGTAGCGGTGTTCACTAGGTCACCGGAGATGCCGCCCTCCCCGTATCCCGGGAACCAGAAGTCACAGTCGAGCGGGGCGCCGTCGGTGGTGGACCAGATGTTGCTGCCCGGCTTGCCCAGTCCCTGCATGGCCGTGAGTGCGATCATGGTGCGGGCCCACTCGTTGCCGGTGGCAGAGCGGCAGGCACCTCCCCAGCCGCCGAAACCGCCGGCGGAAACCATGGTCTTCTTGGCACCCCATTCCCGGGCCAGGGCTCGGATATCGCGGGCGGGGACACCGCATTCTCCCTCTGCCCACTCTGGAGTCTTGGGCTGCCCGTCGCTTTCGCCAAGTACGTAGGCTTTCCATTCCTCGAAACCGACCGTGCGACCGGCCACATATTGCTTGTCGTAAGTCCCTTCCGTCAGCCAGGTGAAGGCGATGGCCAGCCCCAGAGCCACATCGGTACCAAGCCGCGGGGCGAGCCATTTGTCGGCGAAGAGGCCGGCGGTGTGGTTGTAGTAGGGGTCGATGAACACCATCTTGACCCCTAGCTCTTTCAGCCAATAGCGGCGCGAGGTGCTCTCGAACGCGCTATAGACCCCGCTGGTAGTCTCCGGGTCGGCCGACCAGAAGACCATCATCTCGGTGTGCTTGAGGGCATCCTCCAGAAGGTCGTATTGCTCAGGGATGCCCAGACGGTGGCTGAATCCCCACATGTGGATCCCGCCCCAATGCCATCCCTCCCAACTGTCGGGGTTGTGCTCGGCGTAGGTGAAGCCCACCAGGTTCATGAAGCGGTAGTAGGCACTGAAGCGGTAGCCGAGGTTGCCCCACAGGTGGTGCGATCCGGGGGTGGAGAGGATCGCCGCTGGCCCCACCTCTCTCTTGACCCGTTTGATCTCGGCGGCGACCAGATCCAGAGCCTCATCCCAACCTATGGGCTCGTAGCCGGACTCGCCTCGTCTGTCGACGTTACGATCCCCGTTCGGGTCGAAGTCCACCCTCTTGAGGGGAGTGAGGATGCGTTTGGGTGAGTAGATCGTCGACCTATGTGCCACGGTATACGGCGAGAGGGTCGTCTTCCTCGGAGGGGTGAAGCGTCGTCCTCGGGCCCTTATGGTCCACGAGGGACCGTCACCGTCGTCGAGCTGAAGCGGGATGATACGTACGATCCTGCCATCCCTGACGTCGACGTGGACCGGGCCGCCCGTGGTGAGATTGGTGAGTCGCTCGGTCCGCTCCATGTTGACCCCCGAATCTGGTGTAGACACAGCTTGCTCTCTCCAGATTCTAGACGCTCGGAGCTCTCGTCTACCAGGCCTTGTTCTTGCTTCCTAGCGGCAGGGTGCTCAGCCCTCCCATTTCTCCACCTCGACCAGGCAGGAGTTCGGCGCTTGGCCAGAAGAAGTCGGAGTGACAAAACGCTTGGAGGTCAGCATGTTGATGCACCCGGCCGTGTCGGCCGACTCTCCCGGCACGCCCAGGGGTAGGTAGTCACCGCACGACTCGTAGGAGTGGACCGTGCCAGGGGCGATGCGCTCCGTCACCTGCGCGGCCAGGATGACCGAAGCTCGGTCGTTGAAGGCCCGGATGAGGTCACCGTCGGCGATCCCCCGAGCCGTGGCATCTCCGGTGTGCAGGCGCATGATCCAATAGTGGTGCCCGTCGACAAGCACGCGGTGGTCTTTGACGTCGTTGCTCCAGCACTCCTTCGAATCTCCCACGGTGTGGAAGGTATACCGCGGGTGGGGGGAGACCATCGCCAGCGGATACTTCTCGAAGAGTCCGGCGGTGTGATGGCCTTCCCAGCTCTCCAGATACTGAGGTCCCATGACCGGACGCTCCGGGTCGATCCCGTCCGTCTCGTAGAATCTTTTGAGGCTGCTGCAGACAAACTCGATCTTGCCACTTTGGGTCTGGAGGCCTTTGCCCCCGATCTGGTCCCAGGGGGGCGGGCCCCAATCGGGGGTGTCCTTGACCCGGTCCTCGGCGAACCAACGCAGGGCCGGCGTGGGCTGCTGGCCCTCTGGGACCGGGACCAGGTAGTAGCCCTTTCGCTCGAATTCTTCCCAGCTGATGCGGCTCGGCAGGTCGCTAGCGTGAAACACGCGCTTGACCCAGTCGAGATCGGTGTGGCCACCTTCGGTGAACCTATCGGCGAAGCCAAGGCGTTCGGCAAGTAGGGTGAAGATCTCGTAGTCGGGTTTCGACTCACCCAAGGGCTCGATGCACTTCTTCTGCAATACGATTAGACGGTGGTTCACCTGATCGAACTTGTGCGTCCCGTATCCCGATGGGTGCGCCCAATCCCCGATATCCCATCGCTCGAAGTTGGTGCAGGCCGGCAGGATGATGTCGGCGAACCGGGCTTCTCCCTCGAACCAGATGGATTGATTGACGACAAAGGGCACCTTGCCCTCTCGGTAGCTCTTCACGAAGCGGTTGGTCTCGGTCATAGTGCCGATGAAGGAGCCCCCATACCGGTAATACATCTGGACATGGGGATACCCGGAGGCGGGGTACTGGTACTTCTTGAACTGCATCTCCAGCGATCCGCCGCAGAAACCCTTGCTCCGCCACTCCAGCCGCTCGTGGTTCATCATCTCGGGGATCAGCAGCCGGTAACCGACCTGGCCCTCGGGGCCGTGTTGGGGATTCGAGATGGTGCCGCCGTTCGGCCACATGCGCGGGGCCAGACGGTAGCCGGCGGCCGTACCCGCCGTGTCGGCCGACATGCCGCCCTCGGCATAGCCGGGGAACCAGAAGGACCGGTCGGCCGGCGCGCCGCCGGTGGTCGAATAGATGTTGCTCCCCGGCTTGCCCAGTCCCTGCATAGCAGCCAGAGCGATCATTGTCCGGGCATACTCGGCGCCGTAAGAGGAGCGGGCGGCACCACCCCAACCTCCCATGCCGCCGGCAGCGAGCATGGTCTTCTTCGAACCCCACTCGCGAGCAAGGGCACGGATCTCCCGGGAGGGTATGAGCGTCTCCCGCTCTGCCCACTCAGGCGTCTTGGGCACGCCATCGCTCTCCCCCAGAACATAGCGCTTCCATTCGTCGAAACCGTGAGTACGGGAAGCGACGTACTCCTTGTCGTAGAGGTCCTCGGTGAGCCAGACGAAGGCGATGGCGAGGCCCAAGGCGGGATCGGTCCCCATGCGCGGAGCGAACCACTTGTCTCCGACCAATCCGGCGGTGTGGTTGAAATAAGGATCGATAAACACCATCTTGACGCCCAGCTCTTTCAGCCACTGGCGTCGCGACGTGCTCTCGTGCGCAGCGTAGACTCCACCGGTAGTCTCCGGGTCGGATGACCAGAACACCATCATCTCTACGTTCTTGAGGGCATCTTCCAGGAGGTCATACTGCTCGGGGATCCCCAGGCGGGAGCTGAAGCCCCACATGTGATCGCCGCCCCACTGCCAACCCTCCCAACTGTCGGGGTTATGCTCGACGAACGTCATGCCCCACAGGTTCATGAAGCGGTTATATGCGCTGAACCGATATCCCACGTTCCCCCACAAGTGGTGCGAGGAGGGGCATGTCATCATGGCGGCGGGGCCGAACTCCCGCTTGAGGCGGATCATCTCCTCCGCGACCATGTCCAGGGCTTCGTCCCAGCTTATGGGCTCGTAGCCGGACTCGCCCCGCTTGTGGATGTTGCGCTCGGCCTTGGGGTCGAAATCGACCCGCTTGAGCGGCGTGAGGATGCGCTTGGGGGAGTAGATGGTGGACTTGTGAGCCACCGTCCAGGGAGAGAGGGTGGTCTTGCGGGGCGGGGTGAACGACCGGCCCCTGGCCTGGATGGTCCACGAAGGCCCGTCGCTCTTGTCGAGTTCGAGAGGGAAGATACGGACTATCTTGCCGTCCCGAACGTCTACGTGCACGGGTCCGCCGGTGGTGAGATTGGTGAGTCGACGAGTCTTAGCCATTCCTGAGTCCTGGTCCCTTCTGTCACTCAGTCTTGTATGTCTGGCACGGATCGAGGCGGCCCCAGAGGTATCCGTGCGTAAACTACCGTACGACCGGTTGTTGCTTGCGATAAACTACCTGCTGTACTCTAGGTTGTCAAGCATAGGCGCGCGCGCGAGCACACCTGCAAGCCCGCGTGCGACTACGGAAAACGAATACTGAAAAGGAAGTGAAGAGTGGCTGCTGAGCGGCATAGGATGACCGCTGAAGCGCGGAAGCGGCAGATCGTCGAGGTCACCCTCGACCTGATCGGCACGTACGGTCTGCGCGGAGCGACCATGTCCCGCATCGCCGATGGCGCAGGCATCCGGCAAGCTTCTCTCTACACTCACTTCGAAAGCAGAAAAGCCATACTCCTGGCCGCTCTCGACATGGTCTACGAGAAGATCTACGCTTCCCGAGAGACGCGTACCGACGAGAACTCGTTCGCTCGGCTCCGGGAGATGTGCGATCATCATTTGGAGCTCTGGGCGGCCCAGGGTGAACGCCACCACGCCCACCTTCTGCTGGAATTCATCGCCGGAGCCCGGAGCGAGGGTCTGGCCGATGTGCTAGCCGAGAAGCACCTGGCCTCTCTGCAGCAGTTCACCCGTGTGGTCGAGGACGGCAAGAAGGAGGGGAGGATCCCCGAGTACGTGGACCCCGCGCAGGTGTCGTGGCTCATCACCGGCTGGGCTTTCGCCGGGGATGTGGCTCACCAGATGGGCTTCGCCCCGTTCTTCGATCCGGACATAGTCGTGCACTGGCTCGATGTCATATTCGCGAGCTTCGCGGCGCCACCCATGCGCGAACCGGCGGTTGGAGCGGTCCCCAGCCCCTTGCGCGCTTGACACCACCTGCCTCTCTCCATTATTATCTCCCGTCGCATTCTAAGGAGGCAGTGTGAAGACCTATTCAGCGAAACCCGGCGAAGTCCCACGCAAGTGGTGGGTGGTCGACGCCGAGGGCAAGAATCTCGGTAGACTGGCGTCGGAGATCGCTGTCGTGCTGCGGGGCAAGAACAAACCCCAGTACACGCCTCATGTCGATACCGGCGACTTTGTGGTCGTTGTCAACGCCCAGAAGATCGCGGTGACCGGCAACAAGCTCACGGGCAAGATCTATTACCGGCACTCGGGTTATCCCGGTGGCCTTAAGAGCCGTACCTTGGGTCAGATGCTCGAGCGGCGGCCTAACGAAGTCCTGCGGAAGGCCGTCAAAGGCATGCTGCCCAAGAACAGGCTCGCCGCCAAACAGCTAGGAAAGCTCAAGATATACGCTGGGCCGGAGCATCCGCACGTGGCCCAGAAGCCGGAGGAGTTACCATGGCAGCAGTAGTCTACTCGGCGACGGGCAAGAGGAAGACCTCGGTCGCCCGCGTGCGTCTCATGCCGGGCACAGGGAGCATCACCGTCAACGGCAAGGACGTCAAAGACTATTTCAACCGACAGACGTTGACGCTCATGGTGCGCTCGCCTCTCGTCGAGACCGGCACCGAGTCCAGGTACGATGTGATCGCTCACATCCACGGCGGGGGCAAATCCGGCCAGGCGGGGGCTCTCAAGCACGGTGTCGCCCGCGCTCTGGTGGAGGCGGACCCCTCGCTGAAGACCGATGTCAAGCGGGCCGGACATCTTTCTCGCGACGCCCGGATGGTGGAGCGCAAGAAAGCTGGTCTGAAGAAGGCCCGCAAGCGCCCGCAGTTCTCCAAGCGCTAGTCGTTTCGACTACCAGGGGATCACGAGGCGAGGGAGAAATCTCCCTCGCCTCTTTTGTTGCCGACCAAGCTGCCTCGCCTTCGCGGGGAGGGAAGCGAGCAGAACGGGGATGACCGAGCTACGTGTGGACACCGAGGCCGTCGGCAGGAACGCCGAGGCTGTCTCGACCATGCTGCGAAGACATGGCCTGGACCTGGTGGGCGTGACCAAGGGCTGCCTTGGGGAGCCCCGGGTGGCGAAGGCCATGCTGGAAGGGGGCGCCTCGGCTCTCGCCGACACCCGCGACCCGAACCTGCAGCGACTGCGGGGTGCACTGCCCGGTGTCGAGCTGCATCGCATCCATCTGCCTTCGCTGGCCGAACCGTTCGAGCCGGGTGACATCACGTATGTGTCCTCGTGGGCGGGGGCGGAAGCGGTGGCTGCTCTTGCCGCGTCGAAAGGGCCGCGCCGCGTGATGGTGCAGGTGGAGACCGGAGACGAGAGGGAAGGCACCCCTCTGGAGCTCTTGGCGGACTTGGCCGCGGCCATCGCCGCCGACCCGCGCCTGGATCTGGTCGGTATCTCCACCAACTACGCGTGCTTCCGCGGGGAGCCCGGCGGCATAGGGGAGTCGGTGGCGGCGATCGCCCGGGCTGCGATCGCACTGCGCGCGGCCGGCCTGGTCACACCCCGTGTGTCCGGAGGCAATTCCAGCGTGCTCTGGCTGCTGGCGCAGGGAGAAACCCTACCACCGCAAGTGACCGAACTGCGCTGCGGGGAGGCCCTTCTGCTGGGCCAGGACGCCCTCTACTACCAGCCTCTTCCCGGCTGCCGGACCGACGCCTGCGTGCTGCGGGCCGAAGTGCTCGAGGAGTATACTAGGCCGGCTCCTGAAGGCGGAGCACGACGGCTGGTGCTGGGCATCGGCAGGCAGGATCTGGCCTCGGGCAGGGTGAATTTCCTAGAGCCGGGCGTGAAGGAGATCGGGCGTTCCGCCGATTACTTGGTAGTGGAGGCCGGCGTCGATCTTACGGGGGTTTCCGTGGGGCAGACCCTGGAGATGATCCCGGCCTACGAGGCTCTGGTGGCTGCCTGGACCTCTCCCTATGTGGAGCTCGAGCTCCTCTAGGAGAGCCGCGACAAGGAGGTCTCTTACTGATGTGTGGCATCGTCGGCTATGCGGGCGAGCGGCCGTGCCGTGACATCCTCTTCCGCGGGCTGCGGAAGCTCGAATATCGCGGCTACGATTCCGCCGGCATCTCGGTCATAAGCGACGGCCGGTTCGAGCTTCTGCACTCCGTAGGCAACCTGGACAACCTGGAGGCCATCCTCGACCGGATGGGCGAAGTGGGGACCCTGGGTCTTGCCCATACCCGCTGGGCGACGCACGGCCGGCCCTCCACCGAGAACGCGCACCCGCATACCGACTGCGGCGGTCGTTTCGCCATCGTGCTGAACGGCATCGTGGAGAACTACTTGTTCCTGAGGTCGGAGTTGCAGGCCGAGGGTCACGAGTTCACCTCAGACACGGACGCCGAGGTGGCGGCACATCTGATCGAGCGGGCCTACCAGGGTTCTCTTCAGGAAGCGGTGGCGGCGGCGTACAGGCAGATGGAGGGCCATTTCACTGTTTGTGCCATCGCTGTCGACGAGCCCGACGTGATCGTGGGCATCCGCAAGGAGACTCCGCTCGTGGTGGGGCTCGGTGAAGGTGAGAATTACCTGGCCTCCGCCATACCGGCATTTCTGGCAGAGACCAGGTCGGTCGTCTTCCCCGAAGACGGCGACGTGGTAGTGGTCAGAAGAGACTCTGTCAGGCTGTTCGATCTGGATGGCGGCCCGATCGAGCGCGCGGCTGAGACGGTCGACTGGGACGAGGAAGCGGCGGAGAAGAGCGGCTACGAGACGTTCATGCTCAAAGAGATCCATGAACAGCCGGTCGCTCTTGCGGACACCCTGGCCGAGCGCATCGGACAAGACGGTCAGGTGGTCCTGGACGGTCTGGCCCTCACCCCCGACTCGATCAAGAGCCTCAGACAAGTGATCATCGTGGCCTGCGGCACCTCCTACCACGCCGGCCTGGTGGGCAAGTACGCTTTGGAACGTTGGGCGCGCGTGCCTGTGGAGGTGGAGGTGGCCTCGGAGTTCCGGTACCGGGATCCGGTCATCGGCCCCGATTGCCTCTGCATCGCCATCAGCCAGTCGGGCGAGACGGCCGACACCCTCGCGGCCATGCGCCTCGCCCGCCACGCGGGTGCACACGTTCTGGCCGTGACGAACATCGTCGGCTCCCAGGCCACCCGGGAAGCGGATGGGGTCCTGTTCACACGGGCCGGGCTGGAGATCGGAGTAGCTGCGACCAAGACGTTCTTGACACAGGTCTTAGCGATGCTCCTTCTGGCCCTGCACCTCGCCGAAACCCGGGGTCATCTTACCCGGGAGCAGGTGCGTGCCTACACGGAGGAGATGCGTCACATTCCCCGTCTGCTTGGTGACTACCTCGATGATGGGGCGGCCGAGCGCGTCGACACCGTGGCCCGTGATTACGCCCTCAGCCGCTTCTTCATGTGCCTGGGGAGGAATGTAAGTCTGCCTGTCGCCCTCGAGGGAGCGCTGAAGCTCAAGGAGATCTCCTACATACCCACCGATGCCTACGCGGCCGGTGAGATGAAACATGGTCCCATCGCGCTCCTTGAGGAAGGTTCGCCGATCCTGGTCGTTGCCACCGATAGCTTCGTCTACGACAAGCTCATCTCCAACGTTCAGGAGGTGAAGGCTCGCGGCGCCCGGATCATCGCCGTAGCCTCGGCAGGGAACGAGACCCTTTGCGAGATGGCCGACGAGGTCTTCTACGTCCCTCGCACCGACGAGATGCTGTCCCCCCTTCTTGCGGTTGTCCCGCTACAGCTGTTCGCCTACTACGTGGCCAAGAACAAGGGAGAAAAGGTCGATCAACCGCGGAACCTCGCGAAGACCGTCACGGTCGAGTAGCGCGGGGCCGCGAGGGCGGAGGTGGCGTGGAGACCCGGGGCGGATGTGGCTTCGATCTGGTGGAGGTCGATCGTCTGGAGGGCGCGCTCGCTCGCCATCCTGGTCTCGAGCAGCGTCTCTTCACCCCGGCGGAGATCGACTACTGCCGTAGCCGGGGGAGACCGGCACTGCACTTCGCCGGCCGTTTCGCGGCCAAGGAAGCGGTTGGTAAACTGCTGGGGAGCGGAGTGCTGTCCTGGCAGGAGATCGAGATCAGCGGGAGCCCCCGGCCCGGCGTGACCTTGACCGGCCGTACCGCCGAACTCGCCAGGTCTCGAGGAGTGGATAGCCTGCAGGTATCGCTCTCGCACGTGGACTCGCTCGCCGGGGCGTGTGTCGTGGTGGCCACGTGTCTTTCGGGAGGAACGGACATGGGGTATCTGGACGACGATCTTTCAGACGACGATAGGGGTAGGGGACTGACCGCCATCCACCCTCTGTCGGAGCGGCCGGCGGTGTTCACTCCGGCCCAGGTGCGCGAGCTCGACCGGGCGACCATCGAGGACATCGGGATCCCGGGTCCGGTGCTCATGGAGCGCGCTGCCCTGGGAGTGAGCGCTTGCATCCAATCCCGATATCCCGATCATCACACGCTCTTTGTCTGCGGCTCCGGCAACAACGGCGGTGACGGTCTGGCGGCGGCCCGGCAGTTACACCTGGCCGGGCATCCAGTGGCCTGCGTCGTCGCCGCGAACGCGGTCACGGAGCTCAGCTCGGATGCCGCGCTCAACTTGCGAGCGGCCGAGAAGGCGGGGGTGAATCTGAGGGTGGGATCGGTACCCGACTATCTCTGGGACGAGACCGACCTGGTGGTCGACTGCCTCCTTGGGACCGGGGCGAAAGGGGAGTTGAGAGACCGGCTCGCCGAGTGGGCCCGCCGGATCAACACCATGCGTGCTTGTGGGGTCCCGGTGCTGGCTGTGGACGTACCTTCGGGCGTGGACGCCACCACGGGCGGCGTGGCCGCCGACACTGTGGCGGCCGACGTCACCATCACCTTTCACGCGGCGAAGAGCGGCCTCGTGTGCCCGCCCGGGTCGGAGGCCGCCGGGGAGGTGCTGGTGTGGGACATCGGGCTTCCCTCATTTCTCGAACCGGAGCCCGACCTGTGGGTAGTCACGGCCGGCGACGTGAACATTCCCGGCCGCCGGACCGACGACCACAAGTATCGCGCCGGCTTCGTGGCGGTTCTGGCGGGGTCGACCGCCTACCCGGGCGCGGCCTGGCTGGCCGCGCGGGCCGCCTACCGGACTGGGGCGGGTTACGTCCGCCTGCTGATGAACTCCGGTGCCGCTGCCGGAGTGCGGAGTCGTTTGGTCGAAGCCGTGCTCCAGGAGATCGGACCGGGCGACTGCCTGGTCGATGCCGACCCGGTGCTGACCGCCCTTGCCGACGAGCGTCTTGGTGCGCTGGTGGCTGGCCCTGGACTGGGCCGCGACCCCGCTACGCTGCTCGCGGTGAAGCGGGTGATACTCGAGAGCACGGTGCCCGCTGTGCTCGATGCGGACGGGCTGTTCGCGTTCGCAGGCGCGGCGGCAGCTCTAGAGGACCGCGCCGGGCTCGTGCTCACCCCGCATGTGGGAGAGTTGGCCGCTTTGCTCGGCGCGTCGGTCGCGGAACTCTCTGGCTCGGCGTTGACGGCGGCCCGGCGCGCGGCTGAAGAAACCGGACAAGTGGTGCTCCTAAAGGGGTCCTCTACAGTGGTCGCGGCTCCATCGGGACAGACGCGCGTGATAGCGCAAGGACCTCCCCAGCTCGCCTCAGCCGGTACCGGCGACGTGCTTTCGGGGGTCATCGGAGCGCTGCTGTCCAAGGGGTTGGAGCCCTTCGAGGCCGCATATACCGGAGGGTGGATACACGCCGAAGCAGGTAGACTGGGGGCGGAGACGGATCCCCAGGGCGTTCTCGCCGGTGATCTGGTGGAACTTCTCCCTGAGGTCATCGCAGGCCGCATATATGACAGGAGGCCCTCGTGGACGAGCTGACAGTCGGCGAGATCATGCAGACGGATGTGATCACGGTCGGACCGGACACCACGGTTCGTGAGCTTGCCAGCATCTTGGCCGAGAAGAAGATCAGCGGCGTGCCCGTCGTTGACGACGACCACGAGGTCGTGGGCATGGTGAGTGAGGCGGACATCATCGTCCAGGATGCTGAGCTTCACTTCCCCTACTACGTTCCGTTGCTCGACTCGGTCATATACCTGCAGAGTTTCAACAAGTTCGAGGACCGCCTCCGCAAGATGTTCGGCTCAAAAGTGAAAGAGATCATGAGCACTGAGGTGATGACCATCGCACCCGACGCCTCCGTGCGGGACGCGGCTACCCTCATGGCCGACCGCGAGATCAACCGGCTTCCGGTGGTGGCCGAGGGCAAGCTGGTGGGTATCGTCACCCGGCACGACATCGTCCGGGCCATCGCCGACACGACCGCCTAGGCGTCATCTCGGCCAGACATTCCACGACGGAGGATCATGTCCAAGAAAGAGACGCGCAGGGCGGTTCGCCAGGCCTTCCCGAAGGCTCCCACCCCAACGAAGAGCTCCAAGACGGCCCTGAGGGGCACCGGTACGTCCAGGAGCAGGAGCACGGGAGGGACAAAAAGCAAAGCCTCGACCCAGCCCGCCCTCAGACCCCCCACGCTCAAACGGGCGGCGATACAGGGGGCCGTCCTGGCCGCGCTCTATCTGATAGTGATCCGGTTCATCTGGAAAGAGGAGAACACCAGCGCCATCACCTACGTCATCTTTCCGTTGGCCGGTTTCTTCATCTACACGGCCATCGCATACGGGATCGACCGTTGGACCTATCAGCGGCGCCTTCGTAAGCTGAAGGGCTCGTCTAAGTAACGCGTCTGCGGGGCGCGACTCTTGGGGTGCGAATCTGAGGGGCACAGGCCCGTGAGGCACGAGATGATGCTGGAGGCAGTGGCCGACATCCTGCGGCGCCGCGCGACCCAAGGTTGGCTGGTGGGCGGGACGGTGCGCGACCGGGAATCGGGAGGCCGATCGCCCGACCTGGACCTGGTCGTAGCCGATGACCCGGCGGCCGTCGCGCGGGAGATCGCCGGCCGGCTGGAGTCCCCCTGGTTCGCGCTCTCCACGCGCCACGGGGCATATCGGGTGATGGGTCCGGAGGGCCACGTCGATGTGGCGGGCCTTCGAGGGACCGGCATATTGGATGATCTGGCCCAACGCGATTTCACGGTCAACGCGATGGCCGTTCCGGTGGGCGCGGCCGACGGAGCTTCCGCCGGCCCCTCAGCCGACGCTTCCGCAGACGCTTCCGCCGACGCTTCCCCAGGTGCCCTTGGCCTCGTCGACCCGTTCGGCGGGCAGGCCCACCTGCGGGAGAATCGACTGGTGGCGGTATCCGACCGGATATTCATGGACGACCCCCTGCGTCTGATGCGGGCCGTTCGTTTGTGCCACGTCCTCGCCCTCCGTC
Organism: uncultured Actinomycetes bacterium; assembly: GCA_963713545.1. Taxonomy (GTDB): domain Bacteria; phylum Actinomycetota; class Thermoleophilia; order RBG-16-64-13; family RBG-16-64-13; genus CAVPLM01. The sequence continues at coordinate 116,777 of CAVQME010000001.1, read as the reverse complement.
TCGATCCCCGGTTGGAGGTTCTGCTCCGTTCGCAGGCCTCGGAACTCGTCCGAGCGGCGCCCGAGCGGGTCGCTACCGAGATGGTCCTTACCTTGAGTGGAGGGTCCTCCGCGGGCGCGTTCCGGCTGTGGGCCGGGCTAGGTCTGCTGGAGTCCGTGCTGCCAGAACTGGTCTCGGGTTCGGGCCCGCCCGGGCCCGCGCGGTCGCTCCCGGTCTCGACCACTGCTGAAGCGGCGACCAAGGCGGCCGACGCGGCGACCAGGGCAGCTGGAACGGCGGCGGTGGAGGCGATGCTCGAGCGCCTCGACCATGCGCTTGCACATGTATCTGTGTGGTTCCCCGAGTCAGCCTCGGTCCTGTCGCGGCGTGTGGCCGTTCCGGTAGACGGAGCCTGGACGCGCCCGGCCGCGCTTCGAGTCGCGGCCATGACACATCGTCTCGCTCCAGCAGCAGCGGCCGCCGCCGGGCGCAGACTGCGGCTGTCCACGGACATGCTCTTTCTCATGCGGAAGACAAGCGAGTGCTTCTCCGAGGGTCGCTGCGCTCGAACGGCTCTAGAGCGAGCGGCGGGCGCGGCCCGCTCCCGCGTGCTGTTCCTGTGGGGGGCGGCTCCGTGGGAACCGGAGTCGTTGCTTCTTGCGGCTTGCGCCGGCGGGCCGCCTGCCACGAACGAGGCCCATCCGCTTCCGCCTCCGGAAGTCCTCGATCCCACCCGCAGGCTCATGGACCTGTGGGCGGACCGGGAGGTGCGCCCCGTACCGGCTCCGCCGGTCGACGGAGAGATCCTCATGCGGGAATTCGGTCTCGAGCCCGGCCCCAGGCTGGGAGAGGTGCTGCGCGAGGTCAGGCTGGCCTGGGAGGCAGGGGAAGCGCCGACCATCGGCGAAGTCATGAACGTGGCCGCGAAGGTCCTCAGAGGGGCGTAGACTCCGTGTCTTCGGCGCGGGCGGTCCACGATGTGCTCGACATCCGGCCTGCCTCGATGGCTCGTGCTATCATATCGTGCTCTTTTTGGCCTATGCCTTTTTGGGCTTATCACCTTGCGGGACGTGTCATTGGAGGCACCTTGAAGGACGACATACATCCTGAATACGTGGAGAGCAAGGTCACTTGCTCTTGCGGCGAGACGTTTCTCACTCGTTCGACCCTTCCGGAGATCAAAGTGGAGGTCTGCGCTGCCTGTCATCCGTTCTACACGGGCAAGCAGAAGCTGGTCGATACCGCCGGCCGGGTGGAGAGGTTCAACAAGAAGTATCGCCGCCCCGAGAAGAAGGCGTAACCCTCTTCGGCCGTGCCCGCCGAACTCAAGGTAACGCTTCTGCAACACACTCCCTGGCCGGAGCGGGCGGTGGCATCCGCGGGACGGCTTTGCTACGCGCCGGTCGGCGCCGCCGAACTCAAGACCGCTATGAGCGACGATGAGGTGAGGCGCCTGGTGCGCGGACTGGTGCGCTCGGGCCACCTGAGCGCTTTGGAGCATGCCTCCTTCACGTTCGCGGTCGACGGCATATCGAGGGCGTGCTCCCACCAGTTGGTGCGGCATCGCGTGGCCTCATACAGCCAACAGTCCCAGAGGTACGTGCGCTTCGACTCCTCGAAGGACTTCATCATCCCTCCGAGCATCGAGAAGTCGCCCGAAGCCCGCGCCGTATTCTACGAGGCCATGGACGACGCCCGACGCGCGTATGAGCGCCTGGTCGCCCTCGGCCTGGCCGAGGGGCGGGGCAACGAGTCGGTCTTCGAAGATGCTCGTTTCGTCCTGCCCAACGCGGCGGAGACGAAGATCGTCGTCACCATGAACGCGCGCGAACTCAGGCATTTCTTCGCCCTGCGCTGTTGCCGCAGGGCTCAGTGGGAGATCAACCGCCTGGGCTGGACCATGCGCCACCTGGCTCTGTCGGTCGCGCCGATGCTGTTCGAGGACACGGGACCGGGCTGCATGACCGGAGGCTGCCCCGAAGGCAGGCTGTCTTGCGGCTCGCCCTATTCGGAAGAGGAGGTCCTGGCCATGGACCTCCTCGGATCGATCGTAGACTAGGGTCCCGGGATGAAGACCGTCGCGTCGCCGGGAGTCGGGCTCAGGGCCGAGACTGGGGCTGAAGACCAAGGTCCTGTTTCCTGCCAGCACGATCACACCTTCGGGGGCCAGGCGGTCATCGAAGGGGTGATGATGCGAGGCAAACACTCGTGGGGGGTGGCTGTGCGCCGGCCCTCAGGAGGGATCGCCCGGGTCGGCTATCCCCTGGAATCTCCTAGCGCTCGTCACAAGGCACTCAAGCTGCCGATCGTGCGGGGAGTGGCGGCTCTCTGGGACTCGTTGAGCCTGGGTGTGAAGGCCCTCGGGATCTCGGCCAATATCGGTCTAGAGGACCCGACTGAGGACGCGGCCGCCCCGTCGTCGGTGGGCGCGCCGGACCGCGACAGCGAGCCGCCGCTCGTCGCTGCGGACGAAGGACCGGCTGAGGGACCGGCGGAAGGCCCCTTGGACCGATCGGCGAACGGCTCGGAGGCGCCGGATCGCGACACGGAGCCGGCGAAGGCTCCGATGGCCTTCGGTTGGAAGGAACTGGCAGTGACCGTACTGGTGGCCGGGGCTATGGCTGTGGCGTTCTTCATTGTGATACCGCTGGTGGTGGTGAAGCAGTTCGAAGAGACGCTCAGCAACGCGTTCCTCTTCAACCTAGTGGAGGGGCTCATCCGCATAGCCATCTTCATCCTCTACATCGTTGGGATTTCACTCATCCCCGATTTGCGGCGGGTGTTCCAGTATCACGGGGCCGAGCACAAGGTCATCCATGCCTATGAATCCTGTGGTAGGCCGGACGCGGAGCGGGCCAGCGGCTACTCGACCCTTCACCCACGCTGCGGAACGGGGTTCCTGCTTCTGGTGATGGTCATCTCGGTGTTCTTTTTCGCCATCATCGGCAAACCCTCGCTCCCCTGGCTGGTGCTGTCGCGCCTCATCGGCATACCTATCATCGTGGGCATCGCCTACGAGATAGGCATAAAATGGGCAGGCAAGCATTCCAGCGGATTCTTCGCGCGGATCGTGCTCTGGCCCGGGATCCAACTGCAGCGGCTGACCACCCGCGAGCCGACCTACGACCAGCTCGAGGTCGCGGCAGCCGCCTTGGACGAGGTAATGCGCCTCGACGCGGCACGCCCCGGTGCTCTTGCCGAGTCCGTCGCTCGGGCCTAAGCCCGTACAGACCTCCCCCTCGGAGAACGTGACCATGATCGAACGCCTGGCGACAGAGATCGAAGACAAATATGCTGCTCTCATGGAGGAGCTGGCCGATCCTGAGGTACTGAGAGACCAGGCCCGCTACGCGGAGATATCGAAGGCCCACTCCGATCTCGACCGCGCATATCGCTTGGCCGTGGCCTATCGGGAGGCACATGCCTCTCTCGAGGAAGCGGAAGCCATGCTCGACGAAAGCGGCCTCGATCCCGAGATGAAGGAATTCCTCACTGAGGAGAAGGCGAGCGCACGGGAGAAGCTGGAGGCGTTGGAGCAGGAGCTGCGTGTAGCGGTCCTGGAGAAGGATCCTCGCGACGACAAGAACGCCATCGTGGAGGTGCGCGCTGGCGCCGGTGGCGACGAAGCGGCGCTGTTCGCGGCTGAAGTCCAGCGCATGCTCATGCGTTACGCGGAACGTATACGCTTCAGGACCGAGATCCTCTCCACCACGGAAGCCACCCTGGGCGGCGTTAAAGAGATCATCTTCGAGGTCAAAGGGCGAGGGGCCTACGGTGCCCTCAAATATGAGTCCGGTGTGCACAGGGTGCAGCGGGTGCCGGTGACCGAGTCCACCGGCCGCATACATACGTCCACGGCTACCGTTGCGGTCCTGCCCGAGGTCGAGGACGTCGAGATCCACATCGATCCGAACGACGTGCGGGTGGATGTCTACCGGTCCACGGGTCCGGGGGGGCAGTCGGTCAACACCACGGACTCTGCGGTGAGACTCACCCACGTCCCCAGCGGGCTGGTGGTCTCGTGCCAGGACGAGAAGTCCCAGCTCCAGAACAAGGAGCGGGCTTTCCGCATCTTGCGGGCCCGCCTGTACGACATGGCCCAGGCGGAGCAGGATGCGAAGCTGGCCGCTCAGCGACGCAGCCAGGTGGGCACGGGCGATAGGTCCCAGAAGATCCGCACCTATAACTTCCCCCAAGGACGCGTCACCGACCACCGCGTCGGACTGACTTCACACCGCCTGGAAGCCATACTCCAGGGCGAGTTGGAGGAGTTCACGGAGGCCCTCCAGGCGAACGAACGCGCCGAACAGCTCGCATCCGCTGCCTTCTGACCGCCGGCGTAGGGGCGGCAGCCGTGGAAAGCTGGACCATACGTACGCTTCTAGAAACGGTGACCGGGTATCTGCGGGAACGAGGCTCCCCGTCCGCAAGGCTCGACGCGGAGTTGCTCCTGGCGGAGGCCCTGGGGACGGACCGCATCCGGCTCTACACGGAATACGACCGTCCTTGCACTCCGGCCGAACTGGACCGGTATCGCGCTCTGGTGGGCCGGAGGGCCCGCCACGAACCGGTGGCGTACATCCTGGGACGGGCTCACTTCCGCCATCTCAGTCTGGAGGTCGGTCCGGCCGTGCTGATCCCCCGGCCGGAGACCGAAGAGCTGGTGGAGGCGGCGCTAGAGTCGCTGCGCCTGAGACCCATCTGGGAGGCTCTGGCGGCTCCCGCCCCGATGGCACCCGGCGTGAGCGAGGCGCCCAGCGGGGTTCCATCGCCTGCTCGCCCGCCGGTCCGGCCGGGCACCCCCTCGGCCGACTCCGTCGCTCCGGGTTTCTCACCGGGCCAGGGTGTCGCCGACGCCGGCGCGGGAACGTCGAGTACCGCCTTTATCGCCGACGTCGGGACCGGATCCGGCGCTATCGCCCTCAGCTTGGCCCAGGAGGCGGGGCTCAACGTCCTCGCCACTGATGCCAGCGACAAAGCGTTGGCGATGGCTGCGCGGAATCGAGCCACTCTGGGGCTGGAGGAACTGGTGGAGCTGCGGCACGCCGACCTGCTGGACGGGATCGCGGCAGACAGTCTGGGCCTGGCCGTCAGCAACCCTCCCTACGTGACATCCGGCGACATGGACGGACTCGCGCCCGACATCCGCCTGTACGAGCCGGTGTCGGCCCTGGATGGCGGCGATGATGGGCTGGCGGTCTTCCGCAGGCTCCTGCCGCAGGCGGCGCGGGCTCTTAGACCGGGCGGAACTGTGCTACTCGAAGTGGGCGATGGGCAGGCGCCGGCAGTGGCCGGCCTGGCTCGGGAGGCCGGCCTCTCTCTCATAGAGGTGTTCAGGGACCTGTCCGGCAAGGAGCGCATCGTGGCCGCGACCCACCCGGGCGCGGTCATAGTGCCGTTGGACGGCTTGGATGGCCGGCAGTCGGCCGCGCTGGCGGCGGCGCTAGGCGGAGGTGCGGTGATCGGGATACCTACCGACACCGTTTATGGCATCGCCGCCCGCTGGGACTCGCGGGCGGGGGTACAGCGTCTCTTCGCCGCCAAAGGTCGAGGCTCCCACCAGCCGTTGGCCGTGATCTTCCCTTCGGTCGCCTTGGTGGTGTCGTCTCTGCCGGACCTCGATGGAGCGTCAGCGAGGGTGATCGAGGCGCTCCTGCCTGGTCCGTACACATTCGTGGTTGCGACCTCCGTTCCTCGGCCGTCGCTTGTCGGCACGGACGAATCGTTGGGTGTGCGGGTGCCGGATCATCCGGCTTTGCTCGAGTTCCTTGCTTCCCTGGGCACGCCCCTTGCAGCGACAAGCGCCAACTTGAGCGGCCAGACAGAAGCCCGGGTGGCGACTGAGGTCGAGCCCTTCGTGCTCGCCTACTGCTCCATCGCCCTGACGGCTCCGGAGCCGACTCCTGATGCCGGCCCGCCGGCCGCATCCACCGTGATCGATCTGCGCCCCCTCGCCGATGGCGCCTCTCCGCTCGTCCTGCGAGAAGGGGCCGCGGGCGGAGCCGAGACGCTCAGACGCATCAGCGCCCTCTGGTGAAGCTGGCTCACCGCGAGACGCCCGGCGGCGCGGTGACCACCATCTGGTATTCTTGGCGAGCAGGACTCTGCCTTGCAGGACTTCACCCAGGACTCCACTCAGCAGGAGATCGACTTTGACTTTGGACCGTGGCGGGGACAGCTACGCAGACCTGGCGCTCAGGGATGTCGACCCCCAGCTCAGCGCCCTGATCACGCGAGAGCTGATCCGGCAGCAACGCAACATCGAGCTCATCGCCTCCGAGAACTTCACGCCCCTACCGGTGCTGCAGGCCACGGGCAGTGTGCTCACCAACAAGTACGCCGAGGGCTACCCCGGCAGGCGCTACTACGGGGGCTGCGAGTGCGTGGACGATATCGAGGCTCTCGCCATAGAAAGGGCGAAGGCGCTCTACGGGGCGGAGCACGCCAACGTGCAGCCGCACTCAGGTTCGACTGCCAACCAGGCGGTGTATTGGGCGGCCCTCGATTCGGGAGACCGGGTACTGGCCATGAGTCTCGCCCACGGTGGGCACCTGACGCACGGGCACCCGGTCAACTTCTCCGGTATGGGCTACACCTTCTTCCACTACGGGGTCGGCCGGGAGACCGGACGGATCGACATGGACGAGGTCCGCGCCTACGCTCTCAAACATAGACCGAAGCTCATCCTGGCCGGGGCGAGCGCCTATCCCCGGGCCATTGATTTCGCCGCCTTTCGCGCCATCGCCGACGAGGTCGGAGCCATGCTCATGGTGGACATGGCCCACATCGCGGGATTGGTGGCCGGCGGGGCGCATCAATCACCCTTCGCCTTCGCCGACTGGGTAACGACCACCACCCACAAGACGCTGGCCGGGCCTCGTGGAGGCGCCTGCTTCTGCCGGGCCGAGAACGCGGCTCGTCTCGATCACGCGGTCTTCCCCGGCCTGCAGGGCGGCCCTCTCGAGCATGTCATCGCCGGCAAGGCGGTGTGCTTCTTCTTGGCCATGACCGACGAGTTCAAGGCGAAGCAGCAGCGCACCGTGGAGAACGCCGCTGTGCTCGCCGAGGAACTCATGGCGGGCGGGCTGAAGCTCGTCTCCGGTGGTACCGACAACCACCTGATGCTCGTCGATTTCAGCGGGACGGAGATGACGGGCAAGCGGGCGCAAGAGCTTCTCGACCGGGTGGGTATCACTGCCAACAAGAACAGCGTGCCGTACGACGAGCGGCCTCCGACCATCACGTCCGGGGTGCGGCTGGGCACGCCGGCCATGACTACTCGCGGCTTCGGCCCCGAGGAGATGCGGGAGGTAGCCACTATCATCGTGGATACCCTGACGTCCGAGCCTACCGAGGCCGATCTCGACCGGCTTCTTGGGAGGAGCCGGGCTCTCACCGAAGCCATTCCCCTCTATCATTCCTTGGGCATCTGATGCCTGGTCCGGTTGAGAGGCCGGATCCGCGGGCTCGCCCGGACTGGGAGGCCTACTTCATGGAGATCGCCCGGGTGGTCTCCACCCGGTCGAGTTGCCTCCGCCGGCGAGTGGGAGCGGTCCTAGTGAAGAACCGCCAGATACTCGCCACTGGATACAACGGTGTTCCTCGAGGGATACGCCACTGCAGCGAGCGGGGCTGTCTGCGCGACGAACTGGGGATACCCTCGGGAGAGCATCATGAGCTGTGTCGCGGCCTGCATGCCGAGCAGAACGCCATCATCCAGGCGGCATATCACGGAGTGGCCATAAACGGGGCCGAGCTCTACTGCACGCATCAGCCGTGCGTGTTGTGTGCCAAGATGCTGGTGAATGCAGAAGTGATGGCGGTGTACTTCCAGGGAGCCTATCCGGATGCTCTCGCCCTGGAGGTGTTCGAGGAGGCCGGCACGAGGCTGGTGCACGTCAGCTGAAAACTCCATATCGTTTCTTGCGATTGCCGATAACATTGTCTATAATCGGGCTGACGCACTTGCAAGCGAGGGACCGGCATAGTGGTCGGCCGGAGGTAGGGGCGCTCTACGATTTGATATCGGTTTCCGCGGATGATAGTCTGCTTTTTTTGCTGGGGGTCGATAGGTTGATTGGGAGGGTGTTCTGGGACTGACGCTGATATCTGTGGCTATAGGTCTTGGTCTGGCCGTGGTGTACGAGGTCGCGTTTCTGCGTTACCAACTGTTGATGAGCAAGCGTTCGCCCACTCTCGCGACTGCCCTGACAGCCTTCGGGTTCCTGATACGGCTCTCCTTGTTCGCGTTAATCCTCATACTGCTTGCTCTGTTCACCAAGCTCAATATTGTCGCAGTCGCTGTGGCCTTTGTCGTCCTTTACACGGTCCTGACCGCGGTCGGTATCCAGCGGTCCCTCGCAAAAGCCAAACGCGATAAGGCGGCGCGCGGAACGGGATCCGAGGGAGGCGTCATTGGCGGCTGAGGAAGCAACCAGTAAGGTCGTCGAGGCTCTCAACGAGCTGGGCATCCAGACGGTCGTCCCGATCCCCAAGATCGGTCCATTTGACCTCTCCATCACCAACGCGGTCATCTACCTTTGGATTTCTGCCGTGGTGGTGTTCGTGCTCTTCTTCATCGCCGCGAAGAGGGCGCGGAAAGAACCCGAGAAACTCCAGACCCTGGCGGAGATCCTCCTCAACTTCGGGAGAGGGCACTTGACCGGGCAGATAGGAGAGAAGGGACGAAAGTACTACTACCTGATCCTCACCCTCTTCGTGTTCATCCTGGTCACCAACCTGATCGGGCTTATCCCCAAACCTATCGCGCTCAAGCCCTACACACCGACGGCCAACATCAACGTGACCTTCGGCATGGCCATCGTGGTCTTTTTCGTGACTCAGTACCAGGGAGTCCATAATCATGGGGCACGCGGCTACGTGCGCTCGTGGTTGCTGCCCGCGGGGATCCCCAAAGCTCTGGCTACACCGCTGAACGGTATATTCTTCATCGTGCATCTGGTGGGGGAGCTCTTCCGCCCGCTCTCCCTTTCAGTCCGGCTCTTCGGCAATACCGTCGCCGGGCACCTCGTCATTCTCGTGATGCTGGGGTTGATCCTCGAATTCGCATCGGCCATCGTGTTCATCCCGGCGTCGTTGTTCATCGTCATCATGATGGCCTTTGAGATTTTCGTGGCGTTTCTACAGGCGTATATCTTCTCGCTCTTGTCCGCTGTCTACATCGAAGGTGCCATTTATGCGGGACACTAGGTCTATCCGGACCCCGTCGAACTAAGGAGGATGTTTTGGACGCTGAGACTGCAAAAATGCTTGCCGCCGGCCTCGGTATGGGCCTCGCTGCCGTTGGGCCAGGCATCGGCATCGGTCTGCTCACGAAGGGGGCCACCGAGGGAATAGCCCGGCAGCCGGAGGCTTCCGGTGACATCCGGACGGCGATGATCATCGGCGCCGGCATGACCGAAGCCCTCGCCTTGTACGCGTTCGTTATCTCTATCATCCTACTGTTCGTGGCTTGAGAGGAGAGTGTGCGCCGCGATTCGCGGCTGCCCTCGTGAAAATGGACGTATAGGTCTGGCATGGAAATATTTGAAATCAGCCCAGGGCTTTTCCTCTGGTCATTGATCACGTTCTTGCTCCTGGTCGGGCTCCTGTACAAGTTCGCCTACAACCCGCTCATACGGCTGCAGCAGAAGCGGCAGGACGAGATCCATCAGTCCATCCATGAGGCGGAGAGGCTGCGCGACGAAGCGCAGGAGCTGCTAGCCAACTATAAGCAGCAACTGTCCGAAGCTCGAGAGGAAGCGACCACCATCATCGACCGGGCCCGCAAGGCGGGCGAATCTACCAAGGCGGAAGTACTGGAGGAGGCTCGGGTCCAGGCCGAAGCCACCCTGGCCAGAGCCCGCCAGCAGATAGAGCGCGACACCAACCAGGCGCTGCAGAAGATCCGTGAGGAAGTGGCCGACCTCACCGTCGCCGCGACTGAGAAGGTAGCCCGCACCGGTCTCTCGGGAGACGATCAACTCCGTCTCATAAAGGAAGCCATCAACGAGATCGACCTGAGCAAGATCAGCGAGAACTAGAAGAGGACGACCAGAGCCCCCATGAGCGAAGGCAAGATCGCACGAGTCTATGCGACGGCGCTCTACCAGGCCGCGGAGGAAGAAGGCCGGGTGGAGCAGGTCAGGCGCGACCTGGGCGCGCTCGTCCAGGCGATGGAAGCTTCGGCCGAGTTCCGGAAGTTCCTGGTGGCCGAAGAGATATCGGACGTGCGCAAGACGCAGGTCCTCATGGAGCTGACCGAGGGAGGCGACGAGTTGTTCAGGAACCTCCTCCGTCTCCTGGTTGACAAGGGCCGGGAGAGCGAACTGGCCGCCGTCTTCAGGGCCTTCGTCCAACTGGTGGAAGAGGCGCAAGGGGTCGTGCACGTGGAGGTGGTGACGGCCGTGCCTCTCACCGCTCCCCTGCAGGAGGCGCTTCGGGCCAAGATAGAGTCCTCGCTGCACAAGACTGTTGAGTTGACTCTGACGGTGGACAAGGAGATTCTCGGAGGCCTCCGGTTGCGCATCGGCGACCGGGTAGCCGATGCGAGCGTGCGCCACCGCCTGGAACGACTGCGCGAATTGTTGATCACCCCTATGGCAAGCTTGGAGGGTTCAGTTGAAGCTGCGTCCTGAGGAGATTACCAGCGTCCTTAAATCCCGCATCCAGAGTTACGAAGCGGGCGTCGACATCCAGGAGGTGGGCACCGTCGTGCAAGTAGGTGACGGCGTGGCCCGGATCCAGGGGCTCGAGAACGCTGTAGCCTCTGAGATGCTCGAGCTGCCCCACGGCGTCATGGGCTTGGTGCTCAACCTGGAAGAGGACAGCGTCGGCGCCGTGCTCATGGGAGAAGACACCCTCATCAAGGAGGGCGACCAGGTCAAGCGCACCGGTCGAGTCATCCAGGTGCCGGTGGGCGAGGCCCTCGTCGGTCGGGTGATCAACCCTCTGGGGGTCCCCCTCGACGACAAGGGACCGATCGAGACCACCGAGTCTCGCCCGGTGGAGTTCAAAGCCCCGGGCGTCATTCGCAGGCAGCCGGTGAAAGAGCCCCTGCAGACCGGCATCAAGGCCATCGATTCCATGATCCCCATCGGGCGCGGACAGCGCGAGCTCATCATCGGCGATCGGGGCACGGGCAAGACGGCAATCGCCGTGGATACGATCATCAACCAAAAGGGCCAGGATGTGATCTGCATCTACGTGGCCATCGGGCAGAAGGCCTCCACCGTGGCCGGTTTGGTCGCCAAACTGGAAGAACACGGGGCCATGGACTACACCATAGTCATCATGGCGCCGGCCTCGACCTCAGCTCCCATGCGTTACATCGCTCCCTATGCGGGTGCCGCCATGGGCGAGTACTTCACGTACTCGGGCCGCCACGCGCTCTGCATCTACGACGACCTCACCAAGCACGCCGACTCCTATCGGCAGATGTCTCTTCTGCTGCGGCGTCCTCCCGGCCGCGAGGCCTTCCCGGGCGACATCTTCTACCTGCACAGCCGCCTGCTCGAGCGGGCCTGCAAGTTGAGCGACACTGAGGGGGGTGGCTCGCTGACCGCCCTGCCCGTGATCGAGACCCAGGCGGGCGACGTATCCGCCTATATCCCGACGAACGTGATCTCCATCACCGACGGCCAGATCTTCCTGGAGAGCGACCTGTTCTATTCGGGCATCCGTCCGGCCATCAACGTGGGTATCTCGGTCTCCCGGGTGGGAGGGAACGCACAGATCAAAGCCATGAAGAAAGTGGCCGGCTCGCTCAGGCTCGATCTCTCCCAGTACCGTGAGTTGGAGGCCTTTGCCAAGTTCGGGTCGGAGCTCGACGTGGAGACCCAGAAGAGCCTGGCCCGGGGGGAACGGCTGGTGGCTGCGTTGAACCAGCCGCAATACGTGCCCTGGCCGGTCCAGGAGCAGGTGATGATCATCTACTCCACCACGCACGGCTATGCCGACGATGTGGCGGTGGCCGATGTCTCCCGTTTCAACGCGGCCCTTCGCGAGCATCTGCGGGTCCAGAACCCCGAGATCGGCGCCGAGATCGCGTCGACCAAGGATCTGAGTGCCGACACGGAAGCCAAGCTGCGCGGCTCGATCGAGGCGTTCAAAGAGATCTGGTCGGTCGACGAGACCATTCTCTAGGACCAGATGGCCTCCCAGCGAGAGATACGCCGGCGGATCGCCTCGGTCCAGAGCACGAGGAAGATCACCAAGGCCATGGAGATGGTCGCGATGGCGCGCCTGCGGCGCGCCCAACTGCGCATCGAAGCAGCCCGCCCCTACGCTCTCAACATGCTCGAGTTCATCGGCCAGATCACGCGCTACTTGCAGGTCGACCTCAGCCTGAATCCGCTGCTCAAAGACCACGGTGAGATCAGGAAGGTGGCGGTGATCGCACTCACCGCCGACCGGGGCCTGTGTGGCGCGTTCAACTCCAACATCATCCGACGGGCCCTGGAGCGAGTAGACCAGTACACGGCTCAGGGGGTCGACAACGACCTGGTCGTGATGGGCCGCAAAGGGGTGGGCACGGTTCGCTTTCACGGTTACAGGCTCGACAAGGCCTACCTCGACGTGACCGATCGCACCGCTTTCATCGAGGCACAGGCGCTGGCGAATGGCGTGATACGGCGCTACTCGACCGGAACGATCGACCGGGTGCACCTGATATTCAACCGTTTCGTAAGCCCGATGGAGCAGTACGTCATCGACCAAGTGATCCTGCCCATCCAGGAAGAGATCACCAGCCTGTACGTCCCGCCCGACGCCCGGGCGCACATGGATTTCATATTCGAGCCGTCGCCCGAGACCATCTTGGCGGACCTGCTGCCCTCCTACGTGGAGATCAGCATCTATCGGGCGATCCTCGAGAGCTTGGCCAGTGAGCACGGGGCTCGGATGACGGCCATGCGCAACGCCTCGGAAGCCGCCGACGAGATGATCGACGACCTGACCCTAGCCATGAACCGGGTGCGCCAGTGGTCTATCACTCAGGAGATCCTGGACGTGGTGGCGGGTGCCGACGCACTGTCAGGATAGAAGGAGGACGTGAGAAGGCGATGAACAAAGGCAAGATCGTGGAGATTATCGGGCCGGTGCTCGATGTGGAGTTCGGCGACGTGCTGCCCGGCATCTACAATGCCCTCGAGATCGATGTCGAAGGCGCGTCGGGACGCATCCACCTCATCGCCGAGGTCCAGCAGCACCTGGGGGACAACAAGGTGAGAGCCGTGGCCATGGACTCCACCGACGGCCTCGCCCGGGGGATGGAAGTGACTGATACCGGGCAGCCCATCTCCGTACCTGTGGGACAGGCCACGCTGGGCCGGCTGTTCAATCTTCTCGGAGAGCCCATCGACGAGAAGGAGCCCCTTCCTGCCGACACGGAACGGTGGCCTATCCACCGGCCGGCACCTGCCTTTGAAGAGCTTGAACCCACCACCGAGATCCTCGAGACCGGTATCAAGGTGATCGATCTCCTCGCCCCCTATGTGAAAGGCGGGAAGGTCGGGCTCTTCGGAGGCGCCGGAGTGGGCAAGACCGTCGTCATCCTGGAGCTCATCCACAGCATCGCCACTCACCACGGGGGCATCTCGGTGTTCAGCGGCGTGGGGGAGCGTACCCGCGAGGGCAACGACCTGTACCTGGAGATGAGCGAGTCGGGGGTCATCAACAAGACGGCCATGGTGTTCGGGCAGATGAACGAGCCGCCTGGTGCCCGCCTCCGTGTGGGGCTGTCGGCCCTGACCATGGCGGAGTATTTCCGGGATGTCATGGGCCAGGACGTACTGCTGTTCATCGACAACATCTTCCGCTTCGTCCAGGCTGGGTCAGAGGTATCGGCCCTGCTCGGCCGCATGCCCTCGGCCGTCGGCTACCAGCCCACCCTGGCCTCAGAGATGGGCGAGCTGCAGGAGCGCATCACCTCCACACGGCGCGGATCGGTTACCTCGGTCCAGGCCATCTACGTGCCTGCCGACGACCTCACCGACCCGGCGCCGGCTGGCACCTTTGCCCACCTCGATGCCACCACGGTGCTCAGCCGAGCGATCTCCGAGATGGGGATCTATCCGGCCGTTGACCCCTTGGACTCCACCAGCCGAGCCCTGGACCGCCAGGTGGTGGGCGACGAGCATTACGACGTGGCCACCCAGGTGCAGGAGATCCTGCAGCGCTACAAGGACCTGCGCGACATCATCGCCATCCTGGGGATGGACGAGCTCTCCGACGAAGACAAAGTGACGGTGCGCCGGGCCCGCAAGATCCAGCAGTTCCTGTCGCAGCCCTTCTTCGTGGCCGAGCAGTTCACCGGCATTCCCGGCAAGTTCGTGCCCCTCAAGGAGACGGTGCGCAGCTTCAAGGAGATCCTCGAGGGTAAGCACGACGACCTGCCCGAGCAGGTCTTCCGCATGCAGGGCAGCATCGACGACGTAGTCGCCACTGCCCGGGCTTCTCAGCAGACCGCAACCGGCACGACTGCCGCCGAAGCGGCTGGGCCTGCCGCAGCGGCCGAGCCGGCCGAAGAGGCCAAGGCGGCTGAAGCCGCGGTCGTAGCCTAAGCGGGGTGGGATCGTGGCTGAGGCGGACAGCGGCCAACTGAGACTCGAGCTGGTGGCGCCGGCCGGCCTCGTGTTCGAGGGCGACGTCGAGATGGTCGTGATCCCGGCCATCACCGGCGAGGTGGGTATCCTGCCTCGGCACGCGCCTCTGGTGGCCCAGCTTGCCATCGGTCGTCTCCGAGCTCTAACCAGCGACGGGACCTGGCTGGTCTTTGCCGTAGCCGACGGATTTGTTAAGGTGCAGTTCAACAAAGTGATCGTGCTCGCCGACGCGGCCGAAGAGGCTTCGAAGATCGACGTTGCCAGGGTCGACAAGGCCGTCGAGCGGGCTACCAAACGGCTGGAGATGTACCACGCAGGCACTGTGCCGGAGGATGAGGACGTGGACCCGTATCGCGAGCAATTGGCGCTCCGCCGGGCCCACAATCGCCTTAAGGTCGCCCAGCAGGCCTGATCGATGACGGAGCGATCCGGAGAGCCGCGTCTCATCGTTCGCGGCGGCCGGCGGCTGGCGGGTACCGTCGTGGTCTCCGGGGCCAAGAACTCGGCCCTCAAACTCATGGCTGCCTCGTTGCTGGCACCCGGTGTCAGCGTCTTGCACAACGTCCCCGACATCCAGGATGTCCGCACCATGCAGGAGGTGCTCGAGTACCTGGGCGCGGTGGTCGCGTTCGACGAGGGCACCATGTCCGTGGACACGACCGACGTGCAGTCGCATGTAGCCCCGTACGATCTGGTGCAGCGCATGCGGGCCTCCATCCAGATCATGGGTCCGCTGGTGGCCCGGTTCGGCCAGGCGAAGGTGGCCATGCCGGGCGGCTGCAACTTGGGGCCGAGAAAGATCGACATCCACCTCCGCGGACTGGCCGAGATGGGCGGGGTGGTGCGTTCGGACCATGGTTTCGTCGAGGTGACGGCCGAGAAGCTCCGCGCGACCAACATCTTCCTCGACTATCCGAGCGTTGGTGCCACCGAGAACCTGATCATGGCGGCAGTGCTGGCAGAAGGGACCACCACCTTGGAGAACGCAGCCAGGGAACCGGAGATCGTCGACCTCTGCAAGTTCATGGTTAGCATGGGCGCGGATATCGAGGGCGCCGGCAGTTCTACGGTGCGCATCAACGGGGTCGAGGAGATGCACCCGGCTGAGCACACTGTCTTGGGAGACCGGATAGAAGCGGGAACGTTCCTCATCGCGGGGGCCGTCACAGGCGGGGAAGTGGACGTGACCGGGATCAGCCCCCACGTCCTGGAGCTTTTCTTGTTCAAGCTTCGATCGGTCGGAGTGCAGGTGCACGAGAACACCCGTAGTATCACGGCGAGCGGCGATCCGCGCTCGTACAAGGCGGCAGATGTCGCCACGCTGCCGTATCCCGGTTTCCCCACCGATCTGCAGGCGCAGATGATGGTCTTGCTGTCCATCGCCAAAGGGGTCTCGGTGGTCACGGAGAACGTTTTCGAGAGCCGCTTCGGGTTCGTGGACGAACTGATCCGGCTCGGCGCCGAGATACGCGTCGACGGCAACCACGCGGTCGTGAACGGAGAGCGGGCCCTCACAGGGGCCATAGTGCGCTGCCCCGATCTGCGCGCGGCGGCGGCGCTGGCCACGGCCGGACTGGTGGCGGAGGGCTGTACCGAGCTACGGGAGGTGCAACACCTCGACCGGGGGTACGAACGCTTTGACGAGAAGCTCCGGGCCTTGGGCGCCGAAGTGGAGAGAGTGGGCGCGGAGTCTAAGCCCTGCCGGTCGCTCTGACCCTGGCCGGGGAACCGGCGGCGCGATAGAATCCCCTGGCTAACGGCTCGCGGAGCGCATCACTGAACGGTAAGTCATACACTGTCTATAGGGTCGACCGACTGCAGAAACGGCGGACGCGCCGCATCGTCCTCTGGTCCGTGGTGGGCTTCGCGGTGGTGGTACTGGCCGTGGTGGGTGGCTCCTACCTCTGGCTCAACCGGCTCGTTGATAGCACACATACGAGCGATTCCGGCATCGAGAACGCGTTAGGGTCGACGTTCGAGGGATCCATCGGCACGCCTACGGGCGTGGACATCCTCGTCCTCGGGGCCGACAAGCGCCCGACGAACGAAGGAGAGGAGACCCGCTCCGACACGGTGATACTGGTCCACGCCGACCCCGAAGAGGACTACCTCTCGATGCTCTCCCTGCCTCGCGACCTGCGGGTCGAGGTGCCGGGCCAGGGCATCGAGAAGCTGAACGCGGCGTATGCCCAGGGGGGCCCGGAGCTGACCATCCAGACCGTGGAGCAACTGACCCAGGTCGACATCGAAGAGTACGTGCAGGTCGACTTTCAGGCCTTCAGTGACATCGTCGATTCCCTTGGCGGGGTATACCTGGACATCGACCGGCGCTACTACAACGACAACCCCGAGTTCGACCTCATCAAGATCTCTCCCGGATATCAGTTGCTCGACGGACCCAGCGCCCTCGACTACGTGCGTTTTAGGAACGACTCCAACTATGACTTCGGGCGCATGGACCGTCAGCAGCGCTTCATAACCGCTGTAAGGGAGCAGGCAATGGGCTGGAACCTGCTCCTCGATCTTCCCGGTGTGGTGGGCGCGCTCTTCGAGAACCTCGTGACCACTCTGGACACCAATCAGGTCCTGGAGCTGGCCTATTGGGGCGCACGCCTTGACGGCTCCCGCATCCGCCAGGTGACTATCATCGGCGATATCCAGGAGCGCGACGGCGTCTCCTACGTGATTCCCGAAGAGGGCACAGTGGAGGAGGCGGTCCAGAAGCTGATGACGGCTCCGGAAGGGTCCACCGGCGACGAGACCACCGCTTCCAGCGGCTCCCCCGAGGGCGGGACAGAGGCCGCCTCACCCTCGTCCACGACTACCACTGAGAGCACACAGTCATTCATCACCGATCCCGACGAGATCGCCAACAGCCGGCTGTGGGGCCAACTGGCCGCGGCCGCCCCCTTCCCGGTGCTTGCCCCCGGCTATCTTCCCGAGGGCTACGGATACGTGGACAGGATGCCGGTGGAGGGAGGCGCATACTATATTGTCGTGGATGGCGACAAGACCGAGCCGGCCATCAAGATGGTCTACAGGCTTACCAACGTGGAGGGAACGGAGACCGACCAGTACATGGGCATCATGGAGACCACGTGGCTCGACGCGCCGGCGGCCGGCGCAGGCACGCAAGTGCAGAGGAATGGGATCACCTACACCTTCGTGGGAACCGATCAGAGGACTGAACGCATCTGGTGGGTGAAGGACGATGTGCTGTACTGGGTCTCCAACACCTTGTCCTACGTGATGAACAGAACGCAGCTCCTGCAGGTGGCCGAGTCGATGATCGAGATCCCGAGTGGAGCCGGCGCTGACTGACAAGCCGTACACCGTGTATCCGGTGGAGGGCCGAGGCAGAGGAGGGTGGAAGCGCGTCCTCCTGTGGTCTCTGGTCGGCGTCTGCGTGGTTACGCTGCTGGTGGCGGGAGGTTCGTATCTCTGGTTCCGGCAGCAGGTCGCGGGAGCCAACGAGCGGGTTTCGGAAGAGGTCAGGGCCGTCTTGGCGGAGGAGCCGAGCACGACCACCGTCTCCGCGGCCGAGCCTGCCGCTGAAACTAAGGCTCAAGAAGAGCCAGACGTTCCTGATGACCCTACGGGGATGAATCTGCTGGTTCTGGGATCAGACCGCCGGGAGAGCGAAGAGGGCGGGGAGGGTGACTCCGGTCGGTCCGATACCATCATCCTCGTGCACGTCGACCCCGACCGGGACTACCTCTCCGTCCTTTCGTTGCCGCGCGACCTCAGGGTCAGGGTGCCCGACCATGGGTTGGCGAAGATCAATGCCGCCTACGCGTACGGAGGCCCGGCTCTCACCATCCGGACGGTGGAGCAGGTGACCGGGGTCGACGTCGACCACTACCTGGAGATCGACTTCGACGCTTTCAGGGACGTCACCAACTCGCTGGGTGGGGTGTATGTGGATGTCGACCGGCGGTACTACAACGACAACGCCGAGTGGGAACTGATCAAGCTTCCTCCCGGCTATCAGTTGCTGGACGGCGACCAGGCCCTCGACTACGTTCGCTTCAGGCATGACCAGAACATGGACTTCGGCCGCATGGAGCGGCAACAGCGTTTCCTGACCGCGGTGCGCGAGCAGGCGATGGGGTGGGACCTGCCCTTCAAGTTGCCCAAGTTGGTCGGCGCCCTCTTCAAGAACGTAGACACCGATCTGGGTGCCAACGACATCCTAAAGCTCGCCTACTGGGGGATCGGTCTCGATGGCGGCCGCATCCGGCAGATCAGCATGGTCGGGGCCACCGAGACCATAGGAGGGGCTTCGTACGTGCTCATCGACGAAGAGACCATCGCCGAGGCGGTTACCGATTTCCTCACGCCGCCAATGTCGGGGCAGGTCGCCTCGGGAGCCGCGGGTTCCACGGCGACCACGGTCGAGGACGCCGCCTCGTCCAGCGGCACGACGGAAGTCGCGGCCGACCTTACGGGCAGGGAGGTCGACGTGCTCAACGCGAACGGCCGAGTGGGAGAGGCGGCGGCTGCCGGCGAATGGTTGGAGAGCCTGGGAGCCTCAGTCTTGGCGGTAGCGAACGCCGACCGGTCCGCGCAGAGAGCCACGTCGGTCGAGTATCCGTCCGGCCTGTCGGCGGAGGCCAAGGAACTAGCCAAGGTCGTCGGCGCCGAGTCCGTGAAGAAGAACAGCTCGCTGGAGCGCGTCACCATCTTCCTGGGCGAGGACTTCTCGCTTCCCTCTGAGTACGCTCTGCCTCCGAATCCTGACAACATTCCCGACGCCGGTGGGTGGAAGAGGATCGCTCAGATGGTCCCGTTCGCCGTGCAGGCGCCGGCCTATCTGCCTGAGGACTACTTCTTCGTGGAGCGCATGCCCACCGAAGGTGCCACCTACGATATCGATGAGGGTGCTGACGGTGGCGACAAACCCGCTTTCAAGATGCTGTACCGTCTCATCGAGGAAGGCGACTATACCGATCAGTACATGGGCATCACGGAGACCACGTGGCTGGACGCTCCCGCTGCCGGGAAAGGCGTGGAGGTCCGCCAGCACGGTACGACTTTCACCATCGTCGGCACCAACCAGAAGGTAGAGCGCGTCTGGTGGAAGGCCGACGGGGTGTTGTACTGGGTCTCCAACACCTTGTCGCATCTTCTCAGCAAGGAGGAGTTGCTGGCGGTTGCCCAGTCGATGCTGACCATCCCGGCCGAATGAGAGTGTTGGTGAGCCCTCGGGCCGAGGTGGGCCCGCGGGCGCTCGCGACGGACCTGGCCGGCCGCCTGGCCGGTCCCGGCGGCACAGTGGCCTCTTTGCGCGCGGCGGGCGTCGGCGACCTGTCTCGCCGTCTGAGCGAGGCGGAGGTCGCCCTGCTGAGGGAAGCGGTGCTGGGGGACCGGCCTGAACGCTGGGCGGCGGCTGAGAAACCGGGGGAAGGGGTGGTGGGCTACGTGTGCGTCGGCCGGCCGGCGGCTGCGCGGGAGGGGGCCCGCGCCGCAGGCGCGGGCCCGGTGATAGCCGTGACCGACCATGCCGGTCTCACCTGGCGTTCACCGCTCACCGGACCGAATGACGACTCCCTTGGCCCGCGCTTCCCGAGCATGACCGGGGTCTACGCTCCCGAACTCGTGACCGCACGTCTGGCCGGGCGCGCAGTCGAGACCTCCGAGAACGGACCCGGCAAGGGCATCCCCAGCGAGGGTATGATAGTAGTCTCTGGGATAGTCGCCGGGGTGTTCGATGACCGCCGCCTGAGCGACCACGAGAAAGAAATGGTCCGCCTCGTGGGGTGCGCGGGGGTGAGTGTCGAGTTGGCGCCCGTGGTCATCGTGATGGCTCACCTGGGTCTGCGGGTGGCCGCGGCTGTGTTGACGTGTACCGAGGGAAGGGAGATACCCGGTGGTGGATCATGACGTCAAGGATAAGAGCCTTGCGGGAGCGGGAACGCTTCGGATCGAGTGGGCCGAGAAGGAGATGCCGGTGCTCGCTCTCATACGCGAGCGATTCGCGAGAGAGAAGCCGCTCGCCGGCGTGCGGATAGGCGCCTGCCTGCACGTGACCAGCGAGACCGCCAGCCTCATGCGGACGCTGGCCGCGGGGGGAGCCGAACTGGCTCTCTGCGCCTCCAACCCTCTCTCCACCCAGGATGATGTCGCGGCCGCCCTCGTCGTGGAGTTCGGCATCTCGACCTACGCCATCAAGGGCGAGGACCGCGATACCTATTACAAGCACATCCAGAGCGTCATCGATTTCCATCCTCAGATCACCATGGACGACGGCGCCGACGTCGTCGGCCTTCTCCACACTGAACGCGCCGATGCGGCGGCCGGGGTGATAGGCGGGACTGAGGAGACGACGACTGGGGTCATCCGCCTCAAGTCGATGGAGCGCGACGGAGTGCTCCGCTATCCCATCGTGGCCGTCAACGAAGCCCAGACCAAGCACATGTTCGACAATCGCTACGGCACGGGGCAGTCCACCTTGGACGGTATCATCCGAGCGACCAACCGCATGATCGCGGGCAAGATCGTGGTGATCGCCGGCTACGGCTGGTGTGGCCGGGGAGTGGCCTTGAGGGCGAAGGGCCACGGCGCCGATGTGGTGGTGCTGGAGGTCGACCCCCTGCGGGCGCTGGAAGCCATCATGGACGGCTACAGGGTCATGACGATGGCCGAAGTGGCGCCGGTAGGCGACATCTTCGTCACCGCCACCGGGGACATCCACGTGATCCGCAAGGAGCACTTCGAGGTGATGAAGGACGGGGCCATCGTGGCCAACACAGGCCACTTCAACGTAGAGATCGACATCCCCGCCCTGGACGCTCTGGCTGTCTCGCGGCGGCAAATGCGAGCGTTCGTCGAGGAGTTCAGACTGGCCGACGGCAGGAACATCTACCTGCTCGGAGACGGCCGGCTCATCAACCTGGCAGCGGCCGAAGGCCATCCTTCCAGCGTCATGGACATGAGCTTCGCCAACCAGGCGCTTGCGGCTGAATACATGGTCAAGAACGCCGCCAGCCTCGAGAACAAGGTGTATGGCGTCCCCGCGGACGTCGACGTTGAGATCGCCAGACTGAAGCTCGAGTCATTGGGGACAGACATCGACGTGCTCACCCCCGAGCAGCAGGAGTATCTGGCCAGCTGGAACCTGGGGACGTAGATAGGGTGGCAGAAGTGGCCGAGCCTTGGAACACGGAAGGCGCCGGTGGACTCGAGGGCGGCGGCCTACCCGACGGCCCGCTCGACGGCGCCGACAGGCCGGACAGTGCCGGCCTCGTGAAGACCGTGGAGTGGCAGGATGGCGTTGTGGTGATGATCGACCAGCGCCGGTTGCCGCTCGAGGAGGTGTACCTGCGCTGCCACACATGGGAGGAGGTGGCGGACGCTATCTGCACGATGGCGATCCGCGGAGCTCCTGCCCTTGGTGTTGCTGCCGGCATGGGGATGGCGCTGGCGGCGCGGGCCGCGTTGCGCGCCAGCGCCGGCGAGCCCGCCGGCTTCCGGGCCTCGCTTCAAGATGCGTCGAAAGGCCTATTCGAGACTCGGCCCACCGCCTATAACCTGCCCTGGGCGCTCGCGGAGATGGAGCGCATCTGGAGCAGGGAGGATCTGACTCCAGTGGAGATCGCCGTAGAGATGGAGCGGCGGGCGGTGGACATCTACGAGGACGACCTGGCCTCGTGCCGGGCGATCGGCGAGTATGGGGCCGAGCTGATCCAGGGAGACGAGTTGGTGATACTGACGCACTGCAATGCGGGAGCCCTTGCCACTGCAGGCTACGGGACGGCTCTGGGGGTCATCAAATCGGTGCATGCCCGCCATCCCCGTCTGCGTGTCTTGGCCGACGAGACCAGGCCGCTGCTCCAGGGCGCCCGGCTGACCGCCTGGGAGCTGTTGCGGGAGGGGATCTCCGTGGAACTGATCACCGACGGCATGGCTGGGCACTTCATGAGCCGGGGGCTCGTCACTCACGTGGTGGTGGGGGCCGACCGCATCACCGCCAATGGCGATCTCGCCAACAAGATCGGCACCTACACGGTGTCCGTTTTGGCTCGGGAGCACGGGATACCCTTCTACGTGGCTGCCCCGTTCTCCACGGTCGATCGATCGCTGGCCGATGGGAGCGCTATCCCCATCGAGGAGCGCGCCGCTTCGGAGGTCACCGGTTTCGGGGGAGTGCGCTGGGCTCCGCCGGGCGTGCGCGTGCGCAATCCCGCGTTCGATGTGACTCCCGCCGCCAACGTGACTGCCATAGTCACCGAGCGGGGTGTGGCCTTCCCGCCGTACGCGGCAAGTCTGGAGCGACTGGAAGCCACATCTGGGAGGCGCAGGACCTAGTCGGCGTCGGTGGGCAGTGCGGCCATGGCCGCGGGCCCGCCAACCCCGACCATCGACCGCGGCGCGTCCGACGGCGTCGCAGGAAGGAGGCAGCATGAAGGCTATGATCATGGCCGCCGGGAAAGGGACACGGCTTCGCCCGCTCACCGACATCCTGCCGAAGCCCATGGTCCCCGTCGTCAATCGGCCCGCGCTCCATCACATCCTTCGCCTGCTGTACCGTCATGGGTTCCGGGAGGCCGTCATCAACCTCCATCACATGCCCTCCGTGATCACCGACCATTTCGGCGACGGAACCTGGATGGACATGAGCCTCACCTACTCGTTCGAGCCGGACCTCCTGGGCACGGCGGGCGGGGTCAAGAACAACGAAGGCTTTCTGAGAGACGGCACCTTCCTGGTGATGAGCGGAGACGCTCTCACCGACATCGACCTGACCGGACTGGTGGCTGCCCACCGGCGGTATGGTTCCGTAGCGACTCTGGCGGTCAAAGAAGTGTCCGACCCGAGCCTCTACGGGGTGGTCGTGACCGATGACGACGACAAGGTGGTGGGCTTTCAGGAGAAGCCCACCAGGGAGGAGGCCCGTTCGCGGCTGTGCAACTGCGGCATATACGTGTTCGAGCCCGGGATCTTCTCCCATATCCCGCCGGCTCAGTTCGATGATTTCGGACGCCGGGTGTTTCCCGATCTTCTCCGGCAGCGGATCCCCTTTCACGCTCACAGCGTGGGCGGTTACTGGAGCGACGTGGGCAATCTGGGCGAGTACGTGCTGGGCAACGCCGACGCGCTCGAGGGTCTGGTGGAGATCGAGATCCCGGGGGATCAGATCCGCCCCGGGGTGTGGCTGGAGACAGGGGTGACCATGGCCCAGACGGTGCGGATCGAGCCGCCGGTTGCTATCGGGCGGGGGGCGGTGTTGGGCGACGAAGTCGTGGTCGAGGGCCCCACGGTGATAGGAGAAGGGTGCGTGCTGGAGGACGGGGCGCACGTGGCGAGGAGCCTGGTGCTACCCGGTTCTCTTCTCCCTGAGCGCTCGCTGCTTATCGACGGCGTCGTGGGCCGAAGCTCGGCCACACCGGGCGATGGTGGTTGAGCACGCCGTAGAGTCGCAGCGCGGCGCCGGCGCCATCCGGAGTATCGCCCGAGTGGCCGGATGGTGGCGCGATTCGGTGGGGGAGCCCGTGCTTTCCGTCCTTTTCCCTCCCCGGTGTGTGGGCTGTCGTGACTTCGAGACCTACCTGTGTTCCTCCTGTCGCGGCACCCTCGTCGAGATAGGTCCGGACGCTTGCCCCCGATGCGGCGAGCCGGGTCCGCGGCCTCTCGTCGCCGGCCGCTGTTCTCACTGCATGAGTTCCGACATCAGCTACTCCGGCGTCAGGAGCGCTTTTCGCCATCAAGGAGCGGCCCGGTCACTGGTGGCCGGGTTCAAGTTCGGCGGGCAGCCCGTGCTCGGCCGGTTGATGTCCGAACTAGCCGGGCCGGCTTTCACCGAGTACCTGTCTTCAGTGGGCGCGGGCGACCGGGTGCTGGTCACCTGGGTCCCGTCGCATCGAGCCGCGCGCCGGGAGCGAGGATACAACCAGGCGGAGGTGCTTGCCCGAGCGTTGGCCGGCGGCTCATCACCGGTGCTGGCAGCCGATCTGGTCGAGAAGAAGACGGCCACCAGGCATCAGAAAGAGCTGGGCAAAGCCGGACGGCAGAGCAACCTGCGTGGCGCCTTCGTGCTGAGGCCGGCCGAGGCGGCTCTGTTCGACCCAGGCTTCACAAACGTCGAGGCGATCGTTCTGGTGGACGACGTGTACACCACTGGAGCGACGGCCCAAGAGGTGTCTTCTGTCCTCGTCGCGGGTACGGGAATACCAGTGTATGTCTTCACCTTCTCCCGGGCGGTGGGGAGCACGGTGGAGGGGCACGATTGAAGGAGGGATGTGGTATCTTTCACCGCTCCCCAGACGAAGACCAGGGAGTGAAAGCCCCAGGTCTCAGGGGAAGATCCATATGACGAGTCAAGGAGCAGGACCGGCGTGAATCTCACGGTCAAAGGCAGGAATCTAGTCCTCACGGACGCCGTCGGCGCTTATGCCGAGGAGAAGATCGGACGCCTGAGTAAATACCTGGCGAACGGGTCACGGTGCGAAGTGGAGTTGTGGACCGAGAAGAACCCCAGCAATCCTGCGAACCAGGTGGTGGAAGTCACCATCTTCACCAAGGGCCCCGTCATCAGAGCCCGAGAGGCCTCGCCGGACATGTACACTTCCATCGACCTGGTGTTCGCGAAGCTCGAACGTCAGGTGAAGAAGTACCGGGGCAAGCTGGTAGCTCGCTCTCAGGGCGCGCACAAAGAGACGTTCGTTTCTGAAGGCTTCGAGATTCCCGAGGAGACGGAGGAACTGGACGAAGAAGCAGTCACGCCCAAGATCGTCAAGACTAAGCAGTTCATGATCAAGCCTATGGCCCCGGAAGAAGCTGCCCTGCAGCTAGAGCTGGTGGGCCATGACTTCTACGTGTTCACCAACTCAGAGACGCAAGAAACGGCGGTGGTGTATCGTCGCCGGGACGGAAACTACGGGCTTATCGAAGCTCAGAGCTGACGGCGCTCTTCAGCTGCCTTACGGACGCTCGGCGGATTCACCGCCGGGCCGGAGTGCCGGCCGGCGCTCAGCCACCGACCTGCCGGCCGCCGGCGTGGTCACCATCGCCATGCTGGGCAGGACTTCGCCGTCGGTCGGGACGATGACCAGGGAGAGGCGCAGTCGATGATCAAGGTCGTTGATAAGGTCCTCCGCTTCGGTGAGGGCAAGAAGTTGAGGGTGCTGGAAGAGGCGGTCGCCCGGGTCGCGGCCCTAGAGGACGAGATGGCTACGCTCACCGGCGAAGCGCTGCGGGAGAAGACCCTAGAGTTCAGGCGCCGCTTCGAGCAGGGCGAGACCCTCGACGATCTGATGCCGGAGGCCTTCGCTGTAGCGAGGGAGGCAGCGCACCGGGCCACGGGCATGCGTCCTTTCGACGTTCAGGTCATGGGAGCAGTGGTGCTGCATCAGGGCTCCATCGCCGAGATGAAGACCGGCGAGGGCAAGACCCTTGTCGCCACCATGCCGGTCTATCTCAACGCCCTGGCCGGGCGGGGCGTCCACTTGGTCACGGTCAACGACTACCTTGCCGGCCGCGACGCGGCCTGGATGGGCCCGGTATACGAATTCCTGGGCCTGTCGGTGGCCGCTTTGCAGAACGGCATGGAAGCGGAGGAGCGGCGGGCCGCCTATCAGGCCGACATAACGTACGGCACCAACACGGAGTTCGGCTTCGACTACCTGCGCGACAACATGGTCCTGCGGACCGAGCAGCAGGTGCAGCGCGGCCACTACTACTGCATCGTGGACGAGGTCGACTCGATCCTCGTCGACGAGGCGAGGACGCCGCTCATCATCTCGGGGCCGGGCGAGCGCGCGGCCAAGACCTACTACGACTTCGCCCGCATCGCCCGCCGGCTCACGCCCGGCGAGGGCGAAGAGGCGGACTACGAGGTCGACGAGAAGAAGCGCACCGTGGCCATCACCGAGAAGGGGCTGGCCCGGGTCGAGCGCGAGCTGGGGATCGACAACATCTACGAGGACCTCTCCGGACAATTGGTCAACCACCTCATGCAGGCCTTGCGCGCCGCGGCGCTCTTCAGGCGCGACGTGGATTATCTTGTGCAGGACGGTGAGGTCAAGATCGTTGACGAGTTCACCGGGCGGATCCTCGAAGGCCGCCGGTACTCCGAAGGCCTGCACCAGGCCATCGAGGCGCGAGAGGGTGTCAAGATCAAGGAAGAGAACCAGACCCTCGCCACCATCACCTTGCAGAACTACTTCCGCTTGTACGAGAAGATCGCCGGCATGACCGGGACTGCCGCCACCGAGGCCGACGAGTTCCAAGAGATCTACAAGATGGAAGTCGTGGTCGTCCCCACCAACGAGCCCATGATCAGGGACGATCGCAACGACCTCATCTATAAGACCGAGAAGGCCAAGTACAGGGCGGCGGCCGATCTTTTGGCCGACTGCTATGAGCGCAAGCAGCCCGTCCTGGTGGGCACTATCTCGGTGGAGAAGTCAGAGCGACTTTCGGAGATGCTGAAGCGCCGAGGCATCCCCCACGAGGTACTCAACGCCAGACATCATGCCAAAGAAGCGGCGATCGTGGCTCAGGCCGGACAGCCGGGTGCCATCACCATAGCCACCAACATGGCCGGTCGAGGCACCGACATCAAGCTGGGCGAGAACGTGGTCGATCTGGGGGGACTGTTCGTCCTCGGGACCGAGCGACACGAAGCCAGACGGGTAGACAACCAGCTTCGCGGTCGTTCGGGCCGCCAGGGCGACCCCGGAACGAGCCAATTCATCATCTCCCTGGAAGACGACCTCCTGCGCATCTTCGGAGGGGAGCGCATCCATCGCCTCATGGATCGTCTTGGGCTCGATGAAGACATCCCCATCGAGCACAACCTGATCTCTCGTTCGGTGGAGAGCGCCCAGAAGAAGGTGGAAGAGCAGAACTTCCAGATCCGGAAACGGGTGCTCGAATACGACGACGTGATGAACAAGCAGCGGGAGGTCATCTACGGCCAGCGTCAGCGCATCCTGAGCGGTGACGACCTGCGCGAAGACATCCTCACCATCATCGAGCGCGTTCTCACGGGGCAAGTGACCCTGTTCACCGGGTCCTCACGTTTCTCAGAGGAATGGGACCTGGAAGAGATGCTCACCATGCTGCGCACCTACTTCCCCACGACGCTCGCCCTGGAGAGCCTGGGAGATCCATCCGAGCTCGATGCCGAAAGCCTGGCGGACCTCGTGGTGGAAGATGCGATCAAGGTCCACGAGGCGCGAGAGCAGCGCTTCGGAGCGGCCACCATGCGCGAGCTGGAGAACTGGGTGCTGCTACGCACCATCGATTCCAAGTGGCGGGACCATCTGTACGAGATGGACTACCTGCGTGAAGGCATCGGTCTGCGCGCCCTGGCTCAGCGCGATCCCCTGGTGGAGTACAAGAACGAGGGCTTCCGGATCTTCCAGGAGATGATGGACGCCATCCAGAACGATTTCGTCCGCTATCTCTACCATCTGGAGATCCGGCAGGAGCAGCCCGAGGAGGCCGCGTCCGCCCGGCCGCTGGCCTACTCGGGAGGCGGTGACAGCAGCTTGGCGCAGAACTTCGCGGCGGCCGCGACCGCCCCGGCTGGCGGCCAAAGACAGCTGGCTGACAGCTCGGCAGAGGCGTACGAAGCCGCTCAACAGGCCACGAAGACGGTCGTTGCTCCGCGGAGTGTCAGCAAAGTGGGCCGGAACGATCCCTGCCCTTGCGGAAGCGGCAAGAAATACAAGAAGTGCTGCGGGGCTTGAGCCGCCCGCCGGCCGGCAGGCTCTGAGACGACGCGGGCGCTCGGCTCGGCCCCGGCCACCGGTCCAGGCCCCGGCCGGCACCGCCTTTATGGACCCGATCGTTCCTGCAAAGGGGACATATCATCCAGCCTAGGCTATACTCCCCGGGAAGATGGCTGAAAAGACAGAGAGACAGACAGCGTCCCTTGCCGAGTACCGAGAGCTGCTGGCGGTGTTCCGTCAGAAGCTCCTCTGGGCAAGGGACTATCTTTGACCCCGACGCGCTGACGCGCGACATCGCCGCTCTCGAGGAGGCGATGCGCGCCCCCGATTTCTGGGACGATCAGAGTCACGCCCAGGCCGTGAGCACGCGCTACAGCCGGCTGCGCAGTCGGCTGGACGACTTCCAGTCGCTCGCCTCCCAGGTCGACGACCTTGAGACCCTTCTTGACATGGCCGGCGAAGAGGGTTCCGGCGACGAGGTCCCTGAGGAGCTGGAGGAAGAGACCGAACGGGTGGCGAGCGCGATCGCTCGGGCGGTGGAGCATCTGGAGGAACAGCGTCTCTTCACGGGGGAGTTCGACGCGGGCGACGCCATAGTGAGCATCCACCCTGGAGCGGGGGGGACCGAGAGCCAAGATTGGGCCGAGATGCTTCTCCGCATGTACCTGCGCTGGGCGCAGGCGCGAGGTTTCGCCGTGGAGTTGAACGAAGCGTCCGAGGGTGATGAGGCCGGTCTCAAGAGCGCCACCTTCACCGTGCACGGCGAGAATGCCTACGGGCTCCTCTCCGCCGAACGGGGGGTGCACCGCCTCGTGCGGATCTCGCCCTTCGACGCCGCCAGCCGGCGGCACACATCGTTCGCCTCGGTCGATGTCGCTCCGCTCATCGACGGGGAGGTCGAGCTGGACATCGACGAGAAAGACCTCAGGGTCGAGACCTACCGCTCCTCGGGCGCGGGTGGGCAGCACGTCAACAAGACCGACTCGGCCGTGAGGATCACCCACGTCCCCACGAAGACCGTGGTGCAGTGTCAGAACGAACGCTCCCAGATCCAGAACCGGGAGACGGCCATGCGCATGCTGCGCGGCAAGCTCCTCCTGCTCGAGCACGAGAAACGCGAGCAGGAGCTGGCCCGGGAAAAGGGGGAGCAGAAGGAGATAGCCTGGGGGAGCCAGATCCGATCTTATGTGCTCGCCCCGTACACTCTGGTGAAGGACCATCGCACCAATCTGGAGAAGGGCAACGTCGACGCCGTTCTCAATGGCGGGCTGGACGATTTCATACGCGAGTTCCTCTGGCAGAGATCCACCGGGAAGCTCGGGAAACCGATGGCGGGACGGACCGTCTCATAGTCAACGCGACCGCACGTGTAGGCACGGAGGCTTTCTTGGGGCTTTGCAGAATACCCTCAAGATGCCCCAGTAACGGAGGTTGAAGGTATCACGTGATCAAGTTCGAAGACGTCACCAAGATCTACCCCCCCAGCACCGTCGGTCTGGAGAAGGTCAGTCTTCACATCGAGAAGGGGGAGTTCGTTTTTCTCGTGGGGCCTTCGGGCTCGGGTAAATCCACTTTCATCCGTCTGCTCATCCGCGAATTGGAGCCCGACCGGGGCCGTGTCTCGGTAGGCGGCCGCGATCTGGCCACCCTGCGGAGATGGAAGGTCCCATACCTGCGGCGCAACATCGGCTGCGTCTTCCAGGATTTCAAGCTCCTCCCTAACAAGACGGCCTTCGACAACATCATGTACGCCCTGGTGGTGACGGGCAGTGCAACGAGCGCTTCCAAGAAGAAGGCGAGCGAGATCCTTTCCCTCGTAGGCCTGGGTCACAAGGCCAACAGCTACCCCAACGAGCTCTCCGGTGGCGAGCAGCAGCGGGTGTCGATAGCCCGGGCCTTCGTGAATCATCCTCCTCTACTCATCGCCGACGAGCCGACCGGCAACCTCGATCCCGATACGTCTATGGGGATCATGCAGCTGCTGTACCGCATCAACAAGACCGGCACCACCGTGCTGATGGCTACGCACGACCGGGAGATGGTCGACCGCATGCGCCGCCGCGTGGTCGCGCTCGACGCGGGGAGAGTGGTGCGCGACCAGAGTCGAGGCGGCTATGGGGAGGATTAGCTTCTTCTTCAAGGAAGCCTTCGGGTCCTTGAGACGCAACTACTTCATGACCATCGCCGCTCTGGTGACGGTCTTTCTGTCGATCGTGGTGCTGGGCGGGGTGCTGGTGTTCGTCTACACCTCCGATGCCCTTCTCCAGGAAGTGGAACAGAAGGTCGAGATCACCGTCTACCTGGTCGCCGATCCCGATCCCGATGCCACCGCGGTCAAGGAGATGACAGCGGAGATCACGAGCTGGCCGGAGGTCAAGAGCGTGGTCTATGTGAGCAAGGTCGACGCACTCGAGAGCCTCAAGGAGGATTTCAAAGACAATCCTGAGATCCTCGAGAACCTCAAAAGCAACCCCTTGCCGGCTTCCTTCGAGATCGCTCTCGTAGATCCACAGACGGTGGACGAGATCGCGGCGCGGTTCGAAGGCGACCCGATCGTCGACGAGGTCAGGTACGGCAAGGAGATAGCGGACAAGCTCTTCGCCTTCACCTCCCAGGCGCGGAACTTCATGCTCATCTTCATCATCCTGCTGGGCATCGTTGCCATTCTGCTCATCTCCAACACCATCCGCCTCTCGATCTTCGCCCGCAAGCGGGAAGTGGAGATCATGAAGTTGGTGGGGGCGACCAACTGGTTCATCCGCTGGCCCTTCGTGATCGAGGGGGTGACGGTGGGCTTCCTCGGCGCGGCGGTCGCCGCCGCCGTGGTTCTGGCTCTCAATGCCTACCTCGTCGACAAGATCCGGGACAGCCTGCCCTTCATGTCCGTCCCTCTCGACGCGGTGCCGTACGTCCTGGTCGTCGTCATCCTGCTCGCTGTGGGGGTGGTGATCGGGGCGGCCGGTTCGGGTATCGGGCTCCGGCGCTTCCTCAAGGTCTGAGCCGGCGCACGACCATCCTTTAGATTCCGCGAGAGCTTAGCGAGGTAGAGCATGTCCAAGACTGCCAAGACAGTACTGTTGGCGGTGGCCGGCCTGGTGGCCGCCATCCTCCTGGTCTCGGGTGGGGTCCTCGTGGGACTCAACCCCGATGTCCGCGGGGCGCTGCGCAACGTTCTGCCCGGCAGCTTCTTCGGTTCGAGCGGCTCCGGCGAGGATTTCGCCCTCCAGCAGGAGGTGCTGGAGAAGCTCGAGTCCAACTTCTACAAGCCTTTCGATGCAGCGGAGCTCGAAAACGATGCCATAGATGGCATGGTGGCCGGATTGGGGGACGATTACACGGTCTACTGGGACCCCGAGACGTACGCTCTGTATATGCAACGTACGTCCGGAGAGTACAGTGGAGTGGGCATGGTCGTTGAGATGAGCGACGACCTCGTCACGGTCGTCTCCACGTTCAAGGGGAGCCCCGCTGAGCTGGCGGGCATCGTACGAGGGGACATAATCCTGGCGGTCGACGGGGTTTCGACAGATGGCGAGGACCTCGACCAGGTGGTCGCTGGGATCAAGGGCCCTGAAGGCACGACGGTCACCTTGACCATGTATCGGCCGCCCGCTCCGACTACGACAACGACGGTCGCCGCGAACGAGGACGGGGGACAGGACACCGAGGAACCCGCCGCCGCGCCCACGGCCGATCTGTCGAAGCTCCCCTCAGGGGGGGAGACCACGGACTACACGCTCGCCCGCAAGACCATCGAGATCCCAGCAGTGGAGTCTGAGATGCTCGACGTAGATGGTGAGAAGGTCGCGCTTATAAGCCTCTTCAACTTCTATGACAACTCAGCGGCTCAGCTCCGAGCCGAGGTAGAGCGGGCCATCAAGAGCGACGGCGTGAGCGCGATCATCCTGGACCTGCGCGGCAACCTCGGTGGGTGGCTGAATGAGGCGGTGAGTGTGGCCAGCATCTTCGTTCCAGAGGGTGAAGTAGTGGTCTCCGAGGAAGGGCTGCACGTTCCGAAGGAGGTCAGGTACGCTGAGGGGGGGGCCTACACAGATATTCCCGTCATCGTCCTCGTCGACGAGTTCACCGCCAGCTCCTCGGAGATCGTTTCCGGGGCGTTGCAGGACCACGAGCGGGCCACCATCGTGGGGGAGACCACTTTCAGTAAGGGCCTGGTCCAGAGCATCATGCCGCTCAGCAACGGTGGAGCCTTGAAAGTGACGATAGCCGTCTACTTCACACCGGATGGCCGGGACATAAACGAGACCGGCATCATCCCGGATGTGGCGGCTCCCGACGATCCCGCGACCGAGGTCGACGAGGGATTGCAGGCAGCCGAGGAGCTGATCGCCGGCTCTACGACTGCCGCGCCCTGATCACGGGGCTGAAGTGGGGCGCTCGCGGGCCAAGCGACCGAACGCCGGGGACCTGCGTGCTTGTTCCGGGGTCGATGGACGCCCTAGCTATCTCCCCCGCTTCTTCGTAGAGTCTGCGGATCCCTTCGAGGGGCGTTCCCTGGCAGCGGGGTCTGCGCTCGCGACTCCGGGAGTGGACCTTTCTGGAAACGAGCTCGCGCTCGACCCTGAGGATTCGCACCACGCAGTCCGTGTGCTGCGGCTGGGGGTCGGCGACCCCTGTGAGGTGGTGCTTTTGCCCGCCGGGCCGGGCTCGAGCGGCGCGGCCTACCAAGCCGTCGCGACCTCGACGGCCGGCCGGGTCAGGGTCCGGCTCGTCGCTCCTCTGGAGGGAAGGCAGGCGGGAGCGGCCTATGCGATACCGGTGGGCCTCGTGCAGGGCATGACCCGGCCGGCGGTAACAGACTACCTTCTGGAGAAGGGGACCGAGGTAGGCGCCAGCTTCTTCCTTCTCGTGCCGGCCGCGGGGTCGGCTCTGCGGTCCGGAGCGTCGCGAGGCCCTCGGTTGGCTCGCTGGCGCCGGATCGTTCGGGAGGCGGCCAAACAGAGCAAGCAACTGGCGTTGCCGTCCGTCGACGTGCTGGGTTCGATCGATGATGCGCTAGACCGCCTGGGCGTAGAGACGATTTCGCTGGTCCTTGAGCCGGGCGCTTCCGACGGCCTGCACGAGGCCGTGGCGGCGGCATGGGGGCGGGGAGACCTGTCGGGGGGGGCGCGGGACGCGGAGCGGCCGGCGCGCCTCGCCCTCTGGGTCGGTCCCGAGAGCGGTTGGACGGGGGAGGAGTTGGAGCGTCTGGGCGCCGCCGGCGCGAAGAGGGTCAGACTGGGACGAAGCGTGCTCCGCGCGGAGACCGCGGGACCGGTGGCGGTGGCCGTGGCCCGGCTTGCGCTGGGGGATTGGTAGGACGTTGAGCGCCACTCAGGAGCCATCTGCGGACTGAGTCATTCGGGCGCAGACGAAGCGCCGGGCGTTGAGCGTACAGCGGTCGCCGGATCCCGGATTGAATCTTCCTGTAACAGTGGTATAGTTTCTATACTGTAACGGCGCAGAGAGGGGCTGCACGGTGGAGTTCGAGTTCGATCAAGCGAAGTCGGATGCGAACGCGGCCAAGCACGGCATCGACTTCTTAGCGGCCCAGGAGTTGTGGCTCGATGAGTTTCTGATCGAGATCCCGGCGAAGACGGTGGACGAGCCGCGCTCGCTCGTCATCGGCGCCATCGGGAGCAAGCACTACTCGGCGGTCATTACTCACCGCGAAGGCCGCACCCGAATCGTTTCAGTGAGGCGCTCTCGGGCAAAGGAGGTCGCGATCTATGAAGGCGACTGATTTCGACAAGAAGTTCGACGAGGGTGTCGAGGACATCATCGATGACCTCGACCTGTCCGGCACAACCCGTCCCAACCAGACTCCGCGCCGTGTCAACGTCGACTTCCCCTCATGGATGGTCGATTCGCTCGATCGCGAGGCCAAGCGGCTTGGGGTCACTCGGCAGTCCGTGATCAAGGTGTGGATCGCGGAGAAACTGGAGCGCAAGGCTTCCTGATCCGCACCAAGCCTTGCCGCCGGGGCGCCGATTCTGCTAACGGTTTGCTAACGGCCGGTCCGTAACGGGGCAGCAGCGGGCGCAATCTGCGTTCTTATGCGGCGGGAGGACGCCCCCGGATTGACCGGGTTTGCGGCATAGTCCGTCAGGTCGCGGAGGAGCAGGGCCTGATTGGTAGTATAATCACGGGCCATGGATGACTGCCTTTTCTGCAAGATCGCACGCGGGGATATACCGAGCGACAGAGTCCTTGAGGACGATACTTTCGTCGCTTTCCGCGACATCAATCCGAAAGCCCCTCAACATGTGCTGGTCGTGCCCCGCGAGCACATCGTGTCGCTGAACGATGTGGATCATCGCTGGAAGAACTGCGAGGGACAGTCGCTTCTTCAGTTCATCGTTCGCGTGGCCGCCTTGCTGGGCATAAGCGAGAGTGGATACCGGGCATTGGTCAACGTCGGCCCCGATGGCGGGCAGGAAGTACAGCACCTGCATTTTCACATCCTCGGCGGGGAAGACTTGGGTGATTTCCGGTGAGCATGCTCTCGAGCCTACAGGAGTCGGTCAACGCGGCTCTCAAGGCCGGCGACAAGGAACGGGTCGCTGCTCTTCGCATGATCGTCTGCGAGTTGCAGAAGGAAGCCAAGCAGGCCGGCCAGGAGTTGGACGAAGCTGCAGAGCTTCTCGTCCTCAGGCGTGAGCTCAAACGCCGCCAGGAGTCTATCGAGGCTTTCAGGGCGGGCGGGCGCGAAGATCTCATCGCCCATGAGGAATTCGCTACTCAGATCATCGAGGGGCTGCTGCCCAAGCAGATGGATGAGACAGAGTTGGCCGGTCTCGTCGAGCAGGCCATCACTGAGACCGGAGCCACATCCGTGCGCGATATGGGGAAGGTCATGGCCTCGGTCATGGCCAAGGGTGGCGTCCGCGTCGACGGCAAGGTGGCATCTCGTCTGGTCAAGGAGCGTCTATCCGCGTGAAGCGGGGTGGGGGCCTCTATGGGGTCACGGACGGTCATGGGGGGAGGGGCGGCGTGAGCCCGCACGGCTCCATTAAGCAGATCGACCTCGACAATCGGGCGGCGGCGCTGCTCGTCGGGGAGCACGACACCTATCTGCGCACCCTCGAGGACCTGCTTCAGTGCGACATCAGCCTGCGGGGTAACCAGCTCACTCTCGAGGGTGAGGCTGCCGAGGTGGAGCGGGGGGAGTTGCTCGTTGAGGAACTGCTGCTGTTACTCCGCTCCGGCCAGGGACTCGACCGTTCAACTCTTGAACTGGCCGCTTCGCTCAGCACCGGCGATCCTGGCTGGGCCAAGGACCTCAACAACATCGTCAGCGATGTCATCCTGGAGCACCGGGGCAGGCGCATCCGGCCCAAGACCGTCAACCAGAAGGCATATGTCGACGCAATACGCAACAACACCATCACCTTCGGGATCGGACCGGCCGGTACCGGCAAGACCTATCTGGCCATGGCCATGGCCACGTCCGCGCTGCTGACCGGTGCCGTGGCCCGCATCATCCTTACTCGCCCAGCCGTCGAGGCAGGGGAGAAGCTCGGCTTCCTCCCCGGGGGGCTGATGGAGAAGGTGGACCCCTATCTTCGGCCTCTCTTCGATGCGCTCTACGACATGATGGACACCGACGGCCTGACCGACCACCTGCAGCGAGGGACGATCGAAGTGGCTCCCCTCGCATACATGCGGGGCCGCACGCTCAACGATTCGCTGATCATCCTGGACGAGGCGCAGAACACGAGTCCCGAGCAGATGAAGATGTTCCTCACCCGTCTGGGTTTCGGAGCGAAGATGGTGGTCACGGGCGACATCACGCAGATCGATCTGCCTCGCGGCCAGCACTCCGGCTTGGTCAACGTGCGCGAAGTGCTGGCCAGTATTCCGGACATCGCCTTCGTCTACTTCGATAGTCAGGACGTGGTGCGCCACAAGCTCGTGCAAGACATCGTGTCGGCATACAAGAAGTACGGCGAAGAGCACCAGCCGGCCCGCAAAGCCACAGCCCGCGGGGCGGACAACCGACGTCATGGCGGCCGGAGGAGCGGCGCCGCGGCCGGTTCGTAGACGCCGCCCACCATCGCATGGACCGATTTGGTCTCCGGCTGCGCGAGCGGCTGGCAGAGTACAGGGAGTGGATAGAGAAGCGCGACCGGCGACGGTTCGAACTGGTCCTGCTTTCCTGCTTCGTCGTCAGCGTGACCATCATCATCTCCTCCGCCTTCATTCCTGGGTTGCAGACTGTGGAGGAAGGCGCTGTCGCCCGTTCCGGATGGCAGATCTACTTGGGTGTCTTCCTGATCACGGTGTTGGAAGCGGCCACGTTGTCGCTCCTTTTGTATCGTTTCAACAAGTCCCCTCGGGTGGACAACAACCTGCTTTTGGCGCTCGTTATTCTGTTGGTGGGCGCCACGCTGGTGTCGCGGCTTCTGATCATTCCCCCCATATCGGCGTACATCATCCCCGTCGCCGCTCTAGGAATGGTGGTAACCGTCATCCTGAACGCGCGCAGCGCGCTCCTACTCGTTTCCCTCACGTCGCTCAATATCGGGCTGCTCACCGATCTCGGCATGCGCTACGCGCTGGTCGCGCTGGTGGTGGGAGCGCTGTCGCTGTATCTGGTGTCGCGGGTCGCGACCCGGCAGGCAATACTGGGGGCCGGCGCTGCCGCCATGGGGTTGGCGGCTCTGACCATCTTCAGTGTCGAGATGTTCGGCGAGGCCTCGCTCGGTGACGCTCTTGAAGGCCAGTGCCTGGGGTCTCGCAAACGGGTTCTTGGCAGGTGTTCTTGCGATGGTCGTACTCCAGATTCTGGAGACGGTATTCAATCTCACAACGCCTTTGCGTTTGCTCGAACTGTCGAATCTCGCTCACCCTTTGCTCAAGAAGCTGATGCAGGTCGCGCCTGGTACGTACAGGCACAGCATGAACATGGGCTATTTGGGAGAGGCAGCAGCCGAGGCAATAGGGGCCGACTCGCTTCTCACCAAGGTTGGAGCTTACTACCATGACATCGGCAAGACGGTCCGTCCGGAGTATTTCTACGAGAACCAGACCCCTCTCTACTCGGACAATCCCCATGACTACCTGAGTCCCAGCCTCTCCAAACTTGCGATCACTGCCCACGTCCGCGATGGGGAGGATCTGGGCAAGGTCTACGGGCTGCCGGCGCCGGTGGTGGATATCATCAAGCAGCACCACGGGACCTCCGTGCTCGCCTACTTCTATCACAAGGCCCAGGAAGGCGCGAGAGACCAGGTCTACGAGGAGAGCTACCGCTACGAGGAGCAGAAACCTCGCTCGAAAGAGGCGACCATTATCATGCTGGCCGACAGCGTGGAAGCGGCAGCGCGGGAAATGGAGAATCGCGAGTACCCTACGCGCCGCAAGATCCAAGGGCTGATCCAGGAGATAATCCGGCAGAAGATCCTCGACGGCCAGCTTGACGAGTCCGATCTCACGCAGGGCGACTTGCACAAGATCGAGCAGTCGTTTGACCAGAGTCTGCTCGGGCTCCTGGGCCAGCGGATCCGCTACCCGGAGAAGAACGGCAAGGGGGCCGGCAGGCCCCCGCGTGGCATCGGCGCCCGGTCTTCCGATGAATTGGATGCCGGGGACCGGCCTCAAGGAGTGGATGCGCCGATGCGCAGGCCGGCCGTGCCCCCTAGCGCCGCCGCGCTCCAGACAAGGATCCCGGCGGGCCCCACCGAGCCCGTGCCTGCGGCCCCCACCGAGCCCGTGCCTGGGGCTCCTGTCACGTCCACGGCGGCCCTTCCTTCCGCGGCTCCGTCCAGGTCCCCTGCGGTCGCTCAGCCGGCCGGACCCGGTGATAGGCCAGAGGAGCTCGAGTGAGCGTCGTGGTGGAGGTGGTCGATGAGACCGACCTCGGTCTGCCCACCGATCGCCTGGCGGAGCTGGTCCGGGCCGTACTCAAGCGTGAGGAGGCCGAGGGAGCTATCGTGGTCGCCCTCGTGGAGGAGCAGGCCATCGCGGAGCTGAACCGCCGCGACAGAGGGCTGCTGGAACCTACGGATGTCCTCTCCTACTGCGCTGGGGACGACGATATCGAGTGGCCCGGAGTGTTCGAGGGTGAAGGAGTCCCCCCCGACTTGGGCGAAGTCATCGTATGTCCCGCTGTGGTACGCCGTTATGCGAAAGAGGGAGACTGCGAGCCGGGCCGCCAACTGGCCTGGACCGTGATCCATGGGGTCCTCCATGTTCTCGGATACGATCACGAACGAGATGACGGCGAGATGCGTCTGCGCGAGCAGGCCCTTCTGGAGGAACTGGGCCGGCTGGCACGCGCCCTCTCTCTGCCGGCGGGCGACTGAGACGGGTCCGACAGTGGGGGCCTGAGCATGACGCCCGAGCGAAGTAAGACGACGCTCCTGCAGAGCTTCAACCATGCCTTCCAGGGTCTCGTATACTCAGTTCGGCATCAGCGCAACATGCGCATCCACATGGCCGTGGCTCTCATCGTGCTGGTCGCCAGCATCTTTCTCAACGTCTCCCGGCTCGAACTGGTCATCATTTTTGCTACCATCGCCTTTGTCCTGATGGCCGAGCTCATGAACACGGCCATCGAAGCGCTGGTGGACATCGTGACCGAAGAGTACGATCCGCGGGCGAAGGTCGCTAAGGACCTGGCTGCCGGCGCGGTGCTCATCGCCGCGATCAACGCTCTTGTGGTGGCCTATCTGGTGCTCGCCGACCGGCTGGCCAACGTCTCGCTGGAGCTGCTGGGTGTCATCCGCCGGTCTCCTGCGCATCTGACCATCGTCGCCCTCGCGCTGGTGGCACTGGTGGTGGTGGTGGTCAAAGCTACGCGGGCCAAGGGGACTCCGCTCACCGGGGGTTTGCCGTCGGGACATGCGGCCGTCGCCTTCGCCGGGTGGACCGCGGTCACCTTCGTGATAGGCGCCACTCCGCAAGGGCTGTTGGTAAGCGCGATAACGTTCGTGATCGCCGCGTTGGTGGCTCAGAGCCGGGTGGAGACGGGCGTTCATTCTCTCCTGGAGGTGGTGTTGGGGGCGCTGCTGGGAATAGCGGCGACCACGCTCATCTTCCAGTTGTGGTTCTGAACGGCGGTTCTGAAGGGAGGGCCTGGTGCACGAAGAACGACTCTCACCTCAATTGGGCCGCTTGATCGATGCGGCGAAGGCCGAGGCGGCTCGGGTCGATCCGACCCTTCCTCCGACGGAGGTGGTCGCTCTCCTGACCCCCTCGGGGGCGGTCTACACGGGGCAGACGGGACAGGCGGGAGCGGCGGAGCAAGCCGGACAGGCGGAGCAGATCGCCGAACTGGACCACCCGGAGGCCCCGGTCTCCGCCGCCGAGGCTGCCTGGGCCCTTGCCCGCGCTGCCGGGGACGACGAAGTACTGGTGGCGGCCATCGCCGTGACGAGCGACGCATCGCAGAGCGTGTCTCCCAGCCCCGCTACCTGCCGCTCTTTGGCGGA
Organism: uncultured Actinomycetes bacterium; assembly: GCA_963713545.1. GTDB lineage: Bacteria > Actinomycetota > Thermoleophilia > RBG-16-64-13 > RBG-16-64-13 > CAVPLM01. Next base: position 77,084 of record CAVQME010000001.1, on the reverse strand, counting down.
AGCTCGACCCCGAGCTGCCCGTGGTCCTCAAGCAGAAGGGTCGTTGGGTGATGCTCCCGCTGTCCAGATTCTGGTCGCCGGAATGAGGCGAGCCGTGCCCACCGGCTCCGCATCTGGCTCGTCCGCACCCGGCCGACCCGTTCCCACCGAGGGACTGACCCTCGAGCGGCTGGTCCGGCCTGACCAGGCTCTGCTCGTCAGGCTGGCTGTCTACGATCTGGAGGCCTTCGGGCCCACCGGGCTGCGCACGTACGATCTGGCGGTCATGGCTGAGGCCGGGGTCATCTTGGTGGCTCGGATCGAGGACGAGATAGTGGGCAGCTGCCAGCTTTTGCGGGTGCTCGATGAGCCCGACTTCTTCTACGTGGTCGGCTTTTACGTGCGGCCGGAATGGCAGGGCCAGGGTCTGGGACGGAAGCTCTTGGACGCAGTGACGGAGCGGTGCAGGGAGCTGGGAGCGCAAGGCCTGATCCTCACCGTCGCTCCCGGCAATACCAAAGCGATGGGACTCTACTCGAGCGGGGGGTTCGTCGACGAAGCCTTCGTCCCCCACTTCTACGGCAAGGGGGAGGACAGACATATCCTGCGCCTGCGCTTCTCATAGAGGGGCTTGCATGGCGGTGTATGATAGAAAGTTGGAGCGGGGCGTGAACCCGGCGATGACGAGCCCAGCGAGAGTGCGAGGACGCCGTGAGAGTCGAAGAGCTGGCCAAGACCATTGATAGCGCCTTGCTCGAAGCCACCAGCACCACCACCGCTGTCGAGGCGCTGTGCCGTGACGCCATCTCCTACCATTTCGCCTCCGTATGTGTCCTCCCCTACTGCGTGCCGGTGGCGCGACAGTTGCTGCAGGGCTACGACGTCAAGGTGGGGACCGTCGTCTCGTACCCCTACGGGGCCGACGCGCAGCGCACCAAGATAACCGGCGCCGAGCAGGCGGTGGCTCTGGGCGCGGACGAGTTGGACGTGGTCATCAATATCCCCGCCATGCTGTCCGGCGACTTCCGCTACGTGCGGGACGAGCTGCGGGCCGTGGTCCGCTCGGTGCGCATGAGCAGCGTCAATACCGGGCGGGGGTTGGTCCTCGTGAAGGCCAACGTGGAAGCCTACTATCTGGACGAGAAGCTGAAGAGGCTCGTCTGCAAGATCGTGGAGGACTCTGGAGCCGACTTCATCAAGACCTCCACCGGCAAAGCTCCGGGTGGTGCCACGGCCAAGGATGTCGAGTTGTTCCGCGACCTCCTGCCCGAGAGCGTCGGTGTGGATGCCTGCGGAGGCATCCGTACGGCCGAAGCCGCCGAGATCATGATCAACGCGGGGGCCGCGCGGGTCGGCACCTCCTCGGCGGTCGACATCATCAAGGAGTTCGCCTCCGACAAGGACTGACCGACCTGGAGGGCGCTCGGTGTCCGGAGCGAGGCCGAGCGACCGGAGGGAGGCTTCCCTGAGCTCCCGTTTCTTTACCACCGAGGCTCTCGTCATAGGCTCGATGCGGTATCGCGAGGCCGATCGTATCGTCACGCTCTACACGCGCGATCGCGGTCGGATCGGGGCCATAGCCAAAGGGGTGCGGCGGACCAAGTCCAAGGTGGGGGGGCGGCTCGAGCCCTTTAGCCTCGTGCGGGCCAGCCTCTATTCGGGACGCGGCCTGTACACCGTCGTGGGCGTCGACACCCTGCGCACCTTCCAGGGAGTCCGCGACGAGTTGTTCCGCATGGAGGAGGGGGGACGCCTGGTGAGCGCCGTCCGCCATCTGTTCCCCGGCGAAGAAGCCAGCGCCCCCGTGTTCAACCTGCTGGTGCGGGGCATCGCCCGATTGGCGGAAGCTCCGGACGCCGCGGCGGCCGCGGGCATCGTGCTCGCCGCCCGGCTCAAGCTGCTCGCTCTGCTGGGATACGCGCCCGAGATGTCCCGTTGCACGGCCTGCGGTGCCGAGGGGCCCCTATATGGGTTCTCGCCGAGTCTGGGTGGTGCGGTGTGCTCGGGCTGCGCCGAGACGGGCACTGTCGCCTGCTTTGCCCTCAGCGGAGGGGCGCAGGCCACGCTGTGCACATTGCTGCAGAGCCCACTGGCGGAAGTGGAGCACCTCGACCTGGACGATCGGGCGACGGCCGAGGTCGAGCAGGTGCTGGCCCAGACCCTCGCCTATCACGGGCACTAAGATCAGGACGAGGGCAGCCGTCTCTCGTAGTTGGGCGCTTCCTTGGTGATCTGCACGTCGTGGGGATGGCTCTCCGTGAGTCCGGCCGCCGAGATGCGCATAAAATGCGCCTTCTTGTGCAGCTCCTCGATGGAAGCTGCGCCTGTGTAGCCCATGCCGGCCCGTAGGCCTCCCACCAGTTGGTACACCACATCCGTCAGGGGGCCCTTATGGGGCACCATGCCCTCTATGCCTTCGGGCACCAACTTCTTCTGGTCTTCCTGGAAGTAGCGGTCGGCGCTGTGGCCTTCGCTCATGGCTCCCACCGAGCCCATGGCCCGGTAGACTTTGTAGCTCCTGCCTTCCCACAGGATCCGTTCGCCCGGGCTCTCCGTGGTCCCGGCAAAGAGGGAGCCGATCATCACGCTGTGGGCTCCCGAAGCCAGAGCCTTGACCACATCCCCGGAATAGCGGATCCCACCGTCGGCCACGATGGGGATGCCGTACTTGTAGGCCTCGGCCGCGCAGGCCGATACGGCCGTGATCTGGGGGACCCCGCATCCGGTGACCACTCGGGTGGTGCAGATGGAGCCGGGTCCGATGCCCACCTTGACCGAATCCACTCCCCGCTCGATGAGCGCTCTGGTGCCGGCCGCCGTGGCGACGTTGCCCGCCATGAGCTGGATCTCCGGGATACTGCTCTCTGATGGCCGCCACGGCATCGAGGACTCCTTTGGAGTGGCCGTGAGCCGTATCGAGGCAGATGACGTCGACCTGAGCCTCAACTAGAGCTTGAACCCGCTCGGCCGTGTCTTTGGCCACACCCACGGCGGCTCCCGCGCGCAGCCTGCCCAGTTCGTCCTTGCAGGCGTAGGGGAACTCGATCATCTTCGTGATGTCTTTGATGGTGATGAGGCCCCGCAGCTTGAAATCGTCGTCCACCACCAGGAGCTTCTCGATCTTGTGCACCTTGAACTGCTCGATGGCCTGGTCGAGGGTCGTGCCCACTGCGACGGTGACCAAGTTCTCCGAGGTCATGAGCTCCTTGATGGGCTTGCTGAGATCGGTCTCGAAGCGGGTATCCCGGTTGGTGACGATGCCCGCCAGGGTGCCGTCGGGATAGATGATGGGCACGCCGGAGATGTGGTACTCCTTCATCAGGGCCTCGGCGTCGCCGTAGGTCGCGGTGAGGGGGAGGGTGATGGGGTCCACGATCATCCCCGCCTCACTCCTCTTGACCTTGCGCACCATCTCCGCCTGCCGCTCCACCGGTTGGTTCTTGTGGATGATGGTGATCCCGCCTTCGCGGGCTAGGGCAATGGCCAGTGCCGTCTCCGACACGGTGTCCATCGCGGCCGAGAGCAAGGGGATGTTGAGGCTTATCTTCCTGGTCAGACGAGTCCGGACGTCGGTCTCTTTCGGCAGGATCCCGGATTCTGCCGGGATGAGGAGGATGTCGTCGAAGCTGAGGCCTTCACCAGCGAGCTTCTGGTCCCAATCGATCACGCCCGACCTCCTTTTCTTGGTGATTCTAACTGAAACGACGAGTGATTGCATAAATGCAGTGAGACTGGGGCGGTGGCGGGCGAACGCCGCCGCCCCAGTCGGTCGTGCCAGGCCTCCCGGCCTTCTGCTAACCTACCGGACCATGAGCATCGACACCGTCATCTTCGACCTGGACGGGGTGATCATCGACACCGAGCACGTGTGGCACATGGTGCGCCGTGACTTCGCCCTGGCCCACGGCGGCCACTGGGACGAGCACGACCAGCCCGCGGTGATGGGGGCCAATTCCATGCAGTGGGCGACCTACATGCGCGAGCAGAGCGGCGTTGATCTGTCCAACCAGGAGATCTACGACGGGGTGATCGGGGGGCTGCGCGAACGGTACGCGCGTGATCTGCCGCTCGTTCCCGGGGCGCGCGCGGCGGTCTTGCGCCTGGCGAAGAAGTATCGGCTGGGAGTGGCTTCGTCGTCTCCTCCCGAGCTCATCGAAGACGCGCTGGAGCTTGCCGGACTACGTCCGCATTTCGCGGCCGTGGTCTCGTCGGACCAGGTGGCGCGGGGAAAACCTGCCCCGGACGTCTATCTGGAAGCCTGCGCCCGTTTAGGCGCGACCCCCGAGCGTTCGGCCGCGGTGGAGGATTCCTCGAACGGCATCAAGGCTGCGTCCGCGGCCGGGCTGGCGGTCATCGTCGCGCCCAATCCCGATTTTCCCCCATCGGCTGAGTCTGTGGGGGCGGCCGATCTCGTGCTGGGTTCCGTAGCGGAGCTTACGGCCGAGGTTGTGGCATCCCTGAGACGGGGATAACGGAGGCTAGATCAAGGATGACTCGGGCGCACGGATGAGGGAAGGAGAGAGGGGAAGTCTGATCATGGTCGATAGGGATCGTCTGGACGAGTTCTTGAAAGGGCGACGCTGGGCTGTCGTAGGCGCGTCGGAAGACAGGAGCAAGTTCGGGAACATCACCCTTCGCGAGCTCAAGATGCGGGGGAAGCAGGTGTACCCGATCAACAGAAAGTCGAAAGAGATCGAGGGCGTGACCTGCTATCCGAGCTTGTCAGCCCTGCCGGAACCGGTCGACAGGGTGCTGATCGTGGTGCCGCCGAAGCAGGGCGAAGCTGTGGTGAAGGAGGCGGACGAGGCCGGCCTCGATAGTGTGTGGTTCCAGCCGGGAGCGGAGTCCGATGCCGCCCTCGAGTACTGTGAAGCCCACGGCATGGTGGCGATCTCTGGTCACTGCATTCTGAAGACGACCTAACCGCGGCGGATCGGGGGGCGCCCCAGACAAGGTCGAGCTGCCCCGGGGTCACCCTGTCTGGATCGCCCTGTCCGGGGTCGCGCTGCCCGGGGCGTGCTGCGCGGGGTCAGACCAACAAGATCGCGCGGAAGTCGTTGACGTTCGTGCGGGTGGGACCGGTCACCAGCAGATCCCCGAGCTTCTGAAAGAAGCGATAGCTGTCGTTAGCCGCGAGAAAGTCCCGTGCGTCGAGACCGGCCGCGGCGGCCCGTTCCAGCGTGTCGGGGTAGAGGAAGGCCCCGGCGTTCTCCTCCGTGCCGTCGATCCCGTCCGTGTCGGCCGCCAGGGCGAACACGCGCGCGGTCTCTCCTTTTGCCGCGCGGAACGCCAGCGCCAGAGCCAGAAGATACTCGGTGTTGCGTCCTCCTTTTCCGCCTCCACGAACCGTGACCGTGGTCTCGCCGCCAGAGAGAATGAGCGTAGGGGCGGCCGCCGGCGACCCCTGATCTCGCTCCGACCGCGAGCGATGCGTCGCTCGAGCGAGATCGGCATGCGCGGCCGCTACTTCCCGAGCCTCACCCTCCAGGTCGGCGCCGAGCACGGTGGGGGTGAGGCCGGCGGCGCGCGCCTTCGCTGCCGCCGCCTCCAGAGCCTGCCCGGGGGTGGCGAGCATGATCACCTCGCCCCTTGAAAGTCGCGGATCGCCCGGTTTCGGGGTCTCGTCCTGCGCCAGGTCAAGGTGGCGGCGCACCGCCGAGGGTAGGTCGAGGTGGTGCCGCTCAACCACCGCTCGCGCCTCCGCGAAAGTGGTGGGATCGGCGACCGTCGGGCCGGACGCGATGACGGTGGGGTCGTCTCCGGGGACATCGGAGATGAGGAAGGTGACCACCGGGGCGGGCGCGCAGGCCACTCCCAGGCGTCCGCCCGCGATGGCAGAGAGGTGCTTGCGCACGCAGTTCACCTGGGCGATCGGGACTCCCGAGTGCAGCAGCTGCCGGTTCGCTTCTTGCAGTTCGGCGAGCGTCAGGCCGGGTGCGGGCAGCGTCAAGAGGGCCGATCCACCCCCGCTGAACAGCGCCAGCACGAGGTCGTCGGAGCTGAGGCTTCGGGCAAGCTCGAGCATCCGTTCGGCCGTCTGCTGTCCGACGGTGTCGGGGAACGGGTGGCCGGCCGCTACGACCTCCACCGTCCGGCACGGGACCCCATGACCGTAGCGGGTCACGACCAGACCCGAGACCGGGCCGTGCCAGTGGTCCTCGACCGCCTTGACCATGGCGGCGGCGGCTTTGCCCGCGCCAAGCACGAGGGTGCGCCCTCGGGGCGGAGGGGGTAGTCTGGAAGGCATGAGACGCTGGGGCGCAGCTGCGTCCACCATCGTCCGAAAGAGACCATGCAGGAGTTCCTGGGCACCGGCTGGAACGATGGTGGGGGCATCGCTGAAAGGAAGTCGCTCCATAGTCAAGATGGTCTCACGAACGGAGAGGACGCAGGTGGGAGATGGTGCGGGTGACCGAGGATCTGGAGATCGCCGACGGGGAGCTCGCCTTCACCACGTCGCGTAGCAGCGGCCCCGGGGGCCAGAACGTCAACAAGGTGAACACGCGCGTCACCCTGCTGTTCGACCTGGAGGCGTCGACGTCCTTGTCGGCCCAGCAGCGGTACCTGCTGCGTAGCCGGCTGCCGGGGCGGATCAGCAAGGACGGCGTTCTGCGGGTGGTCTCTCAACGTCACCGCACCCAGCTGGCCAATCGGGACGCCGCGGTGGAGCGTTTCGCCGAGCTCGTTCGGACGGCTTTGACGGAAGAGCCGATGCGAGTGCCGGTGGCACCGTCAGGTCGGGCGCGAGAGAAGCGGCTCGAAGCGAAGCGGTTAAGGAGCCGGCTGAAGCGGGAGCGGAGCGCGGACTTCGACGCGGAGGATTGAAGGCGAGAGCCCCTGCGGTGATCGCGAGCCCGCCGAGGCGCGCCGCCGGCTCAGGGTCGCGCCGCCGGCCGAGGCGCGCCGCCCGGCTTGGCCGCCGCCCAGTCTGGCAGGTGCCCGGGCCTAGCTCGTGGTCCGCGACCTTATTCTTGCCACCACGGCGAACATGAAACGGCCCAGATCCTCCGCGGAAACCGGGTCGAAGTATGGGGCGAGCGCATCCGCCACTTCTTCTTTGGTGGAACGGATGCCGGCGGGCGGTCCATTCTCCCAGGATTCGGGATCTCTCCGCCAGTCGATCACGACGAGCTTCCCCGGCGGTCGAAGGATGCGGACCAACCCTGGGAGGTCGAGCCCGCCCTCCACCTCGTGCCACGTGGAGATGCTGATCGCCACGTCCGCGCTCGTCGGTGCGAGCGAGAGGGCGGTGATATCGCCCAGGACCAGCTTCACGTTTGCCGGCACGCCACGCTCCCGGTAGGCGTCGTTCATCTCCGCCTGGAGCTCGACCGCGTGCACGGTGCCTGTTGTGAGGGCGGCGACCCGGTTGGTGTAGAAGCCTGTGCCGCTGCCCAGATCGACGACATCCTCGGCGCCCGTCAGATCGAGTAGGCGAGCCAGATCCTCCTCGCTCACCTGAGTCTGTAGCCGCCTCGTGTCATCGAGTTGCGAAGCCCTGTGTCCTGGGAAATGCGCATGATCGCCCACAGTGACTCCTAGAAATCCGTCAGACAATAGGGGGCGACGCTCGTCCTGAACATTGCGTCGGCCTCTTCCAACGCTCCCTCTCGCAACTCCAGCACCCTGCCCGCGATCGCCAGCGAAGCGAACGTAGTCCCACCCAAATAGGCCGTCCCGAGAACGCCCAGGTCGAGGACAAGGTCGGGCTCCGCCTGGGTGGGCACGCACTCGGCTCCATCGGCCCCGTCTGGGCCGGTACTCAGGAGATAACGACTGGTCCTCAGAACGGGAAACGGATCGGTCACCTCGAATACCAGCCTACCGGGGGCGCTATATGACCTGGCCGCGAGCGCGCGGGGCACGTCCAGCATGCACACCCACAAGAAGTCGGTCAGAGCATCTACGCGGAACCGCCGGGGGTCGGCGAGCAACCAGCGGAGGGGCTCGTCTATCCGCCCACTCGAGAACGATATCGTCCGGCACAGGTCGGTATTCAGGACGAAATCCCATAGTGCCCGGTAGACGATAGGATCGGCGGCCTGCAACTCGACCACCAAGACTCGGTTGAAGGGGATCGCCGCTTCCCGGTCCTCGCGGATGCGGTAGCTGACATAGCCGTCGGCTACGCCGGGTACCGTCTCATGCTTGGCGTGGAACATGCCGCCCCCGCCTTCACGATGACCAGGGGGGTCGGAGAAGTGCTCGTCCCACAAGCCCTGAGTGCGGCTGAGCATTCCGGGTTGCTTGAGGCGGAGACTATCGTATATTCGCGGCACCTCCGCCTTGGCTTCGGCGGTGTCCAGAAGGGTGATGTGGCCCGGGTCCTCTACCGAGAGCGCGAGAGCGGCATAGGGTTGTTCGACACTGAAGCTGAGGTGGCTCGTCGCGGGTCCGTAACCGAAGCGGCCATAGATGTTGCCCTCGGAGGCGAGCAGCACCGTCAGGGGCTCGCCGCGGCGGATCATGTCGGCGAATTGAGCAGCCACGAGTCTCCGAAGGATGCCACGCCGCCGATGGGTGGGGAGGGCGGCCACCCAGGTCAGTCCCGCCGCGGGCAAGGCGGACCCTCCGGGTAGGGTGAGCTCCATCGAGATCACCGTGGAGGTAGCCACCATCCTGCCGCCCTCGAACGCGCATATGGCCCTCTCCAAGGGAAAAGAAAGACGATAGGCCCGCACGTCTTCCTCGGTGGGCAGTTCGCCGAAGGCGGCGCACACGACGCTCACCGCGGTGTGGCCCTCCTCGTCTCGAAGGGGACGTATCTCTATGCCGTCCATGGTGAACAATGATGACACAACAGGGGCGTCTCACCTCGTCGTATGTCGCTGCCGATACTTGACGATGACGGACCGGCTCTGTAAACTCACTCGGTCCGTGAATGAACGTTCATTCACTGTCGAATCCAGTCGGTGGTCCGTACCTAGGGAGGCGGTCACACTTGGTGCGAATCACACCTGAGGAATTCCAATCGCGCAGAGACGAGATACTCGCTTCCGCCACCCGTGTCTTCGCCCGCAAGGGCTGCGCTCAGGCGACTATGCACGATGTCGCGGCCGACGCCGGCCTGAGCGTGGGGGCCATCTACCGCTACTATCCCAGCAAGGACGACCTGGTCCAGGCTGTGTTCGAACGCATCAGCGAGAGCACGCGGGCTTTGTTCGCCCGGGCGACGGAACGCGCCGGCAATCCCGCCGACATACTAAGTAGCGCCGGTTGGGCGATCGAGCAGCGCTTCAGGGAGGCGCCTACGCGCGAGGAGACCATCCTGGTGATGGAGGCCATCCTCGCGGAGGCGCGCCGGGAGAAGAATGCTCCGACTGGGGGCCGTCAACTGCGCGAGGCCTATCTCTTCCTGACCGAGCGTCTGTTCCGCCAGGCACAGGAGCAGGGAGCCTTGGACCCCGGAGTCGACGCCCGCGGCATGGCTCTCCTCTTCGTCTCTTTGATGGTCGGGATTCACGTACTGAGCCTGGAATTCGGGGACAGCCTCGACATGAGGAAGCTTCCCGAGATGGTTGACGTTATGTTGGAGCGTCTTGCGCCTCTGCCGAGTCCAAGTGTGGACGATGCAGACGACGACGCGTTGGTTTCTGTCGGGGGTTAAAAGTGAAGTTCCCTTCTTTGAAGTTCCTTTCCACCGAGAGACTGGCCGGTTCTAGCGCCCGTCACCCGTGGTGGGTTGTCGGTGTTTGGGTGCTCTTCCTTGTACTGGCGATCGTCGCGTCGCCCGGTCTCAAGAGCGCGCTCACCGGCGACGAGATGAAGTTCCTGAACAACCCGGATTCGGTCAAAGGTGAGACCTTGCTCTCGCAGGAGATGACCGGGACCGCCGACTTCAGCGAGACCGTGCTCGTGCACTCCGACGCGGCCACCGTGGACGACCCCGCGTTCCAGCGGAGAGTCGAAGAGGTCCAGGCCGCCCTCCTCGCGGAGAGTGGGGTCGTCTCTCAGGCGTACACGTACTACCAGGCAACTCTTCTCGCTCCGGACGCGGCGCAGTCGATGGTGTCGGCCGACCGGCACACCACCCTGATACCCATCTCGTTCGCCGGGGGAGCCGCCGACAACGGCGACACCATGGAAGCGTATCTGGCAACGGTGCGCGCCCAGAACTCCGAGGACTTCGCGGTGGCGACTGTGGGCGGGGCCAGCATCGGGCATGAGTTCACCGCTACTGCCGAGAAAGACCTGATGAAAGCCGAACTGATAGGCCTGCCCATCACACTGCTCGTCCTGGTGTTCGTGTTCGGGGCCCTGATGGCCGCCGGCGTCTCCATGGCCCTGGCTTTGATCAGCATCTTCGTCAGCATGGGGGTGATAGCCGTGGTGGGGCTCTTCCTCCCTCAGTCGTTCTTCATCGTCAACGTGATCATGATGATCGGGCTCGCCGTGGGCATCGACTACGCCCTCTTCATCATCGAGCGTTTTCGGGAGGAGCGCCGCCAGGGTCTGAGCAAGCTGGAGGCCATCACGGCCACCGGAGCCTCAGCCAGCCGTGCCGTGCTCTTCTCTGGAGGCACGGTCATGCTCGCCTTGTGCGGGCTCTTCATTATCCCCATAACTACCTTCCGCAGTCTTGGAGCGGGAGCGCTGCTCGTTGTGGGGGTCGCCATCCTGGCGATGCTCACCCTGGTCCCGGCCCTGCTCAGTCTCCTGGGGGACCGGGTCAACTGGCCTCTGGTCCGCTGGCACAGGAAGAAGCACGACGGCGAGCGCGTACACAGCCACCTCACCGTGTACAAGGGCTTCTGGGGCAAGTTCACCAAGGGCATCATGGCCAGGCCGATCGTAGGAGTGGTGCTCACGGTGGTCATACTGCTGGCCATCACCTCGCCCGCGTTCATGCTCAAGACCGGGGCGTCCGGTGGGGCGGGGACACTTCCCCCCGGGGAGCGACGGGATGCTTATGAGTTGCTCGTGGACAACTTCCCAGCGGGGGTGTTGGCCCCCGTCGAGATAGTGGTGGACGCCGACCGGACGGCTGCGGTAGACGGAGCGATCGAAACCTTGCGTCAAAGCATGAGCGCTTCGGACGACTTCGCCACAGCGGGCACAGTGACCTGGAACCAGAACGAGGACGTGGCGCTCATAACCGCACCCCTCGCCGTCGAGACCGATTCGGAGGCTGCATACGCGGCGGTCGACGACCTGCGGAGCGACCTGATCCCCGCGGCTTTCGCCGCCCAGAGCGCGACGGTATACGTGACGGGGCAGACCGCGCTCGAGCATGACTCCGTCAACCTCGTGAACAAGCTGACGCCGGCGGTACTGGCGTTCGTCCTGGGGCTGACGTTCATCTTGCTGATGGTGGTCTTCAGATCGATCGTGGTGCCACTCACCGCTATCTTCATGAACCTGCTATCCGTGGGAGCGGCCTACGGGATGCTCGTGCTCGTGTTCCAGAAAGGGATCGGCCATCAGCTCTTCGGATTCCAGCAAACACCCACTATCGAGTCGTGGGTGCCCATCTTCCTGTTCTGCATCCTCTTCGGTCTGAGCATGGACTATCACGTGTTCCTACTCAGCCGCATCCAGGAACACTACGACCGCACCGACAAGAGCAAAGAAGCGGTGGCGGTCGGTCTCAAGGCCACGAGCCGCATCATCACCGGGGCCGCCCTGATCATGGTGGTGGTCTTCTCCACCTTCGCCGCCGGCAACCTGGTGATGCTGCAGCAAGTGGGGTTCGGCCTGGCGGTCGCGGTGCTTCTCGACGCCACCCTCATACGCTCGATACTGGTACCGGCCAGCATGGCTCTCCTGGGCAAGATCAGCTGGTACCTACCGCGGGCGCTGCGGCGGGTCCTGCCCCGCATCCGGCTCGAGGCTCCGCGCAACAGGCCGCTCAGACCACCGGCTTAAGCCTGGCAAGAGCGTGTTCCGGTACGCCGGATGAAGAAGGGCGAGTCCTCGGACTCGCCCTTCTTCATCTCTCGTCTCGCCCTTGTGGGCGCCAGACCGCAGTGCTCCTGCCCCGCGGCCCCGGATCAGCGCAGGAGACAACCGTTGGCCTGCAGATGCGCCTGCCATTCGGCCTCGCTAGGCTCTTGGCACTTGCGCAATAGCTTCTCCCACTCCTCGTCCACCCAGTCCTCGAGATGACGAAGAGCCCACTCGTTGGCCGGTTGGAACAGGTGAGCGAAGCGGCCCTGGCGCTTGAGCCAGGGTACGAGCGGCAGCTTGTAGTGGGGCCGGTAGGTGAGCCGGTACTCTCCTTCCACGCACTCGAACAGCGGCCAGTAGCAGGTGTTGACGGCCTCCCGAGCCAGGTCGATGCTCTCGGCCCCATCCGAGCGCCACCCGCGTGGGCAAGGAGCGAGGATGTTGAGGAAGGTGGGACCGTCTACTGCCAGCGCCTTCGCCGCTTTGCGCACCAAGTCCCGCGGATCGTGCGGTGAGGCCTGGGCCACATACTCGAGACCGTGAGCGATCATTATCTCGGTGAGGTTCTTGCGTTGCTGCAACTTGCCGGCCGACTCCTCGCCAACCGGGCTGGTGGTCGTCCAGGCACATGTCGGGGTTGCCCCGGAGCGCTGGAAGCCGGTGTTCATGTAGGCGCCGTTGTCGTAGCAGACATACAGCATCCGGTGCCCGCGTTCCATTGCGCCGGAGAGCGACTGCAGCCCGATGTCGTAGGTGCCGCCGTCGCCGCCGAAGGCGATGAACTTGACGTTCTCGTCGATGAGTCCCTTCTTCTTGAGCGCTTTGAAAGCGGTCTCGACCCCGCTCAGGGTAGCCGCGGAGTTCTCGAAAGCGGTGTGGATGAAACTACCCTTCCAAGAAGTGTACGGGTAGATCGAGGTACTCACCTCGAGACAGCCCGTGGCCGCGCTGACCACCACCGGATCGCTGGTGCCCATGAGGACCTGTCTGACGACGATGGGCGCGCCACATCCGGCGCACATGCGGTGCCCGCCGGCAAGCTGGCTGCCCTTGGCCACCAGTTCGAGCCACTTGCGGCGGGCGTCCTCGAAGTGGTTGGTCTCCTGTATGGCATCCACCGGGCAGACCTCCACGCACTCCCGGCACATGATGCAGCGGCTCTCGTCGACCCGGAAGGAACTCAGCCGGCGCTCGTTGAAGGTGAGTGCCCCGGTAGGACAGGTGGACACGCAACGACCGCAGGAGATGCAGTCGGCCAGCTGCAGGGCTTCGGCATAGGGGGTGTCGACGTTGATGGCGAAGCCTCGGCCGGTGAAGTCGTAGCAGGCGGGACCGGCCACGTCGCGGCACACCCGCACGCAACGCCCGCAAGCGACGCAACGGTCCATGTCGCGCCGGATGAAGGGATGCTCGTGCTGGGGCTGGACCACCCGCACCCTGCCGCCCTCGGTGACCAGTTCGTTGGCAGTGATCTCGTACTGCACTCCCAACCGTTGCAGATCGCATTCGCCAAGGGTGGGACACACGCACTGCAGGCAGCGCTTGGCCTCGGCCCGAGCGGTGGCAAGGCTGAAGCCCTTCTCGACTTCCACCTCCACACCGGACAAGCGCTTGGCCTTGCCGGCCCTGGGCATGGAGGCGCGGGCCGCGGGTTCCGCGGTGGCGCCCATCTTGAGCCAGACCGGGCTTCTTTCGGTCAAGCGCCGGCCGACGTCGCCGATCTCGGAGGCCTCCTCGAGCTGGTCCAGATAGGGCGAGCGGCTGAACGCCTCCAGTCGTTCCTCCAGGGCCGCCAAGTCGTGTCCGCGTAACCAGGCGTCGACGGCCAAGGCGGCGCGTTTGCCGCCGGCCACGGCGTGGATCACCGACTCCGCCCCGGCGACCGCGTCGCCGGCTGCGAAGACACCCTCGCGAGACGTCCGTCCGGTGAAGGGATGGGCCTGCAGACGCCCCTTGGCGGAGGCCGGCGGTGCTTCGTCATCCGCCAGCACCACTGTGGCTCCCGCCACCTCGAAGTCGGAATCTTCGATCTCCCGGGCCGTATCCCCGTCCCAAGCGAGACGGGCGCAAGAGACGCCCTTCACCTTCCCGGCGGCTGTCTTCACGCGCTTGGCCGACGCGCCGAACTCGATCCTGACGCCCTCTTCCAGAGCGGCGGCCAGATCCTGTCTCCCGGCGGGGATGGCGTTCTCTTCGTGCTTGGCGATGACCACCACCTCCGCGGCGCCTAGCCGCAACGAGGTGCGGGCGGCGTCGAAAGCCGTGGGCCCGTCACCTACGACCACCGTCTGGCCGGTGAAGCGCACGGGGTGGCCTTCGCGGACTCTTCTTAGCAGCTCGAGGCCATCGAGGGCGGCTTCGCCGCCGGGGAGGGTGGGCGCGGGCCTCTCCATGCCGCCCACGCTTATGACGACCGCGTCGAACCCGGCATCGAACAATCCATCGGGATCGACCTCATAGCCGAGCTTCGACCCGCCCACAAAGCGCACGCCCGCATCCCACAAGGGCTGTAGCTCCTTGTCGAGCACCTTCTCCGGCAAGCGGAATTCGGGGATAGTGTACCGGAGGGCTCCTCCGGGCTTCTCGTTCATGTCGTACAGGGTGACCCGATGTCCGCGATCGACGAGGAACCAAGCGGCGGCGAGACCGGCTGGACCGGCGCCTATGACGGCCACCCGCTTGCCGCTGGTCGCACCCGACGCGAGGCGCGCGCCCGGCGAATGGTCGGCGGCGGCTCGATGAAGGGCGCAGATGGCGATCGGTTCGTCGATCTGGCCTCGTCTGCAGACCGGCTCGCAATAGCGCGGGCAGACCCGTCCCAGGATGCCGGGGAACGGAAGTTCTTCGCGCACCAGAGCGGCCGCTCCCGGGGCGTCGCCGGCGGCCAGGGCAGCCAGATACGCCGGAATGTCGATGTGGGTGGGACAGGCGTGCGTGCAGGGCGCCTCGCAATAGGCATTGTGATCTGAGAGGTACATCTTGAGGTAGCTCGTCCGCCTCGCCCGCACCCGCGGGGTGTCGGTCTTCACCACCATGTCTTCTTCCACCCAGGTGGTGCAGGCGGCCTGGAGCTTGTCGAGTCCCTCCACTTCAACCAGGCACAGCCGACAAGCGCCCCAGGCCGGGGTGCCGGGTATGTGGCACAGCGCCGGTATGTCGATGCCTTCCCGGCGGGCGACGTCCAGAACGGTCTCGCCCTGCTGCGCTTTCACCACCCTACCGTCGATCGTGAGCTTCAGGGCGGTCTTGGTTCGTGTGCTCACCTTACCCTCCCTTCGGCCAGCGAACGCGCGCCCGCCTCCACGCGGACCGCGTCGAACCGGCACGCCTGCCGGCAGGCATCGCACTTGATGCAGAGCTTTTGGTCGATGACGTGGACCTCTTTCCGCTCCCCGGTCACCGCGCCGGTAGGGCAGGCGGTGAGGCAGGCGCGGCAGCCGGTGCAGGCGTCTTTGTCGATCTTGTAGCGGATGAGAGGACGGCAGACCCTAGCCGGGCAACGGTGCTCCTCGGCGTGGGCCATCACCTCGTCCCTGAAGTAACGGAGCGTGGACAGCACCGGGTTGGGTGCGCTCCCGCCCAGGGCGCAGAGCGAGCCTTCCACGACGTCCTCGGCCAACATTTCGAGCGCATCCACGTCGGCCGCTGTCGCGCGGCCGGCCGAGATGCGCTCCAGGATCTCGAGCATGCGGGTGGCGCCGACGCGGCAGGGCACGCATTTCCCGCAGCTCTCCTCGGCCGTGAACTTCAGGAAGAACTTGGCGAAGTCGACCATGCACGTGCTGTCGTCGACCACCACCATGCCGCCGGAACCCATCATGGAGCCGGCCGCGAGCAGACTCTCGAAATCGATGGGCTCGTCGAGAAGAGACGCGGGCAAACAGCCCCCCGACGGTCCACCCAGTTGCACGGCCTTGAAGTGACGGCCGGGCAGCATCCCGCCCCCGATATCGAAGATCACCTCGCGCAAGGTGGCGCCCATCGGCACCTCTATGAGACCGCCGTTGACGACCTTGCCCGTGAGCGAGAAGATCTTGGTTCCTTTGCTGGTGTCGGTGCCCAGCGAAGCGAACGCGTCGGCGCCGTGAATCATGATCCAGGGCACGTTGGCGTAGGTCTCGACGTTGTTGAGGTTGGTAGGCTGGCTCCAGAGGCCGTGGGACACGGTGCGGATATGCTTACCTCTCGGCATCCCCCGCAACCCCTCGATGGAAGCGGTGAGGGCCGTGGACTCGCCGCAGACGAAAGCGCCCGCCCCCTGGTTTATCCGTATGTCGAAGGAGAAGCCTGAACCCAGGATGTCCTCACCGAGTAGGTTCCTGTTACGGGCCTGCTCCAGCGCCCAACGAAGCCGCTCCACAGCGAAGGGGTACTCGTGACGGACGTACACGTAGCCTTCCACCGGGCCGTTGTCGCACCCGATCGCGTAGGCGGCTATGAGCATTCCCTCTATCACGCTGTGAGGGTTGCCTTCGAGCACCGAGCGGTCCATGAAGGCGCCGGGGTCTCCCTCATCGGCGTTGCAGATGATGTAGTGCTTCTCGCCGGGGTTGGCGCGGCAGCTCCGCCATTTGCGAGCCGTCGGGAATCCGGCCCCCCCGCGGCCGCGCAGGCCGCTCCTCTCGATCTCGTCGATGATCGCCACCGGGTCGGCGGGTTTGAGCACCTTGGCGAGCGCCGAGTAGCCGCCATGGGCAAGGTAGTCGTCCAGGGAGAAAGGGTCGATCTTGCCGTTGAGGCTCAGCACGATACGCCTCTGCAAAGAGTAGAACGGGATGTCCTTCTCGAGCGCGAGGGGTTCGCCCGACCGCGGGTGCTGGTAGAGAAGCCGTTCCACCACTCCGTCTCCCACCACGCTCGTCTCGATGAGCTCCTCCACGTCTTTCGGCTCCAGACGGGGGTAGAAGATGCCCTGTGGCCGAAGCACGATGATGGGGCCCTGCTCGCAGAACCCATGGCAGCCGGTCTCGACGATGGTCACCTTGTCGCCGAGGCCGCGCTCGGCCAACGCCTTCTCGAGTGCCTTGCGCAGGGCCACCCGGCCGGAAGCATGGCAGGCGGTACCGGCGCAGACCCTTATCTCCGTGTTGCCGTCCTCGGCCAGGTAGGCGTTCGGATCGGCGGCGGCCTTCAGCGCCGCGTCGATCCTATCGGCCCGGGCCTGCACCGCCGCAGCCGCTGCGCGGGCGGCCTTGCGGCCGGCGCCGTTCGAGGCGCCGCCGGCGCGCACGGTCCCACCGGCGCTCATGCCCGCACCTCCGCTTTACGCAACCTGCGTACCAATCGCCTGGCCTCATTGGGTCCCATACGGCCGAACGTCTCGTCGTTCCCGATGCGCACCACCGGGGCGAGGGCACAGGCACCGACGCAGTTCACCGTCTGCAGGGTGAAGAGACCGTCGGGAGTAGTCCCCCCCAGAGGGATCTCGAGCTCCTGGCTGAACGCCTCCGCCACCAGCGGGGCGCCGGCCACGTGGCAGGCGGTGCCCATACAGACGTCGATGACGTACTTGCCCACCGGTCGGAGCCGGAACTGGCTGTAGAAGCTGGCGACGCCGTAGACCCGCGAGAAGGGCAGGTGCATCTCGTCCGCGATGGCTTCGAGGGCCACACGGGGCAGATAGCCGTAGGCTTCCTGGGTGGCGTGCAGGGCTTCCACCAGTCCCGATCCCGAGCGGATGCCGGCGATCACCGGATCGAAGTGCTTCATGTCGATCTCGGGTATGAAACCGGCCGGTGTCTCGCCCATGACGCAGGCCGAAGCCGCGCCGCAACTCTCCCCGGGAAGGGTGGTCAGGGCCGCGGCTCGCGCGGCTTCGAGATCGAACGGCTCTTCCGGGAAATCAGGGCAGTATTCGAGTTCGATGCAGTCCACCGGGCAGGTCCGTTCGCAGAGCGTGCAGGCGTAGCAGCGGTAGCCGCCATTCTCATCCCGGGCCAGGTCGAAGAGACCGGTGCCCGCTTTCTTGCCGACCAATTGCCGGCGCTCGAAGTCGATCCCTTGCAGGACCTCGTACAGCGCCGATCCCTTATCTTTGTGACCGTTGTCGCGTGCCATGCCGGCTCCCTCAGTCTTCGCGCAGGTTCAGATAGCGGCGCTCGGTGGACGCTCGCTGCCTGCTATGGGCCGCCTCCTCCAGGACGGAGAAGGCGTGCTCGATGTTGTCGGGGAAGATATCGCGCCCGCCGAGGCCGTAGATGAACGGCAGCACCTGGGGACGCGGTTCGTTGTCGTACAAGGCCGCGCGGATCTCGAGAAACAGTGGGCCTCCCTGAGCGCCGAAGGAATCGGCCCGATCCATGACGCCGACCACTTTCACGTGCTCGAGGGCCTTTGCGTAGGCCGCGTCCGGGAACGGACGGAACACGCGCACCCGTATCATCCCGGCCCGGACGCCCTTGGCGCGGAGCTTGTCCACGATCATGCGTGTGGTCCCGGCCGTGGAGCCGACAACGACTATGGCTATCTCGGCGTCTTCCAGGCGGTAGGGATCGAGGAGGCTGTAGTGCCGTCCGCTCAACTCCGCGTACTCGTCTGCGACGTCTTGGATCACCTTCAGAGCTCGGTCCATCGCTCGATTCTGCGAGACCTTGTGCTCGAAGTACCAGCCGTGCAAACCGTCGAAAGGACCTACGGTGACGGGGTGCTTGGCGTCAAGGAGTGGGTTGACAGATCGGAACGGGCCGATGAAGTCCTGGACCTGCTCGTCCGGCAACATCACCAGGGGGCCGATAGCGCCACTGATGACGTAGCCGTCGTACATGTGCATCGCCGGCGTGCGCACGTCCATATGCTCGGCAATACGGATGGCCTGGATGCAATTGTCGTAGGCCTGCTGGTGGTCCTCGCCGTAGAGCTGGATCCAGCCCGAGTCCCGGCCCCCCATGGTGTCGCTGTGGTCGCAGTGGATATTGATGGGCCCGCTGAGCGCACGGTTTACCGTGGTCATCACGATCGGCAGCCGGTAGCTCGAGGCCACGAAGAGGAGCTCCCACATCAGGGCGAAGCCCTGCGAGGAGGTGGCCGTCATCGTCCGTGCGCCGGCGGCTTCGGAGCCGATCACGGCGCTCATGGCCGAATGCTCCGACTCCACCGTGACGAACTCGGAGGTCACCTTACCGTCGGCCACCATCTGCGCGTAGAGCTGCACGACCTCGGTCTGGGGAGTGATGGGATAGGCGCACACCACGTCCGGGTTGATCTGGCGCATCGCTTCCGCTACCGCTTCGTTGCCGGTGACGGCGAGCGTGCCGGTGCTGTCTCCGCCCACCTCGTCACTCCTTCTCGTCGTTCTTCATGACTATCGCGTCGGCCGGGCATTCCTTGGCGCAGATGCCACAACCCTTGCAGTGCTTGAGGTCGATACCCACTGCTTTACCGTCCTCGATAATGATCGAGGCGTCGGGGCAGTAGAAGTAGCAGAGCATGCAGCCGCTGCAGGCCTCGGAATCTATGACCGGCACCATCGAGCGCCAGCCGCCGGTCTCGACCTCCTCGGAGTTCCCCGACACGGGGATGGTCGCTCCGAGCTCGTGCTTGTCGGGCCCCCAAGTGTCGATGTCGCTGACATCCCACTGGGGCTTCTTCGCGGGGCTCATTCGCCCTTGACCTCCTCGTAGGCTCGCGTGATGGCGGAGATATTGCCCTCCACCACCTTGGGAGGGAACTTCTTGCCGAAATCAACGCGCAGGAATTCGACCACCTTGTCGATCGGAAAGAGTCCGGTTATCCGGGTGAGAGCGCCGACCATGGGCGTGTTCGGGATGGGCCGGCGGATCGTCTCGTTGGCTATCCGGGTGGCCTCGATGGTGAAGAGACGCCCGCCCGTGAGCTTGTAGTGCCTCCGCAGCTCGGCCGGCGTCATCTCGCTGTTGACAAGCAGGATCGCGTCGTCAGGGGCGCCCTTGGTGACGTCTATCGTGCCGAGCAACGACGGATCGAGCACCACCACGATGCCCGGATGCTCGACACCGCAGTAGAGCTGGATGGGCTCGTCGCTCACCCGCGTGAAGGCGACGATGGGGGCTCCCGAGCGCTCGGGCCCGTACTCGGGGAAGGCCTGGAAGTGCTTGCCCTGGCCGAGGGCCAGTTCGGCCACCATCTTGGCTGCGGTCACCGCTCCTTGGCCGCCTCTGGCGTGCCAGCGGATCTCGGTGAGACCGTGTTCGGTAGGGCTTGCCTTGCGGTCGTCCGTGGTTGTAGACACCATCACCCCTTCCCCGGAGTCGTTTGGCGCCGCTCGACGGATGTGTGCTGGATGATGGTCCCGTTGACCGGACCTGCGTCGCTTGGCGTCTCTGCGTGAACGGTGCCGGTGGAACGTCCGGCAAGACAGGGGAGGGAAAAGTGACCAGCACAAACCGCCGGTGGCTTGTTCAGCCCCGGGACCGGCCGTTCGACGGCCAGTGTTTGCGTGTTCACCAACCCCCCATCCAGCTCAGCCCAAAACGCTCGGGCGAGCTCACTGTGATCGGCGCCGGAAGAGGTACTCGGGTGCGAGTGGAGATCGCACCGTCTGACCGCAACGCTCGTGTTCTCGGCAGTCTATACCACCTACTGAGGAAGGATGCGTCGAAGAGACGTCGCCGTGCTCGGGCAACCGGCACAAACGGCTTGATTATACACAAGTGCCGCTCGCGCAGCGTTGCCGTTTGGGGCAGTTCATGTCCCACGATGCTATAATCCATGAGCATTCTATATACCTTGCTAGGGGAGCGTTGTAGCTGAGAGTGTGGCTCTGCCACAGACCCTGCGAACCTGATCTGGGTAATGCCAGCGAAGGGAAGTAACGGTTATCCACATTAGCCCGTTCGCCTTCTAGAGGCGCCGGCGTCTTTCCGCTAGAGAACGCTCCGCTCCCCGATGCCCGACGCGGGAGTCTGCCATGCATGTCGCCGTGGTCGCAGGTTCCAGTCTGACCGCACAACTGGATGCTGCCACTCTGGCCTCGGCCGACCTCCTTGTGGCGGTCGACGGGGGAGCGGAAACATTGGCCCGGGTCGGCCTGGTACCGGGGTTGTTGGTGGGTGACCTCGACTCCATTACCATCCGTACTCGCGAGGCTCTCGAGGCCCAGGGGGTGGAAGTGGTGTTGCTCCCCACGGCCAAAGACGAGACCGACACCGAAGCGGCGCTACGCCTGGTGATGGAGCGGGGCGCGGATGACATCACGGTCTATGGCGCACTGGGCGGCCCCCGCTTGGATCACTTGGTGGGGAATCTCCTGCTTCTGTCGTCTCCGTGGTTGGCAGCCGCACGTGTGCGCATGGTGGACGACTGGCACGAGGCCTTCCTGGTCAAAGGTGACAGCACTTTCAGCGGGGAGCGCGGCGACACAGTCTCGCTGCTGCCGCTGACGCCGCGGGTGGAGGACGTTTGGACAGAGGGTCTGCTCTATCCGCTTGTCTACGGACCGCTCTCCCAGTCGGCCACGAGAGGGGTCAGCAATGCGATGACCGGAGAAACAGCCCGAGTGACGCACGGCGAGGGCGTGCTTCTTCTCATCCACTACCACGGGAGGTAGATGTCCATGTCGACCATAAGAGATGACATGTCCGATCAGCCGGGGGCGACGGCCGCTGGGCCGGACATTACTGCCGACCGGCTGGGGGCAGGGGCCGCCAAGCCGGGAGACAGGCCGGGATACATGAGCCCCGAGATAGTAGGCTGCCAGTTCTCCGTCTACCCGCTACTACAGGAAGACATCGACGGTCCCGTTCAGGCGGCCATCGGTGCTGCGAGCGGTGAGGGCTGCTCGGTGAGGGTGGGAAACCTGAGTACCCTGCTTTCGGGCAGCGAGGACCAGGTGTTCGCGGCGCTGCGGGCGGCGTTCCGCGCCGCGCAGCGCCGGGGTCCTGCAGTCATGACGGCCACGTTGGCCGCAGGCATGCCCACGGACGAACTGGTCGGCGAGATCCAGCGCGACCTCTCGGGAGGCGGCACGGCCGCAGCAGGAGCCACGGCCCGACCCTCGGGGATGGAGCTCTAGTGTCCTTCAAGGACTGGACCACCAGAGAACTGGTCGTGGCCGCGGTTCTGGCTGTCGCGGTCGGAGTCGTCTTCTGGGGATGGGGCCTGCTCTGGTCGAGCGTATTCCAGGTGATCCCGTTCCCCTTCTCCTACGCCCTCATCGGCGTATGGATGATCGGAGGGCTGCTCGTACCGTACATCATCCGTCGGCCCGGCGCGGCCCTGATCGGTGAGCTGGTGGCCGCGTTCGTGAGCATGGCGCTAGGGAACCAATGGGGCATTCTGACCATGGCGAGCGGTCTAGTACAGGGAGCGGGTGCGGAGCTTGTCTTCGCGGGCTTCCGCTGGAAGCGCTTCGATGGGATCGCCCTCTGGGGGGCCGGGGCGGTGGCAGGAGCCTTCAGCATCCTCCTCGACACGTTCGTGTACAGCTATTACCGTACCTACACGTGGGGCAGCATCGGAGTCGCGGCCATCCTGGCCATCATCAGCTCGGTGGTGCTGGGCGCGCTCGTGTCGCGGCTGCTCGGTGACGCTCTTGCCAGGACCGGCGTTCTTTCCGGTCTCGCGATCTCTGAGGGAAAGGTGAAGAGGATCTGATCACGCCCGCCTCTCGCTCGGCCATCGCAGCCACCGGGCTGTCCTTCACCTACGCTACCCGGCTGGAGCCCGCGCTGGTCGATCTCTCCTTCGCGGTAGCCCCGGGCGAGACCGTGCTGATGCTGGGGCCGAGCGGGTCGGGCAAGAGCACCTTGACCCTGTGCCTGGACGGGCTGATCCCGCACTTGGTCCAAGGTGACTACTCCGGTGAGGTGGTGCTGGCCGGGTTGGTGGTGGGTGAGAGTCCCGTCCACCTGCTGGCACAAGAGGCCGGGCTGGTCTTCCAGGACCCCGACGCCCAGTTCTGCACACTCACGGTGGAGGACGAGATCGCCTTCGGTCTTGAGAACCTGCGCCGGTCTCCGGAAGAGATCGAGTCCACTGTCGACCAGGCCCTGGGTTGGGTCGGTCTCGAGGGGTTTCGACAGCGGCGCCTTGCCACCCTGTCGGGGGGTGAGAAGCAACGAGTCGCCTTGGCCGCCGTCTTGGCGATGGGACCGCGCGTGCTGGTGCTGGACGAGCCTTCTGCGAACCTTGACCCGCGAGCCACCTCCGAGCTCTTCAGTCTCTTGAAGCGCCTTGCGAAAGACGGGCGGCACTCCATCGTCATAATCGAGCACAAGCTCGACGAGTTGATCGAGTGGGTGGACAGCGTGCTCGTGCTGGCCCCGGGGGGACGCCTGCTCTTTCGCGGAGATCCCGCCGCGGCCTTCTATGAGCACAGCGCCGGCCTTTCCGAAGCGGGGGTGTGGCTGCCGCAGACGGCCGAACTGGTCGCGGCACTACGCGAAGCGGGGTGGAGCGTGCCTGGAAGCCCCCTCGGCGTCGTAGAAACGGTGGCTGCTTTGGCCGAGACGCAGGGCCTGGTTGAGCGGTTGCGCCTGTCCCAAGATTACGGGGGAGCGCGGTGGAGTCATCCATCCCCCAGTGTGCGGGGCGAAAGCCACCTGGAGACCAGGAACCTGAGCTTCCGGTATCCCAACGGCCACTCCGCCCTCACGGACATCTCCGTCTCTCTCCGGCGAGGCGACCTCCTCGCCATCGTGGGAGAGAACGGGGCCGGCAAGAGCACTCTCGCTTCCCTGCTGACCGGGGTCCTCGATCCGCCGCCGGCCGCCGTCTTCCTTGATGGGAGGGACGTGGCCGGCATGTCCCCCTGGGCCTTGAGCGATGAGGTGGGCTACGTATTCCAGAACCCGGAGCACCAGTTCGTCAGCGACACGGTGGCGGGGGAGCTGGCCTTCAGCCTTTCTCCGAGAGCCGGCCGCAAGGGGAGCGCGCACCTCACTCCTCAGCAGCGAGCACTGGTGGACGACTGGCTCGAGCGCCTGGGGTTGCTGCGGCTGGCGGAGGCCAATCCATTCTCTCTGAGCCAGGGTCAGAAGCGGAGGCTGAGTGTGGCGGCAATGCTCATACGTGGTCAGTCGGCCCTGATCCTCGATGAGCCTACCCTGGGCCAGGACGAGTTTCAGGCGGCCCGGCTGATGGCGATGATGCAGGAGTTCCGCGCCGAGGGGGGCACGGTGGCCATGGTCAGTCACGACATGCGCCTCATCTCGGAGCACGCGGGATCACTTCTCGCGCTCAGCCAGGGAAGGACCGTGTACCAGGGCACTCCGGAGGCCTTCTTCTCGCAACCGGAACTGGTCGAGGCCGCGGGCCTGTCAGTCCCGGCCCTGGGGCACGTGTGCAGGGGGCTGCACACGATGGCGGGGACGCCTGAAGGTCTTCTGACCGTCGAGGCCTTCCTCGGGGCGGCCGGAACAATCTCTGGGGCGGTCCCGGCGAATGCCTCGGCCGCGAAGACAGGTGCAAAAGCGACGTCGGCCGCGTCCCCTGTGCGGGTCTCCGCCGTAGCCTCGACCAGCGCCCCGGCCTTGGGGTCCTCTGCGCTGGGACGCGCGGCCGGCGAACCAGCGAGCGCTCCCCGTCCGGCGGTGGGCCGGCCGGCGGGCCCACCTGCGCAAGACGTGGCTCTTCACAGCTACCTGACCCGGCGCAATCCGAGCATCAAGCTGCTTGCCGTGATCCTGGTCGCGTTGGCGCTCACGTTCATCTTCGATCCCATCACGCCGGCGGTGCTCTTCGCCCTCGTCTTTCTAGCCGGCCGGTTTCTTGGACGTCTTAGTGCGCGGGCTCTGCTCCGCCCGCTGTGGGTGTTCGTCATCGCCGGCGTAGCCATCCTGCTGGCCAACATCTTCTTCAACAAGGAGAACGCCACCGCTGCAGCCCTCTTCTACATCGGTCCGATCAAGATCACCGGTCCGGCTCTGTGGGCTACCGCCACCCTCTGGGCGCGGTTGCTCTGCTTCGCGCTGCTGTCCATCGTGTTCGTGAAGACCACCGAGCCGCAGCGCTTCATCCTCAGTCTGGTGCATCAGGTCCGTCTGAACTATCGGGTGGCCTACGGGACCATGGTGGGCTATCGCATGCTCCCCGCGTTCCAGAGCGACTACCAGACCATACGGGCTGCGCAGCGGGTCCGGGGAGTGCGGGAACGGACAGGTTTCCTGCACGTTTGGTCGCGCATGCGTCGCTATTCCATCCCGCTGCTGGCGGGGGCGGTGCGCAAGGGGGGGCGGGTGGCGATAGCCATGGACGCCCGGGCTTTCGGCGCTTTGCCGGACCGGACCTACCGGGAACGCATGGTGGTGAGAGCCGCCGACTGGCTGTTTCTCGCGGCCGTCGTAGCGATCGCGGCCGCAGTGATCTTGGGGCTCTGGGGAGCGGGCCATGCCCATTTCACGATCGAGTAACGCCCCCCCGGGGGGCACGCGTCCGAAGGTGCGCCGGGCGCTACCGGTAGAAGCGTAGCTCCGATATCTCGACGCCCCACCGGTCCTCGGTGAGCTTGGCCAACTCCGTGAACCACATCCTCCCCGAGGTGATCGTCTCGCGCAGGGTGATGATCTGGTTCGCATCGCCGTCGAGGGTCGCAAGCCGGGCGGCGGTGCCGGACTCTATGTTCTGCAGTAGCTCGCCCTTCCACCCCTCGACGGGCGACACGATCTCGATGATCGTGGCTGCCTCTTCCAAGGTGAAGTCGAAGCCGACACCGCTCTTGAGCCCGCCGAACTCTGCCGACCGATAGAGCTCGGTCGTCCAGCTTGTGCTGTCCTTCCCGTCGGTCATCTTGGACAGCGTATCCGGATTCTCCGTCTCGTCGCCCTCAGGGTCGTAGTCCTGGATCTCGGTCACCGCGACTGGCGTGGGCTCTCTGGTGACAGTGACGCGGAGAACGTCATCTTCGGCCTTGCCCTCAGGAGCCGGGTCCTGCTCCAGCACGATCCCGGCCTGCTCGTCGAAGGATGGCACTTCGGACGCCTTTTCGACCGTCATACCCGCATCTTTCGCCAACTCCTGCGCCTGAGTGAGCGTGAGCCCCACGACAGCCGGAGCGCCGCCGCTCGGCCACAGCAGTACGAGTGCCACGGCGACGATGACAACGATGGCCGCCAGTGTACCCAGTATCTTCCAGCGGCGGGCTGCCCGCTTCTTGCGGACCCGGGCGCGGACGAAATCGCGTTCCCAGCCCGCGTCACCAGCGTCTTCCCCCGTAGCCGAGTGAGGATCGTCCGGGATCCCTCCGACGACATGGCGCGGCCGGCGCTCATCCGCGGCGCCCCGCTTCTGCTGGCGTTTGTGCGGCGGGGCCACCTCGGCCACGCGTTGGGGGACGTAGAGTCCAAGCCCGACGAGGGCGCCCATCAGCTCGTCCATGGAGACGAATCTGTCTTCGGGCAGTTTCTCAAGGCACCGCATGACCACCTTTTCCAGCCCTGCCGGCAGGTCGCTCCGAAGCTCGGAGAGCGACGGCGGCGGATTGTTGAGATGCTGGCGGGCTATCTCAGGCATGTTCGTGCCGTCGAAGGGCGGATGGCCGGCGAGCATCTCGTACATGACCACCCCGAGCGAGTAGATGTCCGAGCGGGCATCCACCGGCTTGCTCCTGATCTGCTCGGGGGACATGTAGCGAGCGCTTCCGATGATCGAGCCGGCGCGCGTCACCCGGGTCCAGTCGGGCCCGGTGGCGATGCCGAAGTCAGTCACCTTGGCATGGCCGTTCCGGTCGATGAGGATGTTCTGGGGTTTGATATCCCTATGTACGATCCCCGCCGCGTGAGCGGCGGCCAGCCCCTCGGCCACCTGCCCCGCGATCTGGCCCGCCTCGGCGACGCCTAGGGGGCCCTCGCGCGTCAGCTCTTTGAGAGAGCGGCCTTCGACGTATTCGAAGACCAAGTAGTCTTCGTTCTCGGTCGATCCTCGGTCTATGAGGGTCACCAGATTGGGATGCGAGAGCTGGGCCAGTGCCCGGCCCTCACGGTCGAACCGGGCTCGGGTGCGGGGGTCTTCGTTCAGTGGGGGTTCGAGGCGTTTCACCGCCACGTTCCGCTGTAGCCGGGTGTCCCAGGCCTGGTATACGATGCACATACCGCCGCGTCCCAAGACCCGTCCCAGCCGGTATCGGTTCTTGAGAAGCGGTCCCGCCGCGCTTTCTTCTGTAGTATCAGGCGTATCAGCCATACGCTAGTATGAAAGCTCGTGACTCTTGGACACCGAGGCAGCAGACATTATCATAGAACTTATTGGAGCTTTGGAGGAGGCGCCGAGTGATCTACTACGTGATCCCCCGCGAGCTCGCGGACAAGTACTACGAGGAGTTCAAGAAACGCTTCGAGGGCGTAGAGGGAGTCGAAGTCATCATCGACCGGCGCGAGAGTGAACGGCGCGAGTCGATTGAAGGGGGAGGCAAGCGAGTCATACGCGACCGCAGGCGGCGGCGTATCAGCGGCTCCTTTCCGGATGTCTGAGCGTGGGCGTCTCCGGCCTTAGGCTGGATCTTCACAACCACACGGCCCTCTCTCCTGATGGCCTGCTGTCTCCGCGCGAGCTCCTGGTAGAGGCGGCCGCCCGGGGAATCTCCTGCATCGCGATCACCGACCACAACACCGTCGACGGTGCCCTCCAGGCCGCGGCTCTGGCCGGATCCGATCCCTCTCTACCCAGGGTCATCCCGGGTATCGAACTGTCCACCGAGGCCGGTGAGGTCATCGGGCTTTACGTCACCGAGAAGATCCCCGCTCATCTCCCCATAACCGAAGCCATCAAACGGATACGGGCCCAGGGGGGTCTGGTCTATCTGCCTCACCCCTACGACTGGCCTCGCCGCGGGGCCATCGACCCTCGCCAGCGAGAGAGGGTCGCGGCGCAGTCCGACATCATCGAGGTAGTCAACGGTCGCTCGCTGGGCCCCTGGTGCTCGCGGAAGGCCTATCGGCTGGCGCGGCGCCTGGGCAAGCCGCAGGGAGCGGGCAGCGACGCGCACCGGGCGGCCGAGGTGGGTCTGGTCTACGTGCTGGTCGATGCGCTGCCGACTCGGGAGACGTTGGTGCTCTTGCTGGAGCAGGGTACAGTGGAGCACGAGCTCAACCCCAAGGAATACACCTTGAATTGGGGGTTCCAAGGCCTGTCCCCCTTGACTCGCGCCCGGCGCAGGCTGATCGGGACCCGCTCGTCGCACTCAGCCGGTCTCTGAACCGCCGCTCTCTTGTTTGTCTCGCGTCATCGCGGGTACTAGAGAGAAAAGAAGAGCAACGGCATGACGTCCAGCCGGACGTGGTTGATCTCTCGCCGGCTCGAGGAGGACCGATCGGTGGAAAGCTGCCAGGCGTCAGGTGTCACGCGGGCGGCCCTCTGGGAAGAATGGCGCGGTGGCCCGCGGGTCCATTGCTTCCTCTGCGCTCACCACTGCCGCATCGCCCCGGGGGAAGCGGGTCTGTGTGGGGTCCGCGAGAACCGGGAAGGCGTCCTCTATACCCTCGTGTACGGCTGCCCCATCTCCACAGCAGTCGACCCGATCGAGAAGAAGCCTCTTTTCCATTTCCTGCCAGGCAGTCTGAGCTTCTCGATAGCGACGGTGGGATGCAACTTTCGATGCAAGTTCTGTCAGAACGCCGATATCAGCCAGATGCCCAGCGAACAGGGGCGGATCATCGGCAGGCCGCAGTCTCCCGAGCAGGTCGTCTCGGCGGCTCAGGCAGCCGGCTGCCTGAGCGTCTCCTATACGTACACCGAGCCGACGATCTTCTACGAGTACGCGCGCGACTGCGCTCGCCTGGCCACGACTACTGGGCTCAAGAACGTGTTCGTGACCAACGGCTACATGACGGCAGAGACTTTGGCCGACATCGATGGCGATCTGCATGCGGCCAACGTGGATCTCAAATCTTTCTCGGACGAGTTCTACCGCGCTCTGGTAGGGGCGCGACTGAAGCCGGTCCTGGACTCTATCCGTCGCCTGTGGGAGATGGGAGTGTGGGTGGAGGTGACCACGCTGCTCATTCCTGGGCGCAACGATGGCGACGAAGAGCTGCGTGCCATAGCCTCGTTCCTGGCCTCCATGTCCCCCGACATTCCGTGGCACGTCTCTAGGTTCTATCCCACCTATCGGCTGCTGGACGTGCCCCCGACACCGCTCGATTCGGTGGAGAGGGCCGTCAGGATCGGGCGGACGGAGGGGCTCCACTACGTCTACGGGGGTAACGTCCCCGGTCATTCCTCCGAATCGACGATGTGCCCCGCGTGCGGAGCCTCGGTGATCGAACGCCAGGGCTTCGCGCTCCGCAAGAATCTGGTCAACGAAGGTCGCTGTCTCTCCTGCGGTCGCGAGATCGCGGGGCTGGACCGCTAGAGGGAGGTGCGAACATGGCGCTTGTCGGATGTTTCGTCGCGCCCCATCCGCCGATAATCGTGCCGGAGGTGGGGGGAGACAGCCTGGCAGAGGTGGACTCGACGGTGCGGGCGATGTTGACGCTACGGGAACGAGCGGCCGCGCTCCATCCCGAGACCATCGTCCTCATGTCTCCCCATAGTCCCCTCGCTCGCAGTCAGATGGGGGTGTCGCTCGCTTCTGCGTACCGAGGATCTTTGGTCTTCTTCCGGGCGCCGCACGTACGCATCGAAGCGGCGGGCGACCAGGGCTTGGCGGAGACCATCCTGGAAGAGGCCGAGGGTCACGGTGTTCCTACAGTCATCACCGCCTCCCACGGGGAGGTGGTCGAGCTCGACCACGGGGCGATGGTCCCTCTCTGGTATCTGATGGGAGCGCTTGAAGGCCCCTGCCGCCTGGTCGAGCTCGGCTTCTCCTACCTGAGCCTCGAGGAGCACCTACGTTTTGGGGAGATCGTGGGCCGGGCCATGATGGCGGCGCCCGCCCGGGTCGTGTACGTCGCCAGCAGCGACCTCAGCCACCGGCTGCTTCCTGGAGCTCCGGCCGGCTACGACCCTCGGGGACTGGAGTTCGACCGGGCGGTGGTCGACGCGTTCGCCGCCGGAGACTGGGAGGCCCTCCTCTCGATCGATCCCGGGCTGGTCAGGGCGGCGGGAGAATGCGGCTACCGCTCACTGGCGACGCTCTCAGGGGTGGTCGGGGCCGTAGGGACTGCCGGCGGACACGTGCGCAACCACATGCTGTCGTACGAAGGGCCGTTCGGGGTCGGTTACATGGTGGGTGAAGTCGAGATCTTGTGGGCCGCAACGGCAGCAGAGGAAGGTGACGGATGAGCGGCGGGGCGAAAGCTCCCGGTGATCCCCTTGTCAGGCTGGCCCGCGAGGCAATCGAGGCCTATGTGCGAGACCACGCCGTCCTCGAGCCGAAGCCGCTTGGGCCGGAGCCTCGACGAGCGGGCGTGTTTGTCTCACTCCACCGGGGAGATGGTTCTCTGCGGGGCTGCATCGGAACTATAGGGCCTACCCGCGACAGCATCGAGGAAGAGATCGTCGGCAACGCGATAAGCGCGGCCACGAGAGATCCGCGCTTCTATCCCCTGACCCTTGATGAGCTTGATGGTTTGGACGTGTCGGTGGACGTCCTGGGGCCCCCGGAAGCGGTCGACGGCGTGGCCGATCTCGATCCGAAGGAGTACGGCATCATCGTGCAGACGGCCGATGGTCGGCAAGCACTGCTTCTCCCCGACCTCGAGGGAGTGGACACGCCGGAGCAGCAATTGGCCATCACCTGTCGCAAGGGAGGCATCGATCCTAGCCGCGACCGATACCGTCTCTCTCGCTTCAGGGTGGAGCGTCATCACTAGCGTGCAGCCATCCTGCGGCCCGCCGCGGGGCTGTCTGGTGGCGACGGAGCCTTTCCAGCGGCCCTGC
Source organism: uncultured Actinomycetes bacterium (assembly GCA_963713545.1). Lineage (GTDB taxonomy): Bacteria > Actinomycetota > Thermoleophilia > RBG-16-64-13 > RBG-16-64-13 > CAVPLM01. Next base: position 46,490 of record CAVQME010000001.1, on the reverse strand, counting down.
GCTGAGGTATCATTCAATCTATCTATGGGAGTCGTGAACAACAGAGGAACTCCAGTGCAGAACAGTGGTTCTGGTGCAGTCGTTGTCGGGCCTCGCTTTCGTCGCCGCAAGTATCGCCGGTTCACAACCGGGCACTTGATTTGGAGCGGGCTCCTTCGCGTGATCCAGCGGCTCACTCGGTACAAGCGCAGCGACAAGCTCGAGTTCAAGCTCAGCTTCGCCGTCCCCGATCTGCTCAGCGACAAGGGCAAGGCGGTCAAGGATCAGGTGGAGGCTCTGGTTCAGGCCGTCCAGAGGGCAGGGTCGTATCAGGCCAGGGAAGAAGCGACAAGGGCTGTGCACGCAGTCATGGACGCGCTGAAGGACCGGGTCCCACCCGACGTCTTGTTGAAGCTCAGTGAGTCGCTGCCGGTCAGAGAGGCGGCTCGTCTTCGCCACGCAGCCGCCCAGCGTCTGCAGAAGGGCGAGACCGGGGAGGACGACGGGGTGAGCCTGAGCGAGCCCGACGAAGGAGCTACCGGCACAGGCGGAGACGGTTCCCTTACCCTTTGACCACTCCGAGGGGGCGCAATCGCGCCACTCGCGGAGATATCCCCGCCCGGTCCATCACAGCCACCACTCGCTCCACGTCCTTGTAAGCTTCCGGCATCTCCTCGCCCAGAGTCCTCGGTCCCTGCGACCGCACGAACACGCCGTCCTTGGCCAGTTCCGCGGCTATCGATCTACCCTTGGCCCGCTTCAGGGCCTGGGTTCTGCTCATCACCCGCCCGGCCCCGTGGCACGTGGAGCCGAAGCTCCGTCTCATGGCCTCCTCGGTGCCTTTGCACACGAAAGACGCCGTGCCCATATCGCCGGGGATGAGCACAGGCTGTCCCACTGCCTGGTAGTCGTCCGGCACCTCGGCCCGGCCGGGTCCGAACGCTCGGGTGGCTCCCTTCCGATGCACGCAGGTCTCCACTGAGGCTCCGGCTACCTCATGCGTCTCCAACTTGGCGATGTTGTGCGCCACGTCGTAGACCAGACGCAGGTTGAGTTCCTTTGGAGAAATGTGAAGCGCACGGAGGAGTGCCTGTTCGGTGAGGTGCATGATCATCTGGCGGTTCGCCCAGGCATAATTGGCGGCGCACGCCATGGCTGCGAGGTATCTCTTGCCCTCCGCGGAGCCGACCGGCGCACAAGAGAGTTGCCGGTCTGGAAGTTGCAGGTGGTAGCGGGAGGTGGCGGCCGCCATCACGCTCAGGTAGTCCTCGCACACTTGGTACCCCAGGCCGCGCGACCCGCAGTGGACCATGACCGTGACCTGGCCGGGGCGCAGGCCGTAGGCTTGCGCGGCCTCGCTGTCGAAGACCTCTTCCACCACCTGGATCTCCAGGAAGTGGTTGCCCGACCCCAGCGTCCCCACTTGATCCTGTCCGCGGGCGTAGGCTCTTTCGCTGACCGCGGCCGGGTCGGCACCCGGCAGGGCGCCGCGGTCCTCCGTGTGCGCCAGGTCCTCGGGAGAACCGTAGCCTCGCTCCACTGCCCAGGCGGCCCCCTTGACAAGCACTTTCTCTAGCTCCGTACGAGAAAGCTTGGCTATGGCCCCGCTGGAGCCGACGCCGGAGGGTACATCCCGGAAGAGCTGGTCCACCATCCGTGGCACCTTGTCTCGGATGTCCGCCGAGTCCAGGTCGGTCGCCAGAAGCCTGCAACCGCAGTTGATGTCGTATCCCACTCCACCGGGCGACACCACTCCCTCATCGACGGCAAAGGCGGCTACGCCTCCGATGGGAAAGCCGTAGCCGTAGTGGATATCCGGCATGGCCAGCGACCAACACAGGATCCCGGGAAGATGAGCGACGTTGCTGACCTGTACCAGGCTCTGGTCTTCTCGCAACGCTGCCACCAGTTCACGGTCGGCGTAGATACGGCCGGGGACACGCATGCCGCCCTCGACCGGCAGCTCCCAGAGGACGTCGCTCAGCTGTCGCAGTGAAGGCGCTCCCATGCGTTGTCCCCCACCTCCTTAGACATCGAACAGCACTGTGGCCCGGTAGGTCCCGTCGGGCGTTCGCTCGAGAGCCAGTCGGTGGTATGTGACTGCTTTGATCTCGGCGCCGAGGGTGTGTCGGTCTCGGGTCGCGTCCTCCCCCCACAAGCGCGCGACCGCGGTGACCCCGCCGGCCCCAGGCTCGGCCCCGCTCTCTCCCTCCGCAGGCTCCGTGCCTTCAGGGAACGTGGGCTCTCGATCGTCACCCGGGCGCCGACAGCCACGAACCGCTCCGTCTCGAACCGGAACAATGCCTCGTTCAGAAGCTCGCGCAGGCCGTCGCTCGGCGATGCGCCCCATACGGTGATGACCACCTCACGGTCCGCTCTGAACCCACCCAGTTCCGCTACCTGGTCATAGAAGGCGAACAGGGCGTTCTCGAAGAGGGCGGCCAGGTCGGGGCCGGTGATCTGCAGGAGCAGGTCGGCCGGGTGCTCCAGTTCCTGGTAGGCACCTATCCTGTCTCGTGACACCCAGGCCGGTCGCATGGCGATCTCCGGCAGGTCATCCGGCGGCGGGCCGACGTGCGGCGGCCCGCCGAGCAGCGTGTCGCCCGCAGGCATCCCACCGGGCGACGACCTGCTCGCCGGCCTCCGACTATCTGCCTTTTCCCCCATCTCTTCCGGCTCCGACCGGCTTCGGCCGTGCCCTCTTCGCGCTCGACCGGCCATCGCCCGAAGGGGGTTTCCCGCCGTTCTTCGCACTTACAGTCGCGCGGGGGCGGCGGGCCTTCTTGGGCGAAGCGAGGATCTGGTCGAGGACGGTACCGACGTGGTCCACGTAGACGAAGTCCAGACCCTCGAGCAGGTCCTCGCCCCGGATCTCGCTCACGTCGGCCTCATTGCGGTCGGGAAGGAACACGCGCGTGATCCCGGCCGCCCGGGCTGCCAGCACCTTCTCCTTGATACCGCCGACCGGCAGCACCTGCCCGGTGAGGGTCACCTCGCCGGTCATGGCCACGTTGGGGTCGACCGCTCGCCCAGACACCATGCTGGCCAGTGCGATGGCCATAGCCACGCCGGCCGAGGGGCCGTCCTTGGGCACCGCGCCGGCCGGCACGTGCACGTGGATGTCGTGCTTCTGGAAGAACTCGCTGCCTGCCCCGAGACGCTCGGAGACACTACGGATGAAGGTCAGCGCGGCCTGGGCCGACTCCTTCATCACATCGCCCAGTTGCCCCGTGAGGATGAGCCGCCCCGTGCCCGGCATCGCCCGCGCTTCGATGAACAGGATGTCGCCGCCGGTCGGAGTCCAGGCCAGTCCCGTCGAGACGCCCGGATCGGCCGTACGGCGCTTGGTCTCGCGGAAGACCTTCTGCTTGCCCAGGAACTCTGCCACCTGTTCCCGGTCGACCGTGATGCTCTCCTTGCCTTCTTCCGCCACTATGCGCGCGAACTTGCGGGCGATGGTGCCTATCTGCCGCTCGAGCCCGCGGACCCCCGCCTCCCGTGTGTAGTTCTCTATCACAGTGCGCAGGGCGTCGTCGGTGACCTCGAGCTGCTTTTCCTTGAGGCCGTTCCTCTCCAGTTGCCGGGGCACCACATAGCGGCGGGCTATGTGAAGCTTGTCCTCCTCGGTGTAGCCGGCGATGGAGATGATCTCCATGCGGTCGCGCAGAGGTCCGGGGATGGTGTCGAGCATGTTGGCAGTGCAAATGAACATGACCCGGGAGAGGTCGAACGGCAGATCGAGGTAGTGGTCGCGGAAGGTACCGTTCTGTTCGGGATCGAGCACTTCCAGCATGGCGCTGGATGGATCCCCCCGCCAGTCGGAGCCCATCTTGTCGATCTCGTCGATCATGAACACCGGGTTGCTGCTGCCGGCGTCGCGGATGGCGCGGATGATGGTGCCGGGCATCGCGCCTACGTAGGTGCGCCTGTGACCGCGTATTTCGGACTCGTCGCGCACTCCGCCCACGCTTATGCGGATGAACTTCCTGCCCATCGCCCGAGCGATGCTCTTGCCCAGGCTGGTCTTGCCGACGCCGGGCGGACCGGCGAAGCAGAGGATGGGTCCCGAGACCTCGCTCCTCAGCTTCTGCACCGCCAAGAGCTCGAGGATGCGGTCCTTCACGTCTTCCAGGTCGTAGTGGTCGTCGTCCAGCACCTCTCGCGCGTGGCCGATGTCCAGATTGTCCTCGGTCAGTCCCGACCACGGCAGCGACACGATCCAGTCGAGGTAGGTGCGAATGACCCCGTACTCGGCCGCGGCCGGAGGCAGTTTCGCCAGCCGGTCCAATTCGCGCCGGGCCTGTTTGTCGACCTCCTCGGGGAGGCCGGCCTTGTCGATGCGCTCTCGGAGCTCGTTGACCTCGGCCTGGGTCTCATCGGTCTCGCCCAGCTCCTCCTGGATAGCCTTGAGCTGCTGGCGCAGGACGTACTCCCGCTGGGACTTGTCCATCTCCGACTGGACCTGGTCTTGGATCTTCGAGCCCAGCTCCAACACTTCCAGCTCCCTGTTCATGAGAGCCGTCAGGCGGCGCAAACGCTTCGAGACGTCGACTTCCTCCAACAGCTCCTGCTTCTCCTCGGTCTTGATGCGCATGGTCGACGCGATGAAGTAGCCGAGTTGGGCCGGGTCGTCGATGTTGGCCGCCGCCATCTCCAGCTCGTCCGGCAGGTAGGGGACCAACTGGATGATCCTGGTGTAGACCGAGACCAGGTTCCGCTGAAGGGCCTCGAGCTCGGTTCCCTCCTCGACCAAATCGGGAAGATCGTGGAACGTGGCGGTGAGGTAGGGCTCCTCAGACGTGAAGCTCTCGATCTCGATACGGCGTATCCCCTGCGCGATGATGCGCAACGTCCCGTCTGGGGCCTTGATCATCTTCTGGATGCTGGCGAGAACGCCCACCGTGTGTACGTCCTCTGGGCCCGGGGTCTCGATCTCTGCATCTTTGGAAGAGAGGAGACCCACCTGCCGATCGCCGCGCAGGATGTCGTCGATGAGACGCACGGACCGGGGCTGGCCCACCGCTAGGGGCATCATTGTGTCGGGGAATACCACCGTGTCCTTGAGGGGCAAGATGGGTAGATCGGTCGGAGTGGGGGCCAGGTCGCTGTCCATCGGTTCCTGGGAGATGATCACGAAGTCCTGCCCAGCTGCTTCGAAGGGGCTATCCGGCTCGTCGAGCGGCTCCGTCGAGCGTTTCCTGCGAAGGTCTCTGGCGGTCATCTCTCCTGCCCGCCTTCGCATTCGTCCTGCATGTTGATGGCGATGCGCTTGCTCGCTGAACGTGCGCGCATGGGGAGGACGATCTTGAGGAACCCGGCGGAGTATCTGGCGGACGCCTTGCCGGCGTCGACTCCGGGCGGCAGCATGACTGCGCGCTCGAAGCGACCATACACGATCTCCATCTGCTGATAGACCGCTTCGGGGTGATGCTCGTCGGAACGCGTGCCGCTCACCCGCAGGATGTTCTCGTCGACTTCCAGGTCGATCACAGCCGGATCGATCCCGGGCAGTTCCAGCCTGACCACGACCGCCTTCTCGTTCTTATCGAAGTAGACATCGGCGTTGGGCCGGAAGGCGGCCTTGCCGTAGCGGGGCACTCGTTGCCCCCGCAGCAGGTCGAGGAACATCTTGTCGACATCATTCTGCGTCCGCCTCAAGCCGGCGGGATCGTCTTTGCGCTTAGGTTCCACCGCATGACCTCATCTCGAGAGTTTGTTCCGTGAAGAGTATTGCCGTAAAGCGGTCACGGCAAACCGCGCCTCGCCGGTCTGCCCCTTCGAAACGTGCCTGTCGGACCTTGCCCGCCCCTCCCGCGTCTATTCCAGCGCCGCGAGTGCCTCCAGCACCGCTCCCAGCGCCTCGATCTGAAGCCCGTACTCGGCCCAGTCTCCTCGCCGCTGGGCTTCGAGGGCCGCCTGGTAGTACTGATTGGCCTGCGCGATCAACCTGGCCTGGTCGCTCGACAGAGTGGTAGTCGTGCCGCCCGGGACCGTGGTGGTCGTGCTGCTGCCGGTGGTCGTTGTCGTGCCGCCCGGCGCCGTAGTGGTGGTGCCGCCGCCCGTCGTCGTGGTGGACGACCCGGGTCCGACCGGCTCTCCGAAGATCGCCTCCAGAGCCTCGCCCAAGGTCGGTTTCATGACCACGTCGTCCCCGTAGCTGGCGATCACCCTTGTCAGCTCAGGGATGGGACTCTGCTGAGCCTGCAGGTAGAGGGGCTCGAAGTACATGACCGACTGGTTCACCGGAATCACGAGCAGGTTGCCGCGTATCACCTGGCTGCCGGACTGGCTCCAGAGCGTTATCTGTGCCGAGATCTCGGGGTCGTTGGAGATCCGGGCCTCCACCTGAGCCGGGCCGAAGACCAGCTTGTCCTTGGGATAGTCGATCAAGACGAGCTTGCCGTAGTTATCGCCATCCTGAAGCGCTACCAACTGAGAGGCCATGTTGTCCTTGCCCAGCGGGGAGAACGGCAGCAGCAGGGCGAATTCCGGATCCGTGGAACCGGGCAACGCCAATGTCTCGTAGTAGGGCACGACCGGGATCTGCTCGGTTCCGTAGACCTCCGTCGGGATCTCCCAGGCGTCTTCTTTGTTGTAGAAGATCTGCGGGTCCGTCATGTGATAGATGGTCAGCGCTTCAGCCTGGACGCTGTACAGGTCCTCGGGATAGCGCATGTGCCGGCGGATGTCGTCCGGCATCTGGTCGCCCGGGGTGAACAGCCCTTCGAATACCTTGCCCCAGGCGTTCGCCAGGGGATCTTCGGGGTCTATCTGGTAGAAGGTGACACTGCCGTCATAGGCATTGATGACAACTTTGATAGGGTTGCGCACGTAGTTCGTCCCATCGGCCCGAGGCTGCGAGTAGGGGAACCGGTCGGTGGAGGTGTACGCATCCCACATCCACACCAGCGAGCCATCGTCCCGGAGCACCAGATACGGGTCCTTGTCGTACTGAAGGAAGGGAGCGAGCGCCTGCACCCTCTCCGCGATGGTCCGGCGGTACATGACCCGGGACTCCTCGGTGTAGGAGCTCGAGAAGAACAGTTTCGCGTCTCCGAACCGGAAGGCGAAGGCGGCCTGCCGCACCTTGCTGCCCACCGGTACGCCCCCTTGGCCCTGGTAGGTGGCGGAGACGTTGGTATCGCCCTGGGGATAGTCGAATTCCGGGCTCGTGGTCTTAACCACTACGAAGTCGTTGCCGAGTTCCCCGTAGTAGATCTCGGGACGCGTGATCTTCAGGTCGGTGTCGGTCTTGGGCGGGATGTCGCTTATCAGAAGGATAGGGAGCCCGTCGCCTCCGGCCTCGTTCACCGGGCTCATCACCATCCCGTAGCCGTGGGTGTAGCTCAAGTGCGTGTTGACCCAGGTCTGGGATTGCTCTTGGAGCTGGGTCTGGTCGAGCTCTCGTCCGCTCACCAGCACTTGGCGGTACTGCCCGTCGATGACGTAGCGATCCACGTCGACATCGACGAAAGAGTAGTAGAGGCGGATCTCCTGGATCTGGGAGTAGGTGTCGAGAGCCGGGCGGGGCTCCCAAAGGCGTATGTTGGAGATCGTACCGGCGTTCGCCCGCACGTCGTCGGCGGTCAGGTCGGTGGTGGCGGCGGAAGATACTTTCGTGACCTCGTCCAACCCGAAGGCCCAGCGGGTAGCTTCGATGTTGTTGGCGATGTACGGCGTCTCAGCTGCGATCTCGTTCGGGGACACTCTGTACTGCTGGATGATGGCGGGGTAGGCCTTGCCGGCTATCGCCCAGGTCAGGAACATGATGATGATTGCGATAGCGGGCAGTCTCCAGCCCTTATAGCGGATATTCGCCAAGAAGATGGCGGCGGCGACCAGGGACACGATGGCGAGGAAGTGAAGCACCGGGAGGGAGGCGTTCACGTCCGTGTAGCTGGCACCAAAGGTCGCCCCTCGCTCGGAGTAGTCGAGAGCCCACGTCTGCAGCATGTAGTCTCCTGCTTTGGCCACCATGGCCAAGGCCAGGATCACCGAGAGATGCGCCTTGACGTGCGGAGCCAACCGGATCTTGTTCTGGGCGTTCACCACCATGGCCCGGTCCACCACGTAGGTGAAGGCGGTGGCGATGAACGTGAACAGTAGGACGACCGCGGCGAAGTTCACCAGCATATTCCACACGGGCAGGGTGAACACGAAGAAGGAGGCGTCCTTGTCGAAGAGGGGTTCGGCATAGCCGAAATCTCCCTGATTGAGGAACAGGAGCACCGTCTCCCAACTACCGCTGTAGATGACGCCGACGATGACGGCTATGACGATGGAGACGATCAGCATCAGCCGTCCCGGCCAGCGTCGGCGCTCGGCCAGGTCGATGATCTCTCCGTCTTCGGCTCCGGGCACGGCTAGTAGCCGGGGGAGATCTTACGAGCGAGCCAGAGGCTGCCGTAGAAGATCCCGAAGAAGATGACGGCGAAGAACAGCCCCACGCACACCTTGGCCACGATCGGCGTCCAGAACACCGTGGTGTACCCCACCTCGTCGAACCAGAGATACTCCGTCCAGAAGCGGGAGATGAAGCCGAAGACCAAGAGGACGACGGCGAGGATGACGACGACGAGGACGAAACGACGCAGCGGTCCCGGTTTGAGGCGTAGGATCCGCTGGAGCCTATCAGGCTTGGCAGGCTTCTTGGCCTTTGCCGACGATGCCTTTGCCGACGATCCGTCTGCCGGTGGTTCTTTTTCAGGCGAGATGACTACTGCCCTCCCTCATAGTCGCTCCCGACCGCGGCGTCGTTGTGGCGACTTTCTGTGACTTCGGTCTAAAAACCTGGTTCATTGCCCTGGTCTACTTGCGACCCGTTGGACGGCGCCCGGCCGGCAAACCGTTTCCACGGGCGGCCCTCGGTTACGGGTCAGACGCCGGAACGCCCGCCTTCGGGATCACCCGCGATCCTACCGGCAGCGACTGAGCACGGCCGTCAGTCGCTCCTTGGGCAACGTCGCAGCCGTCACCTCGAGAGTGGATTCGTTGCTCCGCTCGACTTTGGCCTGCGTCGCCAAGAACGGATCGACCGCCGCGATGGGGAAATCGATCTTGCTGGTCTTATAGTGCATCGGGATCACAATGCGTGGGCTCAGCGACTCCACCACCTCAGCCGCCTGCTGGTGGTCGATGGTGAAGAACCCGCCCACCGGCACCAGCAGCACGTCCACTCTCCCCAACGCTTCCACCGTAGCGGAGTCGAGGGTATGGCCGAGGTCCCCCAGGTGGACCAAGCGTATGTCGCCGTCGTCGAGGATGGCGATGGTGTTCTTTCCCCTCTCGCTTCCTCCGCTCTCATCATGGGCCACGTCGACCCCGGTGATCTTGAGCGATCCCACGCTCTCGCCGGTGGGGTGCAGGAGCACGATCGGGTCGCCGGGGATGGTGTCGCAGGCCCCGTGGTCATCATGGTCGTGGGAAGCCACCACCACATCGGCCGGTTCGTCGATGGCCGCATATCCGACCGCCCCGTTGAAAGCCCCGTGTCTATAGGGATCCAGGATGACCCGGACGCCGCCCGCTGTCTCGACTAGGAAGGAAGAATGGCCGAAGTACGTGATCCTCATGGCGATCGCCTCCGCTCGCTGCTGTGACATCCGCCGTCAATCCACCGATAGGTTCTCCAACGTCGGCAGATAGGTTAGCGGATGGGGGTACCGGGTAACAACCTGGACGAGATGCGGCCCGGGGCGGTGCCTCTGCGCTCGGTCCCTTCAAGTGCCACCGGATCGGCATGTGTGCTAATATACCCCACTGGGTATATTACAGGTGCTCAAGAAGGATCCGGCGGTCGAGGGCAGCAGGTGGTCGGGCCGCCCGGTCGGATACCATATACTACGGGGGGTCGGTGGGCCGGCCCACAACAGCAAGGAGATTGAGATGAGTGATGGCAGCGTGCAGGAAGTGGACGTCAAGCAGTTCGACGATGTCGTATCTACGTCCACCGTGCCTGTGGTGGTGGATTTCTGGGCGCCCTGGTGCGGTCCCTGCCGCATGGTGGGTCCGGTCTTGGAGAAGCTGGCTTCCGATCACCCCGAGAAGGTGACGGTGCTCAAGGTCAACGTCGACAGCAACCAAGAGCTGGCGGCGCGCTACGGGATCATGAGCATACCCACGGTCATCTTGTTCGACGGCGGGCAGTTGAAGACCCAGCTGATCGGCGCCCGCAGCCAGAAAGACTACGAGAAGGAGTTCGGGCTGGCCTAGGCCGCGAGCTCGAGTGGTGAAAGTGAGAAGCGATTCTATGAGTGATTCCACGGCCCACCTGGTGTTGATGGGCTCGAGACGCATGGATGCCCTGCGGAGAGGCGGTGGCTGACGTCCTGCTCTATCTCTGGAGGAGATAGTCGGTTATCTGAACCGGGATCTGGGCGCCAGGATGGGGAACGACGGGCCCCTGCGCTACGTCGATGTGGAGGATCCCGATCTCGTCGACTTCCCGGTATTGGCCGGAGCGGTGGCCGAAGGCCACGGAGCCCCGCTGGTACTAGTGGGAGACGAGATCAAGACTCCGGCCTCGATCAGTATGTATTGGGTCGAAGACCAGCTTGCCGACATGGGCGTTGCGCCCTTCGCCGGCGACGAGGGAGACGGTGGCTGATGGCTTCCTATGATCTGAAGTGCCGCTCGTGCGGCAACGAGTTCGAGGTGTTCGTCCTCGGCTTTCTCAAGGAGGAAGCTAAGGTGTGCCCTGATTGTGGCGGCCGCGAAGTGGAACAGCGTTTCACCGGGTTCGGCGGTGTGCTCGGCTTTGGACCTTCTTCTCCGTCGTGCGTGGACACCGGCAGATGCGTGCCTCAGAGTAGTTGCACGCCTCGGTCGGGCTTCAGCTGAGCGTCTTGATGGGACCCGTGTGGTCCCAGCGAACAGCGCGCGACCGATGACCGGCGTGCGATAATCGGCACGCTGAAGCCGAGGTCTCTCGCGCCATGACGTTTACCCTGGGGAGCTGAATGTACCCTGAGCTGTTTCATATCGGCGGGTTCACGATGAACTCCTTCGGGGTCATGATGGCTCTCGCGTTCATCTCCGCCGGTTTCGTCGCGCATTGGCAGTTCAAACAGCGAGGCGTCAAGCCCGATTTCATCTACGGGCTCCTCATCGCCTGTGTGGTGGGCGGTCTGCTCGGGGCCAAGATCCACTATTTGATCCTCCATCCCGACGAATGGCCGGGCAACCTCCTCAGCGGAGGGGGCCTGGTCTGGTTCGGCGGGCTTTTCGGCGCCATCGTGGCCGTGGTCGTGGTCACGCTGCTTTCGAAAGAGCGGCTCGCGGCCGTCATGGACTCGGGTGGTCCGGCGGTAGCCGTAGGCTACGCGGTGGGCCGGATGGGCTGCTTTCTCAGGGGCGACGATTACGGCGTGCCCACCGATCTCCCTTGGGGAATGTCCTTTCCCCAAGGTCTCCCGCCTACGACCGTGAAGGTGCATCCGACCCAGCTCTACGAGATTGCGGCCTCACTGGTGATCTTTGCCTTGCTCGTGTGGGTCATCAGTCCCCGTTTCAAGCGCGAAGGTCCCTTGATCTTCGCGTATCTGATGCTCGCCGGGATCGAGCGCTTCCTGGTGGAGTTCGTGCGCACCAACGAGGCGGTCTTCCTGGGGCTCACCCAGCAGCAGTGGATCGCCGTGGCGCTTTTCGTCATCGGCATCGTCGGGATGTGGTACTTCGAGACCTACGGACGACTTCGCCCGGTATTGGGCGGCGAGGAGAGCGTCCCTCCGGTGGCCGCTACCGCTTCGACGGGGCGCAAGGCCCGGTGACGGTCGGGTGACGCTGTGAGATCCAACGCTGTGAGATCCGATGCTGTGAGACCGGTGCGGGGCAGGCGCAGTTCTCTGGCTATCACCGCGGGGATGGCGGCGTTCCTGGTCGCTCTCATCGCGGTCCTCTCCGTGGCTTGCGGATCTCCCGCCACCTCCTCGACGGGCGGCGCGACCGCGACGACTGCCCAAGCCGACGCCGGTTTCTCCGGCGTAACGCTCGATGGGACGGAGGTCTCGCTCGGCCAATACCGGGGCAAGCCCCTGGTGCTGGCCTTCATGGCCAGCTGGTGAGGGGCCTGCGAGGCGGAGGCGCCCGAACTCGATAGGTTCTATCGAGAAGAAGCGGAAAGAGCGGGAGTGTTGGTCCTAGCGGTGAGCGACGGCGAGGACGACATGCGCGAGTTCATGAGCGAGGGCGGGTACACGTTTCCCGTGATGCTCGATGAAGACAACGTCGCTGCGGACTATGGGGTGCGGGCGATCCCCACCATAGTGGTCCTCGATTCTGAGGGAGAGGTGGCGAAGACCGTGGTCGGCGGCATGACTGCCGACGAGCTTTCCAGCCTGGTGGATGACCTTACCGACTGATCTCGGTTTGACCGCCTTCCTCGTGGCGTTGGCGGGCGGGGCGGCCAGCTTCCTCAGCCCTTGCGTCCTTCCCCTCCTTCCGGCCTACCTCTCGTTCGTCTCCGGCCTGAGTGTCGAGGAACTGCGGGAGGGGGACCGGCGCGTCATCCTGAGCACGCTTGCCTTCGTGCTCGGTTTCTCCGTGGTATTCACCTTGCTGGGAGCCGGTTTCTCGTTCGCGGGCGTGCTCGTGGCCAATCAGAGGCTGCTGCAGATCATCGCGGGCGCGCTCCTGGTCGTCCTGGGTCTGATCATCGCCGGTCTGACGGCGCCCAGCTTCATGCAGAAAGACGTGCGTCCTCTCCTCGGCAAGGTACCGAGGGGGCCCACGGGAGCCTTCGTCATGGGGATCGCCTTCGCCTTCGGGTGGACGCCCTGCGTCGGCCCCGTTCTGGCTGCGATACTGACCATGGCCGCGTCCGGTGGCGACCCGGCGGGAGGGGCCGCGCTGCTGTTCGTCTATTCTCTGGGGCTAGGCATACCGTTCTTGCTGGCAGGCTTCTTCGTGGGCCGGGCGCTTCGAGCGTTCTCCCGGATACGGAGACATCTGCGGGTCATCCAGATAGTGTGTGGGGCGATCTTGGTGATCTACGGAGCTCTCCTGATCGGAGGGCAGTTCAGCTGGCTTTCGGCGCGGCTGTCGGGCCTGGGGTTGCCGTTCTTCTGAGCCCGAATGACGAGGTCCATCGTCAGAATGGGGTCTCATCGTGTGCCGTCGAAACCAGCGCGCGGGCTCGGGATTGCGCCCGGCCATCGACTCATCTGTTGCGGAACTCGAAGGTCCCGTTCACCGTCCCAGGAGCGACTGGGTTGGGGTCGCAGCGTGATCAGCTGCGACGCCCTCCTTTCAGTCCGCCGGGGGGGCGCGAGGGCGCTGGCTGCACCAGTCTTGGTGTGCCAGCGCCCTCGGTGTATACTCTCTCCTTCGCGCCCCCAGCAGTGGACGATGGACCCGATAGTCCTGTCCGGAGGCGCGAGTACAATTCCATACTGCACCCCTGCTCCGGCAGAGAAGCCGGGGCCGCTCAAGACCGTAGGAGGTGACCCAAACTGAACAGCTATGAGCTGGTTCTCATCCTGCGCGCGGATGTGCCGGATGATGAACGAACCGCGGTGCTGGATCGCACCAAAGAGATCATCACGGGCGACCAGGGCGTCATCGTGAAGATCGACGAGTGGGGCAAGAGACGTCTCGCGTACGAGATCAAGGACGTCTTCGACGGCGTCTACTACATCCTCTACTTCGAGGCGACGCCGAAGACCCTCGACGAAGTGACCCGGGTACTCGGCATCACCGACAGCGTGCTGCGCTTCATGCCCATCCGCCATGAAAAGCCTTTCAGCGTCCAGCAGCCCGCGGCAACCCCCGCGGTTGCTGCCCCTGCTGCGGCTGCCCCGGCTGCGGCTGCCTCGGCGGCATCCGCGCCAGCGGCTGCTGAAGAAGCCTAGTCGAAGGAGAAGAAGATGGCTCGCGGCATCGCACACGTGACCTTAGTGGGTAATCTGACCCGCGACCCAGAGCTCCGCCAGACTCCGAATGGCACCTCCGTGTGTCAGTTCGGTGTGGCGGTGGGGCGAAGGTACAAGGATGCGTCGGGAGAGTGGGTGGACAAGGCGAGTTTCTTCGACGTAGTGGTCTGGGGTCAACAAGGCGAAAGCTGCGCTCGCTATCTCGCCAAGGGGCGCCAGGTAGTGGTGGACGGTCGTCTGGAACAGCGCACCTGGGATGCCCAGGACGGTACCAAGCGCAGCAAGGTGGAGATCATCGGAGAGAACGTGGTCTTCGTCGGGGCACCGGGCGAGACGCGCGAGCCGTCGTTCCGGGGAGGGGCTCAGTCTTCGTCCGACGCGGCGGCGCAGGACGATTTTCGTGACATCGATTTCGGGGGCGACGACATCCCGTTCTAGTCGTCTCCAAGGAGGTAGAGAAGGTGGCGAATCCCAAGAAGCAGCAGCGGCGCACGCGGCCCACGACCGGCTCGCGGCGGCGCAAGTATTGCTTTTTCTGCAAGGAAGGTGTGGAAGAAGTCGACTACAAAGACTACGGCACGCTCCGCCGCTTCATGTCGGAGCGAGGCAAGATACGGTCGCGCCGCACCACCGGCGCGTGCCGGCGGCATCAGCGGCAGGTCGCCGTCGCGATCAAGCGGGCTCGTGAGGTCGCACTGCTTCCCTATACGCAGCCGGTAGAGGGATAGCCGGACTGTGAAGGTTGGGCCGTGAAGGTCGGGTCGTGAAGGCGTCGTCCTCAGTCGCGCTTGTGCCCGTGGCCAAGGCGACGGCAGCGACCGTCATCATGGGGCTCTGCTTGCTGATCCTCCCGTTCGTCCAGCCCATCGTGACCCCTTTCCTGGTGTTACCGGCAGTCCATGTCGTAGCCAGTAGGGGTGCGCTGAGCGGCGCGATCGTCGCTGTGGTGAGTGGGGGACTGCTGTATTTCGTCGGTGGCCTGAGCTCCGCCCTGCTGGCCTTTTTGCTCGTGCTCTCTATGGGGGCGGCACTGGGCCAGGCTCTGCGGAGGGAATGGGCTTTCACCCGCAGCCTGGCTTCGACGGCAGGCGCGGCGCTCTTCGCGTTCGTGGCCTGGGGGATGGCGCTGTGGCTGGTGTTCGGCGTCAACCTGACTGATCTGCGCGAGAGCGCGTATGCGTCCATCGAGGAGACGGCCGCGCTCTACGTCCAGATGGGTGTGGGGACGGCCACTGCGGATTCGGTCTCCGACCTGTTGCGACGGTTCGTGGACATCCTCCCCTATCTTGCCCCGGGGCTTCTGGGTATGGGGGCGATCCTGCTGGCCGGCTGCTCCATGGGTCTGGCCTATCTACTGTTCCCGCGGTTGCGGGAGAAAGTAGCGGTGGGTCTCTCACTATCCCGGTTCCGGATGCACTGGGCGGTGGCCTATGCGTCCATAGCGGGACTGGCCACGCTTCTGTTTGCGCGGGGTGACGGTGACTGGCAGGCCGTCGTGCTGTATGTTGGCATCAACATCCTGCTTGTGTCGCAGACGCTGTTCTTCGTGCAGGGGATGGCCGTCCTGAGGTGGTTCGTCGTCACCCGCCGGATGCGTCCGGGGTCATGGGCGGCGCTCTTCATAGCGGGGATAGTGGGGCAAGTGCTGGTCCATGTGACGGCTCTGGCCGGGCTGTTCGACACCTGGTTCGATTACCGGAAGCGTTTTGCTCTCAAGAGCCCCGGTGCGGGTCCCTTGGGGTGAGATAGACAAGGAGTGAGATATGGAGATAATCCTTTTGCAGGACGTGGATAAGCTGGGCAAGAAGGGCGAATTGGCGAACGTGTCGGACGGCTACGCTCGCAACTTTCTGTTCCCCCGCAAGCTGGCGGAGATGGCTACCCCGGCCCGGGTCGCCGTCGTGCGGCAGATCATGGAAGAGAAGGCCGCTCACGCCCGGCGCGAAGCGGAGAGGGCCGACGAGACGAGAGACCTCCTCTCGAAGACCGTGCTTACCATTCCGGCGCCCGTCGGCTCCGCCGACCGGCTCTTCGGCTCGGTGACCAACCAGGACATCGCGAACGCGATATACGCCGCCCGCAAGATCCGGGTGGACAAGCGCAACGTCGACCTGGAGGAGCCCATCAAGCTGGTCGGGACGTACATAGTCAAGGTGGATGTCCATAGCAGCGTGGAGCCGGCCGAGGTCAAGGTCATGGTGGTCCCGGAGGAACACAAGTCCTAGAACTCGTTTCAGAATGAAGCTCCGCCGCCAGGGACGGGCTGGGCACGCGCCAGAGAAGGACGCAGGGAGCGCGAATAGCAGCGCTATTTGCGGGACCGAGGACGCACTATCGTGCCGCCCAGGGCGCACTAGGCGGCCGCGGCTTCATTCTGAAACGAGTTGTTAGAGCGGATTTCGTCCCCCCGGGGGAGGAGGGGCTCAGGTGGAGATGATGGCGGGCAGCGGAGGCAGCGACGGTCAAGGCGGGGGCGACTACCTGCTTCCGCAGAACCTCGACGCTGAGATCTCTGTGCTGGGCGCCAGCATGCTCACGCCCAACGTCATCCCCGGTGTGAGCGAGATCGTCCGCCCGCATCACTTCTACCGGCAGTCACACCAGCGCATATTCGAAGTCATCGAAGAGCTGTTCTCGCGAGGCGAGCCGGTCGACCCCATCACCGTCAGCGAGGAACTGGCCAATCGGGCCAGCTTGGACGCAGTGGGGGGGAGGGCGTTCATCCACAGTCTGACCACCGCGGTCCCCGCGGCCACGAACGCCCGGCATTACGCGGAGATCGTACGCGAGAACTATTACCTGCGCTCGCTCATCAAGGTGGGCGGCGAGATCACCGAGATGGGGTACCGGCGGGAGCAGCCGCCCATGGATCTCATCGACCGGGCCGAGCAGATGGTCTTCGAGATCTCGCAGACCCGCGTGGGCGGAGAGTTCGAGCCCATCGGCGAGCTGATCAGCGAGAGCTTCGCCGAATTGGAGCGGACCATGTCGGAAGGGCACCATACCGTGGGTTGCCAGACCGGTTTCCGCGACCTGGACGCCATCATCAGCGGGTTCCAACCCTCCAATCTGGTTATCCTGGCGGCCCGGCCGTCGATGGGGAAGACCGCCTTGGCCCTCAACATCGCCCGCAACGTGGCCGTCGACCAGGGCAAGGGAGTGGCCGTCTTCAGCCTGGAGATGTCCAAGATGGAAGTCGTCAACCGGATGATGTGCTCGGAGGCTCGGGTGGACAGCTGGCGGGTGCGGCGCGGGATCCTGCAGCCCCAGGAGTGGAGCAAGCTTGCGGCTGCCTGCACCCCCCTGCACACCGCGCCGATCTTCGTCGACGATAGCGCCTCTCTCAACTTGATGGAGATCCGGGCTAAGGCCCGGCGCCTCAGAGCCAAGGAGAAGAACCTGGGCCTTGTCATCGTCGACTACCTGCAGCTCATGATGGGCGACACCAGTGCCGAGAGCCGCCAGCAGGAGATCTCCCGGATCTCGCGAGGGCTGAAGATCCTGGCCCGCGAGCTGGAAGTGCCGGTACTGGCGCTTTCGCAGCTATCGCGGCAGGTGGAGCAGCGGGCGGGCAACAAGCCGGTGCTGTCGGATCTGAGAGAATCCGGCGCGATCGAACAGGACGCGGACTTGGTCTTGTTCATCTACCGTGACGAGGTCTACAACCGGGACAGTCCGGATAAAGGCACGGCCGAGATCATTGTGGGCAAGCAGCGCAACGGGCCTATCGGCGACTGCAAGATGGTCTTCATCCAGAACTACACGCGGTTCGCCGACCTGGCGGACAAGCGTCTCACTCCCTAAGACCGGCGATGGCTCGAAACGACGGTCACTACGACGTGATCATCGTCGGCGGGGGGCCGGCCGGCATCTTCGCCGCCCTCGAACTGGCGCGCCATCCCGAGCTGCGGGTCCTACTCCTGGAGAAGGGCGCCGACATCTCCGAGCGGAGCTGCCCGGCGCGGGTGACAGGTTCGTGCGCGCACTGCCCCACCTGCGACATCACCACGGGCTGGGGAGGCGCGGGAGCCTTCTCTGACGGGAAGCTCACGCTGGGGTCGGAGGTGGGGGGCTGGCTGGGCGAGTACGTGGACCCCGCAGTATTGCCGGCGCTCATCGCCGATGTCGATGGAGTCTACCGAGAGTTCGGGGCCCCGGACAGACTCTACGGGGACGATCCGGAAGAGCTCGACCGCTGGGCCGACCTGGCAGCGCGCCAGGGTCTCCGTCTCGTGCGCTCGCCGGTGCGCCACCTGGGGACCGAGCGGGCGGCGGAAGTGCTGGCCGCCATGAGGGCGGAGCTCGAAGACAAGGTCGACATCGCGACCCACACCATGGTGGCGCAGGTCCTGACGAGCGCGTCCCCCAAACTCACTGCGAGTGCCGATGGGAGTACGGTCACCGGCGTGACGACCGCGTCGGGAGAGACCTATGAGAGTCCGGTGGTGATACTTGCTCCGGGGAGAGAGGGTTCGGCCTGGCTCACCGGGGAGGCCGGGCGCCTGGGGATCCCCCTGGTGAACAACGCCGTTGACATCGGGGTGCGGGTGGAGATCCCGGCGGTGGTGGCCGACGTGATCACCGACGAGCTTTATGAGCCCAAGCTCTTGTATACGTCACGGCATTTCGAGGATCAGGTGCGGACGTTCTGTATGAACCCGCACGGCGTGGTCTGCACCGAGAGCTGGGGCGACGCGGTGACTGTCAACGGCCACAGCTACGCCAATGCCGACCGCAAGACCGCGAACACCAACTTCGCCCTGCTCGTCTCCACCCGCTTTACCGAGCCCTTCAAGGAACCCATCGAATATGGCAAATCCATCGCCCGGCTGGCGAACATGTTGGGCAAGGACATCCTCGTACAGCGCTTGGGCGATCTGCGCGCCGGGCATCGAACTACTCCGCAGAGGTTGGGGCGCAGCGTGGTGGAACCGACGCTGCGCGCCGCCACCCCCGGCGATCTCAGCTTCGCTTTGCCGTACCGCCATCTGCGCGACCTCATGGATATGTTGGAAGCCCTCGAGGCGCTCCTCCCAGGTGTGGGGGGTCGAGATACGCTCCTCTACGGCGCCGAGGTGAAGTTCTACTCCTCCCGGGTGGCGCTGGGCGCCGACCTTCAGACGCCGGTCTCGGGTCTTTACGCCGTCGGCGACGGAGCCGGGGTCACACGAGGCCTGGTGCAGGCCTCCGCCTCCGGGCTGGTGGCCGCCCGCGCGGTCGCGGCCGCCCGAGAGTAGCGGCCGGCCGGCGACCCGCGCCCGCGGGTACCGCCGCTTCGCTCGCGCGTCCGCCGGGGTGTCGCTCCGCGCTTCCCCGCGACTGCCGCGGTTCGGTCGGCCCGCGACCCTAGTGTAAACTGACATCGTGCGGAGGCTGATGGTCGATCGACCGCGGTCCCCCAGAGGGGCCATGGGCGGGAAGCCGGCGATATCGAGGCGCCGAGCACCGGCAGCCGGTGGCCGCGCTGCTGCTCCGATCGGAGCAGCATCTGGAGTCAGGATCTATCGGGAGGCATCGTGCCGGTTCTCGTTGTGGTGGGCGCTCAGTGGGGCGATGAGGGCAAGGGGAAGGTCACCGACCTGCTGTGCGAGCAGGCCGAAGTGGTGGTCAGGTATCAAGGCGGCAACAACGCCGGGCATACCGTCGAGAACGAGCACGGCAAGTTCGCTCTGCACCTGGTCCCCTCGGGGATATTCAACCCCAAGGTCGTCGCCGTCATCGGCAACGGGGTGGTCATCGATCCCACCGTGTTACGCACCGAGATCGACGATCTCGAGAGCCGGGGCGTGTCCACTGCCAATCTCAAGGTCTCAGGCAAGGCGCATCTCATCATGCCCTACCACATCATGCTCGACCGCATACAAGAAACGCGGCTGGGCAAGGGCAAGATCGGCACCACGGGACGCGGCATCGGGCCGGCGTACTCCGACAAAGCTGCGCGTCAGGGCGTGCGCATGCAGGACGTCCTCGATCCGGCCGGCTTCCGCGAGCGGGTCATGAGCACGATGCAGGCGAAGGCTGAGGTGATGGCCCGCACCTACGACGAGGATGTGAGCAGCCTGGAGGCCGACTGCGAGCGCTACATCGAGGCGGCCGAGTCGCTGCGGTCGCATGTCGATGACACCGCTCTCTTCTTGTGGAAGGCGTTGCGGGAAGAGAAGGCTGTTCTCTTGGAAGGGGCCCAGGGCACCTTGCTCGACCTCGACCACGGCACCTACCCGTACGTGACCTCCTCGAACCCGGTCGCCGGGTATGCCTGCGTGGGCGCGGGGATCGGCCCGATCGAATTGAGCGAGGTCTGGGGTGTCACCAAGGCCTACACCACGCGTGTGGGCGAGGGACCCTTCCCCACCGAACTGAACGACGAGACCGGAGAGGCTCTGCGCACGCTCGGAAACGAGTTCGGCACCACGACCGGGCGACCTCGCCGTTGCGGCTGGCTCGACCTGGTGGCCCTCCGCTATGCGGCCCGGGTTAATGGGTTCACCGGACTGTGCATCACCAAGTTGGACGTGCTCAACGAGATGGACACGATCAGGGTCTGCACGGCATACAAGTATCGGGGAGAGACGCTGGAGGAGTTGCCGCCGGCCCAGGCGATCTTCGCCGAGGTCGAACCTGTCTACGAGGAAGTCCCCGGCTGGAAGAGCGACATCTCCAACGCTACCAGCATCCAGGACTTGCCGGACGCGACCATCGAGTATCTCAACTTCATCATCAAGAATGTCCGCGTGCCCATCTCGCTGATATCCGTCGGTCCGAAGCGGGAACAACACATAAAGGTGCCGTACCCGAACGTCGGTCGGCAGGGCGGTCGGGAGGAAGGGCACGGCCACGGCGGACACATGGCCGACACCGGCCAGTAGGCGCAGCAAGGGCCACCAGCGCGATCACCCGCACGGGGGAAAGGGACTAGACCATGGCTTCTAACCGGCTGGATGTCCTGGTGGTCGGCGGGGGCGCGCGGGAGCACGCGCTCGTCCGCGCCCTGGCCAAGAGTTCCCGGATAGGCCGGCTGATCGGTGCTCCCGGCAACCCCGGCATAGAGGACGATGCCGTGACCGTCGCGGTGGGAGCTGAAGACGTCCCCGCCCTCGTCGCCTTCGTGGAGCGCGAGAAGATCGATCTCACCGTGATAGGCCCGGAGGCTCCGCTGGTCGCCGGACTGGCCGATCAGCTGCGGGATCGTGGCTTCACCGTGTTCGGCCCCGGGGCTGCGGGAGCCCGGCTCGAGGGCTCCAAGGCCTTCGCCAAGGAAGTGATGGAAGCCGCCGGCGTGCCCACGGGTCGCGCAGCCACGTTCACCCGGCACGAGCAGGCTCTGGCTTATCTGCATGAGCACGGAGCGCCGGTGGTGGTCAAGGCCGATGGCCTGGCGGCCGGCAAGGGGGTGATCGTCGCCCAGACCGTCGAGGAGGCGGAAGCCGCTCTGGCTGAGTGCTTCGTGGAGCGGCGTTTCGGGGCTGCGGCGAGCACAGTGTTGATCGAGGAGTATCTGGAGGGAGAAGAGGTCTCGCTCCTTTCCATCGTGAGCGGCCGGCAGATCTTGCCCCTCGCTCCCGCCCAGGACTACAAGAGAGCTCTTGATGGAGACTTGGGCTCGAACACGGGGGGGATGGGATCGTACTCCCCAGTCCCGGCCGTGGACGACGCTCTGTACGACCGTCTGGTCGAGGAGGTCGTTCGTCCCACGGTGGCGGAGCTCGCCCGGCGGGGCATCGACTTCCGGGGCGTCCTCTACGCCGGGCTGATGCTGACAAAGGCGGGGCCCCGAGTGCTCGAGTTCAACTGCCGTTTCGGGGATCCGGAGACGCAGGCGCTGCTGCCTCGGCTCGAATCGGATCTGCTGGAGCTGCTCTGGGCGGCGGCGCGGGGCGACGCTTTGCCTGCGACAGCCCGATGGCGCGACGGAGCGGCCGTGGGGGTGGTCATGGCCTCGCGCGGCTATCCAGCCTCGAGCTCCAAGGGCGACGTGATCACAGGGTTGGATACGGTCAAGGCCATGGACGGGGTGGAGGTCTTCCACGCGGCCACCGGTCGCATCGACCACCGGCTGACGACCGCGGGGGGCCGGGTGCTCACGGTGACCGGCCTGGGCGACACCTTCGCCGAGGCTCGGGCGATGGCATACGCGGGCGTATCGGCCATAAGCTTCGAGGGTGCGCAGCACCGGAGCGACATCGCGCTGCGCGCGGAAGAGTGGGAGAAGGGCCGCACCGGCGGCGGCTGAAAGGGGGAGCACATGTCGGATCATCCTCTTGTCGGCATCTTGATGGGTTCGCAGTCCGATGCCGCCGTCATGGATGACGCGGTGAAAGAACTGGAGGCTCTGGGCATCCCGTGCGAGGTCAACGTTCTGTCGGCGCACCGCGACCCCGAAGCGGTGCGCGAGTACGCGCTCAGCGCGAAGTCCCGGGGTCTCAAAGTGATCATCGCCGGGGCCGGCAAGGCCGCGGCCCTACCGGGTGTTGTCGCTGCCATGACCGACCTCCCGGTGATAGGGGTGCCGATCCGGACCTCCGACCTGGGTGGACTCGATTCGCTCCTTTCC
The DNA here is from genome assembly GCA_963713545.1 of uncultured Actinomycetes bacterium. Lineage (GTDB taxonomy): Bacteria > Actinomycetota > Thermoleophilia > RBG-16-64-13 > RBG-16-64-13 > CAVPLM01. Next base: position 24,092 of record CAVQME010000001.1, on the reverse strand, counting down.
ATGGTGCAGATGCCCCCCGGGGTGCCGGTAGCCACCGTGGCCATCAACGGGGCCCGGAACGCGGCCATCCTGGCTGCCAAGATCTTGCGCGTGGCCGGGCTGGCGCCGGGACCCGCGGACGCCCGAGCGGCTCTAGACGCAGAGGGAGGCGCGTCGTGATCCCCCGCTACTCCACCCCCGAGATGGCGGCCATTTGGACCGACCAGGCTCGCATGGCCGCCTGGTTGGACGTCGAGTTGGCGGTGTGCGAGGCCTGGGCCCAGTTGGGGCAGATCCCTGAGGACGCCATGGACGAGATCCGAGAGAAGGCGGCCTTCGACGTCGAACGGGTGAACGAGATCGAAGAGGTCACCCAGCACGACGTCATCGCCTTCGTGAGCTGCGTGGCCGAGAACGTGGGGGAGTGCTCCAAGTACATCCACTACGGGCTCACCTCGTCCGACGTGCTCGACACGGGTCTCGCCCTGCAGTTGCGGGCGGCGGGAGCGCTCCTGGAAGAAGAAACGAGGCGGCTGGGCCGGATTCTCCAGGGCCGGGCGCTCGAGCACCGGGACACGGTGATGATCGGCCGCACCCATGGAGTGCACGCCGAGCCCATCACGTTCGGCATGGTGCTGGGGCTGTGGGCTTTCGAGGTGCAGCGCGGCCTGGAACGTCTCCAGCGGGCCGTACACCAGGTGGCCGTAGGCAAGATCTCCGGCGCGGTGGGCAGCTACGCGAACGTCGATCCCCAGGTGGAGCAGATCACCATGTCCATCCTGGATCTGGGAACAGCGCCGGTCTCTACTCAGATCGTGCAGCGCGACCGTCATGCGGAGTTCATGGCCGCTTTGGCCTTGCTGGCCACCACCATCGAGAAGATCGCCCTGCAGGTGCGTCACTATCAGCGCACCGAGGTCCTGGAAGCCGAGGAGTATTTCGCTCCCGGGCAGAAGGGCTCGTCGGCCATGCCCCACAAGCGGAATCCCATCATCTCCGAGCGCCTCTGCGGGCAGGCTCGTGTTGTCCGGGCCAATATGCTGGCCGCCTTCGAGAACGTCGCTCTCTGGCACGAGCGCGACATCAGCCACTCGAGCGCGGAGCGGATCATCTTCCCCGACAGCACCATCCTTCTCCACTACATGCTCAAGAAAGCCTGCTGGCTGGTGGATAAGCTGAACGTCTATCCGGAGAACATGGCCGCCAATCTGGAGAAGAGCTTCGGCCTCCTCTACAGCCAGCGGGTGCTCCTCGCGCTGGTCGAGGCCGGGATGCTCCGCGACGACGCCTACAAGATCGTGCAGCGCAGTGCGATGAAGGCCTGGGAGGAAAGGACGTCGTTCCAGGAGTTGCTCGGGGCCGACCCGGAGGTCGCTGGACGCCTTTCGGCGGACGAGATCGAAGCCCTGTTCGACCCCGGCTATCAACTTCGAAACGTAGCCGTGATCTTCGACCGGGTGGCAGCCCTCGAGTGGTAGGGCGGCTCAAGCTGGTAGAATCGGACCTAGGTCGGTTCCCCGCCGCGAGAGGCGCGATCACGCTGTTCGCAATGCCCGAGTACGACAATGAGACGCCACGAGAGGTCAGAGGACGTTCCTGTCTTTAGAGGGGAAGGGTAGAAGTGTTCAAAGTCTCGGTTTACGTGACTCCCAAGCAGGGAGTGGTGGACCCGCAGGGCGCGGTGGTCGAGCGCGCCCTGCCGGCATTGGGCCACTCCGGAGTGGGCAGTATCCGCGTCGGCCGCTACATCACCCTCGAAGTGGAAGGGAGCGATCCGGATAAGGTCAAAGCCGACGTGGACGACATGTGCCGCAGGCTTCTGGCCAACCCGATCATCGAAGACTACCGGTTCGAGATCGCTCCGCTCGACGCCGCGACGGCGGGGGAGGGAGCCTGACGTGACGGCAGGTCGGGTCCGTTTCGGCATCGTGGTGTTTCCCGGATCCAACTGCGAATACGATACCTTCCACGCTCTTGCCACCTTCGCCGAGGCAGAGCCCTACTACCTCTGGCACAAGGACCGCGACCTCAAGGGCGCGGACTGCATCATCCTCCCGGGCGGTTTCTCCTATGGGGACTACCTACGCACCGGGGCCATCGCGCGCTTCAGTCCCATCATGCAAGAAGTGGCTGCGTTTGCGACGGGGAGCGGACTGACGCTGGGCATCTGCAACGGTTTCCAGACCTTGACCGAGGCTCACGTCCTGCATGGAGCCCTGCGCCGCAACCGCGGGCTGCGGTTCATCTGCCATCCCCAGTATCTGCGGGTGGAGCGAGACGACACCCCGTTCACCCGAGGCCTGCGGGCGGGTCAAGTGATCCAGATCCCGGTCAACCACAACGAGGGCAACTGGACGGCGGGGGCCGAGCGCCTGCAGGAGATCGAGGACCACGGTCTGGTGGTCTTCCGCTACTGCGACGCCGAGGGAAATGTCACCGACGCTGCCAATCCTAACGGGGCCACCCACAACGTAGCCGGGATCCTGAGTGAAGGCTTCAACGTTCTAGGCATGATGCCCCACCCCGAACGGGTATGTGAGGACATAGTGGGCGGGGTGGATGGAAGGGGTGTCTTTCAAGCGATGATCGATCACATATTGGAGGGGCGCGTGTGACAAGGCGTATGAGCGGGAGCCTCGCGGGAGTCGCGCCCGATTCGGGGAGGGATGACTGATGGCCGGCCACACCGTCTGCCCGCGCTGCGGAGCGCGTGACTCGTTCCTGAAGGGTTTCTTGCCGGAGACCTGCGTGTGTCAGCGCTGCATGAGCCAACTCGATTGGCGCGAGATCCCCGGGTGCGGACCGGACTGCACCCCTGCCGGGCCCGAGGTAGCAACGGGGACGACCGCCCCGACCTACGTGGCCGCGCCCATGGCCCCGGCTTCCGGGGATGAGGATGGCGAAGTGGCTCAGGAGTGCCCTCCTGCTGCGAGCGACGCATCGGCCGATGGGGCCGTAGCATCCGAGGACACCGGCGACGATCCCTGGAAAGTGTGAGCGGGACCGTCGATGACTGAGCTCTACGAGCAACTGGGTCTGACCCGCTGGGAATACGAGCAGATCTGCGCTATTCAAGAGCGGGAACCGACCCACGTGGAGCTGGCGGTCTTCTCGCTCATGTGGAGCGAGCACTGTGGATACAAGCATTCCAAACCACTGCTGAAACGGTTTCCCACCAAAGGGGATCATGTGCTGCAGGGCCCCGGTGAGAATGCCGGGATCGTCGACATCGGCGGTGGCTTGGCTGTGGCCATGAAGATCGAGAGCCACAACCATCCATCGGCCGTCGAGCCCTACCAGGGAGCGGCCACCGGGGTCGGCGGCATCATCCGCGACATCTTCGCCATGGGTGCGCGGCCCCTCTGCGGATTAGACTCCTTGCGTTTCGGCGAGGTCGAGCCGCTGCCGGCCCGCGGCGGAGCCGGCGCGACCGCGGCGCCTCCGGCCGGCGGGGACGCCACGGAGGCGGGCGCCGCGCCGGCCGGACAGGCGCCACCGATGGGCGCGCCCCCTGAGAGCGGGCCCGGCGAAGCCACTCTGAGCCGCCAGCGCTACCTGTTCGAGCACGTGGTGGCCGGCATCGGCGGGTACGGCAACTGCATGGGCATCCCCACGGTGGCCGGCGAGGTCTACTTCGAGGAACCCTACGCTGGGAACTGCCTGGTCAACGCCATGACCGTGGGTTTGGTGAAGCACGACGAGATCATCCGCAGCAAGGCGGCCGGCGTCGGCAACCACGTGGTGCTGATCGGGTCGAAGACGGGCCGCGACGGTATCGGTGGGGCCAGCGTCCTCGCCAGCCAGGTGTTCGATGAGACGCTGGAGGAGAAGCGCCCGTCGGTCCAGGTGGGCGACCCGTTCACGGAGAAGAAGCTGCTGGAGGCCTGCTTGGAACTCCTGCGAGACGACCTGCTGGTGGCCCTGCAGGACCTGGGCGCGGCCGGCATCACCTCCTCCTCCAGCGAGATGGCGGCCAAAGGCGAAGTCGGCATCGATTTCCACGCCGACCGGGTGCCGCTGCGCGAAGCCGACATGGAGCCCTGGGAGATCATGATCAGCGAGAGCCAAGAGCGGATGCTGGCGATCGTGGCCCCGGAGAGATGGGAAGCCGCCAAGGCGGTCTGCGATCGTTGGGACCTGGACGCCACCATCGTGGGCGGGGTCACCGACACCAAGCGCCTGCGCGTGTTCTGGCACGGCGAGATGGTGGGCGATATGGACGCCAACGCGCTGGCCGAGCCGCCGACGTACGACATCCCCCAGGAGCGCCCGGCGCACGAGGTGGACGAGTCTCTCGACCCCGCCGCGTACCCGGCTCCGCAGGTCCCGCTCGAGGACATCCTTTTCGATCTGATCGGCTCGGCCAACATCGCCAGCCGTCGCTGGGTGTGGCGGCAGTACGATCATCAGGTGCAGCTCAATACGGTGATCGTGCCGGGTGGCGATGCCGCGCTCCTCCGTATCAAGAAGACCGGCGCCGGCATCGCGGTGTGCACCGATGGCAACGGGCGCCAGACCTTCCTCGATCCCTATCGGGGAGGGAAGGCTGCGGTGGCCGAGGCGGCCCGGAACGTGTCCTGCGTGGGAGCCAAGCCCATCGCCATCACCAACTGCCTCAACTTCGGCAATCCCGACAACGGTCCCATCGCCTATCAGATGGCGCGGACCATCGACGGCATGGCGGTGGCCTGCGAGGCTCTGGGGACTCCGGTCATATCGGGCAACGTCTCGCTCTACAACGAGAGCTTCGAGCAGCCCATCTACCCGACGGCGGTCGTGGGGATGCTGGGCCTCATGGACGATGTCACCGCCAATTGCACCGTGGCCTTCAAGACCGAGGGCGATCGGGTCTACCTGCTCGGCGATGCTGCTCCCGTCCTCGACGGGTCCGAGTACCAGAAGCGGTGGTTCGGCGGACCGGCGGGGCGGCCGGCCGGGCGCATCCCGGACGTGGATCTCGACGCCGAAGTGGCTCTGCAAGGCGCGCTCCGCGAGGCCATAGGCGCTCGGCTGCTTCGCTCCGCCCACGACTGCTCCGATGGTGGGGTGGCCGTCGCCCTGGCCGAATGCTGCATGGCCGGCGGACTGGGTGCCATCCTCACTCTGGATGACGTGCCTTGGGTAGGGGGCAGCCTCGGCTGCGCCGCCGCTGCGGGGGCGGCGGAAGGGCACACGAACGCAGTCGGGCCGCTGGCGGGCCGCCCCGACCTGGCGCTGTTCGGCGAGACTCCCACCCTGGTGGCGATTTCGGTGGCCGCCGGGGACGCCGAGCGGCTGGAGGACCTCTGCGAGGCCGCCGGCGTGCCGGCTACCCTGTTGGGCGTCGTCGGCGGCTCGCTACTCCTGATCACCAGCGCCGGCCGAGGCCTGCGCGCGGAGGTCGCCGCCCTCGAACGCGTGTACGAGTCGGCCATCCCTCGAATCCTGGGGGAGTGATGCGAGGCTTCCTGCAGGACGATTCACCCCACGACGAATGCGGGGTGTTCGCCATCTACGCCCCCGAGATGGACGTTGCCCGCCTCACGTTCTTCGCCCTCTTTGCGCTACAGCATCGAGGACAGGAATCCGCCGGCATAGCCGTCACCGACGGTGCCAGACTCATCGTGCACAAGGACATGGGTCTCGTCTCCCAGGTGTTCGAGGAAGAGATCCTTCAGACCCTGCCCGGGCAGCTGGCCATCGGTCACGTGCGCTATTCCACCACGGGATCCAGCGAGATGCGTAACGCCCAGCCCTTCGCCCGCACGCGCGACGGCTCGTTCATCGCTCTGGCCCACAACGGCAATCTGGTGAACACCGACGACCTTCGGGAGCACCTGCTCCAGAACGGCCATGTATTCGAGAGCACGTCCGACACGGAGATCATCGCCGCTCTGCTGGCCGAGCACCCCTCGCACGACATCCGGGAAGCCCTACGCGACATCATCCCTAGACTGCGGGGCGCGTTCAGCGCGGTCCTCCTCACCAAGGACGAGGTCATCGGCTTCCGCGACCCCTACGGCGTCCGCCCGTTGGTGCTGGGCAAGTTGGAGAACCGCTATTGCCTGGCCAGCGAGTCGGCCGGCCTGGACATCATCGGAGCCCGGCTGGTGCGCGAGATCGAACCGGGCGAGATCTGTCTGATCGACGATGACGGCTACCACATCGAGCAGGTGGTGGACCGCAGGCAGGAAGCGCTCTGCGTCTTCGAGTTCATCTACTTTGCCCGCCCCGACTCGGTGATGAAAGGGCAGACCCTCTACGCAGCGCGCAGCCGTATGGGGGAGGAGCTGGCGGCCGAGTCCCCAGTGGACGCCGACCTGGTCATCCCCGTGCCCGACACGGGCAACTCGGCCGCCATCGGCTATGCGGCCCGCAGCGGCATCACCTACGGCGAGGCCCTCATCAAGAACCGCTACATCGGCCGCACCTTCATCGACCCCGAAGACCGGGTGCGGAAGCTGGGCATCAGGATGAAGTTCAATCCCCTCAGCTCCGCCATCCGAGGCAAGCGCTTGGTGGTGGTGGATGATTCGATCGTGCGGGGCAACACCACCCGGGCTCTGGTGCGGGTGCTGTTCGAAGCGGGGGCTGCGGAAGTGCATCTACGCATCAGCTCTCCCCCCATCGTGTACCCCTGCTTCTACGGCATCGACATGGCCGACCAAGACGAGTTCATAGCCTTTGGTAAGAGCATCGACGATATCAGCCGGGAGTTGGGCGCGACCTCGGTCGCGTATCTGTCGCTCGATGGTCTCATGCGGGCGACCAGGGTAGGGGACGGGGAGAGTTGCTTCTGCACGGCCTGTTTCAACGGCGACTATCCGTGCGAAGTGCCCGAGCGCCTGCGCTGCTCCAAGTTCCGCTACGAGACCGAGGCCTGCGCGGCCCTGCAACGGTAGCCGGACGGCGTGCGGGCCGCTGCCCGATGCAGCGGCGGCCGGGTCACGTGCCGAGGACTGTGGCCTTCGCCCGGCGTCGCCCGGACCGTGGGCGGTCAATCTCCGTCCGGACCGCCCCCTCCGTGGCAGCTACAGGAGTTGGTGGCGAAGCCCGACGGGTGGCAGCTGGCACAGTCCAGAGACACTTCTCCGTTGGGGATGTGCTCTCCCACCTGGGGATGCGTGAAGGTAGCCGGTGTCCATCCCTCGGGAGTGTGGCAGTTCGCACAATCTGTCAGTCCTCCGTGCTGATCCCCGTGGCACGACACGCAGGCAGGGCCGGGCACGGGCCACTCGGTGCCCGGCATGTTCTCCACTCCCGGCTTGCTCACATGGCAGTCGGTGCAGGCGAGACCGGCGTGAGCCCCCACAAGCGCGAAGGGATGCTCGAACGTGGCCGGTGTCCATCCCTCCGGCGTGTGGCAGTTGGCGCAGTCGGTGAGTCCCGGGTGCTCGACGGCATGGCACGAGACGCAGGCAGGATCGGCCTGCGCCAGCTCGGTGCCGGGGATATTCTCCACCCCCGGTCTGCTCACGTGGCAGTCTGTGCAGGCGAGTTTCGAGTGAGCCCCCTCGAGCGGGAAGGGGTGCGCGGCGCCGCTCGCCGCCCAGCTCTTCTGAGTGTGGCAGTTGCTGCACTCACCCCGCGCCTCGTGGGGCGGGGTGTGGCAGAGCGAGCACTGGCTGGGGGCCGTCGTCCCGTCGTGACAGGCCAGGCACGACGACATGTCACCGGGGGGAACGTAGTAGGGAGGATTGACCGTTCGGTGCACCAGCCGCACGTGGCAACCGATGCAATCCTGGCTCTTGTGCATGTCATGAGAGAAGGCTACGTTCCCCAACGTGACGTCGCCCGGATTCGGGTGGCAGGAGGTGCAGTTGGAGTCGGGTATCTCCCTGGTGACGGCCAGTGGGGCCACCGGGGTCGAGGTGAAGTGCACGTAGATCTCTCTAAACGAGAAGAGCTTGGTCTGTATGAACGGAATGACTCCGTGAGGGATGTGGCAGTTCACGCATTCGGCCTGGTTGTGGACCGATGTTTCCCAACTGGCGTAGTAGGGATCCATCTCGTGGCAGGTGTCGCAGAAGGCGCTGCGACTGGTGTACTCCGCCGTGGCGAATGCCGCCCCCATGAGGACCACGATGACGGCGGCGATGATTATGAACACCCAGCGCCGCCGGCGGTGCCGCCCGCGCCTCTTGGGCGGCTCCTCCCCCTGCCCGGCCGGGGATGCTGATTCAATCTGCCCTTCGCCTTCGCCCACTTCTGACCCCCACGCGCGACGGACGCCATAGCGTGCCCACAGCCAGACTAGTCCACAGGAGCCCTGGACGCAAGATTCTTCCAGGTGGTCCGGGCCGCTGTTAGACTGTCCCCCACCATGCGTTCTCTCGGCTCACGCAAGACCAGGGTCCTTATCGCCGGCGCAGTCGTGGTAGTGGCGGCCGGCGTGCTGCTCTGGCTGGGCATCGGTCGAGGCGCGGTCTACTACTACTCTGTCTCCGAGTTGTTGGAGCGAGCTACCGCCGACAACGTGCGCGTGTCCGGCCGCCTGGTAGAAGGGACGATGGTACGCACTGGGGGAACGCACTTCACCTTCACCATCCACGACCGGGACGTACCGTCGGCCGTGTTGGCAGTAGCGTACGACGGGGCCCTGCCCGACACGTTCAGGGACGCTCCTGAAGCCGAGGTGGTGGTAGAGGGGGACCGGCTCACGGACGGGACTTTCCTGGCCCGGACCTTCATCGCCAAGTGTCCCAGCAAGTATGAGGCAGCTCCGTGAGCGCAGCCGCGAACGCGCTCCTGGTCCTCGCCACGATCGCAAGTCTATCCGGGCTGGCCTGCTCGCTGGCCGGCCGGCTCTGCCGGCCGCGGCCCTGGATCCGTATAGGGAGTTGGGCTTCCTACGCCACCCTTGTCACGGTCGCGGGCGCGACACTCCTGCTGCTGGCGGCCTTCCTAGCCCGGGATTTCTCGAACCTCTACGTCTACGAGCACAGCTCGCGGGCGCTTTCCCTCTACTACACCATCTCGGCCCTCTGGGCCGGCAATGCCGGCTCTCTCCTGCTATGGCTCCTGCTGCTGGCGGTCTTCGCGGTGGTGGCGGGCCGGGGGGCGCGGCGGCGCGACCCGGCCTCGGCGGCCTACCTGACCGCGACGCTCTCCGCCATGACTCTCTTCTTTTCCCTGCTCGTGCTCTTCGGGCCGCGCTGCAATCCCTTTGCCGCCAATACCGTCTCTCCTGCCCCGGCGGACGGACTGGGTCTGAGCCCGATGCTGCAGAACCCCGGCATGGTCGTGCACCCGCTCGCCTTGTATGTGGGCTACGTGGCCATGGCCGTGCCTTTCGCGTTGATGGTGGCGGGACTCGCGAACGGCGACCAGGTGGTGACGTGGATCAGACCCGTGCGCGCCTGGGCGCTGGTGGGTTGGCTGTTCCTCACCATCGGCAACGTGGTCGGGGCGTGGTGGGCGTACGTGACCCTCGGCTGGGGCGGCTACTGGGCCTGGGACCCGGTGGAGAACGCCTCGCTGATCCCCTGGCTCACGGCGACGGCCCTGCTGCACGCCGTCAGCATGGTCCGACGCAGAGGCCGTCACCGGGTATGGACGGTCTCCTTGGTTTCCGTCACGTTCCTTCTGACCATATTCGGGACGTTCCTCACCCGATCGGGAGTGGCGGCCTCCGTACACGCCTTCGAAGAATCCGGCCTCATCCCCTGGTTCAGCGTCTTCATGCTGCTGATGCTGGCTCTGGCGGTGGCGGTCATCGTGTGGCGCCGCTCCCTGCTTCGGGGAGATGCCTCGGTCGTCTCGCCGGTCGACGAGGCGTCCACCTTCCTGTACGCGAACGTGCTCCTGTCTGTCATGACCTTCGTGATCCTCTGGGGGGTGGTGTTTCCCCCGATGGTGCGGGCCCTGGGAGGCGGCGAGGTCCTGTTGGGGACGGAGTTCTTCAACGTGGTCACGGCGCCGCTCGGCCTGCTGTTGCTCGTGCTGCTGGTGTTCTGTACGTTGGTGAGATCTTCTCGCCGGTCCAGGCGCCGCTTGAGGCTGGACGCGCTCTACACGGGCGCTATCGGCCTGCTGGTGCTGGTGCTTCTTCTGGCGCTGGGGGCGTCGAGAGGTTATCCGACCGCGGCCTTCGTGCTCGCGGCGATGGTGGTCGCCTCCATCGTGCTGACGTTCATCCGTGGCGGGATGGGCTGGCGCCACCGCCGGCGGTACGGCGCGATACTGGTGCATCTGGGTCTGGTCGTACTGGTTGTCGGCATCGCCGGGTCGTGGGCCTACAAGCAGTCGACGGAGGGGGACGTCTCCGTGGGGGAGTCTCTCTCTATCAGCGACGTCCGGGTCACCTACGAAGCCCTGCAGAGCCAGGAGAAGCCTGACAAGAACGAATCGCGGGCGCTTCTCGCCCTCACGATCGACGGGCAGCCGAAGGGAGAACTGCGGCCCTCGCTGGAGTACTACCCGGCAGCCGATCAGGTCTGGACCCGGGTCGACCGGCGTAGCTCGATCGGGGGAGACGTGTACGTGACCCTACTCGCCGTCGACGCCGGGGGAGAGACCGTCAGTCTGAGGCTGGAGGTCCATCCCTTGGTCGACTGGCTCTGGGTCGGGGGTGGGCTCATGGCTCTCGGGGGGATCCTTGCCCTCTGGCCTGCTCGGAGGCGGTCCGGAGAGATCGGTGACAGCGGAGACTCGCAGGTTCCGGGGAGTTGATATGGCGACCGCGGTCGAAGTCGAGGGTCTCAGCTTCTCTTTCGGGGCGGTCCCGGTGCTGCGCGGCCTCTCGTTCAACGTCGAGCGTGGCTCGGTGGCGACCATCTTCGGCCCCAACGGCGCCGGAAAGACCACCTTCCTCAAACTGCTGGCGGGTCTTCTCCGGCCTTCGCGCGGCACGGTGCGCGTCGAGGGGGTCGACGCGGGGCGGGCGCCCGCCGACCACAGGCGGCTCATCGGGGTGATCTCGCATCAACCCTATCTCTATCCGCAGCTCACCGGTCTCGAGAATCTGGAGTTCTACGGCCGGATGTACGGGCTGAAGGAGCCTCGGACCGAGGCGCGGCGGCTCATGGAACAGATGGGCCTGTCGGCGGCCATGAGAATCGAAGTGGCCGACTATTCGCGGGGTATGCAGCAGAGACTGGCCGTCGCCCGGGCCCTCCTGCACCACCCCCGGGTCCTCCTGCTGGACGAGCCCTTCACCGGTCTGGACTACCAGGCCCGCGAGAAGCTCGCGGCGCTCATCGGCAGTCTGAGGGACGGCGAGAAAACGGTGATCATGACCACCCACGACATCGACGAAGGCCTCGGGCTGTCCGACCGCGCAGCCGTGCTGGCTCGGGGAAGGATCGTGCTGGAGACCGCTCCCCAGGCCTCCGAACGAGGAGCCTTCCTGGCTGCCTATCGGGAGGCTGTGGCGGGTGGCCCGGAAGCAGTCGCGGCCGGCCGGGCCGGGGAGCCGGAAGCATGAGCGCGGCTCTCGGTCAGGCCTGGACGATAACCAAGAAGGACCTACGCTGTGAGCTGCGGGCCGCGAGCGGCATCATCACCATGGTGTTGCTGGGCTTCCTGGTGGTATTGGTCTTCAGCTTCAGCCTGGAACCGGGGGCTCGGGAATCATCGCTCGCCCGCTCCGGGGTGCTGTGGGCCGCCTTCCTCTTTCCCGGCCTCATCGCGGTCGGTCGGTCCTTCGAGGGCGAGAAAGAGGTGCAGTGCCTGGAGGGGCTGTTGCTCTGTCCCGTGGACCGGTCGGTGATCTATCTGGGCAAACTGCTCGGGAGCGCGATCCTGGCCCTGGGCAGCGGCTTCCTGGTGCTCGTCTTCTTCACCGTGCTCTACAACGTGAGCCTGAGCTTGGAATGGCTGGCCTTGTTGGGGATCATGCTGCTGACCGCGATCGGTCTGGGAGCGATCGGCACCTTGTCGGCCGCCATCACGGTCGGCGTGCGCGCTCGCGGAGCCTTGCTGACGATCATAGTCCTGCCGTTGCTGGTACCGCTGCTGATCGCCGCCGCCCGTTGCTCGGTCGTGCTCCTGGGCCAGGAGCCCTGGAGCGGGCTGGGTCTGTGGCCGGTCTTCATGGCCATCTATGATGTGATCTTCGTGGCGGTGGGGATCGCGACCTTCGAGTTCGTGGTGGAGTGATGACCGGGACGCCGTCCACACAGGCAGATCCTCCGAAGCGTCTGAGCTCCGTGGTGATACTGGGCGCCGTCACCGCGGCCGCCATGGTGTTTGCCACAATTGCTGCGCTGGCGCTCGCCCCCACGGAAGCGGAGATGGGCAACGTGCAACGACTCTTCTACTTCCACATGCCCAGTGCGTGGGTTGCGTTAGGTCCGGCCTTCACCTGCGTGTTCGGATTCAGCATCGCCTATCTGGTCACGCGGAATCTGCGCTACGACCGGGTGGCGGCGGCTTCGGCCGAGATAGGTGTAGTGTTCACTACGATCACCCTGGTCACGGGGCCGCTCTGGGCAAAACCCGTGTGGGGCGTGTATTGGACCTGGGAGCCTCGTTTGACCACCACGCTCATCCTTTGGTTCATATACATCGGCTACCTGCTTCTGCGCTCGGTGGCTCCGACCGGCCACAAACGCGCCCGTCTCGTGGCCGTCTACGGGATCGTGGGCTGGATAGACGTGCCCATCGTGTTCCTGTCGATCTGGTGGTGGCGTACGGTCCACCCCCGCATCCTGGGTGAGGGAGGGTTCGCGCTGGACCGGTCGATGCTCTGGGTGCTGGCCGTCTGTCTTGTGGCCTTTACCCTTCTCTTCGTCTATTTGTTGCTGGTCCGAGTCGGCATGGAGGACATAAGCGCTCGGCTCGGCGAACTCACCGAAGGGAGCGGAGGCGAGTACGAAGGAGGTGATACGTGAGCGGGATGGGATACCTAGCCACTGGTTTCGCGCTCATCTGGCTAATCCTGGCCTGCTACCTGTTCTGGATCGGGCGCCGTTTGACGGCGCTGCGGAGGCGGTTTGAGCAGTTGGACTCAGGCGCCGGTGAAGCCGGCGACGAGCGCCAACGCCTGTCGGACGTCTGAGAACGGGACGGCGCCGGCGGCGAAAAGCCGGCCCACCAGTTCAGTCGCTTCGCCGTTGCTTAGATCGCGCTCTCCGATGGGGGGGCGGTCGGCCATCAGCACCTTCCTCCCGGCTTGGAGCGCTCGGAGGGCTACTCGGAGCGGCTCCAGGTTGCCCTGCCCGAAAAAGACCGGGGCCACCACCACCACGTCGGTGTCTGCTACCAGAGACTCCATCTCCGCCACCGCCTCGGCCGGGAAGGGCTGGAAAGGTGGCGCGGAGACCACCTCCAGCTCGTAGCGCTGCGCCGTGGCGTAGTCGGTGTCGAAGACGCTCACAATACCGACGGTGGGCGCGTAGCCGCGTAGGACGAGCTCCTCTACCAGTTCCGAAGCCGCCCCTCCGCCCGCGATCACGTGCACCTTCGCGCCCCCGCCCTCGCGCGGGGCTTCGTGCGATCTCGACCACAGCGGGGTGAGATAGGGCCGTTGCCCCTGCCTGTGTACGGCCACGCGTACCCTGAACACTTCCAGGATCAGTCTCGGGTCGAGAATATCCGTGGCCCCTCCCCGAGCCGCCACCCGGCCTTTGTCGAGCAAGACCAGCTCCTCGCAGTACTGGGCTGCGATGTTGAGATCGTGCAGCACCACCGCGATGGTCTTGCCGGCGGCATGAAGGGAACCGAGGAGCTGCATGATCTCGAGCTGGTGGTTGAGGTCGAGATTGTTGAGCGGCTCGTCGAGCAGCAGCACCGGCGTCTCCTGTGCCAGCGTCTGCGCGATGAGCGCCCTCTGGCGCTCGCCGCCGGAAAGCTCGGTGACCAACCGCCTGGCGAGGGCGGTCATGCCGGTCGCTTCAAGGGCGGCGGCCACAGCCGCGCTGTCGGCCGCCGCCTGGGCGCCGCCGCCGTCCGGCGCCGCGCTCGCGCCGCCACCTTTCGGTGCCGCACGGGTGCCGTCACCCGTCGGTGCGGCAGCGGGCCCGCCCACGGCGGCTCCGGCGCCGACGTCCGTGGCCGCACCCCGGCCGCCGGCTGGGGCCGCGCCTGGGCCGGCGGCATTGGCTGCGTCGCGGCCTCGGTGGGCGTAGCGGCCCATGGCCACCATCTCTTCAACAGTAAAGCTAAAGTCAAGGTTGAATTGCTGGGGTACCACTCCCACAATGCGCGCCAGTTGCGCGGCGTGGTACTGGCGGACCGGGTGCCCCTCCAGCAAGACCTCGCCCGCCGACGGCTTGACGCCCCCGGTGAGTGCGCGAAGCAGGGTGGTCTTGCCCGAGCCATTGGGGCCCAGGATGCCCAGGAACGACCCGCGCTCCATCTGGAGGTCGAGGGGACCGAGCACCGGCTGCCCTCCCAGCGCGACTTCCAGCCCGCGGACGTCGAACACCGGTACGTCGGTTGGGACGTGACCCGTCGGACCGCGGGCCGCGTCGGGCCTCAGGTCGGGGCCCGCGCCGGGTTCCATGCGGGGCATCAGGCCGTCGTCCACGTCAAGCCCCCTTCCGTGCGCGCAGCAGGTAGAGGAAGAAGGGTCCCCCGGTGGCCGCGGTGATGATCCCCACCGGGATCTCGGCCGGAGCGAGAACGGTGCGGGCCACCGTGTCGGCGACCAGCAGGAGTAGTGCCCCGAAAAGGGCTGCAGCAGGGAGAAGGCGGCGGTGGTCCGGCCCGACCAGGAGCCGCATGATGTGGGGGACCATCAGGCCTATGAAGCCGATGAGGCCGGAGAAGGCCACCGCGGCCGCCGTGGTGAGCGCGGCGACGATCATCAGGCTACGCCGGGTGCGCTGGCTATCCACCCCCAGTTCACGGGCGCGGTCTTCGCCCATCAGGAGCAGGTTCATCCTCCGCGCCATGAGCATCATGTAGATGAAGCCGGCCCCCACGACCGGCAGCGTGATGTACACCTTGGTCCAGTTGGCGGTGGTAAGGCCGCCCATCAGCCAGACCATCACGGTGTGGAGGTCGCTTTCCGTGGCCACCATGAGGAACGACATGATTGCCGTGAGGGTGGAGCCGACTGCCACCCCGGATAGCAGCAAAGAGGCGATGCCGGTGCGGCCACCGAAGGTGGCGAGCCGGTAGACCAGGAAAGCTGCCGCAGTCGCCCCGACGAAGGCCAGGAGGGGGACGGCGTAGATGCCGAGGGCAGTGAGTGGTTTCCCGACGATGGCGATCGTGGCGCCCAGCCCGGCGCCGGCCGACACGCCGAGTAGGTAGGGCTCGGCCAGCGGGTTGCGGAACACGCCCTGGAACGAGGCGCCGGCGGTGGACAGCGCGGCGCCCGTGATGATGGCCAGTAAGATGCGGGGCAAACGCAGGTCGAACAGGAGGCGGGGGGCCCACTCCGGGAAGTCGCCAACAGCGTCGGTCCCCTGCCGGATCAGGCCACCGAGGGCCCGCAAGGCTTCGGCGACAGACAGGCCTGCCGCCCCGACCACTCCGGCGGTGAGCACGGCCGCCACCAGGGCGGCCACCAGGACCGCCATGACCAGGCGGTAGTTCCTGCGGCGATCGCTACTCGCAGCCACAGTCGCGACTCCTGTCTCGACCGGGGCGCGGGCCCTCCGGGGCCTGCGCCCCCACCCGGCGCCGGCTCCCCGAGCGCGGGGAGCCGGCGCCAAGAACGGTCGTGATCCCGAGGGCTAGAGCGCTCCGGGATGTATGGCTTCCGCCAGGATCTTGAGGCCTTCTCCGATGCGTGGCCCCGGCCGCGTTATCAGCACGTCGTCGACCACGACGACCCGGCCCTCCTTCACCGCGGTGAGTCCGGCGAAACGCGGGTCGGACGTGAATTCATCGGCCGTCATGTAAATGCTGCCGGGGAGGAGGATCACGTCAGGGTCTGCCGCGACTAGTTGCTCGGGAGCGAACTGGTAGTAGGGCTGGGCGGCAGCTCCATCGGCGCCAGGTGCCGCAGCCACGTTAGTGACGTTCACCAAGCTCAGCAACTCGTCCACGAACGAACCGGGCCCGGCGGTCCACAATGTGTTGTCGAGCGCGTAGAACACGGTGGGGGATTCCCCCGCTGCCGCCGCGGCCTCGGAGACCTCTCGTATCTCCGCCTTCATCGATTCCACCAGGTCGGCGGCCGCTCCAGTGGCTCCGGTAGCCGCACCCACCGTGGTGATGTTGGCGTAGACCTGCTCGAGAGTCATAGGATTGAGTATGAGCACAGCTGCTCCGGCGGCCTGGACTGGGGCGAGGGCCTCTTCGTTTCCCGAGTAGCCCACCACGAGATCGGGGCTGAGGGCCATGATCGCTTCGGTGTTGGCCTGGAAGTCGCCGATCTTGGCGATGTCGGCCACCTCAGGCGGGTAGTCGTCGAGAGAAGTCACGCCGACCACGCGGTCCCCCACCCCGAGGGCGAAGAGCGTCTCGGTGTTGGCAGGAGCGGTGGAGACGATGCGCATGGGCTTCGCCTCGATGGTGACGCTGGTCCCGTTGTCGTCGGTCAGGTCTACGGGGAAGGTGCCCTCGGCCGGTTCCGGGGCGGTCGCTGCGGTCGTCGACACCGCAGTGTCATCGGTCGCATCGTCCGATGCGGCCCCCGTGGTCTCGGTGGCCGCGCTCTGTCCGGTGTCATCGCTCGCGCTTTCGTCGGACCCGCAGCCGACGACCAACAGCGCGCCTCCCAGGATCAGGGCGCACGCCAGGATGGCAAAGAGCAGGAGGGTGAGCGACGACGAGCGCTGCCGGGAAGGCAGCAGGTGGGGCCCCGCCGATGTGCGGCGCGGCGTCCGGTGTCCGTTCATGCGGACTCCTTTCGGTTCAACCTATGGTCAATGGTCCGCAAGATGGTGGAGAGCAGGTTGGCTACTCCCCGGCCGGACCATGACCTGGTCGAACCGAGTCGGCGCCCCGCGACATCAGGGCGGAGTGCGCTCTCTCCGCGGAAAGCGTCTGCTCCTCCTCTACAGCAGGTATCTGACTCCCGAGGTCCCTGCCCGACGTCGCGACCGGGCGGCCATCGGAGGGCCGCATCGCTTGTTCGGACGGAGCCTCGGTTACAGTGGCGGGACCGTGCCGGCATCTCACCGGCTTCCCTCTCAGCCTCGGGCTGTCCCGGGGCTTGACTGCGGAGGCACCATGCTTGCTGGAGAGACTGTATCACCCGACCGTCCCGTGGGTCCACCGCCCGAGGCGGCGGGGGCTGCCGACCCGAGTCTTCGCGCGGCGGTGCGGCGGCTGTCGGAGGCTGCCGCTGCCCGAGGCCCGTGCGGCTGTCGGCGCGAGGCCGGTTTTGGTACGCTGGTCCCATGAAGAGCTCAGTCAGCATAGTCCTCTTCTTCTTGCTCAGCGGGTTCTTCCTGTCCGTGCTGCTGGGCGCGCTGGAGCACAGCCGCAAGCTTCTCGCGATCGCGGGAGGCTGTCTGGTGGCGGTGGTCTGCGTCATCGTCTTCCTTACACCGGTACAGCTTCCGTCGTCCTTGCGTTCGCTCGGATTGGGTGACGATGAGTCCACTCCGACAACGGTCACACAAACCACGACCACGACCGGCTCCTCGGTCACCGCTCCGGTGACATCGACCGTCGTCTCCGGGACCACGAGTACGACCGCGCCTCCTATCGTCCCCGTGGCCACGAGTGAGGCGCCGGTTGTCCAGTAGCGCGGAGAACGATCTCACCTACCGTTCCGCCGGCGTGGATATCGAGGCGGGGGAGGAAGCCGTCCGCCGGATCAAGAAGGATGCCGAGAGCACCTACATCCCCGGGGTACTGGGATCTCTGGGGAGCTTCGCCGGTCTCTTCCAGCTACCCAAGGACCTGGTGGATCCGGTGCTGGTCACCGCCACTGACGGCGTCGGCACCAAAGTGCTCCTGGCGCAGGAGACCGGCAGGCTCGACACGGTGGGCATCGATCTGGTGGCCATGTCGGTCAACGACGTCCTTACCATCGGTGCCCGTCCCATCCTGTTTCTCGATTACGTGGCTGTAGGCCGCCTTTCACCGGCCGAGATGGCCGAGATCGTGGCCGGCGTGGCCGAAGGCTGCCGCCAGGCTGCGTGCGCTCTGGTGGGCGGGGAGATGGCCGAGATGCCCGGCCTGTACGACCCGGGTGAGTTCGACCTGGCCGGTTTCTGCGTGGGCCTCGGCGAACGGGACAAGCTCATCGACGGGTCGGCCGTGCGAGAAGGCGACATAGTCCTTGGACTTGCCTCGAGCGGCTTCCATTCGAACGGCTACTCGCTGATCCGCAAGGTGCTCGAGAAGAGCGGCCTCGGAATGGACGATTCGTTCCCCGGCTTCGATGAGACCGTTGGCGAGACGCTGCTCAGACCTACCAGGATCTACGTGCGGAGCGTGCTCGGTCTGATCGAGAGGGGCGTGCCCATCGCCGCGATGGCCCACATCACGGGCGGCGGCATCATCGGCAACCTGCCCCGTGTGATCCCCGAGGGACTGTCGGCCCGGTTGGAGTCGTGGAACGTGCCGCCTGCTTTCCGGGCCCTGCAGCGCTTGGGCGACATCGCCGACCGGGAGATGTTCAGCACCTTCAACATGGGCGTCGGCTACGTGCTCGTCGTCCCGGCAATCGAGGCTGCGCGGGCCGTCGCGTTGCTGGAGGAGGCCGGGGAAGTGGTGGTCTCGCTGGGCGAGATCGCTCGAGGAACGGAGAAGATCACGGTGGACGGGCGGCCGTGACCCTGGGCAGTGACACGCCGCCTGCCGGTGGCGGCGCCGGCGATGCCCCCGCGGGGGTCGCAGGCGCGCGCCGCTTCATCGACAGGGAGGATCCGCCGGTCTTCCGGGTAGCCGTGCTGGCATCTGGGAGTGGCACCAATCTCCAGGCCATCATCGATCAGTTGCACCGGCGCCCGGTGGCCGAGGTAGCCGCGGCGCCTGCCGCTTGGGCCGCGACCCCGGCCTCTGCGCCTGTCCCGTCCGCCGCCTCGTCAGCCCCCGCGCCCGTCACGGCCTCGGCGGACGCCGAGGCCGGTGAGTCGCCCGTCATCGAAGTCGCGCTGGTAATCAGCGACGTGCCCAGCGCGCGCGCCCTGGAACGGGCGCGCGCCGCCGGCATCCCTACCGTCGTCCTCCCTTCCGACCGCTATACCACCCGCGAGGAGCACGACCTGGCCATGGCCGAGGCCATTCGTGATGCGCGGGCCGACCTGATCGTCCTCGCCGGCTACATGCGCCTTGTCTCGCCGGCGTTCGTGCGGGCCTTCCCCTGGCGCATCATCAACCTGCACCCGGCTTTGCTCCCGGCCTTCCCGGGCACGACCTCCATCAGCGACGCCGTGTACTACGGGGTCAAGGTCACCGGAGTCACCGTCCATTTCGTGGACGAGGGGCTGGACACGGGTCCGGTCATAGCTCAAGAAGCAGTGGAGGTCGGTGACGGCGACACTGCGGAGAGCTTGGCTGCTCGCATCCATGCGGTGGAGCATGTGCTGTTGCCGGCTACCATCCGGCTCATCGCGGCGGGCAGAGTCAAACCACCGCTTCCGGGAACCCGGGTCGTCCAGGTAGACTTGGGCGACGAAGGAGCGAAAGACGATGCAGCGGTGCCGAACGGCAGCGCGGTGTCGAGCGGGTACACGACGTGAGACGGCGCCGTACGGTGGCGCACGACGGTTCAGATCGAGCCAGGGGACGAGAGCGGGAGAGACCAAGGCCCGGCCAGGCGGGACCGGGGAGCCGATGAGGAGGAGAGAGTGAAGGTCAAGCGAGCGCTGGTGTCGGTTTCGGACAAGCAGGACCTCGAGCCCTTCGTCAGTGGGCTGGTGGAATTGGGCATCGAGGTCATCTCCACGGGGGGGACGGCCCGTCATCTGCGGGAGGCGGGGCTGCCCATCACCGGCATCTCTGAGGTCACGGGCTTCCCCGAGATCATGGACGGCAGGGTCAAGACGCTGCATCCGGCCATACACGGCGGCATTCTCGCCGACCGCGATCGGCCCAGTCACCTGAAAGCCATCGCCGAACTCGGGATCAAACCCATCGATCTGGTGGTCGTGAACCTCTATCCTTTCGAGGCGACCGTCGCCCAGCGCGGGGTGCTCGAGGCCGACGCTGTCGAGAACATCGATATCGGCGGCCCTTGCATGGTGCGCGCCGCGGCCAAGAACTTCGCGGGGGTGGGGATAGTCACCGATCCCAATGACTACGACGCCGTGCTGACGGAGCTCAAGGAGAACGAGGGTGAGCTGTCGCGGGAGACGCGGCGCAAGCTGGCCGTCAAAGCCTTCCATCACACGGCTCACTACGATGCGGCCATCGCCACCTGGTTCGGGGAGCAGGAACAGGATTTCCCCTATTACCTCATGCTCGACCTGGTCAAGATCAAGGACCTTCGTTACGGCGAGAATCCGCATCAGCGGGCCGCCTGGTACTCGGAGGTGAGGCAGACCGGGGACCTGGCCGCCGCTCTCGAACAGCACCACGGGCAGCAGCTCTCGTTCAACAACCTGCTGGACCTGGATTCGTGCCGCCGAGTGCTCGATGAGTTCGCCCTGCCGTGCTGCGTGATCGTCAAGCACAACAACCCCTGCGGGGTGGCGGTGGCGGAAACGGTGGCATCGGCCTACGAAAAGGCCGTCTCCTGCGATCCCATCTCGGCGTTCGGCGGTGTGATCGCCGTCAACCGCGTGGTCGACGAAGCTACGGCCCGGCTGCTCTCCACCAACTTCGTAGAGGTCCTCTGGGCTCCAGGTTACGCGGATGAGGCTATGGAGATCCTCACCCAGAAGAAGGACATCCGCATCCTCACGGGCCAGCACAACCGCGATACCTGCGGCGGCTTCGACATGAAGCGCGTCTATGGGGGGATGCTGGTACAGGATTGGGACTGCGAGGTCGACCAGCGCGAGAACATGGAAGTGACCAGCGACCGGGCTCCCACAGAAGCGGAGTGGGGCGACCTGCTGTTCGCCTGGCGGGTGGCGAAGCACACGAAGTCGAACGCCATCATCCTGGTGAAGGACCTCATGACCGTGGGCGTGGGCGCGGGGCAGATGAGCCGGGTGGATTCGGCCAACTTGGCGGTGTCGCGGGCCCGTTTCCCGCTGGCCGGCTGCGCGGTGGCCTCGGATGCCTTTTTCCCGTTCCCGGACGCCCTCGAGGTGGCGGCCAACGCCGGCGCCACCTGCGTGATCCATCCGGGCGGATCGAAGCGGGACGACGAGTCTCTGGCCTTGGCCAACGAACGCGGGATGGCCATGGTGGTGACGGGGCGGAGGCACTTCAGACACTAAGCTAGGGCCAAGGGGTAGACGGGTCCCCTTCCAGCTGCGCGGGTGCGACTCTTCCAGGAAGCCCCTGTGCCCCTCTAAGGGCTTGTCACAAGAGGGCCTTCATGCCGCCACGCGGGAGCTGAGTGCCGGTGCGACTCTTCCCGAAACCCCCTCACCCCCTCGGACCGAGCCACAGATGGCTGACGCGCCGTCGGCCACGCGCTGAGTAAGGGCGGGCCTTCGTCCAGCTGCGCGGGCGCGACTCCAGGTAGGTGTGACTTCGCCGACTAGGCGGGCGGTTCGCCCAGGCGCCCACCGTTCGCTCTCAGACCCCCATCCCCAGGGAGGCGGCGGTCTTCCAGTAGAGGCGGTCCTTGTCGGCGTCGTCCATCGGCTGGCGGGCCAGGAAGTCCATGCAGGCCGGCATGGCTTCGAAGGGATAGTCGGTGCCCAGCACCATCCTGTCCGTGCCCAGCGCGTCCCGCGTGCAGGCGAAGGCGTGGGGAGAGTAGTTGCCGCTGGTGGAGGAGATGATGTTATCGCGCAGGTAGTCGCTCGGCATCCGCCGCAGCTTCGGGGCCACGGCGGGCTCCACCGGCACATGCCCTTGGATGTAGGGCCGGTCCACTCGGTCGAGCATGAAGGGGAACCCCTCGCCGTAGTGGCCTAGGATGATCTTGAGGTTCGGGAAGGCATCGAACGCCCCGGCGACGATCATCCGCATCACCACCATCGACGTCTCCATTCCGAACCCGAAGCTGGGCCCGGCTACTCCCAGCCCGTAGGTCCCGAGCTCGGCTAGGATAGGGTAGGTGGGGTGGAGGTAGATAGGAACGTTCAATTCCTCCGCCTTGGCCAGAAGAGGCCAGTATCGCTTCTCGTCCAGGTATGAGTCGCCGAAGTTGGAGTGCGTGTTCCAGCCTTTGAATCCGAGTTCCTTGACGCAGCGTTCGAGCTCTTTGACTGCCGAGTCGACCTCTTTGGGAGCCAGCGTGGCGTAGCCCTGGAAACGGTCGGGATGGCGGGCGATGGCTTCCGCCAGAGCATCATTGGTCTCCCTGGCCACCCGGGTGCCCACTGCCGGGGGAAGGGGCTCGGTACCCGGGGCCGCCAGCGACAGCACGGCCACATCGATCCCGGCCTCATCGAGTAGCTGGATGCGTCCTTCGTCCAGATCCAGCAGCTTGTCCAGGAGCCGGAAGGGAAGGTTGACCCCGGGGACCGGATGCATCCGGTAGTTCGTATCCGGATCGTCCACGAGCCGCGGGTACCCATCGTTGGCCTTGAGCGCTTGAGTCCAAGATTCGGAGGCGAAATGGTTCTCGAGGTCGATCTTCCGGGTCACATCGGGCTCCTTTCGGTGAGGACTGCCTCATCGCGGGGGCTGGTCAGTGTCGAGCTACCACCATAGAGTCGAGCAACCCGCCATGCGTCGCTCGGTCTAGTCCGGTTCGGGCTCCAGTCTACCCGTTGGAGGCAGATATGGTCGCGGGTTCTGAGCGGGCCGCGGGTGCTGCGTGGGACGTGGATTTTGATTTGCGCGCATAGCCTGTTCCGGCTGCGCTGTCTGCCCCCGGTGGGCCTCCCGTTCCACACGGCGCTGCTCGCGCGCCTCCCATACCAGCTGTCCCTGGTCGGCGGGCCGGACCTGTTCGGCTGCCCGGGCGGCGCGCACGGTCTTGCGGCTGCGCCGGAGCAGATTGCGGTAGTAGTTGAAGTGCCAGCCCACGTGGAAGATGGAGATGAGCGTCATGGCCACCCCCGCCTCCACGTGCCAGAACAGGAGGTCGAAGGGGATCGTGAAGGGTAGCTCGTAGTCGAGCTGTATGGTAAGGATCAAGCCGAAGATACCCGTGATCAGGAAAGTCGCCAGCAGGAGCACGTTCCAGATCTTGCGATGGGTGGTGACCTTGATCTTCTTGGTCTTGTGAAGGACGAAGCTGACTCCGTAGATCAGGAAGAACGCGATGGCGATAGGACTCACGTTGTAGCCGGTGAAGAACGAGGCTCCGCCGGTGTCTCCGGTGCCGGTGGCCGAGACCGTTGTACCGTCGGCCGATGTGCCTGCGTCTGTGGCAGAACTACCGGTCGATCCACCAGAGGGCGGGGTGGTGGTGGAGGTGGTCGCGGAGTCGCCGGCGGCCGCGAGGGCTATGGTCCCGGCCGCGACCGCTGTCCCGTCGATGTTGCTGTCGCTGGAGGCTACCAGCGTGTCGGTGTCTGCGGCGGCGACGACCGAGCTGATGCTGAGGCAGGCGCCGCAGCCCGCGCAGGGGCCAAGGGGGCAGTCACCGGTCGGCGGTTCCCCGGAGGTCGTGGTGGTGACCGCCAGCGTGGTGGTGGTCGTCTCGGATTTCGGCGCCGTGGTGGTCGTGGTCGACTCGACCGGCTCGGATTGGGAGAGATCGCAGATATCGTCACCGTTGGTGTCGACGTAGCGCCTGCAGGCTCCCGGGTAGGGGTCGTTGACCAGCCCCTTGGGGCAGTTGTCCCAGGCGAGAGCCTCTGCGGGATACGCGAGTCCGAACGATATGGCGAAAAGCGCCAGGGAAGCCGCCAGCGCGAAAGTCGCCACTCTCTTCTTGACAGTTGCCATAGCACCGTACCTTTGTCGAGGGCCGACCGCTGACCTGCTCCGCGTCGCACGATCGTGCGTCCGATGACGCATCCCGTTTTGACCTGTCCGCAGTGTACCCGCCTGGGTATAAACCATATGTAAATACTGGATTACGATTTCGTAGCCGACAGGCGCTCCTTGAAAGCCGTCCCGGAGGCCGAGACCAGCAGGAAGCACGTGGCATGCGGAGCGACGCACGTGAAGCTGCGCCACCGGGGCCCCGGCTTGGCGCTCGGCGCGTTGACACCCACCGGGCCCGGGGCTACAATCGTCCCTCCATATGGGCCGTTAGCTCAGTTGGTAGAGCACCGGACTTTTAATCCGAGGGTCGCTGGTTCGAGTCCAGCACGGCTCAT